>NZ_JACHWZ010000001.1 GCF_014191725.1 Microbulbifer rhizosphaerae
GACTTTCGCGTCAACGAATCCGGCGCGGCCACCTACAGTATTCCCCTGAGCCTGCCCGCCGGCACCGCCGGCGTGGCCCCGGAACTCTCCCTCAATTATTCCAGCCAGGGCGGCAACGGCCTGGTGGGCCACGGTTGGGCCCTGGGCGGCCTCTCCGCCATCAGCCGCTGCCGCCAGACCCTGGGGCAGGACAAACAGGCCAAGGCCATCACCTGGAGCGGCGAAGACCGCTTCTGCCTGGACGGCCAGCGGCTGCTGGCGGTTGAAGAGGGTACCTACGGAAAACCCGGCAGCCTGTACCGCACCGAGATCGACAGCTTCGCCCTGATCAAAGCCCACGGCGGCACAGACGGCCACCCGGACTACTTCACCGTCGAGCGCAAGGACGGCTCCATCAGCTACTACGGCGATGGCAACCGTTCCCGCCAGCGGGTAATGGTTGGAGACAAGACCCGCACCTTGACTTGGGGGATCAGCCGCTTCGAGGACAGTGCTCTGAACCCTATCGAATTTGTCTACGCCGCGGACGTCGACAGGGACGAACCTAACCACGATATCAGCCACCGCATCAGCGAAATCCGCTACGCCTACACCAGCGGCGGCAGCGCCGGTGCCAAGATGGTGTTCGACTATAAGGGTCGGCAAGACCCCATCAGCGGCTACCTGGCGGGCGAACTGCTGCAAACCAAAAAACGCCTAAGCGGCATTCGCGTGCAGAATGACAGCGGCAATGGCCTGCAGGAAGTGCGCCGCTACACACTGGAATACCTGAGCGATCCCCGCGACAACCTCAGTCGCCTCGAACGCATCCGCCAGTGTGCCGGCCCCAACGGCACCCTCTGCCAGCCGGACACCGTCTTCGACTGGCGCCTGCCCCTGCCCGGCAGCTTTGCCGGCGGCGTCAGGGACAGCGTCATCCTCAGTACCCAGCGCGACCGCGCCGCCGTGGGCGCGCGTCCGGCGGATATCAACGGCGACGGGCGCATGGACCTGATCTGGCTGGAAGCGGATTGGGATGACGATGGTGAGGTCCACGACCAGTACTTCAGATATGTCCTTGCCGACGAAAGTGGCTTCGGTCTCGAACGCCTCGCCTACCGCGACTCCGCCAATGTGGGCAAGACTCCCTACCGCTGGGAAATGATGGATTACAACGGCGACGGCCGCGCCGACGTGGCCTTTTACGCGAAAAAAGCTGAGGAGTGGCGTATCCTCCTGTCCCTCCCCAGAGGCAACGGTAACTGGCAGCTGAGCAGCAACTACTTGGCGGCCGAGGGCCTGAAGGACAAGGACGTGCGCTTTATCGATATTAACGGCGACGGCCTGGTCGATGCTGTCAGCAGCGATGGCTACTGGCTGATGGAGATAGATCCGAATGAACCTATCAGTTCCCACCACTACTACCGCTTTGCCGCCAAGGAGCCGCTGACGGTCCAGGGGCTGGAATCCTGGACATTGGAAGACCCCGACAACCAGTCCCGCGAGCATTATCTGAGCCCCGGCGCGGCTGGGGACTTCAACGGCGATGGTCGCGTCAATCTGATCCTATTCGACACCAAAAAGACCCGGGTGGGGACAGGTCGCCGGCCGGGTTGGCTGCAGGAACAGCACACCCGCGCCTACCGGGTATCCATCGAAGGCGATGCGCAGGGTGGTTACCAGCTGGTCAACCGCGGCAAGTTGCTGGACTTCGGGCAGTCTGGGGAAGACTTCGAATCAAAAAATCGCGATTCTAGCGTCGATGCGCTCGAGCGCCACGGGGACCTCAAGCAAAAAGTTCATGTCGCCGACATTAATGGCGACGGCCTTGCTGACCTGATCCTGCAAGACGATACATATGACGACGATTCTCTGGTGGAAAAGGCTCGTTACCACTATCGCCTGAGCACCGGCCAGAGTTTCAAAGACGCGGTCAGCCTCGGCGTCATGCCCGAAGAAGCCCAGTTGCAGTGGTTCGACTACGATAACGATGGCGACCAGGATCTGGTCTGGCACGATGCAGGGCGAAGGCGACTGCGAGTGCGCCGTTGGAACGAGTTGCAGCAGCAGTTTAGCGGGTCGGATGACTTCCGTATTACCAGCGGCAACGAGCAAGCCCTGCATCTGTTCACCGATATGGATGGCGATGGGGTCACTGACTATGTGCGGGTTGAAAGCGATATCGCCGTCCTACACCCAGCCACCGGCTTCCTAGGTCCTGTCAATGTCATCGAAAAAATCACAAACGGCCTGGGTGCCGAAACGGATATCGCCTACGGCTCCCTCGCCAACAGCGGCCACTACACCCACTTGGTCCTGGACACCACGACTGAAAGCCACGACGAACCGGAGGTGAATCTGCAGTGCGGCGGAGAATACCGCGTGGCCAGTACCGGGTCTTTCTATAGCGCCCTGAACGACAGCTGGGAAGGCCAAGACCGCTTGGGCAAACTCTCCCCTACCCTGGAACTGATAGGCCCTATGTACGTGGCCACCCGCGTGGACAGCAGTGCGCCCACGGCCGGCGATGCCAGCGACGACGACATCAGCAGTATCAGCTACCACTACGCCCAGGCCAAACTCCAGGCTGGCGGCCGCGGCCTGCTTGGCTTCGAGAAGCTGTGTACCGTCGATGAACAGACCGGGGTCGTGACCACCACCACCTACCGCCAGGACTTCCCCTTCCGGGGGTATCCCCTGAGCACCGAGGTGAAAACCGCGGCCGGTAAACTGCTCAGTCGCTCCACCAATACCTGGAAACTCAAAAAGGCCAACGGCGCAGCTTGGCAATCCGGTTGGCGGGCCACTGCACTGGCAGATGGCAGTGCCGAATTGGGCTCGCTCCAGCCCTGGCTTGCAGAGAGCATCGAGGAAACCTACGACCTGAACGGCAACACGGATGGCGACCCACTCAAGACGGTGACCACGGTCAACGAGTACGACAACCATGGCAATCCGCTACGGATCACCGTCACCACTCTAGCCGCCAATGGTGACACCTTCATCACCGACACGGAGAACGACTACGGCGAGGGCCGCAGCCTGACCTTGGCCAATACGGATCATATGCTCTCCGGCTACCCGGAACTGGGCCGCCTGGTGGAGACGATCGTCATCCACACCCGCACCGAAAACGGCGCAACGGATAGCGTCAAGCGCATCAGCCGCTTCGACTACCACCCGGACGGCCCCGAGGCTGGCCTGCTGTGGTGGGAAAAAGTCGAGCCGGATGACGACACCCTGCGGCTCACCTCCACCTATACCTACGACGACTTCGGCAACAAGGAAACCGCCACCCAGGCCACTGCGGGCGAGGAGCCCCGCAGCAGCCGCTGGACCTACCAGGGCGGCCAGGGCCGCTATCTGGAAACGGAGGAAAACGCCTACCGCCAGGTAACCAGCAGAGTGCTGGCCCGCGACGAACTGGGCCAGCCCACCCTGGTGGAGGACATCGCCGGCGTCCAGACCCTGTTCGACTACGACGCCTTCGGCCGTAAGGTTCTGGAATACAACCAGACCGGAGCCCACTCAATCACTCTGCTGTCCGCCCCCGGCGACCACTGTCCCGCGGGCAGCGCCTACCAGCAGACGGCGAAAGACGCCGGCGGTGCCGAATCCCTGGCCTGCTTCGACGTCGTGGGCCGGAAAACCCGCAGTGCTACCCGCGGCTTCGACGGCGCTTGGGTCTATGCCGATACCGAGTACGACAACCTCGGCCGCGTCAGTCGCAAATCCGAACCCTACAGTGGCAGTGCCCAGTACTGGACGGCGATGGACTACGACATCCTCGGCCGCGTCGTGGGCACCGACTTGCCGGGCACCCTCAACAACAACGGCATTACCGGCACCGATGGACTGCCCCACGATGTCCACGTGGACTATCAAGGCTACAAAACCGTCACCACCAACCCCGAGGGCCACACCAAGACCGAGACCAAAAACGCACAAGGCGAACTGGTCTTCGTCAAAGACAACCTCGGTGGCAAGCTGGAATACCGCTACGACGCCCAGGGTAATCTGCGTTTCGCCACCCGCACAGGCGACAAGGGCGGACTCAGCACCGTCACCGAAATGCGCTATGACAAGCTCGGGCGCAAGGAGTATATGAGCGACCTGGACAAGGGCGAGTGGCACTACGGCTACAACGGCTTCGGCGAATTGGAGTGGCAGATCGACGCCAAGCGGCAGATGGTCGTCAACGAATACGACCGCCTCGGCCGCTTGGAGCGGAGAACCGACTACCGCAACGGTGATATCGAGGACCCGGAGGAGCTGAACACCGATGGCAATATCGAAAGCGAAACCCTCTGGAGCTACAACAATAATCGAAACAAGGGTGACGGAAGCCCCCACTGGGAGGAAGATGTCCCGCCCGGCGCACTTGCCGGTGTGATCGGCGTCGAAAGCGACTATGCCGAAGTGCCGAGTTACGATCGCTTCGGCCGCCTCGACAGCCAGCTCACCAGCCTCGCAGAAGGCGACGACCACTGGACCCGCACCACCTACGACCAGTACGGCCGCGTCTTCCAGCAGTTCGACGCTGGAGGCGACGGCACTTGGCGCTCCAGCGCCACCGAAAACGTCTACAACCAATACGGCTACCTCGAAGCCGTCGTGGATGCGGAAAACATCAACCAGGCCAGCGGGGAAAACTTCTACACCGTCCTCGCCATGGACGAACGCGGCAACGTCACCCGCTTCCGCCAGGGTAACGGCGTAGTCACCGACAGGACCTACGACCCAGCCACCGGCCGCCTCGAACACCAGACCGCCTCGGTGCTCGGCATCACCCAGGTCCAGGACCTCACCTATCAGTGGAGCAATCTCGGCAACCTGGAAAACCGCCGCGACCGCAGCGGTGGCAAGAACCTGTTCGAGGAGTTCCAGTACGACGGCCTCAATCGCCTGAAGCGCGCCCAGGTCAGTGCCGAGGGAATGCAGCGGGAAGCGCAGATTGTCGAATACGACGGCCTCGGCAATATCGAATACAAGTCCGACGTGGGCGACTACTACTACGCAGGAGACAGCGAGAGCGACGAGCAATGTGACCAAAAAGCCGGCCCTCACGCCGTCTGCGCCACTTCCGACGGCGTCACCTACAGCTACGACGCCAACGGCAATATGACCAGCGACTCCAGCGGCAGAACCCTGGTCTACACCACCTTCGACAAACCCGAAACCATCACCAAGGGAGGTCACACCACCGAATTCCGGTACGGCCCCGACAGGAGCCGCTACCTCAGAATCGACACCGACAGCAGCAATAACACAACGGAAACCCGCTACATCGGTAATGTCGAAAAAATCACCAAATCCGATGGGTCGAGGGAAATCAAGCGCTACCTCCCCGGCGGCGCTATCGTCACCCTGTCCACCGAATCCGACGGCAGCACAAGTCGCACCAGCCGCTACCTGCACAAGGACCACCTGGGCTCGGTGGATGTGATCACCGACAAGAGCGGCACGGTCATCCAGGAGCTTTCCTTCGACCCCTGGGGCCAGAGAAGAAACGCCCAGGACTGGACCGTCCTGATCGCTGCGGATCTCACCGGCTTCGACACCAGCCTCACCACAAGAGGCTACACCGGCCACGAGATGCTGGACCAAGTGGGCCTGATCCATATGAACGGGCGGATCTACGATGCCAGGCTGGGCCGGTTCCTGCAGGCGGACCCGTTTATCCAGGCGGCCTCTGACACGCAGATGTACAATCGGTACAGCTATGTGCGGAATAATCCGCTGGTCTATACGGATTCGTCAGGCTACAAAATTGATTTCTGGAGCGCTGTTAAGATTGTTATTGCGGTTGTCCTGACAGTGGCTTGTGAGGGGGCTTGTGGACCAGAGGTCTGGGCGTGGGCAATGGGTACTACTAGCGCCGCCCAGGCGATTACGCAAGGGGGTGATTTCGAACAGATAGCCACAGCGGCGTTTACAGGTGCCGTTATGGGATATTTTGGGGCCTCCTTGGGTGCCGGTGGCTGGACAGGAACGGAGGCATTCTACTTTGGTGTGGTTGGTGGTATAACCAGCGTCTTACAAGGAGGCAAGTTTGGACATGGCTTTGTCAGCGCTTATGTTGGAGCGGCGGTCAATGCCAGCGGAGTGCTTCAAGGTCAGTCTGGGCCTGTTCAGTTTTTGGGTAGTGTTGTTGTTGGGGGCACTGTATCCGAGGCTACTGGTGGAAAATTTGCAAATGGGGCTGTTTATGCTGCATTTGCATTCGCAGTTGGTAGGATTACGTATAAGGATTGGGATTGGAGGAAAAATACACCCGACCTTAGTGAGTGTGGGGGGGCAGTTTCATGTGGTGCAACAGTTGAAGAGTGGGACCCTGATGGGGAAAGTAGACAAGGTTTCTATGACGCAACTGAAAAGGCGAAATCTAATAGGGCTAAATCTGCAGATGTGCCCTATGACAATGATCCTGCTCTCGAATCGGTTGATGAATCTGTTATGTCGATCAAAGAAGTTGAAAAGCGAAATGTTAAGGCTGCAAATAAAATTAAAAATAAATTTATATCCAAAATCGCACCTAAACCACTCCAAAAATCTACGGAAGCTGGTTTAAATAAAATAACTAATGATTATATTATCGACCCGATGTATACCCCTGAAGGGCAGGAGATTCTGAATGAACTTTATGATAGGCCAGAGGTTGAAGAGTAAAATTTTTATATCCCTAATGGCTTTTATTTCTGGGTGTGTCTCCAATGTAATACCCTTAAAGGCTAAGCCCAGCCTAAATCAGTTAAATAAGGGGCAGATAACTGTTGGTGATCCTGTAAACAATCCTAAAGTGTTGTATCCAACAAAGCAGTTAGAGAGTAAACAAGATGGTTGGGCGTTAGTTAAACTTGATCTTGATGAAGATGGGAATACAAAAAATATTGAGGCCATTGATTGTAGCCCAGTGTTTTCTTTTTGTTATGCTGCCGAGAAGTATTTCGCTGAGGCTCAATATCATCCTCCTGCAAAAGACGGTAATCCCGTAAAAGTAATAGGGCATTATTTCATTCTCAATTTTTTTGTAAGCAAAACAGAACACCCATAGAGCTGTTTCTGACTATGGAAAAACGGATCAAGGAAACGTGGCACGCATTGGACACCCATTTAAAAGGCGTCCCAATGACAGTAGAGGGGGCGGCAGCTTCTATCTTGATAGACCGCACACTATCTCCAGGAGGGCCGGGGTCAGGCCTTAGTGCGCCGAGCGAAGCTCAGGCGCAGGGGAAGTTGATTAACAAGGAGGTGATTAACGGAAACTGTGCGTAGGTTTCCCGTGGGTGCAAGTCCCACCCGGGCAAGGCTGGTCACCACCCGGAAGCGAGTCTTGGGCTGTCCCGTGGCGACGCGGGCGGTTAAGCGTAGACAGCGAGCCAGTAGGCCGCGGGGATAGAGCACCGAAAAGACCCTCTTTGTGGCGCAGAGGGCCGGGGTCAGGCCTTACGCAGAGGGCCGGGGTCACGCAGAGGGCCGGGGTCAGGCCTCGCAGAGGGCCGGGGTCAGGCCTTACAATTTACATCTAGGGGTCAGGGGTCACCCATTAGGCAGCCTCGTCCCGCTGCCACGGTGGTGGGGCGAGGCTGCCTAATGTTTATCAAGTATAAACAATACAGTTTAAGGGAATAACAGCTAAGAACCTTTGCTTTATCTTCTTCAGAAAGCCGATCTTTAGGGGAATGTATATGGTGATCGAGGGGGTTGTAGGCGAGGGCCGGGGTTAGGTCTTTAGTTTTGCATTAAAAAGAAATCACCAAAGCCCGACAGAACAAAAGGAAGGCCGGGCCTGCATGCTAGATTGCAGGATAATTAAGAAATGATTCACGTCTGCCTTTCGGGAGAAATTCCATGCTTTTGCCTTTCCTATCGTGTCACTGGTCTCGCCCACATTCTTTTTTGATTTCGGTCTGCGTGAAGAAGTTTCTCCTGATCCTTTTTTCGAGCTTCCTCCTCGCCGGCTGTGGTGGCGGAGGCGGCGGCAGTACGTCAGATGATCCCCCCTCGCCTCCCTCTACCCCTGTGCTGAAGGAGCGGAAGTTAACCTTTGAAGCCCCGGATACGTTATACATGGTTCCTGGGGATACGCAGGAAAATCCCGCGAGTGCCCCCGGGAGCGGGCTCATTAGTTACGAGTCCGATGATGAATTCGTTGCGGTGGTGGACAGTGAAGGTACTGTTACCGCCATCGGCGCGGGTACCACTTCTATTTCCGCCACCATTGCCGAGGATGGGGAATACAGGTCGGCGTCGGCGAGCTACTCGGTAGAAGTGGAGGCGTTATCGAACACACTGACCTTCACCGAATCCGGTCCGTTAAGGCTACCCGTGGGGAGCACCTTGCACAATCCGGCTACGGGACTGGGAGATGGCACCGTTGTCTATTCGTCGAGCGATCCAGGCATCGCTACGGTCGACGCCAGTGGACTGGTGGAGGCACATGCGCTGGGGACCGTTACGATTGAAGCAGTACAGGAAGAAGGGCCGCAGTACCTGTCCGCGACGGCAAGCTACGTTATCGAAACCAGCATAGGCATGACTGCCTGGGCCGGAGAAAGTGATACGCTGGTTTCGTTATCCCCCGCTGCGACAGGTATGAATCTCTACCGGAGTTCCGAGAGGGATTGCGATATAGCAAATTTTCAGGCATGTGAAAATGGGCAGGTGGATGTTATCGGAGGAACAGAGGTTGTGGATACCGCTGCGACTCTGGAGAGGCCCGGATACTATACTCTGCAGGATTCCATGCATGAGATACAGGTGTCCGCCTGGCCACATCATTTTCTGCGTCGGTCAGAGCATGGATCTGTCGTCTTCAAGGAAAAACTCTGGATAATCGGAAATGCCGTCTGGAGGGGTGAAGAGTCTATATGGGCCACAGAGGATGGGGTGGTATGGCACCCGGTGAAAAGCAATTTCCCCAAGAGAAGTGGCCATAGTTTAACCGTGCATGAGGGAAAACTATTTGTGATCGGGGGCTCGGACAGGAGAAAGAGAATAGTAACCTCGGACCCTGAAATGAACGATGTCTGGGCTACTGAGGACGGAATTAATTGGGTGCAGATTACGGACAACGCCGAGTTTGCCCCGAGAAAGGACCATCGGGTAGTTAGCCACAATGGCAGGTTATGGCTGATAGGAGGAGTTAATTTCGGGGAGCTCGCGGAAGATGAGGACTTTTATTATTCCGATGTGTGGTCTTCAGAGGATGGCACGAACTGGACGTTAGAGGTGGAAGAGACGCCCTTTGCGAACCGCTTCGATCACGTGGCGGTCGTTCACCAGGATCGGATCTGGGTGCTCGGAGGCTGGGGGCGTCGCGAAGCCACAGAGGTGTGGGTATCGGAAAATGGTATTGATTGGGAACTGTTGCCGGAACCTGCACCCGCGCATGCCGTAGCTGAAGGTGTGGTTTCCTTCATGGATAGACTCTGGTTCAGAGGATGGGGGCCACTCGGTGGGTATGGATTCTGGTCCACAGGGGCTGGGGAATCATGGGAATTTACGAAAACAGATAGTGAGGTAGTAGAAACCTGGCTGCATTCAATCAAGGTATTTAAGGAAAAGCTTTGGGTGACTGGCGGGGAAGTCAGTAACGTAGGGCCTGTCAGCAGTGTCTTTTCTTCAGCTGATGCAACCAATTGGAAAAAGGAGTCATCTGATCACCCGCTTCCGCGAAATATTGTGCGGGGAACAAACAGAAAGACTGTTGTCACCCATAAGGGGAGCTACTGGGCTTTCGATAACCCCGAATGGTCAAGTGAAGAAATTGAAGATACTTATATCTGGACATCGGAAGATGGTTTCAGCTGGGAAAAATACGAAATTTCAGGCGATTTCAACCCGTCATTTGAAAGTATATTGACCAGCTTTAACGGCAAGCTGTGGGCAATTGGTATTCCAAAGTCTGAACAAGGACAAGTTACAGGCCTCGGTCTGTGGTCCTCCGAAGATGGCATCCATTGGAGTGAGGTTGTGCCGCCTTCGGAGCTGCCTGTCCTGAAGAGCAGGAGGTTCCTGGTCCATGGTGGCAGATTGTGGCTGTTTGGAACGGCTACCATCGAAGTCGCCAGTGTGATGGCTGAAGAGAACCAGGTGTGGTCCTCTGCGAATGGGATAGAGTGGCAGCGTGAGAGTGGCATAACAGAATACTCGGAGCTGAAAGATTATGAGGTCGCCAGTTTTGACGGAAAGCTCTGGGTGGTTGGCGGTCGTGAATCCGACGGTACCTATAGTCGAGGCGTGTGGTATTCCAGCGATGGAAAACAGTGGCAACAGGTTGTCCCTATACCTTTACCTGGGGGCAGAATCGAGCACAGAGTTGCCAGCTATGGGGGCAAGTTGTGGCTGGTCGGTGGCACGGATAGAAGCGGCAACCCGTCTGGCGATATCTGGGTATCGGAAAACGGAGAGGTATGGACAGAAGCAGAAATCCCCACAAACATGCCGCCGCGCTCCAATTTCGGCTTGCTTACCGACCAGGATGGTCTGTGGGTTTTCGGGGCAGAATGGGGGGAGAGACAAGACCTGTGGAAATTCACCGAAGGAGACGGATGGCGCGCGGGGTATAGGCGCCAATTTACCACCCAATGATGGTGAAGAGGGTCGGGGCCTGGTCTTTAGTGATGGGTGTCCAAGAATCTTGTTGCTGTAGATACGCGGATACGCGCACGGGAAAGGCCGGACGCTGGTCCGGCCTTTGGTGGGTTATCCCAGTGACGCCAGCGCCAGTTGGATCGATTCGACCATTGGCGTGGTCGGGCGACCGATCAGTGCGCTCAACTGTTTGCTGTCGTCGAACAGGCCGCCTTTGGAGGCGCCGGTATCGGACTCGGCCAGCAGGGTTGCGATCGGTTCCGGCAGTCCGGCGCCCACCAGCGCCTGCTGGTACTCCGCTTCCGGCAGGTCCTGGTAGCTGATCGCCTTGCCGGACTGCGCTGCGATTTCGGCTGCAAACTCGCCCAGGGTGTAGAAGTCGTCCCCCGCCAGTTCGTAGACCTTGCCGGCCTGCTCTTCGGCCAGGAGTACGGCCGCGGCCGCGGCGGCGTAATCGGCCCGTGAGGCGGACGAGATGCGGCCGTCGCCGGCGCAGCCCATGACAGCTCCGAACTGCAGTGCCACCGGTACGCCGGCGGTATAGTTCTCGCTGTACCAGCCGTTGCGCAGGATCGCGTGGGGGAGGCCGGACCCGGCCAGTTTCGCTTCGGTCTGCCGATGCTCCAGCCCCAACGGTAGCGGGGTGGTGTCGGCGTGCAGGATGCTGGTGTAGACCAGCAGTCCCACTTCGGCCTTTTTCGCCGCTTCGATTACGTTGGCGTGTTGAGGCGCACGTTGGCCGACCTCGCTGGAGGAGATCAGCAGCACTTTGTTCGCCCCTTCGAATGCCGCCTTAAGCGTGGCCGGCTCATTGTAATCGGCTTTGCGCACCTCTACGCCCTGAGCGGCTAGGTCAGCCACGCTATCCGGATTGCGCACCGCCGCGACCAGTTCGGCGGCGGGTACGGACTTGAGCAGCTCGGCGATCACCAGCCGGCCCAGTTGGCCGGATGCACCAGTTACCACAATCATCGTCTATCTCCTTTGCTTTTTGAGTGCGTAATAAATCAGTGGAGCCAGTCTAACGTTCATGCTAACTTCTAGAAAGTACGCACAAAAAGGTAAGTACTATGAACAAGAAACTGGATGCGGAACCGCCGATTGGCCTGAGCGAGCGTTTCGGGCGGGGATGCTTGTTCGCCGCGCCCTGTCCCTCCCGCGAGGTGCTCAATCATGTGAGCAGCCGCTGGGGGGTACTGATCCTGATCGCGCTGCGCAGCGGTACGCACCGCTTCGGCGAACTGCGCCGGAAGATCGGCGGTGTCAGTGAGAAGATGCTGGCGCAGAGCCTTCAGGCACTGGCTCGTGACGGCTTCGTATCGAGGGTGTCCCACCCGGTGGTGCCGCCATTCGTGGAGTACAGCCTGACGCCTATGGGAGAGGAGGTGGCGGGAAAGGTGGCCGATCTGGCGGACTGGATAGAGCTGAACCTGTTGCGGGTGATGGAGGCTCGATCCAGCGCGCAGGCGGATCCAACGGCCACTGAGGGCGTCACACGGTAAACCGTGCCCGGCGCGGGGTGAGGACTGAGCGTTACACCCCGGCGCCCCGTATATGGGCCGGGAAGTGCCGTGGATGGAGTCGAAGTGATGGACTGCCAGGTTGAAGAATCTGATGGGTGTCCAAGAATCCTCCTCCAGCATCAAGGACAAAGAGTTAAAAGCACTGTACGCCAAAACCCTGTTTGGCTACAGCGACAGAGAGATAGTCAAGGCCGTGAAAGCCGGCATACTGATCGAGGTGAATGACGATGGATAAATCCATCCTGGAAGTGGTACACGAAAGCGCCCAAGAGCTGCGCAAGGCTGGGGTGATGGACGAAGTCACCCTCAAGGAGTTCGACGCCCTGTGCCTGCCGCCGGTGAAGGAATACACCGCCGCACAGATCCGGCGCATCCGCAAAAAATCCAAGGCCAGCCAGGGCGTCTTCGCCCTCTACCTGAACACCAGCAAGTCCACAGTACAGAAATGGGAGATCGGGGCCAAAAAGCCCAACGGCCCCTCGCTCAAGCTGCTGAACATCGTGGACCGCAAGGGGCTGGAAGTGCTGGCTTGATCCGGCCATCAGCCACTCCAAAAGCAACAAGCCCCGGACGCGAAAGCGCCCGGGGCTTGTTGTATCCGGCTCCGGAAAACCCCGCCTCCGGGCAAAAAAGCACCTCAAAAATCTTGGTAGAGTCGGCCTTTATCGGGACCGATCTGCCCTGGCCCAGCTTGAGAAAGGAATTCCTGTACGCTTAGTGCCAGGACTTATTGAGCCTGCGGCAAATCCCTATCACTCGCCTGCCCCTGCTGCTGCATCAACATCTCCGCAGTAACCCCCGCGTTGTAATCCATAATCAGCCGCGGCTCGTCGGTAAAGACGCCGTCGGCGCCCATGGCTGCGACCAGGTGCAGGTCTTCTCCGTTGTTGACCGTGTACACGTAATTTTTCAGCCCGCGCCGTTTGCCGTCGGCGATCAGGTCCGCGTCTACGAATTCCAGGCTTAGGTGCATGGAGTAGGCTTTGAGGGATTCGGCGCAGGCGGCTAGGTCCAGGGGGATGCCGGCGAGGAGGGCGCCGCGGCGGACTTCCGGCAGTAGTTGCAGGCTCTCGTAGACCTGGCGGTGGTCGAAGGAGGAGATCAGGTACTGTTCGAAACAGGCGCCGTTGTCGCGCACGTAGGATTCCAGTTCCCGCGCCACCAGCGCGGCGCAATTGGGGCCCTTGATCTCGATATTGAGCTGTATGTTGTTGGAGACCAGCTCCAGCACTTCGCGCAGCGTGGGAATACGGCCGCCGCAGGGCAGCAGTTTTTCGCGCAGAGCATTGGGGCACATATCCGTGAGCAGCTCGCTGCCGGCGATCAGGCGGCCGAGGCGACGGTCGTGTTTGACCAGTATCTGGCCGCCGACATTCCAGATATCGATCTCGATACCGTCGATATCGAATTCCAGTGCGTGCTCTATGGCCTGCAGGGTATTTTCAGTGGCCCGCTGGCGGTAGCCGCGGTGGGCGAAACAGAAAAGGGTGCCCGGGGTTTCCATAATCCTGACCTCTTGGCCTAGTCGACAACAGCGTGCCCATGAAGTATGACGCTGCGGTTACAGAACAACCGTTATTTGTGACCCTTTTTGGATGATTTGGCGTAACTACTCTCCCCTCTCCCGCTTGCGGGGAGAGGCCGGGGGAGGGGGCGCTGACCGGGCTCCCCCTCTCCTAACCCTCTCCCCCAAAGGGTGAGAGGGGACTGTCGGGGTGAAGTAGTTACGATTTGGCACTGAAATGAGCCTGACTGGCAATCCGGGAGTCAGTCCCCAGCCAGGGCGCGATAGCGGCCCCGGTGGAAGACCAGCGGTTCACCGCCGCTGGCGGTGAATTCCAGCACTTCCCCAAGCAGAATGGTGTGGTCGCCGCCGTCAATGCACTGCATCCGGCGACAGTGGAAGTGGGCGGCGCAGTCGTCCAGCAGTGGCAGTTGCGCCGGGCCGGAATGCCAGTGGATCTGGCCAAATTTGTCGGTGCCGCGGCCGGCGAAGAGGTTGGAGATATGCTGCTGGTCCGCCTTGAGTACGTGCACGGCAAAGTGCTCGTTGGCGGTAAAGGCGTTGTAGCTCAGGGCGTGTTTGTCGATGCTCCAGAGCACCAGCGGCGGCTCTAGGGAGACGGAATTGAAGCTGTTGACGGTCATGCCCACCGGCTGGCCGTCGGCATCCCGCGTGGTGACCACGGTGACGCCGGTGGCGAACTGGCCCAGGGTGTCGCGCAGGGCGCGGCTCCGGGAGAGGGCCGGGGAGAGGGCTTGAGTGCTGTCTGCCGTCATACTTCTGGTCAATTCTTGTGCAAAGTTGGTCGTGACGGCCATTCTACGGGAAAAGCGGCTCGTTTGCGCGTATTGCATTGTTTGGGGCGTGGCCGCTAATCCATTAGCGGCGCGCACTCGGCAGTCAGTACGTCCCGGGCGGCGATGGCGCTGCCGGTCAGGACGAAGCCCAGCAGGCGGTTGCCGGCGTCGCGGAACTCCGCGCGCACGCCGTCCTCGCCGGCGTCGATCTGCCAATCGCCCTCGGCACCTCGGCGCGGGGGGCAGACCACGGTGGGGCGCAGGGTGGTTTTCACGGCCACGGGAATGGCGCCGTAGTGTACTTTGCTCCGATTCCCGGTGAGAGTGGCGGCCAGGGCGTGGGCACAGCTGACCAGGGGGGCCACGAAGTAGAGCAGGTGGCCGTCCACCTCGGCGCAGTCTCCGAGGGCGTAGATGTCGGGGTTGCTGGTCTGTAGGTGGCGGTCCACCAGGATACCGCGGTCCACCGCCAGGCCGGCGGCCTCGGCCAGGCCGGTATTGGCATGCAGACCCAGAGCGGCGAGGGCCAGGTCGGCGTGTAGGGTTTCACCGTTATCCAGCCGCGCGCGAAGCCCCCCGCCGTCGCGGGAAAGATCGGTGACGCGGGTGTTGCCGTGGAAACGGACACCGGCTGCCTCCAGGGTGCGCTGCAGGTCGCGCCCGGCGGCCTCCGGCAGCAGCGTGGCCAGGGGCCAGTCCAGCGGGTCCACCATCTCCACCTCGTAGCCGGCCTGGGTCAGGTCGTTGGCGAATTCGCAGCCGATCAGCCCGGCGCCCAGCAGCAGCACCCGCCGGCGCCCCACGAGGGCGGTGCGGAAGCGGTGGTAGTCTCCCAGGCTGTTGATGCGGAACAGGCGCGCGCGGCCGTCGCCGTCGATGGGGGGGAGGGGCCGGCAGCCGGCGCCGGTGGCCAGCACCAGTTTGCCGTAGCGCAGTTCCGCGCTGTGGCCGCCGCCTTCGGGTACCAGGGTGAGGACTCTGGGTTCCGCGTCGATGCCGGTGACACGGGTGTGCACAAGGATTTCCGCGTTCAATTCCCGCGCCATTTCCTCGGCGGAGGCGGTGGCCAGTTGCTGCGGGGTTTTGCCGTGGGCCAGGGAGGCGGAGAGCAGGGGCTTGGAGTAGGAGGTCCCGTCGTCGCCGGTGATCATTACCAGTGGTGTGTGACTGTCCAGTTTGCGGAATTCCTTTGCCAAGTGGTAGCCGGCGAGGCCGGTGCCGATGATCACCACGGGGTCTCCCTCTCTGGTGGCGCTTTCGGGGGTGGCCGCCGGCTGCGGCTCGGCCTCGTTCACCAGCACCATATCGAATTCTTCCTTGCTGACGCCGCACTGGGGGCAACACCAGTCATCGGGAATATCCTCCCAGCGGGTTCCGGGTGCTATGCCGTCTTCCGGCCAGCCCTTGGATTCATCGTACACCCAGCCGCACACCATACACTCCCAGATGCGATAGCCGGCGGCGGTCGCGGGGGCTTCGGCGGTTTCGGTTTGCAGGACGGGAGCGTTGATTTCAGGTTCTTCCCGGCGGGGCTCGGAGGCCACCGGCTGCATCTCGAATTCCGCCTTGGCGACGCCGCATTCCGGGCAGCACCAGTCGTCGGGAATATCCTCCCAGCGGGTGCCGGGCACTATGCCGTCCTCCGGCCAGCCCTTGGATTCGTCGTAGATCCAGCCACAAATCTGGCATTCCCAAACGCGGTAATCAGACATGTATCCCCCCGGCGCAACCTTCACACAAGCGAGCTTTAGAGTTCTGTGAGGCGCCCCCCGTCCTGGAGAGCCGATGAGTAGTTTGTGAACCTAAGGCCCGCGATAAAAAATCTGGCAGAGCCAGATTACCAATAAATCGGCCGGACATATTAGGAAAAATAAGCGAAAAAATCCTCCGGAGGACGTCGCAATAGTTGTTGCGCCTGTGCCTGGCGGCACTCTCCTGGCTCTCGATGCGGCTCTATTCGCTGTCGCGCTGGGCGATATTGGTCAGTGCGCTGTGGTAGATCTCGGCGATTTCACCGGGATGGGTGATGGAGATGCCCAGGTCGTGCACCAAACCGTCCTCGAGACCGTAGACCCAGCCGTTGACCGAGAGCGGCTGCTTGGCCTTCCAGGCATCGCGCACGATGGTGGTCTGGCACACGTGGATCACCTGCTCCAGCACGTTGAGCTCGCACAGCAGATCCATTCGCTCCCTCTGCTGGAAGAGGTCGATCAGGGTGTGGTGTTTATCGCGCACGTCCTGGATATGGCGCAGCCAGTTGTCGATCAGCCCCAGTTGCTGGTTATCCAGCGCCGCCTGCACGCCGCCGCAGCCGTAGTGGCCGCAGACGATAATGTGCTTGACCTTGAGAATCTCAACCGCGTATTGCACTACCGAGAGGCAGTTGAGGTCCGTGTGCACCACCACGTTGGCCACGTTGCGGTGCACGAAGAGTTCGCCGGGTAGAAGACCGACGATCTCATTGGCGGGCACGCGGCTGTCGGCGCAGCCGATCCACAGGTACTCCGGCGATTGCTGTTTCGACAGTTTGAGGAAGAAATCCGGTTTTTCCTGCCGGGTGGCGAGAGACCACTGCAAATTGTTCTCGATCAGGTGCTTGAGCGGGCGCAACGCGGTTTCCCCAACAATGACTGGATGCAATGGCACTAAGTTGAGACCTGGGCGGCCCTGCTACCGGGGGGCTTTTCGCATCAGGGTTATCGCTTAACTTCGTGTCAATTCATGACTGGATGTTCATTAGTGCGGCAGGATAGCCATTTTGTGGTCCCCGGCCAAGCGAATCCGTCCCGGTTTTGTTAATCTGCCACGAACAACAAGGGAGGGTTGATCGATGGCAAGGAGACATAGCCGTTTTCACCGACACCGCCGCCGCCTTTACCGGGCGGGTCCGCTGTCCCGGTTTCGGAAGCGGGTGCGCTGGTTGTTGGCACAGCGGGCGCGGGTTAGCAGTTACCGGCGGTTTTTTCCGGGGAGAAGCGATGCAATGGCGGGATGTGGAGAGCAGGAGAACAACAATGAGTGAAGTGGCGGCGCGGGTGCAGGTGGTGATGGCGGACTACCGCGATTCCCGGCAGGGGGAGGATATCCTGGCATTGATGGACGAATACGCGCGGGACCCTTTCGGCGGCGGCGAGCCCATGTCCGATTTTTGCCGCGAGCATTTGCTGGAGCGGTTGGCGGAATTCCCCGGCGCTTTCAGTGTGCTCGCCTACGACGGTGACCGGGCGCTGGGCCTGGTGAACTGCTTTATGGGATTTTCCACCTTTGCCTGCCGGCCATTGGTGAATATTCACGATGTGGTGGTAAGTGCCGCGGCGCGGGGGGCGGGAGTCTGCACCGCGATGCTGGATTTTGTCGCCCGCGAGGCGAAAAGCCGCGGTTGCTGCAAGTTGACCCTGGAGGTGCTGGAAAAGAACCTACCCGCGCAGACCGCTTACCGCAGGTCCGGCTTCAAGCCCTATGCGCTGGATGAGGAACTGGGCACGGCGCAGTTCTGGCAGCGCTATATTTAAAAGAGTTTTTCCTGTGCTCGATATCTGGTTCACCCGCGAATTCCCCGATTTGCCCCCCTGCCTGAGCCGCGAGGAGCGCGAGCGCAGTGAGCGGTTCCTGCGGGAGGTGGATCGGCGCACCTTTGTGCAGGCGCACACTTTCAAGCGCCTGTTGATCAGCCATTACGATGCCACCACCGCCCCCGGGGACTGGCGCTTTGCCCGCTCGCCGCACGGAAAACCCAGCATAGATCCCGTCCACCGGTATCAATTCAACCTCAGCCACAGCGGGTCCTGCCTGGCGGTGGCGCTGGCGGATTTTCCGGTGGGGGTGGATATCGAGCGGCAGCGGGAGCTGAATGACGGCGAAGCCCTGGCCGCGGAGGTTTTTCACCCGCGGGAGCGGCAGTGGCTGGCGGGGCAGGGGTGTTTTCACACTGCCTTTTTTCGCCTGTGGACGGTGAAGGAGGCCATCCTCAAGGCGCTGGGTACCGGATTTTCCACCCCCCCGGCCAGTTTCTGCTGCGAGATATTGTCGGACGAATTCGCGTCCGCCACAGTGAATGGAAGCCGCTGGCACTGCTGGAGCCGCCAGGGGGGCGACTTTCACTTGAGCGTTGCCGCTCCGCTAGAGCCCCATTGCGGCGTGCGCTATTTTCAGGTGCACGGCGAGCCGACGGTCTCCCCGGTTTCCGCTGCCGAAACCTCCGATCCATCGGTGAGCAGCCTGTTGAGGTATTCCAGCACTGCGGACTGGTGCTCCTGAAGATAGAAGTGTCCCCCCTCGAATAACTCCAGGCTGAAATCGCTGCGGGTGTGGGTGCTCCAGGCCCGCATATTTTCCACCGAAGTGCCGCTGTCCTCCCGGCCCCCCAGCGCGTAAATAGGGCAGTCCAGCGGCAACCCCCGCCGGAAGTGGTAGTTCTCGTAGAGACGAAGATCCGCGCGCAGCACCGGCAGCAGCAGTTCCAGCATTTCCGGCATTTGCAGCGCGGCCTCGGGAGTGCCCCCGAGTTCGCGGAGAAATTCAATCAGTTCACTGTCCGGCGCGTCGTGCAGGCGGCGGGGAGGGACGGGGAGTTCCGGCGAGCGGCGCGCGGAGACAATCAGCGCCCGAGCCGGTGGATGGCCCAGCTCCCGCAGCTGGCACGCCGTTTCAAACGCGATAACGGCGCCGAGGCTGTGCCCAAAAAGCGCGTAGTGCGAAGCGCCCTGCGCGCGCACCCGCCGGGCCATCTCCGCCGCCAGCCCATCCACCGTCGTCGCGAAGGGATCGCCAAACCGGGTGCCGCGGCCAGGATATTCCAGCGGAATCAGTTCGATTCCCCCGCCGAGCAATGTTCGCCAGGGACGGTACATGGCGGAGGATGCGCCGGCGCAGGGGAGGCAGAAGAGGGACAGGAGGGAATGCGTCATTTCTTAATGATAAGTATTATCATTAAACGTATCAAATGGTAGTATTTCGCACCTCAGAAAAAGAACCGACTAAGGAACCAGGTGCTATGGGCCATACGAACAAGAACCGGCGGCTGATTTGGGGCGGAAGCCGGATGCTTTGCGCCGGTATCGCCATGGCGGCTCAGTTGCCAGCCCTCGCAGCGGAAGCCGAGGAATCCTCCGAAAGAATAGAGACGGTGGCGGTGTACGGCACCGATATGAGCAACTACGTGTTCGACAAATCCGAGGCCGCCACCGGTTTCGATGCGGATACCGACGAACTGCCGCGCTCGGTACAGGTGATCCCGGAACAGGTGATCCTGGACCAGAACGCCAGGAACCTGAACGACGTGCTGCGCAACGTCGCCGGTGTAACCCGCGCTCACGGCTTCGGCGGCGCCGAGGACGAGTTTCTGATTCGCGGCATCGCCAACAACCACCTGTTCGTGGATGGCAACCCGGTCAGCGCCCGCTACCAGATCGACGTCTCCAATATCGCGCAGGTGGAAGTAGTCAAGGGCCCCGCCTCCATCCTCCACGGGCAGGTCAGCCCCGGCGGTATTATCAACGTGGTCACCAAAAAGCCCCGGGCCCAGAACGCCACTTCCGTGCAGCTCGATCTCAACGAGCACGGCGGCCGGGAGCTGACACTGGACAGCAGCGGCCGGCTCGGCTCCGACAGGCTTCTCTACAGAACCGTGGTCGCGGTCGAGGACTCGGAGACCTTCCGCGAAGTCAACACCACCGACGGCACCGAAGCGACCAGCATCGAGCGGTTGAGCATTTCCCCGTCGCTCACCTGGATGCCCACGGAGCGGGACGAAGTTACCTTCCGGATCAGCCTGAACGATCAGCAAGTGCCCATCGACCGCGGCACTGTCGCGGTGGAAAACGAAAACGGCGAACTGGAAATCGCCGATATCCCGCGGGAGCGGCGCCTGGGCAGCGAATTCGATATCCGCGACAGCCGCGACCTGCTGGTGCAGATGGATTACGACCACTACTTCAATAACGGCTGGACCAACCGCTTCAAGATCGGTGCCTTCGAGAAAAAATTCGACGACTACCAAGCCCGCCCGGCGGCGGGATTGAACCCCGGGCTGACCACCCGCGCGGTGCAGAAAAACAACGGCCTGCTGGCGCGCACCCACGATGGCAACCTGGACGTTACCGAAAAAGATTTCTTTGTCTCCAACAGCCTCAGCGGCACCTTTGAACTCGGCGGTGTGGACAACAATCTTTACGTGGGCGCCAACTACTACCGCCGCGGCGTAGACCACACCGACGGCCTCGCGCTGACCGGAGCCGGCATCCCCGGCATTTACACCTACGGCGTGGACGTCATCGATATCTATGCGGACGAGCAGCTCGCGCTGGCGGCGCCGAAAACCCAGACGGAAATCAGCCGCAACGACGAAGTGACCCAGGAGGCCGGCCTGTCGGTACAAAACCTGGCGCAGCTCACCGAGCGCCTAAACCTGCTCGCCGGCCTGCGCTACGACTACTTCGAGCGCGAGGCCGAGCAGACCGCCTACTACACCGCGCTGAGCGCCGTCGCTTTCGTGGAAAATGCGACGCCGGAAAAACGCGAGGAATCCGACCACAACCACAATCTCAGCGGCCAGCTCGGTGTTCTCTATGAAGTGGTACCGGGTGTATCCGCCTATGGCGCCTACAGTGAATCCTTCCAGCCCAACTACACCGACATTACCGCCGGCGTGACCTCTCCGGACAACCTCGATCCGGAAAAGGCCAAGCAGGTGGAACTGGGCATCAAGAGCCAGTTGTTCGACGACCGCGTGCGCCTGTCACTGGCCTGGTATGACCTCAACCGGCACAACGTGGCCAAGGCGGAAAACCTGCAGCTGCGCCTGAACGGTGAGGAGGACAGCCGCGGTATCGAACTGGAGGGATCGGTGCAGGTCGTCGACGGCATGAACCTGATCTTCAGCTACGCCCGCGTGGATGCCGAAATCATCGACGACGGCGAAGAGAGCCGGGACAACGAGGGTAACACTCCCTACGGCGTTCCCGAGGATTCCGCACGGCTGTGGGGTACCTACGAATTTGTCGACGGCCGCCTGCGCGGCCTCGGCCTGGGTGCGGGCGCGGTCTATACCGGCAGCCGCCAGGGGGACGACGCCAACACCTGGAAGCTGCCCTCCTACACGGTTTTCGACCTGGCCGCGTGGTACTACCTGCCGGTTTCGAGTGACTCGCAGGTCAAACTGCAGGCGGGGATCAAGAACCTCACCGACAAGGAATATTACCCGGCGAACCTCAACGCTTTCCGCATCAATGTCGGCGAGCCGAGGACGGTGTATGCCAGCGTGCGGTATGAGCTGTAAAAAATAATCCCTTCGCGGGATGGCACTGAATTGAGGACATGCCCTGTAGGAGCGGCGGGGCGGGGTCGTATTATCCGGATACCTCGATTCGGTCCCATTCGATCCCACCCCTGTGGTATAACCTGTCGCTGGAAAAAGCTGCGCCACCTTCGGGTGGCGCGGCAGTTTTATCAGGGGAGCCAGCCAGTTGCTAAACGCCAGAGGCATCAGTGTCCGTTTCGGAACCCAGCGTGTACTCGACGGCATCGACCTGTCGATACCCGCCGGCCGTTTCTCCGCGCTGGTCGGCGCCAACGGCAGTGGCAAGACAACCCTGCTCAACGTGCTGGCGCAACTGGTGAAGCCCGACAGCGGCAGCGTCTCCCTCGGCACTGACCCACTCGCCGGCCTCTCCCGTCGGGATATCGCCCGCCGCATCGGCCTACTGCCGCAGATTACCGGCACCCCCGTCGGCCTCACCGTCGGGGAACTGGTGATGCAGGGGCGCTACCCCTGGCAGAACTGGTGGCGGCAGTGGTCGGACGAAGACCAGCGCGCGGTGGATGCCGCCGTGGCCCTGACCGATATCGGACACTTGCTGCAACGGCCCCTGACGGAACTGTCCGGCGGCCAGCGCCAGCGCTGCTGGATCGCCATGACCCTGGCCCAGGACACCCCGGTGCTGCTGCTGGACGAACCCACCACCTACCTGGATATCGCCCACCAGGTGGAACTGCTGCAACTGGCGGCGGACCTGGCCACCCGCGGCAAGACCGTAGTGGCGGTGCTGCACGACCTGAACCAGGCAGCCTGCTACGCCGACCACCTGATCATGCTCCGGGACGGCGGCATCCACGCCGAGGGCGAGCCAGCCTCGGTTTTCACCGCCGACAACCTGGAAGCTGTGTTCGGCTTCAGGGCGCATATCATTCGCGACCCGCACTCCGGCAACCCCCTCTGCGTGCCGCGCACGGAATCCGCCGAACTGGAACTGGTATCGCGGGAGGCCAGATTGTGAGCGACGCGGCCGAGCTGTCGCCGGCGCGCCGGCCCTGGCTGTCGTTCGCCGGCCTGGGCCTGCTCGGCCTAGTGCTGCTGTTCACCGCCTTCCTGCACCTGGGGCTGGGGGCCAAGGCCCTGGACTGGACCACCACCTGGCAGGCCCTGTCCCAATACGACCCAACCAACCTCGACCACGCCGTGGTGCGCGACAGCCGCCTGGCGCGGCTGCTGGTGGCCGTGGTGGTAGGGGCGGCGCTGGCGGTCGCCGGCGTGCTGATCCAGGCAATCACTGACAACCCCCTGGCGGACCCCGGCATACTCGGCATCAACGGCGGCGCCGCCTTCTTTGTGGTGGCGGGCTTGCTGATGGTGCCCGGAACCGATTTCGCCTATCTCCCCTGGTACGCCTTCTTGGGCGCGGTCTCCGCCGCGGTGATAGTGGCACTGCTGGGCGGCCGCGCCCACAATCCGGTGCGGCTCACCCTCGCCGGGGCCGCGGTGGCCGCGCTCTTCTCGGCGATGACCGCCACCGTCCTGCTGCTGGACCAGCAGGGGCTGGAAAAGCTGCGCCACTGGCTCACCGGCGCCATCGGCGCCGCCGACGTAAGCAAACTCCTGCAGGTAACTCCCTACCTGGTAATCGGCCTGCTGCTGGCCCTGTCCCAGGTGCGCTCGCTGGACGCTCACCGTCTGGGAGCGCGGGCTGCCGCTGGGCTGGGGGTCAATATCCTGCGGCTGAAGGTGGTGGGGCTGGTGGCGGTGGTGCTGCTGTCTGGCAGTGTGGTGGCCGTGGCCGGCCCCATCGGTTTCGTGGGGCTGGTAGTGCCCCACGCGGTGCGCCTGGTGGTGAGCGCCGACTACCGCTGGATACTCGGTTACTCGGTAATTGTGGGGGCCCTGCTGGTGGTACTGGCCGACCTGCTGGCCCGGGTTGCGGTGCGGCCTTACGAGATCAATACCGGCATAGTCACCGCGATGATCGGCGGGCCCCTATTTATCGCCCTGGTGATCAGGAGGGTGAAATGAGGTGGGCCGCCCCGGCGGCGCTGCGCCTCGGGGAATTTTCCCTGCGCTTCCGTCCCTTGGACCTGGGCTGGATTTTGTTGACTACCTTGGGGCTCTTCGCCGCTGTATTGGCCGCGGCGACCATAGGCAGCTTTCCCCTGGGATGGCAGCAGGTCTGGGCAGGCCTGTGGCAACCGTCCGGTTCCGGTGAAGGTGCGATGGCACACCAGGTGCTCTGGCAGTTGCGTATGCCGCGTATCCTCGCCGCCATGCTGGTGGGGGCCTGCCTTTCCCTGGCGGGAGTGATACTGCAGTCGCTTACCCGCAACGCCCTGGCGGCCCCGGGGCTGATCGGCGTGGAGGCCGGCGGCAGTGTCACCATGCTGATGTCCCTGGTGCTGTTTCCCGGCTTGGTGCCCGTCTATCTACTGCCGCTGACCGCACTGGCCGGTGGCCTGGTGGTGGCGGTGTTCATCCTGATGCTGGCCCTGCGGGGGGATTTCTCGCCGCTGCGCCTCATCCTGGTGGGAATAGGGACGACCGCCATGT
Organism: Microbulbifer rhizosphaerae; assembly: GCF_014191725.1. Lineage (GTDB taxonomy): Bacteria > Pseudomonadota > Gammaproteobacteria > Pseudomonadales > Cellvibrionaceae > Microbulbifer > Microbulbifer rhizosphaerae. The sequence goes on from NZ_JACHWZ010000001.1 coordinate 24,211, forward strand.
TGCAGGCTGTCTCCGAGTTGCTGCTCACCTACGGGGATATCGACCGGGTGGAGTCGGCATTGATGTGGCTCGGGGGGAGCCTGCACAAGGTCACCTGGACCGAGGTGCGGGTGCTGGCGCTTTGGTTCCTGCTCGCAGGGGTGCCGGCGATGTTCGCCTTCCGCCAGCTCAACCTGTTGCAGCTGGGGCCGGCGGTGGCCTCCAGCCGCGGCCTCTCCCAGCGCCGCACTTTGGCTGTTCTGCTGCTGGCCAGTGTGATGCTCACCTCCAGCGCTGTGGCCACCGCGGGTACCATGGTATTCGTGGGCCTGATCGGGCCGCACCTGGCCCGGCAGTGCTGCGGGGACCGCCACGGCATACTGCTGCCGCTGGCCGCGCTCAGCGGTGCGCTGTTGGTGCTGATCGGGGATACCCTGGGGCGCTGGGTATTCGCGCCGCTGCAATTGCCCGCGGGGCTGGTGGTCGCGATAGTGGGCGCCCCCTATTTTATTTTTCTGATAGCCCGCCGCCGGGAATTTGCGAACTGAATAAGAAGTAGGAGAAAGCGATGTCCTGGAATAAAACCCTGTTGCTGCTGCTGGTAATGGCCTTTGGCGTTGTTGCCCAGGCGGCGGAGACCCGTGTGTTCAAAAATCGTTTCGGCGAAGTAAAAGTGCCGAAAAACCCCCGCTGCGTGGTATCGCTGCACGACTTCAGCCTCACCGTGCAGCTGATGGAACTGGGCGTCAAACCCTGCGGCTCCACCGGCCGCAAAAAGCTGATGTCCGAGCCGCTGTTCCGCGGCGTCGAGCACCGCTTCGACGTCTCCGGTATTCAGTACGTGGGCGGCCACAAGTCGCCGGACCTGGAGGCCATCGCCGCACTCAAGCCGGACCTGATTCTCGGCCTTTCCTACCATCGGGAACTGAAGCCGATACTCTCGGCCATAGCGCCGGTGGTGATACTCCCGGTACAGGAAGAGGGCATCAAGAAATACGCCGGGCAACTGGCCGACCTGGTCGGCCGCCGGGGCAGCTACCAGGACCAGCTCAAACAGTACCGCTGGATGCTGGAAGAATTCCATCGCCTGGTGCCAAACCCCGATTCCATCACCGTAACCACCCTGGAAATCTACGAAGACAATTTTCAACTGATCGGCCGCGGCGGTATAGACGAAGCCATCCGCGACCTGGGCCTGGGTCATCCCAAGGCCTACAAAAAAGCCCGCTTCCACGTCCCCTACAGCCTGGAGCGCGTGGGGGATTTCGATGCGGACTTTATCATCGACACCTACGAACCCCTGCTCAACACCCGACAGCAGACCGCATCTTTCCGCGAATCCGCCCAATGGCGTCAACTATTCGCCGTCCGCCACGGCCAGTTCCTCTATTTCAATCGCAGCCGCTACGGCGAATCCATGGGCGGACTGCTGGGCACCGCCTCACTGTTGCTCTCTCATATCGCAGAGCGGGATAGGGTTTCCCGGGCCGAGGAGATCCGGGCGAAGGTGCGCTGAAAATATCTCTCCTGCCCGAATCTCGAAAGATTAGCTCCCCTCTCCCGCTTTCGGGAGAGGGGTTGGGGGAGAGGGCTAGCTTGTAAGATGGGCAAAGGAGCGTAGCGACGTGCCCACCAAAGACCGAAGTCGATAGGCATTTCAAGACAGTTTTTGTAGGGCGGTAAATTCTCCCGGAAGGTTGTTCTAGGTGCAAACGATGAGGAGAGCGGGTTCATGAGCCCCCGCCCTATCCGGATTACAAGTATAAATATTTCGCTTCTAAAGCTATAGACAAATATGAGTTCGGCACCAATTGAGATATGATAGGCAACGCCTACAGGGAGGCAGCTTATGCCGAATTTCATTCCCCACAACTATGACCAAGTGGCGATGATTGCTATTAACCTTCGCGATCAATACAGCTCGGTGTCCTTGAATAGGCTGTATAGCAGCTGATCCTTACCTGACAAGGTTGATCGTGCCTACTGCATTTTATGTTCGCCATCTTTTCTACGGCGTACTCGAGAATAACAAGCTACAAAGGGATTTATTATGTATCTCCGCCACAAGTTGATTCTTTCTATTGCCGTTTTGTCCTCGTTCCTCAGTTTCAACGCAAAAGCCATCATTGTTGAATCGGATAACTTTGAAAGCGGGTTTGGCTCTTGGTCCAACGTCAGCAATGGCGATAACAAAGACTGGAGTCGCGATTCCGGTGGCACAACCTCCTCTGGTACGGGCCCGTCCGGTGGGGCAGGGGGTAGCTCGTATTACGTTTACCTGGAGACATCCTCAGGCTTCGCTTATACGGCGGGCGACACAGCCATACTTCAGAGCCCAGCCATCAATGCAAGCGATATTCACCTAAGCTTTGATTACCACATGTTTGGGGCAGATATGGGTACCCTGGCTGTGGACGTGCTGTCGGGGGGGAGTTGGGTCAACAATGTCTGGATTGTTTCAGGCCAACAGCAAACCAGCAACACCGCCCAGTACGCTTCCGCGGACATTGATTTGAGTGCTTATTCAGTTTCCCAGCTTCGCTTTCGCGCCACGGCGGCCGGTGGATACTGGGGCGATATGGCCCTCGATAATATTGAAATAGCAAGCCTTCCCAGTGGGCCCGTTGCCCCTGCCTTTGTGAGTGATCCCTTGACCAAAGCGGATGCCTATCAGGATCAAAGCTACAGCGGGAGCATCAGCGTGGATGCGAGCGACGGCAATGGGGATCCTTTGACTTTCAGCAAAGTCTCCGGGCCTTCGTGGCTGCAGGTGGGTAGCGATGGTTCGCTCAGCGGCACGCCGTCGAGTAGTGATGTAGGAGATAACTCCTTCGTCGTACAAGCTTCCGACGGCAGCCTGTCCAGCACGGCGACTTTAACGATCACGGTTAATGATGATTCTACCCCCATTTTGCTGAGCAGCAGCGACTTCGAGTCCGGTATGGGCGAATGGGCAAATATCACAGGTGTCGACAACAAAGACTGGACCCTCCATTCAGGCGGCACGCCTTCGAGCGGTACGGGTCCGTCCAGTGGCGCCGGCAGCAGCACTTACTACCTCTATCTGGAGACCTCGTCGGGCTCTGCCTATACCGCAGATGATACAGCGATATTGCAAGGACCTGCTATTTCCGCAGGCGGTATTCACCTGAAGTTCGACTACCACATGTATGGGGCGAACACGGGCACCCTGGCCGTGGACGTGTTGTCCGGCGGAAGCTGGATCCAGGATGTATGGACCATTTCCGGCCAGCAGCAAACCAGCAACACTGCCCAGTACGCTTCCGCGGACATTGATTTGAGTGCTTATTCGGTTTCCCAGCTTCGCTTTCGCGCCACGGCGGCCGGTGGATACTGGGGCGATATGGCCCTCGATAATATTGAAATAGCAAGCCTTCCCAGTGGGCCCGTTGCCCCTGCCTTTGTGAGTGATCCCTTGACCAAAGCGGATGCCTATCAGGATCAAAGCTACAGCGGGAGCATCAGCGTGGATGCGAGCGACGGCAATGGGGATCCTTTGACTTTCAGCAAAGTCTCCGGGCCTTCGTGGCTGCAGGTGGGTAGCGATGGTTCGCTCAGCGGCACGCCGTCGAGTAGCGATGTAGGAGATAACTCCTTCGTCGTACAAGCTTCCGACGGCAGCCTGTCCAGCACGGCAACGATGACAATCACCGTCCAGGACGGTTCCGCGCCCATCATCCTGAGCAGCAGCAACTTCGAGTCCAATATGGGCGACTGGGCTAACGTTGTGGGGGCCGACAACAAAGACTGGACCCGTCACTCAGGCACCACACCTTCGAGCGGTACGGGCCCATCCACCGGTGCCGCTAGTAGCACCTATTATCTCTATCTGGAGACCTCGTCAGGCTTCGCCTACACCGCAGGTGACACAGCCATACTTCAGAGTGCGCCCCTGTCCGCGAGCAACGTGCACGTGAAATTCGACTACCACATGTACGGATCAGACATGGGCGCGCTGGCCGTGGACGTGCTTTCGGGCGGGAACTGGATCAATGATGTGTGGACCATAGCCGGCCAACAACACTCTAGCAATGATTCGCTTTACGTGTCTGCCGATATCGACCTAAGTGCTTACTCGGTGTCCCAGCTGCGTTTGCGCGCTACAGCAGTTGGTGGATATTTGGGTGATATGGCCATCGACAATCTGGAGATCTATAGCCTCAACCTCAACGCCATTGATACGGATGGCGACGGCGTAGTGGATGCGAACGATCAGTGTCCGGCAACACCGTCGGGGAAACTCGTGGACGGGAACGGTTGTGCAGCGTCACAACGGGATTCGGACAACGACGGCTATTTTGATGACGTCGATGTATTTCCTTACGATCCAAGTGAGTGGTCTGACTCGGATCTGGACGGCATTGGTGACAATGCGGATGCCGATGACGACAACGATGGTGTCGACGACTCAGTTGATGCCTTTCCGTACGACGCAGGTGAGTGGCAAGATACCGATGGCGACGGCATTGGTAACAATAGCGATTCCGATGATGACGGGGATGGCTTGACGGATGCTGACGAATTATCGGTGTATTTCACTGATCCACTACTGCGTGATACCGACGGCGACGGTATGGATGACGGCTGGGAAGTACAGCACGGTCTAAATCCCACTCTGGACGATGCCGAGGATGATTTGGATGGGGACGGTTATAGCAACCTTGAGGAGTTTGCTTCAGGCTCGGATCCTGTAGATGCGTCTAGCATACCGCTTAGTCCCATCAGCGGTCTGTCCCTGAGCACAAACTCCAGCTGCGCAATTGTGGACAACCAGATCACCTGCTGGGGCTTGAATACCTATCTACCCGTACCGAGCCACTTGAGTGCTGCCGAGCAGGTGGCACATACCAATAATGGATTCTGTGCGCTGCAAGGTAACAATGTGACTTGCTGGGGGGAAAGCTACCTATCTCTGGTTACCGACATTCAGACGACGCCCATAGACGATGCTGTGGAATTGTCTGTTGCCACATTGGGGGGCACGGGCTGTGTTATTACTCTGGCCGGAGATGTGAGATGCTGGGGCAGTGCCAGCTACAACGTGAATCTTCCGCCGAACACCCTGAGCAACGTACAAAAGATTGACATGCTTCAGTACCATGCTTGCAGCCACGACCGCGCCAATGTCGAATGCTGGGGTCGCAATGACCACTTCCAAAGCGACGTTCCCATTGATCTGGATTTACCCCTCGACATAGCCGTTGGCGGTCTGCATACCTGCGTGTTGCAGGTAGACCACCAAGTTCGATGCTGGGGAGATAATAGCCAAGGGCAGACCAGCGTTCCGCTCGGCCTGGGCAACGTGGTGAGCATTGATGCGGGTTATTACCATACATGTGCGCTGAACGATGTAGGTGATGTAAAGTGCTGGGGTAGCAACAGCAACGGTCAGCAGGCCGTTCCTGCAAACTTGACCGGGGTTTCGGAAATTATCAGTGGTCCTTACAATGTATGTGCAACTGCAAACGGACAAGCTGTGTGCTGGGGCAAGAATGACTATGGGCAATCATCGATCTGGTACAACCTGGCCGACTTTGACGTTGGAGAGGATCACGTCTGTGGAATTAATGGCGACCAGGTCATGTGCTTTGGCACGACTATTAACGAACCAACCCTTTTAGATATACCGCAAGACATTAATTCGCCGAAAGTGATAGGTCTTGGCCGGTACCATTCCTGTGTTTGGGCAGACAGTGGTATGCACTGCTGGGGTAGATCGACGAATAATTTGAATCCCCCAGGAACTCTCAGTAGCGTGACAGAGATCCAAGCAGACTCCTACCAAACCTGTGCAATCGATAACGGCAGTGTGGTTTGCTGGGGAAGTAACAACCATGGGCTTTTAAATGTGCCGACCAACCTAAATCAGCCGAGGCTGTTATCAGCGGGGCAAGCTCATAACTGCGTGATCGATGGCGCGACTTCAAGATGTTGGGGGGACAACTACTACGATCAGTCTACCCCGCGCTATAACCTGCTAAACCCAACCGCGATTGCTGCGGGCGGAATGTATCCCTATCCCAACAGTTCAGATTCAGGGCATACCTGTCTTGCTGACGATATCGGTGTGCAGTGCTGGGGTTCCAGCAAGGGTGGAGTTCTGAATGTACCTTCCAATCTGAATGACGTGATTGAACTGCACGCCGGATGGGGAACATCCTGCGCGTTGCAGTCCAGCGGCGTTGTGACATGCTGGGGAGATATGGTTAGTCAGCAAAGTCTCCAGCACATCAATACTGGCGCGATTAGCCAAATGAAAGGTCACCACTCGCAAGTCTGCGCGCGTGGTCCTCAGGCGCTAAGATGCACAAAGGGAGAGGGTGCGTTGCTGATCGACTAGGTAGAACACAGTTTTCTCTAGCAGCGTGGACATGGATGTCCTTCCCATAGGGAATTTCACAAGCGGCAGGAGGGGATATTTGATAAGACACCCACCTCCTCACCTAAGTCCACCGTGCGGCGAGCTTCGAGGCCAAGGTAATAACCGAGGACTGTCGCCCGAAAACGGGTTCTCTGGAAAGAAATGCGTAACAGATCCCTATCCTCGAACGTGGATAAAGGGCGCATAAACCAAAACGTCGGACGTTAGGGAAAGACGCAGCTGAAGGCCTAAAGACACGCGGAGCCACTGCTGTAAGCGTTTGGCTGTAGGGGCAGGGAGATAAGTGAATTTGATGCTGATAACTTCCTGGTAGCCGGGATCTTTGCGCTTCTGATCGTACTGCTAGCATTCTGGTCTCATTGTGCCGCGTGCAGCGTATTGCTGTGTTGGCGATGCACGAGACAAGACATTTGACCATACAAGTCGCTTGAACTCGTTTTGGCCACAAAAAGCGTGGGCGCTCATGGGATACTATAAGTCGTTGAAAGTAGACAAGATAATTAAGACAGTGCTATGCAAAATAAAGATTATTCCATCAAAAGCGCAACCCGAAAAGAAGTAGACATCGCGATTTCCTGGGCCGCAGCAGAAGGCTGGAATCCAGGTATATACGATGCGGATTGCTATTACACCGCCGACCCTCGCGGTTTTCTTATCGGCTTTCTTGACGAAGAGCCTATCGCCACGATATCGGTAGTGAAATACAGCGATACTTTTGGTTTTCTCGGTTTCTATATTGTTAAACCTGAATATCGGGGACATGGATATGGCCTCCAGATCTGGAATGCAGGTTTACAGTATCTGCGGGGGTGTAATGTCGGCTTGGATGGTGTCGTTGCCCAGCAGGACAGCTACAAAAAGTCCGGTTTCAGGCTCGCTTTTCGCAATCGTCGCTATGAAGGAGTTGGTGGCGGCGATTTCCCGATAAACGCTGAAATCGTAAAGTTGTCATCCCTGCCCTTTGAAACCATCGCTGCCTATGACCGCCCCTTCTTCCCCGCAGACCGTTCGCATTTCATCAAGGCCTGGATTGAGCAACCTGAATGTACTGCTCTCGGGATCAGGGATGGGGGGAAGCTTGCAGGTTACGGTGTGCTCCGCAAGTGTCGCTCCGGGTACAAAATCGGTCCGCTTTTTGCGGACGATCCGGAACTGGCCGAATCACTCTTTCTGGCACTGAGATCGGCAGTTCAGCCCTCAGAGCCCCTTTACCTCGATGTACCGGAAATCAATCCAGCGGCTGTGGATTTGGCGAAGCGCTACAACATGAACGTCGTGTTCGAGACAGCGCGAATGTACAAGGGGCCGGAACCCGATATGCCGGTCAATCGGATTTTCGGTATTACTTCTTTTGAAATCGGGTGAGAGATCAATAGCGCTGAGTTAAAGAGTCCGCAGGGCGATTTTTCGTAGGATGGGCAAAGCGTAGCGTGCCCATCAGAGCCCCGGAAGATGGGCATGTCGCTGCGCTCCGTTGACTCGCACCATCCATGGTGCTCGCGTGCTGCGTAGGTGCCCCCGGCGTCCAAATCGGCAGTTCCAGCCGCTCCAGGTATTCACGGCGCCTTCGGCCCTGCCGATTTGTGCCCATCCTACAAGGTGACGTGGCTTATGCGGAGCGGCCTATGCCGCCCCGGGAAAATCCGCACAGCCAGCTACTTCCGCAACAGCCTCCGCAAACTGCTCGACAACAACATCCATCTCTTCGGCCTGAATAATCAACGGTGGCAGGAAGCGCAGCGTCGCCGAATGGCGTCCGCCCACTTCCAGGATCAAGCCCCGTTGCAGGCAGGCGCGCTGCAGCGCACGGGCGCGGCTGCCATCGAGAGGTCGGTTGCCCAGGGCATCGGGCTCGCCCTCCGGGTCCACTATCTCCACGCCCTGCATTAATCCAAGCCCGCGCACCTCGCCGATCAGCGGGCTGTCAAGATTGGCCAGTGCCGCGTGCAGGCGGTTCCCCACGGATTCCGCCTGTGCGTCCAGTTGCTCGCTACGCAGAATTTCCATCACCGCGGTGCCGGCGGCCATGGCCAGTTGGTTGCCGCGGAAGGTGCCGGCGTGGGCGCCGGGTTGCCAGGTGTCCAGGGCCTCGTCGTAGACCAGCACGGAGAGCGGCAGGCCGCCGCCGATGGCCTTGGACAGGACGATAACGTCCGGCTCTATGCCGGCGTGCTCGAAGGCGAAGGGCCTGCCGGTGCGCCCCATGCCCGCCTGCACCTCGTCCAGGATCAGCACTATGCCGTGGCGCCGGGTCAGCTCCCGCAGGCCGCGCAGCCAGCGGGGTGGGGCGGGCAGGGCGCCGGCTTCGCCCTGCACGGCTTCCACGATCACCGCCGCCGGTTTCACCACGCCGGCTTCCGGATCGGTGAGCAGGGTGTCCAGCAGTTGCAGGCTGGCGTCGATGCCGGCCTCGCCGCCCAGGCCCAGGGGACAGCGCTTCAGCTGCGGAAAGGGCAGGAACTGCACTCCGGGTAGCAGCGACCCCAGGGGCTGCTTGGGCGCCAGGTTGCCCATCAGGCTGAGGGTGCCCTGGGTCATGCCGTGGTAAGCGCCGCTGAAAGCGACTACCGTCTGCCGGCCGGTGGCGGTTTTCGCCAGCTTGATCGCCGCCTCCACCGCGTCGGCGCCGGAGGTGCCGCAAAACTGGATCTTCGCGCGCCCGGCGATGGTGCCGGGCAGCAGGTCGAACAGGGTGGAGACGAAGCGGTCCTTGAGCGGCGTGGCGAGATCCAGGGTCTGCAGTGGCAGGCCGTCAGCCAGGGCCTTTTGGATGGCATTGCTGGTGGCCGGGTGGTGATGCCCCAGGGCCAGGGTCCCGGCGGCCGCCAGGCAGTCGATATACAGCTGCCCGGCGGTGTCGCGCAGGTAGATACCGCGGCCCTCGGCGAGGGCCAGCGGCAGGCGCCGCGGATAGCTGCGGGCATTGGATTCCCGCCGCGCCTGGCGCTCGAGAATTTCATTGCCGTCCAATTGGCGGAGCGGCTGGCCGGCAAAGCTGGCCAGGTCAAAGCCGGGCAGTCCGGCGGAGTCCGGGGCCGGTTGCCCCGATACGATAGCGTCCATGAATGGCGTTCCCTCGCTGTGATCAATGTTCCCTGGTCATGGCCTCGCGCAGGCTCTTGGGGCGCATGTCCGTCCACACTTCCTCGATAAAGATTAGACACTCTTCCTTGGAGCCGCTCTTGCCGGCTTCGCGCCAGCCGTCCGGCACCGGTTTGTAATCCGGCCAGATGGAGTACTGCTCTTCCTCGTTGATCACCACGGTAAACCGGGTATCCGGGTCGTCCATGCTCATGGATTTATCTCCTCATTCGTTTTGTTTTGGGGCGTGACGCACTCTACTGATCGAGCCCGATGGCCGTTTACAGCTCCGGGCCCGAAACCACTTTGTGCCACAGCGGGAGGTCCTGTCCCAACCCCGAACTCTGATTTTTAAGAACGAATTCACATTAGAAGATAAACGCGAACGATTATCAATTGTAATTTGGCTGACCCTTCTGTAAATTCACTGCGTCGCCGGAGGTATGGAATAACCGACCACACATTGAGGAGCCGCATGACCAGCGTGACAACAGGAGCGCTCTCCACGGCAGGGGAGCAGGGCAGGGATTCGAGCGGGGGAGAATTGCCCCTGATGCTGACCCCGACGGAACCGGGGACAGACTGGCGAAGCTGTATCGAGGATATCCGCCAACTGGTGGACAGACATCTCTACCGGGTGGGAGGCCTGCTGCTGCGGGATTTCGATTTCTCCGGCGAGGAGGACTTCGAGGCTTTCGCCCGTGCCTTCGGCCACGACCTGCTCAGCTACGATTACGCATCCACTCCCCGCACCCGGCTCAGTAAGGGGGTCTACACCTCCACCGAGTATCCCGCCCACCAGGTGATTCCGCTGCACAACGAGCAGTCGTACACCCTGCAGTGGCCGATGAAAATCTGGTTTCACAGTATCCGTGTGGCCGAGTCCGGTGGCGAGACGCCCATCGCCGACAGCCGGGAAGTGTACCGCCGCCTGGACGCCGGACTGCGCACGCGCTTTGCCGACCGCGGCCTGATGTACGTGCGCAATTACGGCAACGGTCTCGACCTGCCCTGGCAGCAGGCCTTCAATACCGAAGAGCGCTCGGCGGTGGAGCGTTTCTGCCGCGCCAATCAAATCGTTTTCGAGTGGAAGCCCGACGGCGAACTGCGCACCCGGCAGCGCTGCCAGGCGGTCGCCGCGCACCCGGTCACCCGGGAGCCGGTGTGGTTCAACCAGGCCCATCTTTTTCACCTTTCCAACCTGGCGCCCCAGGTGCGCGAAACCCTGGTGTCCGTGGTGGGCGAGGCGGAGGTGCCGCGCAATGTCTACTACGGCGACGGCGCTCCCATCGAGGAGACGGCCCTCGACGAAATCCGCGGAGTGTTCGACGGCTGCCAGGTGGTTTTCCCCTGGCGGGTGGGCGACGTGATGATGCTCGACAACATGCTGGTGGCCCATGGGCGCAGTACCTATCGCGGGGAGCGCAAGGTGATTGTCGCCATGGCGGAGCCCTGTCCGCAGCCGGAATAGCTCAGGCAAAAATCAAAAAACAATTCAGGAAAGCTACAGGATGCAGCGAAAAAATCCCTCCCGCGCGGAACACTGGGTAACCCAATTGCGCCAGAGCGCCGCGCAGCAGCCCGACAGAGTGGTCTTCGAATTCCTTGCCGACGCCCGCGAAGTGAGCGAGCGGCTCACCTACGGTGGGCTGGACCGCCGCGCGCGGGGGCTGGCTTCGCGGCTGCAGGCGCTGGCCGGCCCCGGCACCCGCGTGCTGATCCCCATGCCCAACGGCATTGACTATATCGTCGGCTTCTTCGCCGCGCTCTACGCGGGCATGATCGCGGTCACCGCCTACCGCCCCCCGCACAAGCGGCGGGGCTGGCAGCGGATAGGGGCGATCGCCAGCGACTGTGAGGCCGGCCTGCTGCTCACCGACGGCGAGGGCCAGGGGGCGGTATCCGAATGGGCGCGCGAACAGTCGCTATCCTGCCCGGTGGTGGCCGTTTCGGCGGAGGACGGCGAGCGGGCCGGACACTGGCGCGAGCCCGGGATCGAAGCCGGCGACGTCGCCCTGCTGCAATACAGTTCCGGTTCCACCGGCGCGCCCAAGGGCGTGGCGATCAGTCACGCCAACCTGCTGCACAATGTGGCGCTGATGCAGCGGGAAATGGCGCTCACACCCGAGGATATTTTCGTCTCCTGGCTGCCGCTGTTTCACGATATGGGATTGGTGGGCCAGATGCTCACCCCGCTGTTCAGCGGCTGCCGCGCCCTGCTGACCCTGCCGCCGCTGGTGGTGCAGCAGCCACTGCGCTGGCTGGAACTGATGACCCGCAGCGGCGCCACCGTGAGCGGCGGGCCCAATTTTATCTACGACCACTGCGTGGAGCGGATCGCCCCGGAGCAGGTGGCGGAATTGGACCTGTCGAACTGGCGCATTGCCTTCAACGGCGCCGAGCCGGTGCGCGCGGCCACCCTGGAGCGCTTCGCGGAACACTTTGCCCCCGCAGGCGTGACGTCGGAGGCGCTGGCGCCCTGCTACGGGCTGGCCGAGGCCACCCTGATGGTCACCGGTACGTCCAGCGGCGGCTACAGCACCCTGACCGTCGACGAATCCGAGCTGGCCCGCGGGCGCGTGTGCCCCGCCGGCAGCGGTCGCACCCTGGTGAGTTCCGGCCAGCTCAACGGCGAGATGCAGGTGCGAATCGTCGAGCCGGCGGAGCAGTACCCGCTTCCCGAAGGGGCGGTGGGGGAAATCTGGGTACGCGGCGCCAGCGTGGCGGGCAGCTACTGGCGTCAGAAAGGACTCAGCGCCGAGGCCCTGGGCGCGCGCCTCGAGGGCGAGGGGCCCTACCTGCGCACCGGCGACCTGGGCTTCCTGCACGACGGACGGCTCTTCGTCTGCGGCCGCATCAAGGAGTTGATCCCGGTCCGCGGCCGCAACCACTACCCCCAGGATATCGAGGCCACCGCCCAGGCGGTGAGCCCGCACCTGATCGCCCACGGCGGCGCCGCCTTCGCCCTGGACACCGGGGAGGCTGAAGCCGCTGTGCTGGTCCAGGAGGTGGACCGCCGCGCCGCCGGCAAGTCCGGCGCCGTGGACACTGGGGCGCTGATCCGCGACATCTGCGCGGCGGTGGCCGCGGAGCACGACCTCCAACTGCACGCCGTGGCGCTGATCGCACCGGCGTCCCTGCCGCGCACCACCAGCGGCAAAATCCAGCGCACCGCCGCGCGCCGCGCCTACTCCCTGGGCGAACTCAAGCTGGTCGAGCAGTGGAACGCGAAGGGGGATACCGGGGGCGAGGCCCCGGAGCTGCCGGTGGGGGATGCCGCCGGTATCGCCCACTGGATCTGCCACTGGATCGCCACCCAGACCCGGAGGCCGGTGGAACGGATAACCCCGGACCTGGCGCTGGAGGCCAGCGGCCTCGATTCCGTCGCCGGCATGACCCTGAATCACGAGCTGTCCACCCGCCTGGGGGTGCGCTTGGAGCCGGATATCCTCTGGCGCTACCCCACGGTGGAGGCGCTGGCCGGCTACCTGGCCTCCCCCGACGAGACCCGGGAAGTGGAGACCTGGCAGGAGGGCGTGCTGTGACGGCCCGGACTCTGATGCACGAATGCTGGTCCCGGGGCATCACCCTTTCCGTTACCCCCTCCGTTGACGGCGGCAACCTGGCCTTCCGCGCGCCCCCGGGCACCCTGGACGAAGCCCTGCGCGAGCGCCTTCGGAAAAGCAAAGCGGAACTGCTGGCCGCCCTGCGGGAGGAGCCCGACTACTTCGACGCCCGGCCCCTGGGCGCCAACGAGCGTTCCCTCTGGTTCCTCAACTGCATGGCGCCGCAGAGCAGCGCCTACAACCTGGCCTTCGCCGCCCGCCTGCACGCGGATATCTCGACCGACGCGGTGGCACGCGCCTTTGCCGGGCTGCAGAAGCGCTACCCCATCCTGTGCAGCCCCTACAGTGAGCGGGACGGCGAACCGGTGCAGTGGCTGGATGGAAAGAGGGCGCCGCGGCCGCTGGAGCTGGCGGGCCTCTCCGGCGGTGAACTCCGGGATCAACTGGCCCGGGAGGCAGACCGTCCCCTGGACCTGGCGGCGGGGCAGGCGTGCCGCGCCCTGCTGCTGGAGAGCGACAACGAGGAGACGGGTCCTCACCTGTTGCTGGTGGTGCACCATATCGCCGCCGATTTCGCCGCTTTCGAGATATTGCTGCGCGATTTTGCCGAACTGATTCTCGGCGGCGAGCCGGGCGAAGCGGACACCGGTGGCTACCGCGCCTGGATGGCGGAACAGGCCCGCGCGGTGCGCGAGCAGGGCGATGCCCACCTGGATTACTGGCGCCGCCAATTGAACGGCGTGCCCGGCCTGGAGCTGCCCGTGGATTTCCCGCGCCCGACGGAACAGACCTTCGACGGCGAGGAAATCGGCTTTGCGTTGACCGCCGCGGACAGCCGCCAGTTGCGGGAGGCGGCGCGGCAGCTGGGCGTCACCCCCTATATCTACTGGCTGGCGCTGTTCCAGTGGTTCCTGGGGCGCCTGTCGGGCCAGCGTGCATTCACCATCGGCACGCCCAGTGGCGGGCGCCTGGCGCCGGAGCATCGGGAGCTGGTGGGCTACCTGGTCAACCCGCTGGTGTTGGCCTGCCGCCCGGACGAAGAGCTCACCCTCGAGGACTGGATGCGGAGGGTGCGGCAGCAGGTCAACGAGGCCCTGGAACACCAGCGCTACCCCTTCGCCACCCTGGTGGAAAAACTGCGGCCGGAGCGCGAGGCGGGCCGCGCACCCCTGTTCCAGCATATGTTCACCCTCAACCGGGAACAGCCGCTGCCGATCGGCGAGCGGATGATCGAGCGGCAACTGCTGGCGGAACAGCGCGGCGCGGCCCACGAACTCAACTTGGTGGTGGTGGACCGAGAGGACGGTTTCCTGGGCAAGTGGCGCTACAACCGTGCCCTCTACGCCCGGGCCACGGTGGCGCGGCTGCGGGACCTGTTCCTGGAACTGGTGCGCCGCTCGCCGGACTGGCTCGGGCGGCGCCTGGAGGACCTCGAGTGGCCGCCGCGGGAAATGGCCGCACGGCTGGCCGGGGAGGCCCGCGGCTGGCCCGATGTCAGCGCCCGGGGCGCCTTCGCTAGGCAGGTGCGGGAGCGGCCGCAGGCCGCGGCCATCCATTGCAATGGGCAATCGCTGAGTTACGGAGAACTGGCGGAGCGGGTCAACGGCTGCGCCGCTGCCCTGGCGAAACAGGGCCTGGGCGCCGGCGACCGCCTCGCGCTGTGTCTGCCCCGCGGAGCTGAACTGGTGACCGCGATGCTCGCCGGCTGGCAGCGGGACGCTGTCTATGTGGCCCTGGACCCCCAGTGGCCGCCGTCGCGGCTGGCCTGGGTCTGCGAGGACGCAGCACCGCGGCTGGCGGTGGGCCTGGGCGAGCGGCCGGACTGGCTGCCCGCCGCCACCGCCTGGCTGAAAGCGAGTGCCGGCTGGCCGTCGCTGACCGGTACTCTGGCGGAGGATGCAGACCCGCAGGCGCCGGCCTATCTGATCTACACCTCCGGCTCCACCGGCCGCCCCAAGGGTGTCGTGATCGGCCAGGGGGCACTGCAGCACTACGCCCAGGCGGTGGCGAAGCGCCTGGAACTGCCCGCAGGCGCCAGCCTCGCCAGCCTGGCCAGCACCGCCACCGACCTCGGCTACACCGCCATGTTCGGCGCCCTGCTCACCGGGCGCAGCCTGCGGCTGCTGGACGAGTCCCTGGCGTTCGACGCCGAGGAACTGGCCGCGCAGCTGGAGCGGGAGCCGGTGGACTGCCTGAAACTGGTGCCCTCGCACCTCAAGGCACTGCTGGTGGCCTCGCGGCCGGCCCGGCTGCTGCCGCGACTGTGCCTGGTGTGCGGCGGCGAAGCCCTGTCCCCGGAATTGGTGGGACAGGTGCGGGCCCTGTCGCCGGGCCTGCGCATTCTCAATCACTACGGCCCCACCGAGGCCACCGTCGGCGCCGTCACCGGCGAAGTGGCGGACCCGGCGCCGGCGGAAATCCCCATCGGTCGCCCGTTGGCGAACGTGACCGCCAGCGTGCGCAACGCCGCCGGGCAACTGCTGCCCCGGGGCGTCGCCGGCGAACTCTGCCTGGGCGGACCCACCCTGGCCCAGGGCTACCTGAACAGTCCCGAACTCACCGCCGCCGCCTTCGTCGATCGGGACGGCGAGCGCCTTTATTGCACGGGCGACCGCGCAAAGATAAACGGGGAGGGGCAGCTGCACTTCCTCGGCCGCATCGACCGGCAGGTGAAGATCCGCGGCTACCGGGTGGAACCGGACGAGGTGGCCCGGCTCCTGCAGGCCCGGCCCCAGGTGCGCGACGTCGCGGTGGTCAACCGCCCGGACAGCCGCGAACAGAACCGCCTGGTGGCCTACCTGGTATGCGAGGAGGGCGAACTGGACGCAGTGCGGGAAGCGCTGGCGGCGGAGCTGCCCGACTATATGCTGCCCGCCGCCTGGGTACTGCTGCCGGCGCTGCCTCTTAAAAACAACGGCAAGCTGGACGAGGCCGCGCTGCCGGAACCGGAAGCTCCTGCTCCGGCGGCAACCGAAGGCGCCGGGGATACCGATATCGACGGCGCCGCGGCGACGCTGCTTGCCATCACCTGCGAACTGCTGGGCAACGACAGTATCGGCGCCGACGATAACTTTTTCGCCGTGGGGGGCGACTCCATTCTCAGTCTGCAGATTATCGCCCGCGCCAAGCAGCAGGGCTTGCAGCTAACCCCCAAGATGATCTTCGAGCACCAGACCGTGGCCGCCCTGGCCCGGGTGGTGGAGCGGACGGGAGATCCGGCGGCGCAATCCGGCGGCTCCGCAGCCCCGGATTCCGATTTCCCGCTGACCCCGATCCAGCACTGGTTCTTCGGTCTGGAGCAGCCCGAGCCCGGCCACTGGAACCAGTCCCTGCTGCTGGACGTACAGCGCACTCTGGAAACCGACCGGTTACAGCGCGCCATCGCGGCGATGCTGCAGCGGCATCCGGTTCTTAGGGCGCGTTTCGAAAACGATAGTGGGCAGTGGCGGCAGCGCTACCGACCCTGGGAATCGGATATGGCCGCGCGGGTCTTCGCGATCGACGGCGCCCCCCCCGATCCGGAGCGCCTGGAATTCCACCAGCAGGGCTTTGCCCTGGACCGGCCGCCGATGATCAAGCTGGTTTATTTCCCCGCCGCCGGCCGCCTGCTGTGCACCGCCCACCACCTGATTGTCGACGCCGTGACCTGGCGCCAACTGCTGATGGAGCTGGAGCAGCTGTATCTCGCGGATGAGTCCGGCGAGACGCCGGCGCTTCCGGCGCCCACCACTGGCTTCCACCAGTGGTCGCAGGCACTGGCAGAGCGCGCCGCGCGGGCGGACCTGGACGGGCAACTGGCCTACTGGAAGCGGCAACTGCAAGACCAGCCGTCACTGCCCGCGGCGCCCAACCGCTACGCCGACAGCCGCACCTGCACCCTCAGCCTGGACGCCGACACCACCGCGCAACTGCTCGGGGGATGTCACGAGGCCTACAACACCGGCGCCCAAGACCTGATGCTCGCGGCCCTGGCGCGGGTGCTCGGCCGCTGGCAGGGCCTGGATCGGGTGGCGGTCGAGCTTGAAAACCACGGCCGCGCCCCCGGCGACTGGGCGCCGGACGTGAGCCGCTCCCCGGGCTGGTTTACCAGCCGCTATCCCCTGGCCCTGCCGGTAAAGGAATCCGACGAGGACGCGGTGATCGCGACCAAGGAGGCGCTGCGTTTGGTCCCGGAATCCGGCATCGGCTACGGCCTGCTGCGGTTCCTGCGCGGGGCGGCGCTGCCGCCGCCCGCGGGGCTGATCACCTTCAACTACCTGGGGCAGTTCGACCAGTGGGGCGGGGAGTCACAGCTGTTCCGCATCGAGGAGTGGTCCTGCCCCGGCGCGCGAGCAGAGGAAAACCTGCGCAGCCACTGGCTGGACGTCAACGCCCTGGTCCTGGGCGGCCGCCTGCAGGCGGAGTGGCGCTACGTGCCGGCGGTGCACGGGGAGAAGGAAGTGCCAAGGTTGGCCCGGGAATTCTTCGACGAACTCGCGGCCCTGGTACGCCACTGCGCTGACCCGTCGGCGGGGCGGGTTACGGCCTCCGATTTTCCGGAAGCGGGGCTGTCGGACGACGAGCTTCAGGGCCTGCTGGAGACCCTGAACCCGTGACGATGGGCACGCTTCGCTTTGCCCGTCCTACGCAATCGGCACCCGTAGGATGGGCAAAGGAGCGCAGCGACGTGCCCATCAAAATCCGGTGCGACCTGTAAGGCCTAAGGCCTGCTGGAGGCACTGGACCTGTAGGAGCCTGCTTGCAGGCTCCTACAGGGAAATCGCCCACGACTGAGGCGTTTGAATTCGAATTTGTAAAGCAGAGAAGCACCATGAGCGACAAGGCCAAGTCCATCTCCAGAAATATCGAGACCATCTACCCGCTGGCGCCCATGCAGCAGGGACTGCTGTTCCACAGCCTGATGCATCCGGACAAGGGCATGTACCTGCTGCAATACCGCCACGTAATGGAAATGGCAGACCTGGACTTGGTGCGCTTCCGCCAAGCCTGGGAAAAAGTGGTGGAGCGCCACGAACTACTGCGTACCTCCTTCGTCTGGCAGAAACAGAAACGCCCGCTGCAGGTGGTGCACCGGCGGGTGGAACTGCCGGTGGAGTACGGGGACTGGTCGAACCTGGACCCGGAAACCCAGGATAAGCGCCTGGAGGAACTGTTGCGCGAAGAGCGCGTGAGCGGCTTCGACTTCACCCGCGCGCCGCTGATGCGGGTGCGTCTGTTCAAGTTGGCCCCGGATACCTACCAGTTCGTGCGCAGCTATCACCATATCCTGATGGACGCCTGGTGCTTCTCCATCATCATGATGGACTTCCTCGGGCACTACCGCGCCCTGTGTCGCGGAGAATCCCTGCAACTGCCCAAACCCCGGCCCTACCGGGACTTTATCCGCTGGCTGGAACAGAAAAATCCGGAAGACCACAAGACCTTCTGGCATGGCCGGCTGGCCGACTTCGCCGAGCCAACGCCCTTGGGCATCGAGCGCCCCGGCCTCGACGCCCCGGAACCGGTGGTGGACTGTGTGCACCAATTGTCCGCGGAACAGACCGGGCGCGTGCAGCGTGTCGCCGGCCGCCTCAATATCACCCTCAACACCCTGGTGCAGGGCGCCTGGGCTCTGCTGCTGTCCCGCTACAGCGGCAATAGCGACGTGCTGTTCGGCGTCACCGTGGCCGGACGCCCCGCAGAACTGGCAGGAATGGAATCCATCGTCGGCCTGTTTATCAACACCCTGCCGCTGCGCTGGCGCGTCCGCGGTGACGAACCCCCCGGCCCCTGGCTGCAGGCGTTGCAGCGGGAAAACCTCGCCCTGCGCGAGCATGAGACAGTATCCCTGGCGCAGATCCAGCAGTGGAGTGAAGTGGACGGCGAACTCTTCCACAGCCTGTTCGTCTTCGAAAATGCCCCCCTGGATGCGGGCCTCAAACAGGAAAACCTGGAATTTATCGTCCGCGACGCCGCCAACCGCACCCACACCAACTATCCCATCACCGTGGTGGTGATCCCCGGCGAACGCCTCCACCTGCAGATCACCTACCAGACCGACAGCTTCACCCGCCCCTCGGTGGAGCGGATGCTGGAACACTTCACCGCCCTGCTGCTGAGCATGGGCGAAAGCCTGGAAGCGGGGCAGGGCGCACGAATCGGCGAACTTCCGATGCTCACCGACAGCGAGCGCGACCGCCAACTGCGGGACTGGGCCCCCGGCCCGCAAAAACCAGTGGGCGCGGATTACGTAAGCCGACTGGAGGAACGCGCCCGGCGCCACCCGGAACGCGCGGCGATCCGCTACCGCGACCGGACCCTCAGCTACGGCGAACTGAACACCCGCGCCAACCTGCTCGCAAAACAACTGATCGACCGCGGCGTGGGACCGGACAACCTGGTGGCTTTGCTCGACGAGCGCGGCCCGGCCCTGGTGGTGGCGATTATTGCCGTGCTAAAGGCCGGCGCCGCCTGGATGCCCCTGGACCCAACCCACCCCCCGCAGCGCCTCGCCGCGGTACTGGAACAGGGCCGCCCGGCGCTGCTGCTGTGCGGCGGGGAGTTCGAATCCCTGGAAATACCCAATGCGCCGGAACGCCTGGTATTCGATATGGACGCCCAGCCCCTGCGCGACTGCGGGAACCCACAGGTGGCAGTGTCACCAAGCAACTTGGCTTATGTAATTTTCACTTCCGGCTCCACCGGCACCCCGAAGGGCGCCATGGTGACCAGGGAGGGCATGCTCAACAATATGCTGGGCAAGACCCCAGGCGCTGGATGGAGCGACAAACGCGATGCGAAGGGCCTGATGCCGGGGGCTTCTTGCGGGACCGTCGGAGGCAGGGATGCCGACGCCGAGCGTACAGGGATGTATTCATCGGGGGGGCGCCTAGCCCGTGTCCCGCAAACAGCCCCCGGTAGCAGGCCCGCCACATCGCCGGATTCGGAGTCGCTGGGCCCGGGCCTCGATCTAAACGAATGGGACGTAATCGCCCAAACCGCCTCCCAATGCTTCGATATCTCCGTCTGGCAATGCCTCGCCGGCCCCATCCTCGGCGCGCAAACGGTGATACTGCCGGACTGCGTGGCCCAGGACCCGGCAGCGCTGGTGGAAGCGGTGCGGGACCGCGGCATCACCATCCTGGAAATAGTGCCCTCCCTGATGCAGGGCATCCTGGATTCTGCCAGTGACACCGCCGACCTCTCCAACCTGCGCTGGCTGCTCCCCACCGGCGAGGCCCTGCCCCCCGCACTGGCCCGTCGCTGGAGCGAACGCTTCCCACAAGTGCCGATGATGAACGCCTACGGCCCCGCGGAGTGCTCCGACGACGTGGCCTTCCACCCGCTGATTAGCCCGCTGCCGGACTCGGCCCACAACGTGCCCATCGGCCGCGCCACCCTCAACAACCGCCTCTACCTCCTCAACGACCGCCTGGAACTGCTCCCCGAAGGCGCGGTGGGAGAGATCTGCGTAGCCGGCACCGGCGTCGGGCGGGGCTACCTCGGGGAACCCGCGCGCACCGCCGCCGCCTTCGTGCCCGACCCCTTCGCCGCGGACGGCTCCCGGCTCTACCGCACCGGCGACCTCGCCCGCCTGCTGCCCAGTGGCGACCTGGAATACGTCGGCCGCGCAGACCACCAGGTAAAAGTGCGCGGCTACCGCATCGAACTTGGCGAAATCGAAAGCCGCCTGCACCGGCACCCACAGGTGCGCGAAGCAGTGGTGCTCGCCCGCCAGGACGACCGCCGCGCCGCCGTACTGGTCGCCTACCTGGTGGCGGAACCCCAACCCGCAATCGACCAACTGCGCCGCTTCGCCGCGGAGACCCTGCCCGACTACATGGTGCCATCGGCCTTTGTATTCCTGCCGCGCCTGCCCCTGAACGCCAACGGCAAAGTGGACCGCAAGGCCCTGCCGGCACCGGATTTCTCCGCCCAGAGCGCCGCCCCCTACCGTGCCCCCCAGACCCCGCTGGAAGAGCAACTGGCGGAAACCTGGCGGGAAGTGCTCGACCTCAAGCGGATCGGCACCGGCGACAACTTCTTCGAGCTGGGCGGCCACTCGCTGCTCGCTACCCAACTGATCGGCCAACTCAGCCGACAACTGGACCGGGATATTCCCCTGCGCACAGTCTTCGAACACCCCACTATCGCCGCCATGGCGCAGTGGCTGGAGAAAGAAGAGAGCGCCGGCGATCCCGGCCCGCAGCCGGGCCCCCGGCCGGAAGTGCTGCCCCTGTCCTACGCCCAGCAGCGCATGTGGTTCCTGCAGCACCTGGAACCGGAGAGCCCCGCCTACAACCTGCCCGGCGCCGTGCGCCTGATGGGCGAGGTGGACAGCCGCTGCCTGCGCCGCGCCCTGCAACTGCTGGTGGACGACCACGAAGTACTGCGCACCCGTTTCGCAAACTGCGACGGTGCGCCGGTGCAGGTGATCGAACCCGAACTGAAGGTAGAGCTGCCGCTGGTGGACCTGAGCGCGGAAAGCGATCCAGAAACCGCGCTGCGCGGCGCCCTGGCCGCGGACGCCGAAGACCCCTTCGACCTGGAGCGCGGGCCGCTGCTGCGGGCCCGTCTATATCGACTTGGGCCCCAAGAGCACGCGCTGGCCATCAACTGCCACCACATCGTCGCCGACGGCTGGTCCCTGCGCCTGATGATCGAGGCCTTCTGCAGCCACTACCGCGCCCTCGCCGATGGAACTGCGCCGATCCGCGAACCCCTACCACTGCAGTACGCGGACTACGCCCTGTGGCAGCGGGAATGGATGGAAGGGGAGGACTGCCGCCGCCAACTGGCTTATTGGCGGAAGCGCCTGGACGGGGACCGGCAACCCCT
The DNA here is from genome assembly GCF_014191725.1 of Microbulbifer rhizosphaerae. GTDB lineage: Bacteria > Pseudomonadota > Gammaproteobacteria > Pseudomonadales > Cellvibrionaceae > Microbulbifer > Microbulbifer rhizosphaerae. Next base: position 46,057 of record NZ_JACHWZ010000001.1, read on the forward strand.
GGAGCTCCCCGCCGACTTCCCCCGTCCCGAGCGCGCCAGCTGGCGCGGCGGCCGCCATACCGTCGCGCTGCCGGAGGAATTGGCCGAAGAAGTCAAAGCACTTGGCCGCCGGCAGGGGTGGGGCAGCTTCGCCATCCTGCTCGCCGCCTTCCAACTGCTGCTGCACCGTTTCAGCGGCAACGACGACATCTTCGTGGGCGTGCCGGTGGCCAACCGCCACCACCCGGCGGTGCAGCCTCTCGTAGGCTGCTTCGTCAACACCCTGGTCTACCGCACCCGGCTGAACCCGGCGGAGTCCCTGGAGGTCCTGCTCAAGCAGGTACACCAGCAGTCCGTGGAGGCCCAGGCGCACCAGGACCTGCCCTTCGACTACCTCGTTGAACAGTTGGGCCTGGAACGCCAGCTCAGCTACAACCCCCTGTTCCAGGCGATGTTCAACTACCTCCCGGGCATGGCGCTGGACCGCTTCGACCTCGGCGACGTGCTGGCGGAAGCGGTGGACAACCGCCCGGACACCGCCATGTGCGACCTCAAGCTGGACGTGCACGAGAGCGACGCCGGCTTTGAGCTGCACTTCGAATACAGCGGCGACCTCTTCCGCGAGAGCACCGTGGCCACCATGGCCGGCTACTATTGCCAGCTGCTCGCCGCGCTGCTGCGGCAGCCAGAGACGCCCTGCGGCGAACTGTCGTTGCCCGCGGACCGCGGTAATATCCTGCGCGGCGAAAAGGCGGAGCCGGAGGACTGGCTGCAACTGTTCCGCCGCCGAGCCGCCGAGACCCCCGAACAGATCGCCCTGGTGGCCGGGGATACGGCGCTGGACTACGGCGAACTGGACCGGATCACCGACCGCTGGGCGGCGGCGCTGTGCCGCCGCGGCATAGGCCCGGAGGACCGCGTCGCCCTCTGCTTGGAGCGCGACCTGTCCCTGCCCATGGCCATGGTGGCGGTACTCAAGGCCGGCGCCGCCTATGTGCCGCTGGACCCGGCGCAGCCGGCAGAACGAAACCGCCACATACTGGAGCGGGCCGCGTCCGCGCTGCGCCTGTGTGCTGATGGGCACGCTGCGCTTTGCCCATCCTACGAGTCGCCAACCGCTGTAGGAGCGGCCGCTGGCCGCGATCCCAACTCTCCGGTACCCACTCTGGCTCTGTCAGAACTGGAGGCGGACCAATCCGTTGTAGGAGCGGCGGGGCGGCCATCCGCCCACGACCGCGATCAGAGTCCGGTAAACCCCCAACAACTCGCCTACCTCCTCTACACCTCCGGCTCCACCGGCCGCCCCAAAGGTGTCGCCATCACTCGCGGCAACCTCGCCAACCTGCTCGCGGAACTGGACCACCGCCTGAACCTGGGCGCCGGCGACCGGGTACTGGCACTCACCACCTGTACCTTCGATATCGCCGTGGTGGAACTGCTCGCGCCCCTGGCCGCGGGCGCCACCGCGGTGCTGGCGGACCGCCACCAGGCCCGCGACCCGGCGGCGATCGACCGCCTGCTGGAGAGTCATCGAATTACTGTGGTCCAGGCCACCCCCGCGAGCTGGCGCCTGCTGGTCCGCCACAGCCGCCAGCCCTGGGACGGTATTCGCGCCATTGCCGGCGGCGAGGCCCTGTCCGGCGTCCTGGCCGAGGCCATCGCCGGCCGCGGCGCTGTGTTGACCAATGGCTATGGCCCCACCGAAGCCAGCGTCTATGCCACCTTCCAGTCACTCGGAACCGGGGAGGCCCCACTGCAGGTACCCATCGGCACCCCGGTGGCCAACAGCGCCTGCTACGTGCTCGACGACCAATTGCGCCCGGTGCCCCCGGGCGCCGCCGGCGAACTCTACCTGTCCGGCACCGGCGTGGGCCGCGGCTATTTCGGCGCGCCGGCGCTGACCGCCGCCAGTTTTCTGCCGGACCCTTACAGCCCCTTGCCGGGCGCGCGTATGTACCGCACCGGCGACCGGGTGCGGGTGGCCAACGGCAGTCTCGAATACCTGGGGCGGCGGGATTTCCAGGTCAAGCTGCGCGGATTCCGTATCGAGTTGGGCGAGATAGAGGCCCTGCTGGAGAGCCATCCGGCGGTGGAGGCCGCGGCGGCGAGTGTGCTTGGCGAAGGCGACCGCGCCCGCCTGGTGGCCTACTACAGCGGCCGCGGGGAACAGACAGAACTGGTTGAGCACCTGGCCGCACGTCTCCCCGAATATATGGTGCCCGCCCAACTGGTGCCTCTGGTGGCTCTGCCGCAGACCGCCAGTGGCAAGGTGGACCGCCGCGCGCTGCCCGCGCCGGAGGCCCCAGAGTCCATGGCCACCGGCCGAGCCATGACGCCCTGGGAACATCGCCTGGCGGAGATCTGGCGGGAGGTACTGGAGCGCGACAGCGTCGGCCCCGATGACGACTTCTTCGCCCTCGGTGGCCACTCCCTGCTGGCCGCCCGCTTGGTGGCCCGCCTCGGCGAGCGCTGCGGTTTGCAGCTGCCGCTGCGCCGGGTGTTCGAGCAGCCGGTGCTGTCGGAACTGGCAGCGACCCTGGCGAAAAGCGAGTCGGTGGAGGCGATACCGCCGCGGGGCGAGGGCGGCCCCGCGCCCATGCACTTCACCCAGCAGCGGCTGTGGTTTATCCACCGCTTCGAGGGCGGCAGCCGCGCCTACAATCTTTCCCTGGCCCTGCGCCTGGACGGAGAGTTGGAGTCCCGCGCCCTGCGCGCCGCGGCCATGGACCTGGCGGAGCGCCAGCACAGCCTGCGCAGCGTCTTCGCCGAGCGCGACGGCCAGTTGCTGCAGGTCCTGCTGGAGCCGGAGGCCGCCGGCGCCCCGCGCCCGCCGCTGCCCTGCACGGAAACCGAGCTGCCCGGACTGCTGGGCGCCGAAGCGGAGACAGAGTTCGACCTGGAACGCGGCCCCCTATGGCGCTTGGCGGTGTACCGGCTGCCGGAGCAGTCGAACGTGCTCCAGCTCACCGTGCACCATATGGCCGCCGACGCCTGGTCCCTGGAGATACTGGTGCGGGAACTGGGCGCTCTCTACCGTCGGCACCACACCGGCGAGCAGGCGGCGCTGCCGGAACTCCCGCTGCAATTCGCGGATGTATCCGCCTGGTGGCGGGGCCCCGCCGGTCGCGCGCGGATCGAAGAGCAGCTGGAATACTGGAAGAAACAACTGGCCGGCGAGCCGCCACTGCTGGACCTGCCCACTGACTTGCCGCGCCCGGCGCGGCCGACCCATCGCGGCAGCCGCCACCGTTTCCCGCTGCCATCGGCGCTGGTGGAGCAGGTCGACGCGGCTTGCCGCCGGCAGGGGCTAACCGCCTTCGTGCCATTGGTGGCGGCCTGGCAGTTGCTGCTGTCCCGCTACAGTGGCCAGCGGGACCTGTGGCTGGGGGTGCCGGTGGCCCAGCGCCATCACGGCCACACCGAGCAGCTGATCGGCTACTTCGCTACCACCCAGGTGCTGCGCTGCTCCCTGGCAACCCGGCAGTCGGTGGAGGAGCTCTGGCAGCAGGTGCGGCGGACGCTGCTGGACGCTCAGCAGCATCAGGACGTGCCCTTCGAGGAGCTGGTGGATGCCCTCCAGGTAGATCGGAACCCCAGTCGCGCCCCGCTGTTCCAGGCCCTGTTCAACCTGATCCAACTGCCCGCGACGGAGGCTGGAGAATTCGCCGGCCTGCCGGCCAGGCGGCTGTCGGTGGAAAACGATTTCGCACTGGCGGATATCGCCCTGCAGGTAGAGCGGGCCGGGGACGGCTGGACCTGCACTTTGGAATACAGCACCGACCTGTTCCTGCCCGCCACCGCGGCCCGCTACGCGGAGCATTACCAATGCCTGCTGGAAGCCATGCTCGCCGAACCGGAAGCGCGGCTGTGCCAACTGTCCCTGGAGCGGGAAGCGCCGGCGGCGCAGTGGAACCGCACCGAGGTACCCCTGGACTGGCGGGAGGATGACCTGGTGGCCCGCTTCGAGAAGCAGGCGGCGGCCACCCCCGATGCCATCGCTGTGGAATCCCGGGACTGGTCCCTGAGCTACGCCGAACTGAACCGCCGGGCTGACCGCCTGGCCCATTGCCTGCGCGAACGCGGGGTGGGGCGGGACCAACTGGTGGCGGTACACCTGGACCGCGGCCCCCACCTGCTGCCGGCGCTACTCGCGGTACTAAAGGCGGGCGCCGCCTATGTGCCGCTGGATCCGGCTCAGCCGACGGAGCGCAATCGCCGCATACTGGAACAGGCGGTGCCAGTGTTGTGCCTGGGTAGTTTTTCGGGACCCGGGGATGGCTCCGGACCAAACTCCCCTCTCCCGCTTGCGGGAGAGGGGCCGGGGGAGAGGGCCTCTGGCCGCGCTCCCAACTCGCCGGTGCCCACCCTGACCCTGTCAGAACTGGAGGCGGAACAGCTAACTATAGGAGCGGCGGGGCGGCCATCCGCCCATGGCCGCGATCAGAGTCCCGACCAACTGGCCTACGTAATCTACACCTCCGGTTCCACCGGCCGTCCCAAGGGCGTGCAGATCACCCGCGCCAACCTCGCCAACTTCCTGCACGCCATGGAGCGCCAACTGCCACTGGACGCGGGGGACTGCTGGCTGGCCACCACAACCTGCGCCTTCGATATGTCCAAGCCGGAACTGTTCCTGCCGCTGATCCGCGGCGCCCGGGTGCGCCTGGTAGAGCCGGCGCAGGCCGCCGACGGCGCCGCGCTGTTCGGGGAATTGGAAAAGGCCACGGTTTTCCAAGGCACCCCGGCCAGCTGGCAGCTGCTGCTGGCGCATCGGGACAGTGGCTGGCCGGCGATCCGTGGCCTGATCGGCGGCGAGGCGGTGCCCGGCGAACTGGCCGACCGCCTGTGCCAACTGGGCGTGCGCCTGACCGCCATGTACGGCCCCACGGAAACCACCGTCTGGTCCACCGCGCAGCCGATGGACGGCGAGCAGCGGGGGGTGGTGCCCATCGGCTTTCCGCTGGCCAACACCCGCTGCTACCTGCTGGACGACTGCCTGCAGCCGGTGCCTCGGGGGGCCACCGGGGAACTCTATATCGCCGGCGCCGGGGTGGCACGCGGCTACCGGCACACCCCCGGGCAGACCGCCGGCGCCTTCCTCCCGGACCCTTTCTCGGGTGTGCCCGGCGGCCGTATGTACCGCACCGGCGACCTGGCGCGCCGCCGCGCCGACGGCGCCCTGGTGTGCATCGGCCGCACCGATTTCCAGATCAAGGTGCGCGGTTTCCGCATCGAACCCGACGAGATCGAATCCCAACTGCGGACCTGGCCCGGGGTGCGCGAGGCGGTGGTCATGGCCGACGAGCAACAGCGCCTTATCGCCTGGGTGCAGGCGGATGGCGAGCCGGATACGGCCGCCCTGCGCGACCACCTGAAGCGGCGTTTGCCCGCCTATATGGTGCCCTTCGCCCTGGTGCCGCTGGCGCGCTTCCCGCTCAACAGCAACGGCAAGATCGACCGCCGCGCGCTGCCGCGCCCACAGGGAGAGGACCTGGCCCGAGCCGCCTACGTGCCCCCGACCACGCCGGTGCAGAAGCAGCTGGCGGAAATCTGGCGGGAACTGCTGGCGCTGCCCCGGGTGGGGATCGAGGACAGCTTTTTCGAACTGGGCGGCCACTCGCTGCTGGCCATGCGCCTGATCGGCCGGGTGGAGCGGGAGTTCGGCGTCAGGCCGGACCTGCGTGCCCTGTTCGAAATCCCCACCATCGTCGCCCTGGCACAACAGGTGGAAGCGGCCGGCGGCCGCGTGCGGGAGGAACTGGATGCGATGAGCCAGCTATTGGCGGAATTCGAGGAATGATAGAGATGGACCAACCCGACGCAATGAATATCGCCCGCCGCCTGGCGGCGCTGCCGGCGGAAAAGCGACGCGAGTTCCGCGCCCGCCTGGCCGCCCAGGGCATAGACGCCTGGCGGCTGCCCATCGCCACCCAGCCCGCCGAAGAGCCGGCCCGCTACCCGCTGTCCCGGGCGCAGCGCCGCTTCCTGGCCGCGGAGGAACTGAGCGGGCGCGCCCTCTACAACCTCTGCTCGGTGCTGCGCTTCCGCGGCGAACTGGATCTGGCCGCCCTGGAGCGCGCCGCCGCGCAGGTAATCCGGCGCCACGAGATACTGCGCACCCGCTATATCGCCGGCGGGGACGGCGAAGCCCAGCAGGAGGTGTTGCCCGAATGGGCGCCGGCGCTGGCGGTGCAACCGGCGTCGATGGACGGTGGCGACAGCGCCGCCTGGTGCCGGGCCGAGTACCGGAGGCAAATGGCCCAGCGCTTCGACCTGGAGCGGGAGCCGCCCCTGCGCATCCGCCTGTCCCAAACCGGCGACGGCGACCACTGGCTCTTCTTTACCATCCACCATATCGCCTTCGACGCCTGGTCCGCCCAGCAGCTCAACCGGGAGGTGGGCGAGTGCTATCGGGCGGAGCTGGCCGGCGAGTCGCCCCGCTTGGGGGAGTTGCCGGTGCAGTACCGGGACTACGCCCTCTGGCAGCGGGAGTGGATGAACAGCGACGACTACCGGTCCCAGTGCGAGCATTGGCGCCAAGTTCTGCGGGACGCCCCGGAAGCCCTCAACCTGCCCCTGGACAGACCGCGCCCCCCAGTCGCCGACCGGCGCTTCAGCGGCGGAAGCCTGAGCCGCCCGCTGGACTTGGCATTGAGCGAGCGCATCCGCCGGGCCGCCAAGGACGCCGGCGCCACCCTGTATATCTACGGCCAGACCGCCTTCGCCTGGCTGCTGGCCAGGTACACCGGTGACCGCGATCTCTGCCTGGGCACTTCCATCGCCAACCGCGAGCGCCCGGAGCTGGCGCCGCTGATCGGTCCCCTGCTCAACACCCTGGTGCTGCGCCACGACCTGGGAGGCGATCCGGAATTCAGCATATCCCTGAAACGCACCCGCGAGGTCACCGCGGCCGCCTTCGATCACCCGGATGTCCCCTTCGAGCAGTTGCCCGCCCTGATCGGTCGCGCCGGCGGCGGCGACAGCGAGCCCCTTTTCCGGGCCATGTTCGTGCAGCTGAGCCTGCCGGAGAGCCGCAGTTTCCAGCTGCCCGGCGCGGAAGTGGAAATCGTCGAGCCGGAGCAGCAGCACGCCCGCTTCGACCTCACCCTGCGCCTGGTGGAACTGCCGGACGGTCGCCTGCGCCTGGATCTGGAATACAGCGACGAACTGTTCGAGCGCAGCACCGCCGGGCAGATGCTCGCGCACCTGCAGGAAGCCTTTGAACAGGTCCTCGACAACCCCGGCCTGCGCCTGTCCCAACTGCGCTGGACCGACGCCGTCAGCGATCTGGCCGCGCCCGCGCTCGCGGAGCCCCCGCAACTGCTGGACCGGCGGCTGGAAGAACTGGCCCGGCGGCAGCCGGACGCCTGCGCCCTGGTGTCCCCGGACGGCCGCTACAGCTACCGGGAACTGGCCGGGGCGGCCGCCGCGCTGGCGCGGCGGATGCGAAGCGAAGGCGTGGGGGAGGGCGACCGCATGGCCCTGTGCCTGCGGCGCACCCCGCTGCAGATCGCCGCCACCCTGGCCTGCTGGCGCCTGGGCGCGGTGGCAGTGTTCCTGGACCCGGCGCAGCCGGCCGGGCGATTGCAACAACTGCTGGAGGACAGCGACTGTGCTTTGGTGGTGCTGGCCACGCCGGACCCGCAACTGCGGGGCCCGATGCTGGTGTTGGACCGCTGGCCCCAAGGCAAACCCGGCGGGGAGGACAGCCGCAGCCGCGCCGAAGCCCCCGCCTACCTGCTCTACACCTCCGGCTCCACCGGCCAGCCCAAGGGAGTGCTGGTCAGCCACGATGGACTCGCCCACTACGCCGCCGCCATCTCCGAACGGCTGCAACTGCCCGCGGGCGCCCGCCAGGGCACCCTGGCCACGGTCGCCGCGGACCTGGGCCTGACCGCGGTGGTCGGCGCCTTGTACAGCGGCGGCACCCTGGTGCTGCCGGACCCGGATTGGGCCTTCGACCCGCCGGCGCTGGCGGACTACCTGGCCCGCGAGCCCTTGGATTGCCTCAAGATAGCGCCCTCCCATTTAAAGGGGCTGTTGGCGGTAGCCGAGCCGCGGCGGCTGCTGCCCCGGCACACCCTGGTGCTCGGCGGCGAGGGCCTGGAGGCGGCGCTGGTAAAGCAGTTGCGGGCCCTGGCGCCGCAACTGCGCATCGTCAATCACTACGGCCCGTCCGAGGCCACCGTGGGTGTCTGTTGCCAGCCGGTCGACCCGGCCGCGCAGCGCGCCGGACCCTACCTTCCCCTGGGCATCCCGTTGCCCGGCTGCCGCCTGCTGGTACTGGACGGCGACGGCAACCCGGTGCCGCGGGGCGCCGCCGGTGAACTTGTTATCCAGGGTCCGCAACTGGCGCTGGGCTACTGGCGGCAGCCGGAACAGACCGCTGCCGCTTTCCCGCCGGCGGCGGATGGCTCCGGGCGCAGCTATCGCACCGGCGACCGGGTGCGGGTTAACCCCCGCGGCGGGCTGGAATTCCTCGGGCGCCTGGACGACCAAATCAAGATCCGTGGCTTCCGGGTGGAGCCTGGGGAGGCGGCGCGCTGGCTGGGTGAACAGCCGGAAGTGGCTGCCGCCGCGGTGCTGGCTCCGGAGCTGGAACACGGCCGTCAACTGGTGGCCTACCTGGAGGTGAAAAAGAAGGGTTTCGACCTGGAGGCGCTTCAGGCGCGTATGCGCGACCAACTGCCCGACTATCTTGTACCCGCCCATTGGATACCGCTGGAGCGCCTGCCCCTGAACCCCAACGGCAAGTTGGACCGGAGCGCACTGCCCCTGCCCGGAACAGGCCGGCCCCGGGAGAACGAGGAGCGCCCGCTGAGCCAAACCGAGGCGCAACTGGCGGATATCTGGCGCCAGCTGCTGCCGGTGGAGCAGCTGGGGCCGGACGACGACTTCTTCCTGCTCGGCGGCGACTCCATTCTCAGCCTGCGCCTGATCGCCCTGGCGGCCCGCGCCGGGCTGCGCCTGACCCCGCGCCAAGTGGCCGCCGACGGCCGTCTGCGGACCATGGCCGAGGAGGCGGAGCTGGCCGGCGATTCCCTTCTCCGCCAGTTGCGCGACCTCTTCCGCGAACTGCTGGGCCGCCCCGACCTGGGAGCGGACGACGACTTCTACCGCGCCGGCGGTGACTCCATCCTCAGCCTGCAACTGGTCGCCCGCGCCCGGGAACTGGATATGGCGCTGACTCCGCGTCTGCTGCTGGCGCACTCGACGCCGCGGGCGCTGGTTGGGGCGTTGCAGGCGGCAGAGGCGAATGAGGGCCCCGGCAGTGGGCCCGCCACTACCTCATCTATACCCAGCGTCGATCGCAACCAGCCCCAGCCACTGTCACCGGCCCAACGTCGCCTCTGGTTCCTGCAGCAACTGGAGCCGGAGAGCGCCGCCTACAACGTCTGCCAACTGCTGGCGATCCGCGGTCGGCTGGACGTGACGGCGCTGCGCCGGGCCTTTGGGCAACTGGTGGAACGCCACGAATCCCTGCGCTGTCGCTTCTTCGAGGAAGGCGGCCAGGTGTGGCAGCGGGTGGTGGAGCAGGCTCAGTTCTCCTTCCGCGACCACTCCGCGGAGCAGGCGGACTGGCGCGAGGCCGCGGCCCGGGCCGCAGCCCGGCCCTTCGACCTGGAGCGGGGCCCGTTGCTGGCGGTGGACCTGTTCCAACCGACCGAAGAAGACTACCGATTGCTGGTCAACGTGCACCATATCGCCGTGGACGGCTGGTCCATGGGATTGCTGGTGCGGGACTTCGCCGAGGCCTACCGCGCCGCCAGCAAGGGGCAGGAAGCCGAGTTTCCCGGGCGGGAACTGGAATTCCTCGACTTGGCGGTACGGCAGTACCGAGCCCTGGATGAGCGGGGAGCCGGGTCGCTGCTGGACTACTGGCGGGCGCGGCTCGACGGTGCCCGCTTCGATCTGTCCCTGCCCCTGGACAAGCCCCGGCCAGCACGCTGGGAGGCCGCGGGCCGTCGGCTGGAAAGAACCCTGCCCGCGGAGCGGGTGCGGGAGGTGGACGCCCTGGCGCGAAGCCTGGGAGTGTCCCCCTTCACCGTCTGCCTGGTGGCCTGCCAGCTGCTGCTGTGGCGCTACAGCGGTCAGGCGGATTTCACTGTCGGCGTGCCGGTGGCGGGGCGAGACGACCCCCGCAGCCAGGACCTGGTGGGGCCGTTTCTCAATACCCTGGTGCACCGCTGCCGGTTGTGCCCCGGCCAGCTCCTGGGCGATTACCTGCGGGAAGTGGGGCAACGGCACCGCGAGGACCTGGAACATCAGGGACTGCCCTTCGAGCAGTTGGTGGAATCCCTGGAAGTGGAGCGGGATCTCTCCCGGCAGCCTCTGTTTCAGGTGGCCTTCAACTACCAGGTGGACCACCGCGGCGAGCGGCGCATCCAACTGCCCGGGCTCACGGTGGAGCCGCTGGCGCCGGAGCGGGTCAGCGCCAAGTTCGACCTGGCCTTCAACCTCTTTGAACAGCGCGGGGAGCAGGGAGAAGGGAGCACCGAATTGCTGCTGGAATACCCCACCGCCCTGTTTCGGGAAGAGACGGTGGCGCGGATGGCGGAGGACTATATCGAACTCCTCGGGCGCCTCGCCGCGGCCACCTCGTCGCCCCTGGCCGCCCTGGAACTGCCATCCGCGGCGGCCCGGCCCGCGGCGGGAGAGGCGGCGCCGCAGAGTGATATCGTGGACTTTGTGGCCCGCTTCGACGCCGCCGCCCGCCGCCACCCGCAGCGCACCGCGGTGATCAGCGGGGAGCGCCGGCTGAGCTATGACGAACTGAGGGAGCGCGCCGATCAACTGGCCCACTGGCTGCTGGCCCGGGGCGTCGCCCCCGAAGCGCTGGTGGCTTTCTGCCTGCCGCGGGACGAGCGCCTGGCAATCTGCCTGCTGGGCATCCAGAAAGCCGGCGCCGCCTACCTGCCGATCGACCCGGCGCATCCGGCGGAGCGAAATGGATACATATTGGAGCAGGCAACTCCGGTGTTGCTTCTGTGTGCGGACGAGTTCTCCCCTCTCCCGCAAGCGGGAGAGGGGCCGGGGGAGAGGGCCCTTGTAGGAGCGGTCCGGCCGGGAGCGGCCGCTGGCCGCGATCCCCGTCTGGCTATTCCCACTGTCACCTGGTCCGAACTGGAGATCCAACTATCCCCTGTAGGAGCGGTGGGGCGGCCATCCGCGGGGCGGCCATCCGCGGGGCGGCCATCCGCCCATGGCCGCGATCCGCGCCCCGCCGAACCCCACCAACTGGCCTACACCCTCTACACCTCCGGCTCCACCGGCCGCCCCAAAGGCGTCCAGATCTCCCGCGGCAATTTCGCCAACTTCCTGCTGGCGATGGAGCGGGCACTGCCGCTGGAGGGAGTGGAGCGCTTCCTGGCGCTCACCACCATCACCTTCGATATCGCCGGGCTGGAACTCTGCCTGCCCCTGGCCCGCGGCGGCACCGCGGTGATCGCGGACGACGACCAACGCCGCGACCCGGCGGCGCTGCTGACGCTGATCCGCGAGCGGGACGTGCAACTGGTGCAGGCCACGCCGGCCACCTGGAGCCTGCTGCTGGAAGAGAGCGCGGAAGCCCTTTCCGGCGTGGTCGCCCTCGCCGGCGGCGAGGCGCTGCCGGCGGAGATGGCCGCGCGCCTGGCCCGGGCCGCGCGGGCGGCGTTCAACGTCTACGGCCCCACCGAGACCACCGTCTGGTCCAGTTGCTGCCCGGTGACGGAAGAACAGAAGACAGCGGTGCACCCGATTGGATACCCGCTGCTCAACAACCGCTGCCATGTGCTGGACGCCCAGCTCAATCCGGTGCCGCCGGGCGTGGCCGGGGAACTGTATATCGCCGGCCTCGGCTTGGCACGGGGTTACTCCGGTTGCCCAAGGCTGACCGCGGAACGCTTTCTGCCGGACCCCTTTACCGGCGACGGCGGCCGCCTCTACCGCACCGGCGACCGCGTCCGTTGGCTGCCGGACGGCGGGCTGGAATACTTGGGGCGCACCGACAGCCAGGTCAAGGTGCGCGGCTTTCGAGTGGAACTGGGGGAGATAGAGACCGCGCTGCAACGGCACCCGGCGGTACGCCAGGCGGCGGTGGCCCTGCGGTCCGGCGAACTGGCCGCCTACTGGGTGAACCGCGACGGTTGCGAGGTCGACCCCGGGACCCTGCGCGCGCACCTGGCGACCCATCTGCCCGAGTATATGCTGCCCGCCCGTTACCGGACGCTGGAGGCCCTGCCGCTGAACAGCAACGGCAAGGTGGACCGGGCCGCGCTGCCGGAGGCGGGGGGTGAAACCGCCGGCACCGTCGCCGGCGGGCCGCTTACCGCGGACCAGCAACTGCTCGCGGAGATCTGGCGCGAGGTGCTGGGCGTGGCTGAACTGGGCGCGGACGACAACTTCTTCCACCTGGGCGGCCATTCCCTCAGCGCCGCCCAGGTCCGCTCGCGCCTGCGCGCCCGTGGGCTGGAGCTGCCCCTGAAGACCTTTTTCGAGCGGCCGGTACTGGCCCGCCAGGCGGAGGCCCTCGCGACCGTCACCCGGAAAGAAATCACCCCAGTGCCGCGGGACGGGGATATGCCCCTGTCCGATGCCCAGCGCCGGCTGTGGTTTATGCAGCAACTGGACCCGGCGGACGCCAGCTTCAATATGGCCTTCGCGGTGGAACTGCGCGGGCCCGTCGACGGGCCCGCGCTGCGCAGCGCGCTGGAACAGGTCAGCGCCCGCCACGAAATTCTGCGTACCACTTACCAGCCCGCGGACGGCGAGCCGGTGCAGCGCATACACGACGCCCTGCCGGTGGACTTCGCCGAAATCGAGCTGCCCGCCGGGGAGGGCGAGGCCGGGCTGGAGCGCCGGCTGGCGCAGGAGGCCTGCCGCCCCTTCGACCTGGATCGGGAGGCGCCGCTGCGGGTGCGGCTCTACCGGCGCGGGAAGCAGGATTTCGTATGCCAGTTCGTGCAGCACCATATCGCCTCGGACGCCTGGTCCACCGCACTGCTGCTGGACGAGGTGATCGCCTGCTACGGCGGCGAGGCACTCCTGCCCTTGCCAGTGCAGTATGTCGACTACGCCGCCTGGCAGCAGTCGGAGGCGCGCCGGACGCAGTCCGGGGAGGGATTGTCCTTCTGGAGCCGGACCCTGGCCGGTATGCCGCCGCAACTGGCGCTGCCATTCGACTTCCCGCGGCCGGAGCGGGACGACGGCCGCGGCGACGGGGTGGACTTTCAACTATGTGGCGCCGAGTGGCGGGCCCTGCGGGACTTCGCCCGGGAGCGGCAGGTATCCCTGTTTATGCTGCTGCTGGCGGCCCTGGGCCTGGTGCTGCACCGGGAGACCCGCAGCCGCGACCTGGTAATCGGCACCGACGTGGCCAACCGGGAACCGGCGGAGACCGAGTCCCTGATCGGCTTCTTCGTCAACTTGATAGCGCTGCGGTTGAAGCCGCGGCCGGAGGCCTATTTTGCCGGTTACCTGGAGGAAGTGCGCCAGGTGTGCCTGGACGCCTTCGCCCACCAGCAGGTGTCCTTCGATCGGGTGGTGGAGGCCGTGGGGCTGCCGCGCCAGCGCAACACCCACCCGCTGCTGCAGGCGCTGCTGGTAATGCAGAACACCCCCCGCCAGCGGCGGGAATTGCCGGGTATCGAGGTGACCCCGCGACCCGGCGCCCAGCACCACTCCAAATTCGACATGGCGCTTTTCGCCAGCGAGACGGAGGAGGCGCTGCAGATGCGCTGGGTCTACCGGCCCAGCCTGTTCCGGCGCGAGACCATCGAGCGCCTGCGCGACCGCTTGTGCGGGTTGCTGAGCCAGGCCCTGGCCGCGCCGGATACTCCCCTGAGCGAATTCGATCTGCACCCCGGAGGTGAGGAGAGCATGACTTCATCCGCGCAGAAGCAGCGCAAACTGTCAAAGCTGGGCAAACTCCGGCGCCGGCCCGCGGCCGCCGCGGCGTCAGCGGCGGCAACGGTGGAGAGCCGCCCGCTGCGGGAGGGACAGGCCTTCCCGCTGCTGGTAGAGAATCGCGATCCTGACCTGGACCCGGCCGTCTGGGCCGCCGCCAACCGGGAGCGGGTGGAGCAGTGGCTGGGGCACCATGGTGGCCTGCTGTTCCGCGGCTTCCATCTGCCCACGGCGGTGGACTTCGAGCGCTTTTGCCGCGCCCTCTACCCGGAGCTCTACGGCCAGTACGGCGACCTGCCCAAGAAGGAAGTGGGGGAGAGGATCTACCGCTCCACCCCCTATCCCGCGGACCGCATGATCCTGTTCCACAACGAGAGCGCCCACCAACACCGCTGGCCGCGGCGTCAATGGTTCTATTGCGAACTTCCGGCAGCTGTGGGCGGGGCCACCCCGGTCGTCGACTGCCGCCAGCTGTACCGGGCGCTGCCCGGCTGGCTGCGGGACAAGCTGCAGCGCAAGCAACTGCTGTATATCCGCAATTTCGACGGGCGCATCGACGTGAGCTGGCAGCACTTTTTCAAAACCGACAGCCGGGAAGTGGTGGAGACCATCTGCCGGGAGGGCGGCATCCGCTTTCACTGGGGAGAAGGGGACAGCCTGCACACCCGCCAGCGGGGGCCGGCGGTGATCCGCCACCCGGTCACCGGCGAGCTGAGCTTCTTCAACCAGATCCAGCTCTACCACCCGGCCTTTCTCGACGACGACGTGCGCGCCCAACTGCTCGCCGCCGGCGGCGAGGAACGGCTGCCACGGCACGTCTGCTACGGCGACGGCGAGCCTCTGGAGCCGGAGGCGATCGCGTTGATCAGCGATGCCTACGAGCGCTTCGCGGTGCGCTTCGACTGGCGCCGGGGAGACGTGGTGATGCTGGACAATATGCTCGCCGCCCACGCCCGGGACCCCTTCGAGGGGGAGCGGCGCATCGCGGTGGCCATGGGCGACCTCTACCGCCGAGACGAGGTGGAGGCGCCGCCGCCGGACGGGGAAGAAGCGCGGGAGTGGGAAACCGAGGAGGTGCAATCGTGAATCTCGACACCGGCGGCGACCCCCTCTCACCGCAACAGAAAGCCCTGGCCGACCCGGCGGCACTGCGCTGGGTCTGGCTCGATTTGGGGCAAGGAATAGACGCCGCCTCGGTGGAGTCGGCCCTGCGCCAATTGGCGGCCCGCCACGAGGCCCTGCGCACCCGCTACCGCCAGCCGGAGGGCTGGAGCGGACTGCGCCAACTGGTGCTGGAACCGGGGGAACTGCGCCTGGACTGGCGCACTGGTGGCGCGGAGGAGGGCGTGGAACCCCAGGTGTGGCGCTGCCGGGCGGAGGCGGCCGCCGCCGACAGCCGGCCCGACCTGGTGGCCTGGCTCTATCGCGACCATCGCGGCGGCAGCCGCCTGCTGCTGGGGCTGCCGAGCCTTTCCGTGGACGATGCCAGCCTGCTGGGACTGCGCGATGAACTGCTGGACGCCTGCGCGCGCGGCGCAGCGGATACCGGCGAGGCGCCGATGCAGTACCGGGAGTATGTGTCCTGGATTCGCGAGCTGCAACGGGAGGACGGGGAGACGGGCGAGGGCGCCCAGTTCTGGCGCAACCAGGGCCTGGACCGCCTGCCCGGCGGGCGCCTGCCGGAGGTCTATGGCTCCCCGGGCGGCGAACCGGGGTGGGTACAGTGTCCGCTTCCCGCCGAATTGCAGCGGCGGCTTGCGGATCTGACCGGAGAGTGGGATTGCGCCGAGCCGGTGCCGCTGCTCGCGGCCTGGATCGCGCTGCTGGGTCGGCTCACCGGCCGCGACGGTCTGCAACTGGGCCACTGCCACGACTGCCGGGAGGACTACGGCGAACTGGCCGGGAGCCTTGGGCTCTTCGATCAGCTGTTGCCGCTGGCCTGCCAACTGCCCGAACGGGTTGCACTGCGCGGCCTGGTCCGGGAGCTGTCGGCGCAATTGGCTGAGCTGGCCGACTGGCAGGAATACGCGAGCCTTCCGGAACTGCTACCCCTGTGGCGGCCCAGCCGCCAGGCGGGGTTCCGCTGGCGCCGCCAGGCGCACCGGCGGGCGCTGCAGGCCGATACGCTCGATGGCGGTTGCGAGTTGCTGTTGCAGGCGGTCTGCACCGACAGCGGGGACGGGCAGCTGTCCCTGTGGTTCGATACCGGGCTTTACCGGGAGGGGCAGATGCGCCGGCTGCTGGCGCGCCTGCTGCGCCTGCTGGAACTGGCGCTGGAGCGGCCGGGCGCGCCCCTGGCTGAGCTGGATATGCTGCTCGACGACGAAGGCAGCGCGGCGCTGGAGCCCCGCGAGCCGGTGGGTCGCGCCGCGGATATCATCGTTTGCTTCCGCGCCTCCGCCGCCGGCCATCCGCGGCGGGCTGCGCTGCGCTGCGGTTCGCGGGAATACAGCTACCGCGAGCTGGACGATACCAGCGACCGGGTGGCCGCCGCCCTGCAGGCCGCCGGCGCCGGGCCGGAGCGGATTGTGGCCCTGTGCCTGCCGCGGGGGCCGGAAGCGTTGATCGCCATGCTGGCGGCGCTCAAGGCGGGGGCCGCCTACCTGCCGCTGGACCCGCAACAGCCGGCCGCGCGCCTGCAGAATATTCTCGAGGATGCACAGCCGGCAGTGTTGCTGGCGGAAGATAAGGGCGACTGCCTGGCGGGGCCCTGGAAAATACTGGACTGGCCCACCGCCGAAGGGGAGTCGGCGGCGCTACGCCCGGTGGCCCGGCTGCCTGAGCATCTCGCCTATGTGCTCTACACCTCCGGGTCCACCGGCCGGCCCAAGGGGGTGCAGGTGGAGAATGCCCAATTGAATCACTACTGCGAGGCGGCGATTCAGGCCCTGGCGCTGCCCGCCGGCGGGCACTACGGCCTGGTGTCGTCCCTGGTGGCGGACCTGGGCAATACGGTGCTCTTCCCCGCCTGGGTCCGCGGCGGCTGCCTGCACCTGCTGGACAGGGCCGCGGCCACCGACGGCCGGGCCTTCGCCGCCTACCAGGCGGAGTGGCCCCTGGACGTGCTGAAGATAGTGCCCTCGCACCTGGAGGCGCTGATCGAGGGGCAGGATGCCGCCGCTCTGCTGCCGCGCCAGCGGCTGGTGCTGGGGGGCGAATCGGTGGGCGCGACGCTGTTGCGACGGCTGGCGGGCACCGACACGGCCTGCCGTATCTTCAACCACTACGGGCCCACTGAGACCACTGTGGGAGTGCTCTGGTCCGAGTTAAACCCCGTCGGTGGCGACACCGCGCTGACTTCGGCGATCGGTGGCAACCGCATTCACCTGCTGGACGGCGCCGGGCGGCCGGTGCCGCGGGGACAGGCGGGGGAACTCTGGGTCGGCGGCCCCGGAGTCACCCGCGGCTATCTCGGCAACCCCGAGGCCACCGCCGCGGCCTATATCGGGAATCCCTTCGGCGCTGGGCGGCTGTATCGGACCGGCGACCTGGCGCTGCAGGAGTCCGATGGCGCCATACGCGTCCTCGGCCGCCGGGACAATCAGATTAAACTGCGCGGCTTTCGCTTCGAGCTGGAAGAGGTGGAACGCGCCCTGTGCGCGGCCGCCGGAACGGACAGGGCGGTGGCGCTGGTGGACGGTGAGGGCGATCGGGCGCAACTGGTGGCGCTGTTGGCGGCGCCACCGGACGACGGTCTCGCCGAACGGCTGCGCTCCGCCCTGGCGCGGCAACTGCCGGACTATATGGTCCCGGCCCGTATCCTGCCGGTGGACACACTGCCCCTGGGGGACAACGGCAAGATCGACCGCGGGGCCCTGGCGGGGTTGGTGCGGCGGGCCGGCAGCCGCACCCCGGTTCCCCCGGAAGGAGAGCTGGAGCGGACGATACTGGCGGTCTGGCGGGAACTGCTGGGCCGGGAGGATATCGGCGTCACCGACAATTTCTTCGATATCGGCGGCCATTCCCTGGCGGCGATCAAGGTGGTAGCGCGTCTGCGCGAGCGCCTGCAGCGGGCGCTGCCGACCACCCTGCTGTTCGACGCACAGACGGTGCGCGCGCTGGCCGCGACTATTGCCGGCGACCCGGAGCCGCGGCGTTGGCAATGCTATGGCGAGGTGCCGGAGGGCCCGGCGGTAGTGGTGCTGCACGCCGTCTCCGGCCACCTGCTGCCCCTGCGCCCGCTGATCGACGCGCTGCGCGGTCGGGTGAGCCTCTACGGCCTGGCGGCGGACAGCGCGGTCCCGGACGAGAGTGATCCCGACTGCCTGGAGCGGCTGCTGGAGGACTATGTGGCGGCGGTACCGGAGTCCCTGCGGGATACCCCGCTGGTGCTGGTGGGCTGGAGCCTGGCGGCGCGCCTCGCGCTGTTGCTGAGCGGAAAACTGCAGGCGAGGGGGTTCCGGGTGCAGGGGCTGGTGCTGCTCGACTACGATCCCGGCAACACCCTGCAGGGGGCCGGCGACGAGGCGGGGCAACTGCTGGCGGACCTGGATCACTACTGCGAGACCCGGGGCATAGCGCTGCCGGACGGCTGCCGCCGGTCGCTGGCCGGGCAGATCGCCGGCTGCGACTACGCCGCCGGCGCGGAGTTGGCGCTGTCCCGCCCCGACCTGCTCGAGGCCCTGGGGGGCGGCGTGCCGGCGAACTGGATTCGCGAGCGGGTGGCGGCCCGCTGGGCGTTCAAGAAATTGATGTATGCTGCGCCGCTGCCCCGGGTGGACGTGCCGCTGTGGGTGTGGGCCTGCCGGGGCGGACCCTGCAATCCGGAGGCCTGGCAGCCCTACAGCCGCCGGCCGGTGTGGGGCGGGGTCCTGGAGTCGGACCACTTCTCCATCCCGGCCTCGGCGGAACTCCACTGCCAACTTCTGGAACGGCTGGCGGAAAGCCGATTCCCGGTTTCGTAGGATGGGCAAAGCGCCAGCGTGCCCATCAAGGCCTCGGGCGATGGGCACGTCGCTGCGCTCCTTTGCCCGCCCTACAGGGCGCGAAAAAATAGCTCCCCTCTTCCGATTGCGGGAGAGGGGTTGGGGGAGAGGGCCGCACGCCGGCAGAAGGGACAAGGAATATGCAATCGATAACGACATTACTGCACCCGGTGCGCTGGCAACTCATGCTCGCAATACTGGCCAGCGCCCTGAGCGCGGCGGCGGGCATCGGACTGATCGCCTGGATCAACCGCACCCTGGAGAGCGGCATGGCCGACACAGGCGCAGCTCTCGGGCTGTTCGGGGGCCTGGTGGCGCTGGTGTTTGCCAGCGGCGTCTGCGCCCAGGTGCTGCTGGTGCGCCTGGGCCAGGGGCTGGTGTACCGGCTGCGCCTGCAACTGGTGGCGCGGGTGCTGGGCACCCCGCTGGAACGGCTAGAGTCTTTGGGCGCGCCCCTGGTCTACAACGCCCTCACCCGGGATATCACCGTGGTCGCCGCCGCCTTCAAGCAACTGCCCATCGCCGTCTACAACGGCCTGCTGCTGATTGCGGGCATGGCCTACCTGGCGTGGCTGGACCTGACCCTGTTCCTGGTCACCCAGGTGGTGATTGCCCTCGCGATTTGGGGCGATGTGCTGCTCGGCGGGCGGGTCAAACGCCTGATGCGCAGGGTGCGGCAACTGGACGACACCCTGTTCCAGCAGTTCGAGGCGGCCGTTGAGGGGCGCAACGAACTGGGGCTGAGCCGGCCGCGGCGGCGTCACCTGTACCTGCAGCGGCTGCAGCCGGCAGCGGAAGAGGCGATGCGCGCCGCCACCCGCGCCGAGGCGCTCTGGGCGGTGAACCTCAACTGGACCACGGCGCTGATATTCCTGTTGCTGGGGGCGGTGTTCTTCGCAGGCACCGCCCTGGGTCTGGTGAGCCGGGAGGTATTGGTGGGTTATGTGCTGGCGACCATGTTCCTGCGCACGCCCATCGCCACCATCCTGGACGCGGTGCCCGCGGTGATCCGCGGCCGCGTCGCCCTGGGGGCGATCGACCGCCTGGAGCTGGGGCGGGCGGAGGATTACTCCGGGCCCGACAGCAGCGGGCCGCTGCCCCCTTTCCGGGAACTGGCATTGGAGGGGGCCGGCTACCACTATCCGGGCGTGGGCGGAGAGCCGGGCTTTCACCTGGGGCCCCTGGACCTGCGCATTCGCCGCGGCGAACTCATCTTCCTGGTGGGCGGCAACGGCAGCGGCAAGTCCACTCTGGGCAAGCTGCTCACCGGCCTCTACCTGCCTGGCGAGGGCAGTGTGGCCCTCAACGGCGTGTCCCTGGACGAGTTCAGCGCCCCGGACCACCGGGGCTATTTCGCCACCATCTTTCCCGATTTCTATCTGTTTGCCGATGTGCTGGACGAGCGGGGGCGGGATAGCGATGTGGACGCGCGAGTGGAGCACTACCTGGAGCGTCTGGCGCTGGACGGCAAGGTCCGCGTGCAGGCGGGTCGCCTGTCCACCACTGCCTTGTCCCAAGGGCAGCGCAAGCGACTGGCGCTGCTGCTGCTGTATATGGAGGACCGCCCCGTGCTGCTGTTGGACGAGTGGGCGGCGGACCAGGACCCGGTGTTTCGCGAGGTGTTTTATCGCGAGCTGCTGCCGGAACTGAAAGCGGCCGGAAAGACGGTGATCGCCATCACCCACGACGACCGCTACTTCCACCTGGCGGACCGGGTCTACAAGCTGGACAGCGGGAAGCTTGTATCCTGGGTTGCCGGCGAACTGCAAACGAAAGTTTCACACGACCGCGTGTCGGAGGCGCGGTAAAAATAAAGCTATTGAAGGGAAGTTATGTCATTGATCGAAAAGGGCCGGGGGCGACCTGCCATGGATGCCATTGAGGCACTGCTTACCCGGCGTTCCTATGTGCGCAGCCTGCTGCGCCATCCGGTGCCGGGGGACGAGGAACTGGAAACCATTTTACAGGCGGCCATGTCGGCGCCGGACCACGGCAATCTCAAACCCTGGCGTTTTGTCGTGGTGCGCGGGCAGGGGATGGGCGATCTCTCCGAAGTGGTGCGGGAAATTTATTCATCCCGCGATATCAGCGATGCGGACCTGCGGGCCTTCGTCGAGGAAATTGCCGATACGCCGATGATGATTTTTGTCTGCGCCGAAGTGGTTTCCGGCCACCGGATACCGGTTCTGGAGCAGCAGATGTCCGCCGCTGCCGCCTGCCAGCAGATGTTGCTGGCGATTCACGCCCTGGGCTACGGGGCCATCTGGCACACGGTGGAACAGCATCCGCTGGTGTGGCGCCAACTGGGCCTGGCGGAGAAGGACAGCGTAGTGGGCGTACTGTCGGTGGGCACGCCGGAGCCGGTAAAAATACGCCCGCGCAAACGCCGCTCTTTCACCTCTGTGACCTGGGAATGGGAGGCCGCCGGCCTGCGTCCCTGGGACGGTGGTTAGGGTCACTAACCACTGACAATCAGCCGCTTCCTACTCCCGGCGTAAAGCCCTCTCCTGTGCAATACTTGCTGCAGCGATTGTCTCCGCGTACTGCAACTTGCTGCGCGAGTTAATCAAGGAGGTTCGCCATGAAATTGAGCGAAACGTTGGCGCAGGGACGCTACCAATACAGCTGCGATGGACGCGAGATGCCGGTCCAGGACAGTTGGCAACTGGGACACGACAGGCTGGGCCGGCGCCTGCTGGTAAGCCGGCGGCTGGTGGGTGAAGACGGCTTCGGGATCGAGGTGCGCGCGCTGTTGAGCGCGGGCTTTGTGAGCGAGTGCCGTATCCACTGGCGCGACCAGGTGGATGAGGTGAGGGCCCACTACCGATTACTCACTGCCGAGAAGGCGGCGCCGGAAATGGGTGACCCCATAGAGGCGCACTGGACAGGCCCCAACGGGCCCCAGGAGGCGCAACTGGAAGGCCGGGGGCGCTTGCTGTTCCCCCTGATGCGGATCTTTATGGGGCCGCTGCTGTTGAAACTGCGGCAGTTCCGGGAAGGCTGCGAGGTGGTCATGCCGGATATTGTCGATCCCTCGCAGCGGGGCAAACTGCTGGCGCCGCGGGTCAGCCACCGGAGTGCCAGGCCCATGGCCGGCGATGCCGCCACCCAGGGCGCCCAGGAACTGGGTACGGGAGTGAGCGGTTACGTCTACCACGGCGATGAGGCGGAGCGCGACGCCCACTGCTATGTGGATGGTCGCGGCCTGCTGGTTGGCTACGACTGGCCCAGCAGCACCGGCCGCCTGTGGCAGGTTCGCCTGCGGGACCTGGAGTGGTCGCCGCAACTGGCGGGTATCGCGACCCACTGATTGCGGTAACTTTTCCCGGCGGTGTAAGCTTGCGGCGCAACCGGCCAGCAGGGAGAGAGTGTTTTGTCGCGCCGCCAGCTATTTCACAGCGTTGTTTTATGGCTCTCTATTTTGGGCCTTGCCTGGGCGCAGGAACCGGAACCCCAGGGCGCAGCGGAAGAGGAAGAGGCGCTGACCCCGCAGGAGCGCGAGGAAGTATGCCTGAGCGAACAATTGCTGGTGGCTCCCGCCGACACTACCCTGGAAGAGATGCGTCTCTTTTGTTCGGAGGAGGCGCGGCGGGATCCGTCGGAGCGCGAGCCGCGGCCGATATTTGCCACGGTGAGCGGGCCGGAGCCGGAACAGGTACTTCCCGCCGGTGAGCCCAGCGTCAGCGAGCGCGCCCAGGCGATTCGCGACGCCGCCAACAACCCCTTTACCCTCGCCTCCCACAAACCCAATTACCTGCTGCCGGCGGTGTACAACCCCTCGCCCGACCGCGCCGGGCTGGAGGGGCGGGAAGCAGAAACTATTCAACTGGACCCGGTGGAAATCCAGTTCCAGTTCTCGGTACAGGTGCCGGTGTGGCGCGGTTTTCTCGGCCAGGCGTCGTTTATGAGCCTGGCGTACACCAATCGCAGCTTCTGGCAGGCCTATAATTCCGACGACTCGTCGCCGTTTCGCGAAACCAACCATGAGCCGGAGCTGATCATGACCTGGCTCAACGACTGGCAGTTGCTGGGGTTCCGCAACGTGGCCAACCAGTTGGCGGTCAACCACCAGTCCAACGGCCGCAGCGGCGATTTCTCGCGCAGCTGGAACCGCATCTACGCCCATTTTATCTTCGAGCGGGACAGCTATTTCCTCTCCTTCAAACCCTGGTACCGCATCCCCGAGGATCCGGAGGAGGACGACAACCCGGATATCGAAGCCTACCTGGGGCACTTCGAACTGAGGGGCGGATACCGTGGGCCCACCCACAGTGTGACCATGATGCTGCGCAACAACCTGCGCTCCGACATTCGCGGCGCTGTGGAGCTGAACTGGGGTTTCCCCATCGGCAACCGGGTGCGCGGCTACGTGAAATACTTCAACGGTTACGGTGAAAGCCTGATCGACTACGATGAAACGGTGCAGACGCTGGGGGTTGGTATAGAGCTGGCCCAGGGGTTCTAGGGGATTGGCGGCGGTGGCGGTCCCGCAAACGGCCACCGGCATCAGGCCTTTCGCATCGCGTTGTTTGTACTTTTGATCGATGGTCCCTGAACTACAGCCACCCTCTAAAGTTTGAAGGAACCATGGGATTCGAAGACACTTATCGCCTAAGCGCCCACGCTGTGATCACCAATGAGGTGGGCGAAGTGCTGCAGCTGCGCGCCACATACGCGGACAAGAGCTGGGGGCTCCCGGGCGGCGCGCTGGACCCCGGTGAGACAATCCACGAGGCGCTGCTGCGCGAGTGCCGCGAGGAGTTGGGTCGCGCGGTGCGCATCGATTACCTGAGTGGTATCTACTACCACCGGGTCTACAATTCCCACGTGTTTATCTTTCGCGCCCACTTTAGCGACGAGGGCGCAATCGCGCTGTCCGACGAGCACTCGGAACTGCGCTACTTCCCGCTGTCGGCGCTGTCACCGGTACAGCGCCAACGCGTCGAAGAATGCCTTCGGTTCGACGGCCGGGTGAGAAGCGCAAAGTTCTAATTTAACTGCCTTCAGCGACAGCGGATTTGGTTTTCTCCCCGCCATTTGGCAATTATCGCTAAATACTATCCGGCTGAGGCATTCCCCCTCCGGCTCCTTTAGTATTTGCCCCCTGGCTTTGCACCCGCAGTGCATGGGTTTTCCCGTGCCG
Organism: Microbulbifer rhizosphaerae; assembly: GCF_014191725.1. Taxonomy (GTDB): domain Bacteria; phylum Pseudomonadota; class Gammaproteobacteria; order Pseudomonadales; family Cellvibrionaceae; genus Microbulbifer; species Microbulbifer rhizosphaerae. Next base: position 69,991 of record NZ_JACHWZ010000001.1, read on the forward strand.
TGAAGTCTTAAAAACCAAATAAAATCAAAGAGTTAAATTGATTAGACGATAGTTCCGGGAAATATCCGGGCTATGCTGATGGATAAGAATTATGGGTTTGGAACTGACAATGCCTGATCTGGGCAACCTGAGTGAACGCCGCCAGCCACTGGAGTGCCGTGTGGCCCTGGTGAGTGCCGATCGGCAGCTCGCCGGCGACTGGGTCGATGCCCTCAACGCCACCGCCGCGCAGCACGAAAACCCCTTCGGCCTGCGTTTCGAGGCCACCAGGCCCGGTGCGGTGGAAAAACTGTTGCGCGAAGAGGACAACCTGCAGGCGCTGATTGTGGATGGTGGCAGCACCCCGGACCAGTTGGCCGCCGCGGAGGAGTTGGTGGACCGGCTGCACGGCCTGCGCGCCCAGTTGAATGTCTTCCTGGTGGCCCAGGGTTCCTCTGCGGACGCCCAGGGCTGCACCATCTCTGTCTCCGTGCGCCAGCGTTTCGATGAACTCTTCGACCGCCGCGAGGGCAATTTCAACCAGATGTTCCGCCTGGTGCAGGCGTTTATCGCCCGCCGCGCCTCCACCCCCTTTGCCGACACCCTGAAGGAATACGTGTTTTCCGCCCGCGACGCCTGGCACACCCCCGGCCACTCCGGCGGCGACAGCCTGCGCAACAGCCCCTGGGTGGGGGATTTCTACCGCTTTATGGGAGAGCATGTATTCAACACCGACCTGTCGGTGTCGGTGCAGGTGCTCGACAGCCTGCTGGAGCCCCACTCGGTCATCCAGGAGGCCCAGGATCTGGCGGCGCAGACCTTCGGCGCGCGCCACACCTTCTTCCTTACCAACGGCACCTCCACCGCCAACAAGGTGGTGATCCAGCAGATCCTCGGCGGCGGCGGCAAGATCATCGTCGACCAGGCCTGCCACAAGTCGGTACACCACGCGATAGTGATGAACCGCTGCGAGCCGGTGTACCTCAAATCGGTCCTGCACCCGGAATTTGGTATCTACGGTCCGGTGAAGCGCGCCGATATCGAGCAGGCCCTGGACGAGCACGGCGACGCGCGCCTGCTGGTGATCACTTCCTGCACCTACGACGGCCTGCGTTATGACCTCAAGCCGATTATCGACTACGCCCACGAGCGCGGCGTCAAGGTGCTGGTGGACGAAGCCTGGTATGCCCACGGCTACTTCCATCCGGAACTGCGCCCCACCGCCCTGGAGTGCGGCGCTGACTACGTGACCCAGAGCACCCACAAGATGCTCTCGGCTTTTTCCCAGGCCAGCATGATCCACGTGCAGGACCCGGACTTCGACGAGTTCCGCTTCCGTGAAAACCTCAATATGCACGCCTCCACCAGCCCGCAGTACGCGATGATCGCCAGCCTCGATGTGGCGCGCAAACAGATGGCTATGGAGGGCTACGCCTGCCTGAAGCGCTGCCTGCAGATGGTGGAGACCCTGCGTCGGGAAGTGGACGCCACCGGCGTTTTCCGCGCGCTCACCCGCGAGGACCTGATTCCCGAGCCGCTGGCCGGGGACAATATCCGCCTGGATCCCACCAAGGTCACCGTCGATATCTCCGCGAGCGGCTATTCCGGTAAGGAGATGCAGATCAAACTGTTCGACCAGTACGGCATCCAGGTGGAAAAGACCACCTACAACACCGTGAGCGTACTGGTGACCCTGGGCAGTACCGAGAGCAAACTGCTGCGGCTGATCCACGCGTTCAAGCAACTGGCGCGACACCCCCGTAAACGTCCCCAGGCCGGCACAGCGCGTCGCCTGCCGGAATTCACCCGCCTCACCTGCCTGCCGGCGGATGCCTACTTCGCCGACACCGAGGAATTGCCGCTGATGGACAACGGGGTGACGGCCACGAAAAATCTGATCGGCCGCACCAGTGCTGATGAAATCGTGCCCTATCCCCCGGGTATCCCGGTACTGGTCCCCGGCCAGGAGATCTCTGCTCAGATAGTGCAGTTCCTCCAGCAACTGCTGCAGGGCCAGACCGCCACCGAGATTCACGGCCTGATCTACCGCTCCGATGAGCCCATGTTGCGGGTGGTGAAAGAAGACGGGGAGGGCGGCGGGAAGAAGTCGCGGAAGAAAAGCGTTTCCAAGTAGGTCAATCCCCCCTGTAGGAGCGGTGGGGCGGCCATCCGCTCCTACAGAGGGACCCCTGTGCGTCGAACAGAACAGGGGCGCCTCGGTCTCCTCTACTGCTTCGCCAGCACCGGCACCTGGCTGGCCGGATCCACCACCTCACCGTCCCGGCGCAACTCCCAGTGCAGGTGTGGGCCAGTGGCCTTGCCGGTACTGCCGACCTGGCCGAGGATCTGGCCCTGCTCGACCCTGTCGCCCTCGTTCACCAGGCGCTTGTCCAGATGGGCATAGAGGGTTTCGACACCCTGCCCGTGGTCGATGATCACCACCTCGCCACTGGCCCCCTTGGCGCCGGAGAAGATGACCACTCCGGCCCCCGGTACCCGTACCCGGGTGCCCTGGGCGCGCCCAGGTCGATGCCCTTGTGCAGGCGCTTCTTCTTATGTTCCGCGTCCTCGATGGGCCAGGGCCTCATGCCGAAGCCGGAGGTGACCCTGGCCTCGGGCAGGGGATTTATGAAGGCTCCCCCAGTTTGAATGTCGCATTCGGACAGGTGGCCGTTATGCACCACGGTAGCCGGGCTATCCTCAAGGCGGCCCTCCCGGTGCTCATCCGGCCAATTCCGCCTCCACGGCCTGCAGCAGCTCGTCAGTGGGTCAGCCGTCTCGTCTCGACGGGCGAACTCAACAACGGTACTCTTACTAATGGCGGTGTATCCCTTGATTGACATGTTTGGCGGCAACAAATCAATCAGATATGCCACTTCTTTTCAAACCTTCAGACACCAGATTCGATTATAACTTGAGGCGAAGCAATTTCACTTGTTCGGCGGTTACGGGTTAGCTCGGCTAAAACATAGAAGGTTTGTTCATTGTACATGGTGGCGTGTTAATTCTTGCTCAGCATGTCCGAAATACTAAGTCAGGAAAATAATGAAGTAAGAGAAAGCGCAAAAAGGATGAAAAAAGAAAACCGAAACCATACATCTCTCTCCCTATTTACCGGGGCCGGAGGCCTGGATCTAGGGCTTGAAAGTGCTGGATTTAAGACCACTCTTTGCGTTGAATTAGATTCAGTTTGCCAGAAGACACTATCTAAAAATCGACCTGAATGGACGCTTTCAAAACAGGGTGACATCACGGCGGTAAAACCTGAAGAATTGTTGACCCAAGCGCAGGTTCGCTCAAAAGGCAGTTTGGATCTCATCGCAGGAGGACCGCCGTGCCAGCCATTCTCTAAATCTGGATACTGGGCCTCTGGCGGCGCTAAGAGGCTGAAAGATCCTCGGGCATCTACGTTAAAGGCTTATTTGAATGTCATTGATTGTGCTTTACCTAAAGTATTTATCCTTGAAAACGTTAAAGGTCTTGCCTATGCAGGCAAAGATGAAGGACTGAAACTTCTTCATAGAGAACTCCGGCGCATCAATAGATCACATGCTTGTAAATATCATTTGTCGGTATTGTCCATCAACTGTGCGGATTATGGTGTACCACAGATGCGCGAGCGGATATTTGTCGTGGGCTCCCGCATTGGCCCGGCGTTCAGCCTCCCAAAACCAACCCATCTACCAGAACTCTCTGCTGAGCAACAGGCAGAAAACGTACTTTCGCGTTACACGACGGCGTGGGATTCAATCGGTGATCTGGAAAATACCGAAGACGATGGGTTACTACCGACCGGAAAGTGGGCGGGATTACTATCGAGTATTCCAGAAGGTCAAAATTACCAATGGCACACGGATAAAAGTGGTGGCTTACCACTTTTTGGTTGGCGTACCCGATATTGGTCTTTTTTACTGAAGCTAGCAAAAAATAGACCATCGTGGACGATTCAAGCCGCACCAGGGCCTGCCACCGGTCCGTTTCATTGGAAAAATCGTAAGCTATCGATTCGCGAGCTTTGTCGATTGCAGACGTTCCCTGATAACTATGAGGTCGTTGGGGGTTATAGAGATGCACATCGACAAATAGGCAATGCAGTACCGCCCGCAATCAGCCATCTTTTGGGCGTTGAAATTCGTAAACAGCTATTTGAAGAGTCGGTGTGTATTGAATCACGATTCCTACCCAAGCACCGCATTGATTGTCCAAAGCCTGAACGGCAGCGTTCGGTACTCAAATGCTATCAATTGCTCCAAGGCAATCATGCTCCTCACCCTGGGGAAGGATATGGGCCTGGTGTAAAAGAAGTAAGAGATAAAAATAGGGCGAAAACCTAGTGGCACAACGGCGAGCAAAGAAAGAGCGAAGCACCCGAAAAAAGCGGACGAACTTATTGTCCATGTTTATGAGAAAACCTATTTCTCAGGAAGAGGCAAGTCGAATTCGGCAGACGCTTTTGGAGTCGGGTGAGAGCGTCGCATCAATCAATGTTAAAGAAGGGGCTTCTCCCCCAAGTCGGCGAGATTTGATTATTAACTATAGCCCAAAGGCCAATAAAGCTTTTTCAGAATACGAAAGAAAATTCCCAATTAAAGGGTTTCGTCCAGGGACACCAACTCATCAGAGAAAGGCCAGCGAAAGAATACTTTCTACCATACAAGATCCTAGTCACAGATACACCAATTTATGCTGGGAATTGTATCGTTTAGCAGTTGTAGAATACATTCGTGATACCGATAAATCACTGTATGGCTTGTTGCAGGTAGACTTGGAAGAAGCAGAAGAGCAAGCAGCAATGCACGTTATGCTTGAAGCATCTCTTACATGGTCTGTTAGCACTGAAGTGCTGTTTGAGTTTTATGATCTATTTGGTTTGAAAGATAATGACTACCTGATTCAAGAGACTAAAAAGCTTAAAAATGGTGCTTCAGATGTATTGTTGGATGTCATTCGAGACGATCATCGTAAGATTGATCAATTGGTGGCAAATGTAGAGCAAGGGCAGTTCGCCGTTGAGTCCTTGCAGGCTCGCATTAAGGAACTCGAGGCGCAATTTGAGGCCAAGCCAGAACCTAAACCGGCACAACCACGACTCGAAAAATCTTCGTCCAGTGAACAGCAAGTAAAACAGCTCGAACAGCAAATAGTCGCTATTCAGCAGGAGATAGCTAATACTCAGGCGCATTGTGCATCGAAGCATTCACCGAATGCAGAAGTGATCAATGAGCGCCTGCACATTGGTTTATCCCGAGTTGATGCTGAATTAATCGGTGTTCGTAAAACGCTCCAAATGTTGCGGGCAACGACGCGCGAGATGAAAATATCAATAGAATCACTTGAGGCGCAGATGGAGGCGGTAAATACTCGAATTGATGAATTACCCCTTGGGGAGTCAATGCCTGGACCTGCACTAGTATCATTTAGTACGCCCAAAGCGCCTAAAGGAAGCACGAAATTAACCAGTGAAGATCAATTTACGGCGCATTACACGCTTACCTTAGGGAAAGAGTACCACCTGTATGTTGATACCCTTCAATCTTACATTTACCACAAACTATTTTTAGAATCTCCAATCGTTATTCTCGAAAATAGAGAGTTACTGGATGCGTGGGTTTCGACCTTGGGGTGGAGAAAACAGTGCTTATCATTGATTGCAAGCCCCCATTGGTTGTCAGAGAACGATTGGGCCTCGGGCGTGAATGCGTTGCTTGAGTCATCGTTCACGCCGAGATTTATTATCATTGAACTGTTCGATGTGGCGCTGGTGCAATGTTATCTGTTGCCGTTTTTGCACCGATTTAACGAGATGGCTAAACGCTCCCCATCACTACACAAGCTGTTTCTGGTGAGTTCCGAGCCGAACATCTTAAACGGTTATCCTGATATTCTACGATATGGGGTTGCAATTCCAGCGAACGATATGGAAAATCATAAAGCGCGACTGAAAACCTTCAAAACCTATATAGAAGAAGTGCGTGTTGGATTTGACTCGAATGGAAATACTTTTGTACCGCTAAAATTGGTCGAGCAATGGCGGTTAGCCCCCGATGTGTCATCTGATTTAGCGGAAATTTGGCGCGCCTCAGACCAGCAACCGATACCCCGTGAAACGCAATACTTGGCGCAGCGACTCAATGCGTCTCTCAAAGAGAGAATGGGACCCAGTGAGGCGCTTTTAGCATCGATCTATCATACGGCGAAGCTATGGTGCCGTGCAAAGCACGGTGAAGAGGACGCGGAGTCAATGTTCGAATTGGCGCTCATTGAAGCAGGCGATAAATACGCATATTAATGATGCATAATTCTGTGATAGGGTTGTTCTATGACCTTTTGAGCTACCACCAAAAAGGTAGCTATCACCAACTTGTGCGCAGTTTTCATGCCTCATTGCGTTGCATTGGATTATCACTTCCGGATGAAGAGCTTGCGCGCTGGCGACGCCGAAGTGTTCGCTTTCTAAATGCAGTCGGTTTGGTGGACATTGACACCAGACGCACAGAAAACCTCTCCTGGCAGACGCGATCTGGCTACTTGTGGCAACAAAATGACAAACACGTGGTGTGTGTTGGCGGTGGACTCCTGACTCGTGCGTTTTATGCTGCTATCGGTGAAGAACAAATAACTTGGCACGCTACCGGTTATCAGCCGGCATCAGTACCTCGAGATATTGCTATGTATCCTCATTTTGCAAGGGCGCGATCGAGTGAGAAAAAAGCCAATCAAGTTGCAAATGAACTCGACATTCAATACCTCGTCGATCCCGCCGCGCAGATCGTTCAAAACTTACCAGCCTTGGATTCGGTGGTGAATGCTCACACGCAAGCGGTAGAACGTTTACCTGATGAAGTAGAGCTAGAGAGATTTAATTTTGAAGATTCGCTCCCTGCATGGCGGCCTGTCGGAGAGCAGGATCTTATCCACTCAGGCTTAATTCGCTGTCAGCGCATTGGGGGACGATATGACTACTTTGTTGTAGTTTCCCTAAATCATATCGTGCGTATTGAGTGTCCCGAGTGGTCTACGGTTTTGGCGAGTTTTTTGTTAAAACAACCTATTAACGGTCTATGGGACCGAGCAAATCAACTATTAGCCATGCCGAGTTGGCTTATGTTTCCGACATTGATTGAACGGTTGTTGATGGCCAAGCAGTTTACTTTGCCACTCTTTACAAAGCCTGGCTATCGAATCTATGGAGGCATGGAAGATGCCACAGTGAGCCTTTTGAGCGAAAAGACCTCACTGAATCTAACGGAGTGCGCTTTATGAGTTCCACACTGACACAGGTTTATGGCTCGATCAAAGAGCGTTTGCGAATTTACCTTAATACTGCCTATTTGACGAACTCCGATTCCTTTAATAAGGCGCGTGAGCAGTTTGTCCTAGATGATGAAAACGGACCAATGTTTCGCAAGCCCGTATTCGAGATAATGGATCGCTATAAGTCCTCTGGATTATCCTTCTGGGATTTTTTGAGTCAAAAAACCACAATTACAAAGTCTTTGTCACTCGAGGGGCGGGATCGGCTGCAAAGCATGATTGAAAATGGTTTTGGCACACACGCGCTTTATTCGCACCAGATAGAGGCGGTGACCGCCGCCTATTTGCGTAAAGAAAATGTGGTGGTCACGACAGGTACAGGATCCGGTAAAACCTTTTGCTTTTTAGCGCCCCTGGTTGCTCAATTGCTTCATGAAGCCGTAGAAGGTCAGAGTCATAATCCCGGCTGGTTAGGCCACACTACACAAGGACCGAGATTGTGGTGGAAATCCTCTCCCCCGGTTTATCATCCTGCTCGAGCAGGCGAAAGCCGCACGTCCGGGCTTCGAGCCTTAATGCTTTATCCTCTTAATGCTCTGGTTCAGGACCAGGTGGAAGGGCTTCGCAAAATTTTTGACAGTGAACCGGCCGATGACTTTTTTAACTCGGAACTCAGAGGTAATCGGGTTTATCTTGGTCAGTACAACGGCGCCACGCTCGGCAAGGGACAATCAGAAGACCGGGCGCGGCTCAAAGAATGTGCAAAAGGGCTGTCGGAGATATCAGAGATTGCCGAGGAGATTGACGCCTCAGAACGATTTCGGGTTCAGCGCTCGGGTGGTGCAGAGTTACTGACTCGCTGGGACATGCAGGATTTTCCACCAGACATTTTAATCACCAACTACAGCATGCTGGGGATTATGCTGACCCGTGAAGAAGAGAAATCACTGTTTGAGCAAACGGGGCAGTGGCTGCGCAGCGACCCAGATAACGTATTTTATTTGGTCGTCGATGAGTTGCACAGTTATCGTGGAACGGCAGGAACGGAAATCTCCTACACATTGAAAACGTTTTTGGAGCGCATAGGCTTACACCCCGATCACCCACAGCTCAGAATTATTGCGACATCCGCCTCGGTAGCACCAGCAGAGAATGAGTCAGCAGACCCGCCGTTTTTGAGTGATTTTTTTGGTACAGATCGTTCACGCCGTTGTTTCAAGACCATCGGTGGCGCAGTTTATGTCGAGCCTTACTCAACCGGTGGCATACAACAGATTCGCGATTTATCTGAGATTTTTGAGGATTTTGAAAGGAGCGAACAAACAGACGCGGATTGCGAGGCTGCGCTGCAGGCCTTGGCGGAGGCTGTAGGTGCCGACTCGGAATCGGATGAACAGATCTTGAATACACTTCCGATTGTCGATTCGTTGGCGGAAGTATCCGCATTGGAAAAACGCGCTCACTTTGAAGGCATGGCGGTTGATGTACCACCTATCTCCATATCCTCCGTGAGTGAACGGGTATTTGGTGGGAATGAATTTGCCGCTAGGGGGCTTATTAATTTGCTCACCAGTGAGTCTGGCCCTCTAAACGGCTCTCACACCAAACTTCGTATGCATCTGTTTGTCCGTTATTTGAGCGGGGTGATGCGTTCGATGAACTTCACCGAGGGGCGGTTACAGAGCGTTGATTTGTATGAGCTGGGTACACCATATTGTCCGACACATAATGTGCTCACGATGGAGTCCTGCTATTGCCAGGACTGTGGTGAGTTATACTACCGCGGCTATATACCGCCGTCCAATAGGGGGATATTTGTCAGTAATGATGTACCTGTTGACATCACCGGCGCCGATCGAAACGCTATTTCACAGTTTCTATTTACGACCGCAGAAGGAACCCAATCATTTACGCCAAGGGATAACTGGAGGCAGGTTTGGTTTAACGGCCGCACCGGTCAGGTCGACGAAAACACACATCAAAATCGACCACTTGATCAATGTTGGGCGAAGGTATGGGCACGAAATTTTAATTTGATCAATGGGCAGGAGGATTTTCCGTCGACATGCCCTGCGTGTGAGGCTAATTGGGCTAATCGCGGGGATCAAATTAATTCACCGATTCGCACTATGGGTACTGGTTACAATCGTCTGCATCAAATGTTGTGCGAGGAAATAGTTGCGACACAGCGCGATGTCGATGCAAGCAGCAACGCCAAGTTAGTTACCTTCAGTGATAGTCGCCGCGACGCAGCGTTACTGTCAGCGGACTTGGAATATAACCATTATCGAGACGTTGTTCGAACTTTGCTGGAGAAACACCTGGGTGAATCGTCAATCCCGGCAGAAGAAATACGCGATTTTGTTTACACGGTAAACCACAAGTCGTTTAGCGAAATGCGTAAGACGCGGTTCTATCAGAAAAAGAGAGAACTAGCTCTTGATATTTACGCTGTACTAAAAGAAGAGGAGGCAGACCCAGCTAAAGTACGAGAAGTCGACGACTTGATCGCGCAAGGGCGTGATGACTTGCGCCATTTTGAGTCTATTATCGGGGACGTAGAGGATGAGCTAGTATCACTAGGGATCAACCCAGGCGGGTTCTACAAGAAGGGTGGATTTGACTGGTATGAGGTCTATGACGAATCGTTGTGGCCAGCCTCGCTCGAGGAGCAAGATGAACGTTATCACGTACGGGGTGATTTTAAAGCACGTTTAAAGAAAGAGGCTCGAAAAATTATCACCGATTCACTGGGTCGGGATTTTGAGTCGCTGGGTTACGGTTGGTTAACCTTTTATCGCTATGGGCCCGATGCTCCCAAAGACGCTAATGATATTGCCCTGATCGATACAGTGATTCGGTTTATCGCTTCATGGTATCGCACACGGCCTGAGAGCGGCGATGGAACAGATCAGTTACCCAATTATTTTGTCAATGCTATTCAGCCACATTATCGCTCGATTCAGACGTTGGCGAGCCCGAGAATGGTTTCTGATAAGCTCAAAGATATGTTGCGAGGTTTGGGGCTTATTAATGATGTGTTTGTTCTCGATACAACAAAACTATACATTAAGAAGGCCGAGTCAACCTATTGGATTTGCGAAAATTGTCGGTCGGTTAATTTGGCGCCCGAGAGTAAACGTTGTCGCAGGATCCGGTATAACTCGGTGTGTAATGGCCGACTGGAGGAAGCCCCGATCGAAAAATTACATGATACCGACAATTACTATACAGCCTTTTTAGATCGAAAAAGTGTCTTGTCAGCATTGCGCTGTGAGGAACTCATTGGGCACACCGATAAAAAAGACCAGCGTAAGCGTCAACTGGCTTTTCAAAATGTATATTTGCGTTCCGACCGCCATCAATTACCAACTGATAAGCTTGAGCGATATTACGGCGTCGATCTCCTGAGTGTCACCACGACGATGGAAGCAGGTGTTGACATTGGTGAATTAAAAACAATTTATCTTGGAAACATGCCTCCACGGCGATTTAATTACCAGCAGCGTGTTGGACGGGCAGGGAGACGCAACGATCGTCTGTCCTTATCAGTGACTCTGTGTAAGGGTATGAAACACGATGAGTATTACTTTGCCAACCGCTATTTGATGGTTTGTGAAAAAGCCACTAGTCCGATGATTGATCTCAACAGTCAAGTGATCCTTGATCGGGCGGCGATGAAGCTTGCCTTTTTTACAGTCTTTGATGCAGAACGCGCAATGGTAGAGACGTATTTCCCGGCGGGCGGCGTCAGCGGTGGCGCCACTACGGGCCGCTTTGGTAGCCTGAGGCAAATGCGTGATCACCACAATCATGTTCTGCAAGCCTTCGACGCTCACAGACAGACGATTTCACAACGTCTTATGAGTTTGGTGGGCCAAGGGCGCAAATCCGATGTGCCCGCTTTGATTGATAGGCTGATTGCTCGTATTAGGCAGGATTTACTGCCGGCGCTTGGGGGATGGATAGATCACTACGGGGAAGAATTTGCGTTGAGCGAAGTTATGTCCTTGGAAGGGTATTTCCCGTTATTTGGTATGCCAATACGTGTCTCTAATTTGGTGCACGCCGAACCCAACGTCGCCCCGAATCGAAAGCGTTTTCCGATCGAATACGGCGTGATTGATCGCGGTCGTTCTATTGCGATTAGCGAATACTCCCCAGGTTCTGAGATCATTAAGGACAAAATGATTTTCCGATCAGTGGGAGTTTGGTGGCCAACCATGGATCGCTCTGGGGCGGGCCGACACATTGTTGGCCAGGACCCGGTTAATCCGGTGGACCTCACGGTATGCGAAAACTGCGGTACGATCGCGCTCACACGCGTTGATGCTTGTGACGAATGCGGCGAGGCCGGCGACAAAGTACATTCCTATGCGGGGTGGGAGCCGCCGGCATTTGTCGCCGATGTGGACGGAACTAAACCTTACAACGGCATTCTGAATAAGCAGTCTGCCAATCTGGTTAAATACCCCGTGGGGATACATGAGGCCGATGATGTTGTGGAGGCACGTAACTACGAAGCGGCTTCCCGGACGTGCACGATCGTGGAGGCCAATACTAACGATTATGCCGGATTTACATTTCATCGTGCGAAGCCAACTGCCTCGTGCCCGGGAGCCTATATCGCAGAGGAAGTACGTGCGGACCGAAATATTCGCGCCTGGCCAAGGGATAACGTTGAGTCTCAAAGTATAGGCCCCATTGCATTAACAACTCAGAGGCAGACTGATGTATTGATGATGTCAGCACAATCGCTGCCTGAGGAGATGATGCCGAGCGCAGGTATGCCGCCACCGCGTTACCGCTCGGCGTTTCTCTCTTTGGCTACGTTATTGGGCAATGCCATTACTTACCGGGAAGATATCGAACCGTCCGAACTTTCGGTGGGTGTCCTGTATGATGGTGGTAATCGTGATGTGGGCCAAGCACCGCGTTTTCGAATATATGTGGCTGATTCTTTGGATAATGGGGCGGGTTACTGCTCCTCCTATGCGTCGATTCAGGCTGTTGACGAATTATTTGATTTTGTCGACTCACATTTACTGCCGCTGTTCCTGTCAAACCAACACCAGCGGCATTGCCGCACTAGCTGCCCGAAGTGCTTGAGAAATTATCACAATCGTTTCCATCATCAGGGGCTGGACTGGCGTCTAGCACTGGATTTACTGGCCGTGATAAAAGATGCGGATCACTCGTTCTTGGAATTTGCGCCTCATTGGCAATCCAATATATCTGAGCGACTAGTGTCGTTGTTGCAAGGTGTCGGCCAGACGGGTTTCCAGGAGAGTTCCTACGGCGGTACGACAGTCATCAATTGGTCTGACAAAAACACCGTCCTTTACCCACTTCATCCGTTGATCGATGAAGGTAGTCCTGGGGCACAGACCTTAAAATTGGAGGTTGAGCAGTACTATCGAGGAAAGAACTGTATATTCTATTCGTTATATGACCTTGAGCGCACGCCGAATACCGTGCTGACCCACATCAGTGGGGCGATAAAACGTGGCTGATCAATCGGTATTCGAAACAGTGGCGGTTTCGAACCTCCGTCCACTGTCTCGCATGTCATATTGGCGCTTTGAGGAACTCAATCAGTGTCGACTCAAGGGCTTATTCCCGTTGCACGTGGTTACCACGCCTGCAAACCTACCTGTAGTATGGTTATCTTCCAGGCGGGCGGTGTTAGGGGAAATCTTACATGAAGCCCTCGCACGCATCTCTGAACAGGCTAAGAAAACCGGTTGGCCTGAGCCAGCTCAGCTTCACGCGTTGTGTGAAGCGGCGCGCAAATCGGTTACGGCCAAGTTTACACAACGAGGTGGCGGTGATCGTTATGATTCGGTGGCGAGCTGGCCGGACTACGGTACGGTGTTGTCGGCCGTCGCTGAAGTTCCGCGACGTTCGTCGACATCCCCGGTCGATCCGGCCGATAAACCTCAATTTTTCCCAGAGTACGATGTGTATTCAACGGACAGTCGTATAGCTGGACGACCAGATCTCATTATTCGGCGAGGTGATCACATCACTTTAATCGATTATAAATGGAGAAAGCGAGAGATCACCGATAGCCCCTATTATGAGCAGTATGTGGCGCAGTTACAGGTGTATGCTGCGCTTATTGAGGAACGGTGGGGCGTGTTTCCTCATCTAGCATACTTGGTCTCAAACGGTAAGCGCCACAGGGTTGTTTTGCAGCAAACTCGTGCGAGTCAATTATTGAATGACATGCAGCACCTACTAGAAGATATCAACCGGCAGGTCGCGAATTTAGGTCATGATGCCTCGGCCTTTGCAAAACCGAGCGAAGAGGCCTGCTCGACCTGCGCAGCTAAACCCTGGTGCGGCGCCTATCGTGATCAATTGCAGGTCATTCCCTTACCCCAAAAACGACATATTCTGTGGGGGTACCAAGAAGGCTCATGGCAAGAAAATCGGCGCACAGGCGTCACCATCACCTTGCGCAGCGAGCAGCACAGTTTTGGCAGGCCGGGGGCGACGATTAAACTAACTCGTGTGCCGAAAACTTGGTTTCCTCAACTGGAAGATAGACCCGGTCAGGCAGTGATAGTGACCAATGTTCATGCGACACCCGGTGCGAATGCAGCAGCGTGTAGCTTTGAGACACAAATTTTGCCCATTGGATGAGCCATGAATGAAGGACGCTGGTCTCCCGAGCGATGGGCTCAAAAATTATGGGCATATTTTAAGCCTGAGGTGCAACACGGTCGTCCCGTCTATTTTGCTGTCGACCAGTACCTGTTACATGAATTCCTACGCGAGGAGAATCCGCTCAGTCAGGTGGATCCAGTTGATAGTCTAAAGTATGCATGTCGACAACTGTTTAGACTAGAGGGGCGTAAAGCTGCCCTTCTGGAGCGAACATTTGTACGTAATGATAATGGATTATCTAATGCGATTTGCTTTGTGGCTCTTGAAGTACTCGCCGTAGAGCTGATGATGCGTGATAGAAGTTTCACTGAAGAGGCGTATTTCCCGCGCTTAAGGGATTTGTTAGGCATTGACGTAGACGGTAACCTCTCAAGCGACCCTTTCATACAGGGTGATTTTGATCGTATTTGGAAAACGCTAAGCAATGAAATTAAGCGTGTTCCCGGAGGTGGTCAGCACAGTATCACCTTTGCCAAAGGGACTGGGCGCAATGTGCATCGCCAGTATCCAATTTCTCAAGCAATGTTGACTAAGGACGATCTGTGTCGGCTTCAACAGAGCTCGCCGGATGCATTTGCGGATATCACGACACTGGCTGATGCTTTCCATTTTTTACTTAATCATCGCACGGTATTACCTGGTCGGGCAAAATCGATTGTCAACACTGCTGCGCGTGATGGTGCGCGCAGGCTTCGCCTCTCACACCAGCTGCTGGATTTTGCTCAAAATACACCGGTACACGTACCGATAGAAAAAGTCAAGAGTGGCTCGCGGTCGGCCAAGTTTGTGGCCTATCGTACAGTTGATTTTTTTTCCGATGATAAAATTCATTTGTACTATGTGGACGAGCAGGGCGTCGAACAAATCTCACGAACAGCTCAGCAGGTTCTCACTTTTTGTGGTGATAACAAGATGTTGCTGCTTGTCGAAAGTGATAACAGGTTTACCACTGTTGGTGGGCGAGAACCACTATCGGTGGGCGAAACTTATTTAATCATTTGTCAGGAAGACAGGATTAAAATTGTAGATTATATCCTTCAGAAAGTGATGTTGCCGAACGAGGGCTTATCAGCCATTGAATGTGTGTTGCCGCGAGGGTATCTAGCCTTTTTATATACGCTGGATACCAATCCAGCTCATCCATTATGGTATAAGGCAGGGAAGCTTTGCTTCGATGAAAAGGATCGAATTCAGGCTTTGAGTTTGGAGGGCGGGCTGCTTATCGATGGTCGGAAAAAGCAGTATTTGAGTCCTTATTGTCCTCGAGCCTTATCC
Organism: Microbulbifer rhizosphaerae; assembly: GCF_014191725.1. Taxonomy (GTDB): domain Bacteria; phylum Pseudomonadota; class Gammaproteobacteria; order Pseudomonadales; family Cellvibrionaceae; genus Microbulbifer; species Microbulbifer rhizosphaerae. Next base: position 85,171 of record NZ_JACHWZ010000001.1, read on the forward strand.
GTAGGTGGAAAAAAGTTGGCTCATCACGTCGATATTCAAGTCAATGATGAGACAATGTCGGTAGGACAGTTTTTTGGACAACTTCATCGCGGAATGTCGTTTCCGATTAACCCGTATACTGTTGTCTATGGAGGCCGTCGACTATCCTTTGAAATGAGAACAATCGACAGTCAAGTTAAGTGTGATTTCACTCTCGGTTATCCCCTGGAATCCGATGAGTTGTCGCCCACTATCGCTCTCGTGGAGCCCGAGGATGAGGCGCTCATCGGAATGTCTTTGCGTTCAAGCGGAAAATTCCGTACGCCCCTTAGTGCGCGACAATCCAAGGAACGACATATTGCACTATCATTGCTGAGTTTACCCGCAGACTCTACCGATAAGGCGATAAGCCATCAGGATGTTGAAGCGATCGAGTCTCTGCTCGAAGGCGTCGGTTTTCCTAACGCTGCAACGATGAGAATCAAGACTCGCCTACAACACGAGCAAGCCATTCCACCGATTGCCTGGAGTGTATTGGTCTCGCAGGGCTGTATATCTGGTACGGAACTCCCTACTCAGAACCTCTGTGTAGACGCAAAGGAAGAAAATTTATAAAAATTCAAAGTTAAGATATTCAGAAGTGCCGCCATACATGCGGCAGGTCTGGCAAGGTCTGCTGGGATGGGATGCTGAGAATAGCTATCGGGCTGGGGATGCGATAGATACCTCCTGTCTTGATTTGCTCGATTAAGCGGAGGCGACAACTATCTAGAAGAAGAAAGCATTATTATAAATAAGACAATAATTTTTCTCATGTGATATCCGATTGATTGCACATAATAGGGATGATCTATGTGGTTGCCGGGTTCGCTGCGAATCCGTGGACGGGCCGCATCGAACCCTTCCGGCCCGACCGAAAGAGGCGCCCTGGGGCGCCTTGGTTTCCTCTACTGCTCCGCCAGCACCGGCACCTGGCTGGCCGGGTCCACAACCTTGCCGTCCCGATGCAATTCCCAGTGCAGGTGCGGGCCGGTGGCCTTGCCGGTACTGCCCACCAAGCCGAGGATCTGGCCCCGCTCGACCCTGTCGCCTTTGTTCACCAGGCGCTTGTCCAGGTGCGCATAGAGGGTTTCCACGCCCTGCCCGTGGTCGATGATTACCACCTCGCCACTGGCCCCCATAGTGCCGGAGAAGGTGACCTCTCCAGCCTTGGGCACCTGTACCCGGGTGCCCCTGGGTGCAGCCAGGTCGATGCCCCGGTGCAGGCGCTTCTTCTTGAATTCCGCGTCCTTGATGGGCCAGGGCCTCATGCCGAAGCCGGAGGTGACCCTGGCCTCGGGCAGCGGATTGATAAAGGCTTCCGCGACCTTGCCGGCCAGCGCCAGTTGGGGCTGCAGGCCCAGCACCAGGACGCCGCCGGCCAGGGTCATGGACCATAGCGCTTTGTTGGAGCCCTTGCGGGCGCTCTGTTTGCCGTTCAGAATATGACGGATTCTCAAGGTAAAGCTCCTCTTGTTTTGCGTTGAGAAGGCCGCGACAGGATCATTGCCGTGAGCTGTCGCGGTTTGGCGAAGGGCCTTCAGCATTGCCTCTGCGTAGGCCCTTCGCCGATTCGGGCTTTCTTTTCTGAGTACCTGTTCGTCGCAGCCCTGCTCCAGGGCGTCCACTGCCCGTTTCGCCAGTGCCTTCAGCGGCCAGTTGAACCACAACAGGGCCGTCATCCATTGCAGACCAAGCACCGCCAGGGGGTCGCGCCGCGCCAAGTGTTCCAACTCGTGGCGCACCACCAGGCGGATCTGCTCAAGAGACAGATTGTCCAGAGCCCACTGGCTGAGCGCCAGGGTCGGTTTTGGCAGGGCCGTGGCAAAGGGAGAGATCCGCTCTTCCACCAACACCAGTCTCAGTTCTTTCGGTGCATCCAATACCCCCAGGTGCCGGGCCAGCTCGCCCTCTGTCGGTAGGGACTTGCCCTGTCTCACTAACCTGGTCAGCCGCCATTGGCCCAACATCAGACGGGCCAGACTGATGGTGGCGCCCAGGGCCGAGATCAGGCCCCACGCCAGGAGCCCCCATTGCCAAAAGAAAGCTGTGCCATCCGTTTCCGACGCGAGTTCAACTACAAGGGGGCTAACCGGGGATGGCGACGTGAGTGCCGGCAGGCTTAGTTTGATGGTCGGAGCCTTTTCCACGACGGGCAGGAAACCCAGACAAAAGCTGGCGAAGGTCAGCACAGCGGCGGCTAACCAGGGCTCGCGCCAGCCGTTCAGCCAGTCCAGGCGACGGGCCAGCAGCACCAGCATACCCAGCATCGCGGCACCGATGGCCAGGGAGACCAGACTGGATAGGGCCAACTGGGCAAGCCATTCAGTCATCTTCGCCTCCCTTTTTTCCTCCAGTGGCAAGCAGCGCTTCCAGTTCCTTCAACTCGGCTTCGCTGAGCAGCTCGCTACCGGCAAAGAAGGAGGCCGGCAGCGGCCCCTTGATCTCCAGCACCCGCTCGGCGAAATCCCGGGCATAGGCGGCCAGAGTCTTGACCTTGTCCGCCCTGGCCTCGAATACCTTGAGCCCATGCACTTCGAAGGCCTGCAACAAGCCCTTGTCCTGCATGCGGTCCAAGGTCTTGCGGGTGGAGGAGTAGGACCAGCCCAGTTGCTCTTCAACCTGCTGGTGGATCTCGCGGGCGCTGAGAGGTGACTGTTGCCAGAGGGCCTTGAGAATGGCCAGCTCCGAGGCCGAGGGTTGCTGATTCATGAGGACTTGCCTTGTGACTGATGGGATTAATGTACGACAGATGTCGCATGTATGCAACTTGTGTCGCCGAAGGGAGTCACGGCCTGATTTCCCGCTCCGACGAGTCGATGTTGCGGGTGGTGAAGGAAGGCGGTAAAAAGACCCCGGACAAGAAATAATTTTTTACCGCGTTACTCTGAATGTAGAAGCGGCCGCCCCGCCGCTCCTACAGCAAGTAGAGGACAAAACACCCGCAAACTATGCAAACACTCGACTGGAAGAACACCCCCGCCGCCATCTGGCGCGCCAAACACGCCCGCCTGAAACCGGTGCGCCGCCTGGACCCTATACGCCTGGAACAACTGGTGGGCATCGACCACCAGAAGCAGCAACTGCTGGAAAATACCGGGAAATTCCTTCGCGGCGAGCCCGCCAACCACACCCTGTTGTGGGGTGCGCGTGGCACAGGCAAGTCCAGCCTGGTCAAGGCGCTGCTGAACGAATTCGGCACCGCCGGCCTGCGCTGTGTGGAGGTGAATCTGCCGGACCTGGACGACCTGCCGGAAATCGTCGACCTGCTGGATACGGATTCCGCGCGGGACTACAAATTTATCCTCTTCTGTGACGATCTTTCCTTCGAGCAGGGGGATTCCCGCTACAAGGGCCTCAAGACAGTACTCGCCGGCTCCCTTGAGCTGCCCCCGGAAAACGTCCTGCTCTACGCCACCTCCAACCGCCGCCATTTGCTGCCGGAAGATTTGCGGGACAACGAGCAGACCCGGATAGTGGGCACCGAACTGCACTACGGCGACAGCGTGGAGGAAACCCTCTCCCTGGCGGATCGCTTCGGCCTCTGGCTCAGTTTCTATCCCGCAGACTGGCCCACCTACCTGGAAATCGTCGACCGCTATTTCGCCGACTACAAAGGCGACCGCGAAGCGCTGCACACCGCCGCCAAACAGTTCGCGATGTTGCGAGCCAATCACAGCGGGCGCACAGCGGAGCAGTTTTATCTCAGCTATTGCGCGGATGGGTAGGTATAGGGGGTATACCGTCGTTTGAGCGAAAGAATGTAGGAGCGGCGGGGCGGCCATCCGCTCATGGCCGCGATCGGGTTTTCCGAATTCTCCTGTTTCCACTTGAGAAAAAACAGGTGCCGTTAAGCACCTGTCTAGCTTTACAGGTTATGTTTTGCTTGGTGGTTACCCCCGCAGTTTCCACAACAGGCGCTGTCGACATTCTCGCTTTTGGCCGCCTGATCGGATTCCGCATAGGCGAGTGCGTAAGTCTGGGCACCGGATTCCGCTCCGACGGGTTCGGACGCATCCGGAAAGAAGAGCCCTTTAACCACCTGCCAGCACACCGCCAGGGCGCCGACGATAAACACCACGTCGCCAATGGTGCGCACCCAGCGCAGGTTGTGCAGCAGATCGCTTTGCAGGAAGGCTTCGCTGCGCGCATACCACATGCCCTCGGAGGCGCTGGCGAGGAACTGGATGACGCCGACCGGCAGCAGGCTGGTAAACAGCATCATCGCCAGGCCGATATTCAACCACCAGAAGCCGATGCTCATCAGTTTGTCGTTAAACACCAGTTGCGGGCGGATATAGCGCAGCACCAGCAGCGTGAAGCCCAGTGCCAGCAGGCCGTAGACTCCAAAGAGCGCGGCGTGGGCGTGGGTAGCCGTGGTGTTCAGGCCCTGCACATAGTAGAGCGAAATGGGCGGATTGATCATAAAGCCGAGGACACCGGCACCCAGCATGTTCCAGAAGGCGACCCCGACAAAGAAGAGCAGCGGCCACTTGATGTTCTGCATCCAGGGGGCGGCGTGCTTGAGGCGCCAGTTCTCCCAGGCTTCGTAACCGAGTACCACCAGCGGCACCACTTCCAGCGCACTGAAGGTGGCGCCAACGGCCATCACCGGAGTGGTGGTGCCGGAAAAGTACAGGTGGTGGAAAGTGCCCGGTACGCCGCCCAGCATAAACAGCGAGGCTGATGCCAGGCTTGCGGCGGTCGCCATGGTGCGGGATACCAGCCCCATGCTACAGAAGATAAAGGCCAGGGCCGCAGTGGCGAAGACTTCGAAGAAACCTTCCACCCACAGGTGAACGACCCACCAACGCCAGTATTCCATTACGGAGATGTGGGTGCGCTCGCCGTAGGCCAGCCCGGCACCGTAGAAGAGACCGATGGCAATTACGGAGGCGGTCAGCAGCGCCAGCAGGTTTTTGTCACCGGGCTGGCGCAGTGCCGGTCCAATGCCGCGCAGCATCAGTACCAGCCAGAAAGCAACACCGAGGAATTTGCCGATCTGCCACAGGCGGCCCAGGTCGACATATTCATAACCCTGGTGGCCCAGCCAGAAGTTCCACTCGGCCGGCATGATCTGGGCAATGGCCAGGAAGTTGCCGGCGAAAGAACCCACCACCACCACAATCAGTGCCCAGAACAGGATGTCCACACCCAGCTTCTGGAATTTGGGGTCCCTGCCGCCGTTGATGACGGGCGCCAGGAACAGGCCCGCCGCCAGAAAACCGGTGGCAATCCAGAACAGCGCCGCCTGGATATGCCATGTGCGCACCAGGCTATAGGGGAACCACTCGGAGACATTGATACCGTAAAAACTCTGCCCCTCTACCGTGTAGTGGGCGGTAAAGCCGCCGAGAAACACCTGTGCGGTAAAGAGTGCGACCACCACGAACAGGTACTTGCCCAGCGCTTTTTGCGAAGGGGTGAGCGCGAAGGTGGTGATGGGATCTTCTGCGGGGGCAGGGAGTTCCTCTTCGTCCTCCCTGCGCAGGAAGGCCCAGCCCCACACCAGCAAGCCCACCCCGGCAATCAGCAGAACCACACTGGCAATGGACCAGACGATATTTTCCGCGGTCGGCTTGTTGTCGATCAGCGGTTCGTGGGGCCAGTTGTTGGTGTAGGTGGCGCCATCGGCGTAGCGCTCGGTGGCTGCCGCCCAGGCGGTCCAGAAGAAAAATTGAGCCATCTGCTCGCGCCGCTCGCGGTCGGGCAGGGTGTTTTCCTTCATGGCGTAGTTCTCGCGTGTGCCCTGGAGTTCCGGGGCATCGCTGAACAGGCGGCTGTAGTAATCCGCCGTTTGCGCTATGGCCTGTGCACGCCGCTCGGATATCACCAGGGTATCGGTATCGGCGTGATAGGTGTTGGTGCGGTAGGCGGTTTTCAGTTCGTACTGGAGCGCGTTTTGCCGGCGCCCGTCCAGGTCCGCATAGTCCACACCGTATTCATCCCCGGCGGCCAGATCGAGCCAGGCGTTGAGCTCCCGGTGCAGCCAGTCGGCCGTCCAGTCCGGTGCCTGATAGGCGCCGTGGCCCCAGATGGAACCCAGTTGCATTCCACCCACCGATTGCCAGGCGGTTTGGCCGTCGAGGATGCTGTCGCGGGTCATCAACAGCTGATTATTTTCTGTGACCACCTGCCCCGGGATGGGCGGTGCCTTGCGATACACTTCCGTTCCGACGTACCCCAGGAGTGCGAAAGTGACGGCCAAAATGCCGATCAGAGTCCACCAGAGTTTGCGATACTGGCCCATGTCAGAGTCCCCCTAGTCCATCGATACGTTCAAACAGCAGGTTGTTTTCCAGGTGAATGTGCTCCTCCAAGTCCCGCTCCAGTGTGGCGAGCCCCAGGTAAAGTGCGTACCAGGTATTGCAGGCCCCATTGGGTAAGGTCAGATTCCGGGTCAATTTGTTGATCTGTTGGAGAGCCTGGACGTGGTCGTGGTGCTCATGGCGCATCATCGCCACCGGCGCCCTGGCCATGGCCGACATGCCCCGCATGATCATGGGAAAGAGAATCTCCTCCTCCTTCTGCATATGCCTCTCCAGTTCAGCAAACATCTGTTCCAGATGATCCGCCAGACCGGCGGGACATTCCGGGTGGCCGCGATGTACTGACTCGACCCGGGCCGCCAGGTGTATCAACTGGGGCAACTGCTGCCGGTGGTACTCGTGATAGCGGGTGAGTATGTGCTCGATCAATGCGCCGCTCGGTGCCCGATCCCAGTTTTCTGTTTCCGGCTGGCCTATGAGGGCATCCAGCTCCGCCGCTATGGCTTCTGCGTCCAATGCTTTGTAGGCAGTGGCTTCGCGCAGGGTCTGCTTGCCGCCATTACAAAAATCCAGGCGGTAGGCAAAAAACACCGCCGTAGCGCCTGGAATCTGACGCGCAAGCTGGCCCAGGGGTTGATCCAGGGTATTCATGAAGTTCCTCCTCGAGGCTGATCTATCGGATAAGGAACCCCTGAAAAACTACTGCGCGTGCGCCTGGCGGCGTCCGGCGGTGCTGGTGCGCCAGCCCGGTCGCAATGCTCATGTACTACTTGTACACTCCGCTTCCTCCGCTCCGGCAGCCACCACCAGCCACCCGCTCGCTACGTTTTTCAGCGGTCCCATAACAATTGGGCGCGCCATCGGCTGCAACCTTAAGATGCATTGTGTTTGCATCTTTAAAACATGCAAACAATAGTTATCTTAAGAGGGTGGGCTCTTGATCTGGATCAAGGCCCCTTCCATCTACGGCCTTGAAGTGCCTGGCGCAAAGATATAAATTAAATGCATCATTTGATTGGAAGTACGCGATGAACGCCAGTCTACTGCGGCGCCTGCCCTGGCTGTGTCTGACCTGGAGTTGCCTGGGGCTGGGGACGGCGGGAGCCATACTGCCTCTGCTCCCCACCACACCGTTTCTACTGTTGGCGGCCTGGGCCGCCCCCAAAGCTTCGCCCCGGCTGGGCCGCTGGCTGGAGGAGTCCCCGCGATTTGGCCCGGCGATTCATGCCTGGCGCAGCCAGGGCGCCGTGGCCTTAAAAGCCAAGGTTGCAGCCCTGGGCCTTATGACAACCAGTTGGCTGGGCCTCTGGCTGCTGGGCGCCGCCCAGTGGGTGCTGCTGTTTACCGGCCTGCTGTTTGTCCTGGTGGGAGCCTGGCTCTCAACCCGTCCGCAGCCGCGGGGAGTCCGCTGATGCAAAACGCCCAACCTCCTGCGCTGCTGGCTTACGGATTCCGGCCTTTTTTCCTGCTTACCGGCGTCTACGCGGTGGTGGTGATACTGGGCTGGATGGGATTTCTTTTCGGCGGCTGGCCGCTTCCCCTGGGTTGGTCGCCGTTCAAGTGGCACAGCCACGAGATGCTGTACGGCCTGGTATCCGCTGCCATCGCCGGCTTTTTGCTGACCGCCGTCACCAACTGGACCGGTGCGCCACCTCTCAGGGGCCGGCGCCTGCTGTTACTGGTGCTGCTGTGGCTGTCCGGGCGGGTGTTTATGTGGCTGGCCTCCTGGATTCCGGCCTGGCTGGTGGCGCTGGTGGACCTGGCATTTCTGCCGGTGCTGGCGCTCTACCTCCTGCGGGTACTGGTCCAGCACAACAACCGGCGCAACCTGGTGCTGGTGGCGGTGCTCACGCTGCTGTTTATCGGCAACCTGCTGATGCACCTGGGCTTTGCCAGTGGGCGAACCGGCCTGCTCAACACCGGTGAACAACTGGGCTTTGACCTGATCCTGCTGTTGATGGCGGTGATTGGCGGGCGCATTATTCCGGCCTTTTCCGCCAACTGGCTGCGCATGCACGGGGGCTCTCCGGACTGGGTGGCCCGCCCGGTGTGGATCGAGGGCATCGCACTGATTTCCATCGCGTTGCTGATCCCTCTGGATGCGCTGGGCGCGCCGGAAAAGATGACCGGCCTGGTGGTCCTGATAGCGGCCCTGGGCAACGGCCTGCGTCTCTGGCATTGGGCGGGCTGGCGGGTACGCAAAGAGCCCCTGTTATGGATTCTGCACCTGGCCTATGCCTGGATTGTGTTGGGCCTGATGCTGCGGGCGCTGGCGATGCTCACCGGTTTCCTGCCGGACAGCGTCTGGCAGCACACCCTGGGAGTGGGGGCCATCGGCACGTTGCTGCTGGGGGTTATGACCCGCGTGGCGGTGGGCCACACCGGACGCCCGCTGAAGCTGATCCCTTTCGGTCTGTGGATTTACCTGGCGATCACCGCTGCCGCGCTGCTTCGCCTGCTGGTCGCTGCGCAGGTCATCGACTTCCGCCTGGGACTGTTCCTGGCGGCGCTCGCCTGGGTCCTGGCTTTTGGCCTGTTTGTGGCACTTTACTGGCCGATACTGAGCGGCCCCCGGGCGGATGGCCGCCCCGGATAACGAGATTGAACCATGCATATCACCCGCTATACCGATTATTCCCTGCGTGTGCTGATGTACCTGGCGCTCAAGGGCGAGGGGCTTGCCACCATTCGCGAGATTGCCGAGAGTTACGACATCTCCAAAAATCACCTGATGAAAGTGGTGCAGGATCTCAATAACAAGGGCTACCTGACCGCCATCCGCGGCAAAAACGGCGGCGTGCGCCTGGCCGGCAGACCCGAGGACATCAATCTCGGCCACCTGGTGCGGGACACCGAGCAGGACCTGGCGCTGGTCGAATGCTTCAGCAACGGCAGGGGATGCGTGATCACCCCCGCCTGCGAACTCAAGCGGATGTTTGCCGAAGCGCTGGAGGCCTTTTTCAAGGTGCTGGATCAATACACCCTGGCGGACCTGTTGCCGCAAGGCAAAGCAAAGCACATGGTGCGCTTGTTGAGGATAGGCTGATGGTTTTCTTGCTCAAACACCTGCACATTACCCTGGTAGTGATCTCCATCAGCTTTTTCATTCTGCGTTTTCTGGGCCGGCAGATGGAGGCAGGGTTTGTCCAGGCCCGATGGATCAAGCCCGCCCCGCACCTGATTGACACACTGTTGCTGTTATCTGGCATCAGCCTCGCCGTCCTCTACCGGCTATCCCCGCTGCAGGCGAATTGGCTGATGGTCAAGCTGATACTGATCCTCGGCTATATCGGTGCCGGCATCGGCGCCATGAAAGCGGCCGATGCCACTCACCGTATGCTTTACGGGTTGCTGGCCCTGTGCCTGGTGGGTGGAGTGGTTTTGATGGCGGTGCTGAAGCCGGTCTGATTATGGCCTGATATTTGCCCCACCTAACTTAGCGGAATTGCATTTCGCCGCGCCTTGCCCTCTTTCGGGTCAATTTCTCCAGACATGGGAAGGAACTGCTTTTCTCCCTCGGTAAGGGATTTTTTGCGTTTTCTCATTGCTCACTGTCTTCTTCCTTAATACCTAATCTTAACTTAGGGAAGGCCTGAACAATCTGTCATCCCGGCGAAGGTCGGGAACCAGCTACTGGGACTCATTGGGGCTGCTGGATTCCGGCCTTCGTCGGAATGACGAAAGGTTACTTATTCAGAGCTTCCATAAGAAGTTGATTATATGGATGTTTAACTATCCTTTATAGGGTTTGATTCCTTATCCTTTTACATGGAATTCCGACCTGATATACTGTGCATATGAAAATAATTTCATATCGAAGAGATTAATATGCCTCGCAGAAAGGACTTTAAAAATGTTGTCCGCCAGAGAGTTAGTATAGACTCCGCGATTACCTATATTCGACAAGAATACGCTGAAAAATTAGACGTTAACATTTTAAGTGAAATTTCACACTACTCTAAATTCCATTTCCAACGGCTATTCAGTGAAGTGACTGGAGAAACATGGTCGGAATACCTGCTAAGAGTTCGGCTTCTGAATGCGAGCAACAAGCTTATTCAAACTCAGGAAAAAATAAACGATATTGCTATTGGTTCAGGATTTGTCACTCAGACTGGATTTTTAAAGGCTTTCAAGAAGTATTATTCTCTCACTCCAACCCGGTATAGACAAACCTACTATGGCAGCGAGCCTTTTTTTAATCAATTTCGCGTAAATAGAATTTGCTCGAATATAAAAGAAGAGTTAGTCAATGTGATGCCCTGTAGTGCATTAGCAGCTTACTCTGCAACGAATCTCAACGAGAAATCCGACCCTTCCGTTTGGGATGCAATTAAGAAACTTTGCAAATCTTTAGATGCGTCCTTTAATACCAGGCCCCAGCTGGAACGTTTTGCGCTTTCGTTCTCTGACATAAATAAAATTGAACACGCAAGTAACCAAAAAAATTTTTTGGCAATGTTGCTGGTTGATGATATTCGAAAGGTGAAAAATTCAACATTAAAGCAGGTTGCTATTCAAGGCGGGGTTTATGCACGTTTTTTTCACCAGGGCCCTCTCAGTGAGCATACGATAAATAAGATTCTTTACAGCTGGTTTCCTCAAAGCGGCTACAAAATAGACACTAAACGACCGATGATAATGATGCCTGAGGGCGCCTTTTTAAAAGATGTCTATGACCGATTTTTGGGTAGAGAACCAGATAAAAAAGTATACGTTTATCAAAGCCTTGAGCTGACTGCGGAGCAGATTTCTCACTTCTGTTTGAGAATATACGTCCCTCTACTATCTGATTCCCTTACTGATCTCCAGTGGCAAGATATATCTAATATTGCAATATGAAGACGCGTTGTAACTACTCACCCCCTGTAGGAGCCTGCTTGCAGGCGAATAAGAACAGAACTCCGTAGCCATTTACCGGGCACATCCCTGTGCTCGGCCCTTCGGGCAGCTTCGCTGCGCCAACTCGCTCCAGGCGATTTGATCGCCTGCAAGCAGGCTCCTGATATGGATTGCATTTGCACTGCAACTATTTGAGAAAAAAGGCTTTTTCTTTCGGATCAAATATTGACCAATCCCTCGGGCTTCATGGATTGCTGCCTATTTCATAAGCATTGCCATCCATAAGGTCTACAAGCAGGCTCCCTTTAACCGGCATGGGTTCTCTGTGGGTGAGTAGTTACGGCGCGCCTTTATTATTAATAGCACTCCAGGAAGAAAGTGACTCGCAAATCTCTGATAAGTTTCCCTTTGAATTAATCTGAAGCTGGTATTGGTTAGCTTGCCTGCAATGAGTTCACTTTATGTGGGTGCATTTTTTGTGAAAAAATTGTTGTGTATTTAGAGTCAAATTTGAAGTTAGAGCCAAATTTGAAGCACTACTATCTCTGCCGGGGGCTGGGGCGGACGATCAGTTTGGCTCTGGCCTCGCACTGTCGCCGGACGGCGGCGTACTGGTAGTCGACTCTTTCCAGGAATACAGCTCTGCCACCGGCATCAACGGGGATAAGGTCGACAACTCAGCGCCGCACAGCGGCGCTGTCTACCTTTATTAATTCATTGATTGACCGGAAAAGAATCGGGGCAGGTTCAGGCCTGCCCAAGCCTACCTTGATCGGCCTATCGAGATACCCATGCGATCGACTGTCACTGCACCTTCGGTGCGCCTTCCGATTTGTCGAATCCGCAGCTTTCGGAATTCATTACATTAACCGTTAAGAGGAAACACTCATGATCTGGATAAAACGTATCTGTCTTCTTGCCCTATGCCTGATGTTTCTTTCCGCCTGTGGTGGCGGCGGTAGTGGTGACGGGGATGTCGGCGGTGGGGATGTCGGCGGAGAAGATGTCGGAGGAGAGGATGATGGAGGAGAGGATGATGGAGGAGAGGATGATGGAGGAGAGGACGATGGAGGAGAGGACGACGAAGGAGAGGACGACGGAGGAGAGGATGACGGTGGCGAAGATCCAGTGACCGCTGCCCCACCGGCACCAGCGGCCACCCTGACCCCCACAGCCACGAAAACCTTTGCATTCAGCTGGAGTGATGTATCTGAGGAAACCGAATACCGCCTGCTGGAAAATCCCGATGGCGACTCCGGCTACAGCGAAGTGGCCGTGATCCCGGCTGACAGCACCGAATATAACCTGATGGTCTCCCTGCCCCAGCGGGTAAACGCAAGCTATATCCTCCAGGCCTGCAACAGCCTGGGCTGTACCGATTCTGACGAGTTGTTCGTAACCGGTTCCCTGGCCGAGGCTGTGGGGTATTTCAAGGCCTCAAACACCGAGGCTGATGACCTGTTCGGATTCCAGGTCGCCCTGTCGGCGGATGGCCGTGTGATGGCCGTAGCTGCTGCCCAGGAGAATAGCGGCGCCACCGGTAGCAATGGTGACCAGGCGGATAACTCCGTGGAATACAGCGGCGCGGTGTACGTATTCACACAAAACAATGGTGTTTGGACCCAGCAGGCCTATCTCAAGGCTTCAAACCCGGGACATTGGGACTTTTTTGGTGTCAGTCTTTCACTGTCCGCCGATGGAGGCGTTCTGGCAGTAGGTGCCCGTGGCGAGAGTAGCAACGCATTCAACAGTGGCGCGGTGTATGTGTTCACCCAAAGCGCTGGCGTCTGGTCCCAGCAGGCGCATATCAAGGCGTCGAATACCCAGCAAAGTGATGAGTTTGGTGACAGCCTCGCGTTGTCGGCCGACGGTAGTACCTTGGCAGTAGGTGCCTATGCAGAGGATAGCAGCGCCACCGGCATCGATGGCAATCAGGCGGATAACTCCGCTTCCGCCTCCGGTGCGGTGTACGTGTTCACTCAAAGTGGTGATACCTGGTCCCAGCAGGCATATATCAAGGCTTCGAACACCGAGGAGTCGGATTATTTTGGTCACAGGGTCGCACTGTCGTCGAACGGCAATGTCCTGGCTGTAAGTGCGAATAACGAGGACAGTGCTGCCACCGGCATAGATGGCAATCAGGCGGACAACTCAGCGACCAACAGTGGCGCGGCGTACGTGTTCAGCCGTAACGATGGCACCTGGTCCCAGCAGGCGTATATCAAGGCCTCAAACCCCGAGGAAAACGACTGGTTTGGTAGCAGTCTTGCGCTGTCGTCTGACGGCCATGTCCTGGCGGTAGGAGCAACGGGAGAGGACAGCGCTGCCACCGGCATTGATGGCAATCAGGCGGACAACGCCGTTGACTTCGCCGGGGCAGTGTATGTGTTCACCCAAAGTGGTGATACCTGGTCCCAGCATGCGTATATCAAGGCCTCGAATGCAGCGGAGTTTGACCGATTCGGTGCTAGCCTCGCGCTGTCGGCAGACAGCCGCGTCCTGGCGGTAGGCACAGAGGCTGAGGATAGCAGCGCCACCGGTATTAATGGCGACGAGGCGGATGACTCCGCAGATTCCAGTGGTGCGGTGTACCTGTTCAGTCAAAACGCTGGCACCTGGTCCCAACAAGCCTATGTTAAGGCTCCGAACACCGAGGGGGGTGACCTGTTCGGCAGCTCCGGGATCGCCCTGTCGTCGGACGGCAGCGTCCTGGCGGTAGGTGCATGGGATGAAAGCAGCACCGCCACCGGCATCAACGGTGACCAGGCCGACAACTCCGCAGAAGGTAGCGGCGCCGTCTACCTCTATTAATTCATTCATTGACCGGTAAGAAAACGGGGGCAGGTTCAGGCCTGCCCCATACCTACCTTGATCGGCTCATCAAAATACCCATGCGGTCGACTGTCACTGCACCTTCGGTGCGCCATTCGATTTGTCGAATCCGCGGCTTTCGGAATGCACTACATAAAACCATTAAAAGGAAACACTCGTGATCTGGATAAAACGTATCTGTCTTCTTGCCCTATGCCTGGTTTTTCTGTCCGCCTGCGGTGGCGGTGGCGGTGGCGGTGGCGGTGGCGGCGGTAGCGGTAGTGGTGGAGATGTCGGTGGCGGGGATGTCGGCGGAGAAGATGTTGGCGGAGAGGATGACGGAGGAGAGGATGACGGAGGAGAGGATGACGGTGGCGAAGATCCAGTAACCGCTGCTCCACCGGCACCAGCGGCCACCCTGACCCCCACAGCCACGAAAACCTTCGCATTCAGCTGGAGTGATGTGTCTGAGGAAACAGAATACCGCCTGCTGGAAAACCCCGATGGCGTGTCCGGTTACGGCGAGGTGGCCGTGATCCCGGCGGACAGCACCGAACATAACCTGACGGTCTCCCTACCCCAGCGGGTAAACGCAAGCTACATCCTACAGGCCTGCAACAGCCTGGGCTGTACCGATTCCGATGAAATGTTTGTAACCGGCTTCCTGGCCGAGGCGGTGGGGTACTTCAAAGCCTCGAATACTGAGGCTGGCGACGGGTTCGGCAACCAGGTCGCCCTGTCGGCGGACGGTCGTGTGATGGCGGTGGGCGCCGTCTGGGAGGATAGCGCCGCTGGCGCGGTCTATGTGTTTACCAACAGCGACGGTGTCTGGTCCCAGCAGGCCTATATCAAAGCCTCGAATGCTGAAGAGGGCGATGAGTTTGGCACCAGCCTCACCCTGTCGTCAGACGGCAGTGTCCTGGCGGTAAGTGCACTTCGGGAAGGTAGCGGCGCCACCGGCGTTGATGGCGATCAGGCGGACAATTCGGCTTCTCGGGCCGGCGCGGTATACGTATTCACCCAAAGCGGCGATACCTGGGCCCAGCAGGCGTATATCAAGGCCTCGAACACTGAGGAGGGTGACTATTTTGGCGAAGGCCTGGCGCTATCACCAGACGGCACCACGCTGGCGGTAGGTGCACCGTTCGAGAACAGTGGCGCTATCGGTATTGATGGCCATCAAACGAACTCCCTGGCGACCGCCGCCGGGGCGGTGTATGTGTTCACCCAAAGCGGCGATACCTGGGCCCAGCAGGCCTATATAAAGGCCTCGAATACTGAAAGTGTGGAGCAGTTTGGTAAAAAGATTGCTCTCTCGTCAGACGGCAGCCTCCTGGCAGTAAGCGCCCCCCAGGAGGACAGCTCGGCCACCGGCATTGGTGGTGACCAGGCGGATAACGCCGCGGAGAATAGTGGTGCGGTGTATATGTTCACCCGAAGCGGTGGTGCCTGGGCCCAACAGGCGTACATTAAAGCCTCGAACACGGGGAAAGGCGACCAGTTTGGTTCCAGTCTTGTACTGTCGGCCGATGGCGGCGTCCTGGCGGTAGGTGCCCGTGGCGAGGACAGCAGCGCCGGGGGTATTGATGGCGATCAGGCGGACAATTCGGCAAATGCCAGTGGTGCCGTCTATGTGTTTACCCAAAGCGGCGATACCTGGTTCCAGCAGGCCTATATCAAAGCCTCGAATGTGGAAAATATTGATGTGTTTGGTCTCAACCTCGCACTGTCGGCCGACGGAGCCACCCTGGCGGTAGGTGCAACCGGCGAGGATAGCAGCGCCACCGGCATTAATGGCGACCAGGCGGACAACTCCGCAGGTGGCAGTGGTGCGGTGTACCTGTTCACCCAAAGTGCTGGTGTCTGGTCCCTGAAGTCGTATATCAAGGCCTCGAACGCTGAGGCGGATGATCAGTTTGGTACCAACCTCGCTCTGTCGTCGGATGGCGGCATCCTAGCGGTAGGTGCTACCTGGGAAGACAGTTCCGCCACCGGCATCAACGGTGACCAGGCCGACAACTCCGCAGAAGGTAGCGGTGCGGTCTACCTCTATTAATTCATTCAATGTGGGAGCCTGCCCTGCAGGCGAAAAGACAGTGCTAAATGGCAACGCCATTTTTCGCCAGCAGGGCTGGCTCCCACAGGGTGCGGCCCTACTCAATAGCACCAAAGCTGGTTCCGCGAACCCCGAAACTTGAGTTGGGAATAATCGGTTTTCTCAATCGGACGGAGTGTCCAACTTGTAGGAGCGGCGGGGCGGCCCTCCGCCGTTGGCCGCGATCGATGTTTCGGAATGCCGGGAAGCCTGCTGACTCGCACCATCCCTGGCGCTCGCCCCACGGCGGAGGGCCGCCCGCCGCTCCTACAGGAAAAACTAAACGGAGAGCGGGTCGCCGCGCTCGATCAGGGTTTCGATCTCCAATCCCCGCGGCAGGCAGCCGGTGTTGTGAGCGCCGGTGTTTTTCAGTCGCGAGGCGATAAAAGCCTCCGCCACCGCGCTGTTGCCTCCCTGGACCAGCAGGTGGGCCTGCATGGTCAGTGCCATCTGGTCCACCAGGTGGCGGGCCCGGTATTCCAGGTCGTCCATGTCCGCCATCTGTTTTTTCAGCCCGGCGATGGCGCTGTCCAGGCATGAGTCGGCGCCGGCGCTCCGTTCCAGTTCGTCGTACCAGGCCAGCAGCGCCGCAGGGGTCTTTTCGATGGCGCGCAGCACGTCCAGCGCCTGGATATTGCCGGAGCCCTCCCAGATGGCGTTGATGGGCGCGTCGCGGTACAGGCGCGCGGTGATAAAGTTTTCCACCACGCCGTTGCCGCCCAGGCACTCCATGGCCTCGTAGGCGTGGTGCGGAGTGCGCTTGCAGATCCAGTATTTGCCCACCGCGGTGCCCAGGCGCATCAGCAGTTTTTCCTGCTCCTTGTCCAGGTGATCCAGCGCGCGGGCGGTGCGCATGGTGATGGCCACCGACCCCTCCACCTCCAATTGCAGGTCCGCCAGCACATTTTGCATCAGCGGCTGGTCGCGCAGTTTTTTGCCGAAGGCGTCGCGGTGTCCAGCGTAGTAGATCGCCTGTAGCGCGGCCTGGCGCTGGCCGGCGGAGGAGCCGATCATGCAGTCGAAGCGGGTGACCGCGACCATCTCGATAATGGCGTTGACTCCGCGGCCCTCCTCGCCGACCAGCCAGCCGAAAGCGCTGCGCATCTCCACTTCCGAAGAGGCGTTGGACACGTTGCCGGATTTGTTTTTCAGTCGCTGTATTTGCAGCGGGTTTTTCGTCCCGTCCGGGCGCCAGCGGGGGACCAGAAAACAGCTGAGACCGCCGGCTGTCTCTCCTTTCTCCACTTGGGCAAGCATCAAAAAGGCGTCGCACATGGGCGCGGACATAAACCATTTGTGGCCCACCAGCTCGTAGGCGCCGTCGCCGACCGGTGTGGCGGTACTGGTATTGGCGCGCACATCGGAGCCGCCCTGCTTTTCGGTCATGCCCATGCCGATAGTGAGGTAGGACTTTTCCGTGTGCGGCCGGTTGCTGGAGTCGTAACCGCGGGCGGTCACCTTGGGCAGCCATTCCTCCGCCAACTTCGGGTTCAGCCTGATGGATGGCACCGAGGCGAAGGTCATGGTTACCGGGCAGCCGTGGCCGGCCTCCAGTTGGCTGTGCAGGTAGTACTTGGCCGCGCGCACCACGTGGGCGCCGGGTTTGGGATCGGTCCAGGGGGCGCTGTGTAGTCCCTCGGACAGGGCCAGCTGCATCAGTTGGTGGTAGGTGGGGTGGTAGCGCACCAGGTCGATGCGGTTGCCTATGCGGTCGTGGCTTTCGAAGATGGGTTTGAATTCATTGGCCAGATAGCCCCGCTCGATCATCTCCGGGCGCCCGCACACTTCCCCGTAGCGCTGCAGGTCGTCCTCCGCCCAATGGCCGCCGTTGTGCTCAACCGTTTCACGCAGCGCCGCGTCGCCGGCGTAGAGATTGTGGCCGGTAAGGGGGGGCACCTGGTTGAAAACCTTGTGGGTATAGGCGAATTCGGATGGCGGTGTTTTATCGGACATTGGCATTCTCGCTGGCATCTCAACAGGCAGTGGCTCCGGTGAAAGGGTAGTCCCATCACCGCTCCGGGACATCCTAGTGAGATGGGCTGGCGCCGGTCTTGCCCAAAAGTGACGCCGGTGGTTGCGGCATCATCCAATTTTGGATTCTGTTTTTCCCGCTATTGCCAGTAAGAAAGGTCTGGGCGGCCCTGCTACCGGGGGAAGTTTGCGGGACACGCCGTGAATACATCCCTGTAGGCTTGTCGGCGAGGTCCCTCTCGCCAACAGTCCCGCAAACTTCCCCCGGTATCAGCGCCTTCGCATCAGACTCTGGTGCTCTTGTCCGAGTCTCGATGGGGCGAGTGGTTACTGGCGCGCATGTAAGCTGAAGGCTACTGGCGAATCAACTCAAACTGCTGATTGGTACTTCCGGCGATACAGGTCCACTGGAGGATATTGGCGCCGTCTGCGCTGGAAGCACCCGACACGTCCATACAGAGTTCGCTGTTGCGGTTGATGATCCGCCAGCGCCCACTGCCGGCGCCCTGGAAACGGAACTGCTGGTTCCATCCGCCCAAATATTCCCACAGCATGATATTGCCGCCGTTGCTGGTGGAGAAGGAGTCCACATCGAGGGCCATGGCCGGGGCATTGACCGGTGAGATGCGGTGCCAGATGCCGTCCACCGGGGTGATGTTGAACTTCTGGCAGTTGTTATTGAGCCAGCTCCACTGCTGCATATTGGTGCCGCCGCTGGAGCCGCAGGAGGCCACGTCGACGGTCTTGCCGCTGTGGACCGGCGCTATGCGGTAGGTGCCGTTGACGGTGCCGTTGTTGCCGCCGCCGCCACCGCCACCACCGGAGCCGCAATCGGAACCCTTGTTGACGCCGGCGCAGGCGATGACACGGTCTTTGACGCTGCTGGCGGAATCCAGATTGTAACCGTAGGGCGGGTCATAGGTGGTGGTAGAGGAGACGTTGGGCCCGGCGGTGACACCGTCGCCGCTCACCCAGCGCACATTGTTGAAAATATTGCCACGCACGTCCCAGTAGCCGATTTCGGCGCTGTAGAAAGACACCAGGGGGTTCTGCGAATTCTCGAACACGTTGTTCTCGATCCGCAGCAGCGCCCGCATACGGGAATTGATGCCGGTGCTTTCGATATTGTTGTAGTAGTTGTTGTAAATATGCCCGTAGCCGAAGCGGAACAGCGGCGCGCGGGAATTGATGTTTTCCCAGCGGTTGTGGTGGAAAGTGATATAGCGGTTGCCGCTGTCGCTGTCGGAGGAACCGTGCAGCGAGGCCTTCCAGCTGTCGTGGAAATAGTTGTAGGAAATGGTGATGTACTGGGCGCCCCGTTTGCTGTCGAGCAGGCCGTCGTAATAGTCCTTGTCGACATTGAGGGATGCGTAGATTTCATTGTGGTCCACCCAGATATTATTGGCCGGTCCCTCGATACTAATGGCGTCCTTGTCTCCTATGTTCACCTGGTGAATGGTCAGGTTCTGGATGATCACGTTGCTGGCGCGCCAGATTTTGATGCCGATACCATTCAAGCGACCGCGGCTGCCGACGCCGATGATCGATACATCAGAGGTATCTTTCACATTGATCTTGTTGTCGGAGGAATTGCCCGGCGTGATGGTGCCGTCGACGTAAATAGTGATGGGGCCGGAGGCATTGTTGATGGCGTTCTGCAGGGCGGTGCCGTTGTTCACGGTCACCGAGCTGCCGCCGGCGCCGCCGGTGGTGCCGCCGTTGAGGTTGGCGAAGCCTTCCGGCTGCGCCAGCGCGCCGGAGGGCAGGGTGAATAAAAGCGCGATCAGGGCAAACAGCCAGCCGCGCAATGGGGTGTTGTGGAATGGAATTTTCATCGCTGATTCTCTCGTCCTTGTCGTTATACGGCTTTTAAGTGAAAAGAGCCGGTCCCGGGGCCTGGATTGCAGGGGCCTTGTACCGCGCGAAATTCAAATTGAATCCCCCCTGGAAAACGAATCACCGAATCTGCGTCTGCCGGCACTTCCGGGTTCAGCTCACGTTGCCGGGCAATGGGTATGGCAGCATTGCCTGACCAATATGACTTTGAGTGTCATATGGTATGACAATATTTGCATGAACTTTTTTGGTGCGCAACCGGGTGGTTTTACCAAATCGGGTATTTTGTGGCCGATTAAATTGATACGAAAATACGGTTCTGGCCGTTACCTCGTTGAAATAGAAAGTTTTTAATTTTTATTGTGACGTTTGGGGCATTGGGGAACAGAGTTTTTCTGACGCGGAAGTAAACCTGAGTTTGTGCACTATTTCGGCACTGTAATACCAATATGGTGCGTTTGACCGGGAAACTTCCGGGGTTCCTGCCAAAGAGCTTGTTCATACCAAGTGAATCCGGGCCCCCAGCAGGGTGCGGCAGCTTCGGGTGTCGGGCGCAAGAAACTACGTCAATTGACGCATACCCATTCTTGCCTGTTCTTGTTTATATCCTGCCGCAACGATTTTGATCCTGTTTGCCTGGGTGTATTCGCAGTGTGTGACCGATTTTCATGAACCAGCTCGCGCTTGCAAAAAGACCGGAAATTCCGCCCGCTGTGGACAGTCGCTGGTACGCGGGGCTGGATCTCAGGTTCCAGGAATCCGGGGGCGGATGCCGGCTCGCGCACAGCCGCCATCGCGGCCCGCTGTATGTGCAGAAGCCGTTTTACCCCGAGGGACGCGACCTGGCGCACGTCTACCTGCTGCACCCGCCGGGAGGGTTGGTTTCCGGGGACCAACTAAATATCCAGGTGCAGGCGGAGACCGGCGCGCGCGCATTGGTGACCACCACCGGCGCCGGGCGTGTGTACCGGGCCCGCGGCGACGGACTGAAGCAGTGCCAGGAGGTCCGCTTGCGGCTCGCGGCGGGCAGTTCGCTGGAATGGCTGCCGCTGGAAAATATTGTCTACCCGGGAGCCGATGGACGCCTGGACACAGTTGTGGAACTCACCGGGGAGAGCCGCTTTGCCGGCTGGGAGATCACCTCGCTGGGTTTGCCGGCCTGTGGTGAAAGTTTCGGCGCGGGTGCGTTGACCCAGCGGCTGGAAATCCGCCGCGACGGGCTGCCGTTGTTTGTGGAGCGCCTCGACCTTGACCAGAACGGCGCAGGGGCGGACCTGCTATCGGCGGCGGCCGGGTTGCGCGGCTTTCCCGTCACCGGCCTGTTAGTAATGGGCCCCTTCGCTCGGGCGCCGGACGAATCTGTGCTGGCGCAGTGCCGCACCCTGCTGCGGGAAACCGCACCGGATTGTTTGGGGGCGATCACAGCGGTGGGGGAATTCCAGGTGGTGCGCTGCCTGGGCCGCTGCGCCTTTGCGGTACGGCAGCTGTTGGCGCGACTCTGGGCGCTGTTGCGGCCCCCGCTGCTGGGGCGCGAGGCCTGCCCGCCGCGCATCTGGTCGACCTGAACCTGTCGGTTATCTGTTGGGGGAATTATGGAATTACTGCCGAGAGAAAAGGACAAGCTGCTGGTGTTTACCGCGGCGCTGTTGGCCGAGCGCCGCCTCGCGCGCGGGCTCAAGTTGAACTATCCGGAAGCGGTGGCGCTGATCACCATGGAAATTATCGAGGGCGCCCGCGACGGCAAAACGGTGGCTGAGCTGATGAGTTACGGCCGGGAAATCCTGCGCGCAAACCAGGTCATGGATGGCGTCAGTGAGCTGATCCACGAAGTGCAGGTGGAAGCCACTTTCCGCGACGGCACCAAGCTCGTCACGGTGCACAACCCGATTACCTGAGGAGGCGGCAGTGATTCCAGGGGAAATACAGGTCGCCGAAGGCGACATCGAACTCAATCCGGGGCGCGCGACCGTGACCCTGAGAGTGGAAAACACCGGCGACCGGCCGGTGCAGGTAGGCTCCCACTACCACTTCTACGAAGTGAACCCGGCGCTCAGGTTCGAGCGGGAAAAAGCCCGCGGTTTCCGCCTGAATATTGCCTCCGGCACGGCGGTGCGTTTCGAGCCGGGGCAGGGGCGCGAGGTGGAACTGGTAGCCTACGCCGGCGCGCGCCGGGTCTACGGTTTCCGCGCCGAAGTCATGGGACAGTTGGATGAAACTGCGGAGGTACAGCCGTCGTGAGCCGCATGGACAGGCACAGCTACGCGCAGATGTTCGGGCCCACCACCGGTGACCGGGTGCGCCTGGGGGATACCGAACTCTGGCTGCAGGTGGAGAAAGACTTCACCCGCTACGGGGACGAGGTCAAATTCGGCGGCGGCAAGGTGATCCGCGACGGTATGGGGCAGAGCCAGCTGGGCTCTGAAGAGACCGCGGACCTGGTGATTACCAATGCGCTGATCCTGGATCACTGGGGCGTGGTCAAGGCCGACGTCGGCATCAAGGCCGGCCGCATCGCCGGCATCGGCAAGGCGGGCAATCCGGACGTACAGGATGGTGTGGATATCGTCATCGGCCCGGGCACAGAAGTGATTGCCGGCGAGGGTTCCATACTCACCGCCGGCGGTATCGATGCGCATATCCACTTCATCTGCCCGCAACAGGTGGAAGAGGCGCTGATGTCCGGCGTCACCACCATGATCGGCGGCGGCACCGGGCCGGCCACGGGCACCAATGCCACCACCTGCACCCCGGGCCCCTGGAATATCGGCAAAATGCTGCAGGCCACCGACAGCCTGCCCATGAATTTCGGCTTTCTCGGTAAGGGCAACGCCAGTTTGCCGGCTTCGCTGGAAGAGCAGCTGCAGGCGGGTGCCTGCGGGCTCAAGCTGCACGAGGACTGGGGCACCACGCCGGCCTCGATTGACAACTGCCTGGGCGTGGCCGAGCGCTACGACGTGCAGGTGGCGATCCACACCGACACACTGAACGAGTCCGGTTTCGTCGACGATACCCTGGAGGCCTTCGGGGGCCGCGCCATCCACACCTACCATACCGAGGGCGCCGGCGGCGGCCACGCGCCGGATATCATCAAGGCCTGCGCCTCGCCCAATGTATTGCCCTCGTCCACCAACCCGACGCGGCCCTACACCCTCAATACGGTCGATGAACACCTCGACATGCTGATGGTGTGCCACCACCTGGATACCAGTATTCCGGAAGACATCGCCTTTGCCGATTCCCGTATCCGCAAGGAGACTATCGCCGCGGAGGACATACTGCACGACCTCGGCGCCTTCAGCATGATCGCATCCGATTCCCAGGCCATGGGGCGGGTGGGGGAGGTGATCACCCGCACCTGGCAGACGGCGCACAAAATGAAGGTGCAGCGCGGCTGCTTGGCCGAGGATGCGCGCGGCGCGACCGAGGGCGCGGACAATTTCCGCGCGCGGCGCTACGTGGCCAAGTACACCATCAACCCCGCCATCACCCACGGTATCGCCCATGAGGTCGGCTCCATCGAAGTGGGCAAGCTCGCGGATCTGGTGTTGTGGAAACCGGCGTTTTTCGCCATCAAGCCATCGCTGATCCTCAAGGGCGGCATGATCGCCGCGGCGCCCATGGGCGACCCCAATGCCTCGATTCCCACACCGCAGCCGGTGCACTACCGGCCCATGTTCGGCGCCCTGGGGATTGCCGCGGCCAAGACTTCCGTGACCTTCACCTCCCGGGCTGCGCTGGATGCCGGCATCGGCGAGGCCCTCGGCCTGCATCGCCGCCTGGTGGCCTGCCGGAACACCCGCGCAATCACCAAGAGCGACATGCTGCTGAACGACTGGCTGCCGGAAATTACCGTGGACCCGCAGACCTACGAGGTGCGTGCCAATGGTGAACTGCTCACCTGTGAGCCCGCCAGCGAACTGCCGCTGGCGCAGCGCTACTGCCTGTTCTGATGTGATAGAGGTAACTACTCACCCACAGGGAACCCGCACCGGTTCAAGGGAACCACCCTGTAGGAGCGGGCCATGCCCGCGATCGGCCTCTGTTCGCGGGCATGGGCGGATGGCCGTCCCCCCCCCCGCTCCTACAGGGCGCAAGTAGTTACTTGTAAAGAATTGCCTGAGAGATGAACACCATGCTGGAAATTTACCAACGCCTCGACACGCAAACGCCCCCAACCATCGACGTGCGCGTGGTACTCGACCACCTGCAGCGCGACAAGGGGCGGCTGCGGGTGCAATCGAGCGAGGGGCAGGAAGTGCGGATATTCCTCGAGCGCGGCAAGCCGTTGCAAGTGGGCGAGGTACTGCGCAGCGCCTGCGGCAGGCACATCCTGGTGGAGGGAGCGAAAGAGGCCGTGACCACCGCCCGCAGCGACGACTGGCTGACCTTCAGCCGCGCCTGCTACCACCTGGGTAACCGCCACGTGAAACTGCAGGTGGGCGAACGCTGGCTGCGCATCAAGCCGGACCACGTGCTGGAGGAAATGCTCGTGCAGCTGGGCCTCGACCTGATCCGTGAAGAAGACGTATTCGTCCCCGAGTCCGGCGCCTACAGCCATGGCGATCACCACCACTGACGCGGGCCTGCTGCGGCTGCTGCAACTCTCCAGCGCCAGCCTGCCGGTGGGGGGCTACGCTTTCTCCCAAGGGCTGGAATACGCCGTCGACGCCGGCTGGGTGCGCAGCGCGGAGGAAACCCGCGCATGGCTGGAATTGCAGTTGCGCCACGGCCTGGCCCGGGTGGACTGCCCATTGTTGCTGCGCTGCTACGAGGCGCTGGAAGAGGGCGCGATGGACCGGCTGCGCTACTGGAACCGCTACGCGCTGGCATGCCGGGAAACCCGGGAACTGCTGCTGACCGATACCGCTACCGGCAATGCGCTGATGCGCCTGCTGGCGCAGCTGGAAGTCCCCGATCCGCTGGCGGAGACGGAGGTAAGTTTCGTTACCGCGTTCGCGCTGGCTGCCCGCCACTGGCAGATCGACAAAAATGCGGCGCTGGCCGGCTTGGTGTGGTCCTGGCTGGAAAACCAGGTCGCCGCGGCCACCAAGCTGGTACCCCTGGGCCAGACCCAGGCGCAAAAACTGTTGGGAGAACTGCAACTGCAGGTGCCCGCCGCCATCGAATGCGCGCGTAGTCTGGATGACAGCGAACTGGGCAGTGGACTGCCGGCACTGGCCATCGCCAGTGCGCGACACGAACACATGTACACCCGGTTGTTTCGATCCTGATTGGACTACTTGCTCCAACAGTCCCCTCTCCCCCTTTGGGGGAGAGGGTTAGGGAGAGGGGGCGCCTGATCAAAGCCCCCCTCCCCCGCAAACGGGGGAGAGTAGTTATGATCGATCAAGAAATATTGTGGAGGAAATATGAATCAGGCCAACAGCCAAACCCTGCGGGTCGGCGTGGGCGGACCGGTGGGCTCGGGTAAGACCGCACTGCTGCGAGAGCTATGCCGGGCCCTGCGCGACCACTACGACATCGCCGTGGTGACCAACGATATCTATACCCAGGAGGATGCCCAGTTTCTCACCCGTCACCAAGCGCTCAGCGCCGATCGCATTATCGGCGTGGAAACCGGCGGCTGCCCGCACACGGCGATCCGCGAGGACGCATCCATGAACCTGGCGGCCATCGACGAGTTGGTGGCCCGCCACGGCAATCTGGATGTGGTGTTCGTGGAGAGCGGTGGCGACAACCTGAGCGCAACCTTCAGCCCGGAACTGTCCGACCTTACCATTTACGTCATCGACGTATCCGCCGGTGACAAGATCCCGCGCAAGGGTGGGCCGGGTATTACCCGTTCCGACCTGCTGATTATCAACAAGACTGACCTGGCGCCCCTGGTAGAAGCCTCACTGGAAGTGATGGACCGCGATGCGAAAGCAATGCGCGGCGAGAAGCCATTCGTGTTCTCCAATCTGAAGTCCCGGGAGGGGCTGCAGGACATCATCCAATTTATTGTCCGCGAGGGCATGCTGGACGACAAACCGGCATTGACGGCTTAGGCTCCTTTTCAACAACTCCGGCAGAGAGATCGACAATGACCAACAAGCATATTTTTTCCGCACTACTAGCGCTGTTTTCCGCAGGCTTCTGTGTATTCGGCTGGGCACACGAAGGCCATGCTCCTCCCGGCCCCATACATGAATTGCATCATCTGCTGTGGTTGCTGATGCCGTTGGCGATCGGTGCCGTGTTGATTTTCTGGCACCGGCAGCGCAAAAGAGATCGCGATTAGCAATACTGCCATCTTCACATAATGCCGCAATCAACTGCGGATAAGTTTGTGCGCTTTTTGCGCAATAATGGAGCGTAGCGACAGCACAACAAAGTGCACAAACTTAGCCGTCGATTGCATTGCCTAGTTGAACGATTAGGCCATGTCGGACTCTGAATCCCATTCCGAGCTAAAACCACTGGATTTAAAATACGCTCTGAAAGAGTTGAATAAACACTCACTCCACTCTTCTAAATTGACTTCCCCGCAAACTTCTATAGAGTTTTTTGAATCTTCTATAAGAGAATCAACCATCAACCAGAAAAACTTCGCCAAAATTACGGCCTCTTCTGAGTTGGAAGCCTCACCTTTGACTAGAATATTAACTGCCTCGATATTTCCTAGCTTATGAGCATAATGCAGGGAAATTTCTTTTTCTTTTTCAAAACGATAATTAATCATAGTGCGTCTTGAACCTCCCTTATAACAGACATTCTATCCGCCAATTCCAATAACTTGGTTCGCAACTGGGTTGTCGTCATTCTTTCTTCGACTGTGAGAAATGCATGCTCCTTGTCTTTTTCGTCTATAACAAATTTTAGACCTTTTGGGACATTGCAATTCTCGATAACCCAATGCACATCCACAGGGTTTCCAGATGACCATTTCTTCTTAAGCTTGTATTTATCTTTTAAATGCTGCCATTTGGCGGAAAATGACAATCCCATCTGAGAGTGTGGCAAAACCCAATTTTTACATTGCGAGAAAAGGTAGTCTTTTTCCCTAATATTATTGTACGTCTTCCCCTGTTTATCATCCATATATAAAGTTGGATGATCTCCTCTCGTCGTAGGTCTAGCGAAAAAAGTATCTAAACTTTTAACATACTCTCGAATATCTTGAATTATCCTAAATTGTTCCATTTTTTCCCTATATTTTCGATAAGCTAATTGTTCCTAACGTCGCCTTGGCTGGCATTGTTGTACGATATGGACCTCAGCTTGTAGAAGCTATGGTTTATTAACTGCCTCATAATTATTTAAACATGAAACTCTGTCCTTGTACAATATTCACATAAAAATTACAGATGCATGTCGATTGAGCCATACGGAGCTGACAGAGCTTCGAAAGCAAGGCATCACCGCCGTTCAGGAGGGAGAGTCCCCGGAAGATGTGGCCCGTGTTTTGGCCTCCTAACGCCGCCAACACTAGTGGCGAATTTGTTGCAGTCATTTATGCGGGAAATTTGACATCTGCGTGATTGGTCTTGTTATACGCGCCTCCTATAAGCTCACAACCGCGTCCTATATTTCTTTATTTTCGCATAGCAGAAGTATGAACTCTTGGAAAGGATTATTACGCTCAGTATCAGTAGAAGCGATATCCGCACCACTTCAATATTGAAGCCAAGATTACTTACATAAGGTTTATCTTTTGCGTAATTCAAAAAAATGAGATCAGAAATACATTTATCAGAGGAAAAGTCAATACCGTTGCGCAGGCCTTAAAAAATTTTCCACGCCGAAACAGGCCGGCAATTCTTCTTGCCAGATTTCTTTTTATCCAAAGATCAAATCTGAGTTTCTTTAAAAATGACATTCAGCTCTCTATGCGTATAACGCCTTTGGTAAGCTGCCGGGACGGAGCGCAGCGTAGTACCGGGTCAGCCTCACCCACTCGTTAGGTGCAGTCATCCCTTCAACCATTCGGATAATTTAGTGGCTGTATTTGCGTGATGATCATAAACCATCCATAAAGGTTTTGGTTCCCCTTGAATTCTTCCCCAAACGATATGCCTGTACAGACCAAGGTATTCTTGCTTAGCCCAAGATTGCTCATAGCTAGATGAAGCAGCAGGAAACAAAGCGACATTTGCTGTCGATAACCTAGAGTCTCCAATTCCAAGTTCCCAAGGAACCCATTTAGAATCTTTACTATTCGTAGTGACAAGCACAATCAATCGACGACTTTCATGTATTTGATTTTTAATTATTTTTGCTGTTTCTGTGCTTGGGGTTTCAGGGAGGCTTTCGTCTCCTAAATCACAATAAACAGAGGCTCCATGGTTTTCCAGTAGTTTAACGACACCAGGCAAATATTCTGAGTCTTTAGATGAGTGTGATAGAAATGTATCCTTGCTAGATCTTGAGCTAGATCGGGACTTAATTATCGCCTGCTCATTTATAGTCAGATCGTCATTAAATCTTTTAAGATCATTAAATGTTACAAAATCTACCATATTTCATCCATAATCGCTCTTATATGAACATGACTATACGAAATTCAACAAAGATAAAAAAATAGTTTTAAGAACTATCTTTTATCAATTCATTCCCTTTGAACAATCGCTGCATCCACCCAGCCTTGCATGTTTTTAACTATATAGTTATATGTGTCATTTGTAGAAGGATCATAACATTTAACTACGCTAGATAGCGCCCTCCCATCTTTAAAATTGAAATTATCAAATGGATTTTTACCTTTACGGCTAACACCATTTCGTGGACATTTTAAATTATGAATAAATATACCAAATATTGGTTTTCCGTCATTCCAAGCTTTTTCTATTTCATATTTCACCCATGGACGATTGGAAGTTTCCTCACCAACAAGAACAATTACACATTGTTTATATTTAAAGTTGTCATCTATCCATTTTTTTACCGCTGCGTCACCACCTCTTTTTACCGTCTCCCAATCATTAGCTGATACAGGTGTATTTCCCTCAAGAGCACCGATGTTGCGAATTTGTTGGACTCGCATAACATCGTTATCATAGTGAAAACTAAAGAATACCGGTTTCCTAGCCATTTTTTACTCCTTTGACATTAAATCAATTACATTAACAATTTTCGAAATCAACTGCTCTGGCTTTTCTACATCAGCACCGAGATCATTTATCGCCTCAATCAGGCTTGTATTGGATTCGTCATAATATTGCGACACATTCGCCATCACTTCGATCCAAAGCTCCTTTGCCATATGACCACTACTTCCTACAGGGATTAATGCCAATCCTAATTCACGGGCTATATCAAATTCTTTTCTAACGCCATCTGCCAGTACAATATCGCCATCTTCAAATTTATTTCCCATAAAAAATATGGCGATACCAGCAGACCCTATAACCTCATATCTATATTTTCTCCAAGTCTCATCTCTTAACTGCTTATCTTCTATATGCTGTGGAAAAGGCCTCATTATTAGATAGTCGTTAATATACCCGTTGTGATGGGCATATACTCCCTGTATCGCACCCGTTATAAATGCATTACCAATACCCAAGCCAATACCGGAGGATATTTTACAATTTCTCTCAATCAGGACTTTACCCAAGCGACAAAGAAATGACTCTACATCTACTTGGTTAAATGGCGTGAATTCATGGGCACTACCGGATAAAAAAATTGTTCTACGTCTATAAGCCCGCTCAACCCTTCTTAATATTTCAGTAATATCAGAGTAGTTTTCAACCAGTATTGTTTTTATTTGGAATCTTGAAAGATCTTTTATTAGCAACGCCTGTTTGATTTTGGCATTCTCATAAAGTTGAGAATTCTCAAAATCAGTTTTACTGCATTGCTTGAAAATACAGTAGTGCTGTCTTTGATGCTCCTCAAAATAAGCTT
The DNA here is from genome assembly GCF_014191725.1 of Microbulbifer rhizosphaerae. Taxonomy (GTDB): domain Bacteria; phylum Pseudomonadota; class Gammaproteobacteria; order Pseudomonadales; family Cellvibrionaceae; genus Microbulbifer; species Microbulbifer rhizosphaerae. Next base: position 114,862 of record NZ_JACHWZ010000001.1, read on the forward strand.
TTACCCGGCTCATTATGTAATCCAGATTCGGATCAGTGAAACTGAAACCTACAAATAGAAATGTTTTAGAAACAAGATCACCCGACAAAGCGGTTATGTAGGGCTTCATTTTTAGTGGATATTTTTCATAGTCATCTTTTGTTAGAACAGCTATGTCAGGATGATCTATGTCGCCATGCATTTTATATACGATTGAATCTCTTTTTCTCTTTGTTGTGGCCAAATGATTGTTCGTATATTTTACATCTACAATTTTGCCAACACTTTCCAATGACTTTTCTATCAGCTTGTCGTAATTTGTCGTCCAATATGTTTTTATCGGTAATCGAGATAGTATTTCGTGATTCTCAGTAGGTTGCTTTGCAGTTGCGATTTCATCCATTAACTGCTGGCTTATGCGGTTACGCCCATTTTCATTCAAATAAAACTGAGCTACCCCAACTAGATCTTGCTCCTCGTCTATATCCAAACTTAATTCATTAGCAAGTGGTCGTAACAGCTCCCTCCAATTCACATATCCAGCCGAGGAGGATAATCCTGCACCAGCGAATATTGCCACATTATCTTCCTCGAGCTCACTCAGGAAGCGCTGGATAAATAACTCCTGTTCTTTTGTCATCAATAACTTCCTACTTGTTCTCGATATTCTATGGATGCCCAGAGCACCTAACGCTGAGACCAAGGGCAGCCTACTATAAGCGCCTTTTGCGCAAAAGTGGGAGCGCAGAGACCGCACAAAAGGTGCTTATAGTAGGCTGTCCCTTGGATCGACTGGTTATGTGGCTTGGCCTCCCGCGGTCCCAATGATTGAACGAATAATCAATATTACTCCACTTATGGCCGCCACCCAAATAGGGATGTATAGAGTCCACTTCTGAGATCTCCGCACTTCCCTATCATGCAGTTCTATTGCAAGCTCCATCAACCTATAAATTATCGATTTATCAAATGGTTCACTTTTTAACTCAGGTGATGTTTTGTGTGTATGCCTACATATGAGCGATAACGGGTATCCCTTCCCTTCATCTATACGGAAAAATTCAGGGTGTTCTTTTGCTACTGCTATCCATGACTCTCCAGAGGAGGGCGTGGCTTTTAGCTCGTGCCTCAAACCGCCCCTGTCTTCATCCTCAGCAATACCTGACTCAGAACGGTAAACTAAACTATCTAATCCCAGAACTTGAATTAGCCCCAAAATATCACCCAGCCTTCCCGGCTCTAAGTAAGGATTATTTTTCTGTTTTCGAAACACTATTTAATTTTCCTTATGCTACATAACATTTATTTATATTCACACCACCTGGAGGTCTTTTCTTGCAATTTCAATCATGGAGGAAAGACACTTATTTGTTGCATCTAGATCTTCTTGTAGATACAGCACCCACGAACCGTCTTTGCCTGCCTCTGAGAACTCTGTTTTGTAGGTTTTTAAACACGCTATTGCTTCTTGAGAGTGTGAGCGATTTTTCTCTCCGTCGCCCACGTCCTGATTCTTTGCCTTCCCCTTGAAGAGTACCGTCGCAGCTCAACTGCGGGGGTTTCTTTGACCTTGAGCGGCTGATTGGGGCTCACTTCAACCCTATATTGCTAATAAGTGTCCTCTAACGTTCGAAAATTTTTCAATAATAAACGTCATCAGAATACTTTCCGATTTTTCTATTTATGGCTGTCCTTTTTCTTGTTCTTGTTCGGCTGGCTTTTTTTTCCGAACTCTCTTCTTACTTTCACTTATAACCCTACGCCCCGATAGAATCTCGCACCCTTGCCCTACAAGATTTATAAAATCAGTAGCATCTGAGAAGTAATTCTTGAATGCAAACCTAATCTCATCTGATGTGTCCGCTCTAACCAGAACGATATCTCGACCGTCAGCCTGTCTCTCCAACTCAAACAATGCCCTGAGAGCATCAGTTGCATCTTTATACGTGTGAACCTCAAGATCACCAGAATCCGAAAATATCAGAATCGTATTTCTCTTTTTGGAGACATCCGTATCTGAGGAATTAAGGCTTCTAAGCATATTAAGAAGACCTATCTCCCGTTCCTTTGCGAGAAACAGTCTCACCACCTCATCATTTGTGAGTTGCCGATGGGGACCATGATTATTCTCGAAAGCGCGCGCAAGTATTTCGCCAGCAAGCGCCATAGCTTCTTCATACCGAGAATCCCCCTCTTGAAATTTAGGCTGACTCTCCGTTATAAAACCAATAACTTCAACAGCAGTCGCCCATGCATGTTGGATATTAGTTCTATATTGAAGCTCGACCATTAATCCCTTAAGGTGGCTCCCAGAATCGGATTTAACATCGTAACTGTATATATCGTGGACGCCGCGATAACCCGTGCTTTTCGGACTCTTGATATAATCATATCTATCAACATCATTCTTGAGTTCGTGTTTGAATCTCGCTTTATGTAACTTTTCACGGAACTGATAGAGCTCTTCAATAGACGGGAATATGAGCCTGCATCCCGCAACATCATCCATCCTGGATAGCTGCATCTTGGGAAATCTATGAAGCTTGCCGATAATCGTAGACTTTCTCTTGTGTCGCTGCGCTACAACCACCTGGGACTGCCTAGTGCGCATCCTTAAGACTGCCTGAAAGGTATTCAGAACTCCCCTATGCGCAGCTCTCCATGAATCAATAACACGCAGATCCTCTTCTGTGGCCGTGGCTTCTCTTATCCTTTCGCCAGCCTTATTTACGCGACTTCTTGAGCCGCCGGGAAAGTCATTCATTTCAATTTCCTTGCTCTGCCGAACATCAATCAGTGGCGCGCCTTAGCGTGTCCAGTGGAGGCCGTTTTTTGGCTGTAACCAACTGCATTTACTTGTTAGAACTGGCCGCGGCTTGAACTATTGGCTTACTCAGAATTTCGACCATGGATTTGCCCGATACCGCAGGTGTATCACCGCCGATGGTATAGCCCGTAGTTTGAGGGTTAAAGATACAACCCGCAGCCTGAATTAGAATTGCTTCCCTGCTGCCTGGATCGTCAGTTGCATCTACCATAGCCTTATATGTCATGAGTGCATTCTGACGGTGCTTGTTAACGATAGAGTTATGTTTATGATTTAAATAATTCTTTGCCGATAGAATTAACAAATAGGCAAGTACACCAAATATTAATAATTTACTTGAGACTAACTGAACGGTTTCAAATGTATTGACCGGTGCAATCCATGACCATTTGTGTAAAAAAATAGAAGCTATGGCGAAAACTGCTAAAGTTGAGGCCACCCATATTGTTCTTACCTCCCATTTGGCAGCATCAGTTTCATGTACCGATGATTCAGTTTGGAAGTAGATTGCTTGTTGAGTTACGCCTTGCTCGGCTGCTGTTTCACGAATATCGCTCAATATTCCTTCGGCACTCTCTTTTTGTGCCTCAAGGCTTTTTTGAATAGAACTAGCTTCATCTTTAATTTGTTGAAATGTTGATCTTGCATCTGAATCCAATCGCTGAAAGTCAGCTGAACGATGTAAAGAATATGAAATATGAGGGCTCAGTTTGTTAAACGCTGGATCATATGCATTTACAAGTTGAGTCATATAAGTATCGCGTACCGTTGATGGTGTTTGCTGAGCGGATGGATCAAAAGCTATGATTTGATCGAACTTCTGGTAATCTGCATCGCACTGTGCCTTTATCTGAGTAAGTATTGCATCAGGAAAATCTTCAAGCGCTGTTGTTGATAACCGTCTATACAACGAGATCAACCGTCTCGATGGCTCAATTGAATTCTGAAAATTAAGCGAGCTTCCAAGCTCATTGACCCTTGGAAGGTGATCAACATCAAACTCCTGCATTCTCAATAAGCTGACCGTTGCGGACTTCAACAGTGTTTTTTCTTCTATTACTTCAGCCATCTAAATTCCCTCTAGGTTATCTATATAAGTAATTCTAACATTTATATAGAGGCCCCCAAGACCACTTTGCCCAAGACTGGTATCCTTGGTGAAATTTTACGCAGAATGCCCGCGAAGCCCCGCCACGTCAAGGTGCGGTTCCCGCTTTGGGCAAAGTGATCACCGCGCCTACTATCCCATTTTCAGGGGGAGAGGTAGCTGCATATTTCTATTGTGATTTTTGACGATTTTCGATTGTGCCGAGATATCGGCCTCGGTGATCATTTTTCCATTGGCACTCGTGTTGCCAATGCTGCATCAAGGGCGCCTATGAAAGACGGCGCTGAGCGCGGTGGTTAACGGCGGCCGGATGCGGATGGGGTTCAATAGGGTTGGCGTGAAAAGCCTTTTGTTTAGCGTGTGTCCAATTTTTACGCAATACGCTTACTCGGCTGGGGAATAAAGGTGGTAGTCCCCCAAGCTCGGCCATCGCTGGCCGGGCTTGGGGATCTTTCCGGCCACCGGCAGGTGGCCGACTAGTCTCTGGTCAGAGCCCGGAACAGGTCGTAGCCGTCGGACAGCAACAGGTAGGCGGCTTCGGATACCACGCTGAGCGCGCGGCTATCGGCACTCTGTACGTCGTCAGAGGCGGTGAGTTCCAGCAGCCTCTGGGCAGCGCCCAGACGGTGATTGGCCGTATCCAGTAAATCAAGGGGCTTGGCAGACCGGTCAAAGAAGATGACCGGGTCAACGGTGGGGTGGGCTGTCAGCGCCTGAAGGCTGTGACAGGAGGATGGGTTTTGAGTAAACTTCGCGCCAGCCATTGTCGACTCCTCTATAGTCGGTGATGGTTAGCTGGTCTTGGGTGTTGGTAGCACCCAGGGCCAGCGCCTTTTGTAAAAGAGACCGGTATTTGGCCTCCTTTCTTTCCTTTGCTATCCAATCCTTTTTGGCAAATTGTATGAACTGGATGCGTATACAGTATAGGTGGTCTCTAGTACTAAATAAAGTATTGGCTGCAAGATATTTGGATAAGGTAGCAGCTGCGCGCGACTTGATTCGTTAAGCCATCTTTCGCCAGTGGGTGATATCTTGAATATCGGCCAAGTCGTTCTGTTCGGCCTGTTGTGTTGTAAAGATCCCACCTGATTTGCAGATTGAGCCAGAAATCGGTCGAGACGCCGAAAAAACGAGCCAAACGAAGCGCTGTGCTGGGTGTAATGCCACGCTTCTGATTAACCAGCTTATTAACACGTTGGTAAGTAATATGAATGGCATCTGCCAGTTCAAGCTGTGTAATGTTCATCAGGCGCAAAAACTCTTCTACCAGTATTTCGCCGGGATGAATCGGTTGCCTGTGCGTAGGCATGCGGACCATACTTCACCTCTCCGTTGAAAATGTCTTCCGTGCCCTTGTCTTTGAAATCAACAATCATGGTAGAGCGGTAGAGCGGTAGAGCGGTAGAGCGGTAGAGCGGTATCCATGCTATGTCAACTCCGGCTCTGGGCATGTTGCTTAACCAATTGTTTTTGCTCCACTCAGGAATCCATGTTCAACTCGCGTATGGCGATACCCGCCGCCGCGGTGCGGTTCTCCACGCCCAGCTTGAAGAAGATTCCCTCCAGGTGCTTGTTCACGGTGCGCGGGCTGACCGCGAGAATCTCGCCGATTTCCCGGTTCGTCTTGCCGTTGGCAATCCAGAACGCGGTGCTGGAGGGTTTCCGCGGCAACGGAGTCAGGTCTTACATTTGACACGGCTTATGTGAATTGTAAGGCCTGACCCCATACCTGCAAGCCCGGCCATTGCTGGCCGGGCTTGGGGATCTTTCCGGCCACCGGCAGGTGGCCGATCTAGTCGCTGGTCAGAGCCCGGAACAGGTCGTAGCCGTCGGACAGCAACAGGTAGGCGGCTTCGGATACCACGCTGAGGGCCCGGCTATCGGCACTCTGTATGTCGTCAGAGGCGGTGAGTTCCAGCAGCCGCTGGGCAGCGCCCAGACGGTGATTGGCCGTATCCAGTAAATCAAGGGGCTTGGCAGACCGGTCAAAGAAGATGACCGGGTCAGTGGTGGGGTGGGCTGTCAGCGCCTGAAGGCTGTGACAGGAGGAGGGGTTTTGAGTAAACTTCGCGCCAGCCATTGTCGACTCCTTTTCAGTCGGTGATGGTTAGCTGGTCTTGGGTGTTGGTAGCACCCAGGGCCAGCGCCTTTTTTATAAAAGAGACCGGTATTTGGCCTCCTTTCTTTCCTTTGCTATCCATCCTCTTTGGGAAATTGTAGAGACTGGATACATATACAGTATAAGTGGTCTCTGGTACTAAATAAAGTATTGGCTGCAAGATATTTGGATAAGGTCGCGGCTGCGCGCGACTTGATTCGTTAAGCCATCTTTTTTCGCCAGTGGGTGATATCTTGAATATCGGCCAAGTCCTTCTGTTCGGCTTGTTGGCTAGACCTCGTCGCGACTGAAATCTTTGATTTGATCTCCGAAAACAGAGGCTGCCTCTGTTTCTAGGCGCTCTTTCAAGCCGACAACCTCCAAGCAATCATTGCCAGCATCAGCAGCTTCATCTTCATCAGTAGAGTTCTCTGCTATATCCTTTAGTCGCTGAATTTCTCTTGAAAGAGATTCTAAAACGACTCTAGCTTCCCAGTCTAAAAGTGAGGTTTTAAGCTCTCGTAGAACACTCATTATGAAACCTGTTTCTTAAATACCTTTTGACACTTCATGGCCAATTTAGAAAGAAGCCCCTTGAACTCATCAAGAGGCATGTTTGAAACTGGACATATACTGTAATGTCCTGGGCGATCATTGATAAGTTTTAGTCCGGTTGGTACGACAGTATGCCTAGGGATTTTCCAAACCCAGCCAGACATAGGAGTAGAATCTAGCCTTTCCTTGGTTGAAAGTGAAACTCCTTTACCATTTGATACAACAACAATAATTCCATTGACTTCTATTGTATCTATATCCTTGGGTCTCCGTACATTTGTGAGGCGCGGATCTGTAGAATTTCCAAGACGAAATAGATCCTCTGGCGCCATAAATAAATCTTCAACATTCACTTCCTGTTCTCCTTTTGTTGATTAAGAAATCGAGCTCTAACGCTTCACATCACCGGCAGCAAAAAGCAGAGCGACGAAGGAGCGGCGTTTTTTGTCGTTCGAGTGTATGTGATTGTTAGAGAAATTTTCACTTGAACAATAAGTACAGAACTACAATGCCAGCGACAATCCACCAAACTGAAGACAACGAGCCGCTTTTTTTCTTTGTTTTTGACGACCTTTTTTGTTTCGGCGTCTCATCATCTAGTTGGAGATTGACCTTCATGACGCGCTCATTCCCCGAATGATTACCTGCACTTTCGATATCCCAGATCGGCTTAAAGCCACCAACAACATATATATTGATTTTCTTTATAACAGGCTTCACACCGACTGCAACTTCTTTGTAATCACCGTTTACTTCCTCGTAGCTTGTTCTGTATTGCCAGTTCCGGTCACTTTTCGGGTTAATGCTGTCGGGTAGTTTTTCTAGCGTTTCAAGAACTCGTTTTCTATCCAGAATCGGACACAATTCATTTTCTTTTAATGTGAGTTCTAGTTCATGCTTGATTCTGTCTTTATCGAAGTGCCAAGCCCCTGACTTATCGAACTCGCCATAATCAAGCCAATCACCTCCCCATTCATTGATTGGCATATTTAATCTTTTGCACCCCCAAATATTGGCTTCATATTCTTTTTCACCAAAACAGAACTGTTCAGGCTTATAGGATTTTTGTCTATTTCTATAACAACCAACACCATAATAGGTTAAGTCTTTCTTAGTTGCAGCATGCCTATTTATGAGCATTTGAGATGATTTCCAACTTCCAACCAATTCATATAGGTTAATAATCAAATCCACTTCTGTGATTGGTAGTGAGATTTTATGTTGGGCTTGCTTCCCTTCGCCTGTAACTGAGTAAGACGGAATGTTTTTGCAAATTTGAACTGCCTTGGTAAAGTTTGCCGATGAACTTTCACCAAAAGATATTTCAACATTTGCTATCTGCGATTCTGCGACTGGAACAGTTACCCGATCTGCTTCAGTGACAGGATCGCCGCACTGAGGACAAAATTTTGATCCCTCGTTTATTCCAGCACCACATTTATCGCATACCAACATGATTCTTCCTCTTGGTTTTCTTTTCTCTAACGCCTCAAGCACCGGCGCAGCTTTGCTGCGTCCGAGTGCTTTGACTTGTTAGCTGCTATTTGCTACCTAAATTAGCTACCTCAAAAACTGGAACGCTTTTTCTTGCGCCAGATACAGTTGTATAGGAGGTCATACCCTTAAAAACAAAAAAGTCATTTTTAAATGATTGCCCTTCTTGATAAATTTTAGCTTTTTCTTTAGCTGCAAGGATGGTGAAGGTTAAATACTCGTTAGCCGCATATTCTGAAAAAGAGTATAAAACTGAATCATCTAATATTTGAATGGCTTTTAACTTAGGATACCACTTTAAACAAGGATCGTTGTTTAGTTTGTGACAGCCAACGACCTTGTTTATATAGTTCTCAAGCCCCCCATTTTTTTGGGTGTCGTAGATTAGCTTGATAATATTAACTTTTGCATACCCCGAATATCCATGCTCTTTCGATAATATATCTATTCGGTCTATTTCTTTTTGAGTAGCTTGTTTTTTTGCCTCTTCTTCGGCCTTTCTTGCTAATCGCTTTTCTTCTTTCTTTCTAAGCCGGTCCTCTTGCTCTTGTTTTTTATTTAACTCCCTTTCTGCTATGGCTTTTTCTTTTCTGGCCTCGTCTTGTTTTGAAAGCTGTTCATTAAGGGCGTAGAATTTTTCAACGGCTGAGTTTCTATGATTATTAATGTAGGTCATAAAGTCTTCAGAATATGGGAAAGATTTAGGCTTGCCATTATCAATACCTATTATATATAGATACTCGCAGCTTGATTCGCATTTCCGAAGCGATATTTCACCGTTTCCTGCTGCCTTGTATTGACTCATATTTGATTCAATTTTTCTAAGGTGTGCGTGGTAGCTATCTATGTTTTTAAGCCACTCGACTGTTCTTTTATAGTGATCAGATAAAAGATAACCACTTATTGCTTGTTGTCTGACTCTCTTATTGATAGCGGCAAACTCTTGATCTGCTTCATCATATTTTGCAGCCATTAGAAGAGGCTCAACTTTATCCATATATTCATAGATGTATTTCGCATGTGATACATTTGCACATAAGAGCATTACTAAAAATAATATCCTTGATTTCATGATGTTCCTCTATTAATGGCATAACGCCCGGCTTACGACGCGCCGGTTTGGAGCCGCAAAGCGGCGGAAAATCGGTCGCTGTGCAGCCGATTGTTAGCACTACTTTCTAGTCATCCAATTTGCCACAAGATCTGGATTTATCAAGCAGTAAGCTGCACCTAACAAAAAAGCTACAAATAAAAACCAGAGTTTACCTGAAAAAAAAGAAGTAGATTTTGTTAAGAAAAACCAAAAGCTTTGCGTCAGGCCGGGCGAGCGCTGGTTCATTAGGCTCAGGTAATGAATTAACGAGAATGCTATCAAAAGAATCGCTAATGCAAGGATTACAACCCCAGACACATGGGCAAACATAAAATTTCGACCATACTCACTTAACCAATCTTTATAGAAGGTCCAAAAGGTGTTGTTCAGTGCGCCCTGCTGAATACTTGGGTCGAAACTTATTCTCGCCAAATTAAGTATATAGATAGAAACACAAAGCAATATCATCGGGCCAACTGTGTAAAACCACCACTCATCCGATGTGTAATGCCCTTTAATTAACGAAATAATTATTGTCGTAGCAGAAAAGCTCAATACTGACAATATCGAAGTTGCCAAATAGTACTGTACAGTATCGAAATATATAGCATATTTCCAAATTATAAAAATTAAAGCAATCCCACCAGCTATTAACAGCCCCATTCCGTCGTCTGACTCATTAGATGACCGTCTTCTCTCGACAACTTTAGTTACATAGATCGTTCTTGTTTGAGTAACTGTTGCTGGAGCTTGTGCCTCGGGAGACTTTGTCAAACCCGAGAATAAAGCAGCAAAAATCACCCCCATTATTGGGCCAAGCAGTAAGCTTTGCGCTAAGGGGTTATGTATAAACTCTGAAACTAATTCCATTTCTGAAGCTTTCTCCTAAGTGGTGCTAATATTTATATAGTGGCCCCCAAGACCACTTTGCCAAAGACTGATATCTCTTGGTGAAATTTTACGCAGAATGCCCGCAAAGCCCCGCCACGTCAAGGCTACAGGACGCGGGTGTGTGGTTCCCGCTTTGGGCAAAGTGATCACCGCGCCTACTATCGGCGGACGGATGCGGATGGGTTTCAATAGAGCTGGCGTGAAAAGCCTTTTGTCTTGAAAGGTCTAGACATTCCCGCGGAGTTGCGCCTTGATTGTGAACCGCTTTGAAAGCCAGGGGCATCTCGGGACTTGTTCATAGGCTCCTTAAATAAAGTATTGACGGCAAGAGATTGGCTTCCGTTGTTGGTCTTTTTCTGTGCCGCTATTTGCACATAGCACACCCGCTCGCTGATCGCGGCCAACGGCGGATGGCCGCCCCGCCGCTCCTACAAGGGATGAGTAGTCCGGGCCGCCGCAAACCCGGGTTGAAAAAGGCTTCGCTCAGGAATCCGCATTCAGCGTGCGGATGGCGACGCCTGCCGCCGTCGTGCGGTTCTCCACGCCCAGCTTGGAAAAGATCCCTTCCAGGTGTTTGTTCACGGTGCGCGGGCTGACCGCGAGAATTTCGCCGATTTCCCGATTCGTTTTGCCGTTGGCAATCCAGAACAGCACCTCTGATTCGCGCTTGGTCAGCGACAGCTTTTCCCGCAGCAGCTCTTCGCCCGCCGGTCGGCCGCCATCCTGCAATCGGAGCAGGCAGGTGCCATCCCGCCGGTGTTCAATAAACCGGACTTCCAGTGGTTTTTGCAGCTGCGGGAGTTTCAGGGTCTGGCTGGCCGCAGGTCGGTGTGAAAGCCACTGCTGTAATGCTTCTACCAACTGCCGTTGCCGCTCGCCTTCGGTGGCGCCGGCACTGCTCAGCAGTGCGTAGGTCTGCGGCGTGGCCCACTGCATCCTGCCCTCCAGGTCGACGGTAAACAGGAACTGGCCGGTGGAGTCCAGGGCCTGGTGGGCGCTGCTGGTCAGGCGCGCGTTGGTCAGGTGAACGCGCATGCGCGCCAGCAGTTCGTCGGGCTGGATGGGTTTGGTCAGGTAGTCGACACTGCCGCATTCCAGCCCCTTGACGATATTGTCGGAATCGGTGAGTCCGGTCATAAAAATAACCGGGATCGCCGCCAGCTCCGGGTCGCTTTTCAACAGGCGGCAGGTTTCAAAACCGTCCAGCCCCGGCATCACCGCATCCAGCAGGATCATGTCCGGGCGCAGGCGCCGGGCGATATTCAGTGCCTGGTTGCCATCCAGCGCGACCAGCACGTTGACGCCGGCCTGTTCCAGGGTGTCGTTGATCAGGCTCAGGGTGTCCGGAGAGTCGTCCACCACCAGGACGATATCGCTACAGTTGGCGGAAGGGCCATGTGCGGATGGTCGGACGGCATCAGTGGCGTTGTCTGGGCCTGCCATTAACACTCCCTCTCTTCCAGTGCTTCACTCAGTTGTTCAAAATGCATGGTGTCGGCCAGCTGGCGGAACTGGTCGATACGCCCCGGGTCGGTAATTTTACCCGCGGCGATCTTGTCCAGCGTGGTGTGTACGCCGTTGCGGTAACCGATGCGGGCGTAGGCGAGCAATTCTGTCAGCAACGGATGGTCTGCCAGCGGCTCCTGCGCTTCCCGCTTGCCGGGGCGCGCCCGCAGCGGCTGCTTGTCCGCGGCATACTCCCACTGCAGCGTCAGCAAGCGGCCGATGGTGTCGAGCAGCTTGCGGTTGTTGAGCGGCTTGACCAGATAGGCATCGTGACGGGGGTTGTCCGCACCCAGTCCGCCGGGTTTGAGATGCCGTTCCTGCGCGTCGGCGGACAGCATGATGATCGGCACGCGGATATCCTGGTCGCGCAGATTTTCCGCCAGTTGCAGGCCGTCCATGCCGGGCATGCTGACATCGAGCAGGAACAGATCCGGCTTGTGCTGTCTTACCAGGGCCAGGCAGTCCTCGGCGCTCTGGGCTTCCAGCAGGGAAAAACCGAGCGGGGCCAGCAGGTCGGCAATCAGGCCGCGGTGGATGGGCTCGTCGTCCACCACCATCACGGTGCGCCGCGGGCCGACGTAGCCATCGATTTGTTGCGCGGGCATCGCCTGGTGGTGCGCGGAGTCCACCCACGAGAGCAGCAGCGAAACGGTAAAGCGGCTACCCTTACCCAACTCGCTTTCCACCCGCAACTCCCCGCCCATGATTTCCGTCAACAGGTACGAAATGGTCAGGCCGAGGCCGGTGCCGGTAGCCACCGGGGCAACGCCGTTGCGGACCCGCTCGAAGGGTTTGAGGATGCGCGCAATATCGTTGCGGTGAATACCGATGCCGGTGTCGACGATGGAAAATTCCGCCACCTGATTGCGGTAGCGGATATGAAAATCCACCTGTCCCTCGCGGGTGTACTTGATGGCGTTGGAGAGCAGGTTGATGAGTATCTGCCGCAATCGTTTCTCGTCCGCGATGACGGTGGATGGCAGCGGGTTGTGGATATGACAGTAGAGGCTGATGCCCTTGGCCTCCGCCTGTGGGAGGAACATATCCACCATCTGTTCGATCAGCTCCGGCAGGCGCACCTGGTTGCGGTAGATATCGAGGCGGCCGGTCTCGATCTTGGAAATATCCAGCAACCCCTCGATCAGGTCGGTGAGGTATTCGCTGCTGCGCCTGATGATGCGCAGCGCGTTGCGGTGTCGCTCGGGAATATCCTGTTGCTGGTTGAGCAGCTGTGCGTAGCCGAGGATCGACTGCAGCGGCGTGCGCAGCTCGTGGCTGATGCCGGACAGGTAGCGGCTCTTGGCGCTGTTGGCACTCTCGGCCTGTTCCTTGGCCAGCTGCAGCGCGCGGTCGGTTTCCTGGTGCGCCTCTATCTCGTTCAGCAGCAGGCGGGTCTGGCGGTTGGATTCCAGCTGGGCCACCACGCGGCTGTCGTGGGTAAGCAGGAACAGCCAGGAGAGCACCCCCGCCACCAGCAGCAACACTACGAACAGGGTCCACAGGGTGTCCTGCAGCAGTTTGGCCTCGGCGGCGGTGGCTGGCTGCATCTGGCCGTAGATAAGGGCAAAAAAACCGGCGATGCACAGGCTGGCGCCCATCAGCAGCAGGGCGAAGCGCCCCAGCCGCGAGTCGATGCCGTCGACAATCGGCGCCGGCACCAGCATTTTCAGCAATGCGACAACCTGTCGTGAAAAGCGCGCATCCGGCTTGCAGCTGTCCAGACAGCGGGAATCCAGCGAGCAGCACAGGGAGCAAATGGGGCCCCGATAGGCGGGGCAGTGGCTCATATCTGGGGACTCGAACTGGTTTTCGCAGATGCAGCAGGTGAGCGGCGACTGGTTTGCCGGCGGCGCTTCTACCGCGGGAATAACTGTTACCTCACCGGGTGCGAGGGGGAAGTCGGTGTGGCGGGCGAGATAAAAGCGGCCGCGGGTGGCGATGCCCAGCAATGGCACCATGACGAAGCAGATCGCCAGGCTGATAAAACTGGCGAAGTTCTTCGCCCCGTCACCGAGGTAGCCGAGGTAGCAGACAATGCCGATGGCGGAGGCGAACAGCATGGAGCCGACCCCCACCGGGTTGAAGTCGTACAGGTGCGAGCGCTTGAACTCCACATAGGAAGGGCTGATGCCCAGCGGCTTGTTGATCATCAGGTCCGCGGACAGGCAGCCGAGCCAGCTGATGGCAACGAGCGAGAAAATTCCCAAAACGCCTTCCAGTGCGCGGTAAATGCCGAGCTCCATCAGGATCAGCGCGATGCTTACGTTGAACACCAGCCAGACGACGCGGCCGGGATGGCTGCGCGTGAGCCGCGAGAAAAAATTCGACCAGGCAATGGAGCCGGCGTAGGCATTGGTCACGTTGATCTTCATTTGCGAGATGATCACCATCACGCCGGCCAGCATCAGTGACATAGTGGGGGACTGGGTCAGGTAGTTGAAGACCATCTGGTACATGTATACCGGGTCAGTTGCCTGGCTTGCGGAGGCACCGCCGGTGAAGGCGAGGTAGGCGAGGAAGGAACCGAGCAGCATTTTGATCACGCCGATCAGTATCCAGCCGGGACCGGCCAGGGTGAGCCAGAACCACCATCGGTAGCGATTCTCGCGGGTTTTTTCCGGCATGAAGCGCAGGTAGTCCACCTGTTCGCCGATCTGCGCCACCATGGCGAAGAAGACAGAGGCGGCGGCGCCGAACAGCATCCAGTCGAAACTGTGACTGCCGGGCGTCTGTTGTGGCGCGAACTGAGTCCAGTCTCCCACGCGGGAGAGTTCGAACCAGGCCGCCGTGAAAAGCGCCAGGCATTGCAGCAGCAGCCACAGGGGTTGGGTGCCGATCTGGAACTTGCTGACCGCGTGAATGCCGTGGGTCACGATGGGAATCACCGCGAGCGCGCAAAGGATGTAGCCGATAAATGGAGGAATACCGAACAGGGCGTGCAGCGCGGAGGTGAGGATGGCGGCCTCGATGGCGAAAAAGATAAAGGTGAAGGAGGCGTAGATCAGCGAAGTGATGGTGGAGCCCAGGTAGCCGAAACCGGCGCCGCGGGTGAGCAGGTCTATGTCCAGCCCGTGTTTGGCAGCGTAGTAGCTGATCGGGAATCCGGTTATGAATATCACCGCCGCCACTGCGAGCATCGCGGCCACGGTGTTGGTAAAGCCGTAATTCAGGGTCACCGATGCGGCTATGGCCTCCAGTGCCAGGAACGCCGTGGCGCCCAGCGCAGTTTTGGCGACCTGTTCGATGGACCAACGGCGCCCGCGCACGGCGGTAAAACGCAGCGCGAAATCTTCGAGCGTCTCGTCTCCCACCCACTTGTTGTAATGCCGCCGGACGCGGAATACCTGCTGTGCGGGTCGCATGGCCTGCCTGTTGTCGTTATCGTTGTTGCCCGTGAACATCTCTACCACCGGGGTCACTGCCTTTCAGTCCGGAGGCCTGCAAATTCCCCCTTCCTTAGTATATGTCGTCGTGTCCCTGAAAAAACCGTCAAATGACGTAGTTCCGTAGGTCAATCTGCGTATGGAGCCCCTGTTGTCCCCGACGAATAATCGGTAGCAGCAAAAAACAACCGATCGATAATCAAGGGGGGCAAGTATGGAACAGTTGATCAACAGGCCGCACGCGCGGCAAGGCGGGGCCTTGTGGCGCAGCGCCGGCCTACTGGCGGCGCTGGGGCTGGCAGCGGCACCGCTGCCGGCACTGGCGGGCAAGAAGGTGGAAATGGAAGGGGGGCAGTGGTTCAGCATCGGCGCCGGGTTCCGATCGCAGTTCGAATCCGTCGACAGCGACAGTGACTTTTCCCTGCCGGATATCCGCGTCTATACCGCCGGCCAACTGCACGAGAATGTGAAGTTTACCTTCAACCTGCAGCAGCGGGACGGCGACAGTGTCGATGTGCTCGATGCTATCGCGCAGTTTGAGTTCGCGCCCCAGTTCAATATCTGGGCCGGCCGCATGCTCACACCCGCGGACCGTATCGAGATGAGCGGCCCCTATTACGCGCTGAGCTGGAACCAGTACCGCCAGCCCCTCTATCCGTCGGACCAGGGTGGCCAAGCGGGTCTTATCGGCCGCGATGAAGGGGTTACCTTCTGGGGCACGGCCGGCAAGTTCCAGTATGCGGCCGGTGCCTTCTACGGCCTGGAAGACTACAGCAACACCGACGACAAACGCCTGTATGCCGCGCGCTTTGCGTATAACTTCCTGAACATGGAAGCCAACCCCGGCTACTACACCAGCTCCACCTACTACGGCGACCTCGGCAACATCTTCACTCTGGCCCTGTCGCTGCAGAACCAGGCCGACGGTACCGGCAGCGCGGAAAGCGCCGGTGACTTCTCGGGTTACACCCTCGACCTGCTTTCCGAAACCGTGCTCGGCGGCGGTGGCGTACTGACGGTGGAAGCGGAATACAAGAGCTTTGAAGCCGACTATACGCTGGCCTCTCCGCCCCCCGCGGGTGACTGCTTCTGCCTGTTTGACGGCGACTCCGCCTTTGTCACCGCCGCTTACCTGTTCTCCAACAGCACCGGCCCGGGCAAGTTCCAGCCCTATCTGCGCCTGGTGGAAAACAGCCCCTCCGATGCCGACAGCAGCAGCTCTGCCGAATTGGGGCTCAACTACGTGGTGAACGGCCACAACACACGCTTCAACCTCAGCTTTGTCAGCGGCGATGCCAACGCGAGCGGCTACGCCGGTGACGATGTGGACATTATCAACCTTGGTATGCAGGTGCAGCTGTAAGGGCCTGACCGGCTCCCCCTCTCCCTAACCCTCTCCCCCAAAGGGGGAGAGGGGACTGTCGGGGTGAGTAGTTACCGTACAGGGATGTATTTAAGGGGAGCGCCCAGCCCGTGTCCCACAAAGGGCTACCCCACCTGGCGCCCCGATTTGAACCCCGAAACTCGAGTGTTAACAAATAAGTTTTCAAAAGGAGATCAACCTTATGAACGTAAAGAAATTCGTCGCCGGAATGGCACTGGCCGCCGGGACCAGCGTATTGAGCGCGGCGGTTATGGCTGCCGACACCATCAAAGTCGGTGTGCTGCACTCCCTGTCCGGCACCATGGCCATCAGTGAAACCACCCTCAAGGACACGGTCCTGATGATGGTGGACGAGCAGAACAGGAAGGGCGGCCTGCTGGGGAAAAAACTCGAGGCGGTGGTCGTGGATCCGGCCTCCGACTGGCCGCTGTTTGCGGAGAAGACCCGCGAGCTGCTCACCAAAGAGAAGGTCGACGTCATTTTCGGCTGCTGGACCTCCGTGTCGCGCAAGTCCGTGCTGCCGGTGATTGAAGAGCTGAACGGCCTGATGTTCTACCCGGTGCAGTACGAGGGGGAAGAGTCTTCCAAGAACGTCTTTTACACCGGCGCGTCGCCGAACCAGCAGGCCATTCCGGCGGTGGATTATTTGATGAACGACCTGGAGGTGGAGCGTTGGGTGCTGGCGGGCACCGACTACGTCTACCCGCGCACCACCAACAAGATCCTTGAAGCCTATCTCGAGGCCAAGGGGGTCGACAAAAAAGACATCATGGTCAACTACACCCCGTTTGGTCATTCCGATTGGCAGAGCATCGTCGCCGACATCAAGAAGTTCGGCGGCGCGGGCAAGAAGACCGCGGTGGTATCCACTATCAACGGGGATGCCAATGTGCCTTTCTACAAGGAACTGGCCAACCAGGGCGTCAGCGCCGAAGACATTCCGGTGGTGGCCTTCTCCGTGGGCGAGGAAGAACTCTCCGGCATCGATACCCGTCCGCTGGTCGGTCACCTGGCGGCCTGGAACTATTTCCAGGGCGTGGACAGCGAGGCCAACGAGCGCTTCATCCAGGAATGGAAAAAATTCACCGGCGATGAAAAGCGGGTAACCAACGACCCTATGGAAGCTACCTATATCGGTTTCAACATGTGGGCCAAGGCGGTGGAAAAGGCGGAGACCACCGATGTGGACGCGGTGGAGCAGGCCATGATCGGTATCGAGTTCCCCAACCTGTCCGGCGGCGTCGCCAAGATGAACAAAAACCACCATCTCTCCAAGCCGGTCTTTATCGGCGAGATCCAGGATGACGGCCAGTTTGAAGTGGTCTGGGAAACCGACGGCCTGGTGGCCGGCGATGCCTGGTCCGACTTTCTGCCGGGCTCCAAAGACCTGATCGCCGACTGGACCGCGCCCATCAAGTGCGGCAACTACAACACCAAGGCCAAGGCCTGTGGAGGTCAGGGACAGTAATTCCATCTCCGGTTTGCCAGGATACTGTACTAATAACTCAAGTTTCGGAGTTCGGAGATGGGCCGGGAGGGGGAGCGCTTTCCGGGACACGCTGTGAATACATCCCTGTACGCTCGTAATCGACATCCCTGTCTCATACGGTCCCGGAAAGCGCTCCCCCTCCCGGCCTGCGAGTTCAGTGGCGGTTTCTGATTAACTCCGAAACTTGAGTAAAAACTCCTCTGTAAATTATATGGAGTTACACAAGTGAAACATTTGCTATTGACCGGTTGCCTGCTGCTGGCACTGGTGACGACACTGCCGGCCGCGAGCGCCGGCAGTGTCGTTTCGGAGCAGGCAGCGCCGTCCGCCACGCCGGCGTCCGAGGAGCCCGGCGGTAATCGCCAGGTACTACTGGCGCGGCTCACCCGGGCCAGCTTGCGCGAGAGCGCAGAGGTGCTGGACCAGCTCGAACGCTCCGGTGGCCGCGCGATGCGCGGGCTCTTTGCCGCCATGCTCGCGGGAGACCTTTACTACCACCGTGAGACCGGCCGGTTGATGGCGGTACAAAAGAATCCGGCCGGAGAGCGGATCGGCAGCGATATCTTTACCGGAGAGGGCCTGGGGGTACAGTCGCGTGGTTCGATCAAGAAAGTCCGCGTGAACAACCGCCTGCGCAGCCACCTGCGCGATGCCATTGCCCGCATTGATCTGATGCACGGCACTGAGGCGCAAAAGGAGGGCGCAGTGCTGGCAATCCTGGATGACCTGAGCCCGCAGAATATGCGTCTGCTGCAGGTCACCGCCGACGCCGGCCAGAGCGACAGGGTGAGCGAACTGATTGAACTGGCGCGGGCGATGGTGGAGCTGCGCGATTCCAGCGTAACGGACGCACGGTTGTCGGCTATCGCCGTGATGAGCGGGCGTCTCGAAGCGCCGGTGCGCAACCAGTTGCAACGCCTGCTCGACGACGAGCGCGAAAGCGACAGGAAAATTCGCATAGCTGCTCAGCAGTCGCTGGAAGAAATTGAGGGCCGTATAGCGTTCTACGATTTTATGGAACAGCTGTTTTTTGGCCTGAGCCTCGGTTCGGTGCTGCTGCTCGCGGCCATCGGTCTGGCTATTACCTTTGGTGTGATGGGTGTGATCAATATGGCTCACGGTGAAATGATCATGCTCGGCGCCTATACCACCTACGTGGTGCAGCAGCTGATGCCCGGTGCCATCGAATACTCCCTGGTCGTGGCGGTGCCGGCGGCGTTCCTGGTTTCGGGTAGTGTGGGGGTATTGATCGAGCGCGGTGTCATCCGTCACCTGCAGGGGCGCCCGCTGGAAACCCTGCTGGCCACTTTCGGTATCAGCCTGATCCTGCAACAGGCGGTGCGCACGATTTTCTCACCGCTCAATATGCCGGTAGTTACGCCCGGCTGGATGAGCGGCGTCTTCGCCATCAACCCAGTGTTCTCTGTCACCTTTAACCGCCTTTACATCCTGTTGTTTGCGCTCGCCGTATTTGCGCTGCTGCTGGTGACCCTGAAGAAAACTTCCCTGGGCTTGAACGTGCGCGCGGTGTCGCAGAATCGCGACATGGCAAAGGCCATGGGGGTACGCACGGAAATGGTGGATGCCATGACCTTCGGCCTGGGCTCGGGTATTGCCGGGGTGGCCGGTGTGGCGCTGAGCCAGCTGACCAATGTGGGGCCGAATCTCGGGCAGTCCTACATCATCGATTCATTCATGGTGGTGGTGTTCGGTGGTGTCGGCAATCTGCTCGGCACCCTCGTCGGTGGCTTCTCCCTCGGTGTGACCAACAAGTTCCTCGAGCCCGCCACCGGCGCGGTGCTGGCGAACATCATCGTGCTGGTGTGCCTGATCCTGTTTATCCAGAAGCGGCCCAAGGGGCTGTTTCCGCAGCGCGGGAGGGCCGCCGAATGACGACTGTGGAACACAACCGATCCCTGTTTGGCAACCTGGCCGGCGCGCTGGCGCAGCTGCGTGCGCCGGGCGAGGGTTCCTCGCTACTGGTGGCGATCCTGCTCGGGGTCACGCTGCTGATGTCGGCTGCCAACCTGCTGTTGCCCGCCGAATCGCCGCTATACGTGAGCACCTACACCATCACGCTGATGGGCAAGTACCTGTGCTTTGCCATGCTGGCGATGGCGGTGGATATCGTGTGGGGATACTGCGGCATCCTGAGCCTCGGTCACGGCGCCTTCTTCGCGCTGGGCGGCTACGGTATGGGCATGTACCTGATGCGTCAGATCGGCGATCGCGGTGTCTACGGCAATCCGGACCTGCCGGATTTCATGGTGTTCCTCAACTGGCAGGAGCTGCCCTGGTACTGGCAGGGTATGGACCAGTTCTGGTTCGCGCTGCTGATGGCCCTGCTGGTGCCGGGCCTGCTGGCGTTTGTGTTCGGCTGGTTGGCGTTCCGATCGCGCGTCACCGGGGTATACCTGTCGATCATGACCCAGGCGCTCACCTACGCCCTGATGCTGGCCTTCTTCCGCAACGAGATGGGATTCGGCGGCAATAACGGCCTGACGGACTTCAAGGACATGCTCGGCTTCGACCTGCAGGCCGATGGCACCCGCGTGGCTCTGTTGATGGCGACGGCACTGCTATTGGCGCTTACCTTTGTCGCCAGCCGTGCCATCGTGCAATCGCGGCTGGGGCGCGTGGTGGTGGCCATCCGCGATGCCGAGCCGCGCGCGCGTTTTCTCGGCTACCGCACCGAAGGCTACAAGGTGTGGCTGTTCGTCTATTCCGCGCTGGTGGCGGCCGTGGCGGGCATGCTCTACGTGCCCCAGGTGGGCATCATCAATCCGGGAGAGTTTTCGCCACTCAATTCCATCGAAGTGGTGGTGTGGGTGGCGGTCGGCGGCCGCGGCACCTTGTACGGCGCCATAGTCGGTGCCCTGCTGGTGAACTACGCCAAGACCCGTTTTACCGCGGTGATGCCGGACGGCTGGCTGTTTGCCCTCGGCACCCTGTTCGTGGTGGTCACCGTACTGCTGCCGAAAGGCCTCGCCGGCCTGCTGCAGCGCGGCCGGACGACAGATGCGGAAACGCGAGGGGAAAATAATACAGGCGAAGTTTCCGCAGGCGATGCGCCTGCTGAACCGATCACTGGGGAGGCTCGGGCATGAATGTAACGGCACAGGCACGGGAACTGCTGCGACGCGATACCACCTGGCCATTTCTGGTACCGCGCCAGCGGGCCGTGGACGTCTCACATCAGGTGATCCTGTACGTCGAGGGACTGAGTGTCAGTTTCGATGGCTTCAAGGCGTTGAACGATCTGAATCTCTATGTGAATGACGGCGAGCTGCGCTGCCTGATCGGGGCCAACGGCGCGGGCAAAACCACGCTGATGGACGTGATCACCGGCAAGACCCGCTGCGATAGCGGCAGCGCCTGGTTCGGCCGGAACATCGACCTGCTGGCGCACGACGAGGCGGCGATTGCGCAGCTGGGTATCGGGCGCAAATTCCAGAAGCCCACCGTGTTCGAGGCACACACGGTGTACACCAACCTGGAGCTCTCCCTGAAAGGCAGCAAGGGTGCCTGGTCTGCGCTGACTGCAGCCCTCACCGGTGAGCAGCGCGACCGCATCGATCGCGTGCTGGAAACCATCGGGCTGGTGAATGCGCGCTACCAACTCGCCGGCGCTCTCTCCCACGGGCAGAAGCAATGGCTGGAAATCGGCATGTTGCTGGCGGCCGAGCCGCGCCTGCTGCTGATCGACGAACCCGTTGCGGGCATGACCGCGGAAGAGGCCGAGCGCACCGCGGAACTGCTCACCTCTTTGGCCGGCGAGCACACGGTGATCGTGGTGGAACACGATATGGAATTTGTGCGCAGCATAGCGCGCACGGTGACGGTACTGCACCAGGGAGCGGTACTGGCGGAGGGCACCATGGACCAGGTGCAGAACAATCCCGACGTGATCGAGGTTTACCTGGGGGAGGACGCATGATCCGAATCGAAAAACTCAACCAGAAATACGGCGGTACGCAGATTCTCTGGGATCTCGACCTGGATGTGGAGAAAGGTTCGTGCACCTGCATTATGGGCCGCAATGGCGCCGGCAAGACGACCCTGCTCAAGTGCCTGATGGGGCTGTTGCCGGCGAGCGACGGGCGCATTCTGTTCGGGGGCAAGCCCATTGAAGGGCGCGCGGCACAGGCGCGCGCGCATCTCGGCATCGGTTATGTGCCCCAGGGGCGGGATATCTTTCCGCTGCTGACGGTGGAGGAAAACCTGCAGATCGGTCTGCCGGCGCGCAAGGATAAAGCGCGCCGGATTCCCCAGCGGATCTTTGAACTGTTTCCGGTGCTGAAGGACATGCTGCACCGCCGCGGCGGCGACCTGTCCGGCGGCCAGCAACAGCAACTGGCCATCGGCCGCGCACTGGTGATCGATCCCAAGGTATTGATCCTCGACGAACCCAATGAAGGCATCCAGCCCAACATCGTGCGCCAGATCGGCGATGTGATCCGGATGCTGAACGAGGAGGACGGGCTGACGGTCATCCTGGTGGAGCAGAAACTGGGCTTCGCCCGCCGCGTCGGGCGCGAGTTCCGCCTGATGCAGAAGGGGCGGATTGTCGCCGCCGATCAAATGGCGAAACTGGACGACGGTTTGATTCGGCAGTACTTGGCGGTGTGAAGATTTCGGGCCAGCCTTAACTTAGAAGCCTGTACTGTGGGAGCCTGCCCAGCAGGCGATTGGGGCGGTGCTATCGGCAGTATTTGTTTCGCCAGCAGGGCTGGCTCCCACAGGGTTTATCCTTAACTCAGTGCCATCCGGGTCAGATGCTAATACCGTTACCTTAAGCGTTGTTTCCGTCGTAGGATGGGCAAAGGAGCGTAGCGTGCCCATCTTCCGGGACCTTGATGGGCACGCTACGCTTTGCCCATCCTACATATGCCGATTTTCGGCTTAAGGTAGCGGTATTAGGGTCAGATGCTGCGTTTGCCGGACAGGTTCAGTGAGAGTTCCAACAGGCCGGTCCAGGGATCCTGGTCCCTGCCGCCCTTGATGGCCGAGTCCACCGCGCGGGCGCGCAGCAACAGGCCTTCCAACTGGCGTGGACGCAGGCGGGAGAGGGCGGCCTGCACCAGAGGTTGGCGTTTCTGGATGCGAACCAGGCGCGCCAGTTGCTGGCCCTGATCCAGTTTCTCCCCAATTTCCAGCAGGCTGCGGATCTCCCGCGCCAGGGCCCAGAGTACGACCGGCGCCTCGACGCCCTCGGCGCGCAGGCCGTGCAGGGTTTTGATGGCGCCCCCGGCATCGCCGGCGAGCGCCTTGTCGATCAGGCCGAAGACGTCGTAGCGGGCGGAACTGGCGACCGCGTCGCTCATGGTTTCGGCGGTGATCAGGTTGTCGGTGCTGAGCAGCTTGAGCTTTTCAATTTCCTGGCTGGCGGCCAGCAGGTTGCCCTCCACGCGGGACGCCAGTATCTGGATCGCTTCCGGCTCCGCGTCCAGGCCGTTGGCGCGCAGGCGCTGGTGAATCCAGCGCGGCATTTCCTGTGCGTCTACCGGCCACACCTGAATCAGCACGCCTTTCTGGTCCAGCGTCTTGATCCACTTGCTGTTCAGTTGCGAGCGATCCAGCTTGGGCAGTACCAGCAACAGCAGCAGGTCGCCATCGGCGAGGCCCGCGAATTCCTGCAGTGCCTTGCTGCCCTTGTCGCCGGGTTTACCGTTCGGCAGGCGTACCTCGATGACTTTCTTTTCCGCGAACAGCGACATGCTGCCGGCGGAGGCCAGCAACAGGCCCCAGTCGAAATTGTGTTCCGCGTGCAGCAGTTCGCGCTCGCTGAACCCCTGTTTCCTGGCGGCGGCGCGAATGCTGTCACAGCACTCCTGCACCAGCAGCGGCTCGTCGCCGGAGACGATGTAGATGGGGGCCAGGCCCTTGTTCAAATTCTGCTGCAGTTGTCCGGGATTAATGCGCACGGGATCAGTAGCTCTTGTCTTCCGCCGGTGCATTGACGTCGATGCGGCGCAGCCGGTCGATAATGCGGCCGATCAGTTCGCGGCGCATTTCCTCGCGCAGCAGGATCTCCTCCTCGCCCTTGCTCACCACTTCGTTGTCGTCCCACTCCAGGGTGCGGTAGACGTCTGCCTCTGCGTGGTTCAGCAGGACGCGGCCGCTGCTGTCGCGCACGCTGTAGATGGCGCTGGTGATCAGTTCGTACTCCGAGGCGCGGCCTCTGGCGTCCACCGCCACGGTGCGCTTGCGCTCTATTTCCTTGTGAATGGTCAGTACGTAGTCGGCTTCCTCGGGGGTTTCCGCCATGGGCAGGCCGCCGTTTTGCAGCAGGCGGGTCAGTTCCTCGGCGATATCGCTGCGCGGGTCCTCTGCGAAGATGTACAGCTGGCTGCCCGGCGGGAAGTTCTTTGGCGCGCCGCGCAGGTGCCAGCCACAGCTGGCGGTGGCGATGAGGGTGAGCAGGACCAGGATGCGGCTGAAGTTTTGTTTCATTGTTTTCGCGAATAGAAAGTGTGATTGAGTTTCTGCGGCCGCTCGCCTTTGGTGACTGCCTGTATTCCAGGCGCATCGCCGAAGATCAGCTTGCCGTCGATAATGGTGATGATCTGCAGGATTTTCTGTTTGCCGCCAGGCAACTGCATGTCGCCACTGCGTAATTCGTGCACATCGATGTCGATTTGCCGCGCCGATTCGCCGCCCTCCGCGGATACTGACTCACCGAGCCGGTATTTGCCACTGGAGATGACTTCCATCCCCATGGTCCGCTTGCACTCGGCATCGGTGTAAAAAACCGTTTTGGCTGTGTAATCGCCGTCGGCGGTGAAACTGCTGGTGACCTGCAGGTAATTGCCCGAGGCCTTTTTGCACAGGCTCAACCAGTCGCCGACGAGTTCCTTGTCCAGTTCCGCAGCCTGTACCTGAACGGTGGCCAGCAGGCCGGCCACCAGGATTGCCAATCGATTTTTCACTGCCCGATCCCCCGAAGTGTGCGGTTTCCCCGGCGGCGCGCGGTCACATTATTTCGCAACAATGTTGACCAGCTTACCCGGCACGACGATGACTTTGCGAACCGTGGCGTCGCCGATAAATTTCTGTACGTTGTCGTTGGACAGCGCCAGCTTCTCCAGGGTTTCCTTGTCCGCGTCGGCCGGGGCTTCAAACTTCGCGCGCACCTTGCCGTTCACCTGCACCACCAGGGTGATGCTGGAGCGCACCAGCGCGTTTTCGTCCACCAGTGGCCACTGCGCGTCCACCAGCGGTGTGCTGTTGCCCAGCGCCTGCCACAGGCTGTGGCAGATATGCGGGGTCACGGGGGCGAGCAGCAGTACAGCGGCCTGCAGTGCTTCCCGTTCCACCGCCAGGCCCTGAACGCTTTCGCGCTCGGCCAGTTTGCCCACTTCGTTGAGCAGTTCCATCACCGCGGCCACAGCGGTGTTGAAGGTCTGTCGGCGACCGTAGTCATCGCTGACTTTCTGGATGGTCTCGTGGGTCTTGCGGCGCAGTTGCTGTTGTTGTTCGTTGAGCGCATCGGTGTCGATGTTTGCATTGCTGCCGCCGGCAGCGCGGTGGCTGTGCACTGTCTTCCACAGTTTGCGCAGGAAACGGCTGGCGCCCTCCACGCCGGCATCGTGCCACTCCAGGGTCTGTTCCGGCGGCGCGGCGAACATGGTGAACAGGCGCACGGTGTCCGCGCCGTATTGCTCCACTGTGGCGTGGGGATCTATGCCGTTGTTCTTCGACTTGGACATCTTCACCACGCCGCCGGGAATCACTTCCTCACCGGTGGAACGCTGCACCGCCTTGACCGGCTTGCCCTTGTCGTCCCGGGTTACTTCCACGTCGGTGGGGGCGATCCAGGTCTTGTGGCCATCGGTCTCCCGGTAAAAGGATTCCGCCAGCACCATGCCCTGGCACAGCAGCCGCTCGAAGGGTTCGTCGCTGTTCACCAGGCCCTCGTCGCGCATCAGCTTGTGGAAGAAGCGCGCGTAGAGCAGATGGAGGATGGCGTGTTCGATGCCGCCCACGTACTGGTCCACCGGCAGCCAGTAGTTGGCGCGCTCCGGGTCCAGCATTCCCTGGTCGAAATCCGGGCAGGTGTAGCGGGCGTAGTACCAACTGGATTCCATAAAGGTGTCGAAGGTGTCGGTCTCGCGCTCCACCGGCTCGCCGTTCAACTCGTCTTTGCGCCACGCCGGGTCTGCCTTGATCGGCGACTGGACACCGTCCAGTTCCACGTCCTCAGGCAGCAGTATCGGCAGCTTATCAGCCGGTACCGGGATCTCGCCGCCATCGGCCAGGTTGAATATGGGGATGGGGGCACCCCAGTAGCGCTGGCGGGATACGCCCCAGTCGCGCAGCCGGTAGTTGGTGGTAACGCGGCCCTTGCCCGCGGCCTTCAGGGCCTCGGCGATGGCGTCGAAGGCGGCACTGAAATCGAGTCCGTCGAACTGTTCAAAACCTGGACCGGAATTCACCAGCCGGCCTTTCTCCGCGAAGGCTTCCTTTTCCAGGTCGATGGCTTCGCCATCCGCAGGCTCCACCACCTGTTTGATCGGCAGGTGGTATTTGTGTGCGAATTCCCAGTCCCGTTGGTCGTGGGCCGGCACCGCCATCACTGCGCCGGAGCCGTAGTCCATCAGCACATAGTTGGCGATCCACACCGGAACCTCCTCGCCGGTGATCGGGTGGATGGCTTTGATACCGGTGTCCATCCCCTTCTTCTCCATGGTGGCCATATCGGCCTCGGAAAGGGACTGCTTCTTGCACTCGGCGATAAATTCTTTCAGTGCGGCGTTGTCATCCGCCAGCGCCAGGGCGATGGGGTGCTCGGCGGCGAGGGAGACGTAGGTGACGCCCATCAGGGTGTCAGGGCGGGTGGTGTAGACATCGAAGTGGTCGACGCCGGCAATGGTCCGCGGCAGCGCGAAGCTCAGCTCTACCCCCTTGCTCTTGCCGATCCAGTTGCGCTGCATGGTGCGCACCTGTTCCGGCCAGTGGGGCAGCTTGTCCAGGTCGGCGAGCAATTCTTCCGCGTAGTCGGTGATCTTGATGAACCACTGCGCCAGTTCACGGCGCTCCACGGTGGTGCCGCAGCGCCAGCAGCAGCTGTCTTCCACCTGCTCGTTGGCCAGTACTGTCTGGTCGTGGGGGCACCAGTTCACCGCCGAGTTCTTCTTGTAGACGAGGCCCTTTTCATAGAGGCGGGTGAAAAACCACTGTTCCCAGCGGTAGTAGGACGGCTGGCAGGTGGCCAGCTCCCGGGACCAGTCGAAGCCGAAGCCCAGCGCCTTCAACTGGCCTTTCATGTAATTGATATTGGCGTAGGTCCACACAGCCGGCGCCGTCTTGTTCTGGATGGCCGCGTTCTCCGCCGGCAGGCCGAAGGCGTCCCAGCCCATGGGGTGCAGTACATTCTTGCCCTGCATGCGCTGGTAGCGGGAGATCACGTCGGTGATGGTGTAATTGCGCACATGGCCCATGTGCAGCTTGCCGCTGGGGTAGGGGAACATGGAAAGACAGTAGAACTTCTCCCTGCTGGGGTCCTCCGTCACTTCAAAGCTCTTCTGCTCCTCCCAGAACTGCTGGGCGGACGCTTCGACTGCGGAGGGGTTGTACTGCTCTTCCATCGATTGGGGACCTATACTCTGTGATCGAAATTTGAGGGGAAATATTCAACCTACTCTGTAGGCGCAACATCGTTTACGATGCCGAAGCGCCGAATTATAGGAGGGATGCCGTGACGAAGGAACCGAAGCTGCCGCCGGAAGACGAGGACCTGACAGAAGAACTGCGCCGGGACCTGGAGAACCTGATAGAGGACGAACTGGCGGTGGAAGATCTCACCGCGAATAAGGTGGCCTTCCTGCGCGCCTGGTTGAAAGATGATCTGCACCGTGCCGGAGACTATATGCGCGGGTTGGGCGGTGAAATTCGGACCTTGGAAGAGCGCACCGGCGACTGGCTGCTGGATGCCGCCGACCCTACCGAGACCGCCTGGCCCAACTTGGTGCGCTGTATCCGGCGGGGCCAGCCCTGGGCCCTGGCCGGGGAGCGGGTCGGCGCGGGTGAAGAGCTGCAGTGCCTGGGCTGTGGCTACCGCGCCATGCCGCCGGAGAACAGCCAGATAACTCCCTGCCATCGCTGCGGCTACGGCTGCTTCCGGCAGATCGAAGGCGGCCTGGACGAATAGGAGTGGAAGTGCACACCACTCTGGCCGCTCTGGTGATGCCGCCGTTCCTCCCTTTGCTGGGCCTGTTGCTGGCCTTTGTCTTGTGGTTTTTCCCCGCCACTTCGCCTTTCGCCAAATTGTCACTGCCTCTTGCTATTCTCTCCTTTGCCGTCCTGTGGGTTTGCGCAACGCCGGCCTTCTCCTTCTGGCTCGGGGAGCGGCTGGACAGGATATCGGCGGCGCCGGAGGCGGTGCCCCAGGCGGTGGTGATTCTGGGCGGTGGCCGTTACCGGGATGAGAATTCCGGTAACGAGCGCCTTTCTGCCACCAGCCTGGAGCGGGTGATCTGGGCCATGGAAATGTCTCCCCCGCAGCTGCCGCTGATGGTTTCCGGCGGGCGGGTATACGAGGGGGAGCGGGCCCCGGAGGCCGAACTGATGGCCGGGGTGATACAGGAGCTGTTTCAACGCCCGGTGACTTGGCGCGAGAATTGCAGTCGAACAACCGCAGAGAATGCGGTCAACAGTGCGGCGCTGCTGCACGATTCCGGTGTGGAAAGTGTGGTGCTGGTGACCCACTGGTGGCATATGCCCCGCGCCGCGGAGGTGTTTGCCCGCTCCGGCCTGCAGGTGCAGCCCCTGCCGGTGGGCACTTCGGCCGAACTGCTGCCCCGGGCGCAGAGCGGACTGCTGCGCTGGTTGCCCAGCGCCCCGGCGCTGCTGCGCACCCAGGTGTACTGGCGGGAATGGCTGGCGCGTCGGTGGTACCACTGGACGGCCCTGCCGCCGGTGAGAATCTCCTGTTGAGGAACCTTTGGGGCGATGACAGCTCTTAAGCAGTCAACCCGACACCGAATACAGGATCGTTGAAAGCGCGTTACCGGCAAAGTCCGGGCGGTAGGCTCACAGTCGATTGATCGGACTGCCGGCAACTGTAGAAGTGGAGTGACGGCTGTGGACAACAATGAGAGAGGTACTTTCGAGATGACGGGCATCCCTTCGTCTTTTTCCCCAATCCAATTGCACAATCGTCTCAACCGCCCGGTGTGGCTGGGTTTCAGGCAAGGTCAGCAGGACAACCGTCAACTGATGTTTCTGTGCAGCGGCACGGACAGGGCGGCCCAGGTCAGCAAGAACTTCGAGACTTTTGCCGGGCAGATTGTGCGCGAGTTCAACCTCGATCCCGCCCAAGTGGATTTCGTCGAGCTGCGTGAAGAGGGCGACGAGCACCAATGGTACCGCTGGCACGCCCAGTGGGTGGGGACCGCGCCCATGGAGTGCCGCGCCGAGCAGGTGGTGGGGGAGTCGGGTCGCCGCTACCTCGCCCAGGCCCTCAGCCGCCCGATAGAGGCCGCGTAGCGGAATCAAGCGCCGTTGACTCGTCAACCGGCGCAGGCCGGTATCCAGTCTGGAGATGCCTGGTCCCGCGTAGCGGGCGACGCCATGGATGGCGCGAGTCCAAGGAGCGCAGCGACGTGCTCATTTTCCGGGCCTTCGAATTAACGCATCTGTCCCCTGACTTCTGTCTTCTGTCCTCTGGAAAGCAGGTCTTCCAGCGCCTGTTCCAGGGTGGGAAAGCGAAAGGTGTAGCCGCTTTCCAGGGCGGTGCGTGGCTCCATTCTCTGGCTGGCCAGCAGCAGTTCCTCGGCCATTTCCCCGAACATCAATTTCAGCGTCCACGCGGGTGTGCGCACCAGGCTGGGGCGATGCAATTGCTTGGCCAGCAGGCGGGCGAAGCTGTTGTTGGTCACCGCTTCGGGGGCGCAGGCGTTGAATGGCTGACACAGCCGGTGGTCGATGACGTGCAGCATCAGCCCCACGATATCTTCCTCGTGAATCCAGCTCATCCAGTGTTCGCCGGAACTCAGCGGGCCGCCCAGCCCGAGGCGAAAGGCCGGCAGCATCTGCGTCAGCGCGCCGCCGCGAGTGGAAAGGACTATGGCGGTGCGCATGATGCCCACGCAGATACCGGCTCGCTGCAGGGGCAGGGTGGCGGCCTCCCAGTCGCGGCACAGCTGCGCAGCGAAGCCGCCCCCGGGACCGCTGCTTTCCCGAAGCAGGTCGCCGCCGCGGTCGCCGTAGTAGCCCACCGCGGAGCCGGAGAGGAAATAAGAGGGCCGCTGTTCCCGGGAGAGGGTCCATTCCACCAGGTTTTCGGTGCTTTCGAGGCGGGAGCGGCGAATCTCTACGCGGCGCCTGCTGTTCCAGCGGCGCGAGATGGGTTCGCCCGCCAGATTCACCACGATATCGACCGGTGTGTGGACTTCGGTGAGACTGCGGCAGCCCACGGCCGTCTCGCCGCAGAGGTCGCGCACCTGTTCCGGCCGCCGGCTGAGCACGGTGATCGTATCGCCGCGGGCGAGCCAATACTGGCAAAACAGACGGCCGATCAGGCCAGTGCCGCCGCTGATTAAACAATGCATAGGGAAGGCATCCGTGCCGGCATTTGATTAGAGGCTTGGCGTATCGGCGGTCGGCGCGAAACGGTAGAGGGCGCCGACGCTGTGATACGGCTTATGCGCAGTTTAGGTGAAAGTGGACTGGGAAGTGGCAAATTTATATGCCGTACTAGCGTCCTGTGGGTACTACCGGCTCAGTCCGATGCCTCGCCAACCAGCGGCGTATCCGCCTGCGAGGTGTTTCTGCGCCGCAACAGCTGCGCGGAAACAAGCATCGGCAGCGCCAGTGCGAAGACGCCCCAGACGCCCGCGAGCATAAACGGCGTGCTGCCGCTCACCGCGCGGATACGGCCGACCAGTTCGGCCCGCTCGAACTGCGGCAGCCTGTCGATGATCTGCCCGCGGGGGTCCACGATGGCGGTCACGCCGGTGTTGGTGCCGCGCACCAGATAGCGGCCCGTTTCCAACGCGCGCATCTGCGCCATCTGCATATGTTGCAACGGACCGATAGAGTCGCCGAACCAGGCGTCGTTGCTGATGGTCAGCAGTACCTGGGTGGAGAGGGCGCTGTCCGCCACTACCTGCGGGTAGACGATTTCATAGCAGATCAGCGGGGCCCAGCTGGCGCCGCCGGCGTGCAGCGGTTGCTGGCCTTCATCCCCCGGGCGAATGAAGGAGGTGGGCAGGTCGAAGAATTCGATGGTGCCGCGAATCCATTCCTCCAGCGGTACATATTCGCCGAAGGGAACCAGGTGGCGCTTGTGATATACCTGCGGGCTGCGGCCGAATACCGCTGCCGAGTTGTGTATTATGCGCAGGCCGTTGTCATCACTGTCGTAGAGTACCCCGCTGATCAGGTCGATGCCGCTATTTTCCGCGTTGCGCTGCAGTGCCTGCATCAGGTTGGGCGCCTGGCGGTAGAACAGCGGCAGCGCCGCCTCGGGCCAGATGATCACGTCGACGCCGCGTTCGCTCAGAACCCGGGTGCCGTCCTGGTAGCGGCTGATGGTTTCGCCGCGGAACTCCGGCAACCACTTTTTCTCCTGGGGAATATTGGCCTGCA
Source organism: Microbulbifer rhizosphaerae (assembly GCF_014191725.1). GTDB lineage: Bacteria > Pseudomonadota > Gammaproteobacteria > Pseudomonadales > Cellvibrionaceae > Microbulbifer > Microbulbifer rhizosphaerae. Next base: position 146,259 of record NZ_JACHWZ010000001.1, read on the forward strand.
CCAGGCCCACGGAGATTTCCTTCCCCTCCTGTGCCGTCCACTCCACCTGCGACAGCAGTGCGCCCAGTGGCCAGGGGAGGGCCGCTGCCAGCAGCAGGGCGATGTGCGCGCGCCTGTTTTGCGGGGTCAGCAGCGGCGCCAGGCGCCCGCTGGCGGCAAGGGCGATCACCGCCGCGGTGAATGCCAGCAGCAGGCCGATACCATAGACGCTTATCACCGGCGCCCAGCCGGACAGCCAGGTACCGATATGGGCGTAGCCGGCAAACAACCAGGGGAAGCCGGTAAAGATCCAGCTGCGCAGCCACTCGCTGACAAACCAAAGGGCGGCGAAGGCGAGGGCGAAGCTGCTTTTGTTGTCGGTAAACCGACCGAGGAAGTAAAACGGCAGTGCCAGCAGCAGTGCCATAATGGTCACAAAGGTGCCGGTGAGCAGCAGGCCCAGGGGCACCGAGGAGCCGCCGAACTGGGTGATGGAGACATACACCCAGGAGCCGCCACTGGCGAACAGGCCCAGGCCGTAGCAGAGTGCCAGCCACAGGCTGCGGCCTCCACCGAGCTGCCGGCCTTCGCCGGCGGCGCGCAGGTTCAGCCAGGCCAGCAGCGAGAGGGACAGCAGGCCGCAGATCCACCAGCCGAAAGGAGCCAGGGAGAGGGTTAGCAGGGCGCCGGCGGCGGCCGCCAATGCGGAATGCGGAATGCGGAATGCGGAATGTTTACTCATTCAGTCCCCGGATTGGCTCCAATTTTTGGTGCAGGCTTGATTCCGATTGTCGCTAGGTGCGCTGCGCTTATCCATCCCACGCCATTCCGCATTCCTCATTCCGCATTCATCATTCGGCTCACCCGCAGCAGGTGCACCTGCCGGTTGTCTGCATAGAGCACGCGGAAGGTGAAATTCCCCAGCCGGGTGACTTCGTCGCGCCCTGGCAGGTGGCCGAAGGACTGCATGACCAGGCCGCCGACGGTGTCGAACTCCTCGTCGCTGAGTTCGCAGTCGAAATAGTGGTTGAAATCCTCGATGGGGGTGAGGGCCTTGACGATAAAATCGTTGTCGCCCACCTTGCGGATAAAGCTGTCCGCTTCCTCCTCGTCGGTTTCGTCCTCGATCTCGCCGACGATTTCCTCGAGGATATCCTCGATGGTGACCACGCCGGAGACGCCGCCGTACTCGTCGATCACTACCGCCATATGGTAGCGGTTCTCGCGGAATTCGCGCAGCAGGATATTCAGGCGCTTGCTCTCGGGAATGATATTGGCCGGGCGGATGATGTCCTCGAGCTGGAATTCCTTCACGCCTTTCAGTACCAGCGGCAGCAGGTCCTTGGCCAGCAGGATACCGCGGATATCGTCCACGCTTTCACCGATTACCGGGAAGCGGGAGTGGCCGGATTCGATGATTTTGGGCAGGAACTCCTCGGGCTTGTCCTGCAGGCTGACCACCACCATCTGTGAGCGGGGGATCATGATTTCCCGCACCTGCTGGCTGGATACGTCCAGCGCGCCCTCGATGATGGACAGGGCCTCCGCGTCCACCAGTTGGTTTTCCGCGGCATCCTTGATGATATCCAGCAACTCGTCTCGGGATTTGGGCTCTGCGGAAAAAGCGCCGAGAAGCTTTTCCAGCCAGTTTTTCTCCCCCGATCGGGATTTGCCGGAAGAGCGACTACTTGGGGGTTCGTCTGTGGTCATGGATGTGGCCATGCTCCGGGTTACTCGTGTTCGTCCAATTCTTTTGCCGTATAGGGGTCGGGGAATCCCAATCCCTCCAGCAACCGGGTTTCCAGGCCTTCCATGATTTCCGCGTCCGCGTCCTCGATATGGTCGTAGCCCAGAAGGTGCAGTGTGCCATGGACCACCATGTGTGCCCAGTGCGCAGGGGGTTCTTTATGCTGCTGGTCCGCCTCCCGGGCGACCACCGGGGCGCAGATAACCAGGTCGCCGAGCAGGGGCAAGCCCAGCTCTTCGGGAAGATCGGCGGGGAAGGACAGGACGTTGGTGGGCTTGCCTTTGCCGCGATAGCGCCTGTTGAGCGCGAGGCTTTCGTCCTCGTCGACGATGCGCACACTGAGTTCCGCGGATTCGCGCGCATCGCCGATCGCGGCGCGCGCCCAAGCCGCTATCTGTTCATCGCTGGGAAGGCCGGAGCAGCGGCTGGGCCGCTGCACGTCGAGTCGAAGATCCATGCGCTAGGCTGCGTCTTCGTCTGGTTTGCCGGCCAGGGCGTCGCGGGCCGCTTCGTAGGTATCGTAGGCCTCGACGATGCGCTGTACCAGCGGGTGGCGGACCACGTCCTTGGCACCGAAATGGGTGAAGCTGATGCCGTTCACCTTGCCCAGTACCTCGATGGCGTGGCGCAGGCCGGAGGCCTGGCCGCGAGGCAGGTCGATCTGGCTGGGGTCGCCGGTGATGACCGCGGTGGAGCCGAAACCGATGCGGGTCAGGAACATCTTCATCTGCTCCCGGGTGGTGTTCTGGCTCTCGTCGAGAATCACGAAGGCGTTGTTCAGGGTGCGCCCGCGCATATAGGCCAGCGGTGCCACCTCGATCACATTGCGCTCGATCAGTTTGCCCACGGTCTCGAAACCGAGCATCTCGTAGAGGGCGTCGTACAGTGGGCGCAGGTAGGGGTCCACCTTCTGGCTCAGGTCGCCGGGGAGGAAGCCGAGTTTTTCGCCGGCCTCTACCGCCGGCCGCACCAGCAGGATGCGTTCCACCTGGTCCTTCAGCAGGGCCTCTACCGCGCAGGCCACTGCCAGATAGGTCTTGCCGGTACCCGCTGGGCCCACGCCGAAGTTGATGTCGTTGTTCTGCACCGCGCGGACATACTTGCGCTGGTTGAGACCGCGCGGGCGCACGGAGCATTTCTTGGTGCGGATCAGCACCACCTGTTCCGTTTCCGCGCCCTCGCTCGCCGGCTTCTCCAGCAACTCCTCGACGCCGGACTCCTGCAGGGCGAGGTGGACTTCGTTCGGTGTCAGGTGGTCGCGGTCGCCGGTTTCCCGATACAGAGAACTGAGCAGTTCGCCGGCGGCGCGGGCGGAGTCGGGCTCCCCGTAAAAGGCAAACTGATTGCCGCGATTGCGGATCTCAATATCCAATCGCTGTTCAATCTGGCGCAGGTGTTGATCGAATTGGCCACAGAGGCTGGCCAGGCGGCGGGCGTCGTTGGGCTCAAGAGTGATACTGTGAGCAAGGGTATGAGTTTCCAAATTGGTTTCCGGCACCTTTGTTTAAGGGATTCATTGCTAGGGTATACCCATTTTCCCAGTATGGGAAAGGGGAGAGTGTGACGAATAGATTCTAAGCAGTCTGAACTCTTATACCGTTGAGGTATTACAGTAATTGTAGGAGCGGTCCGGCCGGGAGCGGTCCGGCCGGGAGCGGTCCGGCCGGGAGCGGTCCGGCCGGGAGCGGTCCGGTCGGGAGCGGTCCGGTCGGGAGCGGTCCGGTCGGGAGCAGCCGTTGGTCGCGATCTGACTTTGCGGATACACCAGATATCGATCGCGGCCAACGGCCGCTCCTACAGGGGGAGATCTGGGGGTAAGTCAGAGTGAACCGTCCAATTCCGAGGCCACCAGGACCCCGCGCAGCGAGTTGGGCAGTGCCTCCTCGATCAGCACATCCGCGAACCTGCCGATCAGCCCCAGGTCGCCGGCGCGAAAGTTGACCACCCGGTTGTTCTCGGTGCGCCCCTGCAATTGCCCCGGGTCCTTGCGTGATACGCCGGTGACCAGTACCCCCTCGGTATTCCCCACCATGCGCCGCGAAATGGCCGCGGCCTGCTGGTTGAGGCGGTTCTGCAGCAGTTGCAGGCGCTGCTTCTTGACCTCCGCGGGAGTGTCGTCCGGCAGATCCGCCGCCGGGGTGCCCGGGCGCGGCGAGTAGATGAAGCTGAAGGACGTATCGAAACCCACCTCCTGGATCAGGTTCATGGTGGCCTCGAAGTCGCGCTCGGTCTCGCCGGGAAAGCCGATGATAAAGTCCGAAGACAGGGAGATGTCCGGGCGGATTTTCTTCAGCCTGCGGAGCTTGGATTTGTACTCCAGCGCTGTGTGGCCGCGCTTCATCGCCATCAGGATGCGGTCGGAGCCGCTCTGCACCGGCAGGTGCAGGTGGTTCACCAGCTCCGGCACTTCGGCGTAGACATCGATCAGCGCGTCGGAGAACTCCACAGGGTGGGAGGTGGTATAACGGATGCGGTCGATGCCGTCGATCGCTGCCACATAAGTGATCAGTTCGGCGAAATCGACGATCTGGCCGTCGCTGCCCCCTTCACCACGATAGCCGCGATAGGCGTTCACATTCTGCCCCAGCAGGTTCACCTCGCGCACCCCCTGGTCCGCCAGGTGCGCCACTTCTTCCAGCACGTCCCCCACCGGACGGCTCACTTCCTCACCGCGGGTGTAGGGCACCACGCAGAAGGTGCAGTACTTGGAGCAACCCTCCATAATCGAAACAAAAGCGGTGGCGCCGTCCGCCTCCGGCTGTGGCAGGCGGTCGAATTTCTCGATTTCCGGGAAGCTGACGTCCACCACTACGGCGCCGTTCTTCTGTGCTCTGGTCTGCATCATCTCCGGCAGCCGGTGCAGGGTCTGGGGGCCGAAGATCAGGTCCACGTGGGGCGCGCGCTTGGCGATGGCCTCGCCCTCCTGGCTGGCCACGCAGCCGCCCACACCGATGATCAGGTCGGGATTCTTCTCCTTCAGGTGCTTCCAGCGGCCCAGTTGGTGGAACAGTTTTTCCTGGGCCTTTTCGCGGATGGAACAGGTGTTGACCAGCAGTACGTCCGCGTCTTCCGGATCGTCGGTGGGCACCATGGCGTGGGACTCTCCGAGCAGGTCGCGCATGCGCGACGAATCGTACTCGTTCATCTGGCAGCCGTGGGTCTTGATATAGAGCTTTTTCACCCTTGTTTGGGGCGTGGTTTCGGACATATCGCGCCTGGTCAAAAACTGTTCAGTCAAAATGGTGGGGCATTATAGCGATACCGTCCCGGACTGCATAGACGGCTATATTTGGGGCTGTTATCCTTGCCCGCTTTTTCGAGCGGAGCTCCGACCCGGAGGGGCCTGTTAACACTACTATTTCCCTGGCCAGGATCTTTTTGAGACGCATATGGCGAATCCTATCTACAAAGTCATCTTTCACAACCAGAACCAGGTGTACGAGCTCTACGCCCGGGCCATCTACCAGAGCGATATGTACGGCTTTATCGAGGTGGAGGAGTTTGTCTTTGGCGAGAAGGCTCAACTGGTGGTCGACCCCAGCGAGGAGAAGCTCAAGAGCGAATTCGCCTCGGTGACCCGCTCCTATATCCCCATGCACAGTATCGTGCGTATCGACGAGGTGGAAAAGGAAGGCGTGGGCAAGATCGTCGAGGCCAAGGGCGACAAGGTCACCCAGTTCCCGTTTCCCGCCCCCATGCGCCATCCCGGCGATACCGAGTAGCGCTCCGTCCGGCCACCAGAGGCCGGGCGTTCCCTGCAATACAAGCTTCAACTGACCGTCGCTTTTTTGTAAGAAAAGCCCTGCAAAGTTACCCCAATCGAAAGTTGGGACTTTGCTATGAGCAACCGCTATCGCGCACTCTGGATCTCCGACGTGCACCTGGGCAGCCGGGACAGCGAGCCGCAACGGCTGGCGGATTTCCTGGCCCAGAACCGCGCCGACACCGTCTACCTGGTCGGCGATATCTTCGATATGAAAGCCCTGTCCCAGGGCCGCGGCAGCTGGTGCCAGGCCTCCTCCCTGTTGCTGGGCATGCTGTCTGAACTCTCCAGTCGGACGCCTGAAGTTATCTATATTCCCGGCAACCACGATGCGCCTATGCGCAGCTGGGCGGGCAAGCGCCTGGGCAATATCCGCGTGGAGCGCGATTGGGTGCACACCGCGAGGGACGGCAAACGCTACTGGGTCACCCACGGCGACCAGTTCGAGCACCAGATCAATATCAATCCCATCAGCTACCACATCGGCGACCACAGCTACTACCTGATGCTGCGCCTGAACCGCTGGATCAACTACTGGCGCGGGCGCTTCGACAAGCCCTGGTGGTCCCTGGCCAACCATGTGAAGAATCGCGTGCAGGCGGCGAAGCGCATGATGCACAGCTTCGAGGAAGTCGCCATTCGCGAGACCGGCCGCCGCGGCCTGGACGGGGTGATTTGCGGGCACATCCACCGCGCCGGCATCCGCCACAGCGGCGCCGGGGGACAGGAAATCACTTACGCCAACTGCGGCGACTGGGTGGATTCCATGACCGCCGTGGTGGAGCAGCCCGACGGCTGCCTGGAACTGCTGCACTGGCACCGAGCGCCCAAACTGGCGCACATCATGACGGAGGCGGTGGCGGCATGATTCAACTTGAAAACCTGTTGCAGAAAAATCCCTGGTACAGCGCTGCACCGCAGAAGCCTTCGCGCCGGCTGGCCTCTGCGGCGCTGAAGAAAATCTGCTGCGAGGAGCAGATCCGGACCTTCAGTCGCTGCTACCCGCATCTGGGTGGGTTGGATTTTATCCGCCAGGTGTTCGCCTACTTCAATTTCCGTTACGACATAAACCCCTCTGAGCTGGAGCGGATTCCCACTACCGGCCCTTTGGTGATCGTTTCCAACCACCCGCTGGGCAGTCTCGACGGCCTGGCGCTGATCGATATGGTGGCGCGGGTACGCAAAGATGTGAAAGCAGTGGCCAGCCAACTACTGTGGAATATTGAACCACTGCGCTCCTACCTGCTACCGGTAGACAACTTCAACGGGCGCACCCGACGCTCGGATGTGGAGGGGATCTACCAGCACTTGAACAGCGGTGGAGTCATCATCGTTTTTCCCGCCGGCGAGGTATCCCGGCTCACGCCCCAGGGCGTGCGTGACGGACGCTGGAACCCGGGCTTTGCGCGCTTCGCGGAGAAAACCGGCGCGCCGATACTGCCGGTGCAGGTGCGCGGGCGCAATTCCCTGTGGTTCTACGGCCTCTCCATGGTCAACAAGCCATTGTCGACCCTGTGGCTGGTGCGCGAGATGTTCAAGCAGACCAGCCGGGGCATCGATATCCGCATCGGCAGTGCGGTGGCGGCGGAGCACTTTCGCGACTGGCCGCTGACACCCCGCGCCCAGGCCAACCTGTGGCGCCGGTATGTACACCGGCTGCACAAATCCCCGCGCCCGCTGGGCCCGAAAATCATTGCCCCCGCGGAGCCTGGGGAAGAGGTGGCGCAGGTGATGGACAGCTGCGACACCCTGATCGAGCAGAGTGATTTTGCGGTCAAGCTCTACCGCCAGCGGCCGGACTGCCCGGTGATGCGCGAGTTGTCGCGCATTCGCGAAATCGCCTTCCGCGCGGTGGGCGAGGGCACCGGCCACAGCCGCGACTGGGATGCCTTCGACGCCCACTACGACCATCTGCTGTTGTGGGACCGGGAAAAGAAACAGATCGCCGGCGCCTATCGCCTGGCGAAAACCGACCGCCTGGAATCGGAGCAGATCTACAGCAGTACCCTGTTCAACTACCCGCGCCCGCCGCGGCAGTGCCTGCCCGGCTCCGCGGAACTGGGGCGCAGCTTCCTGCTTCCGGAGTACTGGCGCGGCCGCGGCCTGGACCTGCTGTGGTCCGGTATCGGCCGCTGGGTGGGGCGCTATGGAGTGCGCTATCTGTTCGGCCCCGTGTCCATGCCGGGAAATTTTTCCGTGCGCGCCAAGTCGGCGATAGTGCGTTATTTTCTGCACCACTTCGCTACCGATGAGCCGCTGGGGGACGCGCGCCTGCCTTTTGCGGAGGCGCGGGAGGATTTGCCGGTACTGAGTGGCGATGCCGGCGAGGATATGGCGCAGCTGAAAAAAATCCTGAAGGAAGAGGGGGTGATGTTGCCGCCGCTCTTCAAGAAGTATGCCTCGGTCACCCGGCCCGGCGGCACCAGCTTTCACGCCTTCAATGTGGACCCGGATTTCTGTGATTCGGTGGACGGACTGGTGGTGGTGGACCTGGAGCAGGTGGATCCGAAATTCGCCAGGCGCTATCTCGACGGCTGAATATCAAGGTTAACTCGTCATACCGGCGCAGGCCGGTATCCAGTCAGTGGCGCCGGGGTTCCGGCCTACGCCGGGAATGACGAAAGCACGTTGTAGGAGCGGCCGTTGGCCGCGATCGGTGACGGGAAAATTCCGAGACCAATTGCGGCCAACGGCGGATGGCCGCCCCGCCGCTCCTACAGGGTAAAGTTCTCCAGCCCTAAAGCATCCCCAACTGCTTGCGCACACTGGCCAGCTTCACGCAGAGCACAAACACCGACATGGCGGTATCCAGTTCCTCCAGGGGGGGGAAGCTGGGAGCGATGCGGATATTGCGGTCCTCGGGGTCTTTGCCGTAGGGGAAGGTGGCGCCGGCGGGGGTGAGTTTGACACCGGCATCCGCAGCCAGTTGGATCACCGCCGCGGCGCAGCCGGGGCGGGTATTGAAAGAAACGAAATAGCCACCTTTGGGTTCTTCCCAGGTGCCCAGGTCCGTATCCGCAAAGGCCTTTTCCAACTGGCTCTGCACACATTCGAATTTCGGGTTGAGTATCTGCGCGTGCTTCTGCATATGCTCCCGGAGTAGGGTGAACTCGCCGAAAAAGCGCGAGTGGCGCAGTTGGTTCACCTTGTCCGGGCCGATGGTCATGGCCTGCATCTGCTTTTTCAGCGAGGCCAGGTTGGCTTCGCTGGCGCTGACAAAGGCGAGGCCGGCACCGGCATGGGTCACCTTGGAAGTGGAGGCGAACTGCAGCACCGAGTCGCCGGTGTCGTTCTCGTGGGTGGCCTCGCGAATACCGGGCAGATTGACCTGATGCTCCAGGTCGTGAATCGCGTAGGCGTTGTCCCAGAAGATGCGGAAGCCGGGGTTGGCGAACTGGCCCAACTGCGCCAGGCGGTCCACGGTCTCCTTGTCGTAGGTAACCCCGGTGGGGTTGGAGAATTTGGGCACGCACCAGATGCCGATGATTTCGGAGTCCCCGCGGATCTGCTCTTCCACCGCGTCCATATCCGGGCCCGTGGCGGTCATGGGGACATTCACCATGCCGATGCCCAGCTGTTCGCAGATGGAGAAGTGGCGGTCGTAGCCGGGCACCGGGCAGAGGAACTTGGGCGACTTCATCTCCCGCCAGGGGGTATTGCCGGCAAAGCCGAACAGGTAGCCGGTGAGCACCGCGTGGTACATCAGGGTGAGGGAGCTGTTGCCGGCGGCCATCACTTCTTCGGTGGGGACCTGCAGGATATCCGCGCCCAGTTCGCGGGCGCACTGCAGGCCCTCGAGGCCGCCGTAGTTGCGCGTATCGGTGCCGTCGGCGGCGCGGTAGTCTCCGTTGAGAATCCCGTCCAGCCCGTCCGACAGGTGCAACTGGTCCGCGGAGGGTTTTCCGCGGGTCAGGTCCAGGCTCAATTCGTGTTGGCAGATACGCTGGTACTGCGCGCTCAGTTCACTTTCCCACTCTTGCAACTGGTCGCTTCTGGCGGAGTCGATACGCACGGGGTTTCCTCGTTTGGTTTGGCCGGTGAATGGAAGCGGCGAGCTTAGCAGTTTCGCGGGAGCTCTTGCATCCTATTCGTGGGAGAGGCTGCGAAAATCCCCGGCGTGGCTGCGCAGTGCGGCCTCCAGGTGCAGGCGCTGCTCGGGGGTGATGGTGGCGAGTATGCGTTCGCTCAGGGAGCGGATTTGCCGGTGGCGCTGGTCCTGCATCCGGCGGTACTCCTCGGACCAGAGTTGCTGGGGATTTACGATGAGGTCGCGCAGCTGTTGCAGGTAGCCCTCGGGCTTGCGGCGCAGGAGTTCGATAACGCGGGCCTGCCACAGCTGGCGCTGCTGGTCGCGCAGCAGCGGGTTGTATGCCGCCTGCGCGACCCATTCGGCGATCAGGGCTTCCTGTTCGCCGCTGAGTTTGCCGAGCCAGCGTCGGCTGTGTTTGCGTATCTGTTTCAGCCGGCGGCGCTGTATTTTTTCCGGTGAGCGCCATTTCTCCAGCGATTCCTCGCGCTTTTCCTGCAGATTCTCCTCCAACTCATCGATCTGGCCGCTGTCCAGTGTCGCGGCCAATGGCAGCAGGAGGTCGTAGAACTGGGTGCTGGCGGTGTCCCAGAAAACGCGCACCTGCTTTTCCACGGTTTGCAGTTCGGCCGAAGTGAACTGGCTCTGCTGTACCCGGTCGGCCAGCTGTTCCAGGTAGTTGGCGTAGTCGGGGAGTTGGGTCTGCCGATGCCAGCGGTGGAAGCTGTCGAGTGCCGCCGCCAACTGCTGCTTCTGGGTGCCCTTGAGGTCGACATAATCGTCCAGCTGCCAGCGTATCCAGCGGTCCATATGGTTATAGGCGAGCTGCACGCTGGAACAGCTGGCCAGTAGCAACAACAGGGTTGTGGCCGGAAGCAGGCGCAGTATCCGGTCCGGCAGTTGATTTGCCCCTAGGGTCATAGGTTCTTCCTTGTGGCGGTCACCCGGTAAGCCGACCACAAGCATAGCCGAGTCAGTTTATCCATACCTCCACGCGGCTGTTCTTCACCGGTGCCCGCTGGCTGTCCGCGGTAAGGGGGGCGAAGGCGCCGAGGGCCAGTACCCGGCTGTCGCCAAACTGGTGTTCGCGCAGCAGCGCGCCCTGCACCTTGAGGGCGCGAAAACGCGAGATGATATCGGCGATAGTGCTGTTGGCCTTCTGGTCGGAGAAGCCGACGAGGGTCAGGCTCAGTTCGCGGTTGGCGTGCTCTTCCATAAACGTCTGCAGTCGCCGCAGGTCCTTGAGCGCTCGGCTGTCCAGCTCCGAGCTGCTGTCGGCGAAGCGGAATGAGATGCTCAGGCGCTCGCCGGAGGCCATCAACTCGCGGTAGGCGTTGGGGGCGTTGGGGTAGGGGGGAATTTTCAGTGCGACCGGCGTGAGATCGATAAACCCCGATTCGGCCACAAGGCGTTGCCCCGCCGGCGATTCGGTGAAGTGCAGGAAGTCGTCGACCCGGGGCCTGTGCCGGCTGGGATTCTTGTACAGGTAGAGCCGGCGGGTGAGGGGGAAATCCTCGGTGGCGATAATGCCCGGGTCCGGCACCACCGCCGCCAACTTGCCGGCCTTGATGGCCAGCTTTTTGACGTCTCCGGCATCGGCGTAGGGCAGGTAGCCGATGGCGCCGGCCTGTTGCAGGACTATCTGGTGGGTCTCCGCGTTGCCGGACACTTCGTACACCCCTGCGGCGGGGTGGCTGCCGCCAAAAACCTCTTCATCGAAAGTGGCCCGGGTGCCGGACTCGGTGTCCCGGTGCAGGGGGCGGACAGGCAGGTCGGCGCCGCCCAGTTCGCGCCAGTTGCGGATTTCACCCCGGTAGATTTTGCGCAACTGTGCGATGCTCAGCTGGGATACCGGGTTGTCGGGATGGACCGCCACCACCAGCGCGTCCAGGCCGATCACGTGCTCCGCCCCGGCGCCGGCCAGGTCGCCGAAACGCGCCAGCATCTCCACCTCACTCTGCTTGATTCTGCGGGAGGCCATGCCGATATCGGCACTGTCGCTGTTCAGCGCTTTGAAGCCGGTGCTGGAGCCGAGAGCCACGACGGGCACTTCCACAGCGCGGCCTTTGAGTTGTGCACTGATCCAGTGGCGCTCGCCCTCGCTGCGTTGTCGGATGTTTTCCGCGCCGAGGTGTTGCAGATAACCTTTTACCAGCAAGGGGGCCAGTTCGGCGCCGATGGTGTTGGAGCCGGTGAGTCGAAACAGTGTTTGTGTTTCCGCGATCAGCGGATTTGCCAGCAGCAGCTGGCAGAACAGCAGCGCGATACCCCCGCGCCTGATCGAACTCCCCATCGGCGACCTCCTGTGTTTTTGGCCGCCGGTTTATCGCAGAAAAACGTGACGAAATTATTACAATTTGGTGAACGGCATTCCCCTGCAGGAAGGCCCTGCATGGTGCCCCTCAGGAGCCTGCTTACAGGCGAAGAGGACAGAACTCCGCCGCACGCCACATCATCCGCAGGTGCGGATAAGTGCCGGCTGCGGCGCCGTGGATATGAGCTGGTACACAAGAACCTATATACTTCACCAACGCCAGCATGGAACCTGTGTTTTTTGAACAGCAAGGAACTCGGTCGGCGCCCTCTGTTGGCGATTTTTACAGAAACTGGATGACAACGCTGTCATTTCTACTGTAGTATCTCCCCTATATTGGCATTGGCGCCACTCGTCGTGGGTGTGCGTCGGCCGGGTTTCCGGGGGAAATGTATTGGGAAGCCCGGTAAAGACACATAACAATACAAAATCTTAGAGGCCGATACAGATGGTTGCTTTGAGAGACAGGGGTACACTTTTTATTGGCATCGACGGCGGCGGCAGCAAATGTCGCGCCTCTGTCGTGGATGCCGACAATCGCCTGCTCGGTACCGGTGTCGCCGGCCCGGCCAACCCGCTGCACGGCTACGCCCAGACCATCGACTCCATCGTGCGCTCCGCCGCCCTCGCGCTCGCCGACGCCAAGCTGCCGCCGGAAACCCTGGGAGAGCTGGTGGCGGGCGTGGGCCTGGCCGGTGTAAATATGCCGCGCCTGTACAACGAGATGGCCTCCTGGGCCAATCCCTTCCGGAAAATGTACCTCACCACCGACCAACACTCGGCTTGCCTCGGCGCCCACCGTGGCGGCGACGGCGCGGTGATCATCGCCGGCACCGGCTCCTGTGGCTACGCCTGGGTCAACGGCCGCAGTAAATTGATCGGCGGCCACGGCTTTCCCCACGGTGACAAGGGCAGCGGCGCCTGGATGGGCATGGAGGCGGTCAAGTACCTGTTCCTGGCCCTGGACGGCCTGGCGGAGGATTCGCGCCTTAAGGGCGAGCTGCTCCAGGTCCTGGACAGCAGTGACGCCAACGAAGTGTTCGAGAAGATCGGCGGCAAATCCTCCAGTCACTACGCGCGTCTGGCGGTGCCGGTGATCGAGTGCGCGGAGGCCGGCGATCCGGTGGCGGTGTCCATCGTGCGCGACGGCGCCGCCTATATCAGCGCCCTGGCGGACAAGCTGCTGGAACTGAATCCGCCCCGCCTGTCCATGATCGGCGGCCTGGCGCCCCGCCTGCGACCCTGGCTCGCCCACCATGTGGTGAAGCGCCTGGCGGAGCCGCTGGATGCGCCGGAAATCGGCTGTGTTTATTTCGCGCAGCAATCCCTGGCCCGGGATGCTGGAGAATCTGGGAAAAACACCGGCAGCAAAGCGCTGTTTGGCTGATCGAGGAGCAGAGACTTTCCATGACTGCAGCAACTCCCTCCGAGGCGACACCGATGGCCACCACCGTAATGGAAACCGAAGCCCGCGAAGCACCGGGGCGCATCGCCGAGCAATTGCGCAACAACGTCGACACCATGGCGCAACTGGGCGAGCGCCTGCGCCGCGAGCCGCCGCGTTTTGTGATGATCGTGGGGCGCGGTTCCTCCGACCACGCCGGGGTTTTTGCCAAGTACCTGATCGAGATCGAAACGGGTACGCCTACCTTCGCCGCGGCGCCTTCGGTATCCAGCGTATACGGCAGAAAGCTCAAGCTGGAGGGTGCGCTGGTGCTGGTGATCTCCCAGTCCGGTCGCAGCCCGGACATCCTCGCCCAGGCCAGAATGGCAAAAGAGGCGGGCGCCTACACGGTGGCGCTGGTCAACGACGAAACGGCGCCCATCGGCGATATCGTCGACCTGATGGTGCCGCTGAAGGCCGGGCCGGAAAAAGCGGTCGCCGCCACCAAGAGCTACCTGGCGACCCTCTCCGCGGTGCTGCAGCTGGTGGCCAACTGGACTCGCGACGAGGAATTGCTCGACGCGGTGGGCACACTGCCGCAGACCCTGGAAGAGGCGGTCCACTCCGACATCCAGCTGCGACCGGAGGACCTGGCGTCGGTAAAAAACCTGGTGGTGCTGGGCCGCGGCCCCGGCTATGCCATTACCCGGGAGCTGGCCCTGAAGCTGAAGGAAGTATGCAATATCCACGCGGAGTCTTTCTCCAGCGCGGAATTCCTGCACGGTCCGGTGACCCTGGTGGAGCAGAAGCTCACCGTGGTCAACGTGCCCATCGAGGACGAATCCTTCGAGGCACACAGCGAGCAGATCGCCGACATCATCCGCCGCGGCGGCACCCTGGTGAACCTGCACGTGCCGAGCAAGGGGGTGCATCCGCGAGTGGCTCCGCTGGCGCTGCTGCAACGTTTTTATATCGACGTGGCCCATGTGGCGATCAGCCGCGGCATCAACCCGGACGAACCCGCCGGGCTGAAAAAAGTCACCCGGACCCTTTGACCCGCTGAATTTGGAGTTTCCTGTGGCGCGCACACTGATCGCGGAACAGCTTTTCGACGGCGAACAGATGCATCGCGATGTTTCGCTCGTTGTGGACGACAAGGGGCGTATTCAGTCCCTGGGCGGCGAGGCGGCCGCCGCTGCGGAGCGCCTTAAAGGCCTGTTGGCCCCGGGGCTGGTGGACGTACAGGTCAATGGCGGCGGCGGGGTACTGTTCAACAACGACCCCAGCGTGGACGCGCTGGGCAAAATTGGCGCGGCTCACGCGCGTTACGGCACCACTGGATTTTTGCCCACCTTGATCACCGACCGGGTGGACGTGATGTTACGGGCCGCAGATGCGGTCAGCACCGCCTTGCGTGAGGGTGTGCCCGGTGTGCTGGGGGTGCATTTCGAGGGGCCGCACCTGAGCGAGCCGAAGAAGGGCACCCATGAAGCGGACTTTATCCGTCCCCTCAGCGAAGAGGAGCTGGCCATCTACGCCCGCGACGACCTGGGGGTCAAGGTGGTCACCCTGGCACCGGAAAATGTCGCGGTGGACGATATCCGCAAGCTGGTTTCCCTGGGCGTTAAAGTCTGCCTGGGCCATTCCAATGCCGACGGCGCGACGGCCGCGGCGGCAGTGGCGGTGGGGGCCACGGGCTTTACCCATTTGTTCAATGCCATGTCGCCGCTGCAGTCCCGCGAGCCGGGGATGGTGGGAACAGCGCTGATCACCGACGACGCCTGGTGCGGACTGATCGCCGACGGCCACCACGTCTGCGCCGAGGCCATGCAGTTGGCGCTCAAGGCCAAGCCGCGTGGAAAAATCATGCTGGTAACCGATGCCATGTCCCTGGTGGGCAGCGACGAAACCAGTTTTCCATTATTTGATCGGGTGGTGACCCGGGAGGGTGACAGGCTTACCTCAACCACCGGTGAACTGGCCGGGTCACACCTGGATATGATTGGGGCTGTACGCAATATCCGCGACTGGTGTGGTGTGGAGTTGGCCGAGGCGCTGCGCATGGGCGCTCTCTACCCGGCGCAGTTTTTGGGGCTGAAAGCCGGCCGATTGGAAGCCGGCGGGCCTGCAGACATGGTTTTGCTGAATGAGAAGTTAGAGGTTGAGAAAACCTGGATAGGTGGCAGGAAAGTTTTTTAGAGCCTGTTTGGAATCTCGCGCGAAACTCGCCCGGCCGGTATGGATGCCTCTTTCCGGGACCGTATGAGGCATGGATGCCGATTACGAGCGTACAGGGACGTATTTAAGGGGGGCGCCCAGCCCGTGTCTCGGAAAGAGGCATCCATACCGGCCCCGCACTGAGGTCGAATTTTCGAAGCCTTTGAACAGGCTCTTAAAAATAAATTTCCAAAAAACATCATAACGATAAAGAAGGTGCTCCTATGGAAACCGCAGTAGCAACCCAGAGTAGGTCGAGAAGCAGTCTGTTGCCGATGGCGATTATCGGTATGTTGTTTTTTATTTTTGGTTTTGTCACCTGGCTGAACGGGTCACTGATCCCGTTTTTGAAAATCCTGTGCAACCTGAATGATTTTCAGGCCCTGTTCGTCACCTTCGCCTTTTATATCGCCTACACGGTGATGGCACTGCCGATGTCGTATATCCTGCGCCGCACCGGCTACAAGGATGGTATGGCGATTGGCCTGGCAATTATGGCGGCAGCGTCATTGGTATTTATCCCCGCGGCGCAGACGGGCAGCTTTCCGATATTTCTGCTGGGGCTGTTCGGCCTCGGCGCCGGTTTGACTATCCTGCAGACCGCTTCCAATCCCTACGTGGTCAGGCTCGGCCCGGCGGAAAGCGCGGCTACGCGCATCGCGGTGATGGGGATTCTAAACAAGGGCGCGGGGGTGCTCGCTCCGATCGCATTTACCGCCCTGGTACTCTCGGGGCTGAGCGATTTCAATACCGAGGCGATTGCCCGGCTGGAAGAGGCGGAGCGCTCAGCGAAACTGGAAGAGGTGTCCAGCCGCCTGGTCATGCCTTATATCTACATGGCCATCATGCTGTCGCTGCTGGTGGGGCTGGTCAAATTTTCCGGCCTGCCGGATATCGAGGAAGACAAGACCGAAGACAGCGAAAGCAAATCCGGTGTCTTGCAATTTCCCCAGGTAGTTCTGGGCGCGCTGGCGCTGTTCACATACGTGGGCGTGGAGGTGATCGCCGGCGACACCATCGGCCTGTACGGCGAGCGCCTGGGCCTGGCCAACTTCTCCTCGCTGACTTCCTACACCATGGTGTTTATGGTGATCGGCTACCTGATCGGGGTCTTCGGTATTCCACGCTTTATCGGCCAGCAGCAGGCCCTGCTGGGTTCCGCCGTCGCCGGCAGCCTCTGTGTCCTGGGTGCGGTATTCGGCTCTTCCGAAAGTACCGGGATCGCCGGCGTGCTGTGGGGCTGGAGCGGTGTTCCGGTTGTACCCGATACCGTGACCTTTGTCGCGCTGATGGGCCTGGCCCATGCGCTGGTATGGCCCTCCATCTGGCCGCTGGCGCTGGAGGGGCTGGGCAGGTTTACCGCCCAGGGCTCCGCACTGCTGATTATGGGGATCGCCGGCGGCGCGATCATTCCGCTGTTCGGCTTTGGCCCCATAGCGGAGGCCACTGGTGAAACCCGGATGGGGTACTGGATCGCGCTACCCTGCTATCTGTTTATCCTGTTCTACGCACTCAAGGGGCACAAGATGCGCAGCTGGAAGTAGCGCGCCTCTTATCTAGTCATCCTGCCCTCCCTGTGAGGGCTTTCCTTTTTGTGTGGAATGGAGCCAGATCCGCATTCCGCATTCCGCATTCCGCATTCCGCATTCAAGTCGGCGCCGGCCCGCTGGAGTCCCGCACCACCAGCGACGGAATGAATTCGCGCACGATTCCCGCCTCCTTGGTCGCGGTGCCGCTTTCCGCTGCGCCCTTGCCGCGCGCTTTGCTCAGTACCAGCGCTGCAGCGCACTTGGCGATCTCGTTGTTGGGCTGATGGGCGGTGGTGAGTTTGGGCCAGGTCTGGCGGGAGAAGGGACTGTCCTCGAAGCCGACGATGGAAAGCTGTTCCGGGATATCGATATTCATCAGACGTGCGGCGAACAGTGCACCCGCAGCCATTTCGTCATTGCTGGCAAAGATCGCCGTGGGTGGCTCAGCGGACTGCAACAGGGTTGTGGCCCCCTGCACCCCGGAGTCGAAGGAGTATTCCCCCTTCAGGATCAGGTTCGGGTCCGCGGCGATACCCGCCTGCTGTAGGGCGCGCTTGTAGCCGTCCAGGCGGCCGTAGGTGGATACGTGTTCCTCGCCTCCGCAGAGAAAACCGATGCGTTTGTGCCCCAGCTGCAACAGGTGCCGGGTGAGACCGAAAGCCGCGGCGCTATCGTCCACCTGGATACAGTTTTCCTCGTCCTCCAGCGCAGCGGCGCTGGAGACGATGCGCACGTAATCCACTTTGAGCGATTTGACTGTGTCGATCACCGCCTGGGTTTCAGAGAAGGGCGGGGTGAGCACCAGGCCGGCGATTTTTGAGTGCTCCACCAGGGTTTTCAGTTCGTCGTGCACCGAGGCGGATTTGGAATTGCTGGGGTGGATCAGCAGTTCGTAACCGCGCGCCTTGCAGGCCTTGAGTATGCCGTTTTGCATATCGATCACGTAGTAGGCGTTGGGGTTGTCGTAGATGAATGCGATGGTGTAGGAGCGGCTCCCGGCCAGGTTGCGCGCCGCCAGGTTGGGTTGGTAGTTGAGCGCCTTCACCACCTCCATCACTTTTTTCCTGGTGGCCGGACGAACCGAGGGCTCGTTGTTGATCACCCGGGAAACGGTCTTGATGGAGACGCCCGCCTGTGCGGCGACGTCGTTGATCGTGGCTTTCATCGGTGGCGCCTGTCTTTATTTTGGCCGAGGCGGGCATTCTAACACCGGGGACTGGGGAGGTGCGTTCGTTCCTATCGTGAAGGAAAACTACAAAACCAATTGACAACCCATCTTGTGATGGGGCTCCTTATTGGATGACAGCGTTATCATTTCTTGCGAGAGGCGCAATGCCTGTCATTAGAGAGGAATAAACAGCGCCAACTTTCCCACCCGGCGCACGGTTCTACACCCCAGATTGCGCGCAGGCTTGCCGGAAGTGGGAAAGGCCGAAGATGCGGCGGTATCCTTCCAGGGGGAAAGTGAATTGAGGCGCTTGAAAGTGTTTGTAATTTTACTACATAATGGCGGCCTTGCTATTGCCACCGGTTTCGAGGGTTTCCGCGCAACACAATTCTGCTACACAAGCTGCTGGCTTCGTACCTTTGGATGCACTGATTGCCCTGCATGAGCACAAGATTTTTTGTCTGGGGGCATATTTTGGAAATTTATTCTCGTGCCTGTGTGGCGTGGAACTGGGGAAAGGGCTGGCTGCGGCGCTACAACACAATTGGAAAGTAGCGATCTACCCGGCTGGCGGTTCCATCGCGCCGCTGACCGAAGGCTACCGGCGGGCAAAGGCCGGCGCCGCAGCGCTCGGATTTGCCGTCTGTTACAGCGAGTTAACGCGTGCGATGGGCACGCTTCGCTTTGCCCATCCTACACAACCAGTTGAGTTACGGATCTTTATGGTACAAAGCAAAATCCAGGCGGTTACCGAGCGGATTATCCAGCGCAGCGAGGAGACGCGCGCAGAATACCTCGCTCAAGTAGAGCGCGAACATATCGAGGGGCGCGCCAGCGCCCGGCTGTCCTGCGGCAACCTGGCGCACGCTATTGCCGCTTCCAGCGACCGCGACAAAAACCTGATCGCCTCCGGGCGCGGGCCCAACCTGGCAATAGTCACCGCCTACAACGACATGCTGTCGGCGCACCAGCCCTACGGTACCTATCCGCAGCTGCTGAAAGAAGCTGCGATGCGCAGTGGTGCCAGCGCGCAGGTAGCCGGCGGCGTACCCGCCATGTGCGACGGCGTGACCCAGGGTCGCCCCGGTATGGAAATCGGACTTTTCTCCCGCGATGTGATCGCCATGTCCACCGCGGTGGCCCTGTCCCACGATGTCTTCGAGGGCGGCCTCTACCTGGGGATCTGCGACAAGATCGTCCCGGGACTGGTGATCGGTGCACTGGCCTTTGGCCATCTGCCGGCGGTATTCGTACCGGCGGGGCCCATGCCCACCGGAATGTCCAATGCGGAAAAGGTGCGGGTGCGCCAGCTCTATGCGGAGGGCAAGGTAGGGCGCAAGGAACTGCTGGAAGCGGAGAGCGCCTCCTACCACAGCCCGGGCACCTGTACCTTTTACGGTACTGCCAATAGCAACCAGATGTTGGTGGAAATCATGGGCCTGCAGCTGCCCGGCAGTTCCTTCGTAAACCCCGGCACCGAGTTGCGCAACGCGCTCAATGATGAAGCGGTAAAACAACTGGTGCGGATCACCGAGCCCAGCCAGTTCACGCCCCTCTCGAAAATTCTCACGGAAAAAGTCTTTGTCAACGGCATCGTCGGCCTGTTGGCCACCGGTGGTTCCACCAACCACACTCTTCACCTGGTGGCCATGGCCCGCGCGGCGGGCATTCAGCTGACCTGGCAGGATATGGCGGAACTCTCCGACATCGTGCCGCTGCTGTGCCACGTGTATCCCAACGGCACTGCGGACATCAACCACTTCGCCGCCGCCGGTGGCATGCAACTCCTGATTCGCGAGCTGCTGGACGCCGGCCTGCTGCACGACGATGTACACACGGTATTGGGCGACTCCGGCCTCAAACCTTATTGCTACGACCCGTTCCTCAACGAAGACAAGAGCGGCCTGGTGTGGCGCCCGACCGCAGAGAAGAGCGGCGACACGACGATTATCCGCCCCGTCAGCGATCCTTTCTCCAGCCACGGCGGCCTGCAATTGCTGGAGGGCAACCTCGGTAAGAGTGTGATAAAGATTTCCTCTCTCAAACCGGAATATTTGAAAGTGAAGGCTCCGGCGGTGGTGTTCCACGACCAGGACGCACTGATCGACAGCTTCAAGGCCGGCGAACTGGACAAAGACTTTATTGCGGTGGTGCGCTTCCAGGGCCCCCGCGCCAACGGCATGCCGGAACTGCACAAGCTGACCCCGCCCTTGGGCGTGCTGCAGGACCGCGGTTTCAAGGTGGCACTGATTACCGACGGGCGTATGTCCGGTGCTTCCGGTAAGGTGCCGGCGGCGATCCATATATCCCCGGAGGCAGTCGACGGCGGCCCCATCGCCAAAATCCGGGACGGCGACCTGATCGAACTGGACTGTGAGGCGGGTATCCTGCGTGTAGATGTGGAAGACGCCGAACTGGCTGCACGGGAACCGGCGGAGTGCGACCTGTCTGCCAGCGCCCGCGGTACCGGACGCGAACTGTTCGCCAATATGCGCGCGCTGGCCAGCGGTGCGGAGAGCGGTGGCAGCATATTGTTTTGATGCTTTTCGGTGCGCGATAGCCGTTTATGGCGGCGGAGCACCGGGGAAAATACAGAAATTTTAAGAGCAAATTTATGGCTACTCCTTTCGACATGGTGTTATTCGGCGGCGGCGGCGACCTGGCCCTGCGAAAGCTGATTCCCGCACTGTACCGAGCCCATCTGGAGGGCAGTTTGGCAGAAGGCTGCCGCATTTTTCCGGTGTGCCGTCGCCAGGAAGACGCCGACCAGTACCTGGACACTGCCCAAGAGGCACTGAAGACCCATTTGCGCGACGGCGAGTACAGCGATTCCGCCTGGCAGGCTTTCAGCCAACTGTTGCGTGCAGTGGCCCTGGACATCGCCGAGCCGGACGATCGCTGGGACCAGCTGGCGGATATCCTCCGCGCCGAAGAGGATCGCGTGCGGCTCTTCTACCTGGCGATTCCACCGGCGGTATTCGGTCCCTGCTGCGAAAACCTGTCTCTCAAGGGATTGATCAACGGTCAGTCCCGGGTGGTGGTGGAAAAACCCCTCGGCTACAACGCGCAGACCTCCGACGAAATCAACAGCAAGATCGCCAGTTATTTCCCGGAAGAGAATATTTTCCGTATCGACCATTACCTGGGTAAGGAAACCGTACAGAACCTGCTGGCGCTGCGTTTCAGCAACGTGCTGTTCGAGCACCTTTGGGACGCCAAGTCCATCGACCATATCCAGATCAGCATCGCGGAAACCGTGGGCCTGGAAGGGCGGGCCGGTTTCTACAACGAGACCGGCGCGTTGCGCGATATGGTCCAGAACCATTTGCTGCAACTGCTGTGCCTGATTGCGATGGAATCCCCCAACAGCATGTCGGCAAAAAATATTCGCGCCGAAAAAATCAAAGTGCTGGAAGCGTTGCGCCCGCTGGCGGGTAATACGGTGGACAAAAATATCGTGCGCGGCCAGTACGTGGCCGGCGGCCTGGGCACCCAACTGGTGCCCGGCTACCTGGAGGAGCTGGAAGCGGCCTCCAGTAGTACAGAGACCTTCGTCGCCATTCGCGCCCATATCGACAACTGGCGCTGGGCGGGTGTGCCCTTCTATTTGCGCACCGGCAAACGCATGGAAAAGCGCTGTGCGGAAATCGTAATCCAGTACAAAAAAGTCTCTCACCGGGTATTCAGCCCAGAGGCGGGGGATGTATTACCCAACCGACTGGTGATCCGCCTGCAGCCCGAGGAGAGCATCAAGCTGGTGCTGATGGCGAAGAAAATGGACAGCCTGACCATGGAGCTGCGTCCGGTGGAGCTGAACCTCACCCTGTCGGACACCTACGACACCTTCCGCAGCGACGCCTACAAGCGCCTGATGCTGGATGCGGCGGCCAACAACTCCGCTCTGTTTATCCACCGCGACGAAGTGGCCGCAGCCTGGGCCTGGGTGGATCCGATCATCGACCACTGGCACGAGACCAATAATCAGCCGCAGCTCTACCGGGCCGGCAGCTGGGGCCCACAGGCGGCCGGCGATCTGCTGGAACAGGACGGGCGCCACTGGTTCAACGCGCAATAACATCGGGGTGGGCGCAATGGTAGAAGAGAAATTTTATCCGGATCGCGAGCGTCTGGTACTGGCCCTGGCCAACGACTGCGCCAGTGCGCTGCAGTTGGGGATCAAGGAGCGCGGTCAGGCGGCCTTCCTGGTTTCCGGTGGCAGCACGCCGAAGCCCGTGTACCAGGCCCTGTCAAAAAGGCCGCTTCCCTGGCCGCAGATTACAGTCGCCCTGGTGGACGAGCGCTGGGTGAACAAAACGGCCAGCGGCAGCAACCACGCGTTTATCGAGGACAACCTGCTGCAGAACAACGCCTCGGGAGCACCCTTCCTGGGAATGAAAACGCCCCACGCCACCGCCGCGGAAGGTGAGGCGGATTGCCAGCAGGCCTACGGCGAACTGCCCAGACCCTTCGATGTCTGCGTACTGGGAATGGGTAGCGACGGTCACACCGCCTCGCTGTTTCCCCATGCCCGGGGTCTGCAGGAGGCGCTGGACCCACAGTCCAATCAGCTCTGCCGCGCGATTACCGCGCAGCAGAGTGAAGTCACCGGCAGCCACACCGAGCGTATGACCCTGACCCTTGCGGCAATTTTGCAGGCGCGGGATATCAAGCTGCTGATCACCGGTGAGGAGAAACTCAGGGTCTACCGCGAGGCGTTGCTGGGCAGCGACGAACTGGAAATGCCGGTGCGCAGTATTCTCAAGCAGGGCCTTAAATCGGTCACTGTTTACTGGGCGCCGTAAACGCCGGGTTTCTGCCCGGTCCGTGGGCCGCAGGTCCGCTACAAAGAGCAATTTGGAATTTGATGATGCAAAAGAATATCTCCGAAATACTGGAGCAGGCTGGAGTTGTCCCGGTCCTGGTTATCGATAATGTCGAAGACGCCCTGCCGCTGGCCGAAGCGCTGGTGGAAGGTGGACTGAACGTGCTGGAAATCACTCTGCGTACCGAGGCGGCGCTGCCGGCGGTGGAGCGGATAGCCAAACACCTGCCGGACGCCCATGTGGGCACGGGCACTGTACTGAGCGGTGATGATTTACAGCGTTCCGTGGACGCCGGCGCGAGCTTCCTGGTAAGCCCGGGTGCCACCGAAAAACTGCTGGATGCCGCGGAAGGTTCCACTGTACCGCTGCTGCCCGGCGCTGCGAACCCGTCTGAAGTAATGCGCCTGCTGGAACGGGGTTATCGCTACCAGAAATTCTTTCCCGCCCAGGCGGCGGGTGGCGTGCCCATGCTGAAGTCCATTGCCGGTCCCCTGGCGCAGGTGCAGTTTTGCCCCACTGGCGGAATAGGCCCGGGCAATGCGGCGGAATACCTGGCGCTGCCCAACGTGATGTGTGTGGGCGGTTCCTGGATGGCGGCTTCCTCCCTGGTCGTGGAAAAGAACTGGGGGGAGATTACCCGCTTGGCGAAAGAGGCAGCCGCGCTGAAAGGTTGAGAAAGCGCGGTTGATTGGAAAATCCAAAATATTGAAGGTAAAGCGAGATGAAAATAAAGATCGCCATT
Source organism: Microbulbifer rhizosphaerae (assembly GCF_014191725.1). Classification (GTDB taxonomy): domain Bacteria; phylum Pseudomonadota; class Gammaproteobacteria; order Pseudomonadales; family Cellvibrionaceae; genus Microbulbifer; species Microbulbifer rhizosphaerae. Next base: position 169,952 of record NZ_JACHWZ010000001.1, read on the forward strand.
AACGGCTACGGCAGAATCGGACGCAACGTCACCCGTGCTATCTACGAGTCCGGCTATCGCGACCGCGTACAGCTGGTGGCCATCAACGACCTGGCTCCGGTGGAGTCCAACGCGCACCTGACCCGTTTCGACACCATCCACGGCCGTTTCAACACGCCGGTATCTGTCGATGGCGATGCGCTGGTGATCGGTGGTGACCGCGTACGGGTGTGCCAGGAGCGCGACCCGGCGCAACTGCCCTGGAAAGAACTTGGGGTGGACCTGGTGCTGGAATGTACCGGACGCTTTACAGACAAGGCCTCGGCCTCGGCACATATGGCCGCCGGCGCCAGAGCCGTATTGATTTCCGCGCCCTCCAAGGATGCAGACCTCACTGTGGTCTACGGCGTAAACGATGACAAACTCACCGCCGACCACAAAGTGGTTTCCAACGCTTCCTGCACCACCAACTGCCTCGCGCCGGTGGCCAAGGCGCTGCACCGGGAGCTGGGCATCGAGCGCGGTTTTATGACCACCGTGCACGCCTACACCAACGATCAGAACACCCAGGATGCGGTGCATGCGGACATCTACCGCGCCCGCGCCGCCGCCGACAATATGATCCCCACCAAAACCGGTGCGGCCGCGGCGGTGGGCCTGGTGTTGCCGGAACTCAAGGGACTGCTCGACGGCATGGCCGTGCGTGTGCCGGTAAACAATGTTTCCCTGGTGGACTGCCAGTTTATCGCCGGGCGCGAAACCACCGTGGAAGAGGTCAACAGCATTATGCAGCAAGCGGCGGAAACCAGCGGCGGCGTACTGACCTACTGTGACCAGCCGCTGGTATCCGTGGATTTCAACCATACCACGGCTTCCAGCCACTTCGACGCCAACCACACCCGGGTCAACGGCAACCTGGTCAAGGTGATGGCCTGGTACGACAACGAGTGGGGCTTCTCCCACCGCATGCTGGACACCAGCCTGGCGATGTCGGAAGCGTTGCAGTTGCAGGAGCGCGTAGCCGAAACTGTCTGATACCCCGGGAGCTCGGAGCTTTTTTAGGCGGGCTGAAGGCTCCTTAGCTGAGCTGAAGGCTCCAGCTCCGCGTCGGGCCGTGAGGCCCGCGCTCATTTTCCCCTCTCCCGCATACGGGAGAGGGTATTAATCTCTCTAGTCTCACCAAATAACTCTAACTGGTTACTATGATTCGCCATACTAAAATCGTCGCCACCCTCGGCCCGGGCACTGACAAGCCCAATGTGATCGAAGAAATGATCCGTGCCGGTGTCAATATCGTGCGCCTCAATTTCTCCCACGGCTCCGCCGACGACCACCGCCGCCGCGTGGCGGAAGTGCGCCGCGCGGCCACCGCGCAAAACAAGCTGGTCGCGGTACTGGGGGATCTTCAAGGTCCAAAAATCCGTATTGCCCGCTTTGCCGAGGGCAGTATCTGGCTGGAGAACAACAGCGAATTCACCCTGGATGCCGATTGTCCGGCAGAGGGCGGTGACCAGCACCGCGTGGGTGTGGACTACCCGACCCTGATCAGCGACTGCAAGGCCGGCGATATCCTGCTGCTGGACGACGGCAAGATCCGCCTGGAAGTCACCGGTACCACTCCGCAGAAACTTTTCTGCCGGGTGCTCCAAGGGGGCAAACTGTCCAATAACAAAGGCATCAACCTTCTCGGCGGCGGCCTTTCAGCCCCCGCGCTGACAGAAAAGGATTATCGGGACATCGTTCTCGCCGCCGAACTGGATGTGGATTTCCTAGCGGTGAGCTTCCCCCGTTGCGCCGAGGACCTGGAGACCGCGCGACAGGCCATGCAGAAGGCGGGCAGCCAGGCAGCCATCGTCGCCAAGGTGGAGCGGGCCGAAGCAGTGGCCGACGACCAGCAGATGGACGATCTGATCCTCGCCGCCGATGCCATTATGGTGGCCCGCGGCGACCTGGGTGTGGAGATCGGCGATCCGGCCCTGATCGGCGTGCAGAAAAAGCTGATCAACCGCGCCAATGCCCTGGACCGCGGCGTGATCACCGCGACCCAGATGATGGAATCCATGATCACCAGCCCCACACCCACCCGCGCCGAAGTGATGGACGTGGCCAACGCGGTGCTGGACGGCACCGATGCGGTGATGCTCTCCGCCGAGACTGCCGCCGGCGACTTCCCGGTGGCCGCGGTGGAATCCATGGCCGAGGTGATCGTGGGCGCGGAACAGTACCTGGGCAGCGTACCGCGACCGGCCGCAAACCAGAGCGCTTCCGACCGCATCGACACGGTGATCGCCCAGGCGGCCATCGATGTGGCCGCGCGGGTCGAGAACCTATGCGCGGTGGCTGCGCTCACCGAGTCCGGCCGCACCCCGCGCATCATGTCCCGGGCTACCACCCACCTGCCCATCTACGCACTCACCCGCCACCCGCGGGTGGCGCGCCAATTGGTGCTGCTGCGCGGCGTGGAAGCGGTGGAATTCGATCCCGCCTCGGTGCCCCTGGGTCACCTGACCGACTCGATCATCGAAGTGCTGGGCTCCCGCCTGGACCTGCAAAAGGGCCAGCGGATTCTGATCACTCAGGGCGAACGTGTGAACGTGGGCGGCCACACCAGCTCTATGCGTATCAAGGAAATTGAGTAATATTTAACCGGTCTGTCTCTGCCCTGCGCCAAGCGTGGGGCAGGACAGATATTTCAAAAGAACTTCCTTGAATAAGCCTTCCATTCTGACGGTTTTCTGATCAAGTCCGAATAAGTGGAAATGCCTCAGCTGTCATAAGTAATTATTTTCCGCTTCGCTCGAATTCTTTGAATTATCTATAACTTATTGTTTCACAAAGTTTTTTCCAGATTGCTTACCGGACCTGTGCTAAATCAATCAAACCTTTCGCAAAATTAGCACCGAGGCGGTAGCTTTTTATTTTCTTTCTGTGTATTGTCGACGCCGAAAATGACAGCGCTATCATTCTAAATAATGACAGCGCTATCATTTTGAGGTGCAAGGTAAAGAAAATTTCTAACCAAACCTTTATATCAATAAAAAAGGAAGGGGAAACCGATGCTCAAGCGCAATAAACTCGCACTCTCCATCAGTGCGGCCATGCTCAGTGGCGGTCTGGTGGCGCCGTTGGCCCAGGCCCAAAGTGGTGAAAACCTGGAAGAGGTTACCGTAACCGGTATCCGCGGTTCACTCCAGGACGCTCTCAGCACCAAACGCGATTCCCATGCGATTGTAGATGCAATCTCTGCCGAAGATATCGGCAAATTCCCGGACAAAAACGTCGCCGAATCCCTGCAGCGTGTACCCGGCGTAACTATTCAGCGGCAATTTGATGAAGGTGCCGCCGTTTCTATTCGCGGCGCCGGCAACGACTTGACCCTGACCACCTTGAATGGCCAGAACGTCGCCTCCACCGGTTGGTTTGTACTGGAGCCGGCCAAGCGCAGCTTCAACTACGAGTTGCTGCCGTCTGAACTGGTTGGCGATATCAAGGTGTACAAGAGTGCACAGGCCGACCTGGCGGAAGGTGGTGTGGGCGGTACCGTCGAAATCAATACCCGCAAACCGCTGGATTTGGATTCCATGACTTTGCACGGGTCGTTGGAAGGCTCCTACCAATCGGATTCCAATGAAGTAGACCCGCAGGCGTCGGGGCTTGCCAGCTGGAAAAACGACTCTGAAACTTTCGGTGTGCTGGTCTCCGCTGTTTCCCAGGAACGCAGCCTGCAGCGCCAGGGAAATGAAGCTTTCTGGGAGTGGGGCGCCGGTCCCGTGGCTTTCGAACAAGAGCGCAAACGTTCAGCGGTTACCGCCACTTTTCAGTATCAGCCCAACGACCGCCTGGATATCGTATTTAACGCTATCGATATGAAAATGGAGGCGGATAACACTAACTATGCTCTGTGGCTTACCCAGGGTAACTGCGGCTGGTGTGCAGACGAAAATGGCGATCCGATCACTGTTGATCCCGAGGATAAAATCAATGGCACTACGGCTCGCGGGCCGATAGCGGTCGCTTATTATCAGGCACGACCTCGCGAAGCCACCATGAGCTCGGACGTTTACGATCTGAGTGTCGATTATTCCGGTGACGGCTATATTCTCAGTTTCCAGGCGGGAAGAACCACTTCCTCCGGTGGTACTGATTTTGAAATGGTTTTGGATGATGGATCTGGTGGTACCCCTGTAGACGGCACTTACGACTTCTTCGGACGGCAATCCTGGGACCTCGGTAGCTTCGACATGAGCAGCTATGATCCCGGCTCACTGGCTATGGGAACAGGCGCTAACTACAATGCCACACCCAAGACAGACGATGAGACTTATTTTCAATCGGATCTGGAATTCGATGTGGAATTTGGTGCGATCAATGCGATTAAAGCAGGCCTGAAGTGGTCCGACCACAATACCAGCAGCCGTAAATACACTTACTTACTGAGTTCCTCGTTCGATCCGGTGATCCCCACTGCTGAGGTTCTGGATGGAACCATAGACGCCGGCAGCTACGAGATACCAAAAATCGATGCTGATGCGGCTAAGGACTGGGCCAGATCCGCTACTATTGGCAAAGAGGAGGATCTGGGTTCCTACAGTGAGGTTGATGAAACCAATAGCGCGGTCTACGTGATGGCAACTTTCGGTAGCGATAATGTGCGCGGTAATTTTGGTGTGCGTTACGTTACTACTGATGCCTCTTCTACTTACTATCTGCAGGATGCCGATGGCAATTATTTGCAAGAGGACATAGACGGTGATTACTCCGAATTCCTGCCGAGCTTTAACTTGGCTATGGATCTGAGTGATGATGTCATCCTTCGCACCTCGGCCGCCCGTGTTATGGCGCGTCCTCAATATGTAGATATGTATGTCAATCCACAGGTGTCTGGTGCAGACGATGATCTTGCCGACAATCAGTTCTGGGTTATCGGTAACGTGGATCTGGATCCATTTATTGCCAATCAGTTCGATATCGGTCTTGAATGGTACTTCACTGAAGGTTCGCTCTTGTCTGGTGCTATCTTCTACAAGGATGTGAGGAACTTCGTTACCTATACCAACACTGACGCGACTGCCGCTGAAATTCCGTTTGCCGGAGTTCTCCGTCCAAAGGAGGAAGCGGCTGGTTGGACGGTTCAGGTCAAAGACAACAACAATGACGCAACTATTCAGGGCTTTGAACTGAGCTACCAACAGGATTTCGGTAATGGTTTTGGTACCATTTTGAACTACACCAATACTGATACCGAAACGAATCCCGACACTTATACGGATGGCCGAACAGTACTGAGCGACAGTTCAGAGCATGTTTATAACCTGATGGGTTATTATGAAAATGACCTCTTCTCCGTTCGCTTGGCGTACAACTGGCGAAGCGAATATATGATTCGCGAGACCGGTTCCTATGGCAACCGCTTGCATGATGATTTCGGCACTCTTGATCTGAGCGCATTGTGGCAGGTTACCGACAATATAGATGTTAAGTTGAATGCTACGAATCTTCTGGAGGAGGATGCGACTCAGTACGGCAATAATGCTGAAATTACTCCGGGATCGGGGTTCACTTCTGGATTCCCGTTGTACGAGTACGAATACGCTCGTCGGATTGATCTGGGGATTTCCGCCAGGTTCTGAGCCAGAATGCCGATTGGAGGTAGGTATGGAAAAGGGGAGTCTCTGCTTCCCCTTTTTATTCGGGCCATCCACGGCTCTCTGGGGGCGGCCATAGGTCGTGCAAGACAGCGGTTTTGCCGTCGGCGCACCCTGAGAAGGGGCCCCTGGCCAGCCGGGTTGGCCCAAATTGCTTATGGAAATCTGGCCGTATAAAAAATATACTCTCCGGCTTCAATCAGAATAACCAGATCAATCCAATGGTGTTGTATGACGACTAACCAAGCCCCCAAAATCGTTCCCCTGCGCAGCGACGTTCACCGCAACCTGAAGGTGAGCGAGCTGGGCAGCTTTGAGCATGTGAAGAACAGCCATATGGTTCCGGTGACTGCGCACGAGTTCAGCCGCCTCGGGGCCGAATACCCGATTGTTTTTGTCAAGAATTCCGATACCGGGCAGTTCCAGTCGGTGGCTCTGTTGAGCCTGAAGGTGGGGGAGAACCTGTTTGTAGAGGACGGCCAATGGCAGGGCGTATTTGTGCCGGGCTGTATCCGCAACCATCCCTTTGTGCTGGCGCCGAATGGCCAGGAGCAGGAGCAGTTGATGGTCGCTCTGATCGAGAACAGTCCGCTGGTGACCGAGGAGGAGGGGAATGCCCTGTTTACCGAATCGGGCGAGGAGACGGACTACCTGAAGACCAAAAAGCAGACTCTGGTCAGTTTCCTGGAGAGCGACCAGATGACCAAAGCTTTTGTAAAGGTTTTGGTCGATATGGAATTGCTGACGGCCCAATCGGTTTCAGTCAACGCCGGAGAGGAAAAGATCAACCTCAACGGACTCTATATCGTCGATGAGAAGAAGCTCAACGAGCTGAGCGAAGAGCAGTTTGAGGACTTCCGCAAGCGGGGTTTCCTGCCGCCTATTTACGCCCAACTGGGATCCCTGCATCAGCTGTCCAAATTGGCCAAGATGCAGGCAAGTGCCTGATGATGTGATGTAACCGCCAGATGCGATTGGGCTCATGGATAAGAATAATGGTCATATCAGCGGGCCGCTAAGCGGTCAGATGCAAGGGGCATTTGCGCAGGCGTAGCCGGCTACGTCAAGCAAATGCAACGCCGCAGATGGCTGCTTAGCGGCCCGCCCGGAGGGAGCCCCCCAAAATACCCACAGCTGCGTTGCAGCTCTTGAAAATGGAATGACCATTCCCTGCGAGCTGCGCCTAACTGTGAGCATTTTGGGGGGGCTGATAGGACCATTTAGTATGAGACACCACGCTAGTACCGGAAGAAGTAGACTTTGGCTTTGGGGGCTGTGGCTGGCGGTTTTTTATGGCGGCTGGCTTATTCTGGTAGCGGTGTTTGGCCACTGGCAAACCGCTGAGGATCACTGGCCGATGGCTCTCGCCATGGCGCTGGGCAGCTACGCAGCCGGTTCCACTCCCATGGGGGGCGGCACCGTGGGCTTTCCGGTGCTGGTGCTGCTGTTCGATATGCCGGCGAGTCTGGGACGGGATTTCAGTTTTGCAGTGCAATCCATCGGTATGGTCAGCGCCAGTATCTTTATCCTGTGCCGGCGGCAGCCGCTCGCCTGGTCGATGTTGCGCGGCGCTATGCTGGGGAGTCTGGTCGGCACATCCCTGGGCATATTTCTGATTGCCCCCTTTGTGGCGGATCTGTGGATAAAGCTGACCTTTGCAGTTCTCTGGGGCAGCTTTGGCGTTCTGCACCTGTACCGTCTGGGGGAAATCACTTCTTTCACCGGCGATGCCCGCGGGCGGGAGCGCCAGGATTTCAGTTTGGGCCTGGTGCTGGGTTTACTGGCGGGCGGCTTCGCCGCGGCGGTGACCGGCGTGGGTATCGATATGGTGATCTACGCGGCGCTGGTAGTACTGTGCCGGGTGGATCTGAAGATCGCGATTCCCACTTCGGTAGTGATTATGGCGTTTACCTCCGTCGTCGGTGTGGTGGGGAAAAGCCTCAGTGGTGACTGGCAGCCGGGCGTGTTCGGCAACTGGCTCGCCGCGGCGCCGGTGGTGGCGCTGGGCGCGCCGCTGGGAGTATTTGTTGTGAGCCGTATCGGCCGCCGGCCTACACTGCTGGTGGTGGCGATGCTCTGCGTGGGGCAGTTTGTATGGACCTGTTTCGAGGAGAGCGCCGTGCTCGGTCCTCGGGGGTTGGCCCTCGCCGCAATGTCGCTTGGAGTTTGCATTCTCGGTTTTGAGTGGGTAAGACGTATCGGAATGCGGTTGGCCGGGGTGGACGCCGGTCGCACTATACACCCGGGTTCGCAGGTGCCCGTCTCGACCGGACTGTGAGCCGCTAGGGAAGTTTTTACGATTTGAAAAATGGCTGGGGCGGTAGGATTCGAACCTACGCATGACGGGATCAAAACCCGCTGCCTTACCGCTTGGCTACGCCCCAGTATCGGGACGGCGAAAAATATATTTCGCCGATTGAAAGTGGTAGCAAGGGGGAGACTTGAACTCCCGACCTCAGCATTATGAGTGCTGCGCTCTAACCGGCTGAGCTACCTTGCCACTTTGACCCGGCTCAGGTCCGGTGTGATTTCCGGGCCAACCGAGGGCGCGCATTATCGGGCCCTGAAGCGGGACTGTCAACCCCTGTTTTCGCTGTCTTTTCAGTAAGTTAGCGCAGTCAGCGGCCTTTTCCCACGGCGGCCAGAAGGGAGCCGCAAACCACGCTCAGGGCGCCCAGCCAGCTGATCCAGTTGAGCGGTTCCGCTTCGATGTAGCCGGGCCAGAGGGCGCCTATGACGGCGCTCAGGGCTAAGGTGGTCAGCGGCACCAGGGCCAGGGTGGCGCTGACGCGGGAGGCTTCCCAGTTGGCCAGGGCCTTGGCGAAGGCACCGTAGGCGATCAGGGTGTTGGCGGTGAGGAACAGCAACAGCAGCCAGCCGAGCCAGTCCAGTTGTATGACGCTGGTGGGCTCCGCCAGAGGCAGGAAGCTGACGGTGCCGGCGAAGTAGATCAGCACCAGCAGGTCCTGTGGCGTGGCGCGGGCCAGGATTTTCTTCTGGAAGAAGCCGTACGCTGACCAGCCGATCGCCGCCACCACGATAAGCCCCAGCCCCATCAGGTATTCGCTGTCCGCGCCACTCACCAGTTCCGGCAGGCGCTGGTTGAAGAACAGCGGCAGTCCCGCCGCCACCAGTGCGACTCCGAGCCATTGGCGCGGCGAAAAGCGTTCCCCCAGCCAAAATACACTGGCGATCAACAGTATCAGTGGCGCCAACTGAATGACGATCTGGGCGGCGCCGGCGGTGATGAACTTGAGGCCGGAGGCGTAGGTCAGGTAGTTGGTGAGCAGGCCGATCATCGCGCACAGGGTGAAAGGCAGCAGGGCGCGCTGGAACAGTTGGCGCAGGTTGAGCTGGTGCGACCAGCTGTAGTAGCCACCGGCGAGCACCGCGGCGCCCACGAAACGGTACCAGGTGGCGGTGGTGGCACTGATGGTGTCCAGCAGACCCTTGAGAGCAATGGGGAGCAGGGCCCACATAAATACGGTGATCAGTGCCAGGGGCAGGCCGATTTTCCAGTTGGATTGGGTCATGTGGTGTGGGGGCCGGTAGGGGCGGCCGTTGGTTGCGATGGAATAGCTGGCGCGGAGTCGGGCTGGCTATCTATCACGGCCAACGGCCGCTCCTACTAAAAAAGGAGTTGTTCGTCGTTAGACGTTAAAGCGGAAATGGATCACGTCGCCGTCCGCGACGATATAGTCCTTGCCTTCCAGGCGCCATTTTCCCGCTTCCTTGGCGCCAGCCTCGCCTTTGTGGGTGACGAAATCGCTGTAGCTCACCACCTCCGCGCGAATAAAACCTTTCTCGAAATCCGTGTGGATCCTGCCCGCGGCCTGGGGTGCGGTGGCACCCACGGGAATGGTCCAGGCGCGCACTTCCTTGACCCCCGCGGTGAAGTAGGTGTGCAGGCCCAGCAGTTGATAGCCGGCGCGGATCACGCGGTTGAGGCCCGGCTCCTCCATGCCCAGTTCTTCCAGGAATTCCTGTTTTTCGTCGTCGTCCAATTCGGCGATTTCCGCTTCCAGTTTGTTGCAGATGGGCACCAGTACCGCATTTTCCTCCGCGGCGATGGCGGCCACCGCATCCAGGTGCGGATTGTTCTCGAAGCCGTCCTCATCCACGTTGGCGATATACATGGTGGGCTTGACAGTGAGCAGGCTCAGTTCGCGGAGATCCGCCAATTCGTCTTCCCCCAGGCCCATGGAGCGCAGCGGTCTGGCCTCGTTCAGGTGTGGCTGGATCTTTTCCAGCAGCGCCTTCATCCGGATTGCGTGCTTGTCCTGGCCCTTGGCGGCGCGGGTAAAGCGCTGCAGGGCCTTTTCCACGGTTTCCAGGTCCGCCAGCGCCAGCTCGGTGTTGATCACCTCGATGTCCGATACCGGGTGCACCTGATTGGCCACGTGGATGACGTTGTCGTCTTCAAAGCAGCGCACCACATGGGCGATGGCGTCGGTCTCGCGGATATTGGCGAGGAACTTGTTACCGAGGCCCTCGCCCTTGGAGGCGCCCGCCACCAGACCGGCGATGTCGGTGAATTCCATGGTGGTGGGGATCACCCGCTGGGGCTTGACGATCTCTGCCAGCTTATCCAGGCGCGGGTCCGGTACCGGCACCACGCCGGCGTTGGGCTCGATGGTGCAGAAGGGGAAATTTTCCGCGTCGATACCCGCCTTGGTGAGGGCGTTGAACAAAGTGGATTTGCCCACGTTGGGCAGTCCGACGATACCGCAAGTAAAACCCATGGTGTTTTTCCGGTTGCGTAGGGCGGCGCGCCGCGCACTCTACGTTTTGCTGTTGGTGTGGAGTTCTTTCATGGCCGCACCCCAGTCGCCGGAAGCGGCGATGGGCATCACGTCGACAGCGCGGTCGATGGCGTCTGCCAGCTGCTCCTGTTCCGCGCCCGGGGCGCGCTGGAGCACATAGTTGACCACATCGCGGGCACTGCCCGGGTGGCCGATACCGAGGCGCAGGCGCATAAAATCGCGATTGTTGCCCAGTGCGGAGATGATATCCCTCAAGCCGTTGTGGCCGCCGTGGCCGCCGCCGGATTTGAGGCGCGCGGTGCCTGGTGGCAGGTCCAGTTCATCGTGGGCCACCAGTATTGCCTGGACGGGTATCTTGAAGAAGTGTGCCAGCGGGCCCACCGACTGGCCGCTGCGATTCATATAGGTGGTGGGAATCAGCAGGCGAATATCTTCGCCGCCGATCCGCACCCGGCCGCTGAGGCCGCGGTATTTGCTGTCCGGCACGAGCTGGGCGCCATGGCGGCGCGCCAGCTCGGCGACGAAATCGGCACCGGCATTGTGGCGTGTCCGGTCGTACTCGGGGCCGGGGTTGCCCAGGCCCACGATCAACTGGATTGGCGTATCCGGTCCTTTCGACAATGTGCTTACTCTTAGCCTTCGCCGCTCTCGCCTTCAGCTTCACCCTCGGCTGCCGCTTCGATAGCGCCGCGGGGCTTATGTACTGAAGCGACAACCAGGTCGTGGTCCGGGCCGTGGGAGAGGGCAACAGACTCGACGCCGGCGGGCAGTTTCAGGTCGGAGATGTGGATAGTGTCGTCCATTTCCAGGTCGGCCAGGTCCACTTCGATAAACTCCGGCAGCTTGGCGGCGGGGGCGCTGATTTCCAGTTCGGTCAGGGTATGGGACACAATGCCGCCGGCCTTGACGCCTTTGCAGGTTTCTTCATTGAGGAAGTGCAGGGGCGCCTTGATATGGACCTTGGTGTTGCCGGATACGCGCTGGAAGTCCACGTGCAGCAGTTGCTGCTTCGCCGGGTGGCGCTGCAGATCCCGCAGGATCACCTTCTCTGCCTTGCCATCCACGTCCAGGGACACGACGGAGGAGAAAAAGGCTTCGTTTTCCAGGGCCTTGAACAGTTCCTTCTGCAGAACGGAGATGGATTGCGGTTCGGCCTTGCCACCGTACACGATGCCGGGGACACGACCTTCCTGGCGACGCAGGCGGCGGCTCGCACCTTTCCCTTCGTCGCTGCGGACGTTGGCGTTCAATGTGATATCAGACATGGGATTAAAACCTCGGGTTGTCTGCCCAGGGCGACCTGCGACCGGATCGCTCTGGCGTTGAAGTAAATCGGGCCAATCGGGCCCAATAGTAAACGCCCGGCGGGGCCGGGCGGGCGCGTATTATACAGAGGGCAGGGGACGGAGGACAGAGGACAGGCAGCGAAATCTGTCCTCAGGCTTCTGTCTCCTGTTATCTGAACATGGCCGACAGGGATTCCTCGTTACTGATTCGGCGCATGGACTCGGCGAGCATGGCGGACAGGGTCAACTGGCGGATCTTCGGGGCCCGCTGCATCTTGTCGCCCAGAGGGATGGAGTCCGTGACCACCAGTTCGTCCAGCACTGAGTTGTTCAGGTTCTCGATCGCCTTGCCGGACAGCACCGGGTGGGTGCAGTAGGCCACCACTTTCTTGGCGCCGTGCTGCTTGAGGGCATTGGCGGCATTGCACAGGGTGCCGGCGGTGTCCACCATATCGTCCACCAGCAAGCAGGTGCGGCCGTCGATCTCGCCGATGATATTCATTACCTCGGCCACATTGGCTGCCGGGCGGCGCTTGTCGATAATCGCCAGTTCGCAGTCCAGGCTCTTGGCCACCGCGCGGGCGCGCACCACGCCACCGATATCCGGGGAGACCACCACCAGGTCCTCGTAGCTCTGGCGCTCGATATCGTCCAGCAGTACCGAGGAGCCGTAGACGTTGTCCACCGGCACGTCGAAAAACCCCTGGATCTGCTCCGCATGAAGATCCACGGTCAGCACCCGGTCGATACCCACGCTCACCATCATATCCGCCACCACTTTCGCGGAAATCGGCACCCGCTGGGAGCGCACCCGGCGATCCTGGCGCGCATAGCCGAAGTAGGGGACCACCGCGGTGATGCGGCCGGCGGAGGCGCGGCGCAGGGCGTCCACCAACAGGATCAGCTCCATCAGGTTGCGGTTGGTGGGCTGGCAGGTGGACTGCACTACAAACACATCGCGGCCGCGCACGTTATCGGTGATCTCAACCGCAATCTCGCCGTCGGAGAAGCGTTTTACCACCGCTTCGCCCAGGGGGATCGCCATATGGTCGACAACTTTCTGTGCCAGTTCCGGGTTTGCGTTGCCGGTAAACACCATTAAGTCAGCCACGGGAGTACCTTGTGTTTCGATTGAGGAGGAGGGATGGATTGTGAGGCGACTGTCTTCTGACTTCTGTCCTCTGACCTTTGAATGGCTGGGGCGGTAGGATTCGAACCTACGCATGACGGGATCAAAACCCGCTGCCTTACCGCTTGGCTACGCCCCAGTAATTTTTGAAACAGCTTTCAGTTGTCGGTGCGCGGGGGATTCCTGTACCCCCGCGGCGACAAGGCCCCGCCACCCGGCCGGCGCTTTGGCGAGAATACTTTCCGCCGTTTGCGCCGAATCGAAAGCCGCGAAAACGCAGGCCCCGGTACCGGTCAGATGCGCTCTGGCAAACTGCTGCAGCCAATCTTTGGCCGCGCGTACCGCTGGATAGAGGCTCTCGACCAGGGGCTGGCAATCGTTGCCGGAATACTCTTCCAGCCATTCGCTGTCCAACCACCGGTCGCGAAGGTGCGCTAATGTAATTGGGGCAGAATCTCTTGTCAAACGCGGATCGCCGAACACCGCCGCGGTGCTCACCTGGCAGTCCGGCACCAGCACCAGGTAGTGCCGGGTCTCGGTAACCACTGGAGTCAACACTTCACCGATGCCCTCCGCCCAGGCGGTGCGGCCGCGTACGAATACCGGCACATCTGCACCGAGCTGCCGGCCCAGTTGCGCGAGCTCGTTGAGGGTGAGGTGGCATTGCCACAGTTGGTTGAGCCCCAGCAGTGTGGTGGCGGCGTCGCTGCTGCCACCACCAATGCCGCCGCCCAGGGGCAGGTTTTTGTGCAGGCGAATATATGCACCGCCGGTGCAGCCGGTTCTCTGTTGCAGCAAATGCGCGGCGCGATAGATCAGGTTCTCCTGCAGCGGGATTTGCAGGCTGCCGGCGTCGACACTGATTTCGCTGTTGGCGCGCAGCTCGAAGTCCAGCTGATCGCCGAAATCGAGCAGTTGAAACAGGGTCTGCAACCGGTGGTAGCCGTCTTCGCGACGGCCGAGGATACGCAGGAACAGGTTCAGCTTGGCCGGTGCCGGCAGTTGCAGGTCGGGCATAAATTTGTGGTTGCGGCAAAAAAAACGGGTGCTAGTGTCCTGTATGGTACTAAATAGTGATACCAGAGCCCCCCAGATTGTTCACAGTTAGGCGCAGCTCGCAGGGAATGGTCATTCCATTTTCAAGAGCTGCAACGCGGCTGTGGGCCCTCTCTACCAGGTGAAGAGGGGGGCTCCCTTCGGGCGGGCCGCTAAGCAGCCATCTGCGGCGTTGCACTTGCTTGACGTAGAATGACTACGCCGGCGCAAGTGCGGCTTGCATCTGGCCGCTTAGCGGCCCGCTGGTGTCACTATTTAGTACCATACAGGACACTAATTTTGCGGCAACCACTCCTTGATCACCAGCGTCACTTTGACCGGCCCCGCCGCCTGGCGGGTTTCCGCCACGATGCGGGTGGGTAAGACGTAGGCCCCGACGTTCTGGTAGCCGCTGAAGTTCAGGTTCCAGCCGGCCTGCTGCAGACTTTGCAGTTGCCCCTGGCCGCCCTTCTGCTGGCCCTCCACCGGCGCGTCGGGCGCGGCCATGCCGCGCACCCAGTAGTACATTTCCGCCACCGGTAACGGCCAGCCGAGAATCTCTGCGGTGAGCTCCGCCGGGGTGGCGGCCTGCAGCGGCACCTCGCCGCCTTTTTGCAGGGTCACGCCGGCGGGCGTGCCGGTAATCACCGTGGTGCCGGCGCCCAGCGGGCCACTGAGATGGATGCGGTAGTTTTGTGCGGTGCGCTGCCACCACTGCAGATTGGCGCTGCCGTTCTCCCCCGGCGAGCGCACACCCAGTTTGCCGTTGATGGTCCAGTGCTGGAGCTGTGCCGCCGGCGATTCCGCCGCAATCGGGGGCCGCGGCTGCGGTTGCGACTGCTGGCCGGCACAGGCTGCGAGTGTTAAGGCGACCCAGCCGAGAAGCAGGCGCTGCAGCGCCCTGCGCTCACTGTGTGCCGCGATTTTCCAGAGACCCGTTTTTTCAAGATTCAGAAACATGCTGCTCCACTCCCCCTTTGTCGCGCAGCCGCTTCATGGCCGCCGGGATGACTTTGCTCTGCGGATTGATTTCCAGGCCGCGCTGCCAGACTTGCACAGCCTGTTCGCGATCGCCCTGCACCCAGAGTACTTCGCCCAGATGCGCGGCGATTTCGTGGTCCGGCAGTTTTTCCATGGCTTCCCGCAGATACTTTACCGCATCGCTGTGATTGCCCAGACGGTACTGCACCCAGCCCATGCTGTCGATAATAGCCGGATCCTCCGGGCGCAATTGCAGTGCCCGGGCGATCAACTGCTGCGCCTCGTCGAGGCGCGTGTCGTCCTCGGTCAGTTTGTAACCCAGGGCGTTGAGCAGAGTGGGGTTGTCCGGATCGCGTTCCAGCAGTTTGCGCAGGCCGCTCTCGTAGGCGGCGGAATTTCCCAGGTGGCTGCTGGTGACGGCGTGGGCGTAGATCAGGCGGCCGCTCTCCCGATGCTGCTCCAGGGCCTTGTCGAGCAATTCCAGGGCCTGTTGGTGACGCTTATGCTTGTTCAGCAGCTCCGCCTCCAGCAGGTAAAAGTGTTCCGCCTGCTCCGGGTGCCGCCGGCGCAGTTCGGCAAACCAGTCGCGGTTGTTCCCCGCCAGGCCGGCGGTGGCCAGCAGTTGGGTGCCGCGGGTAATCGCCTCCACATAATCGCCGCCGGGTTCCACTGCGCGGTAGTGGGCGATAGCGCCGTCGACGTCTTTTTCCCGCTCGGCGATGCTGCCCAGGTAGAAATGCGCCGCGGACTGGTGCTGATCCAGCTTGAGCAGGCGCTCGAACAGGGGTTTGGCCTGGGTAAGGCTGTCGGTTTCAAAGCGGATCAGCGCCAGCGACAGGATCATGTTGCCGTCGTAGGGGCGCTGGGCCACCAGCTCGGCGAACTGCTGTTGCGCCAGGTCCAGGTCCTTGCGGATCAGCAGGCGCGCATACTGCAGGCGCAGGCGGCTCTCCTGGGGGTAGGTGCGCACCAGGTTCTCCAGCAGTTGCAGGGCCTCTTCGCGCCTGTTCTGGTCCACCAGCAGGTGGGTTTCCAGCAGCGGCGCGTCGAGCATTTCCGGGTGCTGTTCCTGCACCCGGTGGACGATGGACAGAGCCTGTGGGTATTGCTCCTGGGCGCGCAGCATCATCGCGTGGGCCAGGGCCGCCTCGCCGTTTTGCGGATACTTCTCCGCCAGCCGGCGAAATTCCGCCAGGGTCCGCTCTTCCACTTTTTCATCCGCCACCGCGGCGGCGGCGAGGGATTGCAGCGGGGCGTCGCCGCCCAGGTCCAGGGCTTTTTCCGCGTGGGCCAGCGCTGTGTCCAGCTCCCCCGCCAGAGCGAGTTCGGCGGTGGCGGCCAGCTGCGCCTCTACCTCCTCCGGCTCCAGTTCCACCCACAGCTGCGCCGAGCGCAGCGCCGCGCGACGGGCGTTGAGGAAGCGCGCTATGTGGGTGGCTCGGGCCGCCACCCCGGGGTCCTTGGTGCGCTCGGCCTGGTAGTAGTAGTTGGCCAGGGCCACGTCATACTGCTCGCGGTTGCCGGCCACCTCCGCCACCAGCAGGGTGTAGAAGGTCTCGATGGGGAAGGGGCGGGCGTCGGCTTTCTCCTCTGCGGGCGCCACGGGCTGGGGCTGCGGCTCCGGGAGAGTCTCTTCCCGGGCAGATTGCTGGGCGCAGGCGCCGAGCAGCGCGCAGATGGCCGCGGCGAGCAGCGACTTGTGGGAAAGCAGGCGGGAGAAGCGGGCCGGGATTGCTGGAGGCATAAGGGCGTATCCGTACGTTACGGGGACATCAGATGGCGTCTTTTGAGCGGTTATCGCCGTATAATTCTAGTCGTGATTGGACCCCCGGACCGTGCTCAGGGTTCGCAAAAGCAAAGTCTGCGTCTATTTTAACCCTCAATTTAACGGCCGGCTCGCTTGCAAGCGGCGCGGCCGCCCGGGAAAATGCGCTCCCGCAGTCCGCTGCCACCACCAGATTTAACGCCGACAGGAGCCTATGCCAATCCTCGCCCTGGGTATCAACCACGATAGCGCCCCGATCGAGGTGCGCGAGCGGGTGGCTTTTGCCCCGGAGGTGATGCCTGGCGCCCTGGCGGATGCGCGCAAAGCCCTGGGCTGTGCGGAACTGGCGATACTCTCCACCTGCAACCGCACCGAGATTTACGGCGAGGTGTCGGAAGAGCGGCTGCTGGAGTGGCTGGCGGATTACCACCAGGTACCCCGGGAGCAACTGGCCGCCAGCCACTACAGCTACCGCGGCGAGGATGCGGTGCGCCATATGATGCAGGTGGCCTGTGGCCTCGATTCCCTGGTGCTGGGCGAGCCGCAAATCCTGGGCCAGATCAAGTCCGCCTACGCGGTTGCGCGCGAGAGCGGCAGTGTCGGCAGCCTGCTGCACAGTGTCTTCCAGCAGGTATTCGCGGTGGCCAAGAAGGTGCGCACCGAGACCGCCATCGGCGAGAACCCGGTGTCCGTGGCCTACGCCGCGGTATCCCTGGCGTCGCGCATCTTCACCGACCTGGGACAGCAGACGGCGCTGCTGATCGGCGCCGGCGAGACCATCGAACTGGTGGCGCGGCACCTGCTGGACCAGGGGGTTGCGCAGCTGATCGTCGCCAACCGCACCCTGAACCGCGCGGAACAGTTGGCGGATAATTTCGGCGCAGAGGCCATATTGCTGGCGGATATCCCCGAGCACCTGTCGCGGGCGGATATCGTGATCAGCTCCACCGCCAGCCAACTGCCGATCCTCGGCAAGGGCGCGGTGGAATCGGCCCTCAGGCAGCGCCGCCACCGGCCCGTGTTTATGGTGGATATCGCCGTGCCCCGGGATATCGAACCGCAAGTGGGCCAGTTGGACGACGTCTACCTCTATACCGTCGACGACCTGCGCGGGGTGATCGACGAGGGCAAGCGCTCGCGGGAAAAGGCCGCCGAGGCCGCCCACACCATTGTCGACGCCGCAGCCAGTGCGTTTATGCGCGAACACCGCGCCCTGGGTGCGGTGGACACCATCCGCAGTTACCGCATGCGCGCGCAGCAGATCGGCGACACGGAGCTGGAAAAAGTGTTGCTGCAGCTGGACAAGGGCGAGGACCCGCGGCGGCTGCTGGAGCAGCTGGCCCGCTCCCTCACCAACAAACTGATACACGCCCCCACGGTCAACCTCAGGCGCGCCACCGCCGAAGGGGACCTGCAGCGGCTGCGCCTGGCGCGGGAAATCGTCGGCCTGGACCCCTTCGCGGAAACAGAAGCAGAGAGTAAAAAAGACGAATGAAAGATTCGGTACTGAACAAGCTGGAAAACCTGGTGGAGCGCCACGAGGAGGTGTCCGCGCTGCTCGGGGATGCGGACATCATCGGCGACCAGGGCAAGTTCCGCGATCTGTCCCGCGAGTACTCCGAGCTGGAGGAGGTGGTGAAATGCTACGGCCGTTACAAGCGCCTGCAGGACGACATGGCCGCGGCGCGGGAGATGCTGGGTGAGAGCGATGCAGAGATGCGCGAGATGGCCCAGGAGGAGCTGCGCGAAGCGGAGACGCAACTGGAGCCGCTGGAGCGCGAACTGCAGACGCTGCTGCTGCCGAAAGACCCCAACGATCGCAAGAACGTCTTCCTGGAAGTCCGCGCCGGCACCGGTGGCGACGAGGCGGCGATTTTTTCCGGCGACCTGTTCCGCATGTATTCCCGCTACGCGGAAAAACAGGGTTGGCGCATCGAGATCATCAGCGAAAACCCCGGCGAACACGGCGGCTATAAGGAAATTATCACCCGCGTGGCCGGCGAGGAGGTCTACGCAAAACTGAAATTCGAATCCGGCGCCCACCGGGTGCAGCGGGTGCCGGAAACCGAATCCCAGGGCCGCATCCACACCTCCGCCTGCACGGTGGCGGTGATGCCGGAACCGGACGAGCGCGACGCGATTGAGATCAACAAGGCGGACCTGCGCGTGGACACTTACCGCGCCTCCGGTGCGGGCGGCCAGCACGTGAACAAAACCGACTCCGCGGTGCGCCTCACCCATCTGCCCACCGGCATCGTGGTGGAGTGCCAGGACGAGCGCTCCCAGCACAAGAACCGCGCCAAGGCCATGGCGCTGCTGCAGGCCAGGCTGCAGAGCGAGCAGGAGTCCGCCGCCGCGCAGGAGATTTCCGACGCGCGCCGCAACCTGGTGGGCAGCGGCGACCGCTCCGAGCGCATCCGCACCTACAATTTCCCCCAGGGCCGGGTCACCGATCACCGCATCGGCCTCACCCTGTACAAGCTGGACGAAATCATGCAGGGCGCGCTGGACGAAGTGATCGAGCCACTGCGCACCGAGCACCAGGCGGATCAGCTGGCCGCCCTCGGGCAGTGATGGATGCCCCTATGGATTGCTCTTGTAGGAGCGGCCGTTGGCCGCGATCGGAGGTGGCCCTGGCCACAGTCAGTTCGCGGCCAACGGCGGATGGCCGCCCCGCCGCTCCTACAAAGTAGTGTTCTACCCTATGACTACCGTCAAACAAAATCTCGCCCGTAGCGCCGGACTCGCCGACAGCGACACCGCCCGCCTCGATACCGAAATTCTGCTCGGCCATATCCTCGGCCGTCCGCGGACCTGGCTCTACACTTGGCCGGAATACGAGTTGAGTGAAGCCGAGCAGGTAGAGTTCGATGCGCTGTTTGAGCGTCGCAATAACGGCGAACCGGTGGCCCACCTCACCGGTACGCGGGAATTCTGGTCGCTGCCGCTCAAGGTCGATCCCTCCACCCTGATCCCCCGCCCGGAAACCGAACTGCTAGTAGAGACCGCGCTGGAACTCTGTCCGCAGGAAACCCTGCGCGCGCTGGACCTGGGTACGGGCACGGGTGCCATCGCCCTGGCGCTGGCTTCGGAAAAACCCGGCTGGCGGATAGTCGCTGCGGAAAAATCCGCGGAGGCAGTGGCGCTGGCGGAGGAAAACCGCCGCGCTCTTAAACTGGACAAGGTGCAGATTCTGCGGAGCGACTGGTTTGCGCAGATACCGCCGCAGCAATTCGACCTGATCCTCAGCAACCCGCCCTATATCGACGCCGCCGATCCGCACCTGGAGGAGGGCGATGTGCGCTTCGAGCCCCGCTTGGCGCTGGTGGCCGCGCGCGAGGGTCTGGCGGATATCGAATGGATTGCGCAGAAAAGTATTGAATACCTGCGGCCCGCCGGCTGGCTGATCGTCGAGCACGGCTGGCAGCAGGCGGAGGCGGTGCGCGAAATATTTGCCGCTGCCGGTTTAAATAGTATCGAGAGCCGCAAAGACTACTCCGGCTGGGAACGGCTGACGATTGGCCGGAAATAATACCTGTGGGAGCGGGCCATGCTCGCGATCAGGCTCAGATCGCGGGCATGGGCAGATTTTTGCTCCTGCAAAATCTGCATTTCCGCTGGGCGGCATTCCGCCATCCTTGGCGGTCCCCGCTCCTACAAGAGATCGAGTTAGTAGAGAGGAATCCGTGCACGACCACGTCCACCACCGCCGCGGCAGCGGCCACCTGCGCCCGCTGGTCTGGGGCCTTGTAATCACCTTCGCCTTCGCCATGGTTGAGGCGGTGGGCGGCTGGCTGTCCGGTTCCCTGGCGCTGCTCGGCGACGCGGGACATATGGCCACCGATTCCCTGGCACTGGCGCTGGGCGCGGTGGCCGCGCTGCTGGCGCAGAGGCCGGCAGATCGGGAGCTGTCTTTCGGCTGGGGTCGCGCGGAGGTGCTGGCGGCGATCGTCAATGCGGTGTTTATGCTATTGATTATCGCCGGTATCACCTATGCGGCGATAAACCGCCTGCGCGATCCGCAGCCGGTGCAGGGCGGCACAGTGATGGTGATTGCTGCCATCGGCCTGCTGGTGAATGTGCTGGTGGCCTGGACACTGCATCGCGGTGAGCAGACGCTGAATATCCGCGGCGCGCTACTGCATGTGATGGGCGATCTGCTGGGCTCGGTGGCCGCGCTGGCCGCCGGTGCGGTGATCTATTTTACCGGGTGGACGCCGATAGATCCGCTACTGTCACTGCTGATCTGCATTCTGATTCTGATTTCCAGCCTGCGCCTGCTGCGCGACGCGGTGGATGTGCTGATGGAGCGGGTGCCGCGGGAGCTGAGCTTGCCGGTGGTGGGCGAGACCATGGCGGCGGTGGAGGGTGTGCGCTCGGTGCACGACCTGCATATCTGGCGCCTGGACTCCAGCACCATTTCGCTCTCCGCGCATATCGTGGTGGACGACCTGCAGGCCTGGCCGGGGGTGCTGGAGCGGCTGCGGGAGGCTCTGATCAAACGCTTCGCCATTGAACATATCACCCTGCAGCCGGAACCCATTCAACTGGTGGTGATCGGTTAGTCCTCGTCGCTCTCCACAGTCTCCGGTTCCTGCGATCTCTCCACCGGCTCCCCGGCGGGTTTTTCCGAGGCCGGCTCGTCGGTGGTCGCAGCACCTTCAGCCGTATCTTCTGTTGCACCTTCGGTTTTTTCTTCCTTTGCTGGCGGGCTCTCCGCGGTCACCTCCTCCGGTGGGCTGATCTGCTCCTGGGGCGCCTGGATGCCGATATGGTAGGCGGCGAAGCCCGGCTGCACCACCTGGTTCATGGCCATGCCCAGCACCCGGCCGTTGTACTCGGAGCGGATTTCCTTGCGCACGTTGGTGATCGGGTTGGTGACGGTACCGAGCAGGTCTCCCTTGCGCACGGACTCGCCGAGTTTCACTTCGCTGAAGATGATCCCGCCGGTGGTGGCGCGCTGCCAGGTGGAATTGTAATAGACCGGCTCCGGGTCGCCCCAGAGGCGGAACTTGCTCACCATGGCCAACTGGTTCAGCAGGGTGCGGATGCCCTTGACGCTGTGGCTCACCGACACCTCGTCGAGCACCATGGGCGCGCCCGCTTCCAGGGTCACTGTGGGAATGCCGGCGTTCACCGCCGCGCGGCGCAGGGTGCCCTTGGCGCCGTCACTGTGCAGCACCACGGTGGAGCCGAAGCCCTTGGTCATCTTTACCACCTTGGGGTTGGTGAGGTCGCCGCGCAACTGCGGCAGGTTGGTGCGATAGAAGGAACCGGTGTGCAGGTCCACCACCGCGTTGCAATGGACGATCACCTCGTGGAAAAACGAATGGGCGATACGGGAAGCGGAGGAACCGTTGGGGTCCCCGGGAAAGTGGCGATTGAGGTCGCGGCGGTCGGTGAGATAGCGGGAGCCGCGGTGAAAGCCCTGCAGGTTGACGATGGGCACGCCGATCACCGCGCCGCTCAGGTTGGCCGGGTCCAGGTTGTACATCACCCGGCGCACCGTCTCGATGCCATTGAGTTCGTCGCCGTGGATCGCCGCGGTAAGGCACAGGGACGGCCCCGGCTTGGCGCCGTTGACCACCAGTACCGGGGTGGCACTGTAGACGCCCTCGAAGTGCTGGCTGGGCGACCAGGCCAGGCGGGTCGAGGTGGCCGGCGGTACTTCGGAGCCGAGCAGGCGCAGGGGTTTGGCGACTTCCTCTGCGACCGGCTGTTCTTCCGGGACGGCGGTATCTCCGGCTGCCGCTTTATCTTCGCCGCTCTTCTCCCGCGCGGGGCTTTGCGCTTCGTCGCTGCCGGCAGCGGTTTCGGGGGCTTGCGTTTCGGGCTGCTCTGATTCCGGCAGCTCCGGTTCCGGCTGTTTTGACTCCGGCTGTTTTGTTTCCGGTTGCGGGGCTGGAATAACGACCTCTTCGTCGATGGGCCTGTCCAACTCGATATTTTCCGCCTGGGGCACGCGGCCTTCCGGGTCGTCCTCCTGCTCGGTCAGTGCGAATGTGGAGACGGACATCAATAGCAGGACTGAACACAGCAGAGGCCGACGCAAAGGCGGGCGCTGAAACATGCAATAACTCCGTTTGGATTCATAGGCGACTTGGACGGGCAGTATAGCGAAAGCGTTCCCGACGAATTGCGCGGCGGTCGGCGAAAACGCGTATAAGGTTGTCAGCGATTCCCAAGTACCGCCCGGTGGCTTGTACGCCGGAGGCGCAGGCCGAGCAGAACGGAAGCCACCCCGAGGCCGATACAGAGACCGGTCCAGTAGCCGTACACGCCCCAGAGATTCTCCCCCAGCCAATAGGCGCTGCTGAGTCCCACCAGCCAGTAGGAGAACATCTGCAGGACCATGGGCACGCGGGTGTCCCGGTAGCCGCGCAGTGCGCCCCAGGACATGGCCTGGGCCACGTCCACCAGTTGGAAGGCGGCGCACAGCAACAGCAGGTTGGTGGCCACGGCGATGATATCCGTGTTGGCGGTGTAGGCGAGCACGAAGGGGTACCGCAGGGCGATCAGCAGCACGCCGGTGGCGAGGGCATACAGCAGCCCGCTGCCGACCCCGACCGCACTGGTAAAGCGCGCGCGTTTGGGGCGGTTCTGGCCCAGCAACTGCGCGGTGCGGATACTCAGCGCCTGGGCCAGCGCCAGGGCCACCAGGTAGAAGATGGAGCCGATACTCAGGCCTATCTGGTGGGCCGCCACTATGGTGGCGCCGTAGGGGGCCAGCAGTATCGTCAGGCTGGCGAAGAAGGTCACTTCGCTGGCGGCGCCGATGCAAACGGGCAGGCCCACAGCCAGCAGGTGTCGCTGGGTGGGCCAGTGGGGCCTGGGGGGCCGCAAGCTGAGTTTCAGGGAGCGATAGGCCGGATCGCTGCCGGCGTGCCAGAAGAGCGCGGCGGCGATAGACCAGCTCACCAGGCTGGTGGCCCAGCCGCAACCGGCGCCGCCCATGGCCGGAACCGGCCCCGCGCCGAACACCATCAGGATATCCAGCGGAATATTCAGTACCGCGGCTGCGAGATAGATGCGCATCACCGGCCGCACCCGCCCCATTCCTTCGCAATAACCGCGCAAGGCCGTGCCCATGGCGAAGGGCAGGGTACCGGTGGCCAGTGCCAGCAGGTACTGCTGCATCACCCGGCGCACCGGTTCCTCGGTATCGATCCACTGGCTCCACCAGGGCACCGTGAGCAATGCACCCACCACCACCAAGCCACCGATCAGGGCAATCCACTGCGCCTGTTGCAATTGCCGGGCGCAGCCGGGTTCGTCCCGCGCGCCGCGCAGGTGCGCCACCACCGGCGAGACCGCGGCCAGCAGGCCGATCAGGGTCACTGCGCAGACCGCCCAGATACTGGAACCCAGGGCGAGGCCGGCGAGATCCACTTCGCTGGCGCGGCCGGCGACGATGGTGTCGGTCACACCCATGCTGACCACCGCCAGGTTGCTCACCACCAGCGGACCACCGAGGGTGGTCAGGTGCGAGAGTTCGGTGGCGGCGGCGCGGCGGTAGAGTTTGGGCATGGTGTGTAACAGGTGGAGCGGCGCGCCGACTAAAGGAAAAATCAACTGCAATAAAGAGGGCGGGATTATGGATGGCGCACTGGGCGGGTTCAATCGGCTTTACGGGATTTTTTTGCGCGGCGTACGCTCGCTGGACTGGCTGGGCCCGCTGGCATTGCGCCTATACCTGGCTCCGATTTTTATCCTCTCGGGAATGAATAAAATCGGCAGTATCGACGATGTGGCGGCCTGGTTTGGCAATCCCGACTGGGGACTGGGCCTGCCGGCGCCGCTGCTGATGGCCTGGCTGGCGATACTGACCGAACTGGTCGGCGGTGTGGCACTGCTGCTGGGGCTGGGGGTGCGACTGGCGGCGATACCGTTGATGATGGTGATGGCGGTGGCTGCGGTGACCGTCCACTGGCAATACGGCTGGTCCGCGCTGCCGGACCAGACCCTGGTCATGCCCTGGGAGTGGCGCCAGGACCTGATCGCCGAGGCGGCGGCGCGCAAGGGCCGGGCGATTACCCTGCTCAAGGAGCACGGCAACTACGGCTGGCTCACCGAGGCGGGCAGCTTCACGGTGCTGAAAAACGGTATAGAGTTTGCCGCTACCTACTTCGTCATGCTGCTCGCACTGCTGTTCAGCGGGGCGGGGCGCTTTGTCAGCCTGGATGACTGGATCTGCCGCCACTGTGCCAAACAGTCGCCCCCGCATAGATAGAGTTCGGGCTCCGGCCCATATAGATGTTATACTCGCCGATTATTTAACCCACGCCGTTCACGGCGTCCGTCCTGCGGGTGGCAGATTTTGCTCCTACAAAATCTGCATTCCCACCATCTGGCGGTCACCGACGGCGTTCAAATTCGCTCCCGGCGAATTTGTAAGCATTTGAGCGAGTATTTCACTTGATAGGAAAGTTGTTCCGCCGTTCCGCGTCCAAAGATGAACAGGACACTCAGCCCGAGCAGGGTCCTCGGCCCAAGGGGGAAAAGAGCTCCCAATCCGAGCCGGCCGGCCCGGACAGGGGCAATTCCCGCCGCGGCAGGGGGGGGCAGCGCGGTGGCGGGGGCCAGAAAGCCAAGACTCCCTGGTCCCTGGACCAGTTCCAGGTGCCGGAACAGGAAGGCAAGGTGCGCTTCCACGACCTGGATCTGCCCCTGGACCTGATGCACGCCATTTACGACCAGGGTTTCCAGTACTGCTCGCCGATCCAGGGCCGCTCGCTGCCCCACACTCTCAACGGCCACGACCTGGTGGGCAAGGCCCAGACAGGTACCGGCAAGACCGCCGCCTTCCTGATCACCATTATCGATGACCTGCTCAAGAACCCGTTTGAGGGCGAGCGCTACGCCGGCGAGGCGCGCTCGCTGATCATCGCACCCACCCGCGAGCTGGTGATGCAGATCGCCGACGACGCCAAGGCCCTGTGCAAATACACGGACCTGGAGATCCACACCCTGGTGGGCGGCATGGACTACCAAAAGCAGCAGCGCAACCTGAATGAGCGCCTAGTGGACATACTGGTCGCCACTCCCGGCCGCCTGCTGGACTTCGCCAGCAACCGCGACTGCTACCTGGACCAGGTGGAAGTGCTGGTGATCGACGAAGCCGACCGCATGCTGGATATGGGCTTTATCCCCCAGGTGCGGCGCATCGTGCGCCAGACTCCGCGCAAGACCCACCGCCAGACCATGTTCTTCTCCGCCACCTTCACCCCGGAAGTGGACTCCCTGGTGGAGCAGTGGACCCAGGACCCGGTGATCGTGGAGATCGAGCCGGAGCGGGTGGCCACCGACAGCGTGGACCAGCGGGTCTATCTGGCATCCAGCGACGAGAAGTACACCCTGCTGTACAACATCCTGCAGAGCGACGAGGTGGACAGCCTGATCGTCTTCGCCAACCGCCGCGACCAGTGCCGACGCCTGCACGAAAACCTGGAGGCGCACGGCTTCAGCGCCGGCATTCTGTCTGGCGATATTCCCCAGAACAAACGCGTGCGTACCCTGGAAGATTTCAAGGCGGGCGTGACCAAGGTGCTGGTGGCCACCGACGTGGCCGGCCGCGGCATCCATATCGCGGGCATCAGTCACGTGGTGAATTTCACCCTGCCAGAGGAACCGGAGGACTACGTCCACCGCATAGGCCGCACTGGCCGTGCCGGAAAGACCGGCACCTCCATCAGCTTCGCCTGCGAGGACGATGCCATGCGCCTGGAGCCGATCCAGCAATTGCTGGGACAAAAGCTCAAGTGCGAACAGCCGCCCGAGGAACTGCTGGTGGAGCCGCCCAAGGTAAAAGTAAAACGCAGTAGCGGACCTGGCGGTGACAGTCGCGGTGGGCGCCGCGGTGGCGGTGGTGCTGGTGGTGGTCGCCGTCCGCGCCGCTGACCTTAGAGGTGGATGCGCTTACGCTTATCCACCCTACGATTAAGAGTGGTAGTTGACCTGTAGGGTGGATAAGCGCAGCGCATCCACCAATTACCGGAGGGCTGCTCCCGGATCTCCCTCCTGCCGCAGCCTCTGAATCCACAGCGCAGTACCGCCCGCCACCGCCGCCGGCATAACGAAAATATTCAGTACGGGCACCATTTTCGCCAGCATCACAGCGCCGCCGAAGCTCAGGGTGGTGAGCTTTTTGCGCAGCAGTATGTTTTTCAGTTCATCGAAGGGGCGCTGGTGGTTGTCCAGCGGGTAGTCGACATATTGGATCGCCATGCACCAGGCGCCCCAGAGGGCACCCATCACCGCGGGGATAAACACCGTCCAGCTGGTAAACAGGGCCACCACCAGGATCACCAGGCCCCAGCCGATAAAGTATCTCAGTTTGCGCAGTTCGCGCCCCAGGGTGCGCCATATCATGCGGCCCAGGGGCTCCGAGGGTGGCGGGCGGCCGGTGAGAAGCTCCTCGACCTTCTCCGCCAGGAAGCCGTTAAACGGCGCGGCGATAATATTGGTGATAATGGCGAAGACGTAGCCGTAGACAAAAAAGAACAGCAACAGCACTGCGAGGGCGATCACCCAGGCCAGCCACCGGAACACATTGGCGGCCCAGGCGGCGCCCTTGGCCATGGTGGCCTCCCACCAGGACATATTCCCGGTATCCACCGGCGTGTGTGAGAGCAGGCTGCCGAGGTAGTCCGCGAGACCACCCAGCTGCGAGAGCATCACTGCGGTCAGCGCGATAAACAGCACCAGGTTGATCAGCAGCGGGACTATGATGAACGGGCGCAGTTCGCGCCGGGCCAGCAGCTTTGCGCCGTAGATCAGCGCGTTCACGCCGTGCACCGGGTTGGAGGTCATGGCGCCCGCTCCTTAAAGCTTGGCCCCGGCGGCCCGCAGGATGGCCGCGTAGTCGCTGCCCTGGCGGTGCTCCTCCATACGTGCGAGCAGGGTCTTGCCGTCCGGCCCCGGGCTGTTGAGGTCCAGGTTCTGTTCCCGGAACAGGCGCACGAAGGTTTCGAAATTTTCCGCTTTCATACTGCGGTAGGCGCGCTCCAGCAGGTAGTAGTCACGGGTCACGCCCTCGGGTGGTTCGCCGATCAGGAAGCCGGCAATGCGCTCGTCGTCGAAGACTTCGCCGAGGACTTTTTGTTTGTCTTTCTTCAGGCTCACAATTTTTTCCTTAATTCATTCTTCCCTGTAGGAGCGGCGGGGCGGCCATCCGCCGCTCCTACAAAGGTTCAAGGTAACTACTCACTCATAGGGCACCTGCATTGGCTTAAGCGAGCCACCCTGTAGGAGCGGGCCATGCCCGCGAACAGAGCCCGATCGCGGGCATGGCCCGCTCCTACAGG
This sequence comes from Microbulbifer rhizosphaerae, assembly GCF_014191725.1. Lineage (GTDB taxonomy): Bacteria > Pseudomonadota > Gammaproteobacteria > Pseudomonadales > Cellvibrionaceae > Microbulbifer > Microbulbifer rhizosphaerae. Next base: position 197,838 of record NZ_JACHWZ010000001.1, read on the forward strand.
GGGTGAGCAGTTACGGTTCAAGATTCATTTCGTTTACAGGAGGGCGTCGAGCTTTTCCTTCAGGATCTTGTTGATCATCTGCGGATTGGCCTGGCCCTTCGAGGCTTTCATGATCTGGCCGACAAAATAGCCCATCATCTTCGGTCGCTTGGCCTCCTCGGCCTTGCGGTAGTTTTCCACCTGCGCGGGGCTCGCGGCGATCACCTCGTCGACCATTTTTTCGATGGCGCCGGTGTCGCTGACCTGTTTCAGGCCGCGTTTTTCGATCACCGCGTCGGCATCGCCCTCACCGGCAGCCATGGCCTCGAACACCTGCTTGGCGATCTTGCTGGAAATGGTGTTGTCGGTGATACGCGCAATCAGCCCCGCCAGCTGTTCGGCGGAAACCGGCGAGCGCTCGATGGGGAGTTCCTCGCGGTTCAGCAGCGCGGCCAACTCGCCCATGACCCAGTTGGCGGCCAGTTTGGGTTCGCCGGATTCTTTCGCCACGGTTTCAAAGTAGTCGGCGACCGCGCGCTCCTGGGTCAACTGGTCGGCGTCATAGGCGGAGAGGCTGTACTCGCTCTGGAAGCGCGCGTATTTGGCATCCGGTAGCTCCGGCAGCCGGCTGCGCACCGTTTCCACATAGTCTTCAGACAGTTCCACCGGCAGCAGGTCCGGACAGGGAAAGTAGCGGTAATCGTTGGCCACTTCCTTGCTGCGCATGGAGCGGGTTTCGTTTTTGTCCGAGTCGTAGAGACGGGTTTCCTGCACCACGCTGCCGCCGTCCTCGATCAGGTCGATCTGGCGCTGGGCCTCCACCACAATGGCTTTTTCCACGAAGCGGAAGGAGTTGATGTTTTTGATCTCGGCGCGGGTGCCGAGTTTTTCCTCGCCTTTCAAGCGCACGGAGACGTTGGCGTCGCAGCGCATGGAGCCCTGGGACATATCGCCGTCGGAAATGCCCAGGTAGGTGACGATGCTGTGAATCTTTTTCAGGTAGGCGACGGCTTCCGCGGCGCTGCGCATATCCGGTTCGGACACTATCTCGATCAGCGGTGTGCCGGCCCGGTTCAGGTCGATGCCGGACATGCCGTGGCCGTGTGTTTCAAAAATGGTTTCGTGCAGGGATTTGCCGGCGTCCTCTTCCAGGTGCGCGTGGTGTAGACGCACTTTCTTGCTGGAGCCGTCCTCCAGGTGAATCTCGATTTCCCCGGGACCGACGATGGGTTGTGCGAGCTGGGTGGTCTGGTACCCCTTGGGTAGGTCCGGGTAGAAATAGTTTTTGCGCTCGAACACCGAGCGCCGGCCGATTTCCGCGTTCATCGCCAGGCCGAACATCACCGCGTGCCGGAAGGCCTCCTCGTTGGGCACCGGCAGAGTCCCCGGCATGGCCAGGTCGACGGCGCAGGCCTGGGTATTGGGCGCCGCGCCGAAGCGGGTGCTGGCGCCGGAGAAGAGTTTTGATTTGGTAGCGAGCTGGACGTGTACCTCCAGCCCGATCACGATTTCCCATTCCACAAGCATTCTCCTTAGGCGGCGCTGGCTTTGTGCCAGTCGGTTACCTGTTGATACCGGTGCGCGACGTTGAGCATGCGCGCCTCATCCAGGTAGTTGCCGATAATCTGCAGACCCACGGGCAGGTTGTTCACCAGGCCGCAGGGCAGGGACATGCCGGGCAGTCCCGCGAGATTGGCGGCGATGGTGTAGATATCCTCCAGGTACATGGCCACCGGGTCGGCCTTTTTCTCCCCCAGCGCAAAGGCCGGTGAAGGGGTGGTGGGGCCCATGATCACGTCCACCTTTTCGAACGCCTGCACGAAGTCCTGCTTGATCAGGCGGCGCACCTGCTGGGCCTTGTTGTAGTAGGCGTCGTAGTAGCCGGCGGACAGGGCGTAGGTGCCCACGAGAATGCGCCGCTGCACCTCTTCGCCGAAGCCCTCGCCGCGGGAGCGCATGTACAGATCGCGCAAATCCCTGGGGTCTTCACAGCGGTGGCCGTAGCGCACGCCGTCGAAACGGGACAGGTTGGCGGAGGCCTCCGCCGGTGCGATCACGTAGTAGGCGGGCACCGCCAAGTGGGTGTGGGGCAGGCTGACTTCCACCAGCTGCGCGCCCAGTTTTTCATATTCTTTCAATGCATCCTGCACCCGCGCGGCCACCTGCGGATTGAGGTCGTCGCTGAAGTACTCCGCGGGGACACCGATCCTGAGACCGGCGATATCGCCGTTCAGTCCGGCGGTGTAGTCCGGCACCGGCCGGTACAGGCTGGTGGAGTCCTTCGGGTCGTGGCCCGCCATTGCCGACAGCAGGTAGGCGGCATCCTCCGCGTTGCGGGCGATGGGGCCGCCCTGGTCCAGGCTGGAGGCGAAGGCGATCATGCCCCAGCGGGATACGCGCCCGTAGGTGGGCTTGAGCCCGGTGGTGTTGGTCAGTGCCGCCGGCTGGCGGATGGAACCGCCGGTATCGGTGGCGGTGGCGCCGGGCGCCAGCTGTGCAGCCACTGCCGCCGCGGAGCCGCCGGAGGAACCGCCGGGCACGCAGTTGGTGTTCCAGGGGTTTTTTACCGGGCCGTAGTAACTGGTCTCGTTGGAGGAGCCCATGGCGAACTCATCCATATTGGTCTTGCCGAGGGTCACAGCGCCGGCATTGTTGAAATTCTCCACCACGGTGGCGTCGTAGGGCGGGGTGAAATTGTCGAGCATTTTCGAGCCGCAGCTGGTGCGCACCCCCTCGGTACAGAAGATATCCTTGTGGGCCAGGGGCACGCCGCACAGGGCCGGCGCGCCGCCCGCGGTGAGGCGCTCGTCCGCCGCTGCGGCCTGTTGCAGGGCCTGCTCCGGGGTCACGGTGATAAAGCTGTTGTAGTTGCCGTCCAGTTGTTCGATACGGCCCAGCAGGTGGCCGGTGATCTCGACGCTGGAAAACTGCCTGTCGCGCAGCCCGCGAATAATTTCTGCGATGGTTAGCTGATGCATGGAATTCCCTGATTATTCTGTGGGGCGTTTCAGTCGATCACTTTGGGGACCAGGTACAGCCCGCCTTCGGACTGCGGTGCCAGAGCGAGGAATTCCTCGCGACGGTTGGACTCGGTGATCTCGTCGGCGCGCAATACCTGGACTTCGTCAAGAGGGTGGGCCATGGGCGCCACGCCTTCGGTGCTTACCGCCTGAAGCTGGTCCACCAGCTGCAGTACCTCCCCGAGCCGGTTGCCGACTTCGTCGATGGTTTCCTCAGAGATGGCGATACGGGCCAGCTCTGCCAGTTTTTCTACAGTTTGCGTGTCTACGGCCATGGGGTCGGGCTCCAGCTCGGGTGGCGAATCCAAAGTTGCCTCGGTCGGGGGCGAGGCTGGGGGTCGGCAAATTTAGCATATTCGCGCCTTGCCCTGAATCCCCGCCGTTGTTAGAGTTTGCCGATTCTGGCCGGGGTCTGTGCACCGCCGGCCCCGGAGCCTTGAAAATGCGGCCCGGAACTCAGAATTTTCCGCGCGGACTAACTAGGCTTTAACGACGCCTGAATCCGCGTCTACTTCGCCCGCCCCGGGCGCTGTAATTAGAACAAGGTAACCGAATTCCATGTTTAAACGTTTGCGGGGCATGTTCTCCAGTGATCTGTCTATCGACCTGGGGACCGCCAACACGCTGATCTACGTCCGCGATCGCGGCGTGGTCCTGGATGAACCCTCAGTCGTCGCCATCCGTCACTACAACGGCCAGAAGATCGTCGAGGCCGTGGGGGTGGAAGCCAAGCGCATGCTCGGCCGGACTCCCGGCAATATCACCGCTATCCGGCCGCTGAAGGACGGGGTGATCGCCGATTTCCAGGTGACCGAGAAGATGCTGCAGCACTTTATCAAGAAAGTGCACGAGAACAGCTGGATGCGCCCCAGCCCGCGGGTGCTGGTCTGTGTGCCCTGCCAGTCCACAGAGGTGGAGCGCCGGGCCATCCGGGAATCAGCCATGGGCGCCGGCGCCCGCGAGGTGTGGCTGATTGAGGAGCCCATGGCGGCGGCTATCGGCGCCGGGCTGAAGGTGGAGGAAGCCAGCGGCTCCATGGTGGTGGATATCGGCGGCGGCACCACCGAGATTGCCATCATCTCCCTGAACGGGGTGGTCTATTCCGATTCCGTGCGTATCGGCGGCGACCGCTTCGACGAGGCCATCGTCAACTACGTTCGCCGTAACTACGGCAGTGTGATCGGCGATGCCACCGCCGAGCGTATCAAAGAGGAGATCGGCTGTGCCTACGCCGGCAGCGAGGTGCGCGAGATCGACGTGCGCGGGCGCAACCTGGCGGAGGGGGTGCCGCGCAGCTTTACCCTGAATTCCGACGAAATCCTCGAGGCTCTGCAGGAGCCTCTCACCGGCATAGTGCAGGCGGTGAAGAGCGCGCTGGAGCAGTCGCCGCCGGAACTCGCCTCGGACATTGCCGAGCGCGGCATGGTGCTCACCGGCGGCGGCGCGCTGCTGCGCGACCTGGACCGCCTGCTGATGGAGGAGTCCGGCCTGCCGGTGATCGTCGCCGACGACCCGCTCACCTGTGTCGCCCGCGGCGGCGGCAAGGCGCTGGATATGATGGACAAGAGCCGTCTATATCTGGTATCCAACTAATCGGCTCTTCCCTGTAGGAGCGGCGGGGCGGCCATTGCCGCTGGCCGCCCCGCCGCTCCTGCAAAGTACAATAACAATCTGTCTTCGATCCTCTGTCATCTGAACGGAGTCTGGATATTAAACCGCTATTTACCCGCGGCCCATCGCCGGAGTCCCGCATCCTCGTGCTGGGCCTGGTGGCGGCCGCACTGATTGTTATCGGTCTCTACACCGACTGGCTACAGCCGCTGCGCGAGCGCGCCGCAGACCTGGCCGCCCCTTTCTACTGGATCACCGGTGCTCCCGAGCGTGTCGGCGACTGGGCGGGCGAGCAACTGCGCACCCGTGAGGAGCTGTTGGAGGAGAACAGCCGCCTCAAGCGCCAGATACTGCTGCTGGAACAGCGCAGCCAACTGCTGGCGGCGGTGAAGGCGGAAAACACCCAGCTGAAAGAATTGATGAACTCCGCGGAATCCGTCGACGAACGGGTGCTGGTGGCGCAGGTAATCGGTGTGTCCCCGGACCCGCTGCAGCATGTGTTGATGATCGACAAAGGCCGCGACGACGGCGTGCAGCAGGGCACGCCGATCATGGACGCCAGCGGCCTGTTGGGGCAGGTGATCGAGGCGGGGGACTCCGTGAGCCGGGTCCTGCTGATCACCGATGCCAGCCACGCGCTGCCGGTGCAGGTGCTGCGCAACAGTGTGCGCGCGGTGGCCGAGGGCACCGGCGATCTGTACCGGCTGAAACTGCGCCACTTGGCCAATACCAGCGATATCCGCGAGGGCGACCTGCTGCTCAGTTCCGGCCTCGGCGGGCGCTTCCCCGCCGGCTACCCGGTGGGCGAGGTGATCTCGGTGAAACGGGACCCGGGCCGGGCCTTCGCCGAGGTGGAAGTACTGCCCCGAGGGCGCATGAACCGCAGTCGCTTCGTGCTGGCGGTGATCAGCGAAGGGGAGCCGTCCGGTGGAGGCGAATAACCGCTGGTTTATCGCCGTCACCGTACTAATGGCGCTGCTACTGGCGGTGATGCCGCTGCCGCAGAACTGGCTGTGGTTCCGCCCGGCCTTCACGGCGCTGCTGGTGATTTTCTGGGTCTCGCGGATGCCGCAGAGCCTGGGGGTGGGCTTCGCCTGGGTGGTGGGGCTGCTGGAGGACCTGGTCACCGGCGCCACCCTGGGTACCCACGCGCTGGCGCTGGCGGTACTGGCCTATTTCAGTTTGCTCACCTACCGCCGCACCCGCGCTTTCAACCCGGCCCAGCAACTGCTGTGGGTGTTCGTACTGGTGGGGATCAACCAGGTGGCGGGCAACTGGGTACACAGCCTCGCGGGCAAGCCGGTGCCCGGCCTGACTTTCCTCTGGCCGGCGGTGACCAGTGCCCTGCTGTGGCCCTGGATGGCTCCCTGGCTGGAACTGACGGCGGGGCGCCTGCAGGTCCGGTAAACGGCCCGGATCACGCCCGGAAACGCCGGACTGTGAACAGTCTCTGAGTAAACGCGGGTAAAGAGGCGGTTATTTTTCGAACAATATCGTTATAATGTCGCTGGGCCATCAACGGAAATAACCATAAGTAGTGATCAGTGCGTAATTCTCCCGCCGACAGCCGACTTCTCCTCGCCTCCAGTTCCCCGCGCCGCGCGCAGCTGCTGGCGCAGATCGCCGTGCCCTTCACCCGCGTAGCCCCCTCTGTGGTCGAGATCCGCGCCGAAGGCGAGACTCCGCAGGACTATGTGCAGCGTCTGGCGCGGGAGAAGGCCGCCGCCGGCCTGGAAGCGGCCGGGGCGCCGGATGCCTCCCTCTGGGCTCTGGGTGCCGATACCCTGGTGCTGGCGGGCGATCGGGTACTGGAAAAACCCCGGGATTTCGCCGATTTCGAATCCACCATGCTGGCCCTGTCAGGCGTCGAGCACTCAGTGTTGACCGCTGTCTGCCTGCGCGGCAGTGAGCGTCAGTTCAGCCGCCTGGTGGAAACCCGGGTGCGCTTTCGACATCTGAACCATGAACAGATCCGGGCCTACTGGGATACCGGCGAGCCGCTGGACAAGGCCGGTGGCTACGGCATTCAAGGCCTGGGTGCGGCGCTGGTCGAGTCCATCAGCGGTAGTTACAGCAATGTGGTGGGTCTGCCCCTGGAGGCGCTGGTGCCGATGCTGGAAAAGGCTGCCATTCCCTACTGGTGTGAGGAGACAGCCTTGAGCGGGGGGAGACAGCCTTGAGCGAGGAGGAGACAGGCTTGAGCGGGAAGGACAGGACGTGAGCGAAGAGCTGTTGATCAATGTGGCGCCCACGGAGACCCGTGTGGCGCTGGTGGAGAACGGTGTGCTGCAGGAGGTCTACCTGGAGCGCAGCGCGCGTCGCGGCATCGTCGGCAACATTTACAAGGGCAAGGTGGTGCGGGTATTGCCCGGCATGCAGGCGGCGTTCGTGGATATCGGCCTGGAGCGGGCCGGCTTTATCCACGCCTCGGATATCGCGCCCCTGGACGAGGAGGGCATGGAGTCCCGCGAGCCGGCGGAGGTGGCGGATATCCGCGCTTTGGTGCGCGAGGGCCAGCCGCTGGTGGTGCAGGTGGTCAAGGACCCCATTGGCAGCAAGGGCGCGCGCCTCACCACCCACCTGTCGGTGTCGGCCCGCTATCTGGTGTACATGCCACAGACCCGCCATATCGGTATCTCCAACCGTATCGAGGACGAGGGCGAGCGCGAGCGGTTGCGCGGACTGGTGGAGCAGGCCTCCGCCAAGCTGGCGGAATCCGGGCAGTCCGGGGACGGCGGCTTTATTCTGCGTACCGTGGCCGAGGGGGTCAGCGAGGGCGAACTTCTGCGGGATATTCCCTTCCTCTACAAACTGTGGGCGGATCTGGAGCAGCGCATCGACACCCGCCCGCTGCCCTCGGGGATCTATGAGGACCTGCCCCTGTTTATGCGCGCCCTGCGCGACCTGGCGCGCCCCTGCACGGAGAAAATCCGCATCGACTCCCGCGAGGCTCACGGCCGCGCGGTGGAATTTGCCGGCAAGTACGCGCCGGAAATCGCCGGGCGCCTGGAGCACTATCCCGGGGAGCGGCCGCTGTTCGACCTCTACGGTGTGGAGGAGGAGATCCGCAAGGCGCTGCACAACAAGGTCACGCTCAAATCCGGCGGCTACCTGATCGTCGAACAGACCGAAGCGATGACCACTATCGATGTCAATACCGGCGCCTTCGTGGGCCATCGCAACCTGGAAGAGACTATCTTCAAGACCAACCTGGAAGCGGCCACGGCCATTGCCCGCCAGCTGCGCCTGCGCAACCTGGGTGGCATCATCATTATCGACTTCATCGATATGAGGGACCCGGAGCACCAGCGCCAGGTGCTGCGCACCCTGGAGAAAACGCTGGAGCGGGACCACGCCAAGACCAGTATCACCGGCGTATCCGAGCTGGGGCTGGTGGAGATGACCCGCAAGCGCACCCGAGAAAGCCTGGGGCAGATACTCTGCGAACCCTGCCCGGTGTGCGAGGGCCGCGGCACCCTGAAGAGCGCGGAATCGGTGTGTTATGAAATCTTCCGCGAAATTATCCGCGAGGCGCGGGCTTACGACAGCGAAAAGATCATGGTACTGGCCAGCCAGGTGGTGATCGATTTGCTGCTCGACGAAGAATCGGCCAATGTGGCGGATCTGGAAGAATTTATCGAACGGCCGATACAGTTTCAGGTGGAGCCTATCTACAACCAGGAGCAGTATGACATTGTTCTGGTATAGGTCAGGGGCCCGGGACCTGGGACCCGGAACCCGGGAACGCGTAAGGAATTTGTGTCGGGGCGCAGACCATTGTCCGCCCCCCGACTCCGCTGCGCCCGTCAATCTGCTCCATCGACGCCGGCTTGCAGGCGCTCCAGGGTCCCGATGGTTCGCGGTCCCGAGCCTCGAATCCGGAGCCCCCAAATGATCTGCTGGCTCCGCCTTTTCGCGCGCAAGGTCTGGCTGCTGGCGGTGGCGCTGGTGATCGGGCTCGCCATCCTGGTGCAGACCGGGCGAATCCTCTCGCCCCAGGTGGAGGAGTATCGACCGCAGATCAGCGACTGGTTGTCCCAGCGCCTCGGCGCCCCGGTGGAGATGCAGGGCCTATCCCTGCGTTGGCAGGCCCTGGAAGTGGCCCTGCAGGTGGATGGCCTGCGCCTGGGGGAGAAGGGCGAGGTGCACATGGGCTACGGCCTCTTCCACCTGGACCTGCTGGCCAGCCTGTGGAACCGCGAGTTGGTGTGGAAGAATCTGCAGGTGGATGACTTCAGCGCCCAACTCAGTCGCACAGCCGACGGCGGCTGGCATATAGACGGCTTTCCGCCCGCCGCCCCGGGAGAAACCCCGCGGGGAGAAGCCGGGCAACTGCACCTGGGAGACCCGGCCCGCATCTTCCTGTTGGGTCCCAAAGTGCAGGTGCGCAACGCCAGTTTCACCCTGCGTCTGCCCGAAGGCCAGGCGGCCCAGATCGAGCTGCCCCAAGTACTGCTGGAGAACAGCGGCTCCTTCCACCGACTGAGCGCGCGCGCGTTTATTTCCCGCGCCGCCGGCGAGCCGGGCAGTATTGCGACGGTCCCTCATGCCGAACAGGCCCACGGCGAGACCTTGCGCCTGGTACTGGAGGGGCGCGGTAATCCCCGGAGTAAGTCCCGCTTTTCCCTCAATGGCTATCTCCAACTGAACGAACTGCTGGTGGACGAGGACATCGTCGCTCTGCTGCATCAGCTGACTCCCCTGCCGGAAAAATACCACTGGAACGGGCGCAAGCTGGCGCAGGGGCGGTTGTGGCTGAAGGGTGGCGGCAAGCAGGGCTACCGCCTCCTGGGCCGCATGGACCTGGCCCGGGCAGGGGGCGACGTGCCGGAGGGCGATGAAACTCCCAGTAAACCGGCGCTGATGGAGCCGCTGCAATCCCTCTCCGGTGATATATCCGGCAACTGGCAGCCGGAAGGTAGCTGGCAGCTGGCGTTGCAGAGTATTCGCGTCGACTGGCGCGACCTGGAAATGCCCCCTCTCAATCTTCAGGCCCGCGGCAGTGAGCAGACGGGTTTGCAACTGTCCCTGGACAGTCTCGAGCTGGCCGCCTGGAGCCAGATATTGCAGCGCTTGGAGTGTCTCCCGGAACATGCCGCGGAATGGCTCGAGGCGCTCGAGCCCAGCGGCCAATTGAACAACATCCAACTCGCCCGCAGTGCGGATGGGCAGATAACCCTCGGCGCCCAGTTGCACGATATCGCCGCGGGGGCCCATCGCGGTGCCCCAGCCGTGGAAGGGCTGGATGGCTATCTGCAACTGAATGGCGCCAACGGCCGGGTGGAACTGAACAGCGGCGAGGGTTTCAGCGCGTATTTCCCGCAGCTCTACAAAGAGCCTTTCCGTTTTCACAGCGCCCGCGGCACTGTGGCCTGGAACGTGGACCGCGAGGGCAATGCGGTGACGGTCAATTCAGGCCGGCTGCAATTGCACAGTGACGAGGGCGAAATCGCCGGCCAGTTTTTGCTGGAGCTGCCTTTCGTTCCCCACAGCCGCGCCGTCGAATTAACCCTGGCTCTGGGCCTGCGCGATGCGCCGGTTACTGCGCAGGAAGCACTGGTGCCCTACACCCTGAGCGACGACCTGCGCGACTGGCTGAATCGCGGTTTGGGAGAGAGCAATCCCGGCCGGGTAACCAGCGCAGGCTTTGTCTACCGGGGCTCGTCCTATCGCGAGGGCGACAGGGAGGCGCTGCTGCAACTGGGCCGCCACCCGGAGCGGCAGACGGTACAACTGGCGGCGAACCTGGCCGGCGGCGAGCTGGACTACGCCCGCGGCTGGCCCGCGGCTCGGGAGGTGGATGCGCGGCTGCTGGTCGACGACGACCGGGTGGTGGTCAACGCCAGTAAAGCCAAGCTCTGGAACATCGATGCACGGCAGATCGAGGTGGGAGTGACCCCCAGCGCCGTGGGCGAGGGCTCGTTGCTGGGGGTGCGTGCACAGCTGTCCGGGCCCGCCGCCGACGGCCTGAAGCTGCTGCGGCAGTCACCCCTGCGCGAACGATTGGGCACCGCCTTCGACGATTGGAAACTGGACGGGGGGATCAGCGGTGAGCTGACTCTGTCCCAGCCCTTGGGCGGCGCCCCGTTGCCGGCGCGGCAGAATGTGGAACTGGAGTTGCAGGGCGGTGCCCTGAGCCTCCAGGATCTCAGGCTGGATATCACCGGCCTGGGAGGGCGGGTGCACTACGACAGCGACGCCGGTCTCGAGGGTACCCGCCTGAGCGGTGACCTCTGGGGTCGCCAGTTGGAGGCCAGGGTGCAGCACCTGGGAGCGGGAGAGATGCGCGATACCCAGGTGGTGGTGACCGGGCGCAACAGCGCTGCGGCGGTGGGGGAGTGGAGCGGCCGGCCCGAGATGGATTGGCTTGAGGGTGATTTCGACTACCGCGCCCTGGTGACCATACCCGCGCAGGCCAAGGACAAACCCTATTCGGCGGTGCTGGAACTGACGTCCGACCTGGCCGGGGTGTCGGTGAAGCTGCCCGCGCCGCTGGGCAAGCTCGCGGAAGACAAGACTCACTTCGTACTGCGGGTGCCCGTGGGCGCCGAGGGCAGCCTCTATCACCTGGATTACGGTGAACACCTTCAGGGGCGTTTCTGGAAGGTGGACGGCCAACTAGAGCGCGCCGCCATCGCACTCAACGCCGAGGCCCGCCTCCCTGGAGAGCGCAGCCTGGCGATTACCGGGGATCTGCCCCGGGTGGATCTGTCGCGCTGGCGTCAGCTGCTGGCTGTCTACGATGGAGACGGAAGGACCACCGGGGAGACGACAGCGCCGGAACCGGCGCCCCTGCCGGTGACTCTGGACCTGAGTACCGATCGGCTGCAGCTGGGTGCCGCTGGGATAGACCATATCCACTTGCAGGGCCGCGGCCTGGGAGCGGACTGGCAGCTGCAGTTCGACAGCGAGGCCGCCGCAGGCCGGCTGAGCGGGGTGCTCGGCGGGGAGGCGCCGCTACAGCTGAAACTGAGCCACCTGCGCCTGCCGGCACTGGAAAAGAGGAAAGCGGAAGGTGCCGATGCCGATGGAGAGAGCGGGCCGGCGGCGGACCCCTTGGCGGGCTACGATTTCGCCGACCTGCCGCAGGTGGATTTCAGTACCGAGAGCCTGCGCCTGGGAGAGGAGGATTTCGGCCGCTGGTCATTCCATCTGCGCCCGTCCCCCGATCGCCTTGTGGTGAGCGATATCCGCGGCGCCCTGCGCGGAGTGCTCGTCGAGGGCCGCGGTGAGGGCGCAAACCGGCTGGGTGCCCAATTGATGTGGATGCGTGCGGAGGACGGCAGCGAGTCGTCGCAGTTTATCGGTCGCCTGCGCGCGGGCGACCTGGCGTATGTGCAGCGACAATGGGGCCAGGAGCCGGCGATCGAGAGCGAATCCGCCACCTTCGATACTGCGTTGCGCTGGGACGGTTCGCCGGCGCGAGTGGCTGGCAACCTGCTGTCCGGCGACCTGAAAATCGATATCCGCAAGGGGCGCTTCCTGCGCGCCTCAGACAACGCCGGCTCCGCGGTGCTGCGGCTGTTGTCGCTGTTCAACTTCGATACCTGGGCACGGCGCCTGCGCCTGGACTTTTCCGATCTCTATCAGAGTGGCATGGCCTTCGACCGGGTGCGCGGCGAGGTGTTATTCGAGGGCGACGGCCAGTTGCTGATCGCCGTGCCCATCCAAGTGGAGGGACCCACCAGCGAGCTGCAGATGGCCGGGCGGGTCAACCTGAAACGGGAGGACCTTAACCTGACGCTGGTGGCCACCCTGCCGGTGAGCAACAACCTGGCCCTGGTGGCGGCGTTGGCGGGTGGCCTGCCGGCGGCGGCGGGGGTCTACCTGATCAGCAAGGCGTTCAAGAAGCAAATGAATAAAATGGCCAGTGTCAGTTACCGCATCAGCGGGGACTGGTCCGATCCCCAGGTGCGCTTCGACAGGCTGTTCGACGATGAGGGCGCGCGACGCCAGGGCAGCGTCGCCGAGCAACAGATCAACGAAGCCGTCCGGGCGCGGGGCCAGCCGGATGGGGAACCGGCGGCGAAGGCCAGCCAATTGTCCCCGCCCCCCGCCGGGTGAGCTGGGTCGCCGGGAAGGACTCTGAACCAGTGGTAGAGAGGCTTCGAATATGAACAGGTTCACTCTGCTGTTTGCGCTCATCCTGGGCGCCACCGCGCTGCCCGCCTGCACCGAGGCGGATGAGGGGCGCGATCAGTCCATGACCGTGGAAGAAGCGAAGGCGCATATCGCCGCGGGCACCGAGCTGTCGCAAATTCCCAAATCCGTGTGGCGCCAGCTGCTGCCGGAAGACCAGTACGAAATACTCTGGGAGAAGGACACCGAGCGCGCCTTCAGCGGCAAGTGGCTGCACAATGAGGCGAAGGGAATCTATGTGACCGCCGGTTGTCGCCTGCCCGTGTTCAGTTCCGAGCACAAGTACGATTCCGGAACCGGCTGGCCCAGTTTCTGGGACATCGCCTATCCGGGAAATGTTGTACTGCGCGAGGATTACAGTTGGGGGATAAAGCGCACCGAGGTGCTGTCCGCCTGCGGTGAGCACCTGGGCCATGTGTTCAAGGACGGCCCCGAACCCACCGGTCTGCGCTACTGCCTCAATTCCCTGGCATTGGATTTCGTACCAACTGTTGCAAAAACCGAATGATTATTCGATATTGTGGGCGCCCTCAGCACAATAAATAAAACGAAAGAGGCTGCTATGACCGAGGTTGCCACTTCGACCGGGTTTCCGGTCAACCGCTATGCCCTGTTCCGGGTGTTCAAGTACACCGTCTACCTGCTGCTCGCCTACAACGTCTACGCCTTCTTTATTGAAAATCACGCCGCCGCCGGTGCCGTATTTGCCGACGGGCAGGGTGATCGAAGCCTACAACGATGCCATAGATACCCTGGCCTGGGTGCTGCTGCTGATGGTCTTCGAGCTGGAGACCTTCGTCCTCGCGGACGAAAAGCTGCGGGGCTGGGTGAAATGGTCCCTCAATGCCGTGTCCGCCTTCTGTTACCTGTTTATCGTCTACTCCTTCTATGGCTATGTGGCCGAGATGTCCTCGCTCACCCACCTGCTGCCGACGGCGCAGCCGGTCTGCGAGCTGGCGGCGCAGGGGAACTGGTCGCTGGCGCGGGGGCAGGACGATTATGTCCCCCTCACTGGGGATAACTGCGCGGCGCTGGCGGATGTCCGGTTGCTGCGCCTGGCGGATGCGCGGGTGCTGGGGGAGGTGGCCGTGTGGCGGGAGACCAAGCGGCTGGCCTGGACCGATGTGATCAACGCCGGTGCCTGGCTTCTGGTGGTGGCGATCCTGGCCTTCGACGTGCGGCTGCAGTTGCGCCACCAACTGTCCGGCGCAGCGATGCGTTATTCACAGGTGGTGAAAGGTCTGTTGTATTTCACCCTGCTGCTGTGCGCCGTCTACTGGGGGGTAAACGGCAGCGTCCTGGATTTCTGGGACGCCTTTCTATGGCTGGTGGCCTTCTTCTTTATCGAGATGAATCTGTTCGAGTGGCAGGCGGAGACCAGTGGCGAGTGATCGACGACGTAGGGACGAACGGAATTCGCCCCTACGACTCCTGCATAAATAAGTCGCGCAGGAAGCGAAACAACTTGCGCTGGTTGGCCGGCGGTTTGCCGGTTTTGATTTCCCTGTTCGAGTCGCGGATCAACTGGCGCAGCTGTTGGTGGTCCGCCTGCGGATAGCGATCGAAAAACTCGCTTTGCGCCGCCTTGTCCCCGTCCAGAAGGCGCTTGCGCCAGTCTTCGGCCATCTTGTCGAAACGGACATACTGTTGGTCCCGCTCCCTGAACCTGGCCAGCACCGCCTCGATCGCCTCGCTGTCGGCGCCGCGCATCAGTTTGCCGATATACTGCAGCTGACGCCGGCGGGCCTCGTTGGATTTGATGCGGTGGAGGGTATTGATCGCCTCGCGCAGATCCTGGTCCAGCGGCACCTCCGCCAGCTGTGCCGCCCCCAGCTCGGTGAGCTGTTTGCCCAGGTCCTGCAACTGGTGCATTTCCTTTTTTACCCGGGTTTTGCTTTTCGGCTGTTCTTCTTCGAAATCGTCGTATTCGTGCATTCTGTTTTCCCGTAGGTGCGCCGCGCACCGTTTGTCTCGGGTACGCGCGCGGCGCACCCTGCGTCATTCGTCATTCTTCAGTTAACCGTAGTACCAGGCCGCCAGACCGAGAAAGGACATAAAGCCTACGACATCGGTGACAGTGGTGAGCGCCACGCCGCCGGCCAGGGCCGGGTCTATGCGCATGGCGCGCAGCACTACCGGCAGTATGGCGCCGGCCAGGGCCGCGGTAATCAGGTTGATGATCATCGCCGCGAGGATGATCAGGGCAATTCTGGCATCGCCGAACCACAGGCCGGCCACCAGGCCCATCACCATCGACCAGAGCAGGGCGTTGAGGGCGCCGGAACCCAGCTCCCGGGAGAGCAGCCAGTTCAGGTTGCTGCGGCCTATCTGCCCGAGGGCCATGCCGCGAATCACCACGGTGAGGGTCTGGCTGCCAGCCACGCCGCCCATGCTGGCGACGATAGGCATCAGCACTGCCAGCGCCACCACCTTGTCGAGTGTCCCCTGGAACAGGCTGATCACCCAGGACGCGAGCAGGGCGGTGAGCAGGTTGATGCCCAGCCAGACCGCGCGGCGTCGCGCGGTGCGTCTTATAGGCGCGAAGGTGTCCTCCTCCTCGTCCAGGCCGGCAAGGCTCATCAAGGAGTGGTCGGCATCCTCACGGATCACGTCCACCACGTCGTCGATGGTGATGCGACCCAGTAGACGGTTGTCTTGGTCTACCACCGGCGCGGTAATCCAGTCGTACTTCTCGAACAGACGCGCGACCTCGCTGTCGGCGAGGTCCGCCGGTATCGGCTCCACGTCGGTGTTCATCACCTCGCGCACCGTGACCGAGGGGTCGGTGGTGAGCAGTTTGGAAAGCGGCAGCAGGCCGATGTACTGGTCCTTGCGGTTGACCACGAACAGGTTGTCGGTGGATTCCGGCAGCTGCTCGTGGCGGCGCAGGTAGCGCAGCACCACGTCGAGGGTGAGGTTGGGGCGCACGGAGATGGTGTCCGTGTCCATCAGGCCGCCGGCGGTCTCCTCGTCGTAGGGGAGTACCCGCTCCACTCGCTGGCGGTCGCGTTCGCTCATGGCGGAGAGCACTTCCGCCATTACCCGCTCTGGAAGCTGCTGCAGTATGTCGGCGATATCGTCGGCGTGCAGGCCTTCCATCAGCGCCACCATTTCCTCGGTGTCCAGGGTGGCGAGGATCTGGCTCTGCACCTCGTCGCTGAGTTCTTGCAGGACCTCGCCCTCGACCTCCTTGTCGATCAGTTCCCAGATCACCTGGCGGATCCGCGGCGGTGAACTCTCCAGCAACTGGGCGATGCTCTGCGGCGTGAGAGTGCCCAGCATGCGCCGGACTTCGCGTCCGGTGCCGCTGTCGAGGGCAGCGAACAGCTCGCTCAACTGGTTCTGTGCGCGGAATTGAATTTCAGCCGGTGGCGGGTTGGGCACGGAGGCTCCTTCAATGCGGAATGATGAATGCGGAATGCGGAATGGTGGTCCGTGCCGCTGTAAGAGCGGCCGGCGGCCGGGATCGATGGGCGCTGAACGCGTGATCGCCGTCAACGGCCGTTTCTACAGCGGGGAGCTGGCCTCTATTCCGCATTCCGCATTCATCATTCCGCATTAACTTTCACTCCGCTTCGTCGAAACGGTTTGCCACCAGCTCGCTGATGGCGCTGAGCGCGGCCTCCTCATCGCGGCCGTCGACCTCCAGTTCCAGTTCAGAGTCCTTTCCGGCGGCCAACAGCATCAGCGCCATCACGCTCTTGCCGTCCACGCACTTGCCCCGACAGTGCACTTTTATATCGGAGGAGAAACGCGCGGCGGTCTGCGCGAACTTGCTGGCGGCGCGGGCGTGCAGGCCCAACTTGTTGATGATGGTGATCTGGCTTTTCTGCATGGGTTGTTTCGACGTGGTTACTGCGATTGTTCGCGGTGGCGGACCTGCACATTATCGAACTGGCTGGAGAAGGCCTTCGCCAGCTGTTCCACCATATACACGGAGCGATGGCGACCGCCGGTGCAGCCCACGGCGATACAGGTGTAGCTGCGGTTGCTCTGCTGGTAGGAGGGCAACCAGCGTTGCAGGAACTGGCCGATATCCCGCTCCATATCCCCGGTTTCCGGCTGTGCGCGCAGGAATTCGATTACTTCCGGATCGCGGCCGGTTTTGTGGCGCAACTCCGCGATCCAGTAGGGGTTTGGCAGGCAGCGCAGGTCGAACACCAGGTCTGCGTCCACCGGCACGCCGTGCTTGTAGCCGAAGGACTGGAACAGGATCGCCATGCCCGGCGATTCCTCGCCCACCACCCTGGTTTTCACCAGGTCGCGCAGCTGGTGCAGGCTGAGGCTGCTGGTATCGATTACCAGGTCCGCTATGGCCGCCAGCGGGGCGAGCAGTTCCTTTTCCCGGTTGAGGGCTTCCACCAGGTGGGTGCGGTTGTCGCTGAGGGGATGTTTGCGTCGGGTTTCGCTGAAGCGTTGCACCAGCACCGGTGAGCGGGCGTCCAGGTAGATGACATCGCACTGCACGCCGCTTTCGCGTAATTCCTCGATGACCCGCGGTGCCTGCTGTACATCCTGCCACAGGTTGCGCGCATCGATGCCCAGTGCCAGTCTGGGGTTATCCACCGGGGGCTGCTCGCGCACCCGCCGCACCAGTTCTGGCAGCAGGCTGGCTGGCAGGTTGTCGATGCAGTTGAAGCCGACGTCTTCCAGCAGTTGCAGGGCGGAGCTTTTACCGGAGCCGGAACGGCCGCTGATAATCACTAAGCGCATTTTTTCGATTACCAATTATCAATGATCTGTGATTGTATCTGATGCTCAATGCCAGGCGTTCATTGTTAATTGGTCACTGATTCAGGCCGCAGCGGCGCTGTCGATGGCCAGGGCGTAGAGCTCATCGCTGGTCTGGGCCTGGCGCAGCTTTTCCCGTACCCGGCTGTCGGAGAACAGGGCGGCGATTTCCGCCAGGGTTTCCAGGTGTTCCTGCTCGGCGTCCTCCGGTACCAGCAGCGCGAACAGCAGGTCTACCGGCTGGCGGTCGACGGCATCGAAATCAATCGCCGGCTCGGTGGTGCAGAGCACGCCGATGGGGCGCTCACAGCCGGGCAGGCGGCAATGGGGGATGGCTACCCCCTCGCCGATGCCGGTGGAGCCGAGGCGCTCGCGGGCGAGGAGCTGGTTGAAAATAGTGTCGGCATCCAGTTGTGGATTCTCTTCGGCGATGGCCTGGGCAATATTTAGCAGCAATTTCTTTTTGCTGCTCCCCGCCAGGTGGCAAAGACTCAGGCGGGGAGAGAGTAGGGCTTCCAATGTCATAGTTTATCGGTGGTTCTGCAGCTTCTCTTTGTGTTTCTTGAGCTGGCGATCCAGCTTGTCGGAGAGGGCGTCGATGGCCGCGTACAGGTCCTTGTCTTCAGAGGTGGCACAGAGGTCGTGTCCATTCATGTGCACCCTGGCCTCGGCCCTTTGCACCCTGGCCTCGGCCTTCTGGGTCAGTTTTTCAACCGATAGGATTACCTGGGCATTGGTAATGTTGTCGTAGTGCCGGGAGAGCTTTTCCAGTTTGCTATGGCAGTAGTCGCGGATGGGGTCGGTCAATTTCACGTGGTGGCCACTGATGTTGATCTGCATGGACTTCTCCTCATCGAGTGCGTCGCTAGCCGGCCGCTCCCGTCTGGGCCGCAACCCTACTAGGAAGTTAGCCAGAATGGAAGGATACACTCAAAGTTCGGGCGTTGGTTGCGGGCTGGGTGGAATTGGGTGCCTGCAAAGACTGACCAGGGTGCTGATATTGGTCGAGAATTTGTGACCAGAGGAGTTTCATCGGTCTATTGCGAGTGGTCTCTCAGACCAGGCGCTTGCGCTCGCTGGAGGAGGGGATGCCCATGGATTCCCGGTATTTGGCCACGGTGCGCCGGGCCACCTTGATGCCCTGGCGGTCCAGTTCCTGGGTGATCTTGTTGTCGGATAGGGGTTTGCGGGCTTCCTCGGAGTCGATCAGCTTGCGGATCATGGCGCGGATGGCGGTGGAGGAGGCGTCTTCACCGGAGTCGGTGCTCACATGGCTGGAGAAGAAATACTTGAGTTCGAATACGCCGCGGGGCGTGAGCATGTATTTCTGGGTGGTGACCCGGGATATAGTGGATTCGTGCATGCCGATGGTTTCGGCGATATCCGCCAGCACCATGGGTTTCATGGCCTCGGGTCCCAGCTCGAAGAAGCCCTGCTGCTTGTCCACGATGCTCGAGGCCACTTTGAGCAGTGTCTCGTTGCGGCTCTGCAGGCTCTTCAGGAACCAGCGCGCTTCCTGCAGGTGGTCGCGCAGAAAGTTGTTGTCACTGGAGCTGTCGGCGCGTTTGATCAGTGCCGCGTAGTCGCCGTTGATGCGCAGTTTTGGGGTGGTCTCCGGGTTCAGTTCCACCAGCCAGCGCTGCTGTTTGCGGCTGACGATGATATCCGGCACCACATACTGGGTCTCCTCGCCACCGAAAGCCTCCCCGGGATGGGGATTCAGGGTCTGGATCAGGCGCACCACCTCGCCCAGCTGTGCTTCGCTCAGACGTGTGCGGCGACTCAACTGACGAAAGTCGCGCTTGCCCAGCAGGTCCAGGTAGCTGCCTACCACGATCTGCGCCTGCTCCAGCCAGGGGGTGTTAGCAGGCAGCTGCTGCAACTGTAACAACAGGCATTCGCGGAGGTCGCGGGCACCGCAGCCGGCGGGTTCGAACTGCTGGATGATCTTGAGTACTGCGACGACTTCGTCTTCCTCAGCGTTCAGGGCCGGGGCCAGTTCCGCCGGGAGGGACTCGAGAAAGCCGCTTGGGGCGATGGCATCGATCAGGGTCTCACCGATCAGTTTGTCCTGTTCGGACAGGGGGGTGAGGTTGAGTTGCCACAGCAGATGGCTGTGCAGGCTGTCCGGCACCGAATTGCGCTGTTCCAGGGCCAGCTCGTCGCCCTCACCTCCGTTATAGCTGCCGCCGCTGTAGATGTCGTCCCAGCGGGTATCCACCGGCAGGTCGTCGGGAATGTCGTGGTTCCAGTCGCTGTCGACAGCCTCCTCTGTGCCGTTGGCGGCGCCGCTGTCGGCCTGTTGCTCCTGGGTGTTCTGCTCCCTGGCTGTCTCTGCGGGCTCCTCGCCCTCAGTCTCCAGCAGTGGGTTGCTGTCCAGCGCCGACTGGATTTCCTGTTGCAGGTCCAGGGTGGAGAGCTGTAGCAGGCGGATAGCCTGCTGCAGCTGGGGCGTCATGGTCAGCTGAGTGCCAAGTTTTATTTGAAGAGACTGCTTCATAGAAGAAACTGCAAGGCATCCGGCGGATGAATCATCTGAAAATTCAGGATGTTGCAGACTAACCCTCTGCGGCACGGCTTGCAAGCAAAAACTGTGCCGAGTTTTTCGGTCAGACGATGAATGGTGGAGTTGCAAGGGCGAATCCTGAATTCGCCCGGCGGGCGCTAGCCCGGATATCGCGCCACGGGCTAGATGGTGAACTCGTGGCCCAGGTAGACTTCCCGAACTTGCTGGTTGGCGAGCACTTCCGCCGGGGTGCCGGCGGCGATGATGTGTCCCTCGCTGACGATATAGGCGGTCTCGCAGATATCCAGGGTCTCGCGCACATTGTGATCGGTGATCAGCACGCCGATGCCCCTGTCCCGCAGGTGGCGGATGATCTGCTTGATATCGTTGACCGAAATCGGGTCCACGCCGGCGAAGGGCTCGTCCAGCAGTACAAAGTCCGGGTCTGTGGCCAGGGCGCGGGCTATCTCCACCCGGCGGCGCTCGCCGCCGGACAGCGCCATGCCGAGACTGCCCTCGATGTGGGTGATGTTGAATTCCTTCAGCAGTTCCTGGGCCTGTTGCAGGCGTTCGGCGCGGGACAGGTCCTTGCGGGTCTCCAGAATGGCGAGGATATTGTCGCGCACGGTGAGCCGGCGGAATACCGAGGCCTCCTGGGGCAGGTAGCCGATACCCTTGCGCGCGCGGCCGTGCATGGACAGGCAAGTGATGTCCTCGTCGTCGATCAGCACCTGGCCGGCATCCGCCTGGACCAAGCCGGCAATCATGTAGAAGCAGGTGGTTTTGCCGGCGCCGTTGGGGCCGAGCAGGCCGACCACCTGGCCGCTGCTGACGCTGACGGAGACATCCTGGACAACTTTGCGCTTCTTGTACTGCTTGGCGAGGTGTAACGCTTTCAGCGTTGGCATATTTTAATTCCGGTTGATCTGACAGCCTTGAGTCCGACAGGCTGCTGGCTATTGATTTTCGTCGCCGGTTCCCGGCTGCTGTTCGGTCTTTTTCTTTTCCGGTTTCCAGATCATTTCCACCCGCCCGTCGCCGGACTGGCCCCGGGCCTGCATCTGCTCGCTGGTCAGGTCGTAGTCGATGCGCTCGGCGGTGAGGGTGTTGCCGTCGCGGTCCACGTGGGCATCGCCGGAGAGGTGCAGTTCGTCGGAGCTGACGGTGTACTCGATGCGCGCGGCGCGAGCCTTGACCGGGTTCTGGCTCTGCTGGACCTGTTGCTGGAAGTGGGCTGGTTTGCCGGTGGCGATCACGCGGTTGATTTCCCCCTCGGCGTTGCCGTGGACTTCCACCCGGTCGGCGCGAATCTGCAATGAGCCTTGGGTTATCACGACGTTGCCGCTGTATACAAACAGGTTTTTGCTGCGATCGCCTTCGAAGTGTTTTGCGTCCACTTTGATCGGCTGGTCGCGATCGCCGGGCAGGGCGATGGCCTGCGCGATCAGGATCAGTGCGGAGATGGCGGCGAGCGGCCGCAGGAACTTATTTGGTTTCATAGATACTTTCTACCTCGGAGAGGATTTCCACCCGGTCTTCATTCAGATAGGCGCGCAGGCCTTTGCCTTGGGTGCGGTTGGGACCGGAGGTAATGGTAACAACTTTGTCCGTTTCGGCGTATTCCTTGCGGGGCTCAATGGTGATGCTCTGGGTGCGCAATTGGACACCGCCGGGCTTCGGCAATTCATCGATTTTTACATCGCCGCGCAATACCACCCGTTGGCCGTTGTTGTGAGCCACTCCGGTTTTCGATTCGGTATGCCATGTGGGCTGTTTGTCCTGGTAGAAGAGTATACGTGGCTCGGTGAGATCGGCGCGGTCGCGGCGGGCGAACTGGAAGTAGGTGATGCGCTCGGCGTCCACCCGGTAGGCGAGGGTGCCCTCCTGATTGAAGTGGCGGGTGCGCGCGTCGCGAATCACCAGATCTGCGGCCTGGGTGTGCTGCTGCGGTGTGGGACGCTTGCCGAGCAGTTCTTCTGGCGGGCTCTCGGCAAACCAGAGCCCCAGGCTGATGAGTGCGACGACGATTACCAGTGGCAGCCAAGTGCGCATCAGCCTTCTCCGAGATAGGGGGCCAGCGCGGCTTCGAAAGTGCCCTGCGCCTGCATGATGCGGTCACAGACTTCGCGCACGGCACCTTCGCCGCCACGTTTCCCGGTGGTCCACAGCGCGCGCTCGCGCACCGCCGGCGCGGCGTTGGGGACCGAGATGGGACAGCCGACCCGTGTCATTACCTGCAGGTCCGGGTAGTCGTCGCCCACGTAGGCCATGTCTTCCAGGCGGTAGCTCTCACCGGCAAAGAGCTCCTGCAGTGCGGTGAACTTGTCTTCGCGCCCCTGGATCAGCTTGCCCACGCCCAGTTCGTGGGCGCGGCGCTCCACCACGGCGCTGCGCCGGCCGGTGATGATGGCCACCTGCACGCCGGTCTTCTGCAGCATCTTGATACCGTGGCCGTCCAGGGTGTGGAAGCTCTTGAGTTCGTTGCCGTTGTTGTCGAAGCTGAGTCTGCCGTCGGTGAGCACGCCGTCCACGTCCAGTACCAAATGGCGCACGCGCGCCAGGGCGCTGTTGAGTTTTTCTTCAGAGATTGTCACGGATTCGCGGTCCTTAAATAGCTTTCGGGCGGCGCTGCTACCGGTGGCTTTTTGCGGGACACGGGCTGGGCGCCCCCCTTTAATACATCCCTGTACGCTCTCCGCGGCCATCCATGGCCGCAGACAAAACGGCAGGACAGCCGTTTTGGACGTCGAAGGCGCCCGAAGGGCGAGGGCCATGGATGGCCCGAGTCAACGTCCCGCAAAAAGCCCCCGGCATCAGCGCCTTCACTTAAAATTCCAGTATTCCGAGTCCCGTAGGGTGGATAAGCGAAGCGCATCCACCGGCCTAGATAACTCCGGCGCGCAGTATATCGTGCATATGCAGCAAGCCGCTGGGGCGGTGTGCCTCGTCCTCCACTACCAGTGCGGTGATCTTGTTGTCCTCCATAATACGCAGGGCTTCGGCGGCCAGGATATTCGCGGAGACGGTCTTGGGGCGGCGGCTCATCACTTCGTCCATGGTAGCGCTGTCCAGTTCCACTTTGTGATCGATTACCCGGCGCAGGTCGCCGTCGGTGAAGACGCCGAGCAGGGCCCCCTCGCTGTCCACCACGGTGGTCATGCCGAAGCCCTTGCTGGTCATTTCCAGAAGGGCCTTGGATAGCAGGGTTTCCGGGGTCACCCGGGGCAGTTCGTCGCCGGCGTGCATCACGTCTTCCACCTTTAACAACAGGCGCCGGCCGAGGGCGCCGCCGGGGTGGGAGAAGGCGAAGTCCTCGGCGGTGAAGCCTCGGGCCTCCAACAGAGCCACCGCGAGGGCGTCGCCCATCACCAGGGTGACGGTGGTGGAGGAGGTGGGGGCCAGGCCCAGAGGGCAGGCCTCGGTTTCCACGGATATATCCAGGTTCGCGTCCGCCGCTTGTGCCAGCGGCGAGTCCGATTTGCCGCTCATGCTGATCATGGGGATACCCAGGCGCTTGAGCAGTGGCAGCAGGGTGAGCACCTCCGCCGAGGAGCCTGAGTTTGAGATGGCGATCACCAGGTCGTCGCGGGTGATCATGCCCAGGTCGCCGTGGCTGGCTTCACCCGGATGCACGAAGAAGCTCGGGGTGCCGGTGCTGGCCAGAGTGGCGGCGATCTTGCGGCCGATATGTCCGGACTTGCCCATGCCGGTGACGATGGCGCGCCCGCGGCACTGGAGGATGAGTTCGCAGGCGCGCTTGAAATCGTCGTCGATGCGCTTTTCCAGCTCCGCCACCGCTTCGGTTTCCATCAGCACCGTGCGGCGCCCGGCTATCAATATGGGGTCTTGTTGGGTCATGGGCTATTACTGTTGTGAATTTTGTGAGTGTAGAGAATACCTGCGAGCTGCCGTTTCAATGATGAAACAGTAGCCAGTAATAGGCGGTGTAGCTGGCCAGCAGCAGGAGGCCCAGGCGCCGGCCGAGGCGCGCCCCGATGGGATGGCGCCACAGGCTGGCGGCAATCGCCGCCACCAACATCAGGGTGATCGTCAGCATGGCCAGGTAATCGCGGGAGAATACCGCATCTTCCATTTGCGTGGTGGCGATAATCCCCGGCACGGACATCACGGCGAGGATATTGAAGACATTGGAGCCGATGATATTGCCCAGGGCCAGGTCGAAGTGCCCGCGCAGAACACTGATGATCGAGGCCGCCAGCTCCGGCAGACTGGTACCTACTGCCACTACGGTGAGTCCGATCACCAGTGGGC
The DNA here is from genome assembly GCF_014191725.1 of Microbulbifer rhizosphaerae. Taxonomy (GTDB): domain Bacteria; phylum Pseudomonadota; class Gammaproteobacteria; order Pseudomonadales; family Cellvibrionaceae; genus Microbulbifer; species Microbulbifer rhizosphaerae. The sequence goes on from NZ_JACHWZ010000001.1 coordinate 222,096, forward strand.
TGACCCCCGCCGCCAGGGCCAGGCGTCGTGCGCCCCAGACGAGTATTTCCGAGCTGACCAGCAGTGCAGCCAGGCCGATGGAGAACCAGATGGCGGCACGCAGGGTGGTGTAGTCGCGGATTTCCACGTCCTCTTCTTCCGGGCCGTGGTGCGATTTTTTAGAGCGCACGGTAAGCCACAGCAGCGGTACCAGCAGAGCGACCAGGGTGAGTCCTTCTGCGAATGTCAGGCGCGCGTCGTAGAGCATGAAGCCCGCCAGGGCTGTCACCGCCAGTAGCGCGGGGATTTCCTGGCTGAGCAGGTGGCGTTGAGTCGGCAGTGGCGCCACCAGGGCGGTGATGCCCAGCACCAGGCCGATATTGGCCAGATTGGAGCCCAGGGCGTTGCCCACGGCCAGGTCGCCGGCCCCTTTCAGTCCCGCGCTGATCGCCACCATGATTTCGGGGGCCGAGGTGCCCAGGGAGACAATGGTGAGGCCGATCACCAGTTTCGACAGTCCCAGCTGCAGCGCCAGTGCGGCGCTGCCGGCGACAAAGCGGTCGGCGCTCCACACCAGCCCGACGAGCCCTCCCAGGATCGCCGGTGCCGCCAGCCAGACTTCCGACATGCTAACCTCATAATGAATGATGTGAAATGCGGTGCCTTGTAGCAACGGCGCGGTAGATCACTGCACCGGTGTGACGCATCGCCACACCGCCGGGCGCCGCCATGGTATAGTTTGCCGCCGCCGCTGTCAGCCTTGCCCTGTGGGCTTTGCCGGGCAGCGGGTGTAGGCGGGAAGCTGACGGCGCGCGAGGGCACTTTTGTGCGCCGTATGTATCCAAGGAACGATTTGCCAATGGGAGAATTTTTGTGACCGTATCGAATATCTACAGCCGAGTGGGTTTCCTGCCGCGGGTGAAAGCGATGGCCTGGGTGTTGCTGTTGGCCTGTTGGGCGCCTTTTGCCAGTGCCGCGCAGAACCCGTATGTCATGATCGAAGGGGTCTCCCAGAATCTGCTGGGAGTGATTCGCGCCAATGCCCAGTACATGAGCTCGGATCCCCAGCGCTATTACGGCGCAGTGGACAATGTATTGGAGCCGGTGGTGGATTTCGACTTCATCGCCCGCGGGGTGATGGGGCGCTACGCCAAGCAGGCCACCGCCGCACAGCGCTCGCGTTTTGCCAGCGCGTTCCGCAAGGACCTGGTGGCCACCTTTGCCCGCGGCGTGGCCAGCTTCGGTGAGATGGAGGTCAAGGTGGTCAATCCCGGTTCCGCCCCCGGCGGCAAACGGGTCAATGTGTTGCAGGAGGTGCGCAGCAGCGAGGGGGTTACCAAGGTCTCCTACACCCTGGTGCAGAATCGCTCCGGGCAGTGGAAGCTGATCAATGTGATCCTCAACGGGGTCAACCTGGGCAAGACTTTCCGCAGCCAGTTCGCCCAGGCGATGCAGACCCACGGTGATATCGACAAGGTGATCGCCAACTGGTCTGCGGCGGACAAGGTTGCCGACCAGGTCGGCTGACCTGCAGTCGGTGCCGGACAGCGCAGTGACGGCTGCGCTGTCCGCTCAATTCCGCTACACTGCACGCCGTTTTCAAACCGACCAATCCCCGCCTATGCAACCTGAAGAAATCAAAGCCCTGATCGAGGGGCATATCCCCGAGAGCCATGCGGATGTCTCCTTCGAGGGCAGCCACCTGATAGTCACCGTTGTGAGTAGCGCCTTTGCTGGCCTCAGCCGGTTAAAAAAACAGCAGCTGGTATACGCGGCCCTGGGTGACAAGATCGCCGACGGTACCCTGCACGCGGTGCAGATGCAGACTCTTACCCCGGAAGAAGCCGGTCAGTAAGCCGGCATCAGAATTGAAAAGGTCAATAAGGCGGCACAGGGATGTGCCGCCGCTGGCCGCAGGCCGGTCAAGTCAGACCGGCCAAGTTAAAAAGACGCGAGATTGAATGGACAAATTAATTATCGAGGGCGGCAGTCCCATCTCCGGCACCCTGAAAATTTCCGGGGCCAAGAATGCAGCGCTGCCGATACTCGCCGCGGCCCTGTTGGCGGATGGCCCCGTGCACATCCACAACCTGCCGCATCTCAACGATATCACCACCATGATCACCCTGTTGCGGTGCATGGGCTGCGATATCACAATCGATGAAAAGCTGGGGGTGGAGATCGACCCCCGCTCGGTCAACGACCTCACCGCGCCCTACGAACTGGTGAAAACCATGCGCGCCTCCATCCTGGTGTTGGGGCCGCTGCTGGCCCGTCACGGGGTGGCCAACGTGTCTTTCCCCGGCGGCTGCGCCATCGGCAGCCGCCCGGTGGACATCCACCTCAAGGGCCTGGAGGCCATGGGGGCGGAAATCACCATCGACGAAGGCTTTATCCGTGCACGCACCAACGGCCGTCTGAAAGGCGCCAATATCGTGATGGAAAAAGTCACCGTGGGCGGCACCGAAAACCTGCTGATGGCCGCGGTACTGGCCGAGGGCACCACGGTGCTGCACAACGCCGCGCGGGAGCCGGAGATCGTCGACCTGGCGGAATTCCTGATCGCCATGGGCGCGCAGATTGAGGGTGTAGGTACCGACACCCTGCGGGTGCACGGCGTGTCCCGCCTTAACCCCTGCACTTTTACCGTGATGCCGGATCGGATCGAGACCGGCACCTTCCTCGCCGCCGCCGCCGCCGCCCGCGGTAAGGTGCGCCTGACCCACACCCGCGCCGGCATTCTCGACGCGGTGCTGGCCAAGTTCGAGGAGGCCGGTGCGTATATTTCCTGCGGTGACGACTGGATCGAGCTGGACATGAAGGGCAACCGCCCCAAGGCGGTGAGCTTCCGCACCGCCCCCTATCCGGCCTTTCCCACCGATATGCAGTCCCAGTTCACCGCCATGAACGCGGTGGCCGAGGGCAAGGGCGCGGTGGTGGAGACCATATTTGAGAACCGCCTGATCCAGGTCCATGAACTCAACCGCATGGGCGCCAATATCCTGCTGGAGGGCAATACCGCGATAGTCACCGGCGTGGAAAAACTGAAGGGCGCCCCGGTGATGGCTTCGGACCTGCGCGCCTCCGCCAGCCTGGTGATCGCCGGAATGATCGCCGAGGGCACCACTATCGTGGATCGCATTTACCATATCGACCGCGGCTACGAGTGTATCGAGGAGAAGCTCCGGCAGTTGGGGGCGAATATTCGGCGGGTGCCGGGATAGCCTGGGCGCGCGGAGCTCCAGCTCCGCTTGCGGGCCGCAGGCCCGCGGTGGATGCGCTGCGCCTATCCGCCCTCCATAACCGGTAACAGGGCCGCCCCGATCTCGAACAGTGCGCCCCGGTCGTTAACGCTAAAAAACGATAACCGCTATGCAAATTACCATCGCCCTCACCAAGGGTAGAATCTTGCAGGAAACCCTGCCGCTGCTCGCAGCTGCGGGGCTGGAACCGCTGGAGAATATCTCCAAGAGTCGCAAGCTGATTTTTCCGACCAACCAGCAAGGCGTGCGCCTGCTGATTCTACGCGGCGTGGACGTGCCCACTTATGTGCAGCACGGTGCCGCGGATATGGGCGTGGCCGGCAAGGACACACTGCTGGAACACGTGGGGGACGGTGTCTATGAGCCGCTGGACCTGGGTATTGCCCGTTGCCGGCTGATGACTGCCGGGATCAAGGGAGCGGAACTGCCCCGCGGGCGCATCAAGGTGGCCACCAAATTTGTGCAGAGCGCCAAGCGCTATTACGCCGCCCAGGGGCGCCAGGCGGATATCATCAAACTCTATGGTGCCATGGAACTGGCGCCGCTGATGGAGCTGGCGGACGAGATCGTGGATATCGTGGATACCGGCAACACCCTCAAGGCCAACGGCCTGGAGGCCCGGGATACCATCGCCCAGATCAGCAGCCGGCTGATTGTGAACAAGGCGTCGATGAAAATGAAATACCAGCCCATCAACGCGCTGATTGAAAAGCTCAGCGCCGCCGTCAATAAACAATGACCAGTAAGCGATGACCAATATTCGCCAGTTACACAGCCGGGATAAAGACTTCGACGCGCAACTGGAGCGGCTGCTGGCCTGGGAGTCCGTCGCCGATACCGGAGTAGAGACGACCGTTGCGGAAATCCTGCAGCAGGTGCGCGAGCGCGGCGACGCCGCGGTGATCGAATACACCAACCGTTTCGACCGTCGCGAATTGCAAAGCGCGCAGGATTTTTGCCTGCCGTCGGAAGTACTGGCTGCTGCATTGGAGCGAATTTCCTCCACGGAGCGCGAGGCCCTGGAAGCGGCCGCCGTGCGGGTGCGCGAATACCACCAGCGCCAGTTGCAGCAGTCCTGGCAGTACACAGAGGCCGATGGCACTGTGCTCGGCCAGCAGATTACCCCCATGGAGCGGGTGGGTATCTATGTGCCCGGCGGAAAAGCCAGTTACCCCTCGTCTGTTTTAATGAATGCGATTCCGGCCGTGGTTGCCGGTGTCGACTGTGTGACCATGGTGGTGCCGGCGCCGGACAACCAGTTGAACGACCTGGTACTGGCCGCCGCCGCCATCGCCGGAGTGGACCGGCTCTACACCATCGGCGGTGCCCAGGCAGTGGCGGCGCTCGCCTATGGCACCGGGTCCGTTGCGCGGGTGGATAAAATCGTCGGCCCCGGCAACATCTTTGTCGCCGCCGCCAAGCGTGCGGTGTTCGGCCAGGTGGCGATCGATATGATTGCCGGCCCCTCGGAAATTCTGGTGATCTGCGACGGCAAGACCGATCCGGACTGGGTCGCCATGGATCTGCTGTCCCAGGCGGAGCACGACCAGCAGGCCCAGTCAATTCTGGTCAGCCCGGACAAAGACTTCCTTAAGGCGGTGGCGGATTCGTTGCAGAGGCAATTGGCGGAACTGCCGCGCCGGGATATCGCCGCTGAGTCCCTGGCCGGGCGCGGCGCACTGATCGCGGTGGAGAATCTCGATGAGGCGATCGTCCTGGCCAACCGCATAGCGCCGGAGCACTTGGAGGTTTCGGTGGAAAACCCCGAGCGCTACCTGCCGCAGATCCGTCACGCCGGCGCCATCTTCCTGGGGCGTCACACCGCCGAAGCCCTGGGTGACTACTGTGCCGGCCCCAACCACGTGCTGCCCACCAGCGGCACCGCGCGCTTCTCGTCGCCACTGGGGGTGTACGATTTCCAGAAACGCAGCTCGGTGATCTATTGCTCGCCACGGGGAGCCGACCAGCTCGGCCGTGTGGCCGCCACTCTCGCCCGGGGCGAGGGGCTTGAGGCGCACGCGCGTTCGGCGGAGTACCGGGTCAAGGAATAAAAGCCGGCTGCGGAGTTATTCGCTATCGGGGATTTTGGTCGCCTGCCAGGCCAGGGCCCGCCATTCGCCGTTGCGTTTCACAAAGGTGCCGGTGTTGTTTTGCTCAGCTGCGCCGCTGGGCTTTGGGTTTTTCCGACACAGTGGCGTTCACGGTGTTTTCTTCGCCGTTGCGGATAAAAGTGATCGACACGGTATCGCCGGGGCGCAGGGTGGCCATGGTGGCCATAGGGGCCACGGCGCGCCGGCCGTCGTTGATGGGAATGCCGTCGATATGGGTGATCACGTCGCCCGGCTTGAGCCCCGCTTTGTGCGCCGGCCCTTGGTTATAGATGGCGGTGACGACCACGCCGTTGCTGGAACTGAGGCCGAAGGAGCGCGCCAGCTGTGGATTCATAGGCTGGGCTTCGATGCCCAGCCAGCCGGGAACCACCTGACCGAACTCGATAATGTCCTGCATGACCTTGAGGGCAATGTTGGACGGTATCGCGAAGCTGATGCCGCCGGAGTAGCCGGACTGGTTGAGGATGGAAGTATTGATACCCAGCAGGCGACCGTGGGCATCCACCAGTGCGCCCCCGGAGTTGCCCGGGTTGACCGCGGCGTCGGTCTGCAGGAAATTCTGCAGGTAGCTGCCGGTGCCGCTATTTTCCAGGTAGCGGCCGGTGGCACTGATGATGCCCTGGGTCACCGTCTGGCCCACGCCGAAGGGGTTGCCGATGGCCAGTACTACGTCACCCACCTGGGCCTTCTCCGGCTCGCCCACCTCGATCACGGTGAGGCTGGGCAGGGTGATCTTCAGCACTGCCAGGTCGAAATTTGAGTCGCTGCCCACCACCTGGGCCTGGGCCTCGCGGCCGTCAGCCAGCAGAACCACGATGGCGTCGGCGCCGTCGACCACGTGGTGGTTGGTGAGGATATAGCCGTCGTCGCTGATGATGACCCCGGACCCCAGGTTGGACTGCATGCGCTCCTGCTGGGGCAGGTTCATGCTGTTGAACAGGCGCCGGAACAGCGGATCGTCGAACAGCGGGTGACGCCGCTGGGGCACCGCCTTGCGGGTGTAGATGTTGACCACTGCCGGGCCGGCGCGGTTGACCGCGTCGGCGTAGGACACCGGTCCTTCGGCCGCGCTGCCGGAGGGGCCCGCCGGCGCGTCGCGAAACTGCGGAAACAGCAATAACAGCGCCGCGGCGATTACCAGGCCAATACCGACGGGCGCGATCCAGTCTTGCAGAAAACGTTGTAGGGACACTCTCGACTCCTCGATTTGACGCCATTATACATGGTGAGGAGTGGGTGCTCCCCTCTCCACTTGCGGAAGAGGGGCTGCGGGCCACCACCAACCATTGGTCATTCGCGCCCGATCCGTATAATGGGCGCCTCGAAATTCCCAACACGCCCTGAATCTATTCTCGGAGAACTCTATGTCCCTGGTTCGTCCCCACGGCAGCGTCGAGCTGCAGCCCCGGTTTGTGTACGACAGCGAAAGGCATCACCAACTGATGCACGAGGCAGAGTCACTGCCGTCGATTGTGGTCAGCTCCGCGGCGGCGGCCAATGCGGTTATGCTGGGGGCGGGTTACTTCAATCCTCTGCACGGCTACATGAATCTGGCCGATGCCCTGAGTGTGGCGGAGTCCCTGCGCACCGTCGACGGTCTCTTCTGGCCCGTGCCGGTGGTGAATATGGTGGAAGATACCAGCGCGATCGAAGGCTGCTCCCGTATCGCACTGCGCGACCCCAATGTGGAGGGCAATCCGGTGCTGGCGATTATGGATGTACAGGCCGTCGAGACCGTGTCCGATGAGCAGGTGGATACCATAGCGGAGCATGTTTTCGGCACCCTGGACGACAGGCACCCCGGCGTGAACACTTTCAAATCCGCTGGCCGCCAGCTGATTTCCGGCCCCATCGAAGTGCTGAACTTCAGTTATTTCCAGAGCGATTTCCCGGATACCTTCCGCACCGCAGTGGAAATCCGCAACGAATTCACCGAGCACGGCTGGAGCCGGGTGGTGGCCTTTCAGACCCGCAACCCCATGCACCGCGCCCACGAGGAGCTGTGCAAAATGGCTCTGGAGACGGTGGATGCCGACGGCGTGCTGATCCATATGCTGCTGGGCAAACTGAAGCCGGGGGATATTCCCGCGCCGGTACGCGACGCCTCGATTCGCAAGATGGTTGAGCTGTATTTCCCGGCCAACACGGTGATGGTGACCGGCTACGGTTTTGACATGCTCTACGCGGGCCCGCGGGAAGCGGTGCTGCACGCGGTGTTCCGCCAGAACTGCGGCTGCAGCCACCTGATCGTCGGCCGCGACCACGCGGGAGTGGGGGATTACTACGGCGCCTTCGATGCGCAGACCATCTTCGACGAGAAGGTCCCGGAGGGAGCGCTGGAAATCGAGATCTTCCGCGCCGATCACACGGCCTACTCAAAAAAATTGAATAGGGTGGTGATGATGCGCGACGTTCCGGACCACACCAAGGAGGACTTTATCCTGCTGTCCGGCACCAAGGTGCGTGAAATGCTGGGTGACGGTATTGCGCCGCCCCCGGAGTTCTCCCGTCCGGAGGTGGCTCAGATTCTGATGAATTACTACCAGAAGCAGTGATGGGTGAACAATGACCAGTGGCGCCTTTGGGGGACACTGGTCATTGTGATGTGGCATCAGCGGCTCGCGGTGCCCTCGGCTTCTTCTTCCGTCCGGTCTTTTTCCAGGCCGAAATCCTCCGCCAGGGTGCCTTTGGCACCCGGCTCCTTGGGCGCCCAGTCCCGTGGTGGAGCTACTGTCAAATTCTCGTCATTGTCACTCAGCTTGCCGCTGCCGGCCTCCAGCATCTGCCTGCCGATATCCTGGCTGGACAGGCGCACCGCGCTGTTGGCCAGGTATTCGTGCACTTCCCGATAGCTCTCGGTCAGGTTGTGAACTAGCTGGGCAGTCTGGTCAAAATGTTCATTGACCTGCAGTTGGAAGTCCTCCAGTTTGCTGTTGGCTTCGCGCAGGCGGAGCTCCAGTTCCTGGGTTCGATCAACGCCGTTGCGGCTGCGGACGGCCAGAAAGGCCAATAGGGCGCCCAGCGCCAGGCCGAGAGCAGCGGCCAGAATCAATACCGATGTAGAGTGCACGAAAACTTTCTCCTCAACTTTGACAATGACACCGACAGTCCGTGACGGTGCCGTCATTATACGCAATTCAGAGCCCGGCGTCGGTTTTGAGTGGCTAGTGTGGTGTAAGGCACTAAATGCGGTTATCAGAGCCCCCCAAAATGTTCACAGCAAGGCGCCGCTCGCAGGGAATGGCTCGCCCTTTTCAAGAGCGGCAACACGGCTGTGGGTCATTTTGGGGGGCTCCCTTCGGGCGGGCCGCTAAGCAGCCATCTGCGGCGTTGCATTTACTTGACGTAGAACACTACGCCAGCGCAAATGCGCCTTGCATCTGGCCGCTTAGCGGCCCGCTGATATCCGCATTTAGTGCCTTACACCACACTGGGCGCGCACTGGGAGAATTTGGTAGAGTGGCGCCCTTCGCAACCAGTCAGTCGGTTATTTCCGTAGATGTCCCCATCCAACAGCCCGTTGCTTTCGCCCCTGGAGCGTTATCGGCGCGATTTACAGCGCCCGGACTTCATTGCCGATCCGGCCCAGCAGGCTGCAGTCGAGCAACTGCAGGATTTGTACCGGCGCCTGCTGACGCAGGGGGAGGCGGGCGGCTGGCGGGAGCGCCTGCGCGCCATGTGGCGGGGGCAGGGGGGGCCGGAGCGGGGGCTCTATCTCTGGGGTGGCGTGGGTCGCGGCAAGACGTACCTGATGGACGCCTTTTACGAGTCGCTTCCGTTTGAGCAGAAGCAGCGCACCCACTTCCACCGCTTTATGCGCGAGGTGCATCGGGAACTGAAGACCCTGGCGGGGGAGAGGAATCCGCTCGAAAAGGTAGCGGAGCGAATTGCCGGGCGGGTGCGGGTGCTCTGCTTCGACGAATTCTTTGTCTCCGATATCACCGATGCGATGATTCTCGCCAACCTGCTCGACGCGCTGTTCCGGCGCGGCGTCACTCTCGTGGCTACCTCCAATATCGAGCCGGCGGGGCTGTACAGGGACGGCTTGCAGCGGGCTCGCTTCCTTCCCGCCATCGCTTTGCTGGAGCGGCACACCCGAGTGGTCAATGTGGATGGCGGTACAGACTATCGCCTGCGCGCCCTGGAGATGGCCGAGCTCTATCACTGGCCGCTGGACGATTCGGCGGACGTCAGCCTGGCCCGGAGTTTCGCCGGGCTGATGGTGGAGAGCTGCGAGGTGCAGGAGCAGGTGGACCTGGATATAGAGGGCCGGCACATCCGCGCGCTCAAAGTGGCGGATGACGTGGCCTGGTTCGACTTCAGTGATCTGTGTGACGGACCGCGCTCCCAGAATGACTATATCGAGCTGGCCCGGGAGTATCACACCGTGCTGCTGGCCAATGTGCTGCGCTTCGACGAGCGTATGGAGGCTCAGGCGCGGCGCTTTATCAACCTGGTGGACGAGTTCTACGACCGCTGCGTCAAGCTGGTAATCTCCGCCGAGGTACCGGCGGAGCAGCTGTACGGTGGGCGCCACCTGAAATTTGAGTTCGAGCGGACGGTCAGCCGGTTGCTGGAGATGCAGTCCCGGGAGTACCTGGCGCGGCCCCATAGGCCGGATTGAGTTGGGATGGGCGCGGGAGGCCCAGGCTCTGTGGCGCTTCCGCCGGCAGGACCATCGCATCTCGCTTCTGTCCCGAGCTTGTAGCAAGCAGCCGTCCTTGGAGCGACCTCCGGCCCGGTCATCCTTGACCGGGCGCGATACCGCGCAGCGAGCAGTGCTCGCTAAGCGCGCGGTCTCGCCCCAAAACCCGCTTGAAAAGCGTACACCTCTTGTGTACTATCCGCGCTCTTTTGTGGGACGGCCCTTTTGTTTTGGGGCCATATTGCAGGTTTTATAACATGAAGACATACAGTGCCAAGCCGGAAGCGGTAACACGCGACTGGTATATTGTTGACGCTGCGGACAAGACTCTCGGCCGTATTTCCGCCGAGATCGCTACCCGTCTGCGCGGCAAGCACAAGCCTGAGTACACGCCCCACGTTGACACTGGTGATTACATCGTTGTGATCAACGCGGAAAAAGTGCGTGTAACTGGCAACAAAGCCAAGGACAAGATCTACCACAGCCACTCCGGCTACCCCGGTGGTCTCAAGTCCATCAGCTTTGAAAAGCTGGTTGAGAAAGCGCCCGAGCGCACCATTCAAAGCGCCGTAAAAGGTATGCTGCCGAAGGGTCCGTTGGGTCGCGCCATGTTCAAGAAGTTGAAGGTGTACAAAGGCAGCGAACATCCTCACGCGGCGCAACAGCCGATTGAACTGGCGATCTAAACGGAAATACTTTTATGGCAACTACTCAATACTACGGTACCGGCCGCCGCAAGACCTCCACCGCCCGTGTTTTCATCGAGCAGGGCGAGGGCAAGATCACCGTGAACGGTCGCGCCCTGGACGAATACTTCGGCCGCGAAGTGGCGCGCATGATCGTGCGTCAGCCGCTGGAAATGGTCGAAATGACTGAAAAGTTCGACATCAACGTCACTGTTAAGGGCGGTGGCTCCTTCGGTCAGGCGGGCGCTATCCGTCACGGCCTGACCCGCGCCCTGATGCAGTACGACGAAGCGCTGCGCCAGCCGCTGCGCGCCGCGGGCTATGTAACCCGCGACGCTCGTGCTGTGGAGCGGAAGAAAGTGGGCCTGCGCAAGGCGCGCAAGAGACCGCAGTTCTCCAAGCGTTAAGCTTCTCCTACGGAAAACCCGGCTACAGCCGGGTTTTTTTGTTCCGGGCCAGTGCCGGGAGAGTTTTTCGGTACTGAGCACTTCTTGTCATTTTTGCTTATTTTCTCGCCAGTTCGCTGCGGGTTTCCCGACGTTCCCGCCGGCTTGCCTTGTATCAGTTTGGCATTTTCTTTAACATTGCGCGGATTTGTATCCGCTTGATTTATGGGGTTTATTCGCGCGAAAAAGCGGTGCGGAAGGTTTTTGGGTTTGGGTCAGACCTCTTCGTCAGAAGTAAGGGGCGCTGTGATGGGAGAAATACGTCATGAGTGATGACGGTGTAAACGCGGGGCGGCGTCGTTTCCTGACCGCCGCCACCTCGGTAGTCGGTGGTGCCGGAGCAGTCGGTATCGCCGTGCCTTTTGTGAAGTCCTGGAATCCGAGCGCTAAGGCCAAGGCCGCCGGCGCGCCGGTCAAATACAACGTCAGCAAACTGGAGCCGGGCCAGATGGTCACCGTCGAGTGGCGCGGCAAGCCGGTATATGTCGTGCGCCGCACCGAGCAGGTGCTGGAAAATCTGGTCAAGGTGGAACCCTTGCTGCGGGATCCGGATTCCGAGGAGTCCATCCAGCCTCCCTATGTGGACCCCGAAAACCGCTCCATCAAGCCGCACTTGCTGGTATTGGTGGGCCTCTGCACCCATCTGGGTTGCGCCCCTATGTACCGCCCGGAAGTGGGCGCTGCGGACCTGGGTGGCGACGAATGGATGGGCGGCTTCTTCTGTCCCTGTCACGGCTCCAAGTACGACTTGGCCGGCCGTGTATACAAAGGCGTGCCCGCGCCCACCAACCTGGATGTGCCGCCTTATTCCTATGAGAGCGACGACGTAATCGTGATTGGCGTGGATCAGGAGGGCAGCGCATGAACTGGCTAACCGCACTGGGAGATTGGGTCGATCAGCGACTGCCCATCTATGAAGCCTGGGACAGGCATATGGGCAAGTACTACGCGCCCAAGAATTTCAACGTCTGGTACTTCTTTGGCGTATTTTCGCTTTTAGTACTGGTCAACCAACTGCTAACCGGCATCTGGCTGGTGATGAGCTACAACCCCACCGCCGATGGCGCCTTTGCCTCGGTCGAGTACATCATGCGCGACGTGGAGTGGGGTTGGCTGATCCGCTATCTGCACTCCACCGGCGCCTCCGCCTTTTTTGTGGTGGTTTACCTGCATATGTTCCGCGGCCTGATGTACGGTTCCTACAAGCCGCCGCGGGAGCTGGTGTGGATCTTCGGCATGTGCATCTATCTGGTGCTGATGGCCGAAGCCTTTATGGGCTATGTATTGCCGTGGGGCCAGATGTCCTACTGGGGCGCGCAGGTGATCGTGTCTTTGTTCGGCGCCGTTCCCGGCATCGGCGAGGACTTGGTGCAGTGGATACGCGGTGACTACCTGATCTCCGGTATCACCCTCACACGCTTCTTCTCCCTGCACGTGATCGCGCTGCCGCTGGTGCTGGTTCTGTTGGTGGTGCTGCATATCCTGGCACTGCACGAAGTGGGCTCCAACAACCCGGACGGCGTGGAGATCAAGAAGAACAAGGACGAGAACGGCGTGCCCAGAGACGGTGTGCCCTTCCATCCCTACTACTCGGTGCACGACCTGGTGGGTGTGGCGGTGTTCCTGTTCATCTTCTGCGTGGTGGTGTTCTTCTTCCCGGAGATGGGCGGCTTCTTCCTTGAGCACGCCAACTTTGAGGAGGCTAACCCGCTGAAGACCCCGCCGCATATTGCGCCGGTATGGTACTTTACGCCTTTCTACGCCATCCTGCGTGCGGTCACCATCGACATCGGCCCGCTGACCGCCAAGTTCCTCGGCCTGGTGGCCATGGGTGCGGCGATCGCGATCCTGTTTGTGCTGCCGTGGCTGGACAAGAGCCCCGTGCGTTCGATCCGCTACAAGGGAATCCTGCCCAAGGCGCTGCTGCTGGTGTTCGCCGCGGTGTTTATCGTACTCGGCTACCTGGGTGTCCAGTCCCCGACTCCGGGACGCAATTTCCTGGCGCAGGTGGCGACTCTGTTTTACTTCGCCTATTTCGTCACCATGCCCATCTGGAGCAACCCGGTGGAGCGCAAGGGCATCCCGTCCTGGGTAGTGAGCGGTGTCTTCGGCGTGCTCTTCCTGTGGATGGCGGTCAGTAACTGGAAGGCCAGCCTCTTTGTGGGTATTGCCAGCCTGTTGCTTGCCGCGCTCTTTGTGACACTGCCCTGGCTCACCGGCCGCGACGCGGTGCATTCGGAGCCTGAACGGGTCACCAGCCCCTCCGGCGGCAAGACCTTCGGTGTGTTGTTCGGCGGCCTGATCGTGGTGGCGCTGCTGGCCTTCCTGCCCATCAAGGCGGTGGGCGCCGAAAGCGAGGTTGAACTGGACTACATCCATATCGACCCGCAGAACAAACCCTCGCTGCAGCGGGGCGCCAAGTATTTCGTCAACTACTGCATGGGCTGTCACAGCGCTAACTTCTCTCGCTGGGAAAGGGTGTCCACGGACCTTGGAATCCCCAAAGAGCTGATGATGCAGAACCTGGTGCTGGGCGATGGCAAGATCGGGGGCCTGATGCAGGTTTCCATGCGCCCGGAAGACTCCAAGGTGTGGTTTGGCGCCGCGCCACCGGACCTCACTCTGGTGGCCCGCGCCCGCTCGCCGGAATGGCTCTACACTTACCTGCGCAGTTTCTACAGGGATGACAGCCGCCCCGTCGGAGTGAATAACAAGGTGTTCCCCAATGTGGGTATGCCCCATGTGCTGATGGAGCTGCAAGGTCTGCCGGAGTGCGCCCCCGGACCCAAGCGCGAGCACGGCCATGTGGTGCGTGATGAACTGGGCAACCCAATTATGGACGCCGAGTGCGGCAGCCTGCAGGTGAAGGATATCAAGGGCTCCATGGACCAGGCTCAGTTCGACCAGACGGTCTATGACCTGGTTAATTTCCTGGCGTATGTCGCCGAGCCGATGGCGGGGGAGCGCAAGCGCACCGGCTTCTTCGTGCTGGCATTTATCCTGGTATTCTTTGTCTTCGCCTGGCTGCTGAACCGTGAATACTGGAAGGACGTTCACCACTGAGGCAGCTGTAGACTTTATATTTTCACAGGGTGGTGGGCCTGCCTGCCGCCCTTGTTTGCTTTTATGGACAGAAGGCCGGCCACCGTGCCCGCCAATCAATTTGAGGTAGTTAGAACATGGGTGTGCCGACCAACAAGCGCTCCTCCATGACCTTCTTTTCCGATGGTCGCAGCCACTACAGCCATCGCGTGCGCATTGTGCTCGCGGAAAAGGGAGTATCCGTCGATATTATAGATGTGGACCCCGATGACAAACCTGCGGAACTGGCTGACCTCAACCCCTATAACTCCCTGCCCACCCTGGTGGATCGCGACCTGGTGCTGTTCGAAACCAAGGTGATGATGGAGTACCTGGACGAGCGTTTCCCGCACCCGCCACTGCTGCCGGTCTATCCGGTGGCTCGCGCGCAGAGTCGTCAGATCATGTACCGCATCGAGCGCGACTGGTGCCCGTTGGTGGAGAAGATTCTCGCCGGTGGCAAAGACGTCGCCGCCGCCCGCAAAGACCTGCGAGACAGTTTCGCGGGTATAGCGCCACTATTCACGGACCTGCCTTATTTCTTTAACGAGGAATTCTCCCTGGTGGACTGTTGTATGGCACCATTGCTGTGGCGTCTGGAGCAGTTTGAGGTCAGCCTGCCGAAAACCAAACAGGCGAAACCACTGCTGGACTATATGGATCGCCTGTTCTCCCGTGAGGCTTTCCAGCAGAGCCTGACCGAGTACGAACGGGAAATGCGTTGAGGGGCCAAGCCGCGCGTAGACAAAGCACCGCTTTGTGCGCGGATTGGCGCTCCGGCAGGATGGCGGGGCAGGGGGTGGATCGAACTCGATGAACTCGCGCCATGTATGGCAAGCACTGACCCCTCGTTGGCAATATTAGCGGAGAGCGACTTGAGTAAGCCGGATATGACGTCCAACCGCCCGTACATCCTGCGGGCATTCTACGAGTGGATAACCGATAACCGGTGTACTCCCTACATCCTGGTGGACACCCATCTGCCCGGCGTGCTGGTGCCCCAGCAGCACGTCAATGAAGACGGCCAGATAGTGCTCAACATTTCCGAGAGCGCGGTGGCGGGCTTGGCCATGGACAATTACGCCATCCGCTTCAACGCCCGCTTTGGCGGTGTGCCCACGGATATCCAGGTTCCGGTGGGTGCCGTAGTGGGTATCTACGCGCGCGAGAATGGCCAGGGTATGGTGTTCGAGGCGGAGGAGACCCCGGAGCCGCCCGAGCCCACCCCGCCCACCAGCCTTGGACGCAAGTCTGCGAAGAAGCCCTCGTTGCGAGTGGTGAAGTAGTCAATGACCAATGATCAATTCTTGATAATTGGTCATTGATCTGGGACTCAGTGCCCTCGGCACCCCTTTCATCCCGGTATAATTGCCGGCAAATTTCATCTTTTATTACCCGTCATGCCTTTACTACTGCACTGGCTCCGCTACTGCTGGCTGCCCGGCCTGTTGTTGGCCGCGGTTGCGGCGCAATATTTCAATCTGCTCAGTTTCCGGGGGCTGCTGCTGCCAAAGCTGCCCTATGTACTGTTGGGAATTGCCCTGTCGCTGGGGGTTTTCTTTAAGTCGAGCCGGGTGGCTTTTGTCGCGGTACTGCTGCTTGCGGGTTACACGGCGGTGAATTTCTTTCAGGTGGTCCCTGTCGGTGAGACGGTTGTGGGGCTCGCCCTGGCATTGGCGGCGGTCAATATTTCCCTGGTTTCCATCAGCGAGGACCGCAGCCCGCTAAATGGCTTCGGTGTTCTGCTGCTGGCGGTTATAACCGCCCAGGGGATGGCGCTGGCCGAACTGCAGCGATGCTGCTCAGCACAACTGGGCGGCTGGCTGCATTTCCCCGTGGGATCGATGTTGCCCCCTTGGCTGCCGGATATCCTGAAGCGGGTGCAATCGGAGGACTTGCTGTTGATATCGGCAGCCGCGTTCGCCGGCCTGAGAGCTTTCTGGCGACCGGAACATATCGGGGTGGGCCTGTTCGCCTGCGTGCTGTTGCTGCTTGGGGCCTATTACGCGGGCGCGGAGGAGGGCACACTGGTGCTGGTGGCTGTCTCCGTCGGTCTGCTGCTGACGCTGCTGGCATTGCGCTCGGCCTACGAGTTGGCCTTTCGCGATGAACTTACCGGCATTCCCTCTCGCCGCGCCTACAGTCGCTACCTGCTTACATTGGGGCGGCGCTACAGCATCGCGGTGGTGGATATCGATCATTTCAAGAAGCTCAACGATCGCTATGGCCACCAGGTGGGAGACCAGGCGCTGCGCATGGTGGCCGGGCAGATCGCCCGCTACGGTGGCGGCCGAGCCTTTCGCTACGGCGGTGAGGAGTTTGTAGTGGTTCTGCGGGGAGGAGATAACGAGCGCGCCAGTCGTTCCCTGGAGCGTATGCGGGAGAAAATCGCCGGTTACCCCCTGCGCCTGCGCGGTGCCTCCCGTCCCCGCAAGGGCGATAGCCGTGCGCTCAGCAAGCGCGGGCAGGGTGGCGGCAAGGTGATCAAGACCACTGTCAGTGTGGGGCTGGCCAGCAGCAGCCGGGAGATGAGATCCCCCGAGGACGTCCTCGGCGCCGCAGACCGCGCCCTGTATCGGGCCAAGCGCGGCGGACGCAACAGGGTTTGTGTGCATAAGTGATCGGAGCCCGGAGCCTCGAGTCCCCTGTAGGAGCGGCCGTTGGCCGCGATCAATGGTGGTTGTTGGCACAAGCCGATCGCGGCCAACGGCCGCTCCTACAGGGGAATAAAGCTCCGGCACAAACTGGCGTCCTATTCCCGCTCGTTATTGGTTAATCCGCCACCGCCCACCATACTGCAAGGCAGGGCAGTAAAGGGAGATAGGGCGTGCGATTCCTCAACCATACCCTCGGTATCTTTATCCACCCCGGCAAAGAGTGGGAGGCCATTCGCAACGAACGCCACTCCTTTGCCCAGGTATTCCTCAGTCATGTGCCGATACTGGCGTTGATTCCCTGCGTCGCAGGCTATTTCGGCGTGACCCTGGTGGGTTTCCGGGTGGGCGATCACGTGGCGAGGCTGACTCCCGGCAGTGCCGCTGCCCTGGCGGTAGTGACTTATTTCTCCCTGTTGATTGGAGTCTACCTGTTCGGTGAATTCATCAACTGGATGTCCAGATCCTACGGCGTCAAGGGCGACGAACCCACGCGCCACTACGAGGGCACCGCACTGGCGGTGTTCGTGACCACACCGATCTTTCTCTCCGGTATTGTCGGTCTCTACCCGCACCTGTGGCTGAATGCCGCAGTCACCGGCCTGGCCGGAGTCTACTCCATCTACCTGATCTTCGAAGGCATCCCGATCCTGATGAACATGAGCAAGGAGCGGGCTTTTTTGTACGCCTACTCAGTAATCACCGTCGGCCTGGTGCTGCTGGTAATAGTGCGCGTCGGGGCAGTGATTCTGTGGGGCCTGGGCATGGGGCCGGTTTATCAGAGTTGATCAACGGTCAATAAGCAACATGTTACTTCCTTGGCCATCGATCACTGACGGTTGTCCCCGATCACTGGTGGCATAGGGCAGTCCAGGCTGTCCGCCACCGCGCGCAATAATTCGATTTCCTCTGCCGCTATCACACCGTCGTGGGTCATGGTTACAGCCATGGCTTTCAGTAGTGCGGGTTTTTTCAGTGGTTTGATGGTGCCGGCGATGGCGATGGCCTTGTCCAGCCGCGGCAGGGTGATATCACCTGCGGCGGGCAGCGGTGTAATGTCCAGTTGCAACGCCCTTAGCCCGGCCTCGTAGGCGCGTTTGGCCGGCAGGTAGGCATCGTTTCCGGCGTGGGCCACAGCGGCGAGGATAAAGCGCATGGCATCGCCGGTGGCAGCGGGCTTCGTCGAGTGCCTATGGCGATCCGGAGCGCCTTCGAGTGCGTGCATCAATACCCGGTAGAGGGACCACTCCCACAATTCCACCCGGTTGTCGCTGCGCAGCAGCTTGATCAGGTTGCGCTTGAACACCTGGTACTGCTGCGGCGCCAGCGCCTTGAGCGCCGGCACGCAGAGATCCAGTAACGGCAGGCGCGCGGTGGCGGGCAGCGATTGGAGTTGCGGTTGCAGTTTGTGGATCTCCCGCACCACCGCAGGGTGGGCAATTTTTTGCAGCAGTTGCTGTTGCGTCTGCCGCAGTGCCTCGTCCCGGTGTTGCAACAGGTGGTAGACCAGTGCGCGGGCCGCGAAGGGATCGCGGGCGGCCTGCTGCAGCGCCTCGGGCACCGATTGCAACAGTTGCCGGCTGTATTGCATCTGCCGCTCGTCGGGGTTGCCGATACTGTTGTCCACGGCATCGGCCACTGTATCGAAGGGCGTGGCCGCGGTGATACCCATTACCTGGGCATCCCGCTCCGCAGACACGGCGAGCCCCGCGGCCGCCTCTTCCACCCGGGGGAAATGCCCGTTCCACTGCGGGTCCAGCCGAACGATGCGTTCATCCAGTGGCGGGTGGGTGGCAAACAGATTGGCGAAGGATCGTTTCAATCCGCTGGCAAAATACATATGGCTGAATTCGGCGGCATTGCTCGCGGAGAGTTGCGAGCCGCCGCTGTAACCGCCGATCTTTTTCAACGCGCCGGCGATGCCGCTGTTGTCTCGGGTAAACTGGACTGCCGAGGCGTCGGCGAGAAATTCCCTCTGGCGGCTCACCGCCGACTTGATTAAATTGCCGAAAAAAGTTCCCGTATAGCCGATCACCGCCAGCCCGGCACCGAGCCCCAGCAATGCGGCGCGACTGCGGCTGCGGCCCGAGCCGAAGTAGCTGCCGCGCAACAGCCAATAGCCCAGCAGGCCGATAATCAGTATGCCGTTGAGCAGGCCGACGATGCGGATATTCAGGCGCATGTCGCCGTTGAAAATATGGCTGAATTCGTGGGCCACCACGCCCTGCAGTTCATCGCGGCTGAGTTTTTCGATACTGCCGCGGGTCAGGCCGATCACCGCATCCGCGGGCTTGTAGCCGGCGGCAAAGGCATTGATGGCGTCGTCGTCGAGGATATACACATCCGGCACCGGAGTACCCGAGGCGATGGCCATCTCCTCCACCACATTGAGCGCGCGCTTCTCCGCAGCGCCGTGCGGGGCGATATTGATCTTGCGCCCACCGAGGGACTCGGCCACCGCCCGTCCACCTGCGGCCAGTTGGCGCAGCTTGTAGAGGCTGCCCAGGGCAATCACCGCGGCGATTGTCAGGGCGATGGCGGCGACCGTATCCCAGCCCAGCAACTGGCCGTCTACCGGGGAAAAGGTCTGGCCGCGGGACCAGGCCACCAGCGCCGCCGCCAGCAGGGTGGTGATGGCGATCAGCGATACCACCGCCAGGGAGAAAAGCGCGACGAGCAGGGCGCTGTTGCGCCGCGCGCGGTCCTGGTATTCGAAAAAATTCATTCAGGCTGAACCGATCAGATTTGTTGGTTGCGAGTCAAGGGAATTCAAAACTCCACTTTCGGCGCGGCCTGGAAGCTCTCGGAATCGGCGAATTCCAGCAGCCTTGCGTCCTCCCGGTGGCCGAAGAAGCCGGCAAAAAATACCGGCGGGAAGCTCTGTTTGTAGATGTTGTAGGACATCACCGCATCGTTGAACGCCTGGCGGGCAAAGGCCACCTTGTTCTCCGTGCTGGTCAGCTCTTCGGTGAGCTGCATCATGTTCTGGTTGGCCTTCAGGTCCGGGTAGGCCTCCATCACCACGTTCAGGCGCCCCAGTGCGCCGGCCAGTGCGCCCTCGGCGTGGCCCAGCTCGGTGATGGCTCCGGGACTGTCGGGATGGGCGGCGGCGGCCTTGAGGCCGGCGAGCGCGGTGTTGCGCGCACTGGTGACCGCCTCCAGGGTTTCGCGCTCGTGCTTCAGGTAACCCCTGGCGGTTTCCACCAGATTGGGAATCAGGTCGTAGCGGCGCTTCAATTGCACTTCTATCTGCGCAAAGGCGTTTTTATAGCGGTTTTTCAGCGAAACCAGTTTGTTGTAGATGCCCACCACGTAGAACATCAGCGCGGCGATGGCCACCAGCCAGACAATGGTGGAGATTTCCATAGTGCTTCCCAAAAAAATGATTGTGTGTCCGGTGCCGATATTAACTCAAGTTTTGAGTTCAGCGGGAAATTGAGAAATGTGGCTCTATGTCACATCGGGGCGTAGAAACTTGGGCCATCCCTACTGCCAAAGGCGGATATCGGGGGAGGAGCCTCCTTCGGTTATAATGCTGACCGCAATAACGACAGGCGGCTGGGCCGCCAACAGATTTGGGAGAGGCCGGTATGAGCGATGTAACTTCAGATCCCGTAGTGATAGTCGGAATGGCGCGCACGCCCTTGGGCGCCATGCAGGGTGCCCTGGCGGGAGCCAGCGCGCCGGAACTGGGCGCCGCGGCCATTCGCGGGGCCCTGGAAGACGCGGGCATGGCGCTCGCGGACGTGGATGAGGTCATGATGGGCTGCGTGCTGCCCGCGGGGCTGGGCCAGGCGCCGGCGCGCCAGGCGGCGCTGGGTGCGGGCATTCCGGAAGGGGTTCCCTGCAGCACCGTGAATAAGGTGTGCGGCTCGGGCATGAAGACCGTGATGATGGCCCGGGACGCGCTATTGCTGGGCGAGGGCAAGGTGATCGTGGCCGGCGGCATGGAGAGCATGAGCAACGCCCCCTACCTGCTGCCCAAGGCCCGCGGCGGCATGCGTCTGGGGCATGGCGAAGTGCTGGATCACATGTTTCTCGACGGCCTGGAAAACGCCTACGACGGCAAGCTGATGGGCAGCTTCGCCGAGGCCACCGCGGACAAGTACGGATTTACCCGCGAGGAGCAGGACAACTTTGCCCTGGAGTCTTTGGCCCGCGCCCAGGCGGCCATCGAGAACGGTGCCTTCGAGCGGGAAATCGCCCCGGTCACCGTGCACTCCCGCCGCGGCGACCTGGAGGTGAAAGTGGACGAGGGCCCCGGCAGCGCCCGCCCGGATAAGATCCCCCAGCTGAAGCCCGCCTTCCGCAAGGACGGTACCGTCACTGCCGCCAATTCCAGCTCCATTTCCGACGGCGCCGCGGCGCTGGTGCTGATGCGCCAGAGCGAGGCCGAGACCCGCGGCCTGAAAGTGCTCGCGGTACTGCGCGGCCAGGCCCAGCACGCGCAGCAGCCGGAGTGGTTCACCACCGCGCCTGTGGCGGCGATGCAGAGACTGCTGGGCAACACCGGCTGGTCCCCGGACGAGGTGGACCTGTTCGAGATCAACGAGGCCTTCGCAGTGGTCACCATGTCCGCCATGCGCGAGCTGAACCTGCCCCACGAAAAGGTGAACGTCAACGGCGGTGCCTGTGCCCTGGGCCACCCGCTGGGCGCCAGCGGTGCGCGAATTATCGTCACCCTGCTGGCGGCGATGGAAAAGCGTGGCGCGAAGAAGGGCGTTGCCAGCCTGTGCATCGGCGGCGGCGAGGCCACGGCGGTGGCCATTGAGCGCGTTTGACTTCCACTCAATCTGAATAAAAAACGGAGGTAGCTACCTCCGTTTTTTATTTAGCACTTTGTAGGAGCGGCGACCGCCAGGGATGGCCGGGTGCCGCCCAGCGGAATGCCGCCCAGCGGAAATGCAGATTTTGCAGGGCCGAAGGCGCCGCGAATGCGTGGAGCGGCCGGGGCAAAAATCTGTCCATGGCCGCGATCGATGGTGGGGTTCAGTCAGAGAGCCCGATCGCGGCCATGGGCCGCTCCTACAGAGGAAATCGAGCCGGCGAAGTGGGTGGGCGTCAGTCGATGTACTCCACGGCTTTGACCACCTTCTGTACCCCGCCGATACCGCGGGTCACATCCGCCGCCCGTTCCGCTTCGGCGCGAGTCAGCAGTCCCATCAGATAGACCACACCGTTTTCGGTGATTACCTTGATACGGCCGCTGTCTATCTCGTCGTTGGCCAACAGCACGCTTTTGACTTTGGTGGTCAGCCAGGCGTCGCTGGAACTGGCCAGCAGGGACACGTTGCCGCGCACCTGGATCTCGTTGTACACCTGGCGCACATTCTGCACCTGTTGCGCAGTGCGTCCGGCCAGCAGGCGCAGCTCATTGTCCGGGACCTGGCCGGTGAGCAGCACGACACCATTGAAGGCATTGACATTGATATTGGATGCCTTCAGGTCCGGGTGCGCCTTGTTGATATTGACCGTGGTGACGGTCTCCATTTTCTGGTCATCCATATAGGTGCCCAGGGAGCGTTTGCCTGGGTCCTGCTGGATGGGGCCGTCGTGGGTGGCCTCTAACACTGTGGTGCAGCCGGCCAGTGTCGCGGCAAGTGCAAAGGCGGTGAAAAGGGTAGTTTTGCGAGTTGTGTGGATTTTATGCATGGTTCAGTCCTCGTAGCCACCGAACAGGCTGCTGTCGATCAGATCGCACAGGCAGAAAATGGTTAACAGGTGTACCTGGTGCACCTCGGCCGCAGTTTCGGAGGGTACACGCAGCTCGATATCGTGGGTATCCAACAGGGCTGCACAGTCGCCGCCGTCGCCGCCGGTGAGGGCGAGTATGCCCATATCCCGGTCGCGCGCGGCGCGCACGGCCTGAACCAGGTTGGAGTCGCGGCCGTCCCCGCTGACGATTACCAGCAGGTCGCCGGGCTGTCCCAGCGCGCGCACCGGCCGCGCAAAGGATTCCGCGCGGCCGTGATTGCGCGCCACCGTGCCGATGGAGACGGCATCGCTGTTCAGTGCGATGGCGGGCAGTCCGGGGCGCTCGCGCTGGAAACCGCCCACCAGTTGTGAACAGAAACTCTGCGCCAGGGCACCGCTCACGCCGTTGCCGCAGAGCAGCAGTTTATTTTCCGCCAGCAGCGTGTGCACCACCATATCGCTGGCCTCGGCGATCAGTGGGGCGAGCAATTCGCCGGCGTTCATGGTGGCTTCCAGGCTGCGGTGGAAGAGGGTTACAACTCGCTGTTCCATTGTTTCCTTTATCGAGCGAACAGAAGGTTCGCCCCTACGGGGCCCCGAAGGCGTTGGTTATCCACTGGATGTTTCCAGCCTCGCCTTCGATGGCGACGACATCGAAGCGACAGGGGCAATCCAGCTTGTGCTGTTGCAAATAATTATCCGCGGCGGCCAGCAGTTTGCGCTGCTTGCGATGGTCCACCGATGCTCCGGCGGAGCCGTAGTGACTGTTGCGGCGATAGCGCACTTCCACGAACACCAGGGTGTCGCCGTCGCGGGCGATCAAGTCGATTTCGCCCCGGCGGCAGCGGTAGTTGCGCGCTTCCAGTTTGAGTCCGGCGCGTTGCAGGTGACGCGCCGCGGCCTCCTCCATCTGTGCACCCACATTGCCTGTGGCCGTGGGGCGGTCAAAAAGTTTCACTGTAGCCGCTGAGTTCCATGGGTTCGTCGCCGGGCGCCGGCTCGGACGCAGTGGTTACCGGCACCGGTGCGCCTTTTTCGATACGGGCCCATATCTGTTCGCGCACTATGCGGCCATCCGCGGACAGGCTCAGTGCGCCGGTGAGGCCGTGTACCCGCTGCTGCGGGAACTGGCGCAGCATGGGCAGGCGCGGGAACAGGCGGAAGGCGTCGGCGCCCAGGGCGTAGAGGCGCGCGAAGGCCGGGGCCGGGGCCGCCTGTCTCTCGATATTCTGCTTGGTGCGGTTGTCGCTCTCGAACAGCCAGGGCAGCGCGGTAAAGCGCACACCGTTGATATCCCGGTCGCGGTTGGGGTTTACCTCGCCCGAGTACACTTGGGACGTGGCGTATACGGGCAGGTCGCCGGCGTAGAAGTAGGTCAGCATGGGTTTGATCTGCCGGGCCTGCTGCGGCTGCGCGAGCACGAATACCATGTCCACGTCGCCGCGCCGGCGCGGAGTGAACTTCAGCGGTGCCGCCAGCTTGCTGCGTAGGGCGCTCTCCCGCGCCTTGCTGTCGGGGATCAACAGGGCGTCGCTGATCAGCTGGGAGAAGTTGCTGTTGTCGCGGTGGTTCCTGCTGATGCTGACTGTGCCGCCCAGGAGCAGCCACTCCTCGGTAAAGGCTTCGGCGCCGCGCTGGCCCCAGCCGGCATCGGAAGCCAGGATCATCGCCTGGCGGTGGCCCTGGCGATAGGCGTGCTGGGCCACCTGGCGGGCTTCGTCCTCGATGGCGAGGCCGAACTGCACCAGGTCGTCGGTGAGGCGGCCGCTGTCGCCCCAATTCCCGGCATAGTTCAGTGCCAGGGTTGGCACCGGCAGTTTCTCCGTGGCCAGTAGGTTGGCGACCTTGCTTTTGTCCAGGGGGCCGACAATCACCTGAGCGCCGTTGTCCACCGCACTCTGGTAGATCTCTTCAAACGGCTGTTGGGTACCGGTGTCGTACACCTGGATATTGGGGGTGGGGGCGCCGGAATCGAGGGCTGTGTAGTAGGCAGCCATGAAGCCGTCGCGAATTGCGCGCCCGGCGCTTCCCAGCGGCCCGGAAAGCGGCAGCAACAGGGCGATGCGATCGGCACTTTGGGTGGCCAGTTGTTCGAGCAGTTGCAGCGCCTGGGGCGGCTGGCGGCTGGCGCTGTGGAGCGGCCACTGCTGGCGCCAGCGGCTGAGGGCGGCGAGTTGGGAGCTGATATCGGTCTGGGTGTCGCGGCCGAGCAGGGCCAACTGGTACCAGCCGCGCATGATGGAATCGGTGCTCTCTGCGGCGCGCAGTTGCAGTTCGCTGGAGGGCAACTGGGTCAGCAGTTGCCAGAAGCCGTCGTTGTTGGCGGCAATGTCCCGCTCATCGCGGGCCAGGGCGGCAATCTGCCGGCGCTCGGCGATGGCGCTGTCCAGGTCACCGAGCAGGCCCCATAAATCGGCGCGCAGGTCGCGCAGGGGCAGGGCGGTTTCCGGCGGCAGCTGCAACCAGGCATTTTCCAGGCGCGGCGCGGCGGCCAGGTCCAGGGCGCGGAAGAATTCGTCTTCGGCGGCCAGCAAACTGCCGTACACTTGCGCGTACTGGGCGTACTGCACATCGTTTAGCTGTTTCGCTTCGATGCCGGTAACAGCCTGTTTGGCGGTCGTGTTATCGCCCAGCTTGTATAGAATGGCCGCCGCCTGCAGGCGCTGGCGGTCGCGCTCCGGCGAGGGCAGGCCCCGGGCGCTGTGCAGCAGCTGTACGGCACTGCTGCGGCTGGCGCTGTCGGAACCTACTGGAATCTGTATACCCGGCCTCGGCGCCTGTGTCTGGCAGGCGGCGAGAGCCAGGGCCAGCAGGCCGGCAATAATCGGGGGCGTGCACCGGTAAAGGGGACGCCGGGACGGGGCGGACATATTTTTCTCCCGCAAAACTTAACTCTTGTTTGAACTATGGGGTCGTGAACTATGGGGCCGGATCAGGCGCTGCTTTATATCGTCGCTACGCCTATTGGTAATTTGGCCGATATGGTACCGCGAGCTGTCGAAGTTCTACAATGCGCCGATCTGGTTGCTGCGGAGGACACACGTCACAGTCGGAGACTTTTTTCCCACTTCAATATCGATACGCCGTTGGTCGCCTACCATGACCACTCGGACGACAGGCGCACTGGCCAGATCCTGCAGAGGCTGGAGCAGGGCCAGACAGTTGCGTTGATTTCCGATGCGGGCACGCCGCTGATTTCCGACCCGGGCTACCGCCTGGTGCGGGAGGCGCACGCGCGGGGTATTCGCGTGGTGCCGGTTCCCGGCCCCTGCGCCTTCGTCGCCGCGCTCAGCGCCGCCGGCCTGCCCAGCGACCGTTTCAGCTTTGAGGGTTTCCCGCCGGCCAAAACACAGGCCCGGTCGAAGCTGTTTGAGCAACTGGCCGGGGAGGAGCGGACCCTGGTGTTTTACGAGGCCCCACACCGGGTGGTGGACACCCTGGAGGCGATGGCGGAAGCCTTTGGCGGCGAGCGCGAGGCAGTGATCGCGCGGGAGCTGAGCAAGGCGTTCGAAACCATTCGCCTGGCCCCGCTGGCGGAGCTGGTCGCCTGGGTGCGCGCGGACAGCGACCAGCAGCGCGGCGAAATCGTGCTGCTGGTGCGCGGCGCGGAGCTGCGCCAGGGCGAAGCGCTGGACAGCGAGGCCGAGCGGATAATGAAACTGCTGCTCGCGGAGCTTCCACCCAAACGCGCCGCCGCTCTGGGTGCGGAGATCACCGGTGTGAACAAGAAGGTCCTGTATAACTGGAGCCTGGAGCAGAAGTCCCCGTAGGGCGGGGGTCATGGATGGCCCGAGTCACTGTCTCGCAAAAGGCCACCGGCATCGGGACTTTCGCATCTCGCCCCTACGACGCGCTGTCGTCGTTCCGGCGCAGGAACGTCATGCCGGACTTGATCCGGTACCGGAACCCAGATGCCACTGGACTGGATACCGGCCTGCGCCGGTATGACGAATCAGTGAGAGCTTGATTGGAAACAGAGTGACCACCGAATCGAGTGGAACCGAATCAAGGGCCGTGACAATGGCCGATGCCCGGTTAGCGACTAATCTCCCTAGAGGGCCCGTTCCGGGCAGCGGAACCAATCAATGCGGGAGCCTGGCATGACGACCCACGTCTTTGTCATCGGCCTGGATGAATTCCATCTCCGGCAACTGCAGACCATTCGCAATGCCGACGCCTATGCCTTCCACGGCCTTCTGCCCTATGACATGGTGGTCAATCCCGAGACCTATCCCATCGAGGACATGATCGAGCATGGGAGGCGGGAACTCGCGGGGGCTGGCGTCCCGGTGGATGCCATCATCGGTCACTGGGACTTTCCCACCACGGCACTTCTGGCCGTCTTCCGCCGGGATCACGGGCTTCCCGGGGCCAGCCTCGCCGCCACCCTGATCGCCGATCACAAGTACTGGAGCCGACTTCGCCAGCGCGAGGTGATCCCCGGGCACATTCCTGATTTCCAGAGCCTGAACCCCTTCGACCCGGAGGCGGAGGATCAGATCGAGCTGGATTTCCCCTTTTGGATCAAGCCGGTGATCGGATTCTCCTCCCAGATGGTCTATCGGGTGGCGGATCCCCGGGAGCTGCGCCAGGCCTTGTCGGGAATTCGGGAGGGGATCGGCCGCTTTGGCGACCCCTTCGCTCGCCTGATGGAGCGCGCCGGTCTCCCGGCCAACATTCCCCGGGAAATCGACGCCAACCACTGCGTGCTGGAGAAGCCCATCGACGGCTGGCAGTGCACCCTCGAGGGGTATATCCAGCATGGCAAGGTGGTGGTCTACGGCACGGTGGACTCCATTCGCGAAGGGGCGCTGCGCTCTTCCTTCGCCCGCTACGAATTTCCCTCCCAACTGCCGCGGGAGGTCAGGGAACGGATGGTGGCCGTCACCGAACGGGCCGTGCCTGCCCTGGACCTGGACGACACCCCCTTCAACGTAGAGTTTTACTGGGATCGGGAGAGCGACCGGATCCGGCTGCTGGAGGTCAATACCCGGATATCCAAGTCCCACTCCCCCCTGTTCGCCGACGTGGCCGGAGCCTCCCATCACGAGGTGGCGGTGGACGTGGCGCTGGGGCGTAAGCCGGATTTTCCCCGCTGGGAGGGCGAACACAGCGTCTCTACAAAATTCATGCTGCGCCGCTTCGAGGACGGGATCGTCACCCGGGTTCCCACCGCGGCTGAACTCACTGCTCTGGAGTCGGAATTCCCCGGCGCGCGGATCCAGGTCGAAGTGAAAGAGGGGGATCGTCTGTCTGAACTCCGCGGCCAGGAGGTCTACAGCTACGAGGTAGCCGTGATCTTCATGGGCGGCCGGGACCATCGCGAACTCGAGGCCCGCTACCGCGAACTGGCAAAGAGGCTGCCCCTGGAGTTCCAGTCTCTGCCCGGCGAGAGGCCGGCTCAGGCCGGATGACGACAGACGTCTTTGAAGGAGTCGCACCTTGAAGATCATCGATCCCCTGCCGCGACCGATCCGCGATATCGAGCACGCGTGGATTCCCATGAGCGACGGAACCCGGCTGGCGGCGCGGATCTGGATGCCGGAGAACGTCGAAGCCGACCCGGTTCCCGCCATCCTGGAGTACATTCCCTACCGTCGACGGGATAACACACGGGCCCGGGACGACATCATGCACCCATGGTTCGCTGCCCACGGCTACGCCTGCGTTCGGGTGGACATTCGCGGAAGCGGGGATTCGGAAGGCGTGCTGGAAGATGAGTATCTGCAGCAGGAACTCGACGACGGGGTGGAGATCCTCCGCTGGATCGCCCGACAGCCCTGGTGTGACGGTAAGGTGGGCATGATCGGGATCTCCTGGGGCGGCTTCAATGGACTGCAGATCGCCGCCCTCAGGCCCCCGGAACTCAAGGCCGTGGTGAGTGTGGCCTCCACCGACGACCGCTACGCGGACGACGTCCACCATATGGGCGGTTGCCTGCTGGGGGACAACCTCTCCTGGGCCTCCACCATGTTCGCCTTCAACTCCCTGCCGCCGGATCCGCAGATCGTGGGGGAGCGATGGCGGGAACTGTGGTTTCAGCGACTCCGGGGCAGTGGTTTCTGGCTGGAGAAGTGGCTGCGCCATCAGCGAAGGGACGAATACTGGAAGCACGGCTCGGTCTGCGAGGAGTGGAGTGCCATCCAGTGTCCGGTAATGGCCGTCTCCGGTTGGGCGGACGGCTACACCAACGCGGTATTCCGGCTGCTGGCCAAGCTGCAAGTGCCCCGCCTGGGCCTGGTGGGGCCCTGGAGCCATAAGTATCCCCACCAGGGAATCCCCGGGCCCGCCATCGGGTTCCTCCAGGAATGCCTGCGCTGGTGGGATCACTGGTTAAAGGGGAAGGAGACCGGGATCATGGACGAGCCCATGCTCCGGGCCTGGATGCAGGATCACGAGCCCCCCACTACCTTCTATGAGGAGCGCCCCGGCCGCTGGGTTGGAGAACCCGAGTGGCCCTCGCCGAACAACCGGGAGTATCCCCTGACTCTGGCCAGCCCCGGGACCCTGGAATGGCCCGGGGCGGAAGTGGCAGAGAAAATAATGACCATACAGTCTCCCCTTTCGGTGGGGCTTTTCGCCGGCAAATGGTGTTCCTACGCCGCCACCCCGGACCTGCCCCACGACCAGCGCGAAGAGGATGGTGGCGCTTTGGTCTTCGATTCCGCTCAACTGGGGGAATCCCTGGAGATCCTCGGGGCCCCCCGGCTGGAGTTGGAACTCGCCGCCGACCGGCCGGTGGCGATGCTGGCCGTCCGCCTGTCCGACGTTGCTCCCGACGACAAGGCGACCCGGGTGACCTACGGACTGCTCAACCTCACCCACCGCGAAGGGTCGGAGGCGCCCCGGCCCCTGGAGCCGGGCAAGCGCTACCGCATCCGGATGGAGCTCAACAACATCGGTCACTCCTTTCCCTCGGGCAACCGTCTGCGGCTGTCGATCTCCACCTCCTACTTCCCTTTGGCCTGGCCGGCCCCGGAGCCGGTTCGGCTGACCATCTTTACCGGAGTCAGCCGCCTGGTGCTGCCCGAGCGCCCCCGCCGGGACGCCGAGGATCAGGCCATCGCCTTTCCCCCGCCGGAAGGTGCCCGGCCCCTGGCCACCCGGAGGGTCCAGGCGGGCCAGCACAAGTGGCGCGTGATCCGGGATCTGGAAACCGACATCTCCACCCTGGAGGTGATTAACGATGACGGTGTCGTTCACATCGAATCGGTGGACCTGGAGATGCAGCGAAAGGCCCTGGAGTGGTACAGCTACCGGGGATACGATTACACCTCCCCGCGGGGGGAGACGCTTTGGGAGTGGGGTTACCGGCGGGGAGACTGGGAAATCCGCACGGTAACCCACACGGTGCTCGATTCCACCCCCTCCCATTTCTGCATTCACGCCGCCTTGGACGCCTACGAGGGAAAGAAGCGGGTCTATTCCGACAACTGGGACGTAAAAATACCCAGGGACCTGATCTGAAAGCATTCGAAGGGCTCTGGACTCTGTAGCCAGTTCAGTGGCGGCCCTGATGCCGGGGGCTGTTTGCCGGAAACGGGCTAGGCGCCCCCCCCGTAAATACATCCCTGTACGCTCTACGCGGCCGTCCCTGGCCGCGTAAGGTCCGGCAAACAGCCCCCGGCATCAGGGCCTTCGATTCAAACTCCGCGATACTTTTGGAGTCCCGAGTCCCGAGTCCCGAGTCCCGAGTCCCGAGTCAATATCCCTTGCATCCCCCTTCCCGCCACATTACCCTTCGCCGCGAGCTGGCCGGACAATCGCTGTCGCTCTGCTTTCGGGTGGGGCGGTGGAGGAAAGTCCGGGCTCCATAGGGTGGGACGCCAGGTAACGCCTGGGAGGCGCGAGCCTACGGAAAGTGCAGCAGAAAGGTAGACCGCCGATGGCCCGCGAAAGCGGGCACAGGTAAGGGTGAAACGGTGCGGTAAGAGCGCACCGCGCAGCTGGCAACAGTCTGCGGCGATGGTAAACCCCGTCCGGAGCAAGACCAAATAGGCCCCCTACAGGTGTGACCCGCACTGGGGGCGGGTAGGTCGCTTGAGGTGTGTGGCGACACACATCCCAGATGAATGATTGTCCTCGACAGAACCCGGCTTACAGGCCAGCTCGACAATTTCAGCTTCCCCTCCGCGAGTCAGTCGCGGAGGGGATCGCTTTTCGCTGTTTACCCCTTTGTTTTATCTCCGCCCTCTGGAAAGGCTGAAATCTTTCTTTTCTTTGCCCTGCGACCCAACTGTTGATCGAAGTCTCTGCGGATCATAGAATGATATGATGCATCATAACTAAGACTTGATTATGAAAACAAAACCGAAACTGCCTTCCCGCCATCTGGCCTTCGCAGGCGTCATTTTTCTATTGGGAAGCCCTTCCCTCCTGGCTGGTGATTATTCCCAGCAGGAATTGGAAGAGGTGGTCGTGGTCTCCAAGAAGCAGCCGTACCGCGGCGATACGCCGCTGGAATCCCTGCCGCAGGCGATACGGGTTCTCTCCGGCGATTCGCTCGCCGAAATGGGCGTCGTGGAGTTTCAGGGTGCGCTGGATTTCGCCAGCGGCGTGGCGCGCCAGAATAATTTCGGCGGGCTCTGGGACAGTTTCGCCGTCCGCGGCTTTGCCGGTGACGAAAATGTACCCTCCGGATACCTGATCAATGGCTTCAATGCCGGCCGGGGCTTTAGCGGCCTCCGGGATATCTCCAATATCGAGCGCATCGAGGTGATGAAAGGACCCGGTTCGGCGCTATACGGGCGCAGCGAGCCGGGCGGAACCATACCGAACCGCAGAAGTACGCGTTGAACCCCTCCCTGCTGTTCAACCTCTCCGACGGCACCTCCCTGTCGTACGAGCTGGAGCTGGTGGAGCAGGAGGCCCTGTTCGACCGCGGCATCGTCGCCATCGACGGCGACCCGGAGGTGCTGCCGGTGAGCCGGTTTCTCGGCGACCCGCAGAACGGACCCACAAATGGTGGACCATGCCCGGCGCCCCGCTTACTTATACCCTGGGCATGCGTTACAGTCTGTAATGCGATAGGGAGCGTCAATTCTATGAATAGCACTTCAACAACCGTACCAGTTTTTTCTTCAGCCGCTACGGCTTCGGGAGAAGCTGTCACCAGGTCGCGTATCGCGTCGATCGATATTATGCGTGGGTTGGTGATCCTGCTGATGCTGGTCGACCACGTGCGGGAAAGGCTCTACCTGCATATGCAGGTTTCCGATCCGATGGATGTGACCAGCACCTCGCCCGGCCTGTTTTTTACCCGCTGGTCGGCCCACTTCTGCGCGCCCACTTTTATATTTCTGACCGGCCTGTCCGCTTGGCTGTACGCCCATCCGGCGAGAGGAGGGCTCCGCTCGCCGAGTACTTTTCTGTTCAAGCGCGGAATTTTTCTGTTGTTCCTCGAGATGGCGCTGATCAATTTTTCCTGGCTTGGCAGCTATCAAACCCTGTGGCTGCAGGTTATCTGGGCCATTGGCCTGAGCATGATCGCGCTCTCCCTGCTGGTAAAACTGCGCTACTGGATAATCGGCGCGCTGGGTTTCCTGATCGTTTTCGGCCACAACCTGTTGACCCCGATCAGTTTTTCTCCCGGCGAATTCGGCTACAGCCTCTGGACCATACTCCACGACCGCGGCTTCCTGCTGGACAGCGAAACCCTGCGCATCAAGATCAGCTATCCGGTGCTGCCCTGGATCGGCGTCATTCTGCTGGGATATTTTGCCGGTCCACTCTACGCGCGTGCAGTGGACTCTGTGCACCGCCGGAAAATGCTGTTGGCATTGGGACTTGGCTGTCTGGCACTGTTGCTGGTGTTACGCGGTTTTAATCTCTATGGTGAAACGCTTCCCTGGGTTGATGGGCAGACTGCGCTGCAGACGTTGATGTCCTTTGTCAATTTCACCAAATACCCGCCGTCGCTGTCATTCCTGTTGATGACGCTCGGCGTGATGTTTTTGCTGCTGGCGTGGTTCGAAAACCGCGGCGGCAGAATGCCCGATATATTGGAGACCTTCGGTTCCGTGCCGATGTTTTTCTACATCCTGCACCTCTACGTCCTGCTGGTCGGCTACGAGATCCTGCTGGTGATTTTCGGTCCCAACCATGGCGAACGCTTCGGTGTTGACCACCTCTGGTGGATCTGGCTGATCGCGGGACTGCTGTCGGTGCTGCTCTATTTCCCCGCTCAGGCCTTCGCCCGGTTCAAGCACGGCACCAACCGCGCCTGGGCCAAATACCTCTGACGGGTGCGGCCGCGCCCCGGTTGGGGCAACGGTCAGCCTTCGGAGCCTGTCCATCAACTTTGCATCATATATGACCGGCGGGCGGTTCCTTTCCCTCCGTTCCGCTGCCGAAATGAACCTGGCGGGAAAAGCATTCCCGCCGCGCCCTTCCTTCCGCTCCGTTAAATTTCCCGCCATTCGGTCAATACTCTGTTAGTGTTCGCTAACAGATGTGGATTCAATCCCATCGAGGCCGAAGTTAAAGTAATATCTCATCTTGAATAAGTAAGTGCTTGCTTCACGGCGCATTTGCGGTGCCGAAAACCCTCTGTCAACTCACCGGTTACCCCCTGCAGGCCGCGAAATTACTGGGATTTCGCGGCATTTTGCCGTTGATTTCCTTGACTTTGTGCAGACCAGATTTATAGTGTCGCAAGTGGAAAAAAGTGGAAATTTGTGGAGTTTGGTGGTTTATTTGAGTTTGTAAGTGGGTATTCACCAGTGTGTGGATGAAAAACGCGCAAACCCACGACTACACAACAATGCACCCACGGGTATTTGAACAGCAGGCTTGGACAAAAAGTGTATCTGGGCAGCCACGCAATCAATATGGACGCCAAAGGGCGTCTGGCCATTCCGGCGCGGGTCCGCGACTCGCTGCTGGAAGATTGTGCCGGCCGCCTGGTGGTCACCGCCCATACCGAAGAGCGCTGCCTGCTGGTGTACCCGGAGCCCCAGTGGCAGGAAATCCTGCCCAAGATCGAGGCCCTGTCCAGCTTCAACAAAGTGGCGCGCCGCGCCCAGCGATTGCTGATCGGCTACGCCTGCGAGCTGCAGGTGGACGGCAACGGCCGCGTACTGATTCCGCCGACCCTGCGCGAATACGCCGGCCTGGAAAAGAAACTGATGCTGGTGGGGCAGGGTAAGAAACTGGAGCTGTGGAGTGAGGACCGCTGGATGGACTGGCTCGACAGCAGTGAGGGAGAGGGCGAGATGCCGGAAGAGATGGCTTCGCTCTCTTTATGATTTTTGGAGACTCAAAGTGAGTCGGCAAGCGTGATGCGAAGGCCCTGATGCCGGTAGCTGTTTGCGAGACTGTTGGCGAGAGGGACCTCGCCGACAAGCCCCCAGGGATGGGTATACGGCGTGCCTCGCAAACAGCTACCGGTAGCAGGGCCGCCCCAGAGCCCAATCGTCCGGGCCTAAAAATAGAGGAGAAAAGCTGTTTGTCGCAAGAACTGCACCGCAGCGTGCTATTGCGCGAAGCCGTGGACGCCCTGGTCACCGACCCGGGCGGCTTTTATATAGACGGCACTTTCGGTCGCGGCGGACACAGCGCGGCGATCCTGCAGCGGCTGAACAGCGAGGGGCGTCTGCTGGGTATCGACAAGGACCCCCAGGCGGTGGCCTATGCCGGCGAACGCTTTGCCGATGACAGGCGCTTCACCATCTGGCACGGCTCCTTCGCCACAATGGACGAGGCCGCGGAAGAACATCGCGGAGAAGTCAGCGGCATCCTGCTCGACCTGGGCGTGTCCTCCCCCCAGCTGGACCAGGCCGAGCGGGGCTTCAGCTTTATGCAGGACGGCCCGCTGGATATGCGCATGGACACCAGCCGCGGCATCAGCGCTGCCGAATGGGTCAACAGCGAGTCGGAAGCGGAGTTGGCGCGGGTCTTCAGGGAATACGGCGAAGAGCGCTTCGCCCGGCGTATGGCCGCAGCCATAGTGCGGCGCCGGGCAGAAAAGCCCTTCCGGCGCACCCTGGACCTGGCGGAAGTGGTCAAGGTGGCCAATCCCGCCTGGGAAAAGGGCAAGCACCCGGCGACGCGGGTGTTCCAGGCGATCCGTATCCATATAAATGGAGAGCTGGAAGACCTGGAGCAGGCGCTGGAAAAATCCCTGCAACTGCTCGCCCCCGGCGGGCGGCTGGTAGTGATCAGCTTCCACTCGCTGGAAGACCGGCTGGTAAAGCGCTTTATCCGCGACCAGGAGCGCGGGCCGAAATTGCCCCGCGGCCTGCCGGTGATGGACAGCCAGATCGCAAGGAAACTGCGCTCCATGGGCAAAGCGGTCCGCGCCGAAGCCGGTGAAGTGGATGAAAACCTGCGCTCACGCAGTGCGGTAATGCGGGTGGCCGAAAGGTTGGGTGGAGAGAAACTGCCGTGAGCGGGAAGAGGATACTGGTGGTGACCGCGCTATGGCTGGCCGCCATCACCTCCTCGCTGGCGGTGGTTTACAGCACCCACCGTAGCCGTGCACTCACTGCGGAGCTGGTGGAAGCGCAGCACACCCGCGATGAGCTTCGCTATGAACAGGAGCGCCTGCTGCTGGAGCGCGGCGCCTGGTCTGCCTACAACCGTATCGAACAGGTGGCGAGGGAAAAACTGGATATGCACGTGCCGGCTCCCGAAGAGCGGGTATTGATTAGAAAGACCGAGGACTAGAGAGCAAATGGGCGCGGTGAAAAAGCAGCAACCACAACCGGGTATCGCCCGCTGGCGCTTTGCGCTGGTGGCGGTCCTGCTGTGCCTGCTCGCCCTGGCCCTGGTACTGCACCTCGCGCGCCTGCAGGTGTTGCCGGAGGAGGAGCGAGGCTACCGCTTCCTGCAGGACCAGGGGCGCGCGCGCACCATTCGCAGCGAAGAGATCGCCGCCTACCGCGGCGCCATCGTCGACCGCAATGGCGAACTGCTCGCAGTGAGCACCCCCGTGCAGAGCCTCTGGGCCAACCCCGAACTGCTGCGCGAAGCCGGCGCCGACGAACTGCGCCGCCTCGCCGCAGCCCTTGAGATGAAACCGGCGGACCTGGCCAAACGCCTGGAAAAATACCGCAACAAGGAGTTCATGTACCTGCGCCGTCACCTGTCCCCGGAGCAGGCGGGCAGGGCCCTGTCCCTGGATATCGCCGGCGTCTACAGCAAAAAGGAATATCGCCGCTTCTACCCGGCCGGCGAGGTGGTGGCCCAACTGCTTGGCTTTACCAATATCGACGACCGCGGCCAGGAGGGGTTGGAACTGGCCTACGACCAATGGCTCTCCGGCGAACCCGGCCGCCAGCAGGTGGTAAAGGACCTGAAAGGCCGCACGGTGCAGGACCTGGCCACCGAGCGGGAGGCGCGCCCGGGGCGCGACCTGCGCCTGTCCATCGACATGCGCCTGCAGTACCTGGCCTACCGCGAACTCAAGCGCACAGTGGCCGAAAACGAGGCCAGCTCCGGCCTTATGGTGATTCTGGACACTCGCAGCGGGGACGTGCTGGCCATGGCCAGCCAGCCCTCCTTCAACCCCAACAACCGCGAGGGCGCCGCGGCGGCGGCCATGCGCAACCGCGCGCTGATCGACCAGTTCGAGCCGGGCTCCACCATCAAGCCGCTCACCGCGCTGGCGGCGCTGGAGAGCGGGCGCTACCAGCCGCACACGCCGATCGACACCAGCCCCGGCTATATCCGTCTGCCGGGCAAGACCCTGGTGGACCCGGTGAACTACGGCCAACTGGACCTGACCGGTGTGATCACCAAGTCCAGCCAGGTGGGTATCACCAAAGTTGCCATGGATCTGGAACCAAACGTACTGCGCGAACTCTTTTACCGCCTGGGCCTGGGGGAGGCAGTGGGCAGCGGTTTCCCCGGGGAGGTGGCGGGCATACTGCCCAGCCGCAGCCAATGGCACCCGATCGAGCGGGCCAATTTCGCCTTCGGCTACGGCATGACGGTGAACGCTGTGCAACTGGCCCACGCCTACAGCGTGGTGGCCAACGCCGGGCTCAAGCGCCCGGTTTCGCTGGTTTTATCCGGGGGCGGAAAAAACGAAGAGGCTGAGCGGGTGGTCGAAGCGCCGCTGGCGCGGCAGGTGACCGCCATGCTGGAAACCGTGATCGGCCCCCGGGGCACCGGCAAGCACGCGGCTGTCGAGGGCTACCGGGTGGCGGGAAAGACCGGCACGGTGCATAAGGTGGGCAGCCAGGGTTATGTGGACAACCGTTACCGCTCGGTATTTGCCGGCTTTATCCCCGCGGACAGGCCGCGCCTGGCCGCAGTGGTGGTGATCGACGATCCGAAGCACGCCAAGTACTACGGCGGCGAAGTGGCCGCCCCGGTGTTCGGCGCGGTGATGGCCGGTGCGATGCGCCTGCTGCAGGTGCCGCCCACCGAAGTGGCGTCGCCGGAACAGCAATTGGCCAGGCGATTGGAATTGAGAGGTACAAAATCGTGAGTCAGCACAAGGTTTCCCTGTTGCAACTCGTGCCCGGCTACGCGGGCATTCCCGATATCCCGGTGACCGGAGTGGCGCTGGACAGCCGCAAGATGCGCGCCGGCGACCTGTTTATGGCCCTGCGC
Source organism: Microbulbifer rhizosphaerae (assembly GCF_014191725.1). GTDB lineage: Bacteria > Pseudomonadota > Gammaproteobacteria > Pseudomonadales > Cellvibrionaceae > Microbulbifer > Microbulbifer rhizosphaerae. The sequence continues at coordinate 259,214 of NZ_JACHWZ010000001.1, forward strand.
GGCACCCTGGTGGACGGTCGCGACTATATCGATGCAGCAATAGCGGCCGGCGCCGGCGCGGTGCTGGCGGACGGCGACAATCTGGGCAGCGAAACCCGCAACGGGGTGGTAGTGGTCTGCGTGCCGGGCCTGGCCAAGCGCGTGGGGGAAATCGCCGCGCGTTTTTACGATCACCCCACGGAGTCCATCCACTTGGTGGGGGTGACCGGTACCAACGGCAAATCCACCTGCGCCTACCTCACTTCCCAACTGCTGGCGCGGCATTTCGGCAGCGCCGCAGTGATGGGCACCATCGGCAACGGCGTGTGGAAAGACGGCGATATAGAGCTGCAGGAAACCGGCCTCACCACCCCGGACCCGGTACACCTGCAGGCGGAATATGCGGAATTTCGCGATCGCGGCGTGCGCGCCGCGGCCATGGAAGTGTCCTCCCACTCACTGGCCCAAGGCCGGGTACACGGGCTCACTTTCGACACTGCGATTTTCACCAACCTGTCCCGGGATCACCTGGACTACCACGGCACCATGGCCGCCTACGGCGCCGCCAAGGAAAAACTGTTCGGCCTGCCCAAGCTCAAGCGCGGGATCATCAACATGGACGATCCCTTCGGCGCGCAGCTGGCGGAGCGCTGCAGGCTGCGCAATCTGAAAGTGGTGACTTACGGCCTGCAGGCGGGTGACCTGCACGCCACCGACCTGCGCCGCCTGGACAGCGGTTTTTCCGTACAGCTCGCCAGCCCTTGGGGCAACGGTGAACTGGTGGCGCCGCTGATCGGAGATTTCAATATTCATAATGCGCTGGCGGTAGTGGCCGCCGCGGCCGCCGGGGGAATGCCGTTCGACGATATTCTCTCGGCCTTTCCCCATATTCACGCAGTGCCCGGGCGCATGGAGCGGGTACAGGTGGAGAGTGCGGACGAGGTTACCGTGCTGGTGGACTATGCCCATACCCCGGAGGCCCTGCGCGCGGCCCTGGCGGCGGCGCGCCCCTACTGCCGCGGCAGGCTCTGGTGCGTATTCGGCTGCGGCGGTGACCGCGACACCGGCAAGCGCGCACCCATGGGCCGCATCGCCTCGGAAATGGCCGATCGCGCCATCGCCACCAGCGACAACCCGCGCAGCGAGGACCCGCAAAAAATCATCGACGATATTCTCGAGGGTGCGGCCAGCAATATGGAAGTGGAAATCGACCGCGCCGCGGCCATTGCCCGCGCCGTGCGCGAGGCGCAGCCCGGGGACATAGTGCTGATCGCCGGCAAGGGACACGAGGACTACCAGATTATCGGCGGGGAAAAAATTCATTTCTGCGACCGCGAACAGGCCGCTGCGGTACTGCGTGAGCGCACCGCCGGCCAGATAGGAGCCACAGAGTGATCAACCCACTCACCCTGCAACAGCTGCAAGACCGTTTCGGTGGCGAACTGGTCAACGGTTCGGTGCAGTTCGATCGCGTGTGCACAGATACGCGCGAGCTGGATGAGCGGGCGCTGTTCGTGGCCCTGAAGGGAGAGAATTTCGACGCCCACGACTTTGTCGGCGACCTGGAAGAGCGAGTGCTGGGCCTGGTGGTGGAACGGGAGATTCCCGGCAGCGCGCTCCCCCAGTGGATAGTGGAGGATACCACCGTCGCCCTGGGCTGGATAGGCCGGCTATGCCGGGAGCAGTTCAACGGACGTGTAATCGCGATCACAGGCTCCTGCGGCAAGACCACGGTCAAGGAAATGCTCGCGGCGATTTTTGCCCAGCGCCACAACGCCTGTGTGACCCGCGGCAACCTGAACAATCAGTTCGGCCTGCCGATGACCCTGTTCGGCCTGCGCCCCGACCACGATGTGCTGATCCTCGAGATGGGTGCCAGCGGTCCGGACGAAATCGGCTATCTGTGCGGTATCGGCAAACCCCAGGTCAGCGCGGTGAACAACGTAAAGCCCGCACATGTGGAGGGCTTCGGTTCGGTGGACGCCATCGCCGCGGCCAAGGGGCAGATCTACACCGGCCTGGAAAGCGGCGGCACCGCAGTGGTCAACGACGACGATAGCTATGCGGATTACTGGCGCGGCCAGATGCCCGAGGGCATCCAGACCCTGAATGTGGGCCTGGGTCACGACTGTACGATTCACGCCGACAATATCGAACTGGACGCCTGCGGCTGCGCCGCTTTCGATCTGGTGGTAGAGGGCCTGGCGCACCCGGTGCGGTTGCAGCTGCTCGGCGAGCACAACGTGCACAACGCCCTGGTGGCCGCCGGCTGCGCCTTTGCCGCCGGAGTGCCCGCCGCGGAAATTGCCAGCGGTCTCAGCCAACTGGGCGGCGTGGCCGGCCGCATGCAGACCCACGAAGGGCTCCAGGGCGCGACGGTGATCGACGACAGCTATAACGCCAATCCCGGTTCCGTGACCGCGGCCATCGAACTGCTGGCCCAGCGCCCCGGAAAAAAAATCCTGGTGCTCGGCGACATGGCGGAACTGGGCCCGGAAGCGGACGCCATGCACAGGCAGGTCGGAGAGCTGGCGCGGGAGCGCGGTATCGATACCCTGTTTACCCTCGGGTCGCTGAGCGCGGCGGCCAGCGTCACTTTCTGTGCCGGGCGGCAGAGGCCGCTGCACAACTACCGGGATAGAGCACCGCTGATCGCCGCGCTTTCCCATGAACTGAATAACGACACCACGGTGCTGGTGAAAGGTTCCCGCAGTGCCCGTATGGAGCTGGTAGTGCAGGCGCTGACCGAGCCCGGGAACGATTGAGAGGATAAGAAATGCTGCTCTGGCTGGCAGAAATTCTACAACAATATGTGAGCGCCTTTTCGGTGTTCAACTATCTTACGGTGCGCGCGATTTTTGGCGCGCTTACCGCGCTGGGGATTTCCCTGGTGGTGGGCCCGCGCATGATCACCTGGCTGAATCGGCTGCAGGTGGGACAGGCGGTGCGCGACGACGGCCCGCAGACGCACCTGAGCAAATCCGGCACCCCGACCATGGGTGGCGCCCTGATTCTCGCGGCGATTTTTTCCTCCGCGCTGCTGTGGTCCGACCTGGGTAACCGCTATGTGTGGGTGGTGCTGCTGGTCACTTTTGTTTTCGGCGCTGTAGGTTTCGTGGATGACTATAAAAAAGTCGTGGAGAAAAATCCCCGCGGGCTGATCGCACGCTGGAAGTATTTCTGGCAGTCCATCGCCGGTCTTGGCGCGGCGGTATATCTCTATATGAGCGCCACCAGCCCAGCGGAAACCCAGTTTTTTTTCCCTTTCTTCAAGGACGTGGCAATCAACTTGGGGCCGGTGTCTTTTATCCTGCTCACCTATTTCGTGGTGGTGGGTTCGAGCAACGCCGTCAACCTGACCGACGGCCTGGACGGCCTGGCGATCATGCCCACGGTGATGGTGGGCGGTGCCCTGGGCGTCATCGCCTATCTCGCGGGTCACGTGGAATTTGCCAATTATCTGCATATCCCCTCGATTACCGGCGCCGGCGAACTCGCGGTCTTCTGCGCGGCGCTGGGAGGCGCCGGTCTGGGTTTCCTCTGGTTCAACACTTATCCGGCCCAGGTGTTTATGGGAGATGTGGGCGCGCTGGCGCTGGGCGCGGCGCTGGGGATTATCGCGGTGATCACCCGTCACGAAATCGTGCTGTTCATCATGGGCGGCGTCTTCGTGATGGAGACGGTGTCGGTGATCCTGCAGGTGGCGTCGTTCAAGCTGACCGGCAAACGCATTTTCCGCATGGCGCCGCTGCACCACCACTTTGAACTGAAAGGCTGGCCGGAACCCCGGGTGATCGTGCGCTTCTGGATTATCACCGTGATATTGGTGCTGGCCGGTTTGGCAACTTTGAAACTACGTTAAACAAAACCGATGACATTGATTGCAACCTCGGAGAAAAAAGTCGTAATCGGATTGGGTGCTACCGGCCAGTCGGTGGTGCGCTTCCTGCTGCGCGCCGGCTTTTCTCCGGTGGTTGTGGACAGCCGCAGCCAGCCGCCGGGGCTGGAGCAGTTTCAGCGGGAGTTTCCCCTGGTCCCAGTGGAATGCGGACCGCTGAAAGAAGGGACACTGCTCGATGCCAGCGAAATTATTGCCAGTCCCGGCGTCGCCCTGAGCGAGTCCGCCCTGCAAAAAGCCGTGGCCGAAGGTATCCCGGTTATTGGTGATATCGAGCTGTTTGCCCGCGAACTCAGAAAACTGTCGCAGCAGCCGGAGGTTGTCGCCATTACCGGTTCCAACGGCAAGAGCACCGTGACCACATTGTTGGGCCTGATGGCCGAGCGGGTGGGTGTGGATGTGCGCGTGGGCGGCAATATCGGCGTACCGGTACTGGATCTGCTGGAGCCCTCGGCGAAACAAGAAGAGCCCTCAGCGGAGCAAGAAGAGTCGTCGCCGCAACTGTTTGTGCTGGAGCTGTCCAGCTTCCAACTGGAGACCACCGGCTCCCTGACTCCCACCGTCGCCACCATATTGAATTTGAGCGCGGACCATATGGACCGCTACGAGAGCCTCGCCGATTACCACCGGGCCAAGCAGCGGATCTACCGGGGTGCGCGGCAGCTGGTGGTCAACCGCGCTGATCCGCTGACCCGCGGGCCCCTGTCGAAGGACAGCCGTGAGTGGAGTTTCGGCCTGGACAGGCCCGACCTGCAGCAGTTCGGCCTGTTGCAAAGCGAAGGTGAAGAGTGGCTGGCCCGGGGCGTGGAGAAACTGCTGCCGGTGGGCGAGTTGGCGATGGTGGGCAGGCACAATGTGGCCAATGCGCTCGCGGCCCTGGCGCTGGGCAGCGCGGTGGAATTGCCCATGGCGGCGATGCTGTCCACCCTGCGCATCTTTAAAGGATTGCCCCACCGCTGTGAGCGGGTTCTGGACCTGGAGGGCGTTACCTACGTCAACGACTCCAAGGGTACCAATGTGGGTGCGACCCGCGCGGCGTTGGACGGCCTGGCCACCGGCAGCGCAAAAATCGTATTGATCGCCGGCGGCGATGGCAAGGGTGCGGACTTTGCGCCGCTGGCGGAATCCGCCACGGCGCTGCGCGCTCTGGTGACCATCGGTGTGGACGGCGACGAGGTCGCCGATGCATTTGCCGGGCAGTTGGAAAATCACCGCGCCGTATCCATGGAAGATGCGGTAGCCCGTGCGTGCGCGCTGGCGCAGCCCGGCGACTATGTGCTGCTGTCCCCCGCCTGCGCCAGCTTCGATATGTACCGGAATTTTGAGGCGCGCGGCGACGATTTCCGCCGCGCCGTGGTCGAACTGGCCGGTGCCGGCGCTCCGAGGGGAGGTGCCGCGTGAGCCAGATGGAAAAGACAGTGGATACCCGCTACGACTGGCTGCTGCCATTTTGCGTATTGGCGTTGGCGAGTATCGGTATCGTGATGGTGGCCTCCGCATCCATCGCTTTCGCCGCGGATATTTATCAGGACCCCTGGTTTTTCCTGAAGCGCCACCTGTTATTTCTCGGCGTCGGAATCGCGGTTGCGCTGGTGGTGAGCCAGGTGCCGCTGTCGGTATGGTCGCGGCTGTCCTGGCCGCTGCTGTTGTTCGCCTGCCTGCTGCTGCTGGCGGTGCTGGTCCCCGGTATCGGCCGTGAGGTCAACGGCAGCCGGCGTTGGTTGGCGCTGGGTGCGATCACCGTACAGCCGGCGGAGGTTGCCAAGTTCTGCCTGCTGGTGTTTTTCGCCAGCTTTCTGACCCGCCGCAATCAGCAGCTGCGCCACTGGAGCAGCTTTATGGTACCGGTGGTGATTCTCGGAGTGGTGGCGGTGCAGTTGCTGCTGCAGCCGGATTTCGGTTCCGTGGTGGTGATTTCCGGCACGGTGCTGGCGATGGTCTTTCTCGCCGGCGCGCGCCTGCCACACACATTTTTATTGGTGGGCCTGGCGGCCTGCGCGCTGGCGCTGATGGCACTGGTGAGCCCCTACCGGTTGCAGCGTTTGACCACTTTCCTGGATCCCTGGCGGGACCAGTTTGCCAGCGGCTACCAGCTCACCCAGTCGCTGATCGCATTCGGTCGCGGCGAATGGTTCGGAGTGGGCCTGGGCAACAGTGTGCAGAAATTGTTTTACCTGCCCGAGGCGCACACGGATTTTATTTTCGCGATCCTGTCCGAGGAGTGGGGCATGGCTGGCGGCTTGGTAATGATTGGCCTGTTCGTTGCGCTCACCTGGTCGCTGCTGCGTCTGGTGCGGCAGGCTCTGGCGCAGCAGAAGTTTTTTGCCGCGCTGCTCGCTTTCGGTATTGCAGTGCTGTTGGCAGGGCAGGCGTTTGTAAATATGGGTGTGGCTTCGGGCCTGCTGCCCACGAAAGGGCTGACCCTGCCGTTCGTCAGTTCCGGCGGCAGCAGCCTGGTGGTCTGCTGCGCGCTGTTCGCGCTGGCGCTGAGGGTGCAGTGGGAACTGAGCAGTGTCGTGGACAGCGAGATGTCCGGTGAAGACAAGGTGCGCCATCTGCCGATATTCAACCCGTTGCAGCTAGGCGACCGCAGTATCAAAGGGGAGGCGGCCTGATGGGCGAAAATGCAGCGCCGTTCTCCGGGAAAAAATTCCTGGTCATGGCCGGCGGCACCGGTGGCCATGTATTTCCCGCGCTGGCGGTGGCGCGCGCGCTGATCGAGCACGGCGCAGAAGTGGAGTGGCTGGGTACCGAACGCGGTATCGAGGCGCAGCTGATTCCTGAGATGGGGATTCCACTGCACTTTATCACTGTGAAGGGCGTGCGCGGCAAGGGCAAGCTGGCCCTGTTGAAGGCGCCGCTGCAAATTTCCCGCGCAGTCTGGCAGGCGTGGGGGATCGTAAAAGAGATGAAGCCGGATGCGGTGCTGGGTTTTGGCGGTTTTGCCACCGGCCCCGGCGGCGTGGCGGCGCGATTGTGCCGCGTACCGCTGATTATTCACGAACAGAATGCGGTGGCGGGTACCACCAATCGTCTGCTGGCACACATTGCCAGCCGTGTGCTGGAGGCCTTTCCCAGCGGGCTTCCCGGCGGCCACCAAGTGGGCAACCCGGTGCGCGCTGAGATCGCGCAGCTGTCGGAACCGGCTGCGCGCATCGGCCGGGAACGGCCGTTGCGGCTGCTGATACTGGGCGGCAGCCTGGGTGCGGTGGCCATCAACGAACTGGTACCGCAGGCAGTATCGCTGCTGGACGAATCATTGCGTCCGAGGATTGTGCACCAGGCGGGCCAGCGCCATCTGGACGTGGCGCGGGAGGCCTACCTGCAGTCGGATGTGCCGGCGGAAGTGGTGCCGTTTATCGCGGATATGGCCGCAGCCTATGCAGATGCGGATCTGATTATTTGTCGGTCCGGCGCATTGACTGTTTCGGAAATCGCCGCGGCGGGTGTGGGCGCGATTATGGTGCCTTTCCCGTTCGCCATCGACGACCACCAGACCAAGAACGGCGAGTGGTTGCAAAAGGCGGGAGCGGCAGAGGTGATACAGCAGGACACGCTGAGCGCGGAGAAGCTGGCCGAGCTGCTGAAAGAATTTTTGACGCAGCCGGAAAAATTATTGGCGATGGCCCAGGCGGCCCGCCGGGTAGCGAAAATTGATGCGACGGAGCAGGTGCTTGCCGCCTGTCGCGAAGAGATAGGGTGTTGATATGTCTCTGGTAGAACCCACAGTGCAACAAAACCGCTACAGCGTACCCGCGATGCGTCGCATTCGCCGCATCCATTTTATCGGTGTCGGCGGTGCCGGCATGAGCGGTATCGCCGAAGTGCTGCAGAATCAGGGCTACGAGGTTTCCGGTTCCGACCTGCGCGAATCCCCGGCGACGGGGCGGCTTCGCGAGCTGGGCGTAAAAGTTCAGATCGGCCACAGCGAGGACAATATTCGCGGGGTGGATGTAGTGGTGAATTCCTCTGCAATTCACGGCGACAATCCGGAACTGGCGGCGGCACGGAAGAAGCGCATACCCGTGGTACGCCGTGCGGAGATGCTGGGCGAGTTGATGCGCTACCGCTACGGCATCGCGGTGGCTGGCACTCACGGCAAGACCACTACCACCAGTTTGATCGCGTCGATTTTCGCCGCGGACAAGAAAGACCCGACATTCGTGATCGGCGGTCTGGTGAACAGCGCCGGCGCCAATGCGTCACTGGGAGAAAGCCGCTACCTGATCGCCGAGGCGGACGAGAGCGATGCCTCTTTTATCCACCTGCAGCCGATGGTGACGGTGGTGACCAATATCGATGCCGACCATATGGAGACTTACGGCGGCGACTTCGGAAAGGTCAAACAGATATTTATCGATTTCGTGCACAACCTGCCGTTCTACGGCCTGGCGGTGGTGTGCGGCGACGACCCCAATGTCCGCGAGGTGATACCGAAGCTGTCGCGGCCAGTGTCCACTTACGGTTTCGAAGAGGGCAATGATTACCGCATACGCGAGGTGAAGCAGGAGTCGCTGCGCAGCCATTTCAGTGTGCAGCGTCCGGACGGCAGCCTGCTGGATGTGTGTGTGAACACTCCCGGTATTCACAATGTGCTGAATGCCACTGCGGCGATTGCCGTGGCCACTGACGAGGGGATCGGGGACGATGCCATTCGCGAGGGCCTGCGGGGGTTCCAGGGCGTGGGCCGGCGTTTCCAGATCTACGGCCAGTATTCCGTGACCGACGACGGCGATGCGGAAAAGGTCATGCTGGTGGACGATTACGGTCACCATCCGCGGGAAGTGGCGGCGACGATTCAGACAGTGCGCGACGGCTGGCCGGAGCGGCGTTTGGTCATGGTCTACCAGCCGCACCGCTATACCCGCACGCGGGACCTGTTCGAGGATTTTGTGCAGGTGTTGTCGCAGGTGGATAAGTTGATCCTGTTGGACGTGTACAGCGCAGGCGAGTCGCCCATTCCCGGTGCGGATGGCCGTACCCTGGCGAGGAGCCTGCGCAATCGCGGCCAGGTGGACCCGATTTTTATCGAGGAAGTGGAGCAGGTACCCCCGGTGCTCGCGGACCTGCTGGAGCCGGGCGATATCGTGCTGACCCAGGGGGCCGGCAATGTGGGCACACTGGCGCAGCAGCTGGCGGCTTGGCGTCTGGGTGATAGGGGGCAATAAATGTGGATGGATCGGCGGAATTGCCCGTTTGTGCAGAACCATGTAGGAGCCTGCTTGCAGGCGAAGGGCAGTGGCAAGAGGCTCCGGGCATGCCATCCCTGGCGCAACACCTTCGCTTTCGTTCCGGCCCCGGCCCCGCCATCCATGGCGGGTCGCCAAGCCGCGCACAAAGCGATGCTTTGTAAGCGCGCGACTTGGCCCTGCAAGCAGGCTCCTACAGGGGAGACACCATAGGATGGGCAAAGCGCAGCGTGCCCATCAAATCGCGCAGCGCGGCGCCCGGCGCATTGCGGACAATCGTGAAGGAGAAAGCCGCAGCAGACTCCTTCCGCTGCTGCTTGCGATAGCGGCCATCGCCCTGCTGGCGGGCCTGAGTTATACGGGTCTGTGGCTGTGGCAGCGGGCACCGGTTGCGGAACTGAGCCGGGTGGATGCGCTGGAGCATGTGCGGGTCAAGGGCCCGTTTCGCGCGGTGAATCAGCGCGAGGTGGAGGAAATCCTGCTGCCGTTTTTACAGCGGGGTTTTTTCTCTCTGGACATAGGTGCGATACGCGAAGCGCTGTTGCAGCACCCATGGATCGTCGGCGCTTCGGTCAGCCGGCGCTGGCCCCGGGGCGTCGAGGTCCAGGTGGAAGAGGCGCGCCCGCTGGCGGTCTGGGGAAAGGATAAATTGCTGGTAGCCAGCGGCGAACTGCTGCCGCGACCGCCGGGCATGCACACCGGGCGCCTGCCGGAACTGGCGGGCGATGAGGAGCTGGTGGAGCGCATCATGTCGCAGTATCGGGCGCTGGCGGGGCTGCTGACCACGCGGGATATGGAGGTGAAGCGGTTGTCCTTCGACGATCTGGCCGGCTGGCACCTGGAACTGGTTTCCGGTGTGGAGCTGCACCTGGGGCACGATGAACTGCTGGAGCGGGTAAACCGTTTCCTGAGCCTGAGCCGGGGAGTACTGGCGCCGCACCTGGAAAAGATCGCGCGGGTGGACACGCGATACAGCAATGCTGTTGCGGTGCGTTTCAGAGAACAGAAGACAGAGGCCAAAAAACCGAAGGCAGAGGAATAATGAAGAAGAGAATTAGGGGCTGCACTGCACATATTCTGACTTCTGTCATCCGTCCTCTGACTTCTGAAACCGAGGTTGGTAAAAAATGACACAAGCATCCGATCACCGCATGATCGTGGGTCTGGATATCGGCACATCCAAGGTGGTCGCCATCGTCGGCGAGGTCTCCGACAGTGGCGAGTTGAATATCGTCGGTATCGGCTCGCACAGATCCACCGGGATGAAAAAAGGTGTGGTGGTGAATATCGAATCCACGGTGCAGTCGATTCAGCGCGCGGTGGAAGAGGCGGAGCTGATGGCCGGTTGTGAGATTCACTCGGTCTACGCGGGCATTGCCGGCAGCCATATCCGCAGCCTGAATTCCCACGGCATAGTGGCGATCAAGGATCGCGAGGTGACCCAGCAGGACCTGGACCGGGTTATAGACGCCGCGCGCGCGGTGGCCATTCCCGCGGACCAGAAAATCCTGCACACGCTGCCGCAGGAATTCCTGATCGACAGCCAGGAAGGGGTCAAGGAACCGCTGGGGATGTCCGGCGTGCGCCTGGAGGCGAAGGTGCACCTGGTCAGCGGCGCGGTGAACGCGGCACAGAATATCGAGAAGTGCATTCGTCGCTGTGGCCTGGAGGTGGAGGACGTCATTCTGGAGCAGTTGGCCTCCAGCTACTCGGTGCTCACCGAGGATGAAAAGGAGTTGGGCGTGTGCATGGTGGATATCGGCGGCGGTACCACGGATATCGCCGTGTTCACCGGCGGTGCCATTCGCCACACGGGGGTGATTCCCATCGCCGGCGACCAGGTGACCAACGATATCGCCATGGCCCTGCGCACGCCCACGCCCCACGCGGAGGAGCTGAAAATCAAATACGCCTGCGCCCTGGCCAAGCTGGCGCGGGAGAGCGAGACAATCAAGGTGCCCAGCGTCGGCGACCGTGCGCCGCGGGATCTGTCGAGGCAGGCGCTGGCCGAAGTGGTTGAACCGCGCTACGACGAGCTGTTTACGCTGGTGCAGGCGGAACTGCGCCGCAGCGGCTTCGAGGATCTGTGCGCGGCGGGCGTGGTGCTCACCGGAGGCTCATCGAAGATGGAGGGCGCGGTGGAACTGGCAGAGGAAATTTTCCACATGCCGGTGCGCCTAGCGGTGCCCCAGGGCATTGCCGGCCTCACCGATATCGTGAGCAACCCGATTTATTCCACCGGCGTGGGCCTGCTGATGTACGCCATGCAGCGGGAGGAGAGCAGCGATGCCACCAGGCCCCGCCCGGTACGCAATGAAAACCAGTGGTGGGACAAGGTCAAACACTGGTTCCGCGGAAACCTGTAAACGGCACTGTGGAAGCCTGCCCTGCAGGCGAATTGCCCCAAGCCCTGGCAAATATCGCCTGCGGGGCAGGCTCCCACGGAAAAGCATTCTTTTAAGGATCGAATTAAAAAATTTTGGCATGAGCAAAAAAAGGGGAACAGAGATGTTCGAACTAGTCGATAGCGTACAGGACAAGCCTGTCATCAAAGTGATCGGCGTTGGCGGCGGCGGCGGCAATGCGGTGAAGCATATGATCGTCAGCGAAGTGGAAGGTGTGGATTTCATCTGCGCCAACACCGACGCCCAGGCGCTGAAGGATATCCACGCGCGCACCATCCTGCAGTTGGGCAACAACATCACCCGCGGCCTGGGTGCCGGTGCCAATCCGGAGGTGGGTCGCCAGTCGGCTCTGGAGGACCGCGAGCGTATCGCCGAGGTGCTGCAGGGCGCGGACATGGTGTTTATCACCGCGGGCATGGGTGGCGGTACCGGCACCGGCGGCGCGCCGATCGTGGCGGAGATCGCCAAGGACCTGGGTATTCTCACCGTGGCGGTGGTAACCCGCCCGTTCAAGATCGAGGGGCGCAAGCGGGCACAGGTGGCCGAAGAGGGCATCCTCGAGCTGCGCGACAAGGTGGACTCGCTGATCAGTATCCCCAACGACCGCCTGCTGGAGGTGCTGGGCAGCAAGGTGACCATGAAGGGCGCCTACAAAGAGGCTGACAATGTGTTGCTGGGCGCAGTCCAGGGTATCGCCGACCTGATGATCCGCCCCGGCATCATGAATGTGGACTTTGCCGACGTGCGCACCGTTATGTCCGAGATGGGCATGGCGATGATGGGCTCCGGCTCGGCGGTGGGCGAGAACCGTGCCCGCGAGGCGGCGGAGAAAGCGGTGCGCAGCCCGCTGCTGGACAACGTCAACCTGCAGGGCGCCCGCGGCATCCTGGTGAATATCATCACCGGCAGCGAAGAGGGCGGCTGCCAGGAGCTGACCCTGGGCGAGTACTCCGAAGTGGGCGAAATCGTCCAGGAGATCGCCTCCGATGACGCTACCGTGGTGATCGGTACCGCGGTGGACGACAAGCTGGGTGACGAGATGCGGGTCACCGTGGTGGCCGCGGGTTTGGGTGAGGGCGCCCAGCAGGCGCGCCCCACCAAGGTGGTGGACAACACCAGTCGCCGCGCGGAGATGCGCGATACCCGCGATTCCTCGGCCCTGGGTGGTCGCGAGAGCACGGATAACCGCGCGCGGGTGGAAAGCGAGCGTCCCAAGCGCCCGGCCCCGACGCTGAATCCGGCGGACGCGGATATGGAATACCTGGATATTCCCGCGTTCCTGCGCCGGCAGGCGGATTAGCCCCGGGACCGCGGAGCTCCAGCTCCGCACGCGGGCCGCAGGCCCGCCGGTGGTGGATGCGCTTCGTTTATCCACCCTGCGGAATTGAAGCTTCGGGACTCGGGACTCGGTAGGCTGCGCCGGCTCCGGGGCGGAAACCCTGCTCATGTCACCCGGCCCTCCCCCGGGAGGGCCGGGGCTCCGCCCCGGGTCGACGCGGGTTAACAATTTTTTACAGCGGTGTGACAGGTACAGGCCGTACAATGATGTTTACAGCCTGGAATTGGCGCTGAAGTCCTCGCGCTGAGCTATACTGAGGCGAGGGAGCGATGAACAGTACGGAATGACCGTTATGCCAGTTATGGTTTTGGCGTTTGTTTTCTGCTATAGTCGCCGGCTTGCCGCGGTCTTTGTGCCGCCTCTTTACCAGAGAACACGACATCTATGATCAAACAGCGCACACTCAAGAATGCTATTCGCGCCACCGGCGTGGGGCTACACACCGGCAAGAAGGTCGTCCTGACTCTGAAGCCGGCGCCTGTGGATACCGGCATAGTGTTCCGCCGGGTCGACCTGGACCCGGTGGTGGAAATTGAGGCTCGCGCGGAGAATGTCGGTGACACGCTGCTGTCCACCACCCTGGTCAAAGACGATGTGCGCATCGCCACAGTGGAGCACCTGCTGTCCGCGATGGCCGGCCTGGGTATCGACAACGCTGTCGTCGAGCTCTCCGCCCAGGAAGTGCCGATTATGGACGGCAGTGCCGGCCCCTTCGTGTTCCTGATCCAGTCCGCGGGCATCCAGGAGCAATCGGCTCCGAAGAAATTCCTGCGCATCAAGAGGCCGGTAACCGTGGAAGAGGGCGACAAGGTGGCCAGCTTTCTGCCGTTCAACGGCTTTAAAGTGTCTTTCACCATCGATTTCGATCACCCGGTATTCCAGGGGCGCAACCTGACTTCCTCGGTGGACTTTTCCAGCACCTCCTTCGTGAAGGAAGTGAGCCGTGCGCGCACCTTCGGTTTTATGCATGAGATCGAGTATCTGCGCTCCAAGGGTCTGGTACAGGGTGGCAGCGTGGACAACGCCATTGTGATCGACCAGTACCGCATTCTGAATGAGGGCGGGTTACGCTACGAAGACGAATTTGTTAAACACAAGATTCTGGACGCCATCGGCGACCTCTATCTGCTGGGCACCAGCCTGATCGGCGAGTTCAGGGCGCACAAGTCCGGACACGCCCTCAATAACAAATCCCTGCGCACCTTGATGGCGCAGGAGGACGCCTGGGAGATGGTGACCTTCGAAGACGAAGAGGAAGCGCCTATCTCCTACGTCAAACCGATACTGGCGGTATAGCCTGAGAGCACAAAAACCGGCACGAAAATTGCCGGTTTTTTTGTGAGACATATCTCTAGTGTTGAGAGTGCATCTATTTGGGCGGACATTAGGTCCGCCGCTACAAGCGTATGAAGCGGTTCCTGCCATTTTGTGCGCTTGTAACAATTTTTGTCAGCTGACAAGTGTTACATTGGGCACGTCAGTCAGCTGAACAGCCATCTGGACGGCGTGAGACGAAGCATGGAAGTGGGTAGTCGGGCTTCGGCACAGAGCAATACGAAAACAACAAATTGTCGTAATTCACACACGCCTGTCCTGTTATGAAAGTAATCCTGGTCAATGAGCGCGGCGGTACGCGCAGCTTTAACTTTGGCGGCCTGAGTAGGGCGCTGCTGGGGCTGTGTCTGCTGGGTTTACCGGTGGGAGCCTTCTGGATCGGCATCAACCTGCCGGTGGCGGAGACGGATGCCTTCGATTCCCGCACCGCCAAAGCCTGGAACAAGGCTCTGCGCAAGCAGCAGCAGCAGATCGAAGAGGCCGACCGTCAGGCCCACGAGCAGCTCACGGCATTTACCGTAAAACTGGCGGAAATGCAGGCCCGCCTTACCCGCCTCGATGCTCTCGGTGAACGCCTCACCACTGTCGCCAAGTTGGACCAGGGCGAATTCCAATTCGGCAACGCCCCCGCCGTGGGGGGGCCGGAAGACCCGGGTATCGCCGGCGCCTCTGAGCTGCCCTACCAGCCGCCGGAGTTCCTCGAGGTTATCGACGACCTGTCCGATCAAATCGAAGACCGCCAGATGCAACTGGCCACCCTGGAATCGCTAATGGCCAGGCGCCAGTTGCAGGACGAGCAGTTTATCGCCGGCCGGCCCATCAGCCGCGGCTGGATGTCCTCCCGCTACGGTTATCGCACCGACCCCTTCAGCGGCCGCCGCTCCTGGCACAAAGGGGTGGATTTTGCCGGCAAGAAAGGCTCCGACGTGGTCTCAGTGGCCGCCGGGGTAGTGACCTGGGCGGAGGACCGCCACGGTTACGGCAAGCTGGTGGAAATCAACCACGGCAATGGCTACAAGACCCGCTACGGTCACAATAGCGACGTCAAGGTCAAAGTGGGCGACGTGGTGAAGAAGGGGCAGGTGATTGCCCTGATGGGCTCCAGCGGCCGCTCCACCGGTCCCCACGTGCACTTCGAGGTCTACAAGAACGACCGCCCGGTAGACCCCGCCAGCTACATTCGCCGCACCGGCAGATAACAGCTAATCTCTCCGTATCGCGCACCGGCAGCTCCCGCGGGGAGTTGCGAGTCGTTGCGCCTTCCTGTTTACTTGCACCCCTTTACGGGTGATTCCCGCGGCCCACGCCGCAATCCAGATTCAAGTGGTTTCTACATAATGATTGGCACACTGATAAAAGCAGTCTTCGGCACCAAAAATGATCGCGAACTGAAACGCATGCGCCGCGTGGTGACACAGGTGAACGCGCTGGAGGAGGAATACCAGCAGCTCGACGACGATGCGCTGAAAGCCAAGACAGCGGAATTCAAGCAGCGCCTCGCCGATGGCGAGACCCTGGATCAACTGCTGCCGGAGGCCTTCGCCGCGGTGCGCGAGGCCAGCAGCCGTACCCTGGGCCTGCGCCATTTCGACGTCCAGCTGATCGGCGGCATGACCCTGCACGAGGGCCACATCGCAGAGATGCGCACCGGCGAGGGCAAGACCCTGGTGGCCACGCTGCCCGCCTACCTGAACGCGCTGGAGGACAAGGGTGTACATATCGTCACCGTGAACGATTACCTGGCCAGCCGCGACGCCAACTGGATGCGCCCGGTGTACGAATTTCTCGGCCTCACTGTGGGCGTGATCGTCTCCCAGCAGCCCCCGGAGGAGAAAAAAGCGGCATACCAGGCGGATATTACCTACGGCACTAACAACGAATTCGGTTTCGACTACCTGCGCGACAACATGGTGCTGCGCAGAGAAGACCGCACCCAGCGCCCGCAGAACTTCGCCATCGTCGACGAGGTGGACTCCATTCTGATCGACGAAGCGCGTACGCCGCTGATTATTTCCGGCGCCGCCGAGGATTCCTCACACCTCTACCTGGCCATGAACAAACTGGTGCCACAGCTGCAGAGGGCGGAAGAGGGCGGCGAAGGCCACTACACAGTGGACGAGAAGACCCGCCAGGTGGAACTCACCGAGGAGGGCCACCAGTTGATCGAGGACCTGCTCGCACGCAGCGGCCTACTGAAGGAAGAAGAGTCCCTCTACTCCCCGGGCAACCTGGGCCTGCTGCACCATGTGCACGCGGCGCTGCGCGCCCATGTGCTGTTCCATAAAGATGTGGATTACATAGTGCAGAATGGCCAAGTGGTACTGATCGACGAGCACACCGGCCGTACCATGCCCGGCCGTCGGTTGTCCGAGGGATTGCACCAGGCGCTGGAGGCGAAGGAAAACGTCCAGATACAGAGCGAGAGCCAGACCCTGGCCTCCACCACCTTCCAAAACCTGTTCCGCTTCTACCCCAAGCTGTCGGGCATGACCGGTACCGCGGATACCGAGGCGTTCGAATTCCGCCAGATCTACGGCCTGGACGTGGTGGTGATTCCCACCAACAAACCCACGCAGCGGGACGACCTCAACGATCTGGTCTATCTGAGCACGGACGAAAAGATGGAGGCCATTATCGAGGACATCAAGTACTGCCGTGACAAGCAGGCGCCGATCCTCGTGGGCACCGCTTCCATCGAAACTTCCGAGGCGATGTCCCAGCGCCTGACCAAGGCCGGTATCAAGCACCAGGTGCTCAACGCGAAATACCACGAGCGCGAGGCGCAGATCATCGCCCAGGCGGGCCGCCCGGGCACAGTCACCATCGCCACCAATATGGCCGGTCGCGGTACCGATATCGTGCTCGGCGGCAACTGGGAGGCGGAGGTCGAGGAGCTGCGCGAGAAAGAACAGCGCGAGCCCACAGAAGCGGAAATCGAGGCGGTCAAAGCCGAGTGGCAGAAGCGCCACGACACGGTGATCGAGGCCGGCGGCCTGCATATTATCGGCACCGAGCGCCACGAATCCCGCCGCATCGACAACCAGCTGCGCGGCCGCGCCGGCCGCCAGGGCGACCCCGGGGTGACCCGTTTCTACCTGTCCCTGGAAGACAACCTGATGCGCATCTTCGCCTCCGACCGGGTGAAGAACTTTATGCAGATGCTGGGTATGGAGAAAGGCGAGGCCATCGAGCACCGCATGGTTTCCAACGCCATCGAGAAGGCCCAGCGCCGCGTGGAGGGCCGTAACTTCGATATCCGCAAGCAGTTGCTGGAATACGACGACGTGGCCAACGACCAGCGCCGGGTGATCTACGGTCAGCGCAACGAACTGCTGGAAGCGGAAACCATCAGCGACACCATTGCCGCGATTCGCGAGGACGTGGTCAACGAACTGATCTCCGGTTTCATGCCACCGCAGAGTGTGGAAGAACAGTGGGATATTCCCGGCCTGGAAAAACAGCTCGCCGGCGAACTGGGCCTGGAGCTACCGGTTCAGCAGTGGCTGGACGAAGACCGCACCCTGCACGAGGAGAGCCTGCGCGAAAAAATTATCCAAGAGGCCCAGAAGGCCTACGCGACCAAGGTAGAGCGAATAGCCGAGTCCTCCGGCGACGCCAACCTGATGCCCACCATCGAGCGGCAGATCATGCTGCAGGTGTTGGACCAACTGTGGAAGGAACACCTCGCGAGCCAGGACCACCTGCGCGCCGGCATCGGCCTGCGGGCCTACGCCAACAAGAATCCCAAACAGGAGTTCAAGCGCGAGTCCTTCCACCTGTTCCAGAGCATGCTCGACAATCTCAAGCACGAGGTGATCCGCATCCTCGCCCATGTCGAGCCCATGACCCGCGAGCAGATGGAAGAAATGGAACAGCGCCGCCTGGAACAGCAGCGCCGCCAGCAACTGGAACTGCAACATGCCCAGGCCTCGGCCATGCCCGAAGCGGAAGAAGCGGACATAGCCGCTCCGCCGCCGACGCGCCGCGGCCCCAAGGTGGGCCGCAACGACCCTTGCCCCTGTGGCTCCGGCAAAAAATACAAACAGTGCCACGGCAAGCTCGCCTCCTCCACCACCTCTCGATAGAGGCTCCTGGGACCGCGGAGCTATTTACCTCGAAGCGCTGAAGGCTCCAGCTCCGCAAGCGGGCCAAAGGCCCGCCAATCCCCGGGAACGCCGAGCCCCAGCTCGGCAACGGGCCGCAGGCCCGAAGGTTTATTTAAACTCCGTCATACCGGCGAATGCCGGTATCCAGAATTCCCCGAGCGCGATCTGGATTCCGCCTTGCGCCGGAATGACGACACAAGGAAATTCTTCAGGAGCGGCATTGGACCGCGGTAAAAAATGCCCCAAAACAAACTCCCCCCCCTCGACCTTTATCAAGTGGCCGGCATCCGCCTGGCCGCCGTCCCCGCCAAAATCAAAAACTGGCAACGGGACGACCTGCTGCTGATCGAAATCAACGAAGGCGCCGCGGTCTCCGCCACCTTCACCCAAAACGCCTTCTGCGCGGCACCAGTCACCGTGGCCAAAGAGCATCTGCGCAAGGGCAATATCCGCGCATTGCTGATCAACGCCGGTAACGCCAACGCCGCCACCGGCGAACGCGGCCTGCGCGATGCTCGCGCCTGCTGCGCGGCAGTGGCCGACTCAATGAATATCGATGCGGAACAGGTACTGCCATTCAGCACCGGCGTTATCGGCGAACACCTGCCGCTGCAAAAAATCCTGGATGCCATTCCCGGCGCCGCGGCAAAGCTGCAGGTGGATAACTGGCAGCAGGCCGCCAAAGCCATTATGACCACGGACACAGTCGCCAAGGCTGCCAGTCGCACCGTGGAAATTGCGGGAGAGCAAATCCGGGTTGTGGGCATCGCCAAGGGCGCTGGCATGATCCAGCCCAATATGGCCACCATGCTCGCCTATGTGGCGACGGACGCGGCCGTGCCGCAACCGCTGGTGGATGAACTGGTGAAGGAAGCGGTGGCAGCCTCCTTCAACCGCATCAGCATCGACGGCGACACCTCCACCAATGACGCCTGCGTATTGATCGCCAGTGGCACCACAGGCCCGCAGATCGGCGATGTCAGGAGCGCGGAGTACCAACAGCTGAAGGCCGCAATTGTCGAAGTGCATATCGAACTGGCCCAGGCTGTAGTGCGCGACGGCGAGGGCGCCACCAAGTTTGTCACCGTCGAGGTAACCGGAGCGGCCTCCAGCGAAGAGGCGTTGAAGGTCGCCTTTGAGGTGGGTGAATCTCCACTGGTCAAAACCGCCCTTTACGCCTCGGACCCCAACTGGGGCCGCCTGGTAATGGCCATCGGCAATGCGGGCCTGGATCAGTTGGATACAGAGAAGGTCAATATCTACTTGGACGAGGTGCAGGTGGTAGAGGCCGGCGGCCGCGCAACCGATTACACGGAAGAAGCCGGACAGAAGGTTTTCAGCCTGCCGGAATTCACCATCACCGTCGACCTGGGCCGCGGTGATTGCCGCGAGCATATCTGGACCTGCGACTTCTCCCACGAATATGTCACCATCAATGCCGAATACCGGACCTAAGGTGCATCCGATGGGAAAGGTTGTTCACGTCGCCGTAGGCGTAGTCCTGCGCGAGGACGGCAAAATCCTGATCGCCCGCCGTCCGGAGCACTTGCATATGGGCGGCCGCTGGGAATTTCCCGGCGGCAAGGTGGAAGCGGGTGAAAAGGTACAGGAAGCGCTCGCCCGGGAACTGCGCGAGGAAGTGGCCATCGAGATCCAGACCCTGGCGCCACTGACGGAAATCCGCCACGACTACCCGGAAAAAACCGTGCTGCTGGACACCTGGTGGGTCACAGAGTTTACCGGCGAAGCCCACGGCCTGGAGGGCCAGGAAACAGCCTGGGTAACTGCCGGCGAACTAAACGACTATCAGTTCCCCGAAGCCAACGAAGCCATTATCGAAGCCATCCAACTGGCTAAATCCCGCCGGTAGGAGCCTGCTTGCAGGCGAACCCTGGGAACGCCGAGCTCCAGCTCGGCAACGGGCCGCAGGCCCGCTCTCCTTATACCCATCCCCAAGCAGGCCATTGACATATCCTGCTGCGTACATACACTGTATGTATGATTGACTTCGAATGGGACTCAAAGAAAGCCGCGTCAAACCTAAAGAAGCACGACGTTTCGTTTGAAGAGGCCCAGTCTGTCTTCTATGACGAATTTGCTCTACAGTTCTTTGATGAAGAGAGCTCTGCGAAGAAGATCGTTTCCTGATGCTCGGCATGAGCAGCGAGGCCAGGTTACTCCTGGTTTGTCACTGTGAGCGAGACAGAGGTAATGTCATTCGTATTATTTCTGCCCGTAAAGCTACCCGGTCTGAGCGGAAATTTTATCCCGGAGGTAATTAGCATGAAGAAAGAATACGATCTCGCATCGATGAAAAGCCGCAAAAATCCCTACGCGAGCAAGCTCAAAAAGTCCGTGACCATTCGCATGGGCGAGGATGTTATCGACTACTTTAAAAACATGTCCGAAGAAACAGGCATTCCCTACCAAAGCCTGATCAACCTGTACCTCAGGGACTGCGTGGCACATCATCGGAAAGTCGACCTTAAATGGCGGGAGTCCCGCTGACTGAACATCAGCTTCCACACATGCGGTAGAAAAAAACCATGTAGGAGCGGCCCATGGCCGCGATCAAACTATCCGAATTCCACTTGGTTCCGGTTTAAGCGGCGCACTACCCGATAACGCTCCCTCTCCCCTTGGGGAGAGGGTCGGGGAGAGGGGCCCCTCAATGCCTGGTATTCTTGGAAGAATCCAACTCATCACTCAGCAGATCGTCGTACACCGACTCTCCCGGAATCTTGTGCCCCTCACTGGCCCACTCCCCTAAATCGATCAACTTGCAGCGCTCACTGCAAAAAGGCCGGTAGGGAAATTTGTGGCTCCACTCGATGGGCTTTTTGCAGGTGGGGCAGTTAAGGGTAGGTGTTTCTTTAGCCATAAAACTCTTCAAATACTTTCTTCTGCCATTCGCAGGTACTTCTGGTGCAGCGACTCGACCTGCGCCTTCAGGCTTGCCAGGTCGCCGGCATTGTCCAGCACATCGTCCGCCCTGACCAGCCGCTCAGACCGCGACAGCTGCGCTCCCATAATCTTGCGTATCTGCTCCGGATCACTGCGGTCCCGCCCGCTGGCGCGCTCGACCTGCAGCGCCTCCGGCAGATCCACCACACAGATCCTGTCCACCAGTTTAAACTGCCCGGACTCGATCAGCAGTGGCGACTCCAGAATCCCGTAGGCGCTGCGGCTGGCCTCCAGCGCCCGCACTATCTCCTCACGAATCAGCGGGTGCAGCAACTGCTCCAACCACTCTCGTTCTGCAGTGTTTTCGAACACGATAGCGCGCAGCTGGGCGCGATCCAGCTCGCCGCTCTCCAGCAAAATCCCGGCACCGAAATGCGCCGCGATCTGTGCCAGCGCCGGCTGCCCCGGCTGCACCACCACCCGCGCGGCCCAGTCCGCATCCACCACATCGATGCCCAGCTCAGTAAAACAGGCTGCCGCCGCGGACTTGCCGCTGCCGATACCGCCGGTCAGTCCAACCGTATACATACAGGGATGTTCTCCGTCAGCGTTCGCGGGACTCCCGCACGGCCTGCAAAATGTCCTTGGTGGTCACCCCGGTTTTTACTCCTTTGATATCAAAGGGGGAGCCTTTCGGTTTCTGCTGCTTCCTCAGCAGAAAAACCGAGCCATCTTTGCGGCGAATACAGACATCCTCTGTTTGGGCCAGAGTCAGCAGCTTGGAAAGATTTTGCCGAGCCTCGGAGTAGGTGAAAACTCTCATGTGATGTTACTCCAATACCTCAATACCCATTTCAGCAGCGACCTCCCGCATTCGACGATCCAGGGTCATCAAAGGATGTCCATGAGTGTGGGCACACTCCAGAAAATACGCATCATAGGCGTAGATGTTGAATTTTAGCGCAATATTCAGCGCGCCAGTGATATCGATGCTCAATAGCCTGATGGGAATTTGCTGCGTAACAGTGTGAACAGCAAGAACTTGCTCTGGAGAGAGCTGCCTGCGCCTGCACATCGCAGACAGGGCATTGCCGATTTCAAACGTCAGCACTTCTGGAGCAGAGATATCAGCTCCAGACGTGTGCTCTACAATGGCTGTTTTCTCAGGCTCTTCCAGAGCTACTGCCAGCACAATACTGGTATCTACGATGATATTCATTAGACAATTGTACAATTGGTGGGTGACTGAGCAACTGGATTTTATGACCATTTGGTTATGAAGAGTACCGTAGCAGAACAATCTGGCGCCTATTCATCAAGAGGCTTGATGACTAAAATGATGTATGATGGCATCAATCCAGAAGCGGGAGAGTTACTGCCATGAGAACCACAGTCACTATCGACGATGCGTTGTACCAGAAAGCGCTGGAGATGGCCGATCAAGACATGGACAAGTCAGAATTGTTCAGGGAGGCCATCAAGACCTACATAAGGATACAAGCGGCCAAACGCCTGGCGGCTCTGGGCGGTGCCGCCCCGGAAATGAAAGATGTGCCACGCCGCCGAGGGACGGCGGCGTGAGCGTACTCGTTGACACCTCGGTGTGGGTGAATCACTTCAGGCGCCGTGACGATACCCTGATAACTCTACTTGAGAGCGACCTGGCACTTACGCACCCGATGGTCTCCGTCGAACTTGCCTGCGGCACGCCGCCAGAGCCGCGCCAGCAAACGCTCGGCTACATAGGGCTTTTGCGGGCCGCCAATCAGATAAGTCTGACCGAACTGGTCGAATTCATAGAGCGCGAAAAGCTGTACGGGCAGGGCTGTGGTCTGGTGGACATGGCGCTGCTCGCATCCACCCTGATAACCCCCGGTGCCAGGCTATGGACGCTGGACAAGCGCCTGGCCGACCTGGCGGAGCGGTTTGCCGTAGCGTACAGCCCGCATCACTGATCCTCTCCAGGCCCTGTGGGAGCCTGCCCTGCAGGCGATGAGCCGCGGGGCCTCAAAATAACTGAGATACCATCCCACAATACTCGGCAGTATTGAAAGGTTAATTACCCAAACCGGAAAAGTTCAGATACCAGCCTACGATCTGATCCCCCCAAAGCATAGCAATCCACCCAGCCCCGGCCAGATAGGGCCCAAATGCAATCGGCAGATTCCGGTCCCGCCCCATCAGCAAACTCCAGCTCAACCCCGCCACAGCTCCCACCGCCGCGGAGAGCAGAATCACCATCGGCAACATCTGCCAGCCAAACCAGGCACCGATCGCCGCGAGAATCTTGAAATCCCCCGCGCCCATACCCTCCTTGCCCGTGGCCAGCCTGAACAGATGAAAAACCGACCAGAGCGCCAGGTAACCGGCAATAGCGCCGATCACCGCGTCCTGCAGCGGCACAAACACCTGCCAAATGTTGATCAGCAGCCCCGCCCACAGCAACGGCAGGGTGATATTGTCCGGCAGCAACTGCTTGTCGAAATCGATACCGGTCAGCGCAATCAACGCCCAGGTAAACCCACAGCCCGCCAGCGCTTGCCAGGTAAAGCCCAACTGCCAGACCACAATCGCGGTCAGGATTCCGGTAACCAGCTCAATCAGCGGATAGCGCTTGGAAATCGGTGTCCCGCAGAAAGCGCACTTGCCCCCCAGCATCAGGTAGCTGACCAGCGGCACATTGTGCCAGGGCTTGATCTCCGCATCGCAGTTGGGGCAGTGGGAGTGGGGCAGTATCAGGTTGAAGCGTTCGGCCAGCTCTTTTTGCTCGCCGGCGTCGGGTGTTGCCTCAAAGTAGCTGTAGAAGTCCCGCTTGTATTCCCGCTCCATCATAATGGGTAGGCGGTAGATCACCACATTGAGGAAGCTGCCCATCAGCAGGCCCAAAATAAAAGCGCTGCCTAGAAGCAGCGCCTGATACGAAAGCAGAGTTTCCAGCATATCGGATTACACAACCTGGCCCAGTTGGAAGATTGGCAGGTACATGGCAATCATCAAACCGCCGACCAGAATGCCCAACACGGCCATAATCATTGGTTCCAACAGGGTGGTGAGGTTGTCCACCATATTGTCCACCGCCTCTTCGTAAAAGTCGGCGGCTTTGGCCAGCATTTCGTCTAGCGCGCCAGATTCCTCGCCGATTGCCGCCATCTGTACCAGCATAGTTGGGTAGAGACCGGAAGCGCGCATAGCGCCATTGAGTGGGATGCCGGTGGCCACAGAATCGCGGATTTTTAAGGTGGCTTGTTCGTAGAGACTATTGCCGGTAGCACCAGCAACGGACTTCAGTGCATCAATTAGCGGTACACCGGCGGCAAAGGTGGTAGACAGAGTGCGCGCGAAGCGAGCAGCAATAGAATTGTAGGTAATAATCCCCAAGATTGGCAGTTTCAGTATCAGGCGATCAAAAAATTCAGCCACCTTCTTGTTGCGTTTTTTTAATTCAATAGTACCGCCGATACCGATAACTACTACCAGCAGGGCATAGAACCAATTAGCCTGCATCCACTCTGACATTCCCACTACCATCTGGGTGAATGCGGGCAGATCGGCGCCAAAACTGGAAAAGGTCTCTGCAAACTGGGGCACCACCTTGATCAGCAGAATAGAGGTAACCACTATGGCTACCACGAATACAGCGATAGGATAGGTCATGGCTTTCTTGATTTTAGCTTTGAGGGCTTCGGTCTTCTCCTTATAGGTGGCGATGCGATCCAGCATGGTTTCCAGCGCACCGGATTGCTCACCGGAAGCCACCAAGTTGCAAAACAGGTTGTCAAAGTACAACGGATGCTTGCGCAACGCATCAGCAAAGGCGGTGCCTGAGGCTACGTCGTCTCGGATCTTCAGGATCAGTTCCTTTACGCCCTGGTTGTCCAGGCCGTCGGCCACGATTTCAAAGCTCTGTACCAGCGGCACCCCGGCCTTCATCATAGTGGCCATCTGACGGGTAAACAGAGCGATATCCGCAGGCTTGACTTTCTTGTTGCCACCGAATAGTGGCTTGGGTTTTTTCTGCACCCGGTTGGCGATAATTCCCTGGCGGCGCAACTGCGCCTTTATCAGCGCCGGACTGGTACCGTTGATCTCTCCCTCGACCTTATTGCCCTTGGTGTCCACGCCCTTGTAGACATAAGCGATTGCAGCGGCATTGGCCATGATTGTTGTTCCCGTCTTTTGTTATTACTTCGACCGCTTGTCGAACCGTAGGATGGGCGAAGCGCAGCGTGCCCATCACCATAGATTGATGGGCACGCTGCGCTTTGCCCATCCTACAATCTGTCCATGCATTTGTGGGTATGCCCCCTGGGAACGCCGAGCTCCAGCTCGGCTTGGGCCGTAGGCCCGCGATCGCGGCCAATGGCCGCTCCTACAGGGGCAGGTACAAATTTCAAACTGCGCTCCAGGACCCTCTAGTCCTTGGTAACCCGGTTCGCCTCCTCCAGGCTGGTTACACCCATAACCACCTTGCGCAAAGCCGAGGTACGCAGGTTATTGAAGCCCTCTTTGCGCGCCTGGTCCGCAATCTGAATCGAGTTGCCGCCCTCCATTATAATTCTGGAGATACCATCGGTGATGCGAACCACTTCATACACGCCCACACGGCCTTTGTAGCCTTTGGAGCAGTGCTCACAGCCAACGGGCTGAAACAGCTTCCACTCATTCTCCGGGATTTTGACCGTATGAAATCCCTCCTCCTTGAGTACTTCCGGCGGCAGCGTAACAGGCTTTTTGCACTCGTTGCACAACCGCCGTGCCAGGCGCTGAGCGATAATCACGCTTACCGAGGTGGCGATATTAAAGGTGGGAACCCCCATATTCATCAGGCGGGTCAGGGTCTCCGGGGCGGAGTTAGTATGCAGGGTGGAAAGCACCAAGTGGCCGGTTTGTGCCGCCTTGATGGCAATCTCGGCGGTCGTCAGGTCGCGAATCTCCCCCACCATCACGATATCCGGGTCCTGGCGCAGGAAGGAGCGCAGCGCTTCGGCAAAGTCCAGCCCCACCTTCGGGTGTACATTCACCTGGTTGATCCCCTCCAGGTTGATCTCCACCGGGTCCTCCGCGGTAGAAATATTGCGCTCAGGGGTATTAAGGATATTCAGGCCTGTATACAGTGAGACTGTCTTACCCGAACCGGTGGGCCCGGTTACTAGGATCATGCCTTGGGGTTGGGCCAAGGCGTCCATATAGATCTTCTTCTGCGCGTCCTCATAACCCAGGGCGTCGATACCCAGTTTCGCAGAGGAAGGGTCGAGAATCCGCAGCACAATCTTCTCACCCCACAGGGTAGGCAGACTGTTGACCCGGAAATCGATGGCCTTGGTCTTGGATAGCTTCATCTTGATACGGCCATCCTGGGGAACGCGCCGCTCGGAGATATCCATTTTGGACATTACTTTCAGGCGCGCGGAAATACGCGTGGCCAACTGGATTGGGGGCTTGGCCACTTCGTGCAGCACCCCATCGGTACGCAGACGTACCCGATAGCTTTTTTCATATGGTTCGAAGTGAATATCCGAGGCGCCGGTACGGATAGCGTCCAGCAGGACCTTGTTTACGAAACGTACTACCGGTGCTTCGTCACCACCGGGGTCGCCATCGTCCTTCGGTTCCGAGTCCGCGCCGTCGCCCACATCCAGGGCATCCAGCTCATCGTCATCCATGCCCGCCAGGCCACCGCCGATATCGCTGTTGGAGAGGAAGCTCTCAATGGCCTTGGCCAGCTTGTCCGCCTCCACCAGCACCGCATCGGTATTCAGCCCGGTATTGAAGTTGATTTCGTCCAGCCCCGAGAGGTTGGTGGGATCCGCCACCGCCACAAACAGGCGGTTGCCGCGCTTATACAGGGGGAGGGCAAAGTGCTTGCTGATCAATTTTTCATCGACCAGATTTTTGGGTATCAGGTCGAAGTTATAGGCGCCCAGGTCGAATAGTGGCGAGCCGAAGGCCATGGAAGCCACCTTGGCCAGCTCGCGGCTCTTTACCAGCTTGGCTTCCACCGCATGCTGGGCAAAGGTCTGGTTCTCCCGCCGCGCCGCTTTGGTGGCGGAGACGGCAGTGGCCTCGTCAAGAACCTGGTCGGCCACCAGCCGCTTGGCCAGGCCGGAGAGTTGGGTAACGCTCATAGGGAATGGAACCGCTGCATGATAGTGACTGCTTGTTTTTTGATCTTCTCAATGCGGCCCCTTTACCGTTACAGGAGCCTGCTTGCAGGCGAATCAAGGCCTGCAACACTCCCGCCAATATAACGAAATCAGTTCCCGTCGCCAAACAACATCTGCCCTCCTTGCTACTGCTTATTGGACAAAACCCCCTAAGTCGGGCAGCGTGCAGCGTATCCATCAGCCCGACTTGCTGAGATTCGGTTACTTCAGATCAGGGGAACCTGAATAAGACTGTTTCGTCACTCCGGCGAAGGCCGGAGTCCAGAGAAATCCATAGAGATGTGGCGAGTCATTGAGTGGGGGAAATCAAGCAGAGTCTCAGCTCGACACAAACTGACACTTTTCGTCAACAATGGATTTGACGCGTCTACCCTAAAAAAATGCGACCAAGAAACAGACAATTTGAATGTGACTCACCTCCCACTTATGCCGCTCAGGGCAATTTACGCGCTTGCCACACTTGGCACAAAGCTTGTATCTTGTTCAGCGACTTCCTCACGGGATGCTCTCCCTTCTGGGATTCACCAACCAAAAGTCTGTATGGAGACGGTTACAATGAAAAAGCAACAGGGTTTTACTCTTATTGAATTAATGATCGTGGTGGCAATTATCGGTATTCTGGCTGCTGTAGCGCTGCCTGCTTACCAGGATTACACCATCCGCGCCCGTGTTACTGAAGGTCTGACTCTGGCCTCTGGTGCGAAGGCCACCATTTCCGAAAATATTGCCAATGTAAATGCCATCGACGCGACTGCGTGTAACGGAGTGAACACTGGTGTAGCCGGCGCTGTGGGTAGCTTGGTGTGTGCCTCCGGTGTTGTTACTGTCACTATGGATTCCACAGCCGCTACCGCGGTTCTGACGCTGACCCCGACTATTTCTGCCAATGGCCCAGTTAACTGGGATTGTGCTACTTCTACTGATACGAAATACGTTCCGTCTGAATGCCGTTGATATTTGCCCAGCGCGCCTGACTCTTTCGGTTCGGCGTGCTTGACAAAAAAAACCGCCACTAGGCGGTTTTTTTGTGCCTCGAAACCCTCTGTGCTATTTTACCGAATCTTCGCTGAAGTCTAGTTGCAATGCATACCTGTCCAGCAGTCGCTGCTCCACACCATCAATACCATTTAGTGCAGCCAGATAGCGGTGACGCTGTTCGATATTGAAGTTCTCTGGTGCGGAGGCAAGCAGTTCGGCGATCTCCCGGTAGGTGGTTTCGCGGCGGGGGGCCGCCGCTACAATACGCAGGAGCTGTTGCAGTTGTTCGTAGCCATTGTCCATACGCCGGACCACGGCGATCCACTCCGGTCCGAGCGGGCCCTTATCTGAAGTGTTCAAGGTCGTGCGGAGCAGTGCAGCGGCTTGCTCCTTTTTGCCCTCATAGTACAGCTGGTCATAAGTCTGAACAACTTGGTTGGCCCGTTCGATACTACTATCGCTATAGATCCATAGTGCGAAGGCGCCGGTAAGGGAGATACTGGCTCCCAGAAGCAGGTGCGCGGTGTAAGAAGGCTTATTGGAATTCATGGTCTAGCCTTGGGGTGTTCGGCGAAACTAATCTCATGGCGAGAATAGGGGTCCGCTTGAATGTCTGTTTCTTGCATACCAGTCACGTTGTCGAGTACGATTTTTCCGCCTTCACTATAACGGGGGTTTTTCCGGTAGAGTGCAATCGGTGCCTCTCGGTTGCCAGTGATATGGCTATTGCGGACGTGGACTTCGGACCTGTCCTTGGTGGCTACCCCAATCAGGCATCCAGTGAGATTGCTGTAGAGAATTTCTGCCTTGCTTGCCTCGCCGACGGAAATACACTTATCCCCGGCACCGCTTACTGTAATGCTGTTCACGTAGACTTTCGATGTCATGAGGTCCAGAGCATCATTACCGATATTTGAAAAGCGGCTATTACGAACTTCGATGTCGGCAATATCGATGTCGATTGCATCAAAGGCTGTATCCTCGAAATCGCAATTGGAGATGATTCCCTTGCTGTAGGCCACATGAAGAGCATCATCGCCAATAGAGTTGGCTGAAACGCGACAGTTATCGATGGAGAATTGCCCGACATCATGAATGTTTATCTGTCCCGGATAGTCGATCAGTCGCTGGTGGGACACGGAACCGCCGCTGACGACTATATGGCTCAGTATACTTTCACTAGCCCCTTGCCCCTGAATGACAAGCGCACCCCAAGGTTGATTGGAATCCAGGCGTTCGAAGAAGATAGGAGCTTCTTCTTCACCTGCGGCCGTGACCAGTCCATAAAATATCAACGACGCACCACCTGCCAGTTTAATTCTGGTGCCCGGCAGGATTTCTACCTGTTGATGTGGCTGGTAGATGCGGTCTTCAAGGATGTCTACGTTGCCGGAAAGGATCAATTTTTGAGGGGTCGGATCTGGTGTTTGCCATGGGTGCAGGGAGCTGGTCTCTCCGTCGTCTGGTAACTTTGAAACCGTTCGCAGTCTCGCGACTTCGCCCGTAATGGCATTTTTCCCCGTTAGGTCAAATTCTTTAGGAAATGCTTCTGGAGTAGTGACTATAAATCTATAATGTAGTGGTGAGGCAGTAAGCATTTTATTCCCAAAAGTAATGTTGGAGAGTCGGCCATTGATTCCAGAAATATTACCGGGCTGTATGCGTTTTCCGGGGTAGAGCAAGATAGATTTTCCAGGCTTAATTCTAGTGATTTGTCCTTGATAGGATTTTTCAATGACTGCATCAATTCCGAATTGTGTGTGTAAGTCAAGCTCAATGGGGCTATTGCCGGATACTGCAATATTAAGTTCCAGCTCGCGACGAGAGAGCTGTTTGATGGTAAAGGATGCTTCCGAAGTGCGCAGAGCTGCCTTTAGGAGTTGTTGTCGTTCACTATAAGTGTTTTTTAAGCGCTCAATAGCTTCATCAAAAAGATCAATTGAGAAAGGTATTTCTTTGTTTAGAGCAAATATTCCGAAATTTGGCCCCATATACTGACGATAGGGGTCAGCTTCCAATTCCTTTCGAATTTGTCGGGCGGCCTCATTGATTCGCATGCGGACAAGATGGGGGGGGTATTGTTCCATTAGTGCCCAAATTGCTAGATCCTTCTGGTATTCGTATTGTGGAATCTGCTTGGCCTTCATTAGCAGAGGATAAAGCACGATATCTTTGGATTTGAAGGCCGATATCCAAAAGCGAATGTCCCATTGAATTGGCTCGAATTTCCCCTTGTAGGGATCAAAGTACAGTTTGTGATTATGGAAGTAATCGTGGTGGTAGGCTCCAATCAGTGAGTCGAGCGCCCAGTACTGAAAAAATTTTTCCTTATCGAAATATAGCTCAAAGCTGTCTTGAAAATCACCTAAATCCTCTTTGTTAATGGTCTCTATGTACTTGATTATATCGCTTCGATCATTTTCTTTTTCTGCATTACGTGCCGCATCCTTCTGCCATAGGCGTTGATCCTGCCATAACATAGGCATATTCTTGGCGTCGAGAAAGGTCGTTTCGCTGTTGCCATCTTTGTCCGGGCCAAAAGGATTTGGAATATACAGGGTATCCCCGGAATAAATGCTGCCCGGCATTCTATGATGTTTTCTCAACAGGGATTCGTCCACCTGATCCAAGTAAAAGTGTAATCCTTGATACTCGTTATTCACATACAACCGCACCGGTTCAATCTCCGGCGTGATAAGTCCAATTTCGCTGGATATACGGTTGCTGACCCAATCTGTTATGGTTTCAATGGTGGTGGGTACAACTAGGTTGAATTTTCTAGCTTCGCGATATGTGGTGTAGGGTGGCAGGTTGACCCGGAACGATTTTTTCTTATGCAGCCAGTGAATCGGCAGGCCGCCACGATAGCGAAAAGTCGCTTCAGATGATAGTTGCCCCCGATCATCTTTTATGTGTCCGGGAACTGTTTGAGTTTTGCCACTGGAAGGTAGATCAGAATCCAATGACGCTAGATTTTCTTCCGCAGTAAACAAGTAAATGGAAGAAAATTGTGACGGCTGTGTTGGACTTTTTGCGGTTATCGCTTGTATTTTCCTCACAATTTCTTCTTTAATGAAATAGTGCAGTGTGGACGGGGTGAGTTGAATGTCCGGTTCGACGCTCTTTTTGTATTTAAATAAGCTCTCTATCCCATCAAAAGTGACAATAAAAATACCGGCTATCAGGAGCACCGACATTAGTACTGGCCAAGTGGAATATGTTTTGCGTTTTCTATTCATAACCGCGGTCGACTTGTTAGGCACTGCCAGTGCTGGCGAATTGGATGGTGGCGCTCTTGGATCAGGTAAAGTAGGAGGAATCCAATAGTTGCAAGGATTGCAATCTGTCCGAGCTTGAAATACAAAGGGTTTACACGGAAGTGGTTGTACAAAGGTAGTTTATGCAGCGCGGCCTGTATGAATATCTGTAATTCACTGGCTGTGGATCTGTCAAGTCCCGGGACGGTGTCTTTCAGTTGTTGCTCAATGGTGCACAGTAGGTTTGCGAGCTGTTTTCGTTCGGCTTCCTCCAGTTGACTACGTTGATTGATTCTTTCAATTTCGAATATTGTCAGTCGTGTAGGTACGCCGAAGTTGCTTATAGCGTGGCTCTTTATGGATATAGCTGTAATGGGGTTTCCAAAGAATCGGAGTTGGTGGGTAACAACTTCAGTGTCCACCAGCAAGACTTCCTGCAGCTGAAGAGGGTTATCTATTCCAAGTTGGGTAATTCTGGCGAGGACTTCCGGTCGGTACTTTCTTTGGATCCGTCCGATAAGCGGATGGCTATCTTCGCTTGTTACTTTTTGTTTGTAGTTTTTAGGATTAAAGGATTGAAATACTCCTCCCTGCGCAATAGTGATAACTTCCTTTTCTTGCCGATAGACTGGAAGGTTATGGTTGGTTCTGAAGGAAATTTCAGAGCCATTTTCTAATAACCTTAGATCGGGTGTGTCGAAATAGCGTGTAGTGAGTTTGATGCGGCCGAGTTCACTGGTTATTTTTTTAGACGGATCTTTCTGGGTTTGCTCGGGCAATGAGTTGAAAAAGGCGGACACCGGTAGTATCTGGCTGTAGTCGAGCACGTAACGAGTGCTGTGATCATAGGCGCATTCGATAGCTGATGATTGAGCCTGCGCTTGTGTGACGGCTGCCGAAACGATTAGATAGAGCGCAACCGCTTTGGCTGTTTCGATTATATTTACCATTTTTCCATCTGATTAGACTGTCGCCATATCCTGATCGAAGGCTACGACGGTCGCCTGATTGACCAATTTTTCGCTCTGCATGCGGTTAATGAATGTAGTGTTAGAAGTGGTGCGCACTTCTAGAGTGAGCTCTATTCCATCAGTGGAAATCGTCTTGGATTTCACTGCGTAGCTTTGGGAATTTTCTTCAATGTGTTTCAGTAGCATCGTTTCATCAGTATCGGAATTAAAATGCAGTATCAAAAGGAAAGCGCCATTGGTCTTTTGTTGGCGGCCGGTGAGAATAAATAGAAAGATGGAAATCATGATGGAACCGACGATGGCGATATTGTAATAGCCAACGCCATTGGCGATACCCGTTGAGATGGCCCAAAACAGGAAGATCAGGTCCATGCTGTCCTTGACCGGGGTGCGAAAGCGGACTATGGAGAGTGCGCCAACCATGCCTAGCGATAGGATCAAGTTGCCGCTAATCGTCATGATCACCATGGCAGTAACGGTGGCTGCCAGTACCAGGGAAATGGCGAACCCACGCTGGAAGAGTACGCCCTGATAGGTCTTGCGGTAGATATAGAAGATAAATATACCCACCAGGAAGGACATGGTGCTGTTCAGCACTATATTCAGTGTTGTGATGCGCTCTGCACCACCCATGGACATGGCGACGAAGCTTTTTTGCAGAACGTCTGCAAAGGTAGTCTGATCCACTTAGTTATCCTCCCACTTTTGGACTTTGTGGTAGCGTCGGGCCAGGGTATATTTGCTGATGGCCATGCGCTCTGTTTGGTAGCTGGAAAGTACCTGCCGCAGGTGCCCGGGCAGAAATTGGTCGAACTTCACTTCTAGTATTTGTTTTCCTTCGAGTACCACCGGCATCAGGTTACGGGTATTGGAGAAGATATCGAGGTGATTGATATCTGTCTTCAGATCCAGGTCAAAGGTGATCCGTACATTGGATACCGGCATAACGAAGGCTACGCGCTTGTATTCTACGATCACTTTCGGCTTGTATACTCTGGTGACAAAGGTGGTGTAGATCTCGTTGAGTGTGGGGTTGTCGTAGCGTAGTAGACGCTTGTAGTCTCCTTTGTAAATCGCCTTGGCATCTTCCCAGTCGAGCATGGCCGAATGTTTGTGTACCAGTTGGCCCTTCTTGCGCTTGATTTCGAATTTGGCGATTTTTTGATCAGTTCCGGCGTAGGTACGCAATCGTATCTTCTGGCGAGCGAAGTTGCCGGACTGTTTCTGGAATAGACACTCGTCATCGTAGGAATCGAAGTACAGGCTGCGGACGTGGTACCCGGCAAAGTCCAGGCAGTGTTTGTCCATTTTCAAGAGTTTGGAAACCTGGTGCATAGCAGTGTCCACCTGAACATTGTTCAGGTAGTACTTGAGCTCGTTTCTCTTGAATTCCATGGGGTGGACAGCGTGTCTTTTTTGTGTTTGGCATTGCCAGCTATGGGTGCGGCTGGCTGCGTTCCAGAAGCGGGAGAGTAATGGTTCAAGAGGGAAGAGTAAAGCATCTGGGACTTAAAGTGGGGCCGGCTGCAGCGCCGGGACGGCCCCTTGTTTTGCGGTCGCTACAAGGCCATTTTGGTGGATGCGGATTAAATAGGGGTCAAAAGATTAAATAGAATAAATAGGGGTCAAAATAAATAGGGGTCAAGTCTTGACATAACGGTCATAAATAGGGGTCAAGTCATAAAATAGGGGTCAAGTCTTGACATAACAGCTTTAGTGTCTAGGCTTTTATCTATGAGCCGCCCCCTTAGACTGGAATTCCCCGGTGCCTGGTACCACGTGATGAATCGTGGTGTGGCGCGACAGACCATATTCCGTGATAGCGATTGCTACACGGCCTTTCTCGATACCCTTGCTGAAGCGCACAGGCGTTTTGATTTTCAAATCCATGCCTATTGCCTGATGGGCAATCACTATCATCTGCTGGTGCATACCCCTCGCGGCAATTTGAGCCGGGGGATGCGGCATATCAACGGCGTTTATACCCAGCGTTTCAACCGGTTGCAGTGCCGGGACGGGCCTTTGTTTCGCGGTCGCTACAAGGCCATTCTGGTGGATGCGGACAGTTACCTGTTGTCGCTGTCGCGCTACATTCACCGCAACCCCATCGAAACGCGCAGGCCGCTTGTCGACGCGCTGGAGGATTACCCCTGGTCCAGCTATCCGGCCTATCTCAACCGTGCATCGTTACCGGAGTGGTTATACCGGGATTTTGTCTATGGGGCCCTTGGCCGCCGCAATAAGTTCCAGGCGTACCGCGATTATGTGGAGCAAGGTGTGGACGCAGATATGCAGGCTTTCTACCAGCGTCAGCGCCAGGCGCCGATTATGGGAGATGATTCCTTTCGGGGTCAAAATAGGGGTCAGAAATAGGGGTCAAGTCTTGACACAGAAATAGGGGTCAAGTCTTGACATAACAACTTTAACGTCTAGGCTTTTATCTATGAGTCGCCCCCTTAGACTGGAATTCCCCGGTGCCTGTACCACGTGATGAATCGTGGCGTGGCGCGACAGGCCATATTCCGTGATAGCGATTGCTATACGGCATGGGCCCGTTCAGGCAGCGTATAAACCAGCTGAAAGAACTGGACACCGCGACCCATTTAGAAAATCGGCGCGAACAGTCGCTGACCTTCGTTGCCCATCACCGCAGAGGCGCTGGTGTTGATCAAGTTTCTCCTGGATCAATAGGACTCAGACATTTCAGAAGAGCGCGTCGATATCGCGCGACCCGGGCAAAATTCTGACCAGAACCAGCGCCGAACCAATCACACAATAATAGATGTTGTAGCGGTCTACAGGGAAGCTTTTCAGCCCTTTGGCGAGTTCGGGCCTGTCCCGCCCCATATCAGGAAACTCCGCCAGTTTTAGTGCTTTTTCCTGCAACCGGTCCAGAAAACGGTCGGCGTTGGTGGGTTGGTCTTTGGCAATGTACAGCCAGATATCCAGTAAATCGGCTTCCGCTTCTGGTGAGGTTTCCAGAGTCAGCATTACCCCGCTTTTCCTTTTTGGTGCGAGCGCCCCTTGGCTTTGATTTCCTCGATATCCAAGGGCTTGTGTTGACCCTGCTCGATAGATGTCAGGCCCTGGTTGATCTCTTGCCGTAGCGCTTCGAGTTTCATGGCCTGTATGGTGTCCCGCTCTTCCATCAGGCGCAACGCTTCCCGCAATACCTCGCTGGCAGAGTTATACATGCCAGTGGCGACCTTGGCCTTCACATAGTTCTCCAGCTCGGTTGTCAGAGAGACATTCATGGCGGCACCTCAGTTAACCGGATAGCAGGAGCTATTGTAGTCCTCTATGTCAAAGATTGCTATATCTTGTTGTTGGGGGGCACAGCAAGGTACGGGTCACGAGTTACGGGTCATAACAAGGTACGGGTACGGGTCACGAGGTACGGGTCGAGGTACGGGTCAAACCGAGGTACGGGTCACGAGGTACGGGTCAGGTCTTGACTTAACAGCTTACCAGTCTAGGCTTTCAATATGAGCCGCCCCCTTAGACTGGAATTCCCCGGTGCCTGGTACCACGTGATGAATCGTGGCGCGGCGCGACAGACCATATTCCGTGACAGCGATTGCTACACGGCCTTTCTCGATGCCCTTGCTGAAGCGCACAGTCGTTTCGATTTGCAAATCCATGCCTATTGCCTGATGGGCAATCACTATCATCTGCTGGTGCATACTCCTCGCGGCAATTTGAGCCGGGGGATGCGGCATATCAATGGCGTTTATACCCAGCGTTTCAACCGTCTACAGCGCCGGGATGGGCCCTTGTTTCGCGGTCGCTACAAGGCCATTCTGGTGGATGCGGACAGTTACCTGTTGTCGCTGTCGCGCTACATTCACCGCAATCCCATCGAAACGCGCAAGCCGCTTGTCGGCGAGCTGGAGGATTACCCCTGGTCCAGCTATCCGGCCTATCTCAACCGCGTATCGTTACCGGAGTGGTTATACCGGGATTTTGTCTATGGGGCCCTTGGCCGCCGCAATAAGTTCCAGGCGTACCGCGATTATGTGGAGCAAGGTGTGGACGCAGATATACGGGCTTTCTACCAGCGCCAGCGCCAAGCGCCGATTATGGGAGATGACTCCTTTCGTGCGCGCGTTTTGGGAGAGGCCGGAGAGATAAGCCGTGAAGTGCCCCGTTGCGAGCGAATGTTACAGGTTCCGGAGTCCAGTGACTCTTTGGTGGCTGTGGTGGCGGAGGCCTTTGATCTGGCGGTCGCTGATATCTATGCCCGTCCCGGGCGGGGCCGGGGCGCCTGGAATCCAGCGCGGGCGCTGGCAATGTGGCTTTGCCAGGAGAGGGCGGGGATGACATTGGCGGAGATAGGCCGGCTGTTTGGCGGGATTCACTATAGCGGGGTGAGCCAGGCTATCCGGCGTTTGAAAGGACGTTTGGCTGAGGGAGAGGATGGCCTGAAGGAGATTAAGGTTGTGATGTCAATGTTCAGTTCCTAGTGTGGTGCTTCACCCCCTGTAGAAGCCTGCTTGCAGGCGAAAAAGGGCGGAGCTCCGTAGCCATTCGCCTGCAAGCAGGCTCCTACAGGGAGATTTCCCTTTAATCTGTACGGATTCCGATGGGCGGGTAGTTACGTGTGGTCTTTCTTTTCTCAGTAGTTTGCAGCGGTGTGACGAACCTGCCCAGCTCCAGGTATGCTCTTGCTTATAACCTCAATGGGTTTGCAGTCCAGATTCAAATAGTAGTGAACGATTGCGTTGCACATGCCGATTTCAGGGATGGGGATGCGTTCGATTGTCGAGGTTTGCCGCCCCTTCCTGGGCCAATTCCGGCAGCCGCTCTACCAGGTAGAGTGGCAGAGAAAGCAGGCGATAGCTGACTTCGAGGGTCTGCTGCGCCCGGCGTACCGGGGTTTGGATCGTCTGTTGTGAGGGTAGGCCGGTATCGAACCGTATTGCCAGCGGTACGCCTTTTTCGCCTGCAAACTGGTGCAGGGATTTCAGGCTGCCGGCTGCGCCGGATTTGACCTCGATGGGGAGTATCTGCCCGTTCAATCCCAATACATAGTCGACTTCAGCGTTGGTGGCGCGGCCTTCTCGCAACCAGTAGGTCAATTCCCGATTGAGTGATGAGGAGAGGGTGTCCTGCAGGTGTTGGCCGATAAACTGCTCGGCTATGGCGCCTTCATTGATCAGTTGGGTGTCGGTCATTTGTGTGATTGCCTGCCAGTTCAGACCGCAGATGGCGTTCATCAGGCCGACATCGAGAAAAATCAGTTTGTAGATTTTCTCCTCGCTGTCCGCTTGCAGTGGCAGGCCGCTGCAATGGCTGTGTACTACTTTCGATAAGATGCGGGCCATGCACAGAAGTTCGATATCCCCCTTGATGGTGGCACTCTTGTCCTGACTCGAGAACTGGCTGTACCTGACCTTTGTACCCACGTTGCGGGCGGCGAAGTTGAATACGCTCTGAATGCGGGAGAGGTTCCTTGAGCCGATGTACTTGGGGAAATCCTCGCGATAGGTTTCAATGACGGAGTTGTGAACTTCGCTCACATCTTTCAGCCGCCGGCTGTGGGCGTAGGTCTGCACGGCTTCGGGCATGCCGCCCACGAAATAGTAGGTTCGCAACAACTCCAGCATCCGTTTGTGAATGATGGGGTGGAGTTCCTCGCCGAGATGGAAGCGGCGGATGGTGTCGGACAGCTTGGTTTCCTCCAACGCGTCCAGAAATTCCGTGAAGGTCATGGGCCCCATATGCAGGTATTCGACCCGGCCCACAGGCATGGAGAACTGATGGTCGGACAGGACGAATTCCAGCAAAGAGCCAGCGGCAATCAGGGGCAGCTGAGGCATGTCTTCATAGAAATAGCGCAGTGCCGGTATGGCTTCCGGAACCGCCTGGATTTCATCCAGAAACAGCACGGAGTCGGGAGCTATGGCGCCTGTGCGGGGGAGGGCTTCCAGTAGGTTTACCTGTAGGACTGGATCTTTGGTTGCAAAGACTGAAGAGAGGTCCGGGTGCCGCTCCAGATTGATTTCCGCCAGGGGCCGGTTTTGCTGTTTCGCAAACAGTCTGATCAGGGTGGACTTGCCAACCTGCCTCGCGCCCCGCAGGACAATGGGTTTCCGGTTGGCCTTTTTGAACCATTTTTCCAGTAAAATCAATTACTTGCGATTCATTTTCAGATCTCTGGGCGAGTGGAGTAGCCCTGATGATGGCAATTATTAGGTGTATTTTCAACAAGAAAGGTCTAAAAGAGGGGTGTGTTTTGGAAGGCTATGGCTGAAAACAGGGGTAAGGTTGTGTTGTCAATGCTCAGTTCCTGGAAAGCCTCGTGCTCTCTACTCTCTCAACAGTTTGCAGCAGTGCGCGACGAACCTGCCCAGCTTCAGGTATTGCCGTGTACTTATAACATTCTGAATAAGTTTCCAGTCCAGGTTCAGGTAGTCGTGAACTATTGCGTTGCGCATGCCGATGGCACCCCGGATTTCCTGTGAGTCTACTTCTGGACAGGGAAAGTGTTCGAGCAGTTGGGCAACGCTGTTGGCGGCATCGCTGCGTTCCGGGAGCTGCAGTTTTCTGTTGGCGTGCTTGGTGGCGCCTATGGCGGCTTCGGCGAGTATTTGCAGGCTCCGTTCCGCAGCGGTTCGCTCCAGAAGGCCTAGTGTACTTTTTTGACTTATTTGCTTCAGCAGCTCCTCGTGCACCGAAACCTGTTCGGTGAGTGCATCGCAATACGCTTTGTAGTTCATGCGCGCAATTCCTTTTCCAGCTGATTCTGATACCAACAGTGATCATCCCAGAGGCCATGGATACGGTTTATTTCCCGGCAATAGCGCAGTTCGTCCCTGACCAGTATTGGTTTGCCGTCATCGAGAATGTTGACTGCCAGGGGAATGGGAACGAGATTGATATCCACGACTTGCACCGGGTGATCGAGTTCAGCGCTGAGATCCATGGCAATCAGCTCGGGCGTAAGGCGCCGTTCCGCGTAAGGCAGGTCGAAGTTGTTGAGGGCGATGGCTATGTCGTAGTCGCTATCCTGTCGATGGGTTCCTCTGGCCCTGGAGCCGTAGAGCCAAACGGCGGCGAGGTTTTCCTGCTTTGCCAGGCGGTCAATTATCCGGGCAAGCGTGGGGTCCTGGTCGGCGGGCTTGCTGATTGGCATGATTCCGGTTTCCCGAGTGTACTAGTGCTGATTATATGGTCGGCTGGATGTTGAATGCGAGGTCGGGGTGAGCCCTGTCATGGCTTCTTTCACCTTGGCGTCTTTTAACGAACCGTTCTTATTTAAGCTTTCTGGAGCCTGCGAGTTTGGAAGTGTGACCAAATGCCATCTTCGGGTTTTGCAATAAATGGTGACAATTTGGGATCAACTTCGCGACTAAATGGTCACGTTCCGGTGCAGCGTATGCGATGCCCACTAAATTTTTGCTGCGAAAGGTGGTTGGCGTATGGTGGGTGCAGGCATTATTCTTACAAAACTAGTAACGATCTAAGGTTTGTAAGAATGACGGTAGCTACACTTTCCAGCAAGTTTCAGCTTGGAATTCCCAAAGCGGTGCGCGACGAGCTCGGGCTGAAATCGGGCCAGAAGTTCACGGTTATTGTCAAGGGCTCTGTGATTGAGCTGGTACCGGTACGATCCATGGATGAGATGCGCGGCCTGCTGCGCGGTGCCTCGACACTGGAGGTGCGCGACCGCCGGGACCGGTTCTAATGGTCGTGGTAGATACTTGCGGTTGGATAGAGTGGTTGACCGACGGTGCTCTGGCGGAGCGTTTCAAGCCTTGGCTTGCCGATCCTGAACAGTTGTTGGTACCCACTTCCATTCAGTTCGAACTCTACAAGTGGGTTAAGCAAGAGCGTGGAGAGATCGCGGCATTGGAAACTGTGGCCTGGACGGAGCAGGGTAAGGTGATTGCACTCGATAGTAATATTGCTCTGCTGGCAGCGGATTTGGCTCTTCAACACCGTCTCTCTTCTGCCGATGCGATTATTTACGCTTCTGCACGCCGTCACGGTGCGGAGTTGATAACGGCCGATGACCATTTTGAAGGGTTGGAGGGTGTTACTTTTTTCGATAAACGAAAAAAATGCGGCAAGTAAGCTCTCACGATTTCTGCACTGGAACCCGGCCGATTTTGGTGGACACATAGAGGTAGCGTTGCCCCCGGCTTTTCTTCGACGTGAAGGATATCCGTACCGTCAAAGACTGGAACGAGGCAGGCGCTTTGCAGATCGGCGTAGGCGTTTTGCGTTGCCTGGTCCAGGGGTTGCGGAGGCATTGTTATACTCCTTTATTTTGATTTTGGGAGTATAGCGGTTTTGCGGGTAAGACCACGAGGTGCGTGACCGCCGGGGTCGGCCCCGAAGATATGACCGGATATTATCGTTGGGTTCTACAACGCTCTGATGTGGAAATCGAATCAAGGTTGACCAGTTGATGCGTTGTCGTAAAATGGTCATTACTATTTTACGATATATGAGAAATTGGTCATGCGTCGCTATATACAGCAAGAGCTTGTCCAGCATTGCCATGATCACCGGCAGATGTTGTTCCTGTCTGGTCCGAGGCAGGTGGGGAAGACAACTCTTGCAAAGGCCATGGAGGCTTCTTTTCATACAAGCCAATACCTCAACTGGGATAACCAGGCGCATCGGGAGGTTATCCTCCGCGGTCCTGAGGCTGTTGCCCAGGGGCTTGACCTGGATCGCCTGCAGACTGATTTGCCCCTTTGCGCTTTTGATGAGCTGCATAAGTATCAGCATTGGCGGGACTTCCTGAAGGGCTTCTTCGATCAGTACGAGGATAGGGTTCGCGTACTGGTTACCGGCAGTGCGGCGTTGGAGACTTTCAAACGCGGCGGCGACAGCCTGATGGGGCGCTACTTTCCATATACCCTGCACCCGATTTCGGTCGCCGAGGCATTTGACGAAAGTCCCCCCGAATTGATCAGGCATGAGCCCTCCCGAATTGATGATGGGCAATGGGATGCGCTGTGGCGATTTGGAGGATTTCCGGAACCCTTCGTCAAAGCCAGTCAGCGTTTCTACAATCGCTGGCGCAGGTTGCGCACTGAGCAGATGTTTCGGGAAGACCTGCGCGACCTTACCCGTATCCAGGAACTCGGTCAGGTTGAGATGCTGGCCGAACTGCTGCGCAGCCAAGTCGGTCAATTGACCAGTTACTCATCCCTGGCGAGCAGTGTGCGGGTATCTGTGGATACCATTCGGCGCTGGGTAGCGACTTTGGAATCACTTTTTTACTGCTTCACGGTCAAGCCGTGGCACAGGAATATAGCGCGCGCCCTGCGCAAGGAACCCAAGTATTTTCTGTGGGACTGGTCTCAAGTGGATGATCCCGGTGCGCGAGCGGAAAATCTGGTGGCCAGCGCTTTGCTGAAGGCCACGCATTGGTGGACTGAGACAGGTTTGGGGGAATTTTCCCTGCATTTTATTCGCGACAAGCAGAAGCGTGAGGTGGATTTTCTAGTCGTGCGCGACCAGCGGCCCTGGTTTTTGGTTGAGGTTAAAAGCAGCGGTAGTGCGGGTCTGTCGGAATCGCTGGGCTATTTTCAGCAGCAGACACAGGCGCAACATGCCTTTCAAGTGGCGATGGATTTGGATTTTGTTGAAAGGGATTGTTTTGAAATTCACCGGCCAGTGATAGTTCCGGCAAAAACTTTCCTGGCGCAGTTGGTTTGAGTTATGTGCAAATTAGATTCCTTGTATCGTAACTACTCTCCCCCACTCCCCCTCTCCCTAACCCTCTCCCCCAAAGGGGGAGAGGGGACTGTCGGGGTGCAATTGTAGGGAGCCAAAGAGAGCAGAAGTCCGTGTCAGGTCTGAATGGTGCGCACGGCGCACCCTACGGAAAAGAACGGGTCTGTCATTTTTAGAGGTGTTCCAATTGGAAATAGTACTTCAATAAACCTCAATGAAAACTCCTCACTTTCTGAATTTCCCGCCAGGCCAGGCCACGGATTTTCTTGCCGATCAAATGGATAACCGAATACTGGCTTTCCCCCCGGTCTTTATTGAGCTGTATCAGCCCCTCAATCTCTAAGATATTTCCCCGCTGTATTTCCCGGCGATAACGCTGCTGCACTTTAGCCCACACCACTACATTGACCACCCCGGTTTCATCTTCCAGTGTCAGGAATAAAACCCCGGAGGCACTGCCGGGTCTCTGTCGGCAGGTCACCAGGCCGA
Organism: Microbulbifer rhizosphaerae; assembly: GCF_014191725.1. Classification (GTDB taxonomy): domain Bacteria; phylum Pseudomonadota; class Gammaproteobacteria; order Pseudomonadales; family Cellvibrionaceae; genus Microbulbifer; species Microbulbifer rhizosphaerae. Next base: position 301,921 of record NZ_JACHWZ010000001.1, read on the forward strand.
GAACCTGTACCTGTTGGCCATCGGTACAATCTTTCAGTTGTGCGGCCGTCAGGTGGTTCCGGTAGTGGTCCCGGCGGCGCAGTAGGGCGATGGGGTGTTCGCGCAGGGTGAGGCCGGTGCTGGCGTAGTCGCTGTAGCTGTTGTCTTCCTGGGAGTTACCCGGGTGGTAGCCGGGGGTGGCTTGATCTGTTATTTCGTAGTTCAGGGATTGCCAGGTATTCAGGTAGCGGTTGTCCGAGAGGCTGCCGAGGGCGTTGGCGCTGGCCAGGGCGGCGAGTTGGTCGGTGGGCAGGTGGGTGCGTTCGCGGAACTGGGGTTGGGAGTGGAAGCCCTGATCTGCCCGGATTTTGCAGATGGTGATTGCGGTTTGTTCGTCTAGGCCTTTGATCAGGCGCATGCCCAGGCGGAGTGCTGGGGGGCTGGATTCCGGCGTTCGCCGGAATGACGGGTGAGAAGTTGGTAGAGCCTGGGAGGGCTCCTGTATTTCGAGGTATTCGGTTTGGGTTGATCGCGGCCATGGGCGGATGGCCGCCCCGCCGCTCCTACAGGGGAGGGCCCTCTCCCCCAACCCCTCTCCCACAAGTGGGAGAGGGGAGTAGAGTTCCAGGCGGTGGTCCCAGTGGCTGTGGAGGACGTCGATGGGGAGGACTTTTACGTTGTGGCGCTGGGCGTCGTAGACCAGTTGGGCGGGGGCGTAGAAGCCCATGGGTTGGCTGTTGAGCAGGCCGCAGTAGAAGGCTGCGGGATGATGATATTTGACCCAGGCGGAGAAGTAGGCCAGCAGGGCGAAGCTGGCGGAGTGGGACTCGGGGAAGCCGTAGGAGCCGAAGCCTTTCATCTGTTCGAACAGCTGTTCGGCGAAACGCTGTTCATAGCCGTTGGCCAGCATGCCCTGAATCAGTTTGTCCTTGAATTTGTGCAGGTTGCCATTTTTGCCCCAGCTGGCCATGGCCCGGCGGAGTTCGTCGGCCTCGCCGCCGCTGAAGCCGGCGGCGACCATGGATAGCTGGATTACCTGCTCCTGGAAAATCGGCACGCCCAGCGTACGGTTGAGTACCGGTTCCAGATTTGAGTGCGGATAGACCACCGGTTCCAGCTTCTGCTTGCGGCGCAGGTAGGGGTGCACCATGCCGCCCTGTATCGGCCCGGGGCGGACTATGGCGACTTCGATCACCAGTTCGTAGAACCTGCGCGGCTGCAGCCGGGGCAGCATGCTCATCTGCGCGCGGGACTCCACCTGGAAGACGCCGACGGTGTCGGCCTGGCAGAGCATTTCGTAGACTTCGGGGTCTTCCCGGGGAATATCCTGCAGCTTGAGTTTGAGGCCGTAGAGGGCGATATAGCTGAGGGATTTGCGCAGGGCGGTGAGCATGCCCAGGGCGAGAATATCCACCTTCATCAGTTTCAGGTCTTCGATATCCTCTTTGTCCCACTGTACGATGGTGCGGTCTTCCATGGCGGCATTTTCGATGGGCACGAGGGTGTGCAGCGGCTGTTCGGTAATCACGAAGCCGCCGACATGCTGGGACAGGTGGCGAGGGAAGCCGTAAATCTGTAGCAGCAGTTTCGGCAGCATTTTGCCTGCGGTGCTATCGGGGTCTATACCGGCTTTTTGTATCTGCTGTGGAAAGTCTTCCAGTTTGTCCCACCAGGCGCGCTCCGCTTGCAGCCGCTCGATGGTGGCGGCGCCGATGCCCAGGGCCTTGCCGATATCCCGCAGGGCACTCTTGAAGCGGTAGCTGATCTTGGTGGCGGCGAGGCCGGCACGGTGTCGGCCGTATTTTTCATAGACGTACTGGATTACCTCTTCGCGCCTTTCGTGCTCGAAGTCCACATCGATATCCGGCGGTTCGTTGCGCTCGCGGGAGATAAAGCGCTCGAACAGAAGCTCGATCTTTTCCGGGTCCACCTCGGTGATAAACAGGCAGTAGCAGACCACGGAGTTGGCGGCGGAGCCGCGGCCCTGATGGAGAATATGCTGGTTGCGGGCGTATTGGACTATATCGTAGATGGTGAGAAAGTAGTGTTCGTAGTGGAGTTCGGTGATGATTCCGAGCTCTTTTTCTATCTGTTTGGCGATTTTCTCCGGGGTGCCTTCCGGCCAGCGTTTTGCGGCGCCTTCCAGTACCAGTTCGCGCAGATAGTCGCTGGCATTTTTCCCAGCGGGCAGAACTTCGGAAGGGTACTGATAGCACAGTTCGCCGAGACTGAAATGACAGCGGTCGGCGATGGCGAGGGTATTCTCTATGGCCCCCCTGGGGTAAAGGGCTGCGATATCGCTCAGCGGGCGCAGGTAGCGTTCGGCATTTTGTTCCAGCCGGTAGCCCAGCTGTTCCAGGGTGCAGTTGTGGTAATTCGCATTGAGTACATCCTGGAGGGGTTTGCGGCTGCGGCAGTGCATCAGCACTGCGTTGGTGGCTACCAGTGGCAGCTGTTCCTGTTGTGCAAACTGCATCAGGTCCAGGATTTTCTGGTTCTGGTGGCCGCCCAGTGGGTTGTTGAGGGCGATGTAGAGCCGGTTGGCAAAATGCCGCTTTAGCTCTTCGGGAATAAATAGCGCTTTTCCTCCCTGTGGAGTCCAGATGGCGATGGTTTCCCGGCACAGGTCCAGCAGATCCTGCAAGTGGGTTTGGTATTGCCCTTTCTCCGCGCGCAGGCGGGAGGTGGAGATCAGCTGGCAGAGTTCACTGTAGGCGGATTTGTTGGGGGCCAGCAGGACCAGTTGCCCGCCTTCCTGCAGGCGAAAGAAGCTGCCGCAGATCAGCTTGAGATTGCTGTCACTGGCTTTTAGTGTTTCCAGTTCCTTGTAGGCGCGCACTATACCGGAGAGGGAGCATTCGTCGGTAATGGCCAGGGCGCTGTAGCCCAGCCTGTGGGCTGTTTGCACCAGCTCCTGTGGGTGGGACGCCCCCTGGAGGAAGGAGAAGTTGCTTTGACAGAAGAGTTCGGCGTACTGCATGGTGGGCCGGTGTTGGAAATGGACTTTATCGATCAAGTTTACTGGTGTTATTAACCCGGCACTGAATTAAAGGGGATTACGCTGTAGGAGCCTGCTTGCAGGCGAGCTGGAGGTGCGGTAGGCCCGCGAATATTCGCCTGCAAGCAGGCTCCTACAACAGCCATCGACTTGAGTGCGCACTGGGAGCAATGCCAAACATAATTCCTCCGGATAGAGGGCTAAATTGCTAATTGCTCTACTGTGATTTCCAGTGCGGCAGATACTCTTTGCAAAGTGGATTTCCGCGGTCGCTGGCTGGCCTCGAGTTGGGCGTAAGCTGCCTGAGTAATTTTGAGTCGCTCGGCGACTTGAGCTTGGGTGAGTTTCAGGTACCCTCGCCAGGCGCGAATGGGCGTCATATTTTGTTCGACAAGCATGCCGACAATTTCATTTGGTATCAGCTCTGCTTTATCTTGTTTCATATTATGCCGCGTGAAATTCCACAGTAATCTCAAAACCGCATGCATGTGCATATTTCTTGAGAACCTTCCAGCTGGGGTTTGTATTGCCTTTCTCCAGGCGGCAAATATTGCTTTTCTTGGTGCCCATACGGTGGGCCAGCTCTTCCTGGGTTAAACCCGCAGCTGTTCTCATTTTCAGGAGCTTGTCGATTAAATCAAATTCTTCTGCAAGAGCATCATACTCGCGCTGCACTTCGGGGTTCTGAAGTGCACGATTTTTGAGTTGTTGCAGTTTACTCATCACGACTAATCTCTTTCATTCGGGCCAATGCCAAACGCAATTCCTTCCTGGGAAGTCTCTGAGACTTCTTTACAAAAGCATGCAATACATAAATATGCTCGCCTTGCATGTAACAGAATAGTGCTCTGGCTATGCCTTCGCTGGCCTTTGCCCTGATTTCAAACAGCCCATCACCCAGAGGGGCTGTATGGGGAGCGCCAAGGTTGGCTCCATAAGTCTCTACCAGTTCGAGAAGCCTCAGCATGCGCGCCTGTATTTTGGAAGGCATTGTCAGGATGGCGTTTTCGACGCCATCGTAGAAATCAACTGTCCATGCCACCGTGTTCTCCAAATGTTATCTTATCTGATAACTATGAGTTGTTCAAATTTTATCCGGAAGGGCTAGCCATATACCCCGTGCAGATACCAATCCTCCGAAGTCAGATCCTGAAACACCCAGTAAAGACTCCCTTCCTCCCCTCGCGCGATGTAGTAATCCCGGGCGTGGCGGTTGTGTTGCCACCAGTAGCCGTCGATACGTTCCGGGCCCTGGAGGAGTTTGAGTTCGCCGCGGTGGAAGAGCTTGTGACCGCGACTTTGCAGTCTGTCCGGCCGGGGCAGCAGCCAGGTTGGCCTGGGGGCGTTGACCGGGTGCAGGCTTTGGCCTTTCCGGCTGGCGCGGCTTTTTACCACCAGGGTGTCGGCGCTCTGCCAGGCCTGTTCCGGCAGGTGGCTCTCTTTCAGGGTGACGCCGGACAGGGCCTGGTGCCCCAGGCGGGCGCGGAGCTTGTCCAGCAATTGGTGGCTGCGCTGAAGTTTGCTGTTTTCTCCAAACAGGTCGTCGTCCGCATCGTCCTGGCTGAGCGGGGATAACTGGTCGCAGGTGAGGTTCAGGGCCTGCACGGGATGTTCCAGTTTGAGCCTTTCCAGTTGCAGTTTGGTGAGCGCGATCAACCGCTGCGGGTCCAGCAGGGGGCGGGAGGTCTCCACGCTGAACACCTTGCAGCCGAGGCGGCCGAAATCCAGTTTCCAGCGCAACTGCTGGCTGTAGAGCTGTCGGCGCTGCAGCTGCCGGCAGAGTTCGCGCACCAGGCGGCCGGCGGGAAACAGCAGCTGTTCGCTATTGTCCAGCGGACTGGGGAAGAAGAGTTCGCTGTGGAATTCCGGGGGTGGCTGGTAGCTGGGCACAGGGTCGTGGTGGCTGCCGTTGAGGCGGGCCAGGTAGTCGATAAAGTCGCGGCCGAAGCGGCTGCCCACTTCGGACAGGGGGATGGCCAGCAGTTGGCTGACGCGCTTGATGCCGCAGGCGTAGAGTTTGGCAATGGTCTTGTTGCTGCAGTGAAGCAGCTTGCTGGGGGCAAAGCTGATCCACTGGCGCCATTGTTGGGGGCTGGGCGGTGTCCGGGTTTCCTTCAACCACTGGCGGTGTTCCGGCAGCTGGCTGAGCAGGCGCGCGGCGCTGGGGCTGTGGCCCAGGCCCATAAAGGCGCTGATTCGCATCTGGCGCAGCTCGCGGCGCAGTTGTTGCAACAGTGGTTGCAGGCCGCCGCTGGCCTTGAGGCTGCCGGCCAGTTCCAGGTAGAGGCAGGCGAAGCCGCCGTCGCCGGACTCGATGGATTCCGCCGCCTGGGGGGAGACCACGGGGGTAAAGCTGTAGCCCCACTGGGCCAGTTCGCGCAGCAGCTGTTCCTCCCGCTGACTGTCCCGCTGCAGCAGGTCCAGGTCCGCACAAAGGGCGCAGGCGGTGGCGATGGTGAGGCTGCATTCCACGCCGCGTTCGGCGGCGGGGGCGTTGGCGTCCACGATCAATTGGCCTTCGATAACCGCCCTGGGAGCCGCCTTGGAATCGTGGCGTTGGGCGCGGGTGAGGGCTTCCAGGGGGAGTTTGGGGAATTGGATGCAGAGCCAGAGCATGGGTTGGTTCCGGTTTTAGCCTCTTTTTCGCCTGGCAGATTTTTGCTCCTCGCAAAATCTGCATTTCCGTCATCCCTGGCGGTCACAACAGGCTCCTACAGGCGGGCCTTTGGCCCGCAAGCCGAGCTGGGGCTCGGCGTTCCCAGGGGCGGCTGCGCCGTCTGGCGGAGCTGGAGCTCCGCGGTCCCGGGGGGCGTCAGTGCAATGGGCGGTCGCGCCGGGTGAGGACGGGACTGCGGGCCAGGTGCAGTTTCTGGCCGGACTGGCCGCCCAGTTGTTTGAGCAGTTGCAGCGCCAGCTGATCGCCGTCTCCGCTCAGCTGCAGGCGCAGGGCGGCGGGGGAGGGGCTGGCGGCGGAGGCGCCGGGGCGGAAGTGGAAATGCAGCGCCTCGCCCTCGCGGGCGGCGACTTGCAGGCGGCGCAGGTCCTTGTCTGCCGGGGTCTCCCGGCCCTGCCAGTTGAGCAGGGCGCCGCAGCAGCCGGATTGCAGGGACTGCTCGACGGCCCAGAGTTCATCCCTGTGTCCGCGGGGGTGCAGGATCAGCAGCTTTTCCAACTGGACCCCGGCCCTGGCCAGGGCCGGGGCGTAGGGGATATAGGGCGGATTGACCAGGATTACCATCTCTTCCCGTTGGGTGATCTCCGCCAGTGCCGGCAGCAGCAGGGAGATTTCGCCGATGCCGGACCGATCCACCAGCAGCTCGGTGGTGGCGCCGCGGGGCCAGCCGCGCCCGGCGAGCAGCGCGTCCAGGGCGCTGTAGCCGGTGGCGATGCCCGGGCGGCGACGCCTGTGTTCGTTGGCGGCCTGCCAGATATCCGGCCGGGCCAGCAGCTGCTGCAGGCGCTGTTGTTTCGATTCCGTGGTTAAGCGGTTGTTTTGCAAGAAGTTTTCGGCACGGTTCACGGTTTCTGCCCTCGCTTTCTGCGCGCATTTGTTGCCCAGTGGGATTGGGTCTGTATATGTGTACAGTATTTACTGGTAATTTATACAGTAGTCGGTGGGGGCCGGCAAGAGGGCTGGCACGGGACTGGCACTTTTTTGCACAGCGCAAACCGGCTATGATTCGGCCTCGTTGTCGGTCGAGACAACAAGACCAAAAGAGCTGACCAGCAGAATCAACAGCAACTAGGGGGCGGAGTGAGCATCAAGTCCGATAAGTGGATTCGTCGTATGGCCGAGCAGCAGGGCATGATCGAGCCGTTCGAGCCGGGGCAGGTGCGACACAACGGCAACGGTGACCGGCTGATCTCCTACGGTACCTCCAGCTACGGTTACGACGTGCGCTGCGCCAGCGAATTCAAGATTTTCACCAATGTGCACTCCGCCACCGTGGACCCGAAAACCTTCGACGAAAACAGCTTTGTCGATGTGGAAGGGGACTCCTGCATTATTCCCCCCAACTCCTTCGCCCTGGCGCGCACCGTGGAGTACTTCCGTATTCCGCGCTCGGTGCTGACCATCTGCCTGGGTAAATCCACCTATGCCCGTTGCGGCATTATCGTGAATGTCACGCCGCTGGAACCGGAGTGGGAAGGCCACGTCACCCTGGAATTCTCCAACACCACCAACCTGCCGGCGAAGATCTACGCCCATGAAGGCGTGGCGCAGATGCTGTTCTTCGAGTCCGACGAGATCTGCGACGTGTCCTATGCGGACCGCGGCGGCAAGTACCAGGGCCAGCGCGGTGTGACGCTGCCGCGCGCCTGATCGAAAGCCCGTCGCCCGTGAGCGACTTTCCCGCACAAACCGACGTACTGGTGATCGGCGCCGGCGCCGCCGGGCTGATGTGCGCCTCGGTGGCCGGTCGGCGCGGCCGCAGCGTGCTGGTGCTGGACCACGCCAATAAGGTGGGCAAGAAAATCCTGATGTCCGGCGGCGGGCGCTGCAATTTCACCAACCTGTATACGGCGCCGGAAAACTTCTACAGCCGGAACCCGCACTTCTGCAAATCGGCCCTGGCCCGCTACACCCAGTGGGGCTTTATAGCCCTGGTGGAAAAACACGGAATCCCCTACCACGAGAAAAGCCTGGGCCAGCTGTTCTGCGACAACAAATCCAAAGACATCGTCGACCTGCTGCTGGCGGAGTGCCGCGCAGCCAAAGTGCAGATCCGCACCCGCTGCGGCGTTTCCTCCATCGAGCCGCTGGAAAAGGGCTTTCAAGTGCACACCGGCCTGGGAGAGGTACGTTGCGAATCCCTGGTAATCGCCACCGGCGGCCTGTCGATCCCCACCATGGGGGCCACGGGGTTCGGCTATGATGTGGCGCGCCAGTTCGGCCTCAATATTATCGACACCCGCCCGGCGCTGGTGCCCTTTACCCTGCATCAGCGCCAACTGGAACAGCAGGGGGAACTGCCCGGCAGTGCGCTGGCGGTCACTGCCAGCTGCGATTCGGGCAGTTTTAACGAGCAGCTGCTGTTTACCCACCGGGGCCTGAGCGGCCCTGCGGTATTGCAGATTTCCAGCCATTGGCGCGAGGGACAGGCAGTGGATTTCGACCTGGCGCCGGGCCGGGATCTGGCGCAGTGGTTGGGGGAGCAGCGGGCGGAAAGGCCGAATACCCACCTGCACAGTGCGCTGGCGGAGCTGTGGAGCAAAAAACTGGTGCAGTATTTTTTACAGCAACGGAAAATTACCAGCCTGCCATTAAAGCAGTACACACAGGCGGAATTAAAGGATATCGGCGAACAGCTGCAGCACTGGCAGCTGGTACCCGCGGGCACCGAGGGCTACCGCACCGCGGAAGTCACCCTGGGCGGTGTGGACACTGATGAGATATCCTCGCGTACCATGGAGTGCAAGAAGCAGCCGAGACTCTATTTTATCGGCGAGGTGTTGGACGTGACCGGCTGGCTGGGCGGATACAATTTTCAATGGGCCTGGGCATCGGGCCACGCGGCGGGGGAGGTCGCCTGACGGCTATGGGGGATATACTGCCTTTCAAGCGCAAAACTGCCTGGCAGAAACACAAGGGTAGCAGTTTGTGTCGCGACGGTTTTCACAAGTGGCAGGTGGTCACCGAGAAAAAGTTTGATGTGAAGCAGGGCAAACTGGTGACCGAATACCGCTGCCAGCGCTGCGGCAAGACAAAAATCAAGCTGCTGTAATCGAAAGCCCCTGACCCGGTAATCGGTATTGCCGGGTCAGGGGCCGGGCGTTTAGCGACGGCGTCTCTTTCTGTCCCTGTCATAGAGGTAGCCGGCACCGGCGCCGAGTGCGGTTCCGACGGCCGTGCCGCGCAGACTGCCGGATACTGCGGCGCCGGTCACCGCACCGATGCCGGCACCGGTGGCCACGCGACGTTCAGTGGACGTCATGTTGGCACAGCCGAGGCTTCCCAGGGTGGCGACAAGCAGGAAGGCCAGCCCCAGGCGTTTGAGGAGTTGAATGCCCATAAGAACCTCTGTTGCTGCGAGCAGAAAAACCGCCGTAAATGAAATATTGTGCGCGGAAAGGCTACAGGACCCTTACCGCAAAGAATAAAGATGAAAGTATGGAGACTGACAGCGGGGGAATCCGGAAACGGATTCCCCCCTGCCTTTTAACGGTAAACGCGACGGCCATACCGATCATAGTAAAAGTGTCTTTTCCTCTCGTAGTCATAGATCCAGCCGGCACCCGCTCCGAGTGCAGCCCCGGCCACTGTACCTCCCACACGGCCACCACTGATCAGGGCCCCGGTTACCGCACCAATACCTGCGCCGGTGGCCACCCGACGCTCGGTGGGATTCATATTGGCACAGCCAAGACTTCCCAGGGCGGCGATAAGCAGGAAGGTAAGACCCAGACGTTTGAGGAGTTGAATACTCATAAGCACCTCTGTTACTGCGAGTAGACCTGAGCCAGTGTATGGTGGGGTAGATCGAACAACCAATGGAAAATACAGTGACCTTCGAAAAACAGGACCTGCTGGATATCGCGCGCATGCCCATGCCCTTCGGCAAATATGCAGGGCGGCCGCTGATCGACTTGCCGGAGGCCTACCTGCTGTGGTTTGCGAACAAGGGCTTTCCCGAGGGCCGGCTGGGCCGATTGATGGCGCTGGCCCTGGAAGTCAAAATCGAGGGACTGGAGGGGCTGATCAAGCCACTGAAAGAGGGTTGATTCCTTGGAAACAGCCGTGACGACGCTAAACTAGTAATGCCCGGGTAGGGGGAAGTAAATAATAAGCGGTCCGTAACGAGACTGGACACAGCCGTAAATAGACCCACAGCGGGTGACCACTGGTCTGGAAGGATTTCAGCGAGTGAAACAGCGGTGAGTTCCAGTCATATTGAAGCAAGCGGTCGAAATAAGGTCGGCCGCTTTTGCTGTGTGCTCTCCGCAATTGTTTGTATGACTTTTTTTCCCAAGCCTGTTCATACCAACTTACGCAATAAATAACATGATTGTTATTCGATTTCTGTAGGAGCGGCCGCTGGCCGCGATTGGGCTTCCAGTCACTCCGACTATCGATCGCGGCCAGCGGCCGCTCCTACAGGTGACTGCGCGTGTACCCGGTTCAAGCCCTGGGATTCCGCGCTCCTGTTCCATAAAAAAACCCGGCAAATGCCGGGTTTTTGCGGGGTGCTGTTGACTTAGCGCTGGTTCAGCGGCATGTAGTCGCGCTGGGTATAGCCGGTGTACAGCTGGCGCGGGCGGCCGATCTTGTAGGGGTTGGAGATCATCTCGTCCCAGTGGGCAATCCAGCCGGCGGTGCGGCCGGTGGCGAAGATCACGGTGAACATATCGGTGGGAATGCCGATGGCCTTCATGATAATGCCGGAGTAGAAGTCCACGTTGGGGTAGAGTTTCTTCTCCACAAAGTATTCGTCTTCCAGGGCGATTCTTTCCAGCTTCTTGGCGATCTTCAGCAGAGGGTCGTTCTCCGCGCCCATGGCCCCCAGTACTTCGTCGCAGATGCCCTGCATCACGCGGGAGCGGGGGTCGAAGTTCTTGTACACGCGGTGGCCGAAGCCCATCAGGCGGAAGGGGTCGTCCTTGTCCTTGGCGCGTTTGACGAACTCGTCGATGCGGCTCTCGTCGCCAATCTCCTGCAGCATGTCCAGTACCGCTTCGTTGGCGCCGCCATGCGCCGGTCCCCAGAGGGCGGCGATGCCGGAGGAGATGCAGGCGAAGGGGTTGGCGCCGGAGGAGCCGGCCAGGCGCACGGTGGAGGTGGAGGCATTCTGCTCGTGGTCGGCGTGCAGCAGGAAGATGATATCCATCGCCTTGGCCACCACCGGGTCTATCTTGCTGGCCTCGCAGGGGTTGCCGAACATCATATGCAGGAAGTTTTCCGCATAGCTCAGGCTGTTGTCCGGATACATGAACGGCTGGCCCTTGGAGTGCTTGTAGCACATGGCGGCCAGGGTGGGCATTTTGGCAATCAGGCGGTCGGCGGAGACCTTGCGGTGCTCGGGATCGGTAATGTCGAGGGAGTCGTGATAGAAGGAGGCGAGGGCGCCGACCACGCCGCACATCATCGCCATGGGGTGGGCGTCGTAGCGGAAGCCCTTGAAGAAGTTCACCAGGGACTCGTGCACCATGGTGTGGTTCATGATGCTGCTGACGTAGTCCTTCTTCTGTTCGGCATTGGGGAGCTCGCCGTTCATCAGCAGGTAGCAGGTCTCCAGGTAGTCGGAACTCTTCGCCAGTTGCTCAATGGGGTAGCCGCGGTGCAGCAGCACGCCCTTGGCGCCGTCGATATAGGTGATCTTGGACTCGCAGGCGGCGGTGGACACGAAGCCCGGGTCGTAGGTAAACAAGCCCTTACCGGTCAGGCTGCTGACATCGACAACGTCGGGGCCGACGGTGCCGGAGAGGACGGGCATCTCGATGGTGCCGTCGATACCGTCGACCGTAAGTTGCGCTTTTTTATCGGACATTGCGGACTCCTAAAACTGTTCTTTATACCGGCTTTGGGGAGAGATTGGGGCGGCCTCCGGCCGTGATCGATCCCACTTGCAGCCCGTATCCATCCGGCCTCTGCCGTTGTATGTAGGGCTCGTCTTTGGGTACCAAAGGGCCCCAGCGGGCTTCCGAGCGGGGCCAAACTTAAGTGGCGCGCCGCAAATTGTCAAACCAAACCGGGCGGATGGCCAGTCCCTCAGCGGCAGGATATTCGGTTCCCGGCGCCGGTGGCAGAGCTTTTCCCTGGCTGGCGGGGGGGATTGTTATCGGAAGTTTCGCCGGCCTGGCGCGTCTCTCTTCCTGGGGCCAAAGTGGTAAACCGCCGGTAAGCGGCGCAGTCTCGTTGTGTTTTGGGGATCGAATGCCTATAATCCGCGCGGCTTGCGCCATGGTAAGGCCACTTTGTACAAGGCTTCAGCAGGTCGTATGCGAAGTGATCAGCAAGCGGCTCGTCCCTCCATTTGAAAAGCTAACGGGCGCCCAGTCGTTCAGGGCAACAAGGTGTTTTTCCTGTGAACAAAAACAGACCTGTCAATTTAGACATTTCCACTATCAATCTTCCTGCCGCAGCTCTGGTTTCCATCTTGCATCGCATCTCCGGCGTGGTCCTCTTCGCCGTGGTGGCATTGTTGTTATACATGCTCGATGTCAGCCTGGAATCCGAGCAGGGTTTCGCCAAAGTGGCGGCGGTCTTCGACAGCACTCCCGTCAAGCTGGTCCTGTGGGCCGGGCTGGCGGCGCTTATCTACCATCTGGCGGCGGGTATCCGCCACCTGCTGATGGATATGGGGATCGGCGAATCCCTTGAGGGCGGACGACGCGGCGCCGTACTGGTGCTCGCCGTTTCCGCAGTTCTTATTCTGCTGGCAGGGGTCTGGTTATGGTAACGACAATTACAAGCTTCGGTCGCAGCGGCACTTTCGACTGGTTGTACCAGCGCGTCACCGCGGTGCTGCTCACGATTTATACCTTCTTTATAGTAGGTTTCATATTCCTGAGTAAGGATTTTGGCTACGAGAGCTGGTCTGCCCTGTTTGCTCATCGCTGGATGCGGGTGTTCACGCTGTTGGCCCTGCTCTCCACCGTCGTGCACGCCTGGATCGGGCTCTGGTCCGTAATCACCGACTATATCACCAACCTCCTGATGGGAGCCAAGGCCACTGTTCTGCGCCTTGTGATAGAGCTATTGCTGGCCGCGGTTGCCGTGTTCTACACGGCGTGGGGCATTGAAATTCTGTGGGGTCTGTAACTTATGTCGAATATGCGAACCATTGCCTTTGACGGGATCGTAATTGGCGGCGGCGGCGCGGGTATGCGCGCGGCCCTGCAGATGGCCCAGTCCGGCTTCAAGACTGCGGTGATCACCAAGGTTTTCCCCACACGTTCCCACACGGTCTCCGCCCAGGGCGGCATCACCTGTGCCATCGCCAGCGCCGATCCGCAGGACGACTGGCGCTGGCATATGTATGACACCGTGAAGGGTTCCGACTATATCGGCGACCAGGATGCCATCGAGTACATGTGCTCCGTGGGTCCGGAGGCGGTATTCGAGCTGGAGCATATGGGCCTGCCTTTCTCCCGCACCGAGGAGGGCCGCATCTACCAGCGCCCCTTCGGCGGCCAGTCCAAGGACTTCGGCCGCGGTGGCCAGGCCGCGCGCACCTGTGCGGCTGCGGACCGCACCGGCCACGCGCTGCTGCACACCCTGTACCAGAACAACGTCAAGCACGACACCGTGTTCCTCAACGAGTGGTTCGCGGTGGACCTGGTGAAGAACCAGGACGGCGCCGTAGTGGGCGTGATTGCGCTGTGCATCGAAGATGGCGAAGTGGTGTTCATCAAATCCAAGGCCACGGTATTCGCCACCGGCGGTGCCGGCCGCATCTTCGCCTCCACCACCAACGCGCACATCAACACCGGCGACGGCGTGGGCATGGCCCTGCGCGCGGGGATGCCGGTACAGGATATCGAGATGTGGCAGTTCCACCCGACGGGTATTGCCGGTGCCGGCGTGCTGGTGACCGAGGGCTGCCGCGGTGAGGGTGGTTACCTCATTAATAAGGATGGCGAGCGCTTTATGGAGCGCTATGCCCCCAACGCCAAGGACCTGGCCTCCCGCGATGTGGTGGCCCGCTCCATGGTACTGGAGATTCTCGACGGCCGCGGCGCAGGACCCAATGGCGATCACGTATTCCTGAAGCTCGACCACCTGGGCGAGGAGGTACTGCACAGCCGCCTGCCGGGCATCTGCGAGCTGGCCAAAACGTTCGCCCATGTGGACCCGGTGAAGGACCCCGTCCCGGTGGTGCCCACCTGCCACTATATGATGGGCGGTATCCCCACCAATGTGCACGGCCAGGCCTTGACCCAGGATGCCTCCGGCAACGATCAGGTGGTGGAAGGCTTCTATGCCTGCGGTGAGGTGGCCTGCGTATCGGTACACGGCGCCAACCGCCTGGGGGGCAACTCCCTGCTGGACCTGGTGGTGTTCGGCCGCGCCTCCGGCCTGTTCATCGAGCAGTCCCTGCGCGAGGGCATCGAACACCGCGAGGCGTCCGAGTCCGATATCGAAGCTGCGATGGCGCGCCTGAACCGCCTGGAGAACAGCAACGACGGCGAATCGGCCGCGAGCCTCCGCACCGAGCTGCAAAACGTGATGCAGAACCACTTCGGCGTATTCCGTCGCGGCGACTATATGGCCGAGGGGGTGAAGAAGCTGGAAGAGCTGCGCGGGCGCATCGACAATGTGCGCCTGGAGGACAAGAGCCGCGCTTTCAACACCGCCCGTATCGAGGCGCTGGAACTGCAGAACCTGCTGGAAGTGGCCGAGGCCACCGCCATCGCCGCGGAGGTGCGCACCGAGAGCCGCGGCGCCCACGCCCGCGAGGACTACCAGGATCGCGACGACGAAAACTGGCTGTGCCACTCCATGTTTTTCCCGGCGGAGAAACGTGTCGGCAAGCGCGCGGTCAACTTTGCACCCAGCACTGTGGAAGCCTTCGAGCCCAAGGCTCGGACCTATTAATTCTGTAAGAGCGGCCGTTGACCGCTCTTACAAAGACATTGGATGCGGAACATGTTGAAAGTAAGCATTTACCGTTACAACCCGGAGACTGACAAAGCTCCCTATATGCAGGACTACGAGCTGGACACCCAGGGCAAGGACCTGATGGTGCTGGACGTGCTGGAGCTGCTGAAGGCGCAGGACCCGACCCTGTCGTTCCGCCGCTCCTGCCGCGAGGGCGTGTGCGGTTCCGACGGCATGAACATCTCCGGCCGCAACGGCCTGGCCTGTACCACTCCGCTTTCGGAAGCGGCGCGCAAGGGTAAGCTGGTACTGCGCCCGCTGCCCGGTCTGCCGGTGATCCGCGACCTGGTGGTGGATATGGAGCAGTTCTACGAGCAGTACAAGAAGATCGAGCCGTACCTGCAGAACGACACTCCGGCGCCGGCCATCGAGCGCCTGCAGTCGCCGGAAGAGCGCGAGAAGCTCGACGGCCTGTACGAGTGTATCCTCTGTGCCTGCTGTTCCACCGCCTGTCCGTCTTTCTGGTGGAACCCGGACAAATTTATCGGCCCTGCGGGCCTGCTGCAGGCCTACCGCTTCCTGGCGGACAGCCGCGACGAGGCCACCGACGAGCGCTTGTCCAAACTGGATGACCCCTTCAGCGTTTTCCGCTGCCACGGTATCCAGAACTGCGTCAACGTCTGCCCCAAGGGGTTGAACCCCACCCGGGCGATCGGCCATATCCGCCATATGTTGCTGGCCCGCGCCGTGTAGCGGCGGGGCAGGCACAAGCCCGGTTGAGCCCTCCGTATGGGTTCGGCGCCAACGGCGGCGCCTATCTAAAGAAAATCGGCTTTCGAGCCGGTTCCAAGTAAAAAGGGGAGGTGACTTTTGGCGCCTCCCCTTTTGTGAGTAATAAGGAAAGTAGAGCGGTGCAAGTACCGGGAAAGGGGCGCACCGCAATGAGGTAGGCATCAACATGCACGAAAGTACCATGGAGCAGCTGTGGCGCAGCTCCCATATCTCCGGAGGCAATGCAGCCTATGTGGAGGAACTGTACGAAACTTATCTGCACGACCCCAACGGCGTGCCGGAGGGGTGGCGCAGTTACTTCGACAGCCTCCCGCGGGTGAACGGTGTCGGCGACGTCTCCCATGCCGCAGTGCGGCAACATTTTGAGTTACTCGCCAAACATCGCACCCGCCCGCTGGCCGCTCCCGGGGCCGGGGCCATCAATATCGAACACGAACGCAAGCAGGTCAAAGTCCTGCAGCTGATCAGCTCCTACCGTCACCGCGGCCACAAGAAGGCCACCCTGGACCCCCTGGGCCTGATGGCGCGGGAGCAGGTCCCCGACCTGCAGCTCAACTACCACGGCCTCACCGAAGGCGACTTCGACACCACTTTCCAGACCGGTGATCTCTTCTTTGGCAAGGAGGAGGCGACTCTGCGGGAAATCGTCCAGGGGCTGGAACGCACCTACTGCGGCAGTCTGGGCGCTGAGATCATGCACCTGTCCAACCTGGACGAGCAGCAGTGGTTCCAGCAGCGCCTGGAACGCAGCCAGGCCAGGCCCAACTTCGGCACCGACGTCCAGATCGAAATCCTGCAGCGGCTGTCTGCCGCCGAGGGTCTGGAGCGCCACCTGGACTCCAAATATCCCGGCACCAAGCGCTTCGGCGTGGAGGGCGGCGAGAGCCTGATCCCGCTGATGGACGCGCTGATCCGCCGTTCCGGCACCTACGGGGTGAAGGAGATCGTAATGGGTATGGCCCACCGCGGCCGCCTGAATACCCTGGTCAACATCCTGGGTAAAAACCCGTCCGACCTGTTCGAGGAGTTCGAGGGCAAGAAGACCCTGGATACCTCCGGCGATGTGAAATACCACCAGGGTTTCTCGTCCAACGTGATGACCCCCGGTGGCGAGGTGCACCTGGCACTGGCTTTCAACCCCTCGCACCTGGAAATCTGTGCGCCGGTGGTCGAAGGCTCGGTGCGCGCCCGCCAGGACCGCCGCGGCGACAGCACCGGCGAGAAGGTGATGCCGGTGAATATCCACGGTGACGCGGCCTTCGCCGGCCAGGGCGTGGTGCAGGAGACCCTGCAGATGTCCCAGACCCGCGGCTTCTACACCGGCGGCACCGTGCATATCGTGCTCAACAATCAGGTGGGTTTTACCACCAGCAAGCGCGAAGATGCCCGCTCCACCGAGTACTGTACCGACGTGGCGAAGATGATCGACGCACCGGTGCTGCACGTGAACGGCGACGATCCGGAAATGGTGGTTCTGGCAGCGCTTCTCGCCGTCGACTACCGCTACGAGTTCAAGAAGGATATCGTAATCGACCTGGTGTGCTATCGCCGCCGCGGCCATAACGAGACCGATGATCCCTCCGGCACCCAGCCGCTGATGTACCACGTCATCCGCAAACACAAGACCACCCGCACCCTTTACGCGGAAAAGCTGGTCAACGAGGGCGTGCTCGACAAGGCCGCCGCGGACAAGCTGGCCAACGACTACCGCGACAAACTGGATCGCGGCGAGGACGTGGCCACAGGCCTGGTGAAGGAGCCGGATTCCTCCATGTTCGTGGACTGGACTCCCTACCTGAACCACGACTGGCAGACTCACGGCGAGACGGGCATGGAGCTCACCAAGTTGAAGGATGTGGCCAGCCGCATGACCACGGTACCGGATGGTGTGGTGATGCAGCGCCAGGTGGCCAAGATCTACGAAGACCGCCGCAAGATGGCCGGCGGCGCCCTGCCGCTCAACTGGGGCATGGCGGAAACCCTGGCCTATGGCACCCTGCTGGAAGAGGGCTATATGGTCCGTCTCACCGGTGAGGATGTGCGCCGCGGCACCTTCTCTCATCGACACGCGGTGGTGCACAGCCAGAAGGACGGCTCCTGCTATGTGCCGCTGGAGAATATGTACGAGGGCCAGCCGGCGTTCGATATCTACGATTCGCTGCTGTCGGAAGAGGCGGTGCTGGCGTTCGAGTATGGCTACGCGACCACCACACCCAAATCACTGGTGATCTGGGAGGCCCAGTTCGGCGACTTCGCCAACGGCGCCCAGGTGGTGATCGACCAGTTCATCACCTCCGGTGAGCACAAGTGGGGCCGCATGTGTGGGCTGGTGATGCTGCTGCCGCACGGTTACGAAGGGCAGGGCCCGGAGCACTCCTCCGCACGCCTGGAGCGCTTTATGCAAATGTGTGCCGAGCACAATATCCAGGTGTGCAACGCCACCACCCCAGCGCAGATCTTCCACCTGTTGCGCCGCCAGGCTATCCGCCCGATGCGCCGCCCGCTGGTGATCATGAGTCCCAAGTGGATACTGCGCCACAAACTGGCCACTTCCAGCCTGGACGAACTGGCCAACGGCAGATTCCACAACGTCATCCAGGACGACGGGGTGGACCCGGCCAAGGTCAAGCGCCTGATCCTGTGCTCCGGCAAGGTCTACTACCATTTGCTGGAAGCGCGCATGGAGCGGGAGCAGGAGGATGTGGCGCTGGTGCGTCTCGAGCAGCTGTACCCCTTCCCGGACGGTGAGTTCACCAAGGCGGTATCTGCGTACAAGAAGCTCACCAGTGTGGCCTGGTGTCAGGAGGAGCCGATGAACCAGGGTGCCTGGTATCACAGCCAGCACCACCTGTATCGCCTGCTGGCGGAAACACATCCGAAGCTGAAACTGGAATATGTGGGTCGCGAGCCGTCCGCCGCACCGGCGGCGGGCTATATGTCCACCCACCTGGAAGAACAGAACAAGTTCATCAATGAGGCGCTGACCGTCAAATAAATCGGCGGCAGTAATTAGTAGAGTCAATCTCAGGAAACAGGAACAATGACGATCGAGATTAAAGCGCCAACTTTCCCGGAATCCGTCCAGGATGGCACTGTTGCCACCTGGCATAAAAAGCCCGGCGAAGCCGTGTCCCGCGATGAACTGATCGTGGATATCGAAACCGACAAAGTGGTGCTGGAAGTGGTTGCCCCGGCCGATGGCGCCCTCAGCGAAATTATCAAGGACGAGGGCGATACCGTCCTGTCCAACGAAGTAATTGCCAAGTTCGAGGAAGGCGCCGGCGGTGAAGCGGGTGCCGGAGAGAAGGCGGAAGAGAAAAAGGCGGAAGAGAAACCCGCTGCGGAGAGCGGCGCCGGTGGTGATCAGCTGGTCAACCCGGCCGCGCGCAAGCTGGCGGAAGAGAAGGGCGTCGACCTGAGTCAGGTCAGCGGCACTGGCAAGGGTGGTCGCGTTCTGAAAGAAGACGTGATGAAGGCTGGTACAGCCCCGGCAGCCGCTGCAGCACCCGCCGCCGCCGTGCAAGTGGTCGTGGCCCCGGGCGAGCGCGTGGAGAAGCGCGTGCCCATGAGCCGCATGCGCAAGCGCATCGCCGAGCGTCTGCTGGATGCCTCCCAGTCCACCGCCATGCTCACCACCTTCAACGAAGTGAACATGAAGCCGGTCATGGACTTGCGCAAGAACTACAAGGATCTGTTCGAGAAGAAGCACAACGGCACCCGTCTGGGCTTTATGGGCTTTTTCGTGAAAGCGGCGGTGGAAGCACTGAAGCGCTACTCCGCAGTCAACGCCTCCATCGACGGCGACGATATCGTCTACCATGGCTACCAGGATATCGGCGTGGCGGTTTCCGCGCCCAAGGGCCTGGTGGTACCGGTGCTGCGCAACGCGGAAAACATGGGTCTGGCGGATATCGAAAACAACATCCGTGACCTGGGCCTGCGCGCCCGCGACGGCAAGCTGTCCATTGACGAGATGACCGGCGGTACCTTCACCATCACCAACGGCGGTGTTTTCGGTTCCCTGTTGTCCACACCGATCCTGAACCCGCCGCAGACCGCGATTCTGGGCATGCACAAGATCCAGGAGCGCCCCATGGCGGTGGACGGCAAGGTGGAAATCCTGCCGATGATGTACCTGGCGCTGTCCTACGATCACCGCCTGATCGACGGCAAGGAAGCGGTGGGTTTCCTGGTGGCGATCAAGGAAATGATCGAGGACCCGGCCCGTATCCTGCTTGAGGTTTAAGGGGACTTTTTTCTAGCTCCGTGGCGGCCCTGCTGCCGGTGCCGTTTTGCGAGACACGCCGTGAATACATCCCTGTAGGCTTGTCCGCGAGGTCCCTCTCGCAGACAGTCTCGCAAAACGGCCCCGGCATCAGGGCCTTCGCATTGAACTTGGTGCTACCACAAAACTGATGTAGGAGCCTGCTTGCAGGCGAAGCGGCCGCAGGCCGCCCTGGGAACGCCGAGCTCCAGCTCGGCAAAGCGACCGCAGGTCGCACCTAAATTCACAAATATCTGGAACAGACCATGTCGGAAAAATTTGACGTAATCATAATCGGCTCCGGTCCCGGAGGTTATGTCGCTGCCATTCGCGCCGCGCAGCTGGGCCTGAAGACTGCCTGTGTCGAGAAGTGGAAAAACAAGGAAGGTAAGGGTGTCAACGGCGGCACCTGCCTGAACGTGGGCTGTATTCCCTCCAAGGCGCTGCTGGACAGCTCCTGGAAATACCACGAAGCCAAGGACTCCCTCGACGTGCACGGCATCGACACCGGCAAGGTGAAAATCGATGTCAAGAAAATGATCGGGCGCAAGGACCAGATCGTCAAACAGTTTACCGGCGGCATTGCCGGTCTGTTTACGGCCAACAAGGTCACTTCCATTTACGGTACCGGCAAGCTGCTGTCCAACAAGAAAGTGGAAGTCACTGACTTTGACGGCAAGACCACTGTCTACGAAGCGGACAATGTGATCCTCGCGTCCGGTTCCGTGCCGGTGAACATTCCGCCGGCTCCGGTGGACAACAAGATTATCGTCGACTCCACCGGCGCACTGGAATTCACCGAAACTCCGAAACGCCTGGGCGTGATTGGTGCCGGCGTGATCGGCCTGGAACTGGGTTCCGTATGGAGCCGCCTGGGCAGCGACGTGGTGGTACTGGAAGCGCTGGATAATTTCCTCGCGATCATGGACCAGCAGATTGCCAAGGAATCGCAAAAGATCCTGAAAAAGCAGGGCCTGGATATCCGCCTGTCCTGCCGTGTCACCGGCTCAGAGGTAAAGGGCAAGGAGGTTGTCGTCACCTACCAGGACAAAGACGGCAAGGAGCACCAGGAAACCTTCGACAAGCTGATCGTGTGCGTCGGCCGCCGTCCCTACACCGAGGGCCTGCTGTCTGAAGACGCCGGCGTGAAGCTGGACGAGCGCGGTTTTATCTACGTCAACGACCTGTGCATGACTTCCGCGCCGGGCGTGTGGGCCATCGGCGACGTCGTGCGCGGCCCGATGCTCGCCCACAAAGCCTCTGAAGAGGGCGTGGTGGTCGCCGAGCGCATTGCCGGCCAGAAGCCGATGATGAACTACGACGTGATCCCGAATGTAATCTACACCCACCCGGAAATCGCCGCTGTGGGCCGCACCGAAGAGCAGGTGAAGGCGGATGGCGAGCCCTACAACGTGGGCGTGTTCCCGTTCGTTGCCCTGGGCCGAGCGGTGGCTGCCAACGAAAAGGACGGCATGGTGAAAATCATCGCCCATGCGGAAACCGACCGCGTGCTGGGTGCACATATCGTCGGCCCGTCTGCGGCGGACTTGGTGCAGCAGGTGGCGATCGCGATGGAGTTCGGTTCCAGCGCCGAAGATATCGGCATGACCGTGTTCGGACATCCGACTCTCTCCGAGGGCGTCAAGGAAGCCGCGCTGGCAGTGAACGGCCACGCGATCCATATCGCCAACCGCAAAAAGCGCAAGTAACAACGGGACCCGGGACCCAGGGCCCCGGGACCTGGCAAGAACTCCCCCCTCTCCCCTAGGGGCGAGGGGTCGGGGGAGAGGGGGGAATCCCCCACCTCTAAATTTTCAAAAGTGAATTGGTATTAACTATGAACTTGCATGAGTATCAGGGCAAACAACTGTTTGCGGAATACGGATTGCCGGTTTCCAAAGGCATTGCAGCGGAAACCCCGGCAGCGGCAGCAGCGGCAGCAGATGAAATCGGTGGCGACAAGTGGGTGGTGAAGGCCCAGGTGCACGCCGGTGGCCGCGGCAAGGCCGGCGGTGTAAAGCTGGTGGACTCCAAGGCGGAAATTGAAGAATTCGCCCAGAAGTGGCTGGGCAACAACCTGGTTACCTACCAGACAGACGAAAACGGCCAGCCGGTTTCCCGCATCCTCGTTGAGAGCTGCACCGATATCGACCAGGAGCTGTACCTGGGCGCGGTAGTGGATCGCTCCACCCGTCGCATCGTTTTCATGGCCTCCACTGAAGGCGGCGTGGAAATCGAGAAGGTTGCGGAAGAGACCCCGGAAAAAATTCTCAAGGCCACCATCGACCCGCTGGTAGGCGCCCAGCCTTACCAGGCGCGCGAGCTGGCTTTCAAACTGGGCCTGCAGGGCGACCAGATCAAGCAGTTCACCAAGATCTTCCTGGGCCTGGCCAAGATGTTCAAGGAAAAGGACCTGGCCCTGCTGGAAATCAACCCGCTGGTCATCACTCCCCAGGGCAACCTGCACTGCCTGGACGCCAAAGTTGTGATTGATGGCAACGCCCTGTACCGCCATCCGGACCTGCGCGAAATGCACGATCCCTCCCAGGAAGACGCGCGCGAAGCGCACGCGGCCAAGTGGGAACTCAACTACGTCGCGCTGGACGGCAATATCGGCTGCATGGTGAACGGCGCCGGCCTGGCCATGGGCACCATGGACATCGTCAACCTGCACGGCGGCAAGCCGGCCAACTTCCTCGATGTTGGCGGCGGCGCGACCAAAGAGCGCGTGGTCGAAGCCTTCAAGATCATCTTGTCTGACGAAAACGTCAAAGCGGTACTGATCAATATCTTCGGCGGTATCGTGCGCTGCGACCTGATCGCGGAAGGCGTGATCGGCGCAGTGGAAGAAGTGGGCGTTAAGATTCCGGTGGTCGTGCGCCTGGAAGGTAACAACGCAGAGCTGGGCACAAAAGTGCTGGCGGATAGCGGTTTGAACATTATCGCTGCCACCAGCCTGACGGATGCCGCCGAGCAGGTGGTTAAAGCCGCGGAGGATAAATAATCATGTCAGTACTGATTAACAAAGACACCAAAGTGATCTGCCAGGGCTTCACCGGCGCCCAGGGCACCTTCCACTCCGAGCAGGCGATCGCTTACGGCACCAAGATGGTCGGCGGCGTGACCCCGGGCAAAGGCGGTCAGGAACACCTGGGCTTGCCGGTTTTCAACACCGTGAAAGAAGCGGTTGAAGCCACCGGTGCGGAAGCCTCCGTGATCTATGTACCGGCCCCCTTCTGCAAGGATTCCATCCTGGAAGCGGCCAACGGCGGCATCAAGCTGATCGTGTGCATCACCGAAGGCATCCCGACCCTGGACATGCTGGACGCGAAAGTGAAGTGCGACGAGCTGGGCGTACGCCTGATCGGCCCGAACTGCCCGGGCGTGATCACTCCCGGTGAGTGCAAGATCGGCATCATGCCGGGTCACATCCACAAGCCGGGCAAAGTGGGCATCGTTTCCCGCTCCGGCACCCTGACTTACGAAGCGGTGAAGCAGACCACTGACCACGGCTTCGGCCAGTCCACCTGCGTGGGCATCGGCGGCGACCCCATCCCGGGTTCCAACTTCATCGACATCCTGGAGATGTTCGAGAAGGATCCGCAGACCGAAGCCATCGTGATGATCGGTGAAATCGGCGGCACCGCGGAAGAAGAAGCGGCGGCCTATATCAAGGAAAACGTCACCAAACCGGTGGTTTCCTACATCGCTGGCGTCACCGCGCCTCCCGGAAAGCGCATGGGCCATGCCGGTGCGATCATCTCCGGCGGTAAGGGCACCGCGGACGAGAAATTCGCCGCGCTGGAAGATGCCGGTGTGAAAACCGTGCGCTCCCTGGCTGAGATCGGCAACGCGCTGAAGGAAGCTGCTGGTTGGTAATTGCCGGAGCGCCGAGCCCTAGCTCGGCATGCGGGCCATAGGCCCGCTGTAGGAGCGGCGGGGCGGCCAACGGCCGCTCCTACAAGGAATGAAAAAGGCCGCCTCGCGAGAGGCGGCCTTTTTCATTCGGGCCATCCTGGCCCTCACCCCTGCGGGGCAGGCTTCGGCTGTGCAAACGGCAGTCCTTCCCGTTTTGTCTGTATCTGTCGAACAATATACATCCCCCAAAGTCACTCCTATACTGCGCGGAAACAAGCAGATAAGGAGCAACCATGGCCCGGGCACTCATCGGCGTAATCGGCGGCAGCGGCCTCTACCAGATGGAGGGGCTGAGCAATACCAGCGAGCATTGGATTGAAACCCCCTTCGGTCTGCCCTCCGAGGCCATTGTCACCGGCGAGTTGCACGGCGTGTCGGTGGCCTTCCTCGCCCGCCACGGCCGCGGCCACCGCCTGATTCCCTCCGAGGTCCCGTACCGGGCCAATATCCACGCACTGCGCCAGCTGGGCGTGCGCTATATCCTCTCTCTGTCCGCGGTCGGCTCACTGCGCGAGGAAGTGAGACCGCTGGATATGCTGCTCCCGGACCAGTTTATCGACCTGACCCGCAAGCGGGACAACACTTTTTTTGGCGACGGCGCAGTGGCCCATGTATCCATGGCCGATCCGATATGCCCGCAAGTCGCCGACTGCCTCGCCCGTGCCTTCGGTCTTACTCAGGGGGAGAGCACCCAAGGCGATCAGCCGATCACATTGCACCGCGGCGGCAGCTACGTGTGTATCGAAGGGCCGCAGTTTTCCTCCCGCGCGGAATCCCACTGGTATCGCAGTATGGGCGCCTCAGTGATCGGCATGACCAACATGCCTGAGGCCAAACTGGCGCGGGAGGCACAGATCGCCTACGCCACCCTGGCCATGGCAACCGACTACGACTGCTGGCACCCACGGGAAGCCGCGGTGACCGCGGAGGTGGCCATCGCCAACCTGCAGCAGAACGCCGCGCGCGCGCAGCGGATCGCCGCCAAGGCGATTCGCCTGCTGGGGGAGGAGAAACCCCGGTCCCCGGCGCACACCGCGCTGGCCAGCGGCCTGGTGACACCGCTGGAAGTCATGCCGGAGGAAAAGGCCCGTGTAATAAAACCGCTGCTCGCAACGACAGAGTCTGTGGAACAAGTGGAGCCCTGAAAGATATGCACGAAACCCTGCCGCTATTGGAAGTTTCTGATTTCCCGCCGATCCGCCGCGAGAAAATCGACACGCTACAGGTCAATATCGGCTACCGCTGCAACCAGACCTGCGTGCACTGCCATGTCAACGCCGGGCCTACGCGTAGGGAAATGATGAGCGAGGAGAACCTGGCGCTGATTCCCGAAGTACTGCGTACCCGCAAAATTTCCAACCTGGATATCACCGGCGGCGCGCCGGAGCTGCATGAAGGGTTCCGCGATCTGGTGCAGTCCGCGCGGGCACTGGACGTACATGTGATGGACCGCTGCAACCTGACCATCCTGTTCGAACCGGGCCAGGAAAACCTGGCGGAATTTCTCGCAGAAAACAAAGTGGAAGTGGTGGCCTCGCTACCGTGTTATTCGCTGGACAACGTGGACAGGCAGCGGGGCAAAGGCGTTTTCGACAAGAGCATCGCCGCGCTGCAAAAACTCAATACCCTGGGTTATGGCAAGCCGGACAGCGGACTGTTCCTCAACCTGGTGTACAACCCCCTTGGACCCTTCCTGCCACCGGACCAGAAGGCACTGGAAGCGGATTACCGCCGCGAGTTGTCCGCGCACTTCGGCATCATTTTTAATCAGCTGTTCGCCCTGGCCAATATGCCTATCAAACGCTTTGGTTCCACCCTGGTATCCAAGGGCCAGTTTGCCGACTATATGCAACTGCTCAAAGATAACTACAGCGCAGACAACCTCGATGGCGTTATGTGCCGCAGCCTGGTCAGCGTGGATTGGCAGGGCAACCTGTACGACTGTGATTTCAACCAGCAGCTGGGCATCGAGGTGCCCGGGCGCATACACCTGCGGAATTTGCTGCAGCAGAATATGCGCAATACGCCGATCCGCGTGGCCGATCACTGCTTCGGCTGCACCGCGGGGCAGGGCAGCAGCTGCGGTGGAGCCCTGTAGGACGCTGCTTGCAGGCGAACAAGAATGAAACTCCGTAGCCATTCGTCTGCAAGCGGGCTCCTACAACCAATAGCTGAGTTTGCATGAACAAAAAAATTTTATTAATAGCTGTTCTGCTTGCCCTGGTGCTGGCCTTCTTCCTTTTTGATTTACATCACTGGTTGTCCCTGGAAAAGCTGAAAACGTGGCAGGAGGAATTTGAACAGTGGCGACGGGCTTCTCCGATCCTGGTGGGGCTGTTGTTCATGTTGTTTTATATTCTGGTCGTCGGCCTGTCGCTGCCGGGAGCGGCGATCATGACACTCGCCGCCGGCGCGCTATTCGGCTTGTGGTGGGGAATACTGATCGTCTCTTTCGCGTCCAGTATCGGCGCTACACTGGCTTTCCTGGTATCCCGCTTTCTGCTGCGCGACTGGGTGCAGAGCCGCTTTGCCCGGCGCCTGCGGACGGTGAACAGCGGTATGGAACGGGATGGGGCCTTTTACCTGTTCGCGCTGCGCCTGGTGCCGGTATTTCCGTTTTTCCTGATCAATATCCTGATGGGGCTGACTCGCATCAAAACCTGGACTTTCTATTGGGTCAGCCAGCTGGGTATGCTGCCGGCCACAGTGGTCTATGTCAATGCGGGCACCCAGTTGGGCAAAGTGAAAAGCGTTGGCGGTATATTGTCGCCGGGGCTGCTATTGTCCTTTGTACTGCTGGGCCTGTTTCCACTGCTGGCCAAGTGGGTACTAAGCTGGATCAAGCGCTACAGAGCCAGTCACTAATGAAAAAGCCGGGAAAATTCGACCGCAACCTGATCGTGATCGGCGCCGGCGCAGCGGGGCTGGTCAGCGCCTATATCGCCGCGGCGGTAAAGGCTAAGGTCACCCTGATCGAGGCCGGCAAGATGGGCGGCGACTGCCTGAACACCGGCTGTGTGCCCAGCAAAGCACTGATCATGAGTGCGCGGGTGGCGCAGCAGATTCGTCGGGCGGGCCAGTTCGGGCTTCGGACGGTCGAACCTAACGTCGATTTTCCCGCGGTGATGCGGCGGGTGCATGAGTCGATCGCCCGCATTGAGCCTCACGACAGCGTGGAGCGCTACACCGATCTCGGGGTGGAAGTGCTGCGGGGGCGCGCACAGCTTGTGGACCCCTGGACAGTCAGCATTGCTTTGAACGAAGGCGGCGAGCAGACCCTGACGGCCCGCGCCATTATCCTTGCCACCGGTGCCGAGCCCTTTGTGCCGCCGCTGCCAGGGTTGGAAGAGGTGGGATACGTCACCAGCGAAACCCTGTGGGACAGCTTTTCCCGGCTGGAGGAAGTTCCGCAAAGGCTGCTGGTACTCGGTGGCGGCGCCGTGGGTTGCGAACTGGCCCAGGCGTTTGCGCGGCTGGGCTCTCAGGTTACCCTGGTGGAAATGACTCCGCGCCTGTTGCCGCCGGAAGACCGCGAAGCCTCCGAAGTGGTGGAACGATGCCTGCGCGAGGAAGGCGTTCGCGTACTGGTCGGCCACAAGGCCGTCGCCTGTGAACTGGATGCGGTGAGCAATAAAAGGTGCGCGCGTCTCGACCACGGGACGGGCGAAGAAACCCTAGAGTTCGACCAGCTGCTCTGTGCCCTGGGGCGCAGGCCGCGATTACAAAACTACGGGCTGGAGGAGCTGGGCATCGTCGACGACGGCAAACTGCCGACCGACGGTTACCTGCGCACCCGCTACCCCCATATTCTCGTCGCCGGCGATCTGGTGGGCCCCTATCAGTTTACCCATATGGCCGCGCACCAAGCCTGGTACGCGGCGGTCAACGGTTTGTTTGGCGATATCAAGAAATTCCGTGTGGACTACTCGCTGGTGCCCCGCGCGGTTTTTGTGGACCCGGAAGTGGCCAGTGTGGGCTTAATTGAACAGGACGCCAAAGATAAAAATATTCCCGTTACTGTAACCCGCTACGGACTGGACGACCTGGACCGGGCCATTGTCGACGGCGCCGACCGCGGTTTTGTAAAAGTGCTCACAGTGCCCGGGCGGGACAAAATTCTCGGCGTAACCATCGTCGGCGAAAACGCCGCCGAGCTGATCGCCGAATTCATATTGGCCATGAAGCACGGCCTGGGCCTGAATAAGCTGCTCGGCACTATCCATATCTACCCCACTATGGCTGAGGCCAATAAGTTCGTTGCCGGCAACTGGAAGCGGGCCCACGCGCCGGAAAAAATACTGAAATGGCTTGAGCGCCTTCATCGTTGGAGACGGGGGTGATGCGGCTGAGCATTGTTGTTCCATTGCTCAACGAACGAAACCTGATCGCGGATCTGGCGGAGCAGCTGCAGCCGTGGCAACAGCGCCACGACTGCGAGGTTATCCTGGTGGACGGTGGCAGCGGGGACGGCACCGCGCAGCTGGCGCGCGATGCCGGTTTGCGCGTCCTGGTATCGTCGCGGGGCAGGGCGCTGCAGATGAATTGTGGCGCCGCCGCGGCTCGCGGGGAAATACTGTTGTTTCTGCACGGCGATACGCAGCTGCCGGCAAGCGCACAGGAACTGATCGAGGACGCGCTCGCGGAAAAATACTGCTGGGGTCGGTTCAATGTGCGTATTGCCGGTCGCAGCTTCTGGTTTCCGTTGATCGCCACGCTGATCAACTGGCGCTCGCGGCTCAGTGGCATCGCCACCGGGGACCAGGCCATCTTCGTGCGCCGCCGGGAGTTCGAACAGCTCGGCGGTTTTCCCGAACAGCCATTAATGGAAGATATCGAGTTGGGCCGGCGCCTGTTGAAAATTTCCCGCCCCGCCTGTATCGGCGTTCCGGTTTCCACCTCCGGGCGCCGCTGGCAGTCCCGCGGTGTGCTGCGCACGGTATTGTTGATGTGGCGGCTACGCTTCGCCTATTGGCGCGGAGTGCCCGCGGAAATTCTCGCGCGCCGTTATGAATAAACCGCGATTGATTATTTTCGCCAAGGCGCCGCTGCCGGGGCTGGCGAAGACCCGCCTGATTCCGGAACTGGGTGCGGAAGGGGCGGCGCAGCTGGCCGGGAAAATGCTGCGGCATACACTGAATCTGTGTGCGCGCGCGCAACTGGGCCCTGTGGAGCTGTGTGTCACCCCCGATTGTGACGATGCATACTGGAAAAATTTTTCCCTGTCGGAAAATATGACGCTTTCCAGCCAAGGTGATGGCGACCTGGGAAAGAGGCTGCTGCGCGCCGCAAACCGCGCCGCCGGCAACGGCGAGTCGGTGTTGCTGCTGGGCACTGACTGCCCGCAGCTGACCGCCGAACACCTGAAAACGGCGGCGTCCGCACTGGAAAAGTCCGATGCGGTGATTTACCCCACCCGCGACGGCGGTTACGCGCTACTGGGCCTGAACCGGGTGGAGCCGTCACTGTTTGAGGATATCTCCTGGAGTACGGAGGTGGTTGCCCGGCAGACGCGGGAACGGATGGTGCAGTGCGATATGCGTTGCGAATGGCTGGAGACGCTGGCGGATATCGATGAGCCGGCGGACCTGGATTATTTGCCTGAAGGCTGGAAAAGCACTTTGTAGGAGCGGCCGCTGGCCGCGATCGGCGGTGGTTATTTCCCAGGCCGATCGCGGCCAACGGCCGCTCCTACAGGGGATGATAGGGGATAGGGATAGGGGATATTCGTAGGGGGCGCCATCAAAGCGCCGGAACGGCACCGGCGGTCTCGGCCACCGGGCTATTGCTGTCCGCCAGTGCCTCCGCGGATTCGTCATTGGCCGCGGCGATGCGCTGTTCCTCGATGCGGCTGCTCCAGGTCAGTAGGGCCTGGTAATGGCGGATATTCTGCACATAGGTCACCGGCTCCCAGCCACGGGCGTAGCCGTGTTTGGTGTTCTTGTAGTACTGGCGCTTGGCCAGCAGCGGCAGTTGGTCGCGCACATCGGCCCAGCGGTCCGGGTTGCCGCCCATTTTTTCCGTGAGAATCCGCGCGTCCTCCAGGTGGCCATAGCCCACGTTGTAGGCGGCCAGGGCCATCCAGGTGCGGTCCGGTTCGCGGATGCGCTCGGGGATCTTGTCGCGTACCTTGATAAAGTAGCGGGCGCCGCCCTCGATGCTCTCCGCCGGGTCCAGGCGGTTGACGCCCAGTTCGCGGGCGGTGTCGCGGGTCAACATCATCAGGCCGCGCACACCGGTGGGGGATTTGGCGCGCGGGTTCCAGTGGGATTCCTGATAGCTGAGTGCCGCCAGCAGGTGCCAGTCGAGGTCGTATTTCTCCGCGACCTCCTGCATGGTTTCGCGCCAGCGGGGCAGGCGCTTGCGGCTGCTCTTGGCGAAGGCCTGGGCGCCGCCGGGATTAAGCTTGCTCACATGGCCGAAGAACTGTTCGCGCAGCTCCGCCACCAGGCCGTTGGTGTTCGCGCGCAGCATAAACAGACGCGCGGCGTGGTAGAGGCTGTCGTCGTCACGGTTGGGGAAAGCCCAGGCAACGGGCTGGAATTGGGTGAGGTTGAAGGCCACATGCGTGTTGGGATAGAGGCCGCGGTGCACCGCGTAGGCGTTGGAATCCACCACTGCGTAGTGAAATTTGCCCTCGTTGACCATCTCCACCAGCTCCATGGCGTCGACGTCGGAGATTTCCTCCCACACCAGCCCCGGGTAGCGCCGGGACAGTTTACGCATCTCCTCGGCGTGGGCACTGCCGGCGATGACTGCGACTTTTTTCTCCTCCAGATCACTTACTTTGCGCGGGCGGTCTTCACCCAGGCGATAGATGACCTGTTGGCGGATCTCGAAATAGGAAGGGGTGAAGCGTACCTGCTCGCGGCGCTCGGGAGTGACGGTGAGGCCGGCGGCGGCAAGGTGGGCGCCTTCTTCCGGGTTTTCCAGGCGCGCGAACATCTGGTTCAGGTCGTGGACATCGCGGATAACCAATTTGACGCCCAGTTCGTCGGCAAAGGCTTCCAGCATGCCATACTCGAAACCGGTGTGGGCGCCGCTGGCGTCTTCGTAGTAGGTGGTGGGACCGTTTTGCGAGAGCACGACCAGTTTGCCGGCGGTCTTGATACGCTCCAGCGTGTCCGGCGCCTTGCTGGCCACCAGCAGGGGGGCACAGCAGGCCAGCGCCAGGACCTTCGCCAGGCGGCAGCTGTAGCGCAACATGCGGCTTTTCATGATCATAAGGCGGTCCCTCTACTCCCTTAGCTTTTATATTCGCTGTTATGCCTGCGTCGCGGGCCAACTGCCGGTGCGCTCATCCTGAGTTGGGCCCGGCAAAAGTCCGACAATTTTACCCCATAAGGTGACGAATTGCCCAATCGCCATTTTTTGCTTTGTGATCTGCCAACTTGCGGCAATGCTGTAATTGTAGTAAAGGGCTTCGCCGGCAGAAGTTTGTGGTATCGAGCGCCAATCCGGATGGATGGTTGTCTGTCTTCTGCGCTCCGACTTCTGTAAAATTGCGCCCTCTCCAATCCCCGGGGCGCTGTGCAATCTTCTGCCGCGGCTTCCCCAATTCAGACAAGAGGCAAACTCCCGCGATGCTAGTTCTGCGTGGTGCTCCCGCACTGTCGAAATTCCGCCATCAAAAACTGCTCAACCAACTGCGCGCCCTGCAACCGGCGATCGGTGAGGTTTACGCTGAGTTCGTCCACTTCGCCGACAGCAAAAAGCTGAGCGGGGAGGAGCAGGCGCTGCTGGAGCGGCTGCTGCAGTACGGCCCCACCGAGGAAAAGCACAAGCCCGAGGGCGAACTGCTTTTAGTGGTACCGCGCCCGGGCACCATCTCGCCCTGGTCCTCCAAGGCCACTGATATTGCCCACAATGCGGGCCTCACGCAGATCCACCGCCTGGAGCGTGGTATCGCCTACTACATTAGCGGCGTCGAATTAACAGAAGCTGAACGGGCCGAGTTGGCCGTGCTGCTGCACGACCGCATGGTGGAGACGGTGCTGACGGATTTCGACGCGGCCGGGCAGCTGTTCCACGAGGAAAAGCCGCGCCAGCTGACCAGTGTCAACCTGCTCGACGGCGGCCGGGAAGGGTTGGAAGACGCCAACGTGACCCTGGGCCTGGCGCTGGCGGAGGATGAGATCGACTACCTGCTCACCAGCTTCCAGGAGCTGGAGCGCAACCCCACCGACGTGGAGCTGATGATGTTCGCCCAGGCGAACTCCGAGCATTGCCGCCACAAGATATTCAACGCCACCTGGACCATCGACGGCGAGGACCAGGAGCGCTCGCTGTTCAGTATGATCAAGAATACCTACCAGAAGGGCGGCGACAATGTGCTGTCCGCCTACGGGGACAACGCCGCGGTGGTGGTGGGCAGCGAGGCGGGCCGCTTCTACCCGGACCCGGAAACCCGCGAGTACGGTTTCAGCCGGGAGCCGATCCATCTGCTGATGAAGGTGGAGACCCACAATCACCCGACCGCGATCGCGCCTTTCCCCGGCGCGGGTACCGGTGCCGGCGGCGAGATCCGCGACGAGGGCGCCGTGGGCCGCGGTTCCAAGCCCAAGGTGGGCCTGACCGGATTCACCGTCTCCAACCTGCAGATTCCCGGCTACGAGCAGCCTTGGGAGTACGATTACGGCAAGCCCGGGCGTATCGTCACCGCGCTGGACATCATGATCGAGGGCCCCATCGGTGGCGCCGCTTTCAACAACGAGTTCGGCCGCCCGAACATCTGCGGCTACTTCCGTACCTTCGAAGAGGATTTTGGTGACGAGCGCCGCGGCTACCACAAGCCGATCATGATTGCCGGCGGCTACGGCAATATCCGCGAAGAGCATATCGAGAAACCGGAGTTCGAGCCCGGGGCCAAGCTGGTGGTGCTCGGCGGCCCGGCGATGCTGATCGGCCTCGGCGGCGGCGCCGCCTCCAGTATGGCCAGTGGCACCAGCTCCGAGGACCTGGATTTCGCCTCGGTGCAGCGCCAGAACCCGGAAATCGAGCGACGCTGCCAGGAGGTGATCGACCAGTGCTGGCAGTTGGGGGACAAAAACCCCATCGCCTTTATCCACGATGTGGGCGCCGGCGGCCTGTCCAACGCCTTCCCGGAACTGGTGAAAGACGGCGGCACCGGCGGCAACTTTGAAATCAGAAACGTGCCCTGCGACGAGCCGGGCATGAGCCCGCTGGAGATCTGGTGTAACGAATCCCAGGAGCGCTACGTGCTGGCGGTGATGCCTGAGAGCCTTCCGCGCTTCGAGAAGATCTGCGAGCGGGAGCGCTGCCCCTTCGCGGTGGTGGGAGAGGCCACGGAAGAAAAGCACCTGCGGCTGAATGATAAGGAATTTGACGCCAAACCGGTGGACCTGCCCATGTCAGTGCTGTTCGGCAAGCCGCCGCGTATGCACCGTACCGCGGACAAGCGCGCGGTGGAGACCACTGAGTTTGCGACCAAAGACATCGACCTGAACGAGGCCGTCGAGCGGGTGCTGCGCCTGCCGGCGGTGGCCAGCAAGAGCTTCCTGATCACCATCGGCGACCGCACCGTAACCGGCATGGTTTCCCGCGACCAAATGGTGGGCCCCTGGCAGGTACCGGTGGCGGACTGCGCGGTGACCACCGTGGCCTACGACAGCTACGCCGGCGAGGCCATGGCCATGGGCGAGCGCACCCCGGTGGCGCTGCTGGATGCGCCGGCCTCCGGCCGCCTGGCGGTGGGCGAGGCGATCACCAATATCGCCTGTACCCCGATCGGGCAGCTGTCCGATATCAAACTGTCGGCCAACTGGATGTGTGCCGCCGGCCACCCGGGCGAAGAGGAAAAGCTCTACCGCACCGTGGAGGCGGTCGGTATGGAACTCTGCCCGAAATTGGGCATTACCATTCCGGTGGGCAAGGACTCCATGTCCATGCGTACCGCTTGGAACGACGGCGGCGAGGACAAGGCGGTCACCGCGCCTCTGTCCCTGATCATCTCCGCCTTCGCGCCGGTTACCGACGTGCGCAGAACCGCCACGCCGCAGCTGCGCCGTACCAGGAAAGGGGAAAGCGAACTCATTCTGGTGGACCTGGGCGCCGGCAAAAACCGCCTCGGCGGCTCCAGCCTGGCACAGGTGTACAACCAACTGGGCAGTGAGCCCGCGGACCTGGACGACGCCAGGCTGCTCAAGGGCTTTTTCGAAGTGGTGCAGGAGGCTCTGCGGGAAGACCAGATTATCGCTTACCACGACCGCTCCGATGGCGGCCTCTTCGTCGCCCTGGCGGAGATGATGTTCGCCGGCCGCGTGGGTATGGATGTGGAACTCTACGAATTGGGCGAGGACCCGATCGCCGCGCTGTTCAGCGAGGAGCTGGGCGCGGTACTGCAGGTGCCCGCCTGCGACGCGGAGATGCTGGTGCAGCGCTTCGGTTCTGTCGGTGTACCCGCGCACCAGATCGGCTTTCTGAACGACAACGAGCACCTGTGCATCACCCGCGAAGGTGTGCAGATCTTCGGCCGCTCCCGCGCTGAGCTGCAGCAGATCTGGTCCGAGACCAGCTACCGCATCCAGGCGCTGCGCGACAACGCCGATTGCGCGGCGCAGGAATTCGCCGCCATTGCCAAGGAAGATCCGGGCCTGTCGGTGAACCTGACCTACGACCTCAACGAGGACGTCAGCGCCCCTTACATCAGCAAGGGCGCCCGGCCCAAGGTGGCGATACTGCGGGAGCAGGGGGTCAACAGCCAGGTGGAGATGGCCCACGCCTTCCACCGCGCCGGCTTCGCCGCGGTGGACGTGCATATGAGCGATATCCTCGCCGGCCGCGTGGCCCTGGACGACTTCAAGGGGCTGGTGGGCTGCGGAGGCTTCTCCTACGGCGACGTGCTCGGCGCCGGCGAGGGCTGGGCCAAGACCATCCTGTTCAACCCCCGCGCGCGGGACCAGTTCCAGGCGTTCTTCGAACGCGGAGACACCTTCAGCCTGGGGGTGTGCAACGGTTGCCAGATGTTCTCGGTAATCAAGGAGCTGATTCCCGGCGCCGATCACTGGCCGCGGTTTGTGCGCAACCTGTCCGAACAGTACGAGGCGCGCTTCGCGCTGGTGGGCATCGAGGAGACACCCTCGATGCTGTTCAAGGGTATGGCCGGCTCTTACATGCCGGTGGCGGTTGCCCACGGGGAAGGCCGGGTGGAATTTGCCGATCGGGAGGCGTTGGAAACCTGCGAGGAGTCCGGCACCATCGCCATGCGCTACCTGAACAATAATCGCGAGATTACCGAAACCTATCCGGCCAATCCCAACGGTTCGGTCAACGGCATCACCTCGCTGTGCTCCGAAGACGGCCGCGTCACCATCATGATGCCGCACCCGGAGCGGGTCGCCCGCGCGGTCAGCAACAGCTGGCACCCGGACGATTGGGAAGAGGATTCCGGCTGGATGCGCCTGTTCCGCAATGCGCGGGTTTTTGTGGACTAAATCGAACCTTCCAGGAGCGGCCCCGGGACCGCGGAGCTCCAGCTCCGCAATGGGCCGCAATGAGCCAAACCCGATCGCGGCCAGCGGCGGATGGCCGCCCCGCCGCTCCTACAAAAGCATCTGCGTCGCTGTAGGAGCGGCCGCTGGCCGCGATCGGGCTTGCCAAATTTAACCGTCGAAGACTGCACCGCTCTACCCAACCGGCAATTCCCATATTTCCTGCTACACTTAAAAAGTTATTCAAAATAATTTTTTGCGTATGGTGCAGGTTTTACTACCTATTTCTAGCCTATCCAACCGTTTCCCATCGGCTGCAGTGACAGCATTGAAGCGCTGCATGTATCCATTCCCGGTCATTTCGTATCCAACAAGAACCAGTCAAGGAGATTGCGATGGCTTACAACAAAACCCTGGCAGAAAAAGTGCGCGAACTGTTGCAGAGAAACGACGGCCTCACGGAAAAGCAGATGTTCGGCGGCCTGGCGTTTATGTTGAACGGCAATATGGCCTGCGGCGTAGTGGGTGAGGAACTGATGGTGCGCGTGGGTCCGGACAACTACCAGGATGCCCTGGAGCAGCGCTACACCAGGCCGATGGACTTCACCGGCCGGCCGCTTAAAGGCATGGTATATGTGGAAGAGGATGCGATTGCCGCGGCCCTGGACGAATGGGTCAATCGCGGGGTGGAGTTTGCCGGTTCTCTGCCGCCGAAATAATTTTCGGGAGGAGGAAAATTTGTCCCGGCCGGGCTATTCGACCTGCAACCTGTAGGCGAGGACTCCGCCCAGCAACATCGGCACTGCAAAGAGATAGAAATTCCCCGCCATACTGACCCCGGAGGCGATGGTCACCCCGGCAACCGCCGGTCCGATCACCGCGCCAAACCGCCCCAGGCCGACCGCCCAGCCGACGCCGGTACTGCGTATCCCTGTGGGGTAGACCTTGGCCGCCACGGCATAGAGCCCGCAAAAACCGCCCTGTTGCATCAGCCCGATCAAAAAGATCAATACCAGCAGCAGGCTTTCGTCCCTGGGCGCCAAGGCAAAAATGATCATGCCTGTGGCGGCGGAGACTAGAAAGAAGCTCACCAGGCCGGTCAGTTTCCAGCGAGTGGCCAAACTCCCCAGTAAAAAAATTCCCAGTACGCCGCCCATGTTGAACAGGGAAAAAGCGTAGTTGCCGGTCTGTTCCGGCAGGCCGGCGTTGACCACCAGTTTGGGAATCCAACTCATCAGAAAATAGAGAGTGCAAAAGCACACAAAAAAGGTGAGCCAGAGGTTCAGAGTCGTGCGGCGATTGACGGGATTCAACAGTGCCAGCATATTGGCAAAGACACCGCTGCTCCCGTCGCAGTGTTCGGCATTTATCCGGGGAAGTTTCTTGAGAGGTTCGCGCCCGAGTCGAAGCAGGATTTTATTTATCTGTACCAGCGCCCCATGCGGGCGCTTTTCAAGCAGGAACTGCAGGGATTCCGGGATCAGCCAGTAAACGAACAGTGCCATCGCCAGGGTAATGGTACCGCCGAGCACAAAGAGACTTCGCCATCCGTACTCAGGCAGCAGCTGGCCGGCTACCAGTCCGGTGGCCATGGCACCCAGTGGATAGCCGGCGGTTACCGCGGCCACCGACAGGGCCCGGAATTTTACCGAACTGTACTCGGAGGCCAGAGCGGCCTGGCTCGCCAGCATGGCTCCCGGCGCCCAGCCCGCTGAGGAAACGCAGCCCTATCAGCTGCCACAGGTTGTCGGCATA
This sequence comes from Microbulbifer rhizosphaerae, assembly GCF_014191725.1. GTDB lineage: Bacteria > Pseudomonadota > Gammaproteobacteria > Pseudomonadales > Cellvibrionaceae > Microbulbifer > Microbulbifer rhizosphaerae. The sequence continues at coordinate 338,613 of NZ_JACHWZ010000001.1, forward strand.
GCCGGTCAGCAATACGCTGATACCGATCGCCGCCATACTGGCGATCATCACCTTACGGCGCCCGATCACGTCGGAAACCGACGCCAGGAACATGGCTCCCAGCATCATCCCCGCCAGGGCAAAACTGAATAGCAGCCCCAGCTTGTCCTCCCTTAGCGACATCTCCCCGCCGATCGCGTTTACCGCCACGGCCATGGCGGTGATATCGAAACCGTCGAGCATATTGCAGAGCAGGCAGAGGGCGATAACGGTCAACTGCTGGGCGCTGATGGAACCCCTGTCGATAATATTCGCTACCAGTGTGGCACCGGTGTTGCGGGGCGATAGAACTTCCATATTCACCTCTTGTCCGGAGGGGGCGGGAGTGATTCCATTATCCCGACAGCTTATTCCTCTTTTCCAGTGGAGACTTGTGTAAATTGGACAGCAACGGGGGGTTGGACCGTTATTTTTCAACAACCGGCTACAGCGCCTGCAGGATGGTTCCTATCTCGCTCTCCGCCAGCCGCCCCGTGGGCGGCATAAATCCGGAGGGGGCCGTGAGCCGGTGTTCGAGCAGGGTCCTGCCGTCCTCCTCCCGCAGCCAGCCGTTCTGCCGGTTCAGCAGCTCGCCGGGATTGCCGCTCAGCTCCGTGTGGCAACCGGAGCAGTGCTCCAGCAGCAGGCGCCTGGTGCCGCCTTCAAAACGGATACCGTCGATATCCGCGGTTTGGTATTTCCGCCCGTGCTCCCGATAGGCCTCACCGTTGGAAAGGCGCAGCAGCGCCTTGTTTTTGTCGTCGACGATGAGCAGGGAGCCGTCCTTCAGCTGCAGCAGACCCACCGGCGCGCCTTCCGGTCTCAGTCCCTGGACCGGGTTCCAGTGGCTGACAATCTCCCTGTGCTGCGCGTCTCCCGCGGAGCCCCCTTTTGGGGAAAAGATATGCCGGGTGAAATCCCGGGCCGGCGGAATAGGGTCGCGGTTGAAAACAGGATTTTTATCCAAAATTGGGAGACCCTCCGCGGTGGTCGGATAGCTGACCAGCCGGTGGCCGATAACCCGGTATCCATGCCAGCTCATCAGCAGGCTGCCCTTGGGAATGGGTAGTCGATCGCCGCTGTAATAGAGCATGTCCAGCGGCGCCACGTGGGGCGGCATCAGGCTGTAGGGCTCGATATAGTCGGCCTGCGAGCAGCCGTCGGGAATAAAGCCGGTATCCAGTTTGCGGTTGAAGCAATAGGGCCAGCCGTAGAAGCCGCCCTCGCGAATAATATTGATTTCCTCGTACGGCTCCTCGGCATCTTTCCGGTCGGTGCTGTTTTCCGCCTGTAAAATGGTGCCGCTCGAGTGCACCACCAGCGCCATGGAATTGCGCAGCCCGCTGGCGTAGAGCTCGAAATTGCCGTCCCAGCGCTGCTCTTCGCTCAGGTAGTGGTAGCGCCTGAGACCGACGGAATCGATTTCATTGCACTGTGGGCGGTCTCTGGTGAGTCCGCAATCGTCGCTTTTCGAGCCGGCATTTACCAGCAGATCGTTGTCGGGCAGGAATACGAAGCTGGTCAGGGGATGCAGGTGCTTACCGGGTGCAAACGGCAGTCCTTCGATCACCGTTTCCTGCGCAGTTATCTGGTCTCCCGCAATTCGAAAACGCACGATCCTGTCGGCCTCGCCCAGGTAGAAATAACCTCCCGGGCCGGATTTGATGTCGTGGGGCAGGTTCAGGCCGGTGGCGAGCCTGCTGGCTTTGCGCAGGTTGCGGTAGCGGTTGTCTTCAAATTCCAGCAGCCACAGAATCCCCTTGCCGGCACCCCAGCCGCCCATATCCGTAACCAGAATCCGGTTGCCGTCTGGAATTTCGAGAGCCTTACGGGGTTTGATAAAGGCGGCGCCGCTTTCCGCGCTGACCATAAGGCCCAGGCAGGTGCCGGGCGCGGTGCCGATTGGAAGTTTGGGCAGGCCGTCGCAGGTTTCGGGCAAAGGTTGGTAGTTGGCGGTACTGGCAGTTGCGCAGAGGCCGAACAGCAGGCCGATAATCCATTTACTGGATAAATCCATAAAGCTGAAAACTCACAGACAACGGGAGGCGCCGACCCGGCAATAGACAGCGCCGGGTCGATCATTGAGTGCGGCAAGTTAACCGATCTTCAGGTGTTTGTTAATCGGCAGCTCGCTAATCCGTTGCCCGCTTGCGGCAAAAATCGCGTTGGTAATGCTCGGGGCCACCGGCGGCACGCCCGGTTCGCCGACGCCCGCGGGAGGCTCTTCGGAGGCGATCAGCTCGACCGATAGCGGCGGGCACTGGTGCATACGGAGCAGCGGGTAGTCGTGGAAGTTGCTGTTCACCACCGCGCCGTTCTGCATTTTTATCTCGCCCATCAACGCCAGGCTCATGCCGAAAATCATCGCCCCTTCCATCTGCGAGCGCACCCGGTCCGGGTTGACCACCAGGCCCACATCGGCGGCGCAGTGCATTTCCAGGATCTTGAGCTGGCCGTCGCGCACCTGCACTTTGCTGGCGATGCCCACATAGGACAGGAAACTGCGGTGCACGGCGATGCCCCAGCCTTCACCGGCGTTTTTTTCGTGATCCCCGCGCATATTCAGATCCGCTTTCGCCGCCACGCGCCGCAATACCTGTTTCAGGCGCGCGGTATCCACGGGAAACTTTTTCAGGTCCTCGCCGTAGTTGTCGTACTTGTAGTCCCCCTGGCTGGGGTTGATATGCCGGTCCGAGCCTATAAGTTCCAGCAGGAATTCGTCCGGGCGCCGGCCGACTGAATAGGCCAGTTCATCGGCGAAGCTGCACACGCCGAAGGCATTCTGGATATTGGAGACGGACCTCAACCAGCCGATACGGGTGTGGTAATCGGCGCGCTGGGTCTCGGTCCTGCGGTTGGGAATGGCGAAGGGCATATCGGCTAGGCCCAGACGCAGTTCCGAATTGGAGGGGCGGTCGACGCCGGCCTGGAAAGTGCCGCTGATGGAGGGGAAGGCGGTGCGCTGCAGCCAGCTTTCTACCTTGCCATCGCCGTTGAAGCCGGCTTGGAAGTGCGCCGCGCTGGCCGCGTGGTAGTAGTCGTGGCGCATATCGTCCTCGCGGCTCCACACCACTTTTACCGGCCGCTGTATTTTTCTCGCCAGCAATGCTGCCTCGACGACAAAATCCGGCTTGGACTTGCGCCCGAAGGCGCCACCGAGCAGGGTAACGTTGACTTTTACCTGCTCCGGCTTCAATCCCAGTGCACTGGCCACGTTCTGCTGCACCGACTGCGGGTCCTGCACGCAGGCCCAGACTTCGCAAGCGCCTTCGCTGACCTGTGCAGTGGCGGCAAGCGGTTCCATGGCGGCGTGGGCCAAGTAGGGCACGGTATAGGTGGCGCTGTGGCTGCGGCTGGCACCCGCCAGCGCGGTGTCCACGTCGCCGTGATTGATGATGGTCTTGCCCGGTTCCTGTACCGCCTGTTTCAGTTCTTTCAGGTAGGCGTCGCTGTCGTGCTGGCTGTGGCCGGTTTCGCTCCAGGTAATATCCAGCAGTTTGCGTCCTTTTTGTGCCGTCCAGGTATTGTACGCCAGCACCGCCACGCCGCTCAGCGGCTTGAACAGCGGTGGCTCGGCGCCGCCATCCAGCTGCTCGACCGCCACCACCCCTTTGACCTTGCGCGCGGCGCTGTCGTCGAGCTTTATTATTTTCCCGCCCAGTACCGGTGCGCGCTCGATACTGGCGATCAGCATATCGTCCACTGCCACATCCTGGCCGAACTGCGCCCGGCCCACCACCATATCCGGGGTATCGACAGTGTTCACCGGTTTGCCGATATATTTGAACTGGCCGCTGTCCTTCAAGCGGAGATCTTTTTCTTCCGGCACCGGCTGTCCGGCGGCGGCCTCGGCCAGTTCGCCGAAACTCAGGCGTCGACCGCTGGGGGTGTGGACGATGAAGTGATTTTCCGCCCGGCACTCGCCGGCGGGCACCTCCCATCGCTGTGCCGCGGCCCTTTCCAGCATGGTGCGGGCGCTGGCACCCATGCGGCGCATGGTGTCGTAGAAGCGGCGTACGCTGCGCGAGCCGTCGGTATTCTGGTCGCCGTAGCGCTTGTCGCCCAGCCCCTGGACCACGTTGACTTTTTGCCAGTCCGCTTCCAGTTCGTCGGCGACTATCTGCGACAGGCCGGTGCGGATACCCTGGCCCATTTCCGAGCGGTGGCAGACAACCGATACGGTATCGTCGCTGTCGATACTGACGAACAAGTTCAGCTCGCTGTTTTTCTCCAGCCCCGCGGCCCAAGCGGGTTGCCAGCCGGGCAGGTTGGCGCCGAGCACCAGGCCGCCGGCGCTGAGCCCGGTGAGTTTGAGAAACTGGCGCCGGTGGATATTTTTTACTGTGGTGTCAGGCATCAGCGTTCCCCTCCTTGGCGGCGGCTCTTTTTATTTTGGCCGCGGCTTTCATTTTGGCCGCGGCGCTGATCGCGGACTTGATACGCGGATAGGTGCCGCAGCGACAGAGGTTGCCGGTCATGGCCTGGTCTATCTGTTTGTCGTCGGGGTTGGGGGTCTGTTGCAGCAGCGCGGCGGCGGACATCAGCTGGCCGCTCTGGCAGTAGCCGCACTGGGGCACGTTGTGTTCGATCCAGGCCAGTTGCAGCGGGTGGTCTCCGTATATGGAAAGCCCCTCGACGGTAGTGATCTGTTTGCCCTCGGCGAAGCTGACCGGGGTCAGGCAGGCGCGCACCGGCTGGCCGTCCAGGTGTATGGTGCAGGCGCCGCAGAAGCCGCCACCGCAACCGAACTTGGTGCCGGTGAGCTTGAGCTCGTCCCTGAGTACCCAGAGCAGTGGCATATCCTCTTCCACTTCAACCTTATGGGCAGAGCCGTTGACTGTTATTTGCATGGGCTTTCTCCGTAGTGTGGCCTGGATATTGTACCGATGGTCGCGCCCTCGCTTGATCTCTGCACGCTCAGTGCATTTTTGCGGCTAATACGTGCAATGAGCACGTATGTACGCCGCAAAAATGCACTGAGCGCACAGATCCCGGCGCGATCATCGCGACCCTCGGCACAATCTCCAGGCCTTCCAATCCTGTTGTGTGTCGATGTCGATGGCGCCGTTGGGTACCGGCACTTGGGTGATAGCGTACTGTTCCGAGCGCAGCAGGTCGCGCGCGCCGCGGTCGCTGTTCAACTTCGCCAGCTGCGGAAAATACTCCCTGGGAAAAACGGCCGGCACGCCCCTGCGATCGGCGTAGAAACTGCAAACGATGGCTTTATATTCTGTCCAGCACTCCAGCAGGCGCCGGATATCCGTGCTGTCGATCGCCACCTGGTCCGCCAGTAAAACCAGGGCTGCATCACAGCTCGCCGGCAGTTGCCGAATAGCGAAGGCGAGCGAAGCGCCCATGCCCGACTGCCAGTCGCGGTTTTCGCGCAGGTCCAGCTGCGGGTGGGCATCGACAAGTTGCCGGTGCCAGGCGCCGGTCACAATCAGCGGCGCCGAGAGACCCAGCGGCGCCAGTGTATCGACACAGTGTTGCAACAGTGTCTTGCCCCGGTGTTCCAATAGCAGCTTGCAGTGGCCGAAGCGGCTCGAGGCACCGGCGGCGAGAATAATCGGCTGGGGTCTTGCCATGGCTACGCCGGCGCGTCTGTTTTTATGGTTAATTTGGGGCCGGGGCTCAGCGTACGCCCATCGGCGCCGTGCAACACCGCGTGCACCTCCGCGCAGGTTGCCAGTGCGATACTCTCCGGCAGTTCGCCGCCCAGGTTCAGGCCGATGGGGGCGCGCAACGGCACGGGCAGCGATGCGTTCAGCTGCTCCAGGGTCAGCCCGGCCAACTGCAGTACCCTGTCCCGGCGGCTAATTGGGCCTAGCAGGCCCAGGTATTTCAGCGGTTGCAAATACATTGCCCGCAGAGCCGCCGCATCCAGTTCGAGATTGTGATTCATCACGACGGCGGCATCGACCTGTTGTAAGTCCAGTTGAGTGGATAGCTCGTCGGGATGACAGTGGTAACTGTTGCACCCGGGAAAATAGGCCGTTCGGCCATTGGCGGGGCGGGGATCGCACAGGCTCACCTGCCAGCCCTGGGTGAGAAACAGCTGTGCCATCGGGCGCGCGTCTGTGCCGGCTCCCATCAGCAGTATGTGCGGCAAGGGAGCGACCGGAGTCTGCAGCCAGTCGCCGTCGTCGAGGTGGAGCAATTCCGCTCTGGATGTGAAATTGATTGCCCATGAAAAAGAAATTTGCGCCACAGTTTCACCGGCTGTGGGAATTTTTTGCCGGTAGTGGCAGGGCTGGCGCCGGAGCAGGTGACTGTGCAATTGCTCAAGCTGCAGATACTGGTTTTCCGCGAACAGCGGCTGCAACAGAATATGCACTGTGCCGCCGCAGCCGATACCCAGTTGAAAAGACAGGTCGTCTTCGTCGCTGCCGTCGTAGCAGAGTGTTTTCGATAGGCCGGACCCGAGCACCCGCTGTGCGTGCCGCTGGATATCCGCTTCCAGGCAGCCGCCGCTGAGCAGGCCGTAGTGCCTGCCCAGGTCGTCGAACAGCATCATGGCGCCGGCCTTGCGGTAGCAAGGGCCGGAAGTTTTGTAGACGGTGCCCAGCACCCATTTGCGGGTAGTTTTGTGGGGATGCCAGAGTTCGAGCAGTGTTTGGAGCTGGTTCGCCATACGGCTCGCTCTGTGGTTTTTATTTGGTGCGGGCAAAATAGTATCGCAACAGGATAGGTGCTGCATGGCCGGCGGGGCGTTGCGCTGGAAAAATGCGATGGGGTGCCGGGTGCTTTGCGGAATGTGCCAGTAGTATCGGCTGTAGTGTGACAAGAGGCTGGTGTGAATGGCACTAAGTTAAGCCGTGAGCTTGATGCGAAGGGCCTGATGCCGGGAGGGGCTTTGCGGGGCTGTGACTCGGGCCATTCATGGCTCGGAGCGCCGAACCGCTCGCCCTTCGGGTGCCTTCGGCATCCAAAACGACAGTCCTGCCGTTTTGTTTGCGAGAGGGGCCTCGCGGACAAGCCTATAGGGACGTACTCACAGCGTGTCCCGTAAAGAACCCCCGGCAGCGGGCCCCGTCCCTGATGTCTCTACTGCCTTCCCGCGCTCTGTTTGAAGGAAGGGGGCTATGTAGGCGGAGGTTTAAGTTTTTAATGGTTGAAAAAGCATCTATAGATAAAGATAAACCTTTTTTATAGTTGAATTTGCAGCTATTTATTTAATAGTCCTAAAAGCAACTTTTATGCTAAGATTCTGGTATCAGTAGATGCTTTTAAGTCTTTTATGAGTTTTCACGGCAAATCCGACCGCCAAATCCTGCAAACCCTGGGCGAGCGCCTGCGTGGGCACCGCCTGCGGCGGGATATCACCCAGGAGCAGCTGGCGGAGCGGGCCGGCCTCTCCGTATCCACCATCAAGGGGCTGGAGTCCGGTCGCGGGCGGCTGGACAGCCTGGTGGCGGTGCTGCGGGAACTCGGGCAGTTGGACGGGCTGGAGTCCTTCCTGCCGGACCCCGGTATCAGCCCGCTGCAACTGGCGGAGCGGCGGGGCAGGCCGAGACAGCGCGCCAGCGGTACTTCCCAGGTCGCACCGCGCGGTAAAAAGAAACCTGAATCGGATTGGTAAACCCATGGTAGAGCGTATCGAAACGGCAACCGTCAAACTTTGGGGCGACCGGGCGGGCGCAGTTTCCTGGCACCCGAACGGCTACGGCGTATTTGAGTACGACCCGGAGTTCGTGCAACGCGGGCTGGACCTGTCCCCTGTAGTGATGTCCATTTACAGCGGCAGCCGGCTGTTTTCCTTTCCCGGCCTGAGCAGGGAGACCTATCGCGGGCTGCCGGGCTTGCTGGCGGACTCCCTGCCGGACAAATTCGGCAACGCGATCATCGACGCTTGGCTGGCGCGGCAGGGCCGCACGCCGGGGGATTTCAGCCCCATCGAGCGGCTCTGCTACACCGGCCACCGCGGTATGGGAGCGCTGGAATTCGAGCCGGCGGTGGACGGCCGCTTTCGCGAGTCGGCGCCGGTGGAGATCGCCGAGCTGGTGAAGCTGGCCCAGTCCGTCACCCACCGGCAGGAGCACCTGGCCTCGCGCCTGGGCGCGGACGACAGCGGGAATGCCGGCGCCCTGGCGGATATCCTGCGCGTGGGCACCAGTGCCGGCGGCGCCCGGGCCAAGGCGGTGATCGCGATGAACGCCGCCGGCGATGTGCGTTCGGGGCAGGTGCCGGCACCGGCGGGCTACGACTACTGGCTGCTGAAATTCGACGGCGTGGACGATATCGAGCTGGGCGAATCCCAGGGTTTCGGCCGCATCGAATACGCCTACTATCAAATGGCTCAGGCCGCCGGGGTTGGGATGATGGAATCCCGCCTGCTGGAGGAAAACGGCCGCGCCCACTTTATGACCCGGCGCTTTGACCGTGTGGATGGGGACAAGCTGCATATGCTCTCCCTGTGCGGTATCGCCCACCTGGACTTCAATCAGGCCGGCGCCCATTCCTACGAGCAGGCCTTTGCGGTCATGCGTGAACTGGGCCTGCCCAAGAGTGAAGCCATCCAGCAGTACCGGCGCCTGGTATTCAACGTGCTGGCGCGCAACCAGGACGACCACACCAAAAATATTGCTTTCCTGATGGACCGCGGAGGCGAGTGGTCCCTGTCCCCGGCCTTCGACCTCACCTACGCGCATAACCCCGGCGGCCGCTGGACCAACCAGCACCAGATGAGCATCAACGGCAAGCGCGATCAGTTCACCCTGGAGGATCTGGTTGCAGTGGCTGAGTCCATCAGTATCAAGAAACCGCGGGACATTATTGAGGAAGTCGCCGCCGCGGTGGCGCGTTGGCCGGAATTTGCCGAAAGAGCTGGGGTGAAGGAAAGTTTTGTCCGACAAATTGCCGAAAACCACCGTCAGCTACTGTAATCCCCGGGAGCGCGGAACTGTTTATTGGCGTTGAAGGCTCCAGTTATTGGGCTGAAGGCTCCAGCTCCGCCCGCGGGCCACAGGCTCGCATGTTCCTCTCTCCGATCCCATGGCGTCTATCGGCTCGGATGCCTACCGCTGTCCCCGGCGCTGCCCTACACTGACTTTCACAATTACCTTTGACGACGGCGCCGACTCTGGCGCCAGGCTCCATGCAGATCCGTAAAACGGGATTCGATATGACCACAATAACGCTGAACAATGGTGTCGAAATTCCACAATTGGGTTTCGGCACCGCCGCCATCGACGAATGGCAGGAGGACAACAGCTACGTCACCGACACCATCCTCAAGGCGATGTCCATCGGCTATCGACACTTTGATACCGCCGCCGTCTACGGCAACGAGCGCGCCCTCGGCCGGGCCATCAGGGATTCCGGACTTCCGCGCCAGGAGCTGTTTATTACCAGCAAGGTGTGGGACACGGAGCAGGGCCGCGGTACGGCGGCCGCCTTCGAGCGCAGCCTGGAGCGGCTGCAGCTGGATTACCTGGACCTGTACCTGATCCACTGGCCGGTGCCGCCCTATACCCGGGAAACCTGGGAGGCGATGGAGGAACTGTACGACGAGAAGAAAGTGCGGGCACTCGGCCTGTCGAATTTCCGCAAGTCCGATATCGAGCAGATCGCCACTTTCGCCCGCGTCAGGCCCACCTGTAACCAGATAGAGCTGCACCCCTATCTCACCCAGCGGGAAATGGTGGACTACTGCCAGTTCCACAAGCTCGCCGTTGTCTGCTGGTCCCCGCTGGGCTCCGGCAGCTGGAGCGGCGTGCCGGCCACGGAAAAACCCATCGTGGACCCGGTGATTATCCAAATGGCACAGAAGCACGGCGTGACCGCGGGGCAGATTATTCTCAAGTGGAATATCCAACAGCACCGCATCGCAATCCCAAAAGCGGAAAGCCTGGATCACATCCGGAAAAATTTTCTCCTCTACGACTTCGAGCTGAGCGAAGAGGAAATTAAGGCGATCGACAGTCTCAACCGCTACCACCGCTTCGGCGCCGATCCGGATGTCGCCCACGAGATCAACAAAAAAGTACCGGTACCAGACTGACCCCCGGGACCGCGGAGATCCAGCTCCGCATACCCTTCGTGAACCGAACCCAAATATCCGGACTAGACTTGGTTTGCCATATGATCTTTGGAGGCAGACTATGCACAACAAAACCGATTGGGCAGGGAGCGGCGATTGGTCCCGGATCAGCCGCAGAGGCTTGCTAAAGGGCACCTTTGGCGCGGGCGCACTGGGACTGGCGGTCGGCGGGCTGGCTTCCTTTCCCGGGATCACCTATGCCGCGGCACTGACCAAGGAAGAACGCGACAGGATGACGCCGGACCAAGTGCTGGAACTCCTGATGAAGGGCAACAAGCGGTTTCGCGAAGGAAAAATGCTCCAGCACGACTACCTGGCCCAGAAAAGGGCAAGCGCTGCCGGGCAGTATCCGGCGGCGGCCATCCTGAGTTGTATGGACTCGCGGACTCCGGCGGAAATTATCCTGGACGCGGGACTGGGGGAAACCTTCAACGCCCGCATCGCGGGCAATATTTGCACCGACGATATTGTCGGCAGCCTGGAATTCGGCTGCGCCCTGGCGGGGGCAAAGCTGATCCTAGTCATGGGTCACACCGCCTGCGGCGCGATTCGGGGCGCGATCGACAATGTGGAACTCGGACATCTCACCGGCCTACTGGAAGTCATCAAGCCCGCCGTAGAATCTACCAGATATGACGGCGAGCGCAGTGGTAAAAATGCCGGATTCGTAGATGCGGTGGCGGCCACCAATGCCCGGCTCGCCGTGGATGAAATCCGGCGCAAAAGCCGGCTGTTAGCGGATCTGGAAAAAGAGGGCAAGATAAAAATAGTCGGTAGTATGTATCACCTGACCGGGGGCAGAATCGAGCTTGTTACCTGAGGGCCGTCCGGATTGGCCCGGAGTAAATCTTCACAACGCAGTCGCCTGTAACTTTTCGTGGAATCAGGTCAGGGCGTTTGCCACAGGTTCAGCCCTCAGTTCCTCGGGTTTTTGACGTATCTGCTGTACCAGCGACGGTTCGAGTTGGGCCTTTTTCTGCTGTACCTGCAATGCGCGGCGATAGACCTGGTCGGCGACGATATATTCCTCGGCGCGCTGATTGATATTGCTATATCGCTCGTTTAGCTCCTCGATCTTGCGCGATAGATGGTTCAGATCGAGGATGCCGTCGAAGTAGAGGGCGATCAGTCGCTCGCACTCGCGGGCGATGGCCAGATACTCGTTGCCCATCTCGCGGTGACCTTCGTAGTTCTTCTTGAAATTGAAAAACGTCTGCACACCGCCGAGCAGGGCGGTGATCAGTGCCAGCCCGGCGCCGGTCCACTTGGTCCAGTCCGGCAGCTCGGCGTTGATCAACGAAAAAAACAGCGAGCCCAGGAACAGGTTGATCACCACAATCGGCACACCGCAAAGCACATGCATATTGCGCCCCCTCATGGAGGCGCGAAAGTGGCTGTGTTTGCACAGGTGGGCGTTCCAGCGGAGTTTTTCCAGGACTTCTACGGTGTTGGGGATATTAGCCATGAACGGACCGTTCCTTGTGGATATCATGTTGTCGGGAGCTGCGTTGTGCCTGTTGGCGATGGGATTCTCAGGGTGCCGGCATTGAAGGTCAAATAGAATCACCGATCCATTGTCACGCGGTGGTTATATTTTCGGCGGTGAGAGAGGTTTTGCCCTTCCCCTGGGAGGGGCTGGCAGAAGCTGTCGAATGGTGCCGGAGGCTGAATTGGCCGGGGCAACCAGGAGAGAGACCCGTTGCAGTCGCAGTGGTAAGCGGGGTGGCTATCGGCGTTTCTTCAACGGTCTCTCGCCTGAGTGTTTAGTCCGTCATTTACAGCAATTGCTGGAGAAAACGATCCCGCCTCGGGAGATAGTGGTTATCGTAATCGAGGGATAGCACTACCTTGTGGGCCCGTCCGACTATCTCTTTTCTGGGGACAAGGCCGATTACACGGGAGTCGGCACTGTTGTCGCGATTGTCGCCCAGGGCGAGGTAATAGTCTTGCGGAACACGGACCGGGGAAAAGCTGGACATTGCCGAGCCGCGCTTGTGCAACCGCACCAAGTGCTCCACACCGAGCAGGTCTTCGCGAACCTCCCGGAAGAGGGGGGACTCGCTGGCGAGCGTATATGACAGGGGTTGGCCATTGATGATCAGCCTGTTGTTGCGCAGCTCCACCGCATCCCCGGGAATACCCACAACCCGCTTTACGAGCCGATTGCCGCTGGCTTCGGAATCGAATACCACGATATCGCCGTGTTCCGGCTCACCGAGCCGCGCCAGCGAGATATGGGTGAAGGGAACTCGGATATCGTAGGCCATTTTATCGACAAGGATATAATCGCCTTCCAGTATGGTGGGCTTCATGGAACCGGTGGGTACATGGTTCCAGTCGGCGCAGGCACTGCGAAAAAGCAACATCAGTGTCAGGAATAGCAGGATAGAGCGATTCTCCCTGAGTACCCGTGCAAGGCCCTGTCTCATGGTTAACTCCTTTTCAGTCAGATAGTTCGATAATGATGGAGTTAGGCAGAAAAAAGTTGAATGAGTTCATGAACTGCGCAGTTATGCCGCCGGTGGTCACGGTGTCGAATGCGATCGTCTAGGCAATGGGAATAGGCATATGCTGGCTATTGCTGATTTAGATCCGCCTGGGAGTCGAGAAGCACTTTTGTCGGTAGGGCACGACAGTCGGAGTTTCGAGAATCCCAGCCTCTTCTCTCTAGAGAGAGGCTGGACTTCAGATTTGACTGCAGTGGCGGCCCTCTTGCCGTGAGTCATATACAGCGGGGCCAGACATAATCGGTTCCCTCTATTGCTGCCTGATCCTTCCAAATCTGGCTACTTTAATTCCCAATTGCCCTGCAGATATTCAAGTACCGCCATGCGGCCCTGGTCCAGCAACTGAATATCTTGTACACGATAGGGGCCACCCAGACCAGAGGATACCAGTGTGCTGTCATCCATCGGTATCTTCATCTCCCGCTGCCCTGGCTCGAACCATTCGGCCTGATAGCTCAGCAGCGTGGGTTTGTACTCACCATTGGGGGCAATGCCATATACCAACGCCCGGGTTTCATAGCGCCCGGGTTGTTGCACGTCCAGTGACAATCTCAAACCTTGAGCATCGCTGTAGACAGAGGAAACTTCAGCGGTTTCTTCGAAGATATTCGCTGAGACCACTGCCACGCGTTCGACAGGCTCGTTGTTTGCATTGCGTATAGTAGAGCGTACCTCGACTTGCCATAGCTCGCCGGGCACGGATGGAGCGTCAACCTTTATTGGCCAGTGTACCCTGTACCGGTTGTTTTCCATCCGGCCACTCACCGTGTAGCGTTCTCCGTCGGGTGCCACCAAAGTGGATGAGATGAACTCAATCTTGGCCTTGGACTTTGGGCTGGGTTGGGCGTCCAGAAGCAGATTCTCGGAGCGGGAGTAACGGGTTTTCGGCGTTCGCACTTCCAGTTCTATATCGCTGTTTTTGTCCAGGACGTAGACGATATAGTCTGTATCATCTTTGGCGTTTCCGTTGGCCTCCAGCCTGAACTTTCCCCGCCCCATATCCTTTGGCACCCGCATGGCATGAGCACGGCTGTAAAACTTTGGGAAATTCTCTCTCAGACCCTGGGATTTTCGATGCAGAGCGATGCTGTCATCGTCAACCCGCCGCCGCTGTACGCCGTTGGACAGGGTCATTCCCCGAGGGACTTCCCGGTTGACAATACGCTTTCCATTTCTGACGCTGTCGAGCGGAGTGATCTGAATAACTGCCTGATCCGCATCTATGGTCAGGTCTACACCGCTATTCAGTTCTGCGCCACTGATTTTGCGAAAAAATACCCGACTTTTTTGTATGGCACCGACATCAGCAAGGCGCTGTGCAATGCTGCTGTCCACATGTTGTGAGAAGCTAATCTTCTCCCGCTTATTGTTGGCCAGATCCTGAGCAAAGACCGAGGAGGTGAATACGAGTGCTAAGGTCACCAAATTTATGATTAATGATTTCATTGTGTCACCTCAAATGTCGTTTCTTAGGATAACATCGAGATTAAAGCACTTGCGCCGGCTCTGGTTGTGGCTGAGGGGTTCGCCATCCCGGGTTTTGTCATGGTCGTAGAACCACAGGTTGCCAGCGGCATTCTGTGACGAGCAGTTGATAAAACCATCAGAGCAGCTGCTCAGCCATTCCTGGGTTACTTCCAGGCCGAGATTTTCAGTGTACCCCCCGCAGTAGCTGTCGGAGTCCCAGACCGCGGTTTCCACATCCGTGCCTACAATATTCCAGAAACCCACCGGAAGTGACGGACGCCCGGAAGTTCCCAGCAACCAGTTTTCATTGTAATAATCCATCCAACTGGTTTGCTGCATACGCACGGCATCGTTCTGGTAGCCGAGTAACCATCCGACCGATGATTCAAATACATTGCCCGCCATCACGGCATCCGCCAGAGGCGTACCCGCACTGGAGGCCGCTATACCATTCACCCAGCGGGTATTTTCGATGATGGTGGGGTAGCGGCTGTCCCAGGTGGGGTTGGATAGTATCCAGCGCATCACATTGCCGCCATTTGAATGGGTGGTAACCACCAGGTCATCAATATTCATGGAAGTGATAAAGTCGTAAAGCTGCGTCGCCAGACACCCCGCAGCGGCGTCGTCCCACATATACTCTTCAAAATTACAATTGACGATCAGGAGATTTCCGCCGCTGGGTAAGCCCTGGCGGATGGACTCCACCATTTCATAGGTCCAGTAGTCGTTATAGGCGTCTGATTGATGGCCGGTACCGTGTACCAGAGCAATGCCTGTGGCGGCCTGGGAAGCTGCCGGTATGGCAAGCATCAGGACCAGCGACACCAGTAGGGAGGTTGTTCGTATTTGCATGACTGTTTCACCTGCTTTCTCTCTATTGGGGTTAGGTAAACAATAGGATTTTGCCCGGTGAGTGAAAGGGGATTAATACTTTAGTATTATTTTTATTCTGAATGATTAAGACTAATTAAGATTATGCATTCAGTACCCGGGTACTACATAAATGCAAAAACGTGTGCCGTATTGTAAAAATTAACTCCACCGGAAACTTATCGAACTCGAAAAATAAATGGGATCCGGTGTTGGTCTTGATATCAGCTGAATACTATTTTTTCAAGTTAAACTTCAATGCGGTTACCGAAAATCGGTAAATTCGTATTTTGTCATTTCCCTTGGCATCTGAATTAACCAATAGCAAGTATATTGTTGTTGAAAGAACAAGATCGGAGTGGGTTTTTAACGCAGAATTCAACCAGCAAGATACCTGTCAGAATCCCACTCTGACTCAAATTGTTAACCGATAGCGGAAAGGATATCCCGGAAGGAAAATTGATATTTTGACTGGGCGGTCGAGTGGCCTGGCTATTCCAGGTTTGGGTCGTGCCGGAAACGCAATTGCCGGCAGAATCGCAATCGGAGTGGAGATCATTATGCGAGGTAGGCTGACGGCGTCATTGAATGCTCTGCAGGATCGGCCGGATTCCCCGGCCGTTTCCTGCTTTTGCTGGCGCTTTCGCCAACATCAGTTCTCTTCGGGGGCCGCTACCAATCCATCTTTTGTTTGATAAAGGCGGTGAGTTTCTCCCCGTTGTCGATATGCTGGGCCACACGGGGGTGCTGGCCGTAGCCGGTGTAATCGAAGAAGAGGGTGTCCAGCTTCTTGTCGTTGAATTCCGTCTGCATGCGCTTGACCGCCGCGCGGATATAGTTGGGCCACTTGTCGTTGGCGGTGGCATCCATACTGCCCAGGGCGGAGATAATCTGTGCGTCGGGGTACTCTGCGCGGATACTGCGTACAAAATCCACGTAGGCCTGGATGCGCTCCTTATCGGAAGGGATGGGCTCCAGGCGCTTCTCCCGGTCGATCAGCCAGCTGTCGTTCTGGAACAGGTTGATCACCACCACATCCGGTGTCCAACGGCTGAAATTCCACTGGGTTTCATTGTCGCCCACCGCGCTCAGCTGGTCGTAGTACTGGGGCATGATAAAGGGGAACCAGCTCACCATAATGCCAATACCGCTCTTACAGATGGTATGCAGTTCCGCATCCAGTTTACGAGCGGCGACGGAACCATAGGCCCAGTAGTTGTTCTTCTCCGAGGCCAGATCGTCGCGGCCGTTGTCCGCACCCTCGTTGCCCATACCGCAGGTGATGGAATCGCCATAGATTTCCATCCGCCGCTTCGGTCGCGTTGGGGGCGACAGCAGCTTGCCGTTGTCATCCAGGAGGAGGCCTTTGAAAGCGGTGGCTCCTTCCTCACCTTCGGTGCGCTTGTAGATTTCCAGCGTGTGTTTGCCGGGCGCCAGGGCGCGGGAGATCTCGTAGCTGTGTTCGCCCTGCTTGGCCTCCAGTACATAGGGGTGGAGGGTATTGCCGTCGACGATCACGTTGTAGTAGTTCCGGCCCTTCTGGTCATCGAGCACCAGGCCCAGGCTGGTGCCGGTAAAGTTGGCCTTGATACTGGTGCCCGGCCAGGAGAGCTGGGGGGCTTTCTTGTCGGTGAAGTCTATGCGGCCGGTGTAGAGCAGGGCTGGGGCATCTGCTTCTATTTTGGCGGCCGCGAGGAGCTCCCCGGATAACAAGGTTAGCCAGAGGGATGACGTCAAGAGAAACAATTTCTTCATTGGCTTTATATACTGGTTTAGGATGTAATCCGTGTTTTGGTCTAGTGTCCGCACTGAGACCCCAATGTCAAGCTTTATCTCTTGATTCTACGCGCCTTGTCAAAGTTAAATATCTTTTCTTTAATCTTTATCGCTAGAGTCCCAAATATAAGATACTTTGCCAATCAGATTATTCTGGCTAACAGTGCCAAACATACGCGAGTCTCGGCTGTTGCAACGGTTATCACCGACTATGAAAAGCGCCTCGTCGGGAACTGTCGTTTCGGGGAAATCTCGGATATAGCAGACTCCTTCCGGTTTTAAAATATAGTTCTCTTCTTGTCGTTGGCCATTAACTATGGCAATAGAATCCTGGACCGATATATTATCTCCAGGTCTCGCCATCACTCTGCCTATAAAAGGAACATTCAATTGCGGTGGCTTGTAGACTACTATATCCCCGATTTCTGGCATTGTATTGGCGTAGGCGAAGGTTTTGACCAGGATATAATCCCCAGGATTCAACGTCGGCATCATCGATGCGGATGGAATATGGTAGTACATAATACCCCATATCCTTGCGCGTGGATCCAGGGTGGCAGTGCCGAATGGGTTAATGAGGTACACAGTCAGAGCTATAACCCCTGTTGCCCCAATAAGGAAAATTGGTAATTTTTTCATTTCATTCTGGTTAGTATTTGTCGTTATCAGTTATTGAATTTTGAAATCAATCGAGAGTTCGGCCTCATACTGGATTTCATCAAAAGACGGCGCTTGATATGAGGGCTCCAGGGATTGAGAAACATAGCCATCCCGCTCCTTTCGGGACCCGGCTACAACTACTTCTTCCAGAACCATGGCGCCGCGGGTCGCCTGGAAATCCATCTTTGCATTGCGGATGCCGATAGGAGTGAGTTTGACGCCCAATGTCTGCTCGTAGTTCGCCTTTTGCTCCATGATTCGTTGCAGGGCAATGGACTTCACTTTTTTGTTATACATCTCTTTATTGGAGTGCTCGAAGGTTGTATCCGACAATATCACCTCCTGGTTCTCGTCCGCCAGCCGGGCTATTGCCTCCAACTGAGATTCCTCGTCGATGGTAACCGCTATCCGGTTAATCACCTTGTAGCTGCTCGGGGTCTTCCCGAACCATCCATACTGGGGTGAAGAGGAGAACTTTGAATTTTGGATGGCGTCCCGCGGTATGCCAGCAGAGTTGAGCGCACTTCTTAGCCTATCCCGCAGAAGACTGTTGCTTGCGATTGCATCGGCTAACTGCTTCTCCTCTGTGGTGACGACCAAGCTGACTATTGCCTGATCTGAATAGGCCTTTTCTTCGGCGTGGCCAGAGATGGTTACCACATTATCGGAAGGGTAAAGTAGACCGCGCAGATCTTGTGGTGTGCCCTTGATTTCGGGTACAGCAAAGCAAAAGTTGGACAAAAGAGAAGCGGTAAAGATGAATAGGAATTTTTTCATAAAAATCTTACTTTACTATAAATTTCTAGCAAAAACACGCCTTTCAAAAATCTTCACCTGCTTCGCCCCCAAGAACTTCGGTTCTAAAGCGTTCACGCAAGTAATTTTCATCCAGAGTGCGATACCACAGGTTGGAACTCTGCCCTTTATCCAGGGCGATTTCACCCACTCTACCCGGGTTGTACCGCAGCACCTTTTGTGTTTTGTAGCTGGCGATATCGTCTGTGCAGGCCTCTTCCGGCGAGATGATATCCAACCTCCTTCCCTGAGGGATTCTGCCAGGTCGCCTACAAATAGCGCTGTGATATCCATTTCATGCAGCAGGAGTAGATGCTTCGGGAAGCGTCCGGTGTGGGTTATTGCCACAGGCTCCAATCCTCTGTCATATGGAAAAGTTCTATGCGGTTGTTGGCCACCAATAATGGGTTTCCCCGCAGGGCATGATAAGTCTTTCTTGCTGGGAGCGCTCTCCCTGATGCAGATCCGTTGTCCACTGGCCGGAGAGGCCGGCATAGGCGGCATAAGCGGAGATAACGGCATCCCATTCATGCTCATTATCGGTCTCCAGGGGTATTCCCAGGCATTCGGATGCCATCTTGTCCATTATCCCGATGCAGCTGGTCGTAGTTGTACTTCTTGCCTGTCAATGCATGAAACAGAACCTTGGGATGGGTTTCGGTTACCGCCAATGAGGCATTTTGACTGCGCAGGGCGACCAGTATAGACATGCCGTTGATACCCATCGAGCCGTAGAGGCTGTTGGGGGAGGCGACGCTGTTCATCACTTCTCTATACTTCACCCTGAGCCAGCGGTCCGCTGGCCGCCAGCCGCTCTCTCCAGTCGACCAGCAGGTAAGCGTGTCTATGCCGACGGCTTTCAGATCGGGATACTTCTCCGAAAAATCCAGGATCTGTTCGGCGGTATTTAGTGTTTTTATCTGTATATCCGCAAGCTCGCCACTCGTAAAGCACAAGGCTGCCACCCCATGTGCGTTTCTACCGCCGGGGTCGTAGCCGATTATTGTGCCGCTGAACAGGTTTGGCTGGTGCAATGTTTGATTATGACCTCGATACTGTTGCCCGCGCTGAGCGTTTTTAGCTTGCCGGTGAAATCCACGCGAGCACCGGCGCAAGCCAGCGCTTGTGTGGTCGGTAGAACTCCCCATGCCCCAGGCCGGACTCCAGTACTACCTCTTTAAACTCGCTCACCTTTGGCGATCCGTCTGCCAGGAAAGCACATGAGCCTGCCCAAATGTCCTCGCGTTCATATAGCGAAAGTAGTCGGCCTTTGAAGGGCGGCCAATCCACATCCTGGCTGTTCTGGGGACATGAGGCCAGCAAGACGTACCGGATATTCTCATTGTCTATCAGGGAGGCTGCGGTGGCAACAATACCGCCTCCCTTGGAGAATCCTACAATGCTGATTTTACTTGGGTTTACCCCATTCCTTAGTAGATCAGAAACTTTGTTTGCCAGCTCTTTCGCATGCTTTTCGATGATTGCATTTCTTTCACGATGCTCTGTTACAAGATAGTAGGATTCTGAATCCAGAGACTGCTTCAGTCCGGTAAAGTCATACAGGCCATGGCGCCCGGATACAGGATCATTTTTCTTCCCTTCGGCGATAGCGCCGTGATAGAAGAATACGTACGAGGCTTCCGTTGATATCGGAATATTGTCTATCGACTCGATAACTTTTGCGGATAACGAAATTGACCAGATGGAAAGCAGGATTGCAAGCCAGAGTTTCAAAGTATACTCCTGAAAAGGTAATGATGATTGAAAGTTTTTGCGTATGTCGATTTGTGCCACATCATTATTAGCGCTCTTTTATACGATATACGATAAGGTTGCCGCTGCCTTTTCCCTTGCTTTTTTTGATCTCGAAGGCGTCATTCAGCTTATCCAAAATCTGTGAAAACTTGGCGGAGCCGTAGGATCTGGGGTCGAAGTCGGGCATGGAGCGCTTGACGAAGCTGCCGGCGGCGGAGGCGTTGGCCCAGCCGTCGTCGTCCTGGTACTGCTCCCAGGCTTTGGTGAGCAGAGGGGTCAGCTCGGCAGGATCATTCAGCGGTTTCTTCTGTTCGGGCTTTTTGGGTTTGCCAGTGGCCTTGGGTGGGGCGGATTCATCGCCGCCCAGGTTCTCGGTGAAGATAAAGTCATCACAGGAATTACGGAAGGAAATCGGTGTTTTGCGCTCGCCGACGCCGAATACGAACATCTCGGATTCGCGCAGGCGGGAGGCCAGTTTGGTGAAGTCGCTGTCGCTGGACACCAGCGCGAAGGCATCGAAGCGCTCGGAGTAGAGCAGATCCATCGCATCGATAATCATCGATGCGTCGGTGGAGTTCTTGCCGGTGGTATAGGCGAACTGCTGCACCGGCTGGATGGCCAGCTCGTTCAGCGACTTTTTCCAGTTCTTCAGGTTCTCGCTGGACCAGTCTCCGTAGGCGCGCTTGATGACGATATGGCCATGCGCTGAAATTTCATCCAAGATCGCCTTGACCTTGGAGTACTGGGCGTTGTCGGCGTCGATCAGGACGGCGACTTTCTTGTGGTCGTCTAGGTCTTTCATTTGGTTCTATCTATGAGTTTGTAATGTGTCGAGCATATTTGACTGTTGCTTCAGGTGTCAAAAATCTACTCTGACCCCGGTACCCATTTATCTTATCGCTAACCAATACGGCGAGGCTTCATGTTACATTACTCGCCCTATCTCCACCGCCACACAGCGAGCACACGCCATGAAACCCTGGGTCGAACTCGGTACTGCCCACATTCCTAATGACGGTGGGATACTCAAGCTCCGCCAGCGCGATCAGGAGTTCTCGATCGTCCTGTGCGGCCCCCGCGGCGAATTAATGAACAGTCGCCGCTTTAACAGTGAGCGGGAGCTATCGCTACTGGGCTGCGCCCATCTGAAGAAGCACAAGAGCGCCCGTGTGGTCGTGGGCGGCATGGGCATGGGTTACACGCTCGCCGCCGCCCTCGAGGTACTGCCGCCCTGCGCAGAGGTCATTGTCGCCGACCTGATCCCCGAGGTAGTAGAGTGGAACCGTGGGCCCCTGGGGGCCTGCGCCGGCCGGCCACTGGACGACAGCCGCTGCGTCGTTCATATCGGCGATGTAGCTGAGCTACTGTTAAAGCACGACGGCGACTATGACGCCGTGCTGCTGGATGTCGACAACGGCCCCGAGGGGCTGACCCACAACGACAATAACTGGCTGTACTCCCTCGATGGCACCAGCTGTATCTACAACTGCCTTACGCCAGGCGGCGTGTTGGCGGTGTGGTCGGCCGGGCCCGATAGCCTGTACGTTCAGCGGCTGAAGAAAGCCGGCTTTGACGTCGAGGTCAAAACCGTGCGCGAGCGCCCCGGCAAGGGTGCACGACATACCATATTTCTGGCAAAGAAAACGACCATGTGAGGCGCAATAATAGATGGAGTCGGATTAAACTTTTGGGGATTTTTTGTCTTGTTCTATGCCAAGATATTGATCTGTCCATATCACGATGAGTTAATATTCTTTCTTGGTTGATTGGGGTGTCATAATGTTGATCATGCCCCCATTTATTTGTGGACCACATTTATTTTGGACTCCATTTATTTTCGTATTATGCTTTATCAATTTCATCATTCCATTGTTCCTCGTAACCAGATCGTTCAAGATAGCCGCCGATGGAGTTATAAAGCTTCTCAGTCCAGTATTGGGCGCTGCCTTCGCATGGCAATTCGAGATCGCCTTCGGCAGATTTGTTGACCATTAACCAGAAGAACTTGCTAAGATGTGTAGCTTCTTCTTTTGAAGATACATATCCCTTATTTATAATGTCTTTAGCCAAAGAATCGCCGATTTCTTCGGCGAGAAATAGGGCTACGATTTTCTCTTCGTCGTGCTTGTATTTGATCATAGATTCTCTCCGGCATCCTTGATTACGGACATTCTGTCGGCGACCCATCTTAACTTGGCAACCAATTGGTGAACCAGAATTTTCTCTGTAACGGTGAGCAAATAATGACCTTTCTTTTGGTGGTCCGACTCAAACTTCAGGCCAGGAGGAAGGTCGGCTTGTTCCAGAACCCAGTAAACATGGATAGGGGACCCCGAGTTGTGTTTTTGCTTCATCTTGTAAACACCCTTCAGGTGTTGCCAATGGGATGAGAAAGAGAGCCCCATTTGATTGTGAGGGAGAACCCATTTTTCATCCTCGGAGAGCAGCCAATCCTTTTTTCTAACGCCTTGGACTAACTTGTCGCCTTCTTGGACATCCCGTTTTCGGTAGAGAGTTGGGTGGCTCCAGTTTCTGGTTGGTCTTGCCAGTGCACCTTCAAATTCCTTGATTATTGCTCTTAGGTCGTCCATTGTTTTAAATTGATGGGCATATTTTTCATTGCTCATTACTTCCTTGTGTCTCCTTGTTTTGAAGAATTTTTCCAGTTATGCACTTATGGCCGGGACTTTATAATGCAAAGGATGATCTGCTAGGTGTTCCTAGCTTGGATAATTGGTGTTCGTTCGGCATGGAATACAATCCCTATTGTCAAGACTTGACCCCTGAGACTTTTGACCCCTGAGACTTTGCTATTGTCAAGACTTGACCCCTGAGACTCTTTTTTTGACCTATATTCCAAGCAAATCTTCAATGCTTTTTGTGTGATTTGAATGTTTATTTTTTAGAATTTTGTATCCTTGGTATGCGGAACTCAGATACCTACCAGAAAGAAAAGAATCTGACTCAAATAATTCCTTGAGAAGCGGTGAGCGATATGTAAGCGTCTTAGTTTCGTATTCTATTTTTTCTCCGTTTTCGCCGTATTTTGATGTGATTCTTTCAATGAATTCTTTGTGTTTTTTTATGTCTATTTTATTTATGATGCCGGATAGGGAAATGGCAAAACCAACTAATTGAGAAATGTTAGAATTAAATCCGCTCCAACTGGCAGATATTGAGTTGTTCTCAATATTGATTTTGTCGTACGCAATTTTTATATATTTGGCTGTGTGAGTTATCCCTACTGAGTTCTTAACCCCAATTTTTTCAAATAAGTCTGTTAGCTTGGGGACTATAAGGACTCGCTCAACTAACTCAGAGTTCATTTCTATTAGGAGGTTGACTACATTGTCAGACAAAGAGTTCTTCCAGTATCTGTTAACAAGCTTTTCTTGTAGTTCTGGAGGGGAAGCTAAGATATGTAAAGCTACAAAATACTCTTGAAATGATCTGTGAGAATACGATATTTCTAGGCCATCCTCTATTAAAAGACAGGCTGCACTCAAGAGATCATTTAGATAGTCTTCAGCATTGAACTCAATTTTTAGTAGCTCTTTACTTTTTTCTATGTATTTGAGACAGTCAGTCCTGGGCATTTTGAAAATTCTCTTTTCATATGTCTGAAGTGAGAAAAGAGAAAATATCCTTGAAAAATCTTGAATGTCTAAGCTGGTAAGCCTATTTCGTTTATAACCTCCCTTGTTTGCGTCGTGTCGTTGGAACAGAGCCTCATATGCTTGATTGTAAAAAATGCTAAGTTTAGATGGGATCTCTGCGTTCTCACCATATGTCAACAACATAATTGAAAGGAGTAAGGGGTTTGAAAGAAATGAACTGTGCTGTTCAAAAAGCCCTGATTTCAGGTTTTCGACAAACTTTGACTTTGTTGACTCATCAAAAGGAAGCTTCTCGACGAGAGCAATAGCTTTTGCCTTATCCAAAGGCATTGTATTGAGTATAAGTAGCTCGTCTATTCCGTTAAAAGTATCTTCAGGTCTCGTGGATATAAAGACTGGGCATTTATTATATTTCCTGATAATTGCCGTGATATCTTTGATTAATTGCTTTCTCTGTGTATGGTCAACCTCATCGAAGCCGTCAAGAAAGAATGAAAAGTGACCTTCTTTCTTTGCTCTTTCGATAAATTCTCCAGACAACTTGAACCCATAGGTATCGAGAATGCTATCTATTAGTTTTGGGAGGGCTATGCCTTCCGCGTTTATATCCCTTAATTCGATTAGCACTGGCACATAGCTATTTTGTTTAATACAGTCAAGAAACAAATGCCGCATGAGTACTGATTTTCCGCTTCCACCTAAGCCACTAATCACGAAATGATGTGATTGGTTTAGACAATCTGAAAATGATGGTGTGTCAAGCTTTACTCTATCCCCATTACTAGCTAGTCCCACTGGAATATAGTAGCTGTATAGATCAACTGACCTATCACGAATAAAAAACGATTTTGATTTGGAGTATTTTTGCTCTGTTTTCTTTAAGTACTCAGAGTAGGCTGTTTTGAGTTTAAGCTTGATTTCCTCATTAAGTTTTCCGTACGTTGAGTTTGCGATATTCCAGATGTTTTCAATGTTTTTAGCTATAAAATCTGCAACAAACTTTCCTTCGTCCATTTGCTAAATTCCTATGCGAAATCTAATTTTAGTCATAACAGTCTATTCGCAGGCGTATGCAAATATGAATGTTTATATGTAGTAACGTGTGTCCATATATACTCACACCGTTATAATCGAAAAGCAATCGCGGGTTGCGGCCAGCTCCAGAGCTGATGCTCGATCACAAAAAAAGCGGGCTCTCGCCCGCTTTAAATACCTCTCTTCCTGTGAGCGACTACATTTCCTTATATAGTAATTCGCTACCGGTAGGCACTTACCACTGCAGTGCACCACCTGTCTGGTATTCAATCACCCGCGTCTCAAAGAAGTTCTTCTCCTTGCGCAGGTCCATAATCTCCGACATCCAGGGGAAGGGGTTCTGGGCGCCGGGGAATTGTTCTTTCAGGCCCAGCTGGACCAGGCGGCGGTTGGCGATAAAGTGGAGGTATTCCTCCATCATGTTCGCGTTCATGCCCAGTACGCCGCGGGGCATGGTGTCGCGGGCGTAGGCCACTTCCAGTTCCATGCCTTCCAGGATCATCTGGGTCACTTCCTGTTGGAACTCGGCGGTCCACAGGTGGGGGTTTTCCAGTTTGATCTGGTTGATCACGTCGATGCCGAAGTTCAGGTGCATGGACTCGTCGCGCAGGATGTACTGGAACTGCTCGGCGACACCGGTCATCTTGTTGCGGCGGCCCATGGACAGGATCTGGCTGAAGCCGCAGTAGAAGAAGATGCCCTCGGTGACCGCGTAGAAGGCGATCAGGTTGCGCAGCAGCTCCTGGTCCTTCTCGGTGGTGCCGGTCTGGAAGTTGGGGTTGCTGATGCCGCTGGTGTGCGCGAGACTCCAGGCGGCTTTCTTGGCCACGCTGGGGACTTCGCGATACATGTTGAACACCTCGCCCTCGTCCATGCCGAGGGACTCTACGCAGTATTGATAGGCATGGGTGTGGATGGCTTCCTCGAAGGACTGGCGCAGTATGTACTGGCGACACTCCGGGTTGGTGATATGGCGGTAGATGGCCAGCACCAGGTTGTTGGCTACCAGGGAGTCGGCGGTGGAGAAGTAGCCCAGGGAGTATTCCACGATGCGGCGCTCGTCCGCGGTCAGACCTTCGGGGTCTTTCCACATGGAGACGTCTTTGTTCATGTTTACTTCCTGGGGCATCCAGTGGTTGGCGCAGCCGTCCAGGTATTTCTGCCAGGCCCAGTCGTACTTGAAGGGCACCAGCTGGTTGAGGTCGGCGCGGCAGTTGATGATGCGTTTCTCATCCACTTCGATGCGCGCGGCGCCCATTTCCAGCTCTTCCAGGCCCGGGGCCGGGTCCAGGTTGGCTACGGCGGCCCGCGCGGCTTCCACGGCGGAGGAGGGGGGCGTGGAGGAGCCCCCTGTGGAGTTGCTGCTTTGGGCCGCGGGCGACGCCGGAGCGCTGGATGCGTAGGACGCGCTTGGCTCTGTTACTTCTTTTTGCAGCGTCTCCGGCGTCGGTCGCGGTTCGGTTGCCTTCTGTTGTTTGCCGCTGAAGGCTCTCTTGGAAGTTTGGGGCTGTGTGTCGAAGTCATCCCAGCTCAGCATAGTTGGCCTTTTGATCCGTCTTTTCTGTCGGTGTGTGTCTGGTTCGGTCTTTTGATTTTGGCCGGCGTTCGCCGACTTGCGGAGCTGGAGCTCCGCGTTCCCAGGGCCGGCTTTCGCCGGCTTGCCGAGCTGGAGCTCGGCGTTCCCAGGGGGGGCTGTACCGCCGTTTTTGCCGAGTTGGGCTCGGCGCTCCCGGGTCGCGGCCCGCTCCGGCTCTGTCACTGCTCGAGCCGGGCGGGTGCGAGTGGTCTTGGCCGCGCTTGCGCGGTCGCGACGCTCTCCCCCGAGAGTTCTTTTTTGCGGGCCTATTGGTATTGGTCCGCGGTCTTTGCTCTCCCCCGGCCCCTCTCCCATAAATGGGAGAGGGGAGGGAAAGGCTTTTACTGGCAGGCCTCGCAGTCCGGGTCGTCCAGGGAGCAGGCCTTGGGTACTTCCGCCGGCGCGGGCGCTGCCGCTACCGGGGCGCTGGCTCCCGAGCTCACTGCGTTCAGGTTGCCGGTGTTCACGGTGGATTTTTCCGTGCTGGTGGCGGCCAGGGCGCGCAGGTAGTAGGTGGTCTTGAGGCCGCGGTACCAGGCCATGCGATAGGTCAGGTCCAGCTTTTTGCCGTCGGCGCCGGCGATGTACAGGTTCAGCGACTGCGCCTGGTCGATCCACTTCTGGCGGCGGCTGGCGGCATCGACGATCCAGCGCGGCTCCACTTCGAAGGCGGTGGCGTACTTGGCTTTCAGTTCCGCCGGCACGCGATCGATCTTCTGCACCGAGCCCTCGTAGTATTTCAGGTCGTTGACCATCACTTTGTCCCACAGGCCCAGGGCTTTCAGGTCGTGCACCAGGTAGGGGTTAACCACGGTGAACTCGCCGGACAGGTTCGATTTTACATACAGGTTCTGGTATGTGGGCTCGATGGACTGGGAGACTCCGGTGATATTGGCGATGGTGGCGGTGGGCGCGATCGCCATCACGTTGGAGTTGCGCATGCCCTGTTTTTTCACTTTTGCGCGCAGGCTGTCCCAGTCCTGGCTTGCGCTGGTGTCCTGTTCGATAAATTGCTCGCCGCGCTGCTCCGCCAGGACCTTAATGGAGTCCAGCGGCAGTATGCCCTTGCTCCACAGGGAGCCTTCATAGCTCTGGTACTTGCCGCGCTCTGCGGCCAGGTCGCTGGAGGCGGAGATGGCCTGGTAGCTGATCGCCTCCATGGTGGTGTCGGCGAAGGCTACAGCTTCGTCGCTGGCGTAGGAGATGCCGGCCTTGTAGAGCGCGTCCTGGAAGCCCATCAGGCCCAGGCCCACCGGGCGGTGGCGCATGTTGGACTGGCGCGCGGTTTCGACGGAGTAGTAGTTGATGTCGATCACGTTATCCAGCATGCGCACGGCGGTCTTCACGGTGCGCGCCAGCTTTTCCTGATCGAGTTTATTGTCTTCGATATGCTGGGCCAGGTTTACGGAGCCCAGGTTGCACACGGCGATTTCGTCGTTGGCCCGGGTGTTCAGGGTGATCTCGGTGCACAGATTGGAGGAGTGCACCACGCCCACGTGCTGCTGCGGGCTGCGCAGGTTACAGGCGTCCTTGAAAGTGATCCAGGGGTGGCCGGTCTCGAACAGCATGCCCAGCATCTTGCGCCACAGGTCCACCGCGCGCACTTTCTTGTGCAGCTTCAGCTTGCCTTCGGCGACCAGTTGCTCGTAGTGGGTGTAGCGCTCCTCGAAGGCGGTACCGAACAGGTCGTGCAGGTCCGGGGTGTCGCTGGGGGAGAAGAGGGTCCACTCCTTGTCTTCGAAGACGCGCTTCATAAACAGGTCCGGCACCCAGTTGGCGGTGTTCATGTCGTGGGTGCGGCGGCGGTCGTCGCCGGTGTTCTTGCGCAGTTCGAGGAACTCCTCGATATCCAGGTGCCAGGTCTCCAGGTAGGCGCAGACCGCGCCCTTGCGCTTGCCGCCCTGGTTTACCGCCACCGCGGTGTCGTTGGCCACTTTCAAAAACGGCACCACGCCCTGGGATTTGCCGTTGGTGCCCTTGATGTAGGCGCCGAGGCTGCGCACCGGGGTCCAGTCGTTGCCCAGGCCGCCGGCCCATTTGGAGAGCATGGCGTTGTCGCGAATGGCGCCGTAGATGCCCTCCAGGTCGTCCGGCACCGTGGTGAGGTAGCAGGAGGACAGCTGCGGGCGAAGGGTGCCGGCGTTGAACAGGGTGGGCGTGGAGCTCATGTAGTCGAAGGAGCTCAGCAGGTTGTAGAACTCGATTGCGCGCCCGTTGGGGTCATCTTCATTGATGGCGAGACCCATGGCGACGCGCATAAAGAAGATCTGCGGCAGCTCGAAACGGATTTCGTCTGAGTGCAGGAAGTAGCGATCGTACAGGGTCTGCAGGCCCAGGTAGCTGAACAGGTGATCGCGCTCGCCTTTCAGGGCTTCGCCCAGTTGCGCCAGATCGAAGGTGGCCAGCGCCGGGTCCAGCAGTTCCAGCTCGATACCCTTTTGCACATAGGCTTCCAGGGCTTTGCCGTAGAGGGTTTCCATCTCGTGCTGGGTGGCGCGCTCGGCGACGCCGAGGAAGCGCAATGCCTCGGCGCGGAGCTTGTCCAGCAGCAGGCAGGCGGTGGCGTAGGTGTAGTTGGGTTCCTGCTCGACCATGGTGCGCGCGGTGATCACCAGCGCGGTGTTGATATCGGTTTCGGAGACGCCGTCGTAGAGGTTCTTCAGCGCTTCGGAGAGGATCGCCTCGCCGTCCACGTCCTTCAGGCCTTCGCAGGCCTCGCTCACCACGGTACGCAGGCGCTCCATGTCCAGCGGAACCAGGGTGCCGTCTTCCATCTTGACGCGGATGCTGGGGTGGGCCTCCGCGACGGCTTTGTGCTGGCCCTTCTCCGCGCGCAGGCGGGCGTGTTCCTCGCGGTAGAGCACGTAGTCGCGGGCGATCTTGTGCTCGCCGGAGCGCATCAGCGCCAGTTCCACCTGGTCCTGAATCTCCTCGATATGGATGGTGCCACCGGAGGGCATGCGGCGCTGGAAGGTGGCGCTGATCTGCGCCACCAGGTCGCCCACCTGCTCGTGGATGCGGCTGGAGGCCGCGGCGGTACCGCCCTCGACGGCGAGGAAGGCCTTGGTGACCGCAACGGAAATTTTGCTGTCGTCGTAGGGCACTACGGTACCGTTGCGCTTGATGACGCGAATCTGTCCCGGTGCGGTTGCGGCCAGGGTGGTGTTGCCGCCGGTCTGCTCTCTGGTTGTAGCTGTTTTTTCCGTAGGCACGGATTGAGAGCGCCCTGTCTCTGTGTGCATGAATTTCTCCGCGTGTATGTACTGTTTTTCCGCTTCTGTCCGCTCGGACAGCACCCTCGAAGGGGGATATTGGGCGGTAACGGGTCCCTCGTTTTTCCCTTCCGGCAGCCCTCCGGGCCCCGGGGTGGGAACAGGCCGCTTTGCCGGGCGCCCCCCGGTTGGGGGCCTCCGGGTGCCTGCGGCGGATAGTCCATTCCGCCTGGTTACCTCTGATTTGCTTTTGGAAAACTGTGCCTGACTGGTGCACCGCAATGGCGGCGCCGGGGTCGGAATCGGCCCCCGTCGGCTAGGGGCTGTACCTGGGGTGCACCCCAATATATTGGGGTTGCGTCTCGACTGACCAACAAGATAATGCGATAGAGGGGCTATTTCAAGGCGAATAACTTCGTAGTTTGCTGTGGATAATTTGTGGGTAGCGGGGTAATTGTCAGTGGCCACTTTCGTGCCAGCCCCCGCAATTACTGGGGATGGTTAAAGCCTGTACAGCGGTTTTTAATCCGGGGAGGGTTTTAAGAATTTTTTTTAATAGTAAGTGCGCGCTAAATTAACCGTGGCAATAACTGTTTCGGTTTGTTTAGTCTTTGAGCAAAGTGGTACTCGGCCGGCGAATCTTCTGGCGTTTCTTTAATCATTGTGCGTTGTTTAGCCAGCAACCGACCGCGGCTGGCGATCACCCCTACAGGAGAAGTTTTACAGTATCGTGTAGGTGCTCTGCTTCAAACCAGCTGTTGACTCGCCATACCGGCCGAGCCGGTATGGCGAGGGTATGGGCTGCCCGGGTCAACCGCTGTGTTCCTGCAGGAACTCCATCAGCGCCTTCTGCGCGTGCAGGCGGTTCTCCGCCTCGTCCCAGACCACGGAAATGCCGTCGTCCTCCAGCAGTTCTCCGCTCACTTCCTCGCCGCGGTGGGCGGGCAGGCAGTGCATGAATACGGCGCCGTTGTTGGCGTGACTCATCAGGTCGTGGTCGACCAGGAAGCTCTGGAAGGCGCGTTTGCGCTCCTGCTGCTCGGTTTCCTGGCCCATGGAGGCCCAGACGTCGGTGGCCACCCAGTCGGCGCCGCGCACCGCGTCCGCGGGTTTGCGCACAATGCTCACCCTGTCGCCGGCGGCGGCGACTATGGCCTCGTCCGGCTCGTAACCCTCGGGGCAGGCGATACGCAGCTCGAAGTCGCACCGGCGCGCGGCGTTGATGTAGGAGTGGCACATGTTGTTGCCGTCGCCCACCCAGGCCACCACCTTGCCCCGGGGGCTGCCGCGGTGCTCCACATAGGTCTGGATGTCCGCGAGCAGTTGGCAGGGGTGGTAGCTATCGGACAGGGCGTTGATCACCGGTACCTGGCTGTACTGGGCGAAGCGCTCCAGTACGTTGTGGCCGAAGGTGCGGATCATCACCATATCCACCATGCGCGAGATGACCCGCGCGCTGTCCTCGATGGGCTCGCCGCGGCCCAACTGGGTGTCGCGGGGGGACAGGAAGATGGCGCTGCCGCCCATCTGCGCCATGCCTGCCTCGAAGGACACCCGGGTGCGGGTGGAGGATTTCTCGAAGATCATCCCCAGTACCTTATCGCGGAAGGGCTCGGTGGCGATGCCTTGGGCGCGCAGGGCTTTCAGTTCGATGGCGCGCTCGATAACGCCGTTGAGCTCATCCCCGGACAGGTCCAGCAGGGTGAGAAAGTGTCTGGCCATAAGTCGTTCCCTCCTAAATTCAGGCCGCTTGCCGGGTAAAGTTCTCGATCAGTGTGCTCACGGTGGCGCCGATCTGGCGGCACTCGTCATCGCTCAGGGTGAGCGGCGGCAGCAGGCGCACCACGTTGCCGGCGGTGACGTTGATCAGCAGGTCGCGGGTGCGCGCCTGTTCTACCAGTTCGGCACAGGGGCGGTCCAGTTCGATGCCGATGAGTAGGCCCAGGCCGCGGATCTCACGGACCGCGGCACAGTCGGCCAACTGCTCGCGCAGCTGTTGCAGCAGCTGTTCCCCCAGTTTTGCGGCGCGCTCGATCAGCCATTCCTTTTCCAGGGTGTCCAGCACCGCCAGGCCGGCGCGGCAGGCCAGAGGGTTACCGCCAAAGGTGGAGCCGTGGCTGCCGGCGGTAAACAGCTGCGCCGCTTTGCCCCGCGCCAGGCAGGCGCCGATGGGCACGCCGTTGCCCAGGCCCTTGGCGGTGGTGACCACGTCCGGGAGGATGCCGTTGTGCTGGTAGGCGAACAGTTTACCGCTGCGGCCGTTGGCGCTCTGGATCTCGTCCAGCATCAGCAGCCAGTCCTGTCTGTCGCACAGGTCGCGTAATTTGTTCAGGTAGTCCGGTGCCGGCACGCGGATACCGCCTTCTCCCTGCACCGGTTCCACCAGCACCGCGACTATGTCGTTGTGCTGGGCGGCGAGCTTTTCGATCGCGGCGACGTCGTCGAAGGGCACGCGCAGGAATCCCTCCGGCAGCGGCGCGAAACCCTGCTGGATCTTTTCGTTGCCGGTGGCGGTGAGAGTGGCGAGTGTGCGACCGTGGAAGGCCCCCTCCATCACCACGATGCGCGGCACTGCAAGGCCGCGCTCGTTGCCGAGCCGGCGCGCCAGCTTGATCGCCGCCTCATTGGCCTCGGCACCGGAGTTGGAAAAGAACACATTGTCCATGTCCGACAGGGTCACCAGCTTCTCCGCAAGTTGTTCCTGCGCGGGAATATTGTAGAGGTTGGATACGTGCAGCAGGGTATGCGCCTGGTCCTGCAGCGCCTCGGTGACTGCCGGATGGCAGTGGCCCAGGCCGCACACGGCGATTCCGGAAATAGCGTCCAGGTAGCGTCGGCCGGCGTCGTCCCACACGTAGTTGCCTTCACCCCTGACCAGGGTCAGGGTTCTGGTGCCGTAGTTTTGCATGAGTGCGGGAATGGCCACTTTGCTGTTTCCTCATATGGTGGGCCTGAAAAACCGGGAGAGCCGCAGAAAGTTCGGCGTGAGCGCCATTCGTCCGCAGTTTCCCCGGGAAAGCCGGCAATACTAACATACTTGTGGTGGCGCGCTACGCGGCGCGGTCAGCTGGTGTGGTGCCGAAGGCCCTGTGTGGCCATCTTTATTCCTGTGACATTTCCGGTGCCCCTGCGGACCGTCGCCAGCCCCGTGTTTACTATTCTGAGAGCACTGCTTTCGCTGATCCGATGGGCAGAGAATTCCAAACCACGTCCGCGCCATTGCGCTGAGTAAATCATGAAATTCAAATGTATCGAAACCCCGGCCATTTCTCACTACGCTTATGTGATTGCCGACGGCAATTGCGCGGCGGTGGTGGATCCCCGCCGCGATGTGGACGACTACCTGGCCGCAGCCCGTGAATTCGGCTGCCGCATCA
The DNA here is from genome assembly GCF_014191725.1 of Microbulbifer rhizosphaerae. GTDB lineage: Bacteria > Pseudomonadota > Gammaproteobacteria > Pseudomonadales > Cellvibrionaceae > Microbulbifer > Microbulbifer rhizosphaerae. Next base: position 371,320 of record NZ_JACHWZ010000001.1, read on the forward strand.
CCCATGTAATCGAAACCCACCGCCAGGAGGATTTCGTAATGGGATCGGCCTACCTGGCGAGATTGACGGGGGCCCGGGTAGTCAATGGCGAGCACGAGCTGTTCGGCCATGGCGACCTGCGGCTGGGGGACGGTGACAGCTTCACGCTGGGGAGCCTGAAAATTTGCGCCCTTCATACCCCCGGACACACACCTGAGAGTATGTGTTACGCAGTCTATGAAAAGGGGGCCGATATCCCCTGGGGCGTATTTACCGGCGACACGCTGTTTTTTGGCGATACGGGTCGCAGTGATCTGCCGGGCGCTGATAAATCGGTCGAGAATGCGGCATTACTGTATGACTCCGTGCACGGCAGGCTGAAGGCGTTGGGCGATACCGTGTTGGTTTTTCCCGCGCATGGGCCGGGGTCCGTGTGTGGCAGCGGTATGTCGGAAAAGCCGTTTTCCACCATCGGTGAGGAGCGGCGTCTCAACGATGTGTTCACGCTGGACCGGGATGCATTTGCCCGCAAGAAAGGCGGCGAGCGGCTGCCGCGGCCGCCGTACTTTCGCCTGATGGAAAAGGTGAACCTGCACGGCGGGCTGGAGCCACCGGAGGTTCTCGGTGCGGTCAGGTTCTTGGGGCCGGAAGAGTTTGCCGATGCGCGCAAGCGGCGGCAGGTGTTCGACACGCGGGAACCCGAAGCCTTTGCGGGTGGCCATATTGCCGACAGCTACAGTATCTGGTTGCAGGGTTTGCCGGTTTTTGGCGGTTGGCTGGCCGATGAAACCACGGAGCTACTTTTGGTGGGAGACCGCGGCGAGGATATGGAAACTGCCGCGCTGTATCTCAGCCGCATCGGTATCGACCGGGTCGAGGGCGCCCTGGCCGGCGGTTTTGGCAGCTGGCGCAACAGTGGGCACCCGTTCCGGCACAACCGCGTGATCACCCCCCGTGAACTGATCGACCGGCTCGATGAAATGCAGGTACTCGATGTGCGCGAGGACGGCGAGTTTGACAGCGGGCATATTCCCGGCGCGGTCCATCTATACGTCGGGTATCTCGAGGAGCGCCTCTCTGAGACGGGCCTCGACAGGGACCGGACCCTGGTGGTGACCTGCGGGGTCGGGCATCGTGCAGGGCTTGCAGTCAGTATTTTGCTGCGCCTGGGGTTCACCGATGTGCGCAACCTGCTCGGGGGGATGAAGGCCTGGGGCGCCTGCGACTTTCCGATGGACCAGGGCGGGCACTAGCGCACTGGTCGCGAGATGCACCGGTGGGTTGGGTGGGGTACAATCCCGCCCCTCAAAACAGCGAACGGGCGCCGGGCGCCGGGCCGAAACACTTTCTAATCGAGGTTGGTCATACCTATGGACACACTGGAGAACATCAAGCAGCAGATAGCCGACAACGCGATCCTGCTCTATATGAAAGGCAGCCCCAACGCACCCCAGTGCGGCTTTTCCATGCGTGCCTCCCAGGCGCTGATGGCCTGCGGCAAGCGCTTTGCCTATGTGGACGTGCTGTCCAATCCGGATATCCGCACCGAGCTGCCGAAATACGCCAACTGGCCGACCTTCCCGCAGCTGTGGGTCAAGGGAGAGCTGGTCGGTGGCTGTGACATCATTATGGAGATGTACGAAAACGGCGAGCTGAAGACCCTGGTGGAAGAGGCCTCTGCCGAGGGTGAGGGCGGGGAATAGGTTTTTCCTCTTTGCCCAAACAAAAAAAGCCGCGGTGGTTGCCGCGGCTTTTTTGTTTGGGAATGGCTGTGGACATCCTGTTTCAATCCTGGCTCGTCATCCCGTCCGTCGGTTGTGCTTGGGATTATTCTCCGGTTTCCATCTGAGATTGCAGGTAGTTCCGCAGGCCGACTTTGTCGACCAGGTCCAGCTGGGTCTCCAGCCAGTCCACGTGTTCCTCCTCGGATTCGAGGATTTTTTCCAGCAGTTCCCGGCTGCCGTAATCGCGCACCGATTCGCAGTGGGCGATGGCGTCGCGCAGGTCGGGGATGGCCTTGGACTCCAGCTTCAGGTCGCACTTGAGCATTTCCACGGTGTCTTCCCCGATGAGCAGCTTACCCAGGTGCTGCAGATTGGGAATGCCCTCGAGAAACAGAATCCGCTCGATCAGCCAGTCGGCGTGTTTCATCTCATCGATGGATTCGTGGTATTCCTTTTCCGCCAGCTCTTTCAGTCCCCAGTTTTTGTACATGCGGGCATGCAGGAAGTACTGGTTGATGGCCACCAGTTCGTTGCCCAGTGCTTTGTTTAAATGTTCGATAACTTTGGGATCGCCTTTCATAGCTTTTGCTCCTGGCCCTGCCGAGACTGAATGGATGTTCAGGATATTCCTGTTTGTTAGGTTAAGCTGCAGCTGTTTTGTTACCTGCATATTGTAGAGTCGCCGCCACTATGCCGGTGGAGTTTGCGTCTCCCGTTGGGGCAAGTCAAGAAAAAGGCGAGTTTTGTTTGTGTGCGGAAAAACAGGGAAATTAAGAGGAATTCGGCAGAAAATTACAACGAGAATGATTCCCTTTTAGATTGTTTCCTGCGGATGAAAAAGACCTGTCCAATGGTGTTCAGGGAAGGTTGATCCACTGGCGGATTCCAGAGATTTTCTTTTGGATAATTTCCCGATCGAATCGGTCGTCGATAAATTTTTCGAGGTCTTCTTCCAGGCGGTCGGTATACCTTCTCAGCGCATGCCTGTCTTCTGTGCGGGTGCAGACTTCCGTGAGGCCGAGCAGGGCATCCACCAGGTGGCGCATGACCACGCCACTTTGGCGGCCGTACTCGCGGATTTCATCGAAAGCCGCCTGCAGCAGATCGGCAAAATCCAGTTGGAGGGTTACCAGGCGCAGGTTGCCGTCGTCGTCGCGAAAACAGTTGGGCAATTGGGGTCTCTGCAGCACCTTGCCGATACCATCCACCAGGCGGTTGATACAGGCGTAGGCGGTATAGGGGTCGTTGATACCCGGAGACAGAGCGCGCACCGCAATCTGCGCCAGTTGGTGAATGGAGAAGACAATGTCCTGTTCCGCGGTGGGCTGGTGGCCGGTGCCGATGGCGCCGGCAACACTCTTGCTGATGGTTTCGCTGTCCAGGTGCCGTGGCGGCTGGAACACGCTGGCCACCGGAGTCCAGGAATTGAGGTAGCTGCCCGGGTGGCACTCCAGGCGGATACAGCAGTCGTGCTCGCTCGCCCAGCGGATCAGCTTTTCCCGGTTGATGATCTGTATATAGCCGCTCTTTTCACAGAAGATACTGAGCCGGTCTTCGCCCAGCGGCAGGCGATCGGTGTCGCAGCGCTCCGCACCTTCGCCGAAGTGGTGGTGGGCACTGGGGTAGAGGCGGTCGATAGCGTCGCTGAGCTCGCGGTTGATGTGAAAGGTGACGTTGTCCACCTGGATGGATTGCGCCACGTTGTGGATGAAATAGATCAGGAAGGCGATGCTGACTACGGCCAGCAGCACCGCAGTGTGTACCGCCAGGCCGTGATTGGTGGCGGCGTCACTCTGGGCATCGATGCCGCGCATGGTTACCAGCGCGTACACAAAAGTGGAGAGAAATATGCCGAGGACACATTGGGTACCCCGGTCGCGCATAAAGTTGCGCACCAGTCTCGGGCCGAATTGGTTGGAGGCCAGGGTGAGGGCCACGGTGGTAATGGAAAACACGGTGCCGGCCACTGTGATGGTGGAGCCGGCGATCATGGCCAGCAGTGAGCGGGCGCTGTCCGGGTCCTGCAGGCGCATCCAGCTCATTCCCGGCAGTCCGGCGGGTCCCGCGACCTGGTCCACTAGCTGCATCCCTTGGGACAGGGCGATGGCGGCGACCGCCATCACCGCCGGCACGAGCCAGAAGCTGGAACGCAGGCGTTCGCCGAGATGCTGCAGATACTGTCTCATGGGGCGGCCGGCAGTCGGGAAGTGCTCCGCTAAAGATAGAACAGGCGGGCAGTTACGCCAGGCGGCAGCCTGTGTTGCGGTTGGCTGCGGAGGGAGTGTTTGAGAGGAGGATCAGCCGGCGGAATAGAACAACCCGTTGTTGCCCGCGGCCACCATGCCGCCGCTCATGGTCTCGTCGATGATCTCCTGGGTCAGTTCCGCGCAGCGGCCGCATTGGGAGGAGACGCCCAACTGGCGGCGCAGGGCCTTGACGGATGTGGAGCCGTCGTAGACCGCTTCCTTGATCTGGCGGTCGGTAATGCCTTTACAGATACATACGTACATCGTCGATGGAGCCCTGGCGTAAATTACGCTCTAAAAACTGAATCTGCGAAGATCGTATTGCAAGTGAGAATGAGTGTCAATGAGATTCTGTGTCTGGTCAGTTTTTATTCTAGTCCAGGTTGCTCCGGGTGGGAGGGGAAGCTGTGACCGGGCAGGGGAGTGAGGTCAATCTCTTTCATTCCCATCGCTATCGAAGCTATATAAAAAATTAATGGGACTGAAAGAGGCGCCTGTGTATCATAGCGGGCCACTATCAAATCTGATTCAATTTATAGCGATTGCATATAAATTGACCACATTGTCGTTCAATTTACTAACCCATCATCGGAATAATGAGGAGGTTCTCATGGCTGTACTGGTAGGCAAACCAGCACCGAATTTCACAGCTGCAGCAGTACTGGGCAACGGCGAGATCGTCGACACCTTTACCCTGAGCGAAGCCATCAAAGGCAAGAAGGCGGTAGTTTTCTTCTACCCGCTGGACTTCACTTTCGTGTGCCCGTCCGAGTTGATCGCTTTTGATCACCGCTATTCGGAGTTCCAGAAGCGCGGTGTGGAGGTAATCGGCGTATCCATCGATTCCCAGTTCTCCCACAATGCCTGGCGCAACACTTCCGTCAACGACGGCGGCATCGGCCCGGTGAAATACACCCTGGTGGCCGATACCAAGCACGAGATCTGCCAGGCCTATGACGTCGAGTCCGAAGGCGGCGTGGCCTTCCGCGGCTCTTTCCTGATCGACGAGCAGGGCTTGGTGCGCCACCAAGTGGTCAACGACCTGCCGCTGGGCCGCAATGTCGACGAGATGCTGCGTATGGTCGACGCATTGACTTTCCACCAGGAGCACGGCGAAGTCTGCCCGGCCGGCTGGCAGGAAGGCGACAAGGGCATGAGCGCCTCTCCGGAAGGTGTGGCCGCCTACCTGAGCGAGCACGCTGAGAAGCTGTAAGCATCAACGGAAATCCCGTTTAATGCTGATTTGATGCTAGAAAGCCGCCTTTCGGGCGGCTTTTTAATAGGTGTCATTCTGCCTTGCCGCCACCCCTATGCTCTGCTGGTCTCCGGCCGCCGAGGCATTCCGATCTACATATCCGCCGATATGTCCCCGGCACGCGTTCATTGAGCTACAATGCCACGCTTTGTCCGGTCAGTCGGCCTTGGGAGAGAATTTTTCCGCAGGCTGCTAGTCTTAAACACAGCTTTTGGATTTACACCCTGCCGCGGCGGCTCGAAGTACGGCATGAAATTTCTGTCTTTATGGTCCTCTTTTCTCCCTCGGCGTCGGCGCGATAGGCTACGTTGCCTGCTGGCGGCCCTCTGTGGTGCCTGGCTGCCGGTGTGCGTTGCGGGCGATGTGGACGCCAGTGCCAGGAATTTCGACCGCTATTTCCATCAATTGGTGAAAAAGCAGGATATCCCCGGGGCCGCCTATGTGATTGTGGACGGCGACCGGGTGGTGGCCATGAACACCTACGGCGTGCGGGTCAAGGGAAAGAGAGGCCGGATAAACCGCAACACGGTGTTCCGCCTGGCCTCGGTGTCCAAGACCTTCGCCGGCAGCATGGCCGCGGTGCTGGAGCACGAAAAGAAGTTCAGCTGGGGTGACCGGGTGGTGCGCTACGTGCCCGAGCTCAGCTTCAAGACCCCCGCGCTGTCCCGCCAGCTGCAGGTGCAGCATCTGCTCAGCCACTCATCGGGGCTGACCCCCAACGCCTACGACAACTACCTGGAAGACAACAAGCCGCTCTCCAAGATCCTACCCCAGTTCGCCAATATCGATCCGCGCTGTAAGCCGGGCAACTGCTACGGCTACCAGAATGTGCTGTTCAGCCTGATCGAGGACGTGATCTACAAGGCCACCGGGGTCACCTACGAGCGCCAGTTGAAAGAGCGCTTCTTCGTTCCATTGAAGATGAAAGATGCTTCTCTGGGCTGGGAGAGCTTCATGGCCTCCAACAACCGCGCCGCCCCCCATGTGCAGACCGGCCGCGGCTGGCGCCCGGTAACCGTGAGGAAGGAGTACTACCTGGCAGCGCCGGCGGCGGGGGTCAACGCCAGCATCTCGGATATGGCGCAGTGGCTGAAGGCGCAGATGGGCTACTACCCCAGGGTGCTGTCGCCGGAGGTGATTCAGGACATCACCACCGAGCGGGTAGAGACCCAGCGGCATATGCGCCACCGTATCTGGCGCGACTACCTCACCCACGCCGGCTACGGCCTGGGTTGGCGCCTGTACACCATGGGGGATGACCGCATTATCTACCACGGCGGCTGGGTGGCCGGCTTCCGTGCCGCGGTGGCCTACTCGGAGAAGCAGAAGATCGGCATCGCTATCCTGATGAACGCGGAGTCCCGCGTGATTGCCGACCTGACCGCCAATTTCGTGATCGATATCACCGGCAATGGCGCCCTCTCCACAGCCATGACCCGATAGGGGCGAACGCAGGATTTGCCCCCGCGTATCCGGCCCGCCCTTGAAACCGGGAACCCTGTCCCAATATTCCTCCTCGTTCTGATTCATCTGATCGGGGAGACCTATCCATGACCGTTGAGGCCCAAAAAGAGCGCCATGGCTTCCAGACTGAAGCCAAGCAACTGCTGCACCTGATGATCCACTCGCTCTACTCCAACAAGGAGATATTCCTGCGCGAGCTGGTTTCCAATGCCTCCGACGCCGCCGACAAGCTGCGTTTCGAGGCCCTGTCCAAGCCGGAACTACTGCAGGACGACCCCGACCTGCGCATCCGCATCGAGTTCGACAGGGAAGAAGGCACCATCACCATCACCGACAACGGCATCGGCATGAGTCGCGACGAGGTGATCGGGAACCTGGGCACCATCGCCCGCTCCGGCACCGCCAGCTTCCTGCAGAACCTCAGCGGTGACCAGAAGAAGGATGCGCACCTGATCGGCCAGTTCGGCGTGGGCTTCTATTCCGCGTTTATCGTCGCCGACAAGGTGGACGTCTTCACTCGTCGCGCCGGCCTCGAGGCCGACCAGGGCGTACACTGGGAATGCAGCGGCGAGGCCGAGTACAGTGTGGAAAACATCGAGTGGCCGCAGCGCGGCACCCGTGTGGTACTGCACCTGAAAGAGGAGGCGAAAGAGTTCGCCGACGGCTGGCGCCTGCGCTCCATCATCAAGAAATACTCCGACCATATCGCCATCCCCGTGGAGATGCTGAAAGAAACACCGGCGACCGAAGGTGAGGAAGAGGGTGAAGAGAAGAATGCGCCGGAATTCGAGGCGGTCAACGCCGCCCAGGCCCTGTGGACCCGCTCGCGCAGCGATATCAAGGCGGAGGAGTACAAGGAGTTCTACAAGCATATCTCCCACGATTTCGACGAGCCGCTCACCTGGAGTCACAACCGGGTGGAGGGCAAGCAGGATTACACCAGCCTGCTGTATATCCCCGCCCGAGCCCCCTTCGACCTCTACCAGCGCGACGCCGCCCGCGGTCTCAAGCTATACGTGCAGCGCACCTTTATCATGGATGACGCCGAGCAGTTCCTGCCGCTCTACCTGCGCTTCGTCAAGGGCGTGCTGGACTCCAACGACCTGCCGCTGAACGTCTCCCGCGAGATACTGCAGAAGGATCGCAATACCGATGCAATCAAGGGCGCGCTCACCAAGCGCGTGCTGGATATGCTGGAAAAACTGGCGAAGAAGGATGCGGACCAGTATCAAAAATTCTGGGAGCTGTTCGGCAATGTAATGAAAGAGGGGCCGGCAGAGGACTTCGCCAACCGGGAAAAGGTGGCCAAGCTGCTGCGCTTTTCCACCACTCATACCGACGAGCCTAAACAGGACCAGTCCCTGGAAGATTATGTGGGCCGGATGAAAGACGGCCAGAAGCATATCTACTATGTGTGTGCCGACAACTTCGCCACCGCAAAATCCAGCCCCTACCTGGAAGTTTTCCGCAAGAAAGGCATCGAAGTGCTGCTGCTTACCGATCAGGTGGACGAGTGGTTCGTGGGGCATATGCATGAATTCGACGGCAAGCAATTCCAGGACGTGGCCAAGGGCGCACTGGATCTGGGCGAAGCCGAGACCGAGGAGGACAAGGCCGAGCGCGAAAAAGTGGAGAAGGACGCCGGCGCGCTGGTGGAGCGGGTCAAAGGCGTGTTGGAAAACCGCGTGGAAGACGTGCGCGCCACCACCCGCCTGGTGGATTCCCCCGCCTGCCTGGTGGTGAGCGAACAGGATATGGGCCCGCAGATGCGCCGCATTCTCGAACAGGCCGGCCAGTCGCTGCCGGAGGCCAAGCCCATATTCGAGCTGAACCCCTCCCACCCGCTGGTGCAGCGCCTGGATCAAGAGGCCGATGAAGACCGCTTTGCGGATCTCACCAACATCCTCATGGATCAGGCCAACCTGGCCGCCGGCAACCAGCTGGCCGATCCGGCGGACTATGTGCGTCGGCTCAATGCGCTGCTGCTGGAGCTCAACAGCTAGCGGCTTCCCCTTGTAGGAGCGGCCGTTGGCCGCGATCGGCGTTTAGACAACTGGAAGACCGATCGCGGCTAACAGCCGCTCCTACAAAATCCTCTATCGCCTAATTTTTGCACGAACTGACCGAAACTCACATTTTTTTCCCGCCGTCATTGGGCTCGCCCGGGCCGCCCTCTATAATCCGCAAAACTCAAAACAAATCAGATTTATGACTTCTACGGAAACCACCGAGTCCATTGCCATTGCCGTATTGGGCGGTGGCAGCTTCGGCACCGCGATTGCCAACATTGTCGCCGGCAACGGCCACGACACCCGCCAGTGGATGCGCGACCCGGAGCGCGCCGCGCGCTGCCGCGAACTGCGCGAAAACCAGTACTACCTGCCGGGAGTGCCGCTGCACCCGGAGCTTCAGATCACCAGCGACCTGGAGCAGGCGGTGCACGGCTGCCGGATAGTGTTCGTGGCCATCCCCAGCAAATCCTTTCGCGAAGTGGTGCACTCGGTGGCGCCGCTGCTCGCAGCCGGTACCATGCTGATCTCCACCACCAAGGGCGTGGAGCACGACAACTTCCACCTGATGAGCGATATCCTGCGGGAGGAGACCAGCGGCATGCGCGTGGGGGTGCTCAGCGGGCCTAACTTCGCCAAGGAAATTGTCGAGGGGCATTACACCGCCACGGTGATCGCCAGCGAAGATGAAGAGCTGTGCAGCAGTATCCAGAAGGTGTTGCACTCGGAGACTTTCCGCATCTACTCCAGCAGCGATGTGTTCGGGGTCGAATTGGCCGGTGCGCTGAAAAACATCTACGCCATCGTCACCGGCATGGCCGCGGCACTGGAGCGCGGGCAAAACACCAGCAGCCTGCTGATCACCCGCGCACTGGCGGAGATGATGCGCTTTGCCGAGGCCGTGGGCGCGGACCCCATGACCTTTATCGGCCTTGCGGGTGTGGGCGACCTGATCCTGACCTGTTCCTCGGACCTGAGCCGCAACTACCGGGTGGGCTACCTGGTGGGCAAGGGGCGCGCACTGGAAGAGGCGGTGGCGGAAATCGGCCAGGTGGCGGAAGGGGTCAACACCGTGCGCCTGATTAAACACAAGGCGGACGAAATGGGCGTGTATATGCCCTTGGTTTCCGCGATTCACGCCATATTATTTGAAGAGCGCCCGATTCCGGAGGTAATTCGAGATTTGATGTCGGGCGCGCAAACCTTCGACGTGGCCTACTCAGTCAAGGTTGAGAAATAGGTAAAAAGTGCAAAACCCTAATGGTGATCCACCCATGAAGAATGAAGAACTGAAACGGAACCTGACCTCCGGCAACCACTGGCTGCGCCTTCTGTATATGGTGCTCTTCGCAATACTGCTGGAAATCGCCGGCATTGTGATGCTCGCGGTGGTAGTACTGCAATTCCTGTTTTCGATCATTACCGGCGGCCCCAACGACAACCTGCGCCGACTCGGCGACCAGATCGCCTCCTATATTTACCAGACGCTGCAGTTTCTGATCTACAACACCGAGGAAAAACCTTTTCCCTTCTCCGAATGGCCGGAGTCCGATATGGAGGACCTGTCCGGCTACGAAAGCGCCGAGGAAGTAGAGGCGGAGGTGGTCCCCGAGGGCGGGGAGGAGGAAGTCATAGAGCTGGGTTCCGAGGAAGCTGCGGAAACCGAAAAAGGCGGTGGCAAAGAATAACATTCCCGGACCGGCCTGAGGAAAACCCGTGCAACTGCTGATCTTGCGCCACGGTGAAGCCGAACCCATGGTAGTGGCGGATGACTCCCGCCAGTTGACCGAACGCGGCCGAGCCCAGGTGTCGCGGATCTGCGAGTTGCGCGCAGAGGAGCTGGAGCAGGTGCGCGCCATCTGGGCCAGCCCTTTTGTGCGCACCCAGCAGACCGCGGAAATCGTCGCCGAGTCGCTGGGGCTGCCGGTGATCACCGAGCCGCTGTTGATCGGCGGCACCCCGCCCCAACGGGTTATCGATGCCCTGGGCCAGGCGAAAAGCTTTCCGCTGCTATTGGTGAGCCACCAGCCGCTGGTGGGCAGGCTGGTTAACGGCCTCTGTGGCAGCGACGATGCCCACTTCCTGGATACCGCCAGCCTGGCCTGCCTGCAGTCGGAGGTGTGGGCCACAGGTTGCGCCGAGCTGGAGTGGCTGCAACACCCTGAATAAATGCGGAATGCGGAATGCGGAATTGGAAGCGCCGCCGGGAACGCGGAACTCCAGCTCCGCAAGCGGGCCGCAGGCCCGCCAGTTCAATAGACCACCACTTCTGATTCCCCTGGTCATTGCAAGCAATCCCTGACACCGGCAACATCGGCCGCCAGTCTCTCCGGATGTCGCCGCCCATGAACCAATCCTCCCGCGAAATAAATCTCGAATTCGACGGCAAGACCATCGCCGCCCGTCGCTGGGGCAGTCCCGATGGCAATCCCGTGCTGGTCCTGCATGGCTGGCTGGACAACTGCGCCAGTTTTGACCGCCTGGCGCCGCTGCTGGAAGGGCTCGATCTGGTGGCGGTGGACATGGCCGGCCACGGGCGCAGCTACCACCGCTCGCGGGATGCCAACTACAACATCTGGGAGGAAGTGGAGGATGTGCTGGGTATGGCCCACGCTCTGGGCTGGCGCAGGTTTTCGTTATTGGCCCACTCCCGTGGCGCAGTGGCGGCGATGCTCACCGCCGGAACCTTCCCGGACCGGGTGGAGCGCCTGGCGCTGATCGACGGCCTGGTGCCACCACCGGCGGAGGATGCCGATGCCCCTGAGATTCTCGCCAGGGCCATCGCCCAGCGGGCCCGCTACGGCGGGCGCAAACCGCGCCGGTTCGACAGCCTGGAGGCCGCCGTGGAGGCTCGCTGCAACGGCTTGTTTCGCCTCTCGAGGGAGGCGGCCCAGGCTCTCACCGAACGCGGCACCCGCCCCCTGGACGGCGGGGTGACCTGGAGCAGCGACCCGCGCCTGATGTCCACCTCCACCGCCAAACTCAACAACGCCCAGGTGCAGGCCTTCCTGGACCGGGCCACCATGCCCATCCGCCTGGTGCTCGCCGAGGAGGGCATCGCCGATATGATCAGGCGCCTGCGCCCGGTGCTGGAACGCTATGGCAATATTGAGGTGCGGGAAATGCCCGGCGGTCATCACCTGCACATGGAGGAGGGCGCCGAACCCATCGCCGAATGGTTCGGCCCCTTCCTGTGCGGCGAAACCGACTAAGGGCTATGGTGCTCTGCACGCCCAGCGCGGGGTCGGGAGAGTTGCCTCTTTCCGGGACACGCTGTGAATACATCCCTGTACGCTCGTAATCGGCATCCCTGCCTCATACGGTCCCGGAAAGAGGCAACACTCCCGACCTGCAGAGTTCTTTGCGAGATTCTAAACAGGCTCTAAGCGCCTGCCTGTAGGAGCGGCCGCTGGCCGCGATCGGCATTTGTCTAGCAACAATAATCGTGATGCGAAGGTCCTGATGCCGGTGGCTTTTTGCGGGACTGTCTGCGAGAGGGACCTCGCGGACAAGCCTCCAGGGAAGGATTCACGGCGTGTCCCGCAAAAAGCCACCGGTAGCAGAGCCGCCAATCTCTAAATCGAAGCTTCCTGCGGCCAAATCTCAAAAAGGCAACCGCTTCGAATAGCACCCCGGGTCCATCTCCCGCACCTCCACCGTCACCGCCGGCACCCCGTCGGCAAACTGGCACAGGCAGTTGAACACCGCGGAACTCACTGCCTCGCGCTCCTGTTCGTTGCGGCCCTCCAGCAGGCGCACCTCGGCGTGAACGAAGCAGCCGCCCTTTTCCCCGGCGATAAAGTGATGGTAGGGCAGGGCGCGGGTCTTGATGGTGTGGGGGGCGAAGAGCCCGGTCTGGCTCAGGGCTTCCTGGGCCGCGCTCACCAGCGCGCTGATGGAGACCTTGTCCTCCAGCTTGTGGGCATATTCGATGACCAGATGGGGCATGGATGTCTCTTCCCGGCTTCGGCTTCCCTATAAAGCTTAGCGGAAGAAGGCTTAGCGGAGTCCGGGGGAGTGTGATACCAGCCGGGGGAGAAGGTGCGCCTGGCGCACCTTGGGTTTGCCCGGATTCAGCGGATCAGGGACAGGAACTCGTTGCGGGTGGCCTGGGAGGAGCGGAAGGTACCCAGCATGGCGGAGGTCTTCATCACTGAATTCTGTTTCTCCACCCCGCGCATCATCATGCACATATGCTTGGCCTCGATAATGACCCCCACGCCGGCGGCGCCGGTGACCCGCAGCAGGGTCTCGGCGATCTCCACCGTCAGCTGTTCCTGGATCTGCAGGCGCCGCGCGAACATATCCACGATTCGCGCCACCTTGGACAGGCCCACCACCTTGCCGTCGGGGATATAGGCCACATGGGCCTTGCCGATAAATGGCAGCAGGTGGTGCTCGCACAGGGAGTAGAGTTCGATATCCTTGACCAGCACCATCTCGCTGCAGTCGGAGGGGAAGAGGGCACCGTTGACCACATCCTCCACCGTCTGCCGGTAGCCGCGGGTCAGGTATTCCATGGCCTTGGCGGCGCGCGCCGGGGTATCCCGCAGACCCGGGCGTTGCGGGTCCTCGCCGATTGCTTCGATAATTCGCGCGTAGTGTTCGTTCATCTCGGTTGACTTGCGATATTGAAGGACGCGCTACCCTAAGCGTTTGTCACCCCTTAGTAAAGGACAGAGTTGATGATAGAAAAGCGTGAGGCCAGCGAACTGTGTACGGTGCTGGACTATATCCGCTGGGGAACCAGCCGTTTCAACGAGGCCGGGCTCTGGTTCGGCCACGGCACCGACAACGCCTGGGACGAGGCCCTGCTGCTGGTGATGCACGCCCTGCACCTGCCTCTGGACAGTAAGCCGGAGGTGCTGCAGGCCCGCCTGACCACGGAGGAGCGGCGCGAAGTGATCGCGCTGCTGGAGCGGAGGGTCGACGAGCGATTACCGGCCCCCTATCTCACCCACGAGGCCTGGTTCTGTGATATCCCCTTCTACGTGGACAGCCGGGTGCTGGTGCCCCGTTCGCCGATCGGCGAGCTGATTCGCGGTGAATTCCAGCCCTGGCTGCAGGGGGAGCCGCTGGCGGTGCTGGACCTCTGCTGTGGCAGCGGTTGTATCGGTATCGCCAGCGCCATGGCCTTTTCCGAGGCGCGGGTGGACCTGAGCGATATTTCTGCCGAGGCCCTGGAAGTGGCGCAGATCAATATCAACCGCCACCATCTCAACCAGCGGGTGCGCGCTGTGCAGTCGGACATGTTCTCCGGTCTTGAGGGCTGCAGCTACGACCTGATCCTGTGCAATCCCCCCTATGTGGACGCCCGCGACCTGGCGGAGATGCCTGCGGAGTACCGTGCGGAACCGGAGATCGCCCTGGGCTCCGGCGACGACGGCCTCGACTTCACCCGCAGGCTGCTGCGCGAGGCGGTGGACCACCTGCAGCCGGAGGGACTGCTGGTGTGCGAGGTGGGCAACAGCTGGGAGGCGCTGGAGGAGGCCTTTCCGCTGGTGCCCTTCGTGTGGCCGGAACTGGAGCAGGGCGGTCACGGGGTCTTTGTGATCCGCCGCGAGGAACTGCTGGCCTACCGGAAGTTTTTCAACGACCGGTGATTGGTTTCGCGGCAGCGGGTTGCGTTTCAATCCAATCACCCGCCGCCCGAATCCTCTATAATGCGCCGCTTTCCTCGGATATACCCGGGTCTCAGAGTTCAAATGGCTCAATGTGGCACTAAGCCGCCTCGAGTTTGAATTCCAGAACTAGATAAATCACTGATTGGCAGGCAGGGAATTTCACATTATGTCGGGCAACACTTTTGGCAAGCTGTTTTGCGTCACCACTTTCGGCGAGAGCCACGGCCCGGCGCTGGGCTGTATCGTGGACGGTTGCCCCCCCGGGCTGGAGATCAGCGAGGCGGATATCCAACTGGAGCTGGACCGGCGCAAGCCCGGCACCTCCCGCTACACCACCCAGCGGCGCGAGGCGGACCAGGTGAAGATTCTCTCCGGTGTGTTTGAAGGCAAGACCACTGGCACGCCCATCGGCCTGCTGATCGAAAACACCGACCAGCGCTCCAAGGACTACGCCAATATCGCCGAACAGGTGCGCCCGGCCCACGCGGACTACACCTACTGGCAGAAATACGGCCTGCGCGACTACCGCGGCGGCGGCCGTTCGTCGGCGCGGGAGACCGCCATGCGCGTGGCCGCCGGGGCCATCGCCAAGCAGTGGCTGCGCCAACAGTACGGTATAGAGGTGCGCGGCTACTTGTCGCAGCTGGGGCCCATCCGGGTGGAAAAGCTGGACTGGGACCAGGTGGGGCAGAACCCCTTTTTCTGCCCCGATGCCGACAAGGTCCCGGAGATGGAGGACTACATGCAGGCGCTGATCAAGGAGGGCAACTCCATCGGCGCGCGCATTTCGGTGCACGCCAGCGGCGTGCCCGCGGGCCTGGGCGAGCCGATCTTCGACCGTCTGGATGCGGACCTGGCCCACGCGCTGATGAGCATCAATGCGGTCAAGGGGGTGGAGATTGGTGCGGGCTTCGCCAGCGTGGAGCAGAAAGGCACGGAGCACCGCGACGAGATAACCCCTGAAGGGTTCCTCTCCAACAACGCCGGCGGCGTGCTCGGCGGCATCTCCAGCGGCCAGGACATCATCGCGCACATCGCCCTCAAACCCACTTCCAGCCTGCGCATTCCCGGGCGCAGCATCGATGTACATGGCAATCCCATCGAGGTGGTTACCAAGGGTCGCCACGACCCCTGCGTGGGCATCCGCGCGACGCCCATCGCCGAGGCCATGATGGCCCTGGTGCTGGTGGACCACGCCCTGCGCCAGCGCGCGCAAAACGGCGACGTGCAACCGGGTGTGGTGACCGTCAAGGGGTAAAACGTAAAACGCGCGTTAATCTCTGTGGATTTCGAGCGCAATCACCTTTATCGGCGAACTGGCTGCGCGCGCCGGGCGCGGAGGATGACTAAAGGGCCGGTATGATGCTGTAGGAGCGGCCGTTGGCCGCGATCGGCGGTGGTTTATATCCCGACCCGATCGCGGCCAACGGCCGCTCCTACAATCATGCGAGTCCCGAGTCCTTACAGGTGAAGATTCAGCCCCAGGTAGGGTCCCTTGATCTCCAGGTCGCTCTGCAGGGAGTCCAGCTCTTTCAGGTTCAGGGTCATCATCCGGTAGCCAGCCTCGACCGCGAAGTCCGCCGCGGGCATAAAGTCCCAGCGCACTTTGGCGGTGAAGTCGGTGTGGGAGTCGCCCCGGTAGCTGGTGCCGTTACCCTGGGCGATGATGGACCAGCCGGTGAACGGCAGGTCGAAGCGGGCCATGGCATAGGCCATGGGCAGTACACCGGCCAGCTCGATATTTTCCGTCTGGCCTTCTTCACTCGTCACTTCCAGGGCGCCGTCGTACCGGCGCGCGGTCAGGCCCAGGTCCAGGTTGACCCAGTTGTCGAGAATTTCGTAATAGAGGGTAGCATCGGTGTGGGACAGATCGATGTTCGCACTCACCTCAGTGTTTGCGCTGTAGGTCTCCTCGTCGAAAATGATATTTTCGCTCCCCAGCATGGCCGTACCGTTGGTTTCCACACTGCTGTGGGCCACCAGGATATTGGGCACCAGCGGAACCGGGTGCTCCAGTGCGGCCTGGATGAAGGTGATGTTGTCTTCCGCCAGGGAAAACTCGTCGACGTCGAAGTCGTCCACACCGAGATTGCCACTGTAGCTGGGCTGCCAGACGCCGGCACTGGCGTCGAAGCCGAGGATGGTATCGGCGCCGGCGGTACCGCTGGCCAGGGCGGCGCTTACAATCAGACTCTGGACTAGTGTTGCTTTTCTCATGGATTCTCTCCGTTATTGGGCTGCGGGGAAGTGTACTATTTTTTTCCCGCCGTGCGGTTATTCGCGCCAACCTCCTCCGCTGAAGTGTGAGTTGCTGCAAAAAGCAGTTGCCGCAAGGCGTTGGCGGCGTTGCTGAGGGTGCGCGCGCGGTGACTGATAACCCCCAGGTTGCGCACAATGTGCAATTTTTCCACTGGTAGTATCGCCAGGCTGTCGTCCACCAGGGTGCGCGGCAGCACACTCCAGCCGAGGCCCACGCCGGCCATCATCTTGATGGTCTCCAGGAAGTTGGTGGCCAGCTTGGCGGTGAGTTTCAGTCCCTGTGCGTCGAATTCACGCTTGATCAGCCGCCCGGTATAGGTGTTCAGGTCCGGCAGTATCGCCGGGTAGCAGGCCAGGTCGGAGAGGTCCAGGGTCGGCATCTGGGCCAGCGGGTGGTCCGGCGCGGCCACCACCACACAGGGGTCGGGCCAGATCACGTGGGCTTCCAGGCTGGGGTATTCCTTGAGCGCCAGGGTGACCACCGCCAGTTCGTACTCGCCGGCCATCAGCGCCTCGTAAGCCTGCTCCGAGTCCACGAAGTTGATGTCCAGCGCCACTTCCGGGTAGAGGGTGCTGAATTCTTTCAGGACCGGCGGCAGGTGGTGCAGGCCCACGTGGTGGCTGGTGGCGATACGCAGGCTGCCGCCCACGTCGGTCCCCAGGGCGCGCAGTTCCCGCTCCGCCTCGCTCACCTCGTTGAGGATGTGCCGCGCCCGGGGCAGCAGCGCCCGCCCGGCGTCGGTGAGCTGCAGTTTGCGGCCGATACGGTCGAACAGCGGTGTGCCCAACTGCTGTTCCAGGGCGGCCAGGCGCTTGCTGACAGCTGGTTGGGTAAGATGCAACTGCTCGGCGGCCTCGGAGACCGAGCCCTGTTCGGCGGTGGCCAGGAAGGCCTTCAGCCACTGGATTTCCATAGATTGGTGCCCTTGCTTGGGGGTGCCTTAAGCAGGTTAGGTGGCGGCCCTGCTGCCGGTGGCCGTTCGCTTCACAGCCTTATCGGTCTGTTTATAAGCCGCAGCCGCAGGCGCTTTTCGCGAACGGCCCCCGGCATCGGGGCCTTCGCAGTCCCGAGTCCTCAATGTATTCCAAATAGGACTCAAATCTATAATAAATATAAATTGATGTTATTCAATGCCCGGTATTAGACTTGCCTCAAATTCAGCATTCCGCATTCATCATTCCGCATTTAGAGGACACGGCCATGGCCGGGCAGACGCTCTACGACAAACTCTGGCAGGACCATCTGGTAAAGAGCCGCGATGATGGCACTGCACTGATCTATATCGACCGCCACCTGATCCACGAGGTCACCTCGCCCCAGGCGTTTGAAGGCCTGCGGCTGGCCGGGCGCAAACCGTGGCGCACCGACTCGGTGGTCGCCACCCCGGACCACAACGTGCCCTCGGACGCGGCGGAGCGCGCTGCGGGCCTGGACGGCATCCGCGATGAGATCGCCCGCCTGCAGGTGCAGACGCTGGACGAGAACTGCCGGGATTTCGGCGTGGTGCAGTTCGGCATCAACGAGCCGGGGCAGGGCATTGTGCATGTGATTGGCCCGGAAACCGGCGCCACCCTGCCGGGTATGACGGTGGTGTGCGGTGATTCCCACACCTCCACCCACGGTGCGCTGGGGGCGCTGGCCCACGGTATCGGCACCTCCGAGGTGGAGCATGTGATGGCCACCCAGTGCCTGATCCAGAAGAAGATGAAGAACATGCTGGTGCGTGTGGACGGCGAACTGGGCCCGGGCGTCACCGCGAAAGACGTGGTGCTGGCGATCATCGGCAAGATCGGTACCGCCGGCGGCACCGGCTATGCGATCGAGTTCGGCGGTTCGGCAATCCGCAAACTGTCGATGGAGGGCCGCATGACCGTGTGCAACATGGCCATCGAGGCGGGCGCCCGCGCCGGCATGGTGGCTGTGGACCAGGTCACCCTCGACTATGTGAAAGGCAAGCCCTATGCACCGAAAGGTGAACAGCGGGATAAAGCGGTGGAAGCCTGGAGCCGGTTGCATTCCGATGACGATGCGGTCTTCGATGCAGTGGTGGAGCTGGCCGCGGAAGAAATCGAACCGCAGGTGAGCTGGGGCACTTCCCCGGAAATGGTGGCACCGGTCAATGCGCTGGTGCCGGATCCGGCGGCCGAGGCGGACGCCACCCGGCGCGCCGGTATTCAGCGCGCGCTGGAATACATGGGCCTGAACGCGGGCCAGAAGATTACCGATATCAAGCTGGACCGGGTGTTTATCGGCTCCTGCACCAACTCCCGTATCGAGGATCTGCGCGCAGCGGCGGCGGTGGCCAAGGGCCGCAGGAAAGCCGACAGCGTCAAACAGGTACTGGTGGTTCCCGGTTCCCAGGCGGTAAAAGCCCAGGCGGAAAAAGAGGGCCTGGACAAGGTGTTTATCGAGGCCGGCTTCGAGTGGCGCGAGCCCTCCTGTTCCATGTGCCTGGCGATGAATGCGGACAAGCTGGGCGCGGGCGAACACTGCGCCTCCACTTCCAATCGCAATTTCGAGGGGCGCCAGGGTTACGGCGGCCGCACCCACCTGGTGAGCCCGGGCATGGCGGCGGCCGCGGCGATCGCCGGCCACTTTGTCGATGTGCGCGAAATGCAAAAGGAGGCCGTCCAATGAAGGCTTTTACCCAACACACGGGGCTGGTGGCGCCGATGGACCGCGCCAATGTGGATACCGACCTGATTATTCCCAAGCAGTTTTTGAAATCCATCAAGCGTACCGGCTTCGGTCCCAACCTGTTTGACGAACTGCGCTACCTGGATGAAGGCCAGCCGGGACAGGACTGTTCCAAGCGGCCGCTGAACCCGGAGTTTCCGCTGAACTTTCCGCGCTACAAAGGCGCCTCGGTGCTGTTGGCGCGCAAGAATTTCGGTTGCGGTTCCAGCCGGGAGCACGCCCCCTGGGCCCTGGACGACTACGGCTTCCGCGCGGTAATTGCGCCGAGTTTTGCCGATATCTTTTTCAACAACTGCTTCAAGAACGGTCTGCTGCCGATCGTGCTGGAAGAGGCTGTTGTGGATCAGCTGTTCCAGGAGATGTACGCGCAGGAAGGCTATGAGCTGACCATCGATCTGGAAAAACAGCAGGTGGTGAAGCCGAACGGGGACACTATCGCGTTTGAGGTGGACGGCTTCCGCAGGCACTGCCTGCTGAACGGCCTCGACGATATCGGCCTCACCCTGGAAGACGCGGATGCGATCCGTGCCTATGAAGCCAAGCGCCGCGAGCAGTCGCCGTGGCTGTTTGACGCGGTCAAGTAATGGCCCTTGCAGGAGCCTGCAAGCAGGCTCCTACAAGGCTCCGATTAAATTTAAGGGACAGATGTGAGCAAGAAAATCATGATCCTGCCCGGCGACGGCATAGGCCCGGAAATCGTCGAACAGGCACTGGCGGTGCTGAGCGCCGCGGACAGTAAATTTGGACTGGACCTGGAATTCAGCGAAGGCCTGATCGGCGGCGCCGCTATCGACGAATACGGCGAGCCGCTCACCGATGCCACCCTGGAGGCGGCGCGCCAGTGTGATGCGGTGCTGCTGGGCGCCGTAGGCGGACCCAAATGGGACAAAGTGGAGCCGAAAATCCGTCCGGAAAAAGGCCTGCTGAAAATCCGCAGCGGCCTGGGCCTCTACGCCAACCTGCGCCCGGCGATTCTCTACCCGCAACTGGCTGAGGCTTCCAGCCTTAAACCGGAAGTGGTATCTGGATTGGATATCCTGATCGTGCGCGAACTCACCGGCGGTATCTATTTCGGCGAGCCGCGGGGTATCCGAACCCTGGATAACGGCGAGAAGCAGGGTTTCAACACCTACGTCTACAAAGAGTCGGAAATCGAGCGCATCGCGCGCACCGCCTTTGAGGCCGCGCGCAAGAGAAACGGCAAGCTGTGCTCGGTGGACAAGTCCAACGTGCTGGAGGTCACCGTGCTCTGGCGCGAAGTGCTGGATCGCCTGGCGCCGGAGTACCCGGATGTGGAGCTGTCTCATATGCTGGTGGACAACGCGGCCATGCAACTGGTGCGCGAGCCCAAGCAGTTCGATGTGATGGTCACCGGCAATATGTTCGGGGATATTCTCTCCGACGCCGCCGCCATGCTCACCGGCTCCATCGGCATGCTGCCGTCCGCGTCCCTGAACGAGAGCGGTTTCGGCCTCTACGAGCCCTGTCACGGATCCGCGCCGGATATCGCCGGCCAGGGAATAGCCAATCCGCTGGCGACCATCCTGTCCGCGGCGATGATGCTGCGCTACTCGCTGAATGGAGGGAAGGCCGCCGATGCGATCGAAGCGGCTGTCAGCAAAGTTTTGGATGAGGGGCTGCGCACCGCGGATATCAACACCGATGGTTGCAAAAAGGTATCCACCGCAGAAATGGGCGCGGCAGTGGTGGCCGCTTTCTAGTGCTGGGAGCGCCGAGCCCCAGCTCGGCACGCGGGCCGAAGGCCCGCCTACACGCGAGCACCCCAAACTCACGACAGAATTTCAAAGGTCAGATGCAATGCAAAAAGTAGGTTTTATAGGCTGGCGCGGTATGGTCGGCTCCGTACTGATGGAGCGCATGCGCGCGGAAAACGATTTCGCCCATATCGCCGAGCCGGTGTTTTTCTCCACTTCCAATGCGGGTGGTGCAGCACCGGATATCGGCCGCGAGCTACCGCCCCTGGGCGACGCTTACGATATCGACGCCCTCGCGGAGCTGGACGCCATCGTCAGTTGCCAGGGTGGCGACTATACAAAAGAGATTTTCCCCACGTTGCGCGAACAGGGCTGGAAGGGCTACTGGATCGACGCCGCCTCCAGCCTGCGCATGGAAGACGACGCAATTATCGTGCTGGACCCGGTCAACCGCGATGTGATCGATCGCGGTATCGACGCCGGGGTGAAAAACTTTATCGGCGGCAACTGCACCGTCAGCCTGATGCTGATGGGGCTGGGTGGGCTGTTCAAGGCCGGCTTGGTGGAGTGGGTATCCGCGATGACCTACCAGGCCGCGAGTGGTGCCGGTGCAAAGAATATGCGCGAGCTGATCTCGCAGATGGGTGCCATCCGCGACGGCGTGGCCGGCGAACTGGCAGATCCGGCCAGCGCCATTCTGGAACTCGACCGCAAGGTTGCGGAAAACATGCGCAGCGGGGATTTCCCCTCCGCGGAATTCGGCGCACCCCTGGCCGGCAGCCTGCTGCCCTGGATCGACACCCAGTTGGAAAACGGCCAGAGCCGCGAGGAGTGGAAAGCACAGGTGGAGGCCAACAAGATTCTCGGCACCGATTCCACCATTCCGGTGGACGGCACCTGCGTGCGCATCGGCGCCATGCGCTGTCACAGCCAGGCGTTTACCGTCAAGCTGAAAAAAGATGTGCCCGTGTCTGAAGTGGAGCAGTTGATCGGCGCCGCCAATGACTGGGTAAAAGTGGTCCCCAACGAGCGCGAGGCCAGTCTTCAGCAGCTGACCCCCACCGCGGTCACCGGCAAACTGGATATCCCGGTGGGCCGCCTGCGCAAGCTGAACATTGGTCCCGAGTACCTGTCCGCCTTTACCGTGGGCGACCAGTTGCTCTGGGGTGCCGCGGAGCCGCTGCGCCGGGTGCTGCTGATTTTGCTGGGCAAACTCTGACCCGGAATTCCCCGCCGGTGTCGCAAAAAACCGCCCCGCATTGTCGGGGCGGCTTCCCCCCTCTCTCTCCGCGGGTATAATCGCCCCGCTTTTACCCCGCCAGCCATCCGAAGTGAGTTGTTATGACGGAAGCCTCCCGCGAACTGGTAATCGTCGGCGTAGACAGCGCCGCCTTTGCCCCCCTGCTGGAAATACTCGAAGAGCGCAAGACTGTGCAGCCGGCCCAGCTTCGCTTGCTGGAAGAAGAAGAGGAGGGTATGGCGGACCCTCAGGTGTTTGCCAATCGCAGCATCCCAGTGCAGTCACTGGAAAAATTCACCTTTGCCCCGGAGCAGGTGGTGGTGCTGTTGAGGGGCGGTGAGGCCGTGCAGGCGGCGCTCGCCGCGGCGGAGGCCGCCGGTGCCTGGGTTCTGGACGGCGCGGATAACACCCGCGGCGATGAGAGTGTGACTCTGCTTCATCCATTGTTGAATCCCCAGGATATCGACTCCGCAGAGCGCAAACTGCTGGCGCTGCCCACGCCGGGCGCGGCGATGGTGGCAGAGGCCTTGTTTCCACTGCGCGGGCAGTTGCAAGCCGTGGAAGTATTACTGAACCAGCCGGTGTCTGCGCTGGGCAAAGCCGCGGTGGATTCCATGGCCGCGCAGACTGCGCGCCTGTTCAGCGGCCAGGAGCCGGAAGTGGACCCCGAGATTGGCCAGCGCCTGGCATTCAACCAGCTGAGTGCCAGCGAACCACTGCTTTCCAGCGGCCACAGTCTCGGCGAACTGGCGCTGGTGCACGATCTTCGCCGGCTGCTCGGCGACAGGGTTGCGGTGGATGCCAGTATCAATACTGCATCGGTGTTTCACGGGCAACTGGCCAACCTACGCATTGTATTGAAAGAGGAAGTGGCCCTGGATAAGTTGGGCGCACTGTTGCGCAACGGTGCGCGTCTTCAATTGATGGAACGGCCTTCGGCGCAGGACGCGGTGGGCGGTGAGGCGACCTTGATCGGACGCTTGCGGCAGAGTCTGCTCAGCAAACACCAGGTTAATTTTTGTACAGCATCAGATAATCTGCGTAAAGATGTGGCAATGAACTGCGCACAGATTGTTCACTTGTTGCTAAAAAACCACTGATAATTAATACTTAGCCGCCATAGTGAAGGTTTCTTCTTAACTTCGTTTAAATGGGGATGGCGAGTGATTCGCCCCGGGATGGAAGTCTGTCGTTACGACAATCGTTCCATTGAACGTTTACTGTACAGTGATGGGGTTTTCTGAAGGTGCACATTTCGGAAATGCCCGGTGATTCTAACAATAAAGGGAATCGGATATGCGTGTGCGAAAGCTGGCACTAGCGGTTGGTCTGGTCAGCGCACTGGGTGGCAACGCGGCTCTGGCGCTTGGGCTGGGTGAGATCAAGCTGAACTCGACCCTCAATCAGCCTCTCGATGCAGAAATCAAACTGCTGCAAACACGCGGTCTCGGCGACAACGAAATCAAGGTGCGCCTTGCCGGCCACGAGGATTTTGAACGGGCGGGCGTGGACAGGTCCTACCTGCTCAACGAACTGAAATTTGATGTGGACTATTCCGGTGGCGAGCCGGTGATCCGCATATCCAGCCGTGTTCCCATTCGCGAACCCTTTCTGAACTTCCTGGTGGAGACCCGCTGGCCCAGCGGCCGGTTGCTGAGGGAATACACCCTGCTGATGGATCTGCCAGCCTTCTCCGGCGAAATCGCGCAACAGCCGGTGCGCGCCGCCGAGCGGGAGCGTCAGCAGGTCCGCCGCCAGGCGCCGGTGCAGAAACCCCTCGAACAGACCCGGACCGAACCGGTGCAGGCGCAGCAAGCCCCCGAACCTCGGGAGCAGCAACCGCCGACCGTGGAGCCGGAAGTGCAGCAACCCGTGGCGGAGGAGCCGCTGGAACTGCGCCGTGAGATACAGACCGCCCAGGTTCAGGAAGACGGCGGCAGCCGCGTGTACGGCCCGGTGGCCGCCAACCAGACCCTGTGGGAAATCGCTGCCGACAATCGCGTCGGTGGCGATCTTTCTGTACAGCAGACCATGCTGGCGATCCAGCGCCTCAATCCCGACGCATTCATCAACGACAATATCAACCTGCTGAAGCGGGGGGCGGTGCTGCGGCTGCCCAGTGCCGAGGACGTGCGCGCGCTCACCCTTACCGAAGCCATTGCCGAAGTGGCCTCGCAGAACGAATCCTGGCGCCAGCGCTCGGGTGCTGAACCCGCCACCGGGGCTCCGCTGGACGCGCGAGCCGCGACCGAGGATGCTCCCGCCGCCGAGAGTGTCGAAGGCCGGGTGAGCCTGGCCGCGCCGGGGGACAACGAGTCCGTCCTGTCCGGTTCCGGCAGCGGCACTGGGGACAGCGAGGCCCTGGCCGGCGAGTTGACGGTTACCGAGGAGGAACTGGACAAGTCGCGCCTGGAAAACGAGGAGCTGCAGGAGCGCATCTCGGAGCTGGATGAACAGATCGACACCATGGAGCGCCTGGTAGAGGTCTCCAACGAAGAAATGCAGGCCGTGCAGGCCGCCGCCGAACAGTCCGGCTCCGAAGAGGAGGCCGTTGATGGCGCTCCGGAGGAAACCGAGGAGTTCGCTGAAGCGGAAACCGCTACCGGGGAGGAAGAAGCTCCGGTGGAAGAGGAAACCTCCGAGGAAGAGGTGGAAGCGGGCAGTAACCGCAACCGGATGGTAACGGTGCAGACCCAGCCGGAGCCCACCCTGGTGGACCGGCTGATGGACAATATCCAACTGATAGGGATCGCTGCGGGCGCCCTGTTGATCGGTCTGTTTGCTTTCTTCACCTGGCGCCGCCGCAAAGAGGAAGAGGAGGCCATACGCCAGGTTGAAGCGGAGATGGCCGCCGAGCGCACCCTGGCCACGGCGCCGGAACTCAGCGCGGCGGACGAGAACCTGAGCGCTGTGGAAAACGTGCAGGTCGAAGACAATTTCGACCTGGACCAGTTGGATGACGTGGATACCGGCGATCCGGTTTCGGAAGCGGAAATCCACCTGTCTCTGGGCCAGTACGGCGACGCGGAGAACAAGCTGCTGGCCGGCCTGGAAACTGCGCCGGACAACGTGGAGGCTCGCCTGATGCTGCTGGAGGTGTACGCGCACCAACAGAGTATCGACAAGTTCGACGATCACTATCGCCAATTGCTCAGCGTCAGCGACGGCCCGGTAGCGGACCGCGCCGCGCGCCTGCGCGAGAGTATCGCCGGCGCGCCGCCGTTCGAGGCGCCGGCGATGGATTTCTCCAGCGAATCCCTGGAGGCCACGCAACTGGACGACATCAGCGCTTCTTTTGAAGATGATTTCTCCAGCGCGAGTTCCTCCTCCGGTTTCGAAAGCTCTTCTTCTTCCGATTTCGAAAGTGAAGGGGAGGGCGACAGCTCGCTGCTGGACGACCTGACCATGGACCTGTCCTTCGACAGCGGCAGCGATACCGCCGGTGATGACGACGGGGAATTCACCCTGGACCTGGAGCTGGATACCGATCTGGGTGACGATACCACCGACGAGCGGGAATCCGAATCCGAGGGTGAGGAATTCAACCTGGACGACCTGATGTCCGGTGGAGAGCTGGACCTCGGCGACATGGATGGGGGCTCCGACAGCGCTGAGCCCGAGCAGATTGCGGAGAGCGACGACGGCGGGTTGGATTTCGACCTGGATCTCTCTCCCATGGAGGACGCCGGCGCTGCGGAGCTGGAAGATTTCTCAACCTCCTCTGAAATTGCTTCGGAGGACGACCTCGGAGATCTCTCCCTGGACGACCTGGAGAGTTTTGGCGGCGAGCTGGACGGTGGCCTGGACCTGGACTCCATCGACCTGGATGATATTGCCGGTCTGGATGGGTCCCTGGCCGCGGAGAGCGATACCGACGTCGCCGTGGCCGAGGAAAAGCCACCGCAGCCACAACCCCAGCCGAAACAGTCCGCAGTCCAGGAGCCCGCCGCAGAGCAGGACGCATCGGCGGACCTGGGCGACCTGAGCTTCAATCTGGAGAGCGACCTGGACTCCGAACTGAACCTGCTCGAGGGCAGCGACGAGATCAGCACCAAACTGGAACTGGCACAGGCCTACCTGGACATGGGTGACAGGGAGGGCGCCAAGGACATTCTCTCCGAGGTAGTGGAGGAGGGCGGCGACGAACACAAGCGCCGCGCGAAGGAGATGCTGGAGCGGATGGCGTAAGGCCCGCTTCCCGCCCCAAAAACCTCGCACTGGCTGCGGGGTTTTTTTATTTTGGGAGACGGGATTCAGACCCGCTGCCCGCTACCGGTTGTAGGAGCGGCCGTTGGCCGCGATCAGAGGTGGAACAAACGCAATGCAGCGTGACTATATCTACAAACCCAACGGCGAAGTCCCCCCCGGCGAACAGCTTCCCGAGGACCTTCGCCGCCTCGCCCTGGGCGTCGAGTACTGCGGAGCGCGCCTGCACGGCTTCCAGAAGCAGGCGTCCGCCGCAGAGACGGTGCAGGCCCACCTGGAGCAGGCCCTATCCAGCATCGCCAACGAGCCCGTGACCCTGGTGTGCGCCGGCCGCACCGACGCCGGCGTGCACGCCACCAACCAGGTGATTCACTTCGACACCCGCGCAGTGCGGCCGCAGCGCGCCTGGGTGCAGGGCGTCAACACCCACTTGCCGGATTCAGTGCGGGTGCGCTGGGCGCGGGAGGTGCCGGCGCAATTCCACGCGCGCTTTTCCGCCCGCGCGCGCAGCTACCGCTACCTGATCCACAGCGCGCCCACCCGCTCGGCCCAGGCCGCGGCGGAGGTGACTTGGACCCAGCATCCGCTGGATATCGAGGCCATGCGCAAAGGTGCCGCCCACCTGTTGGGGCGGCACGACTTCACCAGCTTCCGCGCCAGCCAGTGCCAGGCGAAAAGCCCGGTGCGCGACCTCACCCGCCTGGATATCGCCCGCGTCGGCCAACTGATCGTATTGGAGGTGAGCGCCAACGCCTTTCTCCACCATATGGTGCGCAATATCACCGGCGTGCTGATGGCGGTGGGGCGCGGCGAGAGAAAGCCGGAGTGGGTGAGGGAAGTCCTGGAGTCCCGCGACCGCACCGCCGGCGGCGTCACCGCGCCGCCGTTCGGACTCTATCTGGTGGATGTGGAATATCCGAAGGAATTCGATCTGCCCGAATCACAACCGGGACCACTGCTGGTGCCCCTGCCCCTAGGCAGACTGGGTACGGACACGCCACTGCTGTAGGAGCGGCCGTTGGCCGCGATCGGACTTTCGGGTTTCCTCTGACCCTCGATCGCGGCCAACGGCCGCTCCTACAAGTTTGCCGGGAGGCTCCTGCCGGCAATCAACAGGTTGCGCCGCAGGTAGCGCTGCAATTCCTCTGAAATTTCCTTCTGTCGTTGCCCGCCGAGATGCCGCGCGAGAAAGGTCTCCGTCAGGTAAAAATGCGCCTCCCGCGCCAGCGGGTTGCGGAAGTTGTGGCCTTCGTTCCCATCCAGCAGAAAACTGATGTCGTTCCCGTCGCCCTGCAGTTGCGCAACAAATCCCTTCACCCGTCGCTGATCCACCCGCCGGTCGCGGCCGCCGGCGATCACCAACAGCGGGCTTTTAATGGCTCCGGCGTGGGTGGCGGGCATGCGCGCGCGCATTTTTTTGACGAAGTGCGGATCGTCCAGGTCTCCCGCCAGTTCACCGAGAGACTGCGACCAGCGCAGGCCGTTGGCGCGCAGGTCGAAATGTTTGCTGTAGTCGCGCAGGCTACTGACCAGATCCACCGACGGTGACGAGGCCACACCGGCGCGGAAGCGTTCGGGCGTGAAAGTGAGGCCGGTGAACGCGGAGAAGCCGCCGAAAGAGTGGCCGACGATGGCCTGCTTTTGCGCATCGCCGATGCCGTTGGCGAGCAGCGTGTCGAGCCCGTCGAGAATATCCTGCTGCACCCGCCCTTTGCCGAATTCGCCCCTGCCGGCCAGGGCGAAATCGCGGCTGTAGCCGGTGGAGGCGCGGAAATTCGGTTCGTAGACGATATAGCCGCGGTTGGCGAGAAACTGGGTGTAACACTCCGGCCCGGAATCCACCCGGTTCCAGGGGCCGCCGTGGGGGCGGGCGATGATCGGTGTGCGGCTCAGGTCGCGGCCGCGCGGCAGGGTGACGTAGGCGTGAATGGGAAGGCCGTCCGAGGCGGTGAAGGTGAAGGGAATTTTTGCGGATAGCTGGCGTTCATTCTCAATGGTATTTTCGCTGTGGAATTCTTCGAGTATCCGCTCAGGTTTATGGCTTCCGGCACGCAGTAAAAAGTAGCGCGGGTGGTGGTAGTCGGAGCGCTCTTCGCGGACCAGCCAGTTGCCCATGGCACTATGGGCCTCGATCACCAGGTCGCTGCCGGCCAATGCGTGGTTCAGCTCGCGCACCCGCTGCTGGGCCCGGCCGAGACCGTAGTTGTGCCGGTAGTTGCTGCGGTAACTGGTGATCAGCGGGGTCCACCCATCGCGGGCGATCTGCACTGCGTCGAGACTGGCGATATCCAGCGGGTCCCGGTGCAGTTCGGTCACTTTTCCGGTATTGCTGTCCAGTTGCAAGAGGCGGCGGTACTGGTCCCTGTTCTGGTCATTGCCGTCGCTTAACAGCAATAGTTTGTCGCCGCGCAATCCCAGCAGCGCACAGGCGTCGAGAAAGTCGCAGTGGAAAACCTCGTGCTTTTCATCGCCCTCCAGTTCGAAGATAACCTGCCGGTCGCCCTGCGCCAGGCGCAGGAAGCGGATGCCGGATTGATCTGTCAGCAGGTCGCGCACCGGCTCCCGCGTGTGCAGCAGGCGGGTGCGCTCGCCGTTTTCGTTCAGGCGGTACAGGTTATAGCCGCCGCCGTCGTCCGGCAGGGACACAAACACAGCGGCGGCGGAGTTCGGGTCCACGCCGAGAAAACTCTCTTCTTTTTCTTCGTCCAGCCGTATCAGCAGGTGCGGCCGCCCGTTGTCGGCGGGCACTGCGGCCAGCCCGTCTTCAGTTTCCAGGAAGAGCCGGCGGCTGTCTCCGGACCAATACAGGTCGCGGACCGTTTTGCTGCGAAAGCGCTGCCGCTGTTTGCCACTTTGCAGGTCCAGCACACGTATGGCGAAATCGTCTCCCTCGCGAATGATAAAAGTCGCACTGCGTTCATCCGGAGACAGGCGAATGGGCCCGACTTTTGGCTGTGCGAGAAAGAATTCCCGCGGCAGCAGTTCGGCCGGGGTTTGGGATTCACTGCTCGCCACTGCGGCCTGCAGTGATTGCGGGAGCGGCGGACGTGTGGCCCCGGCGGCTGCGGCCCAGAGGAGGGCGGCGGTGACAATGCCCGTGCGTATCATGCCGGCTGCGCCTCGCCTGCGGCGTCCGCCTTGAACACTGTACCCCCGGCCTGGCGCCGGTCGGTTAAAAACAGGAAGCTCAGCAGGCCCGGCAGTCCGGTGAAGGCATTGCACAGTATCCAGCCGGCGCGACCGCGTTTGGACAGTGATGTGTGCCGGGAGAGCAGGGCGGTAGCCAGCGCGCACAGCAGCGCAGTCATCAGCATGGCGCCGCGCACGCCGCCGGGCAGCGGTCGCGACAGCAGTCTGCGCAGTGAGACTGAGTCCTCGGCGTGGGGCTCGATGGCCGACCAGGTCGCTTTGCCGAGATAGGCGAACAGGGGCGAGATAAGGTACTGCTTGTAGGTAAACCACGTGGGGTAAACCGGGTCCAGGTCCCGGCGGGCGACCATGCAGAAGCTTCCTTCCGCCAATGGCAGCAGGCCGCTGACCAGCAGCGCCGGGTCCCAGCCCTCGCGGCGGGAGGTGCCGTAGAAGAAGGTCAGGGCAAATCCATCGGCCAGTTCCGCGATATGGACCCAGTGGAGGTTGTCGAGGCCGCGCGGCAGCGGCACCACCGCCTCGGGCTGCAGCAATCCCTGCCCGTTGCGCGCCGCGTAAGCGTCAAAAAAATACAACCCGCGATCACTGAGCACTGCGGCTGTTTTCCCCTCCAGCAGCAGGCCGCTGCGGTATTCCTCATCGCCTTGCAGAGAGTGGCGCAACGCCAGGCGCCGGTTGTCGAAGTCGGCGCTATAGAGAGCGCGGCGCGTAACCAGGCTGGTATCGTCGACGGTCAGGGGAATTTCACCAAAGTATTCCGCTGTCGGCAGGCCGGCCGCGGACGGGTAGACAGCGCCACTGATTCCCATCCAGCCGCTGTCCGCGCCGCTGCGGCTGTTGATGCCCTTGAACAGCATCCGATCGTGGCTGAAGTGCCACTCGATGCTGCGTTCCCTGTCGATCAGAATATTGCCGTGGTCGGCAAAAGGCAGTTGCTGGGCAAAGGGCAGGTGGTTCCAGGCGGGGCGTATCCCGTGAATTTCGGCAATCCCGAGTTCCCGTTTCAACATCGGCTCGGCGCTGTCGGCAAAGGCGTATTGCATGGCCGCCGCGGCGCTCGCCATCGATCTGAAGCCGGCTCGCGTATCGGGGGCGGGATTGTAGTTGGGGTGCTGATTGATCGCCATCAGGCCCATCTGGTAGCCGAGGGAGATAGAGACATGCAGTACGCAGTAGAGACCCCACTGTACTGCCAGCGCCGTGGGCAGCAGTGTGGCCAGGGATCTGGGGTGGGCCTGTCGGTCCGGCTTGAAGGCGCAGCGGTTCAGCCACAGCAGCAGGCCGATCACCGCCAGCTGTGGCAGGAAAATCCATAGCCCCGCTTCCCGGGTCATAAACAGCGTCGGCAGTGCCAGCACAAACAGGGCGGCGCGGGAGGAACTCAGCAGGATAAAAGTGCCGCACAGGTAGCAGGCGAATACCAACCCGAACAGGTACAGCGGCAGCAGGTAGAAACGCAGATCCATAGTCAGGGCGCTGCCGAGATCCATACCCAGTATTACCAGGTAAAGCGGCGCGGCAATGACACCGAGAACCAGCAGGGCCGCGGCACCGACCAGCGACAGCCAGATGCGCGCGGGGGCCAGCGGGCGGTGTACCAGAAATGCCCATTGGCTGTCCCGCCGGTAGCCGCCGACCTGCAACAGGCCGAAGATAAGCCCAAGCAGCGCGTAGAGAATGGCCCCGCTGAAGGCGATGGCGACGTCGGATGCGCGCAGGGAGCCGCCGATATACAAGTTGCCGAGCAGCAGCAGGTGCAGCGCCGCCATACCCAGCGCCCATTTGCGAAAGCGCAGGCATTCGCATTTGATCAGAGCCCACATAGTATTTCCTCCCTGGGTTAGCGCGCGTTGCGATCCGGTGTCCGGTGGTTTTTGGCCAGGTAGCCGATGATCGCCTGGTCCAGGCTGACCGCCTGTCTGCTGTGCACCCTGGCGCCGCGCTCCCGCAAAAACTGCTGCAGGTGCTCGCCGGCGTCTATCACCATCAGGTGGTGTTGATCGTCGATGCGACGGGCCTGCAGTAGGCCGGGAATTTCGTCGTTGGCGGGGCGGTTGCCGGGGAGGTCCACTATCCAGTAGCCGACCCGTGCGCGGAATTCATCCGGCGGCGACATGGAGCGCAGCTGGCCCCGCTCCATAATCAGCAGGTTGTCCGCGACCCTCTCTATCTCTTCCATCTGGTGCGAACAGTAAATAATCGTGCCGCCTTGCTCGGCCCCGATAAACATCAGCGCTTCCAGAAAGGCGCGTTTGGCGATCACGTCCAAGCCGAGGGTGGGCTCGTCCAAAATCAGCAGTTCGGGACTTTGCGCCAGTGCCAGGGAGAGGTTGAAGCCTGCGCGTTCGCCGCGGGACAACTCGCCCACACGCTGGTCCGGGTGGACATCGAAGTTGCCGAGCACTTCCCGATAGATGTCTTCCCGCCACTGCGGGTAGAGCCTCTGCTGCATCGCCTTGACCGCCTCGACGCGCATCCAGTCGGGCAGGGTGTGCTCTTCGTTGACGAAGCCAATGCGCCCGCGCAGTTCCGGGGTAAGGGCCCCGCTGTCACGACCGAGAATCTGCGAGCGGCCGCTACTGGGTTGGGCCAACCCCAGGAGCAGGCGAAACAGCGTGGACTTGCCGGCGCCGTTGCTGCCGACGATGGCGTGAATGCCACCGCGGGGAATTTCCACGGTCAGCCGGTTCAGCGCCCGCTTGCGCCCGTAGTGCTTGCTGAGGTTGTCGGTGGCTATTGCAAGATCATTCATTGCCGGCACTCCTTGCACTGCGTATGTCGAGTGCCCTCAGGTCGCGCTCCAGGCGCTGCAGCAGTTCGTCGGGATCGTAATCCAGGCCGATCACCTGATTGATGAACTGTTGAACGGCTTCGTTCAGCCGCCGCTCCCGCTCCCGGTCACTGAACAGCTTGCGTGGCTTGGAAACGAACAGCCCCAGCCCGGGGCGCGATTCCAGCCAGCCCTGGGCGGTGAGTTCGTTGTAGGCCTTGGCTACGGTATTGGTGTTTACTGTCAGCTGCATGGCCAGGCCGCGCACGCTGGGCAGTTTGGTGCCCGGTTCCAGTTCACCGGTGGCTATCTGCAGGCGGATGCTGTCGACTATCTGGCGGAAAATGGGGCGCGAGTCGCCAGTGCTGATCTGTATCAAGGGGGCTCTCCGTTCCATGTGTACTGTGTGTGGTGGTACAGTAGGGGCGAGAGAGTTGTCTGTCAACCGCTGTTGGTTGGTGGCTGTGCATTTCACGCCAACCGTCAATCTGCTAGTATCGCGGGCTCCCTCATTTTCGGACCGCTGGTCGCGATGCAAGTAAAAATCTGCGGCATCACCAATATCGAAGACGCGACTGCAGCGGTGGCCGCCGGTGCCGATGCGCTGGGGTTGGTGTTTTACTCGGCCAGCCCGCGTTGTATCGACGGGTCGCGGGCGGCCGCCATCGCCGCGGCGGTATCGCCCTTCGTCACTCTCACAGGTTTGTTTGTGAATGCCACGGCGGCGGAGATTGAACAGGTGTTGGCGGAGGTGCCGCTCAACCTGCTGCAGTTCCACGGCGATGAGAGCGCCGAATATTGCGAGCAGTTCCGGCGCCCCTATATCAAGGCGCTGCGCATGAAAGACGGCCTGGATGTGCTCGCGGCCATGGCGGCGCACCCGAAAGCGCGGGGATTTCTGCTCGACGCCTACCGCCCGGGAGTGCCCGGCGGCACCGGTGAAACCTTCGACTGGCAGCGGGTGCCCCAAGACAGCGGGCGCGAAGTCATACTCGCCGGCGGCCTGACGCCGGACAATGTGGCCGCGGCCATCGCCGCGGCGCGGCCGCAGGCGGTGGACGTCAGCGGCGGCGTGGAGGCGACGCCGGGGCGCAAGGACCATAACAAGGTCAGGGAATTTGTTCAGGCGGCCAAAGGCCGGTGATAAGTGGTTAGTGATCAGTGGGAAATGGAGTCTTTAAAGTGAGTGATTCAGACGTGGTGGATTTTTCAGCTTATCCGGATGCCGGCGGGCACTTCGGTCCCTACGGCGGCCGCTTTGTGTCGGAGACGCTGATCAGCGCGCTGGACGAATTGCAGGCGATGTACTCTAGCCTGAAAGACGATCCGGAATTCCAGGCCGCCTTCGACTACGATCTCGCCCACTATGTGGGCCGCCCCTCGCCGCTGTACCTGGCTGAGCGGCTGACGGCGCAGGCCGGCGGCGCGCGCATCTGGCTCAAGCGCGAGGACCTGAATCACACCGGCGCGCACAAGGTAAACAACACCGTGGGCCAGGCGCTGCTGGCCAAGCGCAGCGGCAAGAGCCGCGTGATCGCCGAGACCGGTGCCGGCCAGCACGGCGTCGCCACCGCCACCGTGGCCGCGCGCCTGGGATTGAAATGCGCGGTGTACATGGGCGCGGAGGACGTCAAGCGCCAATCCCCCAATGTCTACCGCATGAAATTGCTCGGTGCGGAAGTGATTCCGGTGGAATCCGGTTCCAAGACCCTGAAGGATGCCATGAACGAGGCCATGCGCGATTGGGTCACGAA
This sequence comes from Microbulbifer rhizosphaerae, assembly GCF_014191725.1. GTDB lineage: Bacteria > Pseudomonadota > Gammaproteobacteria > Pseudomonadales > Cellvibrionaceae > Microbulbifer > Microbulbifer rhizosphaerae. The sequence continues at coordinate 405,413 of NZ_JACHWZ010000001.1, forward strand.
CGTGGACGACACCTTCTACATCATCGGCACCGTTGCCGGCCCCCACCCCTATCCGCAACTGGTACGGGATTTCAACTCGGTGATCGGCCGCGAGGCGCGCCGCCAGAGCCTGGAGGAATTCGGTCGTCTGCCGGACGCCCTGGTAGCCTGTGTCGGCGGCGGCTCCAACGCCATCGGCCTGTTCCATCCCTTCCTGAACGACAGTGAAGTGAAAATGTACGGCGTGGAAGCGGGCGGCGAGGGCCTGGCCACCGGCCGCCACGCGGCGCCGCTGAACGAGGGCGTGCCGGGCATACTGCACGGCAATCGCACCTACCTGATGGAGGATGAGGACGGCCAGATTATCGAGACCCACTCGGTTTCCGCGGGTCTCGACTACCCGGGGGTGGGCCCGGAGCACGCCTGGCTGAAGGATATCGGCCGCGTGGAATACGTGACCGCGGACGACAGCGAGGCCCTGGACGCCTTCCGCAAACTCACCCGAACCGAGGGCATCCTGCCGGCGCTGGAGTCCAGCCACGCGGTGGCCTACGCGCTGAAGCTGGCGGCCACCATGACGCCGGAGCAGAACATCGTGGTCAACCTGTCTGGCCGCGGCGACAAGGATATTTTTACCGTAGCCGCCATCGACGGCATCAAGGTGTAGGAGCGGCCGCTGGCCGCGATCGGAATTGGAATAAAACTCGTGACAAAAGAAAACAGAATCGACCGCCGCTTCGCCCAACTGCGCGCCGAGGGCCGCAAGGCGCTGGTGACCTATATCGTCGCCGGCGACGGCGGCCTGGGAAACACCGTGCCGATGATGCACCAGTTGGTGGAGGCCGGTTCCGACCTGATTGAGCTGGGTGTGCCTTTCTCCGACCCCATGGCCGAGGGGCCGGTGATCCAAAAGGGCCACGAGCGGGCCCTCGAACACAAGTCATCCCTGCGCAAATGCCTGGAGCTGGTGAAGGAATTCCGCCGGGAGGACGGGGAGACCCCGGTAATCCTGATGGGGTACGCCAACCCCATTGAAAAAATGGGCGCGGAGCAGTTTGCCGATGCGGCCCGGGATGCCGGTGTGGACGGCGCGCTCACCGTGGACCTGCCGGCGGAAGAGGCGGGGCCATTGAATCAGCTGCTGGGCGAGCGCGGCCTGCGCAATATTTTCCTGCTCACGCCGACCACCAGCGAAGAGCGCATCGGAGCGATCACCCGGTTGGCCAGCGGCTTTGTCTACTATGTTTCCCTGAAGGGAGTCACGGGGGCCGGGCACCTGGACCTGGATTCGGTGCGCGACAACCTGGCGCGCATCCGCCGCCACACCGACCTGCCGCTGTGCGTGGGTTTCGGTATCAAGGACGGCGCCTCCGCCCGGGCGGTGAGCGAACCTGGCGACGGTGCGGTTGTGGGCAGCGTACTGGTATCCACCATCGGCGAGGCGCGGGATGCCGCCGAAGCCAAAGGCAAAATCACATCGCTGGTCGGCGAAATGCGCGCGGCACTGGATGCATAACCCGGTGCGCATGGCGCACCTACCTGAATGACGGAGTGGCCAGAAAGCCCGGTGCTGCGACTGATCTGGCCAAGTCTGCCGTTTCGCTTAGTGTTTTAATTCTCAGCCTGAAAAATACCGGCTGGTAGAATAGCGCCGGCCTGGAAAAACCATCGGAAGACGAGATGAGCTGGTTAGAAAAAATTGTCCCCGCAGTAATCCGCACCGAGCGCCGCAAGGGCGCCAGCAAGGTTCCGGAGGGCGTGTGGAAAAAGTGCGTCAAGTGCGACGCCATGCTCTACCGCCCGGAGCTGGAGCGCAATCTGGATGTGTGCCCCAAGTGCGACCACCACTTCCGTATCGGCGCCCGCCGCCGCTTGGATATGTTCCTCGACGAAGAGGAGCGCGAGGAGCTGGCCACCGACGTGGTGCCGGTGGACCGCCTGAAATTCAAAGACGTAAAAAAATACAAGGACCGCCTCACCCAGGCGCAGAAGGCGACCGGGGAAAAGGACGCATTGATTGCCATGCGCGGCACCCTGAAGGGCAAACCCCTGGTGGCGGTGGCCTTCGAGTTCGCGTTTCACGGTGGCTCCATGGGCTATGTGGTGGGTGAGCGCTTCACCCGTGCGGCCCAGCGCGCGCTGGATGAGGGTATCCCACTGGTGTGCTTTTCCGCTACCGGCGGCGCGCGCATGCAGGAGGCGCTGATCTCGCTGATGCAGATGGCCAAGACCTCCGCGGTGCTGGAGAAGCTGAAAATGGCCGGCGTGCCCTATATCTCCATCATGACCGACCCGGTGTACGGCGGCGTGTCCGCCTCCCTGGCCCTGCTGGGAGACATCAACGCCGCCGAGCCCGGCGCCCGCGCCGGTTTTGCCGGCCCCAATATCATCGAGCAGACCATCCGCCAGAAGCTGCCCAAGGGGTTCCAGCGCACTGAATTCCTGCTGGAGCACGGCGCCATCGATATGATCATTCCCCGCGCGGAGATGCGCAGAACGGTTGCGCGGTTGCTGGGCAAACTGAGCGGCGCCTGATTCAAATAGATCTCCCTGTAGGAGCGGCCGTTGGCCGCGATCAGTCTTTGATATAAACCACTACTGATCGCGGCCAATGGCGGATGGCCGCCCCGCCGCTCCTACATAGTTACGATACCGACTATGTCCTCACTGCAAGACTGGCTCTCCCGCCTGGAGCGGCTACACCCGACCGAAATCGAACTGGGCCTGGACCGCGTGGCCCGGGTGGCGCGCGCGCTGGATGTGCAGAAACCGGCTCCCAAAGTCATCACCGTCGCCGGCACCAACGGCAAGGGTTCCTGTATCGCCGCCATGGAGGCACTGCTGCGCGCCGGCGGCCATTCGGTGGGTGCCTACAGTTCCCCCCATCTGCTGCGTTTCAACGAGCGGGTGCGCATCCACGGCGCGGAAGTGGAAGGCGCCGAGCTGGTGCGCGCTTTCGAGGCGGTGGAGGCCGTGCGGGGCGAAGTCAGCCTCACCTATTTCGAATACACCACCCTGGCGGCGCTGTGGCTGTTCCGGGAAGCCGGCGTGGAGTTCGCCCTGCTGGAGGTGGGCCTCGGCGGGCGCCTGGATGCGGTCAACCTGGTGGATGCGGATATCGCGGTGATCACCAGCATAGCGGTGGATCACGAAGACTGGCTGGGCAGCGACCGGGAAGTCATCGGGCGGGAGAAGGCCGGTATTCTGCGCCCGGGGGCCCCCTTTGTCTGCGCCGATCCGGAGCCGCCGCTGTCGGTCGCTTCGGCGGCCGGCGGGCTGGGCTGTCCCAGCTATTTTATCGGCCGCGACTTCCTGGTCGACGGCGCCGGCTATCGTTTTGGCGAGCTCGGCTTCGAACTGCCGCCCACCGGCCTGCCGCGCCCCAGTATTGCCGCCGCCGTCACCGCGCTGGCGGTGCTCGGCGCGCTGCCGGAGGATGTCGAAGGGGCGCTGGCGCCGCTCGAACTGGCGGGGCGCTGCCAGCAGATCCACTGGTGGGGCCGTTCGCTGCTGCTGGATGTGGGACACAACCCGGCGGCCGCGGAGTACCTGGCGCGCCGGCTGGAGGGCAACCCCATTGCCGGTGAGACCCGGGCGCTGGTGGCGGTCATGGCCGACAAGGACCTGCCGGGGCTGTTTACGCCCCTGGTCGAAAAGGTCGATTCCTGGTATCCGTCGCTGCTGCCGGGCAATGAGCGCGCGGCCGGCTGCCCCGTGCTGATCGCCGGGCTGCGCAGCGCCGGCGTGGCGGAAGGCCGTATCCGCGCCGACTGCGCGCCGGTCCGAGAGGCCCTGGAGCGGGCCCTGGGTGAGATCGGTGTCAAAGACAGGTTGCTTGTCTTCGGTTCCTTCTTTACTGTTGCGGAAGTTTTACAGTACATACGAGAAGGCGGCGATGGCGAGCCGGGACTTTGATCTCGCAAAACACGGCCCGGTAAGGCGGGCCCGGCTGAACGATGGCTTCAAGCAGCGCATCGTGGGCGCGCTGGTGCTCGCTGCGCTGGCAGTGATCTTCCTGCCGACCCTGTTCGACCGCGAGGGCGCCCGCTATATCGACGCCACCAGCCAGATTCCGCCGGCGCCGGATATCCAGCCCATCGAGATCGCCGAGCCCCGGCCGGTGACGGATGTAGCCCCGGCCCCCACACCGGAAGACGCCTTCCAGCCGGAATTGGTGGAACAGCCTTCCAAACCGCCAGCGCCGCCGGAGAAAAATGTTGCGCAAAAGCCGGCTGCGGAAAACGAAACTCCGGCGGTACAAAAAGACGATCCGCCCATTCTCGACGCCCGCGGCCTGCCGGTCGCCTGGGTAGTGCAGGTGGCCTCCTACAGCGATGAAGCCCGCGCGGAACGACTCCGCACGCGTCTGATGGATGAGGGCTACAAGGCCTATACCCGCGGGGTGACCACCGACAAAGGCCGCTTTGTGCGGGTATTCGTGGGCCCGAAAGTCAGCGAGGCGGATGCCCGGGGGGCCAAGCGCGAACTGGACCAGTTGCTCGGTGCGCAGACTCTGGTATTGCGTTTCAAGCCCTGATGCGCAATGCATATTCTTCCGCGATTCCCTTTCCACTGATCCCTGTTCACTGACCATCGATCACTGTAAAATGCGCGCTCTTCGCGGCAGCCGCCGAGGCGGGTAGGTTGAATGAATTGGGCTGACTGGACCATCCTGGCGATCGTGGCCATTTCCACGCTGATCGGTCTCAGTCGGGGTTTTGTGCGCGAAACCCTTTCCCTGCTCACCTGGGTGGCGGCCTTCGTGGTGGCGATGATGTTCCGCGACGAACTGGCCCCGCTGCTCTCCCGTCTGGTGGACACCCCCTCGCTGCAGGCGATTGCTGCCTTCGCCATCCTGTTTATCTTTACCCTGCTCGCCGGCGCCGGTCTCAATATGACCCTGTCTGCCTTTGTAGAGGCCACCGGGCTGTCCGGTACCGACCGGGTGCTGGGGATGGTGTTCGGACTGCTGCGCGGCGGCATTGTCGTGCTGACGCTGCTGATAGTGGCCCCGGCTCTGGTGCCGGTGGAGGAGGACGGCTGGTGGCGGGAGTCGGTGCTGATTCCCCACTTCCTGGAGTTCGAGGACCGGGCGCGGGAGGCGGCCGCTGCGCTCAAGGAATTCTTTGTAAATCTTTTTTGACTGTTTTCACTGGGGCAAAAACTATGTGTGGTATTGTCGGTATTGTCGGTAAGAGTGACGTCAATCTGCAGCTGTACGACGCGCTCACCCTGCTGCAACACCGCGGACAGGACGCCGCCGGCATCGTCACCTGCGATGGTGACCGACTCTGCCAGCAGAAAGCCAACGGCCTGGTGCGCGACGTGTTCCGCGCGCGGCATATGCAGAGGCTCACTGGCAACTTCGGCATCGGCCATGTGCGATATCCCACCGCCGGCAGTTCCGGCCCCGCTCTTGCCCAGCCCTTCTACGTCAACTCCCCCTACGGCATCGCCATGGGCCACAACGGCAACCTCACCAACATGCGCGAAGTGGTGGAGGAAATCTTCCAGCAGGACCTGCGCCATATCAACACCGATTCCGATTCCGAAGTGCTGCTGAATGTGTTCGCCCACGAACTGCACAAGCTGGGCAAACTGCAGCCTAATGCGGGAGATATCTTCACCGCGATGAAAGCGGTGCACAAACGGGTGCGCGGCGGCTACGCCTGCGTAGCGCTGATCGTCGGCTACGGCATCGTCGCCTTCCGCGATCCCCACGGCATACGCCCGCTGGTGTACGGCAAGCGCGAGACGGACAAGGGCACCGAGTATATGGTGGCCTCGGAATCCGTGGCCCTGGACGTGCTGGGCTACACCCTGGTGCGCGACGTGGCGCCGGGCGAGGCCATCTATATCGAACTGGACGGCACCGTACACGCGGAACAGTGCGCGGAAAATCCCTCCCTCAACCCGTGTATTTTCGAACACGTGTACTTTGCACGGCCGGACTCCATTATGGATGGCGTGTCGGTGCACAAGGCGCGCCTGCGCCAGGGCGAACACCTGGCGGAAAAGATCCTGCGCGAGCGCCCGGACCACGATATCGACGTGGTGATTCCCATTCCCGACTCCGCGCGAATCGCCGGGCAGACGGTGGCGCACAACCTCGGGGTAAAATTCCGCGAGGGCATGGTGAAGAACCGCTATATCGGCCGCACCTTTATCATGCCGGGGCAGAAACAGCGCAAGAAGTCCGTGCGTCAGAAACTGAATCCCATCACACTGGAATTCCGCGGCAAGAACGTGTTGCTGGTAGACGACTCCATCGTGCGCGGCACCACCTGTAAACAGATTATCCAAATGGCGCGGGAGGCGGGCGCCGCCAAGGTATATTTCGCCACCGCGGCGCCGGCGGTGAAATATCCCAACGTCTACGGCATCGACATGCCCTCCGCCAGCGAACTGGTGGCCCATGATCGCACTACCGAGGAAATCTGTAAGGAGATCGGTGCCGACTGGCTGATCTACCAGGACCTGGCAGACCTGGTGGTCAGCTCCGCCGAAGGCAACAGCGAGATCGAGCAGTTCGACTGCTCGGTATTCGACGGCAACTACATCACCGGCGACGTGGACGAAGAGTACCTGGAGCAACTGCACGCCGAGCGCAACGACGCGGCAAAGAACAGCAACGGCAGCCACAGCTCACTGTAGCCAGCCGGGACAAATTTGCCGGGAGCAAATTTGGGCAGCTTCTCAAGCTGGCCGAAGGCGGAGGCACATGGATGTGCCGAGTCACCGCCGAGCCCCAGCTCGGCTCGCGGGCCGAAGGCCCGCTTCTACATTCGACGGGACCCGGGACCGCGGAGCTCCAGCTCCGCTTGCGGGCCGAAGGCCCGCTCAGGTGAGCCATTCTCCGCCATATCGGTTAACATAACCGCCTCCGCAAAAAGCATCTCTCTTTAAAAAAACCGGGACGGTTTATGTTCGAAGACGAAGGCTATTCACTGGATACCCTGGCAGTGCGCGCCGGGCAGAGCCGCTCTCCCGAGGGCGAGCACTCCGAGGCCCTCTACCTCACCTCCAGTTACGTATTCCCCTCCGCCGCAGAAGCCGCGGCGCGTTTTACCGGTGAGTCCACCGGCAACGTCTATTCCCGCTACACCAATCCCACGGTGCGAATGTTCGAACAGCGTATCGCCGCGCTGGAAGGCGGCGAGGCGGCGGTGGCCACGGCCAGCGGCATGGCCGCGATCCTCAGCCTGTGCATGGCGCTGCTCAAATCCGGCGACAAGGTGATCTGTTCGCGCAGTGTCTTCGGCACCACCACCGCGCTGTTCACCCGCTATATGGAAAAGTTCGGCGTGCGCGTGGCCTTCGTGGACCTTACCGACATGCATTCCTGGCAGGGCGCCCTCGACGGCGACACCAAGCTGCTGTTTATGGAGACGCCCTCCAACCCGCTGTGCGAAGTGGCGGATATCCGCCAACTGGCGGATCTGGCTCACAGCGCCGGCGCGCTGCTGGTGGTGGACAACTGCTTCTGCACCCCGGCACTGCAGCGCCCGCTGGAACTGGGCGCGGATATCGTGGTGCATTCCGCCACCAAATACCTGGACGGCCAGGGACGCTGCGTAGGCGGCGTGGCCGTGGGCAGCAAAGAATTCATGGACGAACTGGTGATCTTCCTGCGCACCGCCGGCCCCAGCATGAGCCCCTTCAACGCCTGGGTGTTCCTCAAAGGCCTGGAAACCTTGAACCTGCGCATGCAGGCTCACTGCCGCAACGCGTTGGCGCTGGCCTGGTGGCTGGACGAGCAGGCCGCGGTGGAAAAGGTGAACTACGCCGGCCTGCCCAAGCATCCGGGCCACCTGCTAGCGGCCAAGCAGCAGTCCGCATTCGGCGGTGTGCTCAGTTTCACCGTGCGCGGCGGCCGCGAGGAGGCGTGGAAGGTGATCGATAACTGCAGGATCTTCTCCTGCACCGCGAACCTGGGCGACGCCAAAAGCACCATTGTACACCCGGCCACCACTACCCACGGCCGCCTCAGCGAGGAGGATAAAGCTCGCGCCGGTATCACCGAAAACCTGATCCGCGTCTCCGTGGGCCTGGAAGATATAGGGGACCTGCAGCGGGACCTGGATCGGGGGCTGGCGCAGCTGTAACTGGCGCTGTTTGTGACGGCGAGGGCAGAGTCCTTGCGCCAAACACCTATGATTAACTATTGGCACTGTCGCTCCGGTTGTGACTGCACCCTGTACGCGATCGATGTTCGGGAAAGACGGATAATCCGATCGCGGCCGTGGGCGGATGGCCGCCCCGCCGCTCCTACAACGACAACGCGATGCGAAGGCCTCGATGCCGGGAGCTTTTTGCCAGACCTTCTGCGGCCATGGATGGCCGTGGAGAGCGTACAGGGACGTATTTAAGGGGGGCGCCCAGCCCGTGTCTGGCGAAAAGCTCCCGGCAGCGGGGCCGCCACGAAGTTTAGAACAGGGCCAATTACCCGGAAACTCCGGACAAAAAACAGAGCAGTAATGGATTCGCCGTGCAAAAACTGATTTCCCATATCGTTGCCGATATCGGCAGGGTGCTGCTGGGCAAGGAGCACCAGGTCAAGCTGGCGCTCGCCTGCCTGTTGTCCCGTGGACACCTGCTGATCGAGGACCTGCCCGGCATGGGCAAGACCACTCTGGCCCACGCCCTGGCGCAGGTATTGGGGCTGTCCTACAAGCGGGTGCAGTTCACCAGCGACATGCTCCCGGCGGATATTCTCGGAGTGTCCATCTTCGAGCGGGACTCCGGCCAGTTCCGCTTCCACGAGGGTCCGGTGTTCAGCCAGCTGCTGCTAGCGGACGAGATCAATCGCTCATCCCCAAAGACCCAGAGCGCGCTGCTGGAAGCCATGGAAGAGCGCCAGGTGAGCGTCGACGGCGAGACGCGCCCGCTGCCGGAACCCTTCTTCGTGATCGCGACGCAAAACCCGCTGCACCAGTCGGGCACCTTCGCGCTGCCGGAATCCCAACTGGACCGCTTCCTGATGCGCATCGGCCTGGGCTATCCCACCCGCGAAGCGGAACGGGCGCTGTTCAATGGCGTTGACCCGCGTGCGCAGTTGCGCCAACTGCAGCCGCGGATCGACGGCGCCACACTGCAGAAAATGCAGCGCCTGGTGGGCCAGGTGAAGGCCTCCGAAAGCCTGCTGGACTACGTCGAACGCCTGGTGCAGCACACCCGCCAGAGCCCCGAATGCGCCGTCGGCCTGTCCCCCCGCGGCGCCCTGGCGCTGTTGCATGCGGCCCGCGCCTGGGCGCTGATCCACGGCCGCGGTCACCTGTTGCCGGAGGACGTGCAGGCGGTGCTGCCGGCGGTGGCCGGGCACCGGCTGCACAGCGGCTCTCAAGGTGACTGGGGCGACGGTACCCATCTGGTGGAGCGCCTGATGCACCAGGTCGATATCATCGCGGCCTGATTCCATGGCTGCCCCGAATAGCACAGATCGTTCGCCGGCCGGCCGCTGGCGCGACATCATGGAACGCTGGCTGAGCCGCCGCGCCCCCGCTGCGCGCAGCGTCGGCCTGGACCACGGTAAACTGTTCATCCTCCCCACCCGCGCCGGCATGGCCTTCCTGCTGGTGATCGCGCTGCTGTGGCTGCTGGCCACCAACTACGAAAACAACCTGGTGTTCGCCCTCACCTTCCTGCTGGTCAGCCTGTTCGCAGTGCTCCCGGTACACACCTTCGCCAACCTCTCCGGCGTGCAGTTGCAGTTATTGGAAGCGCGCCCCGCCTTTGCCGGCGACTACGCCGAGGCTCGGATCGAGGTCGGCCGCGAGGGGCAGCGGTCCCGGGAGCGAATACGGATCTTCTGGCCGCCGGAAGAGGGCGCCGAACTGGACCTGTGCGAACAGAGCCGCGCCGAGGTGCAGGTGGCGCTGCCGGTGATCAAACGCGGGCGGCAGCGCGCGCCGCGCCTGCGGGTGGAGAGCCGCTTTCCCCTGGGATTGTTCCGCTGCTGGAGCCCGGTGGACCTGGATATCGAATTCCTGGTCTACCCACGCCCGAAATCCGCCGGCCCCCTGCCGGTGGGTGCCGCCGTGGGGGAAGGGGAGTCTGAGCAGAAGCTTCGCGGCGGCGACGACTTCGCCGGTCTCAAACCCTACCGGCCGGGGGACTCCCTGCGCCACCTGGCCTGGAAACAATACGCTGGGGGGCGCGACCTCTACAGCAAGGAGTACGAAAGCGGCGCCGATGCGCGCCTGTGGCTCGACTGGGACCTGCTCGCCGGGCGCGATGTGGAAACCCGGCTGAGCAATCTGTGCCACTGGGCGCTGCAGGCGGAGCGGGAGCAGACGCCCTACGGCCTGCGCCTGCCGGGCAGCGAGATAGCCCCGGCGCTGGGCAACCCGCATCTGCAGCGGGTGCTGGGCGCGCTGGCGCTGTTTCCGGTTCAGGGGGCCTGATGTCACAGAGCAGGGAAATGCTGCCTCGGGAGAGCCTGCTGTGGATCTTCGCCGCCCAGTTCGCCGCGCTGCTGCCGCAATTTGCGCTCCTGCCGCTGTGGATCGTCTGCGCCTGGGCCTTCGCGGTCTACTGGCGCCTGGAAGTCTACCGCGGCCGCCGCGACCTCCCCGGGCGCACCATCAAGTTGCTGGCGGTAGCCCTGGCGGTGGGCGGCCTGGCGCTGTCCTACCGGCGCTGGTTTGCGCTGGAGCCAATGGTGGCGCTGCTGGCGGTGTCCTTCACACTGAAGAACCTGGAACTGGTCAGCCGCCGCGACGCCTTCCTGAGCCTGCTGCTGGCCTATTTCGTTGCCGCTACTCTGTTCGTGTTCGAGCAGACCATTCCCCATGCCTTCTACGGCGCGGTCTGCGTAGTGCTGATCACCGCTGCGCTGGCGGCCCAGCAGGGCAGTTCCAGCGCCCGCCCCCGCCGCGCCCTGGGGCTCTCCCTGCGCCTGCTGGCCCAGGCGGTGCCGCTGATGCTGCTGCTGTTTATCGTAATGCCGCGCCTGGGCCCGCTGTGGGCGGTGCCGCAAAACACCGATGGCGCCAGCACCGGCATCAGTGATTCCATGAGCCCGGGGGATTTCGCACAACTGTCCAAGTCCGACAAGCCGGCCCTGCGCATCGCCTTCGACGGCCCGGTGCCGCCGCCGGAGCAGCGCTACTGGCGCGGACTGGTCTATTCGGATTTCGACGGCCGGCGCTGGAGCCAGGGTTTCGGTGTGGACCCTCGGGAAGGCGGCCGGGTCAGCTGGGGGCCGCCGCAACAGCCGCTGCCAGCGGTGGGCCCGCGCTACCGCTACCGGGTAATCCAGGAGCCCACCCACAACCGCTGGCTTTTCGCCATGGCGCGGCCGCACTCGGATACCGATGGCGTGGGGGAAACCCCCGACGACCGCCTGCTAAAGAAAGCGCCGGTGTACAACCGCTTTGCCTACGAGGTGCGCACCTGGCCACGGGAGACTCTCGGTGCTGTTCCCGATTTGAGCGACTTCGAGCGCAGCCGCAACCTGCAACTGCCCGGGGGAGGCAATCCGCGGACCCGCGCCTGGGCGCAGGAACTGCGCGCGAAAAATCCCGATACCGAGGAGATCTCCCGGCGGATTCTGCAGTTTTACAATCGGCGCTTTGTTTACACTCTCAAGCCGCCGGCGCTGGGGGCGGATTCCGTGGACGAATTTCTGTTCGAAAGCCAGCAGGGCTTTTGCGAACACTTCGCCGGCAGCTATGTGTTCGCGATGCGCGCCGCCGGCGTGCCGGCGCGGGTGGTGGCGGGCTACCAGGGCGGTGAGTGGGTGGCACAGGAGGAGTACCTGCTGGTACGCGAATACGACGCCCACGCCTGGGCGGAGATCTGGATTCCCGGGCGGGGCTGGCGGCGGGTCGACCCCACTGCGGCGGTTTCCCCGGAGCGTATTCGCGACGGCCTGCGCAGTGCCGCCGCGGAGGAGTTTATGCAGGACTCGCTGTTTCCCCTGCACCGCATCTCCGTGCTCAACCGGCTGCGCCTGCAGTGGGATATGATCAACTACCGCTGGTATCAGTCGGTGGTCAGTTTCGATAGCGACAGGCAGCGGGGTCTGTTGCAGCGGATTCTGGGAGAGGTGTCCCCACTGCGTATTGCGCTGTTTATCGCCGTGCCGCTGGGCGCGGCGCTGCTGTGCGTCTTGTCCTGGCTCTGGTGGAGCGGCTGCAGCCGGCGCCTGCCGCCGGCCAGCCGGCTGTACCGGAAATTCTGCCGGCGCATGGCCCGCGCCGGTATCGAACGCCGCCCCGGTGAGGCGCCGCGAGATTTCGCGCGCCGCGTGCGCGCGGAGAAGCCGCACCTGGGGCCCATGGTCGAACGCATCACCGCCGCCTTCGAGAAAGCGGCCTACTGCGAAGACCAGGAGGCGGAAAAACAACTGCGCCGCCTGCTGAGGCAGTGGCGGGTGGCCGATGGCTGGTGGTGAGTCGCCATTCCGGCGGAGGCAGGAATCCAGGTGCCACCAGACTGGATACCGGCCTGCGCCGGTATGACGAATAAATAGAGTTTATTCGAAACAAGTATCTACAATTGCCACCCTTTGCTTTCCATTAACCACTAACCACTCGATATGCCCCCAAGACTGCAAAAATTCCTTCTCGGCTACAGCGGCACCTCCCTGGCCACCGGCCTGCAGGTCATACTGTTGCCCTGGATTGCGCTGGCAGTGGTGGGGCTGCCGGCACTGCAGCTGGGCTGGGTGCAGGCATCGGTGCTGCTGCCGAACCTTGTATTTTTGCTGTTCGGCGGCGCTCTCGCAGACAGGCGTGATTCCGCCGCGGTGGCGGCCCTGGCCTGTATCGGCCTGGCGCTGTGCCACGGGGGGCTGCTGCTGTATTTTTCCTACCGCCTGCCCGATTTACTCGTGTTGTTATTCTATGGCGTCTGTCTCGGCGTCTGCACCGCGTTCCTGCAACCGGCGCGGGACAACCTGGTACAGCGCACTGCCCGGGACAGGAAGGGCCACACCACCGAGAGCCGCGTGCAGAAAACCGTGACCTGGATGATGCTGGCACAATACGGTGGACAGGCGGTGGGCATGTTGCTGGCGAGCCGCTTCGACCAATGGGGACCGCAGTTGCTGCTTTCCGTGCAGGTGGCGGTGCTGGCCATTGCCGCTGTTTTCCTGTTCTCCCTGCGCGAGAAAACTGCCCGGAGGCCGGTGGGAGAAAAACTGCCGTTGACACTGATTATCGAGGGGTTGTCGCAGGCCTGGGGCCGGCCGGCACTGCGTGAACTGATCGCGCTGATGGCCTTCAATGGCTTCGTGCATATCGGCGTGTTCCTGGTGGTGCTGCCGCTGCTGGCGGCACAATATAGTGGCGCTGGCGGCCGCGGCGCCAGCTACTATGCGACCCTGCAACTGGCGTTTGTCGCCGGCACTGTCGCCGCCACCGTCACCCTGCTGCGCCGGGGCCAGGGGGCGCAGCCCGGGCGGGGCATTCTGATGTGCCTGCTGTACAGCGCGGCGCTGCTGGTGGCGATCAGTTTCGGGCCCACGCCGCTGGGGCTGATGTTGTTGTGCGCCTGCTGGGGCGCGGTGGCCGCCGCTTCCGCGGCATTGGGGCGCGGCATAGTGCAGTTGCTGGCGCCGGACCAGTATCGCAGCCGGATTATTTCCATTTACCAATTGGCGCTGTTCGGCTCCGCAGCCCTGGGCGCCCTGGCCGCCGGCGCGCTCAGCGAATACGCTGCGCCGCTCACTACGCTGCTGTGGGCGGGGATTCTGAGCCTGTTGGCTTTTGTACTGGTATTATGGAGCGGCGCGTTGCGCGGGGTGCAAATCCAAAACTGAAATAATTCCTTGAAGACGTTTAAAATAATGAGAACTTCTCTCCGCGCTATATTGTTACTAATCGCCTGTTATGGCTTGCCGACGTATGCCACCGACTCGTCGTGGCACAATCTGCTCGACAAGGATTTCAGCCAGTGGGACGTGTACCTGAGCTACCCGGGCGACGTGATCGACAGCGTCGTGACCGGCACTGCGCCGAAATCGCTCAAGCCCATCGGTCTCAACAAGGACGAAAGACGCGTGTTCTCCGTCATCGATGATGACGGCACGCTGGTGCTGCGCATCAGCGGCGAGATCTACGGTAGCTCTGCCACTAAACAGACGTTTTCCAACTACCATTTTCGCGCCAGGTTCAAATGGGGCGACAGGAAGTGGGAGCCGCGTCTTACCGAGCTCAAGGACTCGGGCGTGCTCTACCACAGTACGGGCGAGTTCGGCGTCGACTATTGGCATTCGTGGATGCAGTCGCAGGAATTCCAGATCATCGAGGAAGGCATCGGTGACTACTGGACCATCGGAAACGCACAGATCGACATCTCGGCAGCCAAATCAGCCGGCAGCGATTTGTATAGCTACAAAAAGGGCGCGCCCTGGCTCACCTTCGCCGCCAACGGCGAGCAGTTCGGTGCGGTCGCCAATCACTGCCGCCGGGGTGAAGACGTCGAGATCAAGGGCGACTGGAACCAGATAGAACTGGTCTGCTACGAAGACCGCTGCGTGCACATTGCCAACGGCAAGGTCGTCATGGCATTGAAGAATTCACGCCACGTGGTAAACGGCAAGGTCGAGCCCCTGACAGGGGGCAAGCTGCAGATTCAGAGCGAAGCAGCGGAAGTGTTCTACAAGGACATCGAGATCCGCCCCATCGATGCGATGCCGCAGCAGTACGAGACGTATTTCCAGTAGCTGACGGGGTGTTGTCAGAAGCCGCAGCAGTTCGGGCGGAGTGCTGACTGGACACCTTTCAGCGGATATCGTCGGACTCCTGCACCAGTTTGAACAACCAGTCCCTGAACACCTGTATCCGCTCGACCCGCGGCGAGGATTCGTCGTACAGGAAGCTGTAGCGGATACCGTTTTCAATACGGTGGGGGAAGGGCTTGACCAGGGTGCCGGCGTCGATCAGCTGTTTCGACAGGGTGAGGGAACCCAGGAAGAGCCCGTGCCCGGAAAGCACCGCGCTCAGTGCCATGTCCAGGTTGTTGACCTGCAGCCACTTGATCTCCCCGGGAGGGAAATCCAGCCCCGCCAGTTTCAGCCAGGCCGGCCAGTCGAGCCCGGGGCGGTAGTTGGCGTCCACCAGCCAGCACTCCCTGAGATTCTGCGGGTCGGACAGGTCCACATGGTCCAGCAGCCGGGGTGAGCAGAGGGCGACCAGGGGATCTTCGAACAGCATCGCCCGGTGCAGCCCCGGGTGTTCGGAGAAGCCGAAGCGGATCGCCACGTCCATGTCCCCGTGCTTCAGGTCCTCCACTTCGGCGGACACCATCACCCGCACATTGATCTCCGGATGCTGCTGGCGGAATTTCCACAGGTTGGGCATCAGCAGCATGGTGCCGAGGGATTGGGTGGTGGTGACATTCAGGGTGCCCGCCACCGGCTCGGTCTGGATCTGGTGGACGCCGTCGACAATGGCCTGAAAACCCTTCGTCAGCTGTGCCGCGAGCTGCCTGCCCTTGGCGGTCGGGATCATGCCGCGGCCGCGGCGGATAAACAGCTTTACCCCGAGTACTTCCTCTACCTGGCGGATCTGCTGGCTGACCGCCGCCTGGGAAACATGCAGTTCGTTCGCGGCCCGAGTGTAGCTCTGGTGTCGCGCCGCGGCCTCAACACAGCGCAGCGCGCCCAGTTGGGATAGTATTTTTGTCATAAGTTTTTCTTATGATTCATTCAAGAATGGATCGTTGGTCTGCCGCGGGTTCCGGCGGCAGAATAGCTCCCGGATTCAACAGCCAGGGAGAGACAGTTATGTCAGTCAGCCGTTATGTTAGCAACGAAAATTGTTGCGCCGCAAAGAAAACCGGTACCGCCGATGAAGCTGCACCCGTCCGCTTGGCGGATCGCCTGGAGAGGTTGCTGGGGGATACCGCGCGGCGCCTGGGACTGGAGGCCATGTCCCGAGTCAAATAACCTGAAATTATGCCACTCCGCCGCGCCTCCCCGGTGCGGCCCCCTCCCGGCGGCCGAAGGGTTAGAATGTCTGCCTGATTTCCCTGCCACGCGCTTTCGTCGTTCCGGCGCAAGCCGGAACAGGGGCCACTGCACTGGATACAGGCTTGCACTGGCATGACGAAGTATCTACAGCTGTTCGAGAAGAGTTCACCAATGAGTACCCCGCACAACTGGCGCCGCCCGGAAATCATGTTGTTATTGCTGGCGGCGGCCATGCCGCTTTCCTTCGGTATCTGGCAGGCGCTGCTCAACAATTTCGTGATCGAGCGGGCCGCCTTTACCGGCGCCGAGATCGGCCTGCTGCAGAGTGTGCGGGAGATTCCGGGTTTTCTGGCTTTCACCGTTATCTTCGTGCTGTTGCTGGTGCGCGAGCAGCGGCTGGCCTTCCTGGCATTGATCGCCACCGGCCTGGGAGTGGCGCTCACCGGCTGGTTCCCGACCACCGCGGGCCTGCTGCTGACCACGCTGCTGATGTCCACGGGGTTCCATTACTACGAAGCGCTGAAGACCTCACTGGCGCTGCAGTGGCTGCCGAAGGAGACTTCGGCCATCTGGCTCGGGCGCATGGTGGCCGCCGGTTCCCTGGCCTCGCTGGTCGCCTATGGCCTGGTATGGCTGACTTCGGATCTGCTGCAAGTGGAGTACCACTGGATCTATCTGCTGGGCGGAAGCGTTACTGTGGGGATGGTGGTGGCGGTCTGGCTGCTGTTTCCGGAGTTTCCCCAGCCGCATAGCCAGCACAAGAAACTGATCCTGCGCAGGCGCTATTGGCTCTACTACGCGCTCACCTTTATGAGCGGCGCGCGCCGGCAGATCTTCGTAGTCTTTGCCGGTTTCCTGATGGTGGAGAAATTCGGCTACAGCGTGGGCGAGATCGCTACGCTGTTTATCCTCAACCACCTGCTCAATCTCTTCGTGGCTCCACGCATCGGCAAATTGATCGTGCGCTTCGGCGAGCGCAACGCGCTCACCATCGAATATATCGGCCTGATCCTGGTGTTCGGCAGCTACGCCCTGGTGCAGAGCGCGGAAGTGGCCGCAGCCCTGTATATCGTCGACCACTTGTTTTTCTCCATGGCCATTGCCATCAAGTCCTATTTCCAGAAGATCGTCGACGAGCGGGATATCGCCGCCTCAGCTGCGGTGAGCTTTACCATCAACCATATCGCCGCGGTGGTGATTCCAGTGCTGTTCGGATTAATGTGGCTGGTATCGCCGGCGGCGGTGTTCTGGTGCGGTGCGGGAATGGCCGCGGTCTCCCTGCTGCTGGCGCAGAACATTCCCGGATTGCCCGGGAAGGGCAATGAGGCGCGGTTGGGTCGGATCTCCACCAGTGGAGAAGCCGGCGTCGAACCCGCCTGATCATGCCCGCTCCGGTTCGAGAGTGCTGACGCGACGTTTCAGGGCCTCCCGGGGAGTCTTGAGCTGTGTCGCCCAGGCATCCAGGTCCGGGCCCTGTTCCATAACCCGGTAAATTTCCTCCTCGGGGATTTTCTCCACGGCCCGCACTTCAGGGCTCTGTTTCAGCAGGGCGTACATGGAGGTCCGCGAGACGCCGAGGGACTTGGCCGCGGGCATTACCCGCCAGCCATTGTCGTTCAGCGCCCGCAGCAGCTCGGATTCCGAGACGGTGGCCGGGTCCCGGTAGCGGATGCGGTTCGCTGCGGGGCCGGTGCCGATTTCCTCCTTTAGCGGGTCGATGTGCAGCTGCTCCGCCAGCTCGTCATCCCAGCAAATGGTTCCGTCGGGCTCGGCATGGATGGCCAGGCGGGTGACGAAGTTTCTGAGTTCGCGCACATTGCCGGGCCAGGGCTGCATGGCCAGGGTGCACACCAGATCGGCGGGAATGCGCACCGGGTGGCCCAGCTCGGCTTCCGCCCCGCTGACAAAGCCTGCCAGCAATTCGCCGAAATCCTCACGTCGCTGGCGCAACGGGGGAAGCTGGATGCACACCGCTTCCAGGCGCCGCCGCAGGGGCTGGTTGAAGGGCCGTTCCACGTCGGCTTCCAGGGGACGGTCGGTGGCGGCGATAAAGCGCACGTCCACACTGCGCTCGCGACTGTCCCCCAGTGGCCGCAGGCGGCCGTCCTCCAAAACCCGTAGCAACATCACTTGCACCGAGGGGCTGGCGTCGCCGATTTCATCCATAAACAGGGTGGAGCCGTCCGCTTCGCAAATCAGGCCCGGCCGGCTGGTGCGGGCGCCGGTATAGGCCCCCTGGCGCACACCGAAGAGTTCGGCGGCGGCGAGCTCGCCACCCAGTGTGGCCATATTCACGGAGACCATCGGCCGTTCGCTCCGCCCGCTGAGGTGGTGAATAGCCCGGGCGACCAGTTCCTTGCCGGTTCCGCTCTCCCCGCGTATCAGTACACTGGCATTGGCCTGCGCCGCCCGGCGGATCTGCTGGCGCACCCGGTCCATATGGTGGCCGCTGCCGGCCAAATCCAGGAGGGGCGAGCGGTGTTCGCGCTGTGGTGGCGCCCTGTGCAGGCAGAGTGCCACCCTGCGCCCTAGGCAGATGGCAATGCCGTCCTCGAGCGATTGTTCATTCACTGTGAGGGAGCTTTCAATCTGTTCTGCGCCGATCTGCACCGGCATGCTGGTGGAGGGCGGTTGAATCGAGATTCCCTCCGCCAGCTGTTTCAGCAGCAGGGGGTTGCGGGAGATACGGCGGTCGCCCAGGGAGAATTCGGAGCCGTCCCCCAGCAGGAACAGGGGCGCCCAGCGGGATAATTCGAATTCACCGGCGCGATTCCACAGCACGGGGGTGCTGGCGCCGATGCAGCGGCGATCCGGATGCCAGAGAATGGTAAGTGTGGGAAGGAGTAGTTCGCCTTCGAACTGGAATCGGCGGGAGGCACTCAGGGTGTCTTCCGATGTGTCTGTTTCCCGGTCGCCGATGGGCATAGCACAGCACTCCTCCTGAGAACTGGTTCTCGGCGATTATGATATAGTCGCCGCCGCGTTCCAAGTTACATCCCGAACAATAATCAAAGGTAGTGTCCTGTCTCATATTAAATGGTGATTTCAGAGCCCCTCAAATTGTTCACAGTTAGGCGCAGCTCGCAGGGAATGGTCATTCCATTTTCAAGAGCTGCAACGCAGCTGTGGACGATTTGGGGGGCTCCCTTCGGGCGGCCCGCTGAAATTACCATTTAATATGAGACAGGACACTGGAACAATGCCCGGGGGAGTGTGTTGGATCCGACAAGCGTTGCCGGTTACCGGGTCGTCGAGAGAATCGGCCGCGGGGGTATGGGGGTGGTTTACCGCGCTCGCGACAGCGTGCTCGACCGCGATGTGGCCCTCAAATATGTCGATTCGGCCGGCGCCCCGGAAGGGCGCGTCGAGCGGTTGATTCGCGAGGCGAAAATTGCCTCCTCACTGCAGCATCCAGGTATTGTCACCATCTATGGCTTTGTCAGCGAAGGGCCTTGTATCGCCATGGAATATATCCGTGGCGATACGCTTTCGGCTCACCTTTTGCCGGATGGTATGGCCCTGGATAAGGCCGTGCGTCTGGGGCTGCAAATCGCTGAAGCGCTTCACTATGCCCACCAGTCGGGAGTGATTCACGCGGATCTCAAACCCTCGAATATCATGATTGACCTGACCGGTCGCGCCAAAGTCCTGGATTTTGGTCTGGCACATTGGCGGCTGTTCGAAGAATTGCAGACCATTTCCGACAGCGGAGAACATCTACAGCAGCTGGCCGGCACCATTCCCTATATGTCGCCGGAAGTGGTAATGGGGCGGTCGCTCGATTGTCGCAGCGATATTTTTTCCCTCGGCTGTGTGTTGTTTGAAATGCTCACCGGCCTGCGCCCCTTTTCCGCTGATAATCCCGCGGCCACGCTCAATAGCCTGCTTAACCGCATGCCCAGAGGTATCGAAATCCTACACCAGAAAGTGCCGGCGGCCTTGGCTGACCTGGTTCTGCGGATGTTGGAAAAAGACCCCAGCCGCCGTCTCCCGACACTCGGTGATGCCATAGTCGTGCTGCGAGATTTTTGCGACGGTGTCGATGTGCTTAGACTCAGGACAAAACATCGGTTTCTCTCAGTGTCTGCGATTCGGCGTGGGTTGCCTTTGCTTTTTACTGTATTTCTGGGTCTGTTGATGTATTTAATCTCCGAGCCGGGCGTCTCCGGGCGACAGCTACGAGTCTTCCTAGCGCAGCCGGAATATTACCGGGAAGGGGAGGATACACCGATGGATACGGTAATTTGGAGCAGTGTTGTCAATGGTTTGCACCTTTTGGGATCAATACAACCCATTCTCTATCACCGGCTACCTGTAGAGGGTTCAGACCCTGCACAGCTGGCGAAGCTTGCTGGATCCGACGAGTGGATTAATGTCCGTTTCCAGCCTGAGAATCCCCTTGGTAATGTGCAGTTGCAGAGGATTCGCACAGGCGATGGAGCTCTATTGAAGCAAGTTCAATTTTCGGTTCCAAAAGAGTATTTGAGTCAGAGTTCTCAAGCTGTGCTTTCTCAGGTTTTGGCAATTTATAGAGGCATGGAGTCTAGACAATCCATTGGTTATTCGGCTTTATCTTATTCAGATTATTCTCGATTCGTAGAAATATATTCTTCTTTAAATCAGGGTGTTGGAGATCGCCAGGTTTTGTTTAATAAGCTTGATAAGCTTATTTCAGAAGCGCCAGGATTCTTTGCTGCTGAGGTAATGGCTGTGGATCTTGCTCATGACCTCTTTAGCGATACTGAGAAGATGTTCTATTTGGAGCGAGCGAAGAATATTATAGGGCGTTTGCAGTTTGCTCATCCAAACCCGGTAGTGGTTTTGCAGCGAAAGGCATTATTATCTATTGATTCTGGAGATATTGAAATTGCAGAGGAGATTGTGAATAAGATTTCAAGTATGTCGCCAGGTGATCCGGAAGTTTTATTGTTGCGCTCTCGTATTGCGGAGCATCGCGGAGATATTTCTAAGGCTCTTAGTCTTGTAACGAAAGCTTCCAGTATGGCCTCAATATCTTGGAGCGCTTGGTACCGTGCAGCAGCGTTAGCTATCCGTAATGGAGATGTGGATACTGCTAGAGATAAAGTTGATAAAATTTTAAATTTAACGCCTGGTAATACATTGGCGTTAGGGCAGCGTGGGTTGGTAGAGTTGCTCTATGGTGATGTAGATAGAGCTGTATCTATTTATAAAAGATTATTGGAAATAAAAAGGCATCGAAGCTATTTGGTTAATCTCGGTTTGGCCCTGATGCTTAAAGAGAACTATCAAGAAGCCAGAGTGAATTTTACTTATGCCTTGGAAATACAGCCCGGGCATCGTGTTGCAATACTCAACCTGGCAGATGCAGAAATGGCATTGGGGAACAGGGAGATAGCGCTGGATTTATACAGAAGTGTTTTAAATCAGAAAAAGCCGAGGGGCGATGAGGGTGCTTATGGCAAAATGGTTAGAGCTCAGTGTTTAGCGCATTTGGAAGAATATGGCATGGCGATTGAGCTCACTTTGGAAGCACTGTCCAGTTCGCCAGAAGATCCAGAGATCGCTTATCAAGCAGCGCTGGTCTATTCCTTGGTTGGTGAATATGAATCAGCAATAGTTAATGCTCGGGCTGCACTGCGTCGAGGAATGGACAGGCGCTGGTTTAATCTACCGGTATTTCGAAATACTCCTGTGCCTGATTCCTTGCCTGAAAATAATGAAAACCATTAAAGAGCTGGAAACGAAAGCTATGTTTATTGGTGTGGCATTCTATGCTACCGTGCAACAGTCGAATCCCCTTCATTATCAGTCTGCGGGTCGCCACTGGACCTAACAACAATTGCCCGTGTTCGGATATCCAGCAGATAAACGCCGTAGCGATAAATCCCCTTGATACCATTATTACCGTTGCCCTCCACCAGGGTATTACCGCGATAAACAAAGCTTTCATGAGGACCGAAAAAGGTCTGGGGGTCCGCCGGTGGCTGTTCCAGTATCGGCCGCCCGTAGATAACCAGTGGCTGGTGGTACTCCTTGGCAACCTCGCTGAAATCCCAGACAACCCGCATTCCCTCTTTGATCGTGATCTGAAGCGGATTCACTGTCAGGCCCTCTCCATCGGGAAGTACCTGGATTGTAATCAGGCGGTCTTCATCCGTTTCCCGTATCAGTTCGAAGGGGAGCCACTGGGAGAAGATGATTGCGGAATTGTCCTCATTGTGGACACCGAATCCCCGCTGGATCAGGGCGCGGAATTGGAACAGGGAGGTATCCGATTGGGCGTTGATGGCCAGGACCTGATTGCGGCCCACCACCAGCTGCTCGAAGGGGCCGCCGGCAACAATGGTCTGGCCGTCGTTGTTGCTGAATTCCACGGTGGGGGACCAGCCTGAGGGCAGATTTTGAAAACGCAGCAGTAGATTGCTTCCGGCAAGGATCGACAGGTTCTGAATGGGCAGCTTCAGTTCCAGTGTCTGGGTATCGAAGTCCACATCGACGATATAGTCGGGTGCGGCGGTATCGAGTGATTTGAAAACAGCCATGTTTCCTCCTGCAGGACAGCCGTGTGGGCAAGTCCGCTTATCCTTTTAATCTTTATTGTTGCCGGAAGTGCTCTCCGGCACAGACCGATTATACCCACCTGTCCTGCAGTCACAAGAATTTCGCTGTCGGCAGTGTCGGCAGTGTCGGAACAGACACTGCCGACACCCGAGATGTCCGTCTTGTCTGACCCTAACTTATTGTTTTTATTGAATTTTAAAGTTGGCATGGCTTTTGAGATAGAGACTCCTGTCAGACGGTTTCCGCCGAATGGCCGCAGCAAAAATACAGCTGCGATTAATTTTTCAATTAACAGGAGTCATACCGATGCCTACCTATACCCTCAATATCGACTTTCCAAAACAGGACCTGGACACACTCTACAAGGCGGGTGAAAAGGTCACCCTGATCAAGCAGTCCGCCAACGGCCAGCCCGTTGCTTGGGTTTGCTTCTACCCCTTCGAGAACAACACCGTCACCTGGGAGGAAGAGTACGCAATCTATGCCTCCACCACCCAGATTCAAGGCGGCGCGACCATCCAGAAGATGTCCGACGAGATGGCCAGGGCGCAGATGCTGTACGCCTTCCAGAATGGCAACTTCGGCACGCCGTCTCCTTCCGGACGACTCTCCGAAGGTCAGTACGGTGTCATCAATCAGACGCCGCTCGATCAGGCGGAGGGTCTCTGTTTTGGCCTGGCGCAGAACGTGCAGGTGAACGGTACCGCCTATCCGAACAGGCCGATCAATGCGGACTGGGTACCCAGCAAGCATGTGGCCACTTTCACGCCTTACGAGAATATCAAGCTCTTCATGAACAGCAGCATCCAGGACGGCATGGTGGTTACCGATGTTTTCAGCCCCAGTCTCACCCTGACCTTCGGCGGTTCTACCACCGAGATTACCGCCAACTACAACGCCACCACCGGCAGCTTCGCCCAGGCGTAAGACCCGATAGCCCCCGCGTTGCGGGGGCTGTATTAAAAGAGGAGATCACTGATGACCTTTGCAACCATGGCCCAATATGTGGAGAAGAATCTCGCCGATGACACCGCAAGGTATCTTAATGGCAGATCGAATTCCTTCAGTGGCTATTTCGGGCTGAATAACTATTTCAATGAGGACACCGTAAAAACGGTGATGAGCCGCTTGCTGACGGAGTGGATAGCTGCGAACGATACCGAGGAAACCGCCATGGTATTCAGCGAGCTGCACTATACCGGTTTCGACAACCGTGCCGATATCGGTGTTGTCTATTTGACCGAGAACGGGCGTACGGCACCGACGAAGACATTATATATCGAACTGAAGACGGATTTCTCAGTGGATAGTGTCAACGGCGACGTCAACATTCTCGACCTGATCGCGGGTGCTGGTAATTCCCCGATCACTTCGGCCTATGCCTTTTACACGGTATTCGAGGGCCAGGAAGGGTGGACCCGCTATATCGAGGCCCCCACTCAACCCAATGTGCACACCGTGGGAATCCCCGTTACGTCGCCTTGAGGAGTGAACCTTGGGGAGTGACCGGATTGCCTGTGATTGGATGGCGCGGCTCAACTGTCATACTACTGGCAGTTGTGCTTCGCCTGCCGCTGATTACTGAGGTCTGGAATAATTTATGAATGACTATCCGGAAAAACGAGAGATCGGGCCGGTAATTTTTCGCTGGAGGTTCGGCGGTATCGGTCGCGGTTACATAGAAGTCGAATGGCTGGGGCATATTATTGCCCAGGCACCGCTGCCCCTACCCGACAAGCAAAACCCGTTGCACTTCTTCTCGCAGCCGGACCCGCAAAACCCGATGCGCGCTGTCAACGGAGAAATGCATTATACGGCCAGCTCCAAAAGCCTATTGGTTACCCGCCTGGAGTACCCCGACGGCGAGGCTCGGAACGAACTGCTGTTTGGCGGAGATTCCCCGGACCCGCCGCCACCGGTTCCGCTGCCGCCCGAAGGTGAGCCTGCGGAAACCGGGGTGATTGTCGAGCGCCCCCCGGAATCCGATCTGTTTCCCTATTTGTACCTGGCCCAGTGGCCGGGCATTACCGACGTGGAACTGGAGAATCGCTTCGTACAGTACGATACTGATTCGGCGCCCCAGAACAGTCTCTACCGGGAACTGGTCGAGGCGCGCCAGCAGGGACGGGGGGCCATGGTGGATCAGGCCGACCTGTTCCTGACGGAGAAGGCGCCCTACACCGGCCGCTATCTGCGCACTATCGATGCCCTGGGTGCGCCCATGGACAGGTTGCCGTCTCTGGATGAAGAGTTTCGCCGCTCTCCTCCCGTCGACCTGAGGGAGTTCAAGCAGCGCACGGAGATGGCGCTGGAAATGAGCTGGAGTGCCATACGGGAATACTGGCTCGGCGAAATCTACAGCGGAAAAATGGAGCGCTGCTGGCAAAACCTGATGGCGCTGAATGTGCAACCGGGCTTCAACCGGCAACTGGGGGACCAACTGCTGGCAGCCCTGACCCTGGCTGCGCTGGTTGCGCGTATTGTTGCCAGTGAGCCCGAACCGCCGGAGAGCGATGCGGACGGTGAAGTCCTCCCGCCGGAGCCCGCTCTTCTCTGGCCGGCGGAGCGCCTGGCCGAAGGTATCCGGGCCACGGCGGTGTTGCCCGGTACGGTGTTTCCACTTCCGTCGGCCAAAGAGAGCGCGCAGGGCGGTGCGCCGGATACGGGCCCGGTTCCCTATGCCATCGGCAATCTGAAGCTGGTGAGACAGCGACTGCGCGGATACTGCCTGGGCGAAGTCAGTGGTATAGAAAATGTAATGCGCGGCGAGTACAAGGAGTCGTCGGAGCGGCGGCTGCGAGAATCCCGCGTAGAGGAGCTGGAGTCCGACAGCGGCTTGCAGCAGGTGGACCGGGAATTGTCCGGCCAGCGCCAGGACCTGCTGGCGGAAGCCCTCAATACCCTGGAGGAGAATTTCCAGTACCACTACGAGAGCCAGTACGGCCCGCCGGCCAAGCAGCTGACTGTGATTGTGGATGGGACCGTGCAGCCGGTGGATGGCAAACCGCAGAAAACGCTTAACAGCGATGCCACCCGCGCCGCGCGCCTGTTGACCCAGCGCGCCGCCGGTTCCCTGGCCCGTCGGCTGCACTGGCAGCGCAGTAGCGCCAGTATCGACCGGGACGAGCGCTGCACTGTCCGGCGTGTCGACGCCAGCGGCATGGACAATAATCTCCGCGCTATCTACCGCTGGGTCAACAAGGTCTACCAGTGCTGGACCGTCACTCTCGGCAAGCGCTTTATCCTGGAGTTTCTTGTGCGCAATCCGGCGCAGGGCTATATCTCCGGCTCCTTCAGCCTTCGCGGCCTGTCCCTGCGGGAGCCTCCACCGCTGATCGATTTCGATGTAAAAAACTTCCAGGATATTTCTGTCGACCCGAAGTCCCCCGCTTACTATGCCAGCCTGGCCGCCGAGTACGATGTGGTGGATATACAGCCGCCTCCGGAACTCCGGTTGATAAGCAGTGCGGCCTTTCAGGGGGGCGAGCCGGTGTGCCGGCAATCGATCCCGGTGGCGCCCGGCTATCGCGCCGTCTCCGCGAATGTGACGGTATCGCCCGCGCCCGGTGACGACAGCCTGAAGCTCTGTGTCAGTGTCGGCCAGCAGAGTTACGAATATCCGGGGGGCGAAACTGAAACCGCGCAACTCAAACTGAGCGGACAGACCGGCCAGGTACCGGCGGCGGTACTGGTCTCCACCCCAAAAAAATCCCTGAAAAATCCCGCGGGCTACAGTGTCGCGGTGGAGATAGAGGCCGAACTGGGTGAACAGGCCCTGGAAGAATGGAAACTGGCAACCTTCAAGGCCATTTCCGCTGGCTGTACACGGCAGCGTGAGCGCTACTACGAAACAGTGGGCTCCTGGCCCAGCCAGGTATATCAGCCATCCCCCTTAGGTGCCCGCGAGGTTGTGCGCGACGAACTGCGTCGGGACATCGTGCGGCAACTGATCCGGTACGTGGAAAAACTGACCGGGGAGAGCGGGAATATCGCTCTGGGCGGGCAGCGCTACGTGCAGTTCCTGGACCGCGCGCTGGCCTGGGGGGAAATGGCCTACGCCTTTACGGTCAAGACGGAAGACGATGTGGGCACCGCAATCAGCCAGCAGTATCGCGGTGAGGACGATCTTTTCAGCGCATTCCTGCAGGCGGGGCTGGCCCGGGTGCTGTTGCCGGTAACGCCGGATTTCGCTTTCCGCATGCTCTACTTCCTGGCCAGCGGCCAGATCTGGCCGGGCGCCGACGCCCTGGCGCCGGTTTTTTGCCCACAGGAGGAGGGGGCGCCGGACTACCGCTACGTCAACCTGGCCAATGCCCTTAAGGAATCCTCCGATGCCGGGGCCGAGGAAGAGCGGGGGGAAAGCTGGGAGCTGGTGGTGCCCACGGATATGACCGTGCTGCAGGAAGGCGATGAACTGCCGGTATTCACGGGAGAAACGCCATGATCAGTCCTCCTTTTGTACCGCCGCCGGCTTTTGCCGCGGAGTGGATTTCCGGCGTCCCGGTAGGTGTCGTCTGTCCTTATGCAGGCCAGTTGGCCAATCCCTTCGGCAGTGACGGCGAGGAAAACGACAGCGCGCAACCCGCGCTGTGGCTGGAGTACTGGGGCTGGATGCTGTGCGACGGACGCGAACTGGGTATCGCAGCCTACCCGATGCTGTTCGAGGTGATCGGCAATCTGTACGGCGGGGATGGCGAATACACTTTCCGCCTGCCCGATTACCGGGGCCTGTTCCTGCGCTGTGTGGACAATGGCGCAGGTGTGGACCCGGATGTGGACCAGCGCCTGTCGCCGGCCAGTGGAGAAAAATACTCGGGTGTGGGCTCCCTTCAAGAGGATGCGCTGCAGGACCACCAGCACGCCTACCAGTTTGCCAAGGTCGGGGACGGACAAGAGCAGTTTCAGGGGGGCCAGGTAACGTCGCCGGGTACACCCACCGCCAGCGGCGATCCAATCCTGCCCGGGAGTCTGTCACCGGCCAAGCCCGACGGTGACCCGGCGCGCACCAGCAGCGAAACCCGGCCGCGCAATATCTACGTCAATTACCTTATCAAGTGTCTGTGAGGTTGGCCGTGAAGATACAGCAAGCCTCCGCAAGCCTGCCATCCGACGGTTTTCCTCCGGCGCCTTGCACACTCGAGCGGGGGCTGGCCGACTGTAAAGAAAACTCGATGGGCGAGCGTCTGGAACAGGTATTGCGCGCGCGCAAAGTGCGCAAGGTATACCCGCTGGCACTGGAACTCGGCGTAAACGAAAGCTGTATCAGCCGTTGGCGCCGGGATGGGGCTATCTCCACCGATAATGCCATCAGGCTGTGCCGGATACTGGATGTTTCGCTGGACTGGCTGCTGTGCGGGCGCGGGCAGATGGACCAGCACAAAGGGCGCAGTATCAGCGACGAGGAGTACGCGGTGATCGAGGCCCTGCGCCTCCTGCCGGGCGAGGCGCGCCATTCAATTCTCAATCTTTTTGCGGCCATTGATTCGCGCCTGGATAACGGATCGTAACCGAACCCCCTTCGTTTACCGTGCCATGATATTTCCTGCGGCACGGATTTTTTATGCTGAGTGAATACGCGGATTATTCCAGGATATCGCGTGTTTGCGGGTTCAGAAATTTTCTTTTTTTTATGCAATTTATTTGGTTTTATTTGGTTTTCCAGAGAATCTGTTTTCAAAACTTACGAAAGATCATGCGTTAGTATTTCTGTGGTTAAAAATATTTTTAACCTATTTTGTTAACGACTATTGAGGACTGTTTTATGAAGACTTTCAACAGATCTATGGTGTATCTGACACCCTTTCTATTAATATCTCTGATCGGCTGCTCCACCAATGTAGATGTGGTGGGAGACCCGGGCTGCGCCTATACGCAAGACAGCTATGATCACGTCTATCCTCGTCATTGTGATACGAGTGTATTTACTTCGAAAAGCAAGTTCGGTGGTGCCGGTGCACGCTACTGCAACGGCCTGCCCGGCGGACAGGAGCTGTGCGATACGGTACAGGCCGCTCCTGACCGGCGCACGGTACAGCCGGACGGGCGTATCTGCTACGATAAAAACATGGGGCACGTCATCGGCACCAGTGGCGAGCAGTGGGCCCGTGTAGTGATCAAGCCGGGCACCGGAGAGGTGGTTACCCAGTTCCCTGAAAACAGCGCCGGTTGCCGGTAGGGCGACTGTGGTAGGGAAGGGCGTGGGAGCCTGTTGGCTTCCGCGCCAGCTGCCAAAAAATCTAGAAGTAAATATCTTTCAACTGGAGTCCTTATACTGAAGAAGTTTCCAGGTATGAGACTTTACTGTCAAAGGTCCTGGTATTTATGGCTCGGGATATCTTTCTACTGGACACACCTTCCCTGGACAGCGATGCCGTGGCAGCCGGTCGGCGGGCCGAGTCGATGTCCGGCGTCGGGGACGAGGACTGGAAGCGGCTGTATCCTTTGATACACAAACTGCAGGCCCGCTGTCCCTTGCTCTGGAAAATCTGGCAGCATCAGCAGGGAGCGGATGCGGATGCACTGATAGAGCGTGCGGAGCTTATTGACCTGAGTGCGGAACTACAGGTCTTGAGGGCTGCAGTTCCGCCGAGCGAACGCCAGCAGGTTGAGTCCATGATACTTTTATGCATGGAGGCGGAAGACCGCAACCGCCATATCGCGTTTGTCGCCGATTGAACTGTCTAGATGGCATCTGGTTAGTCAAGGCTTGCCGCCTATACCGTGACACTGGCCGCTGCCTTGCGCCCAATTTTCGATAGCTTCGGCAATAGGGGCGTAGTGCTTGGCGGTGTAAAAGTCGAGCCGTACCTTGTTGGGCTGGGCTTTGGTCACGTCCGCCGCCAGCAGGTAGAGCCCTCCTTCCGATTGCATATAGGTGCCGGTGTGGTGTTGCTGCACGGTCACCTCCGCCTTGTCGGGACTCACGATTTCAATGCGCTGGTTGTTGGTTACTGTGCTGGAAGAGGCGAGGTTTCCTCTTACGGAGGTCTGGGTATAGCCTTCCGGTACGCATTGGTTCAGTCTGTTCTCGATATTGGCGACCACCGCTTCGAAGGATCGGTTGACTTCCTTGCTGTAGATCAGCTTTTGGGAAGAGCCGAGGCCGTTATGGTTCTGGATCAGTTCGATATAGTGAGAGCGCGATTGGGGCACGGTGCCGCAGGCGGTCAGGGTGGCAGCTGCTGCCAGTAACAGCAGGATGGTTGCGTGTTTCATGGCTGTCTCGTTGTGGATTCTTTGATGGTGCTGCGAGAGGCTCACTTCTGGGTTATTGCCTCTGGTTACGGATTATTAGCTGTCGCACAATTGCTGGTCATGTCGCGACTTTTATTGTGTGACATATGTCACATTTTGGAGGCTTTTAAGAGCCTGCTTTGAAGTCTTCAAAAATTGGATCTCAGTACGAGCCGGGGTGAGCTTCGTGCAAGACTCCAAACGGGCTCCTACCACCGATTGGTGATCCACAGGGTCTGGTAGGGCTCCAGGGTTACCGACGCAGACATGTCATCGAAGAATTCATTGCTGATGAGATCTTTCCAGTGCTCGGTGCCGATCAGGTTGATGCTGGATAGCAGTACCACCTGCGGTTCGTCGGAGATATTGTTCAGGCAGAAGATACTCTGTCGCCGATCCATACTTTGCCGCCAGAAGGCAAAAATCTGGTCGCCCAGATGCAGGGTGAACTGGGTTGCGTTGGGGTGGAAGGCGGGCTGTTCCCGCCTTATCTGGATCAGGTTGCGAAGCTGATAGAAGACTTGGTGGTGGTGGCTTTTCCGATCGGCGATTTTTCTGTTGAGTTCCGCTTCCTGCCACTGGCGGCGATTGATGGCGCGGTTGTGACCGTGCTCGTGCATGCGCTGGTAGTCGTTGGTGGTGCCCACCAGGCTGTGCAGGTAGAAGGCCGGGATTCCCTCCAGTGCCAGCATAATGACATGGGCACAGATGAAGCGCTCGATCTGCCACTGGTCCTCCCCTGCGGTGGTTCCCTTGAGGGCGTCAAACAGGGCTATATTGATTTCGTAGGGCTTTTTGTTGCCGTCATCCAGGGCCCGCCAGGAAATCTTGCCACCGAAGTTTTCCATGGTCTGGATCAGGGCTTCCTGCTCTTCCTCGCTGAGCAGTCCTTCCGCCGGGCGCAGGCCGATACCGTCGTGAGAGGCGATAAAGTTGAAGTAGGTGGTGCCATTCTGTGCTGGCGGCATACTCATCAGCCAGCTTTTCAAGTGGCGACAGTTGCCGGAGACAAGGGTGTGTACCAGCAGTGGCGGCAGGGAAAAATTATAGATACAGTGGGCTTCGTTGGCATTACCGAAATAGGTTAGATTTTCACGGTTGGGGATATTTGTTTCGGTTATAATTACTGCATTAGGATCGGCATGCTCTATGAGGGTGCGTAACAGGCGCACTATCTCGTGGGTCTCATCCAGGTTGATGCAGCTGCTGCCTATCCTCTTCCATACGAAGGCCACTGCGTCCATGCGAAAGATGCGAACTCCCATGTCCAGGTAGAGACGGATGATATCCACTATTTCCATCAATACGCGGGGATTGCGGAAATCCAGATCCACCTGATCGGGTCCAAAGGTACACCAGACGTACTTGGTCTCTTCACCATTGGAAATGGATCGTAGCAAGGGAGTGGTTCTCGGACGCACTATGCCGGAAAGATCCTCGTTCGGGTCTACAGTGAAGAAATAGTCCCTGCCCGGGGATTTCCCCTCCTGAAAGTTGACAAACCACTGGTGCTGGGCGGAGCAATGGTTGATCACCAGGTCCGCCATCAAATGGAAATCCGTGCTGATACGCAGGATATCGCTCCAGTCCCCCAGTTCGGGATTCACCTTTTTGTAATCTATCACCGAGAATCCGTCGTCGCTGGAGTAGGGGAAGAAGGGCAGGATATGCACGCTGTTGATCAGCATGGTGAAATGAGTTTTCAGAAAGTGGTGCAGGGTTTCCAGCGGGTGCTGGTTTTCCTTCAGGATGGTATTGGCGTAGGTGATCACCATCATGTCCGTCTGGTCCCACAGGTTCTTGTGGGCTAGAGGGGACTGGCAGTCCTCGTCCAGCCGCATCAGTTTCAGCAGTTGCCGGGCGATGGCCGGACAATCGTGTCCCGGGTAGATCACTGCGAGGTGATCCGTCACTTTCTGTTGTACAGCTTCCTGTATGGATGTTTCCGGTTGCGTCTGGGTCATAGGTTGGCCGTTTGCTATGCGCTGAACTCTTCGTAATCCGCCTCCACGGCGGCTTTCAGTTTGTGCAGAAATTCCGGCGCGGCACTGGTGATGCGGCTCCAGCTGGGAATGAACGGGGTTTCCATCGGATTTTCGAGGAAGATCTGCCCTGCCTTCATCAGGTTTACGGCGAAAAGCTCCACGGTTTGTTCTTCCCGGTGAATATCAAAATCGAGACCGTTGATGATCGCATCATTGCGGTAAGTCTCGACAAAATCCAGGGCGATGCGGAAATAGGTTGCCTTGATACTGCGGAAGGTTTCGGTGGAAAACACTATGCCCTGCGTGGCCAGTTTGCGAAACAGGGACTTGGCGATATCGATGGACATTTTCGACAGTCCGGCGTTTTCGTCATCGAAGGAAACCTTCTGGTGTTTGTGGTCGTAGCGATGGGCGATGTCCGCCTGGCACAGGCGGTTGGTGGAGTAGTTTCGGTGCATTTCCGAGAGCACGCCGATCTCCAGGCCCCAGTCGCTGGGAATGCGCAGGTCGGTGATCACATCGCGGCGGAAGGAAAATTCCCCGGCCAGGGCATAGCGGAAGCTGTCCATATAGTCCAGGTAGTCGGTACTGCCATAGATTTTTTTCAGGGTGCGGATCAGCGGGGTGACCAGCAACCGGCACACGCGGCCATTGATCTTTCCCGAAGATACGCGGGAGTAGTAGCCCTTGCAGAACTCATAGGTGAAGTTGGGGTTGGCTACGGGGTAGAGAAGGCGGGCCAGCAGCAGGCGGTCGTAGGTGACGATATCGCAGTCGTGCAGTGCCACTGCCTCGCCCCGGTCCGAAGCCAGGATATAGCCGAGACAGTACCACACATTGCGACCCTTGCCCGGTTCCAGCGGCGCCAGGCCGCGCTTTTGCAGCTCGGCATCCAGCTCGAGCAGTCGCGGCCCGTCGTTCCAGAGTACACGTACATGTTGCGGCAGTTTACTGAACTGAACCAGTGCGTCTCGATACTGGGCTTCGTCGGCCCGGTCCAGGCCGATGACGATTTCCGAGAGATAGGGCACACGGCAAAGCTCGTCGAGAATTTTGGGCAGAGCCTGTCCCTCCAGCTCCGAGTAAAGGGAGGGCAGCAGGAGGGACATCGGTCTCTGGCGGGAGAATTCCACCAGTTCCCGCTCCAGTTCCTCCAGCGGGCGATGGGACAGATTGTGCAGGGTGGTGATCGAACCGTTCTGGAAAAAATCGGTCACGGTAGGCTCCTGTTGGGGTTATGGGTCTTCACGCTTTCTCATCGGGTGCTGAAAAACAACTTTTCCATTACCTGGTTCCATCCGGCCGGCCCCGGGAGCTCGCTGACGATGACCCACGGATGTCGTTCGAGTAAGGGGGGGGGATGGCTGGGGGAGCGGATAATCACCGCGATATCGGCCGCCCGCAGCATGTCCAGGTCGTTGGGGCTGTCCCCCGCGGCGATCAGCCGGCAGTCCCTGTGCCGTTGCCGCCGGTATTCCTCCAGCAGTGCCAGGGTGGCCGAGCCCTTGTCGGTGCGTCCGAGCAGGTGCAGGAATCGCCCGCCTTCCAGGGTGGCGAATCCGGCTTTGGAAGCGCGCTCGCAAAATGCGAGCTTTTCCGCCTCGCTGCCCCGCCACAGCAGCGGCTCCGAATAACTGCGCTGGCGGGCGCTCTGCGCGCGCTCGGTACTGAGGCCGGTGGCCGACACGATTTCTTCCGTGGTCGCCGCTGAAAAACCAAGGTAAGGGGTGCCGTTTTGTTCCGCGTCGCGTCTCAGGTATTCCAGTATTTTTTTCTGTGGCGCGCCGGTTTCGATCACCCAGAAGTTTCCTTCGTCGCGCGCATCGGCGGGCATATCGGGAAAATAGCCGGCGGGGATAAAAATGGCCGAGCCGTTCTCGACGACAAACGGGTGGTGGTTGTGCAGCCAGCGGCGGATTTCCAGCATTTCCCCGAAGGTTTTACTGCTATTGAGCACAACCGGGATTTCCCGGCGCTCCAACCTGTCCAGCAGGTGGTCCACCTCGGCGTGGGAATAGCTGTAGTGGTCCAGCAGGGTGCCGTCCAGGTCGCTGGCGATCAGCCAGGGGCCGTTAAGGGGGCTGTTTGGTGTCATCGCTGAGCTGAATTGTGTTTCATAAGGTATCCAATCCAAAAATAGTGCCAACGTGAATTATGAGCTAGCTGGGCAGTCCATCGGCGCTATCTGGCGCCACAAGTGACGGGTGTATGGTTTGAATGGAAGATGTTGTGCACCAGATTGGTGCTTGGTTGGTGAAAATAGCGGCGGGACAGTACATTTCCCCGGAAGAGAGGTTGGAACGGTGGGTATCGCAGTGGCTACGCCAAAATCCAAGCGCTGGTCTAAGGCAGTGACTGAAACCAGTCACGCGCTGGACCTGGAGCCGGGTGTCTTCACCCGCAAGGACCCGCGCGCCATTGCCCGCTCACTCAAGCGCTCGGCGGAGCGCAGCACGGAAAGGAAGTCGGACCCCTACCGCTCGGCCATGTCCATGCTGACTTTCTATATCAACCGGGCCGGCAGCAATCTGTCTAAAGAAGAGCGGGAGCGGCTAGAGAGGGCGAAGGACGAGCTGCGGAAGTTGTATCGACGGTCAGACTAGCAGTTTTCCATCATTCGGAAATTACCTCGGTGGGATACTCTTTGCATTGTGGCCATAGTCACTTTTCTGTTGTGAGAATATTTGTTTTTTGATTTCAATAAAGTTTCAGACCGCATGAGGCATAGACTGGCTGTGAGCGCAGAAGAATATGCCTAGTGTCCTGTATGGTACTAAATAGTGATACCAGAGCCCCCCAGATTGTCCACAGTTAGGCGCAGCTCGCAGGGAATGGTCATTCCATTTCAAGAGCTGCAACGCGGCTGTGGGCCCTCTCTACCAGGTGAAGAGGGGGGGGGCTCCCTTCGGGCGGGCCGCTAAGCAGCCATCTGCGGCGTTGCACTTGCTTGACGTAGAATGACTACGCCGGCGCAAGTGCGCCTTGCATCTGGC
>NZ_JACHWZ010000002.1:0-199636 GCF_014191725.1 Microbulbifer rhizosphaerae
GAGATCCAGGACCTTATCTGAAAGACACGTTTGAGACTGCAAATCTCGGTATTTTTGCAGGATAACGTGCTTTTTTTATGCAACTACAGGGTTAAATGTGTCCTATACGCGTCCACCAAAATATCATCCACAGATACTTTATTTGCGGATTTATGAGCATAGCTATGATTTGCCAAATAAAAACCTGCATTGACATAATCTGATAAACGATCGCTCGACTCCTCGTCTACATTTTTTCCAGTGACGTAAAATAGCGCTTCGTTTACACCTCGATTCTTCAACTGCTGAATTATTCTTTGAGTTTTCTCTTTTCCAGACATCACATTACCACCAGGCAACGGGACGTCGTCAAAAGTCAGAGCAATCTCACCTGGAAAAGCACTCATAGACCAAAATAGTCCTACCATGGTCATGAGTTTGTAGAGTAAAAGCAAAGTGCGATTCATAGCAAAGAATCTCCCCTTAGGCATGCGACTCACCATCTAAGTCAGGCTGCTTGCAAAGTGAAATGTTACGATAATACCGACGTGCAACGATAATAAAGGCCTGAGAAAAAATTAAGCCTCCGATACCTCCGCCGAGCGCAGCACCAAGTAACCCCATACCAACGACACCCCCAATATGTCCACCTAAAATGACGCAAAAACCACAGGTAGCAAGTCCTAACCAGGTTTGCCAATGACGAAAGCATTTCGTATATACCTTTCGCCATCGTGCGCCCCGCTCTTGTATCGAGAGAGCTGAAAACTCAGGTATGCTTTTTAATGTCCAGTATATCTTCATGTTAATTGCCTAACGGCACGCAGAATCTTCATGTCAGAGGATCTTGATTTCCTTTAGCCATCTGAGTGCATCAACAGTCCACCTGTCAGTGTCTTTGCCTTGCTTCTTGACTCCAAAAGCATGACCGCCAGTTTGATAGAGTATGAGTTTCACGTTTACGCCAACTTTCTTCAATTCTCTTTCATACACTTTCGAATAATGAACCGGATCAACCGGGTCATCTTTGGCGTGTATCGGGGCGCCCAATAGTCGGGAGCGGTTATAAAACAACTTCTACTAAGCATCCCCCCGCAAAGCCGGTGGCCACTAAGTTTCTGCTAGCTGCTTAAGTTTAACGAGAAAGTTATCTTTGAAGGTCGCTTTTCTCTGATCAGAGAACTCAGAAGATTCCCTGGTTGCACGCTGAGGATTTTCTTTAGAATCAAACCAATTATAAATTCTGCTCATAAATATAGACACAAGGGTTTTTCCGTTAGCTTCAGCGACAGAAACCATTGCAATACCCTGTGATTGCTCTCCTCGGTCTACATTAGGCAGATTAGCTAATACAATCATTTTTTTAGGGATTATTTTTACGACCTCAATGTAAAAGCCACCATATAAATGAATCCTATCGCCCTCTGATATCTTGTTGCTCTCCGAATCAGCGGCCATCCATGGCATCCACTTGCTCATTTCGACGACATGAGGCCAGACTTCATCAACAGGCTTATCAATAACCGTTTCAAAATGATCCACGTAGTAATATGAACCGCCTAAATTTGTTTCAAGGTTGTTGATCTGCGCTACAGATGAAAACGAGACGCACAAACCAAGCAAGATCGTTATTTTTAATAGAATTTTTTTCTTCATTTTGGCTCTCTTGTCATTGCGTTAAGAACGCGTAATATTCTTCTTATTTGTGCAACAACAAGCGTAGCGAATACACAAAAATATCTGCAGGTAAAATTATGATTAACAATCACTCTTTGTCATTTTTTATCGGATTCAAACTTGGTTTTGAGCCCTCTAATTTTTCAATTTCATTCGATACAAGAGCCAAAAGCCGATCAAGATACTGACGATCATCCTGTATCTCTGAAAACTCATCCTCATCGTTACATTCATCCTCAGACACTTCTGATAAAGCAGCGCCATATGCTTGTATTGCCGCGCGAATATATGTTAAGTCTTTGTATGAAAATGGCATAACTACATTCTCTTTCTCATATATTTTTTCAATGCTTCAAGCTTTTCAATGTATTCAGATAGCAGCATATCTCGATCTGTCTCTATTGAATAATAGGTATTACCTTCGCTATCCACGAAAGTGTCTTTCGCGATGACCAATCCTTCTTCCAGCTCGGCATTCCTCGCAACAACCCACCAGCAATCGTTTTCCCCCAATTTAACTTTACTGCTTATACCATCAAAAAGTGACGCTCCACCGGATCTAGCCAGAACATAAAGATCGTCGGAATCATTCATCCTATAAGTAACGATATCATTCTTTTTATCTTGCTCCGCCCTAGTCCTGCTATTGTAAGAGCGTTGTGGGCGAGCATCCTCTTTATAGCGTACCTTGCCTATTTGATCGTCTTCCAATTTACCTTTACGAAACACAACATCCACATCAAATTTGTACATATAAATTTGATTAGATCGCCTGTTCCTTTTCAGATAATCAGTCGCTTGCTCTTTGTTTAGCGTCAATACATTTGCTTTCATTATTTACTCCCTTAAATTAATAGCGATCAAACAGCTACTTATCCTACTAGAAATATTGCGGCCAGGGCAAGGTACTGGCACGATTTTTATCGAGAAGTATCTCGGCCAAAATATCGCTCCGCCTCTCCAACCCTCTAAATTGGTAGCTCTTATTTAAACAAGATCTCCGGATTGTGTTTTTACTTTAGGTTACTCCGGTCTCAATATTCTTTTTTGTTTCTGAAAAACAGATTTTTTAAAATGATATTGATTGAAAGAGCTAACGCCTTGGCTTCCAATATTTGCCAATCGGTCAGTATGACGAGTTCCTGACTCTTGAACATTCGCTTTGCCTTTACCCATGTGGCGATCTGCCTTTGTTTGATCAACTGCTCTATCTCCCCGTGAGTAATATTCACGTTATGGGAGCTGCGACAGCTTAGCCAGTCAC
Source organism: Microbulbifer rhizosphaerae (assembly GCF_014191725.1). GTDB lineage: Bacteria > Pseudomonadota > Gammaproteobacteria > Pseudomonadales > Cellvibrionaceae > Microbulbifer > Microbulbifer rhizosphaerae. Next base: position 2,921 of record NZ_JACHWZ010000002.1, read on the forward strand.
ACATCAGTTCGCCCAATGGAATTGATTCCGCACGATTAAAGTTAACCAAGTCCGTGGACAAGATGCTCGCCCTTTGGATAAGGGAATTCATGCTTTTTAGTAGCTCGTCTATATCTTCCATCATTGGCCTCGACTACCAGATCGCTTGCGGGGTGGGGGTGGGGGTGGGGGCATGCTAGCTTCCGATTCTTCCCCCTTACCACGCCGCCGCCGCCGCCGCCAGCAAGCTCCATGGTCTGTATCAACGGCACCTACATAGCCGGCACATCTCGCCTCTCCTTCCACTACGCGAGAATCGCGAATAGAGTGAAGTATTACTCCCCCAAAAACACCAAAAAGGAATATTATTTAAATAATCTCCTTTTTTGGTAGGTATCGCCGAGTACCCTATGCTTGCGCGATGCCAAACATCTACCCATCCTACGACGTCCTTATCCGCCTTCTCCGAGAGGTCCGCAAAGAGCGGCAGATCACGCAGGAGGAGCTATCAGAACGCCTCGGAAAGCATCGAACCTTTGTTACCAAATACGAGTCCGGGGATCGACGACTGGATGTATTCGAGCTTCAGGCAATCTGCACTGAGCTCTCACTGGATATACATGCAGTAGTGGATGCGGTCATAGGGAAAACACCACCTGGCACGAGCCGGCATGAAGAGTACCTGCACGGCTTTGCCAAGGGCTTTCTTATAGGGAAGGGATACAAGGTGGAAGGTGGGGTGTTTGCGGAGAATGAGGATGGGTAAATCTGTCCTTTTCTGCTCCGTATCAGCTCAACACTCGATACGGATGGGCGGGCACCCCTTACCTGGACCCGACGGGGACTTTCACCCTGCAAGATGCCGGGCTTTGCCAACGCGATAACACCAAGCTTTGCCGAAACCGAAGCAACGCATAGATTTTCCGCAAGAGCTTATGTTAGATTTTCATTTTACCTTGGCAAACCTTTTGATCCAATCAGCGACCGTAGAAAATGTTTCAGTCATATTGTTGTGGCCTAGATTTGAAAACAGTACATATTCGTATTCATGCCCATCGTCTATTAGTTTCCTCAGTCTCCGAATAGATAGATCGACCGGGACACTGCCATCATTTCCTCCAAACACCCAAATACCAGGAATTTTAAGTTTTGCTAAGCTTTCACTAGGATCAGTATCTTTACCTAGAAATCCAGGCCAAATATACTTTACCTTTCTCGATTTTAAGGCTTCCTCATAACTCGGAATCCGCTTGCCATCCAGATCGGACGTGTATTTGCTGAAAATATCTTCTTCACTTACCTTGCAGACCGGACCGCTCCATAAAACCATAAAATCTACGACCTTTCTTCTTTCCGCTGCCAGAGGGACAATCCAGCCAGCCTGACTAATGCCAGTTAAACCGATAGGCAATGTTTTTGTTTTTGGGTGTTCACGCAGAACATTCAAAGCGGCAATCGAATCGTCAGCAAGCAAGCTGATATTTTTCCCACTCACATTTTGATTGCCTTCATAGTTACCACCCGAACGCCCAACACCACGCTTATCATAAACCAACGCAGCAATACCTTCTGAAGCGAAGCGCTGAGCCCAATGCATATTTCTCTCTTGCTTACCTGAACCATGAATAAAAACCACAGCAGAATGAATCTCATCGCTCTTGGGAAATACTATTGATCCAGAAAGTCGCTCTGTGTGACTAACAAATTCAATTTCCTCAATTTTGTAACCTTCACCGTAGACACAAGTACTTCCGAGAAAAAAAAGAATCAAAAATATTACTTTTTTCATAGGTTATCCTAATATTTTCACTCCTGGAAGCACCACAGGTAACGACCGCGGTAATATTTGTATGGATTATACAGCCTTACAACTGGTGGATCTTCGAAGTTATATTGGATTAGCGCGACATCGTAGACCCCGTGATTTAGCTCTTCTTTATCAAAATTGCATTTCTGTGATTTTCTTTTTCCTTTTGCAATTTTCACATAAAGAACATCACCCATACCTCTATCATGAGCGCTAAATATACCGTGCTCTACTTTCATTGTATGCAAATCAAGATCGGTAAGCTTTGCCTTCTCTGACATAGGAAAACTGATTAATTTTTCATCCACCTTGAGTGCAATACTCTTTAAATTATCGTTTTCTGCATCCAGGTTTATTTCTATTGAGACATTTTTATATGGTTCTGGAAGAACACCTTCAACATAGACATGATGGGAATGCAAACTGGTTGTGTCATATGCCACCGCCAAAATTGGGAAGAGACCCAGAAAAAGTATGAGATTTCTCATAACAAAGGGGACGCATCTATTTTTGTCATCAAATTCAACCACCTAAGAGTCATTGTACTGTGCGACTTTTCGGCCCTCATATGTAACTACTCCCTCCCTGTAGGAGCGGCCGTTGGCCGCGATAGGCTTCCACTACGAAGCGAAACCGATCGCGGCCAACGGCCGCTCCTACAGAGAAATATCGACGCTCGAGTTATCCACAGGGTGAGAAGTTACCCTCATACAGCCATTTTCCCAAAGGGAAAATGCACGCCATAAATAGATCCGTCCCCTTTCGTGTCTCCCTTTCGGTCGTTAAATGCTGGTGGTCCAGACCTCTACACGGTTCCCATCACAGCCATTGACTGAAACGCTTTTTAAAAAAACATAAGGATTTTCTGGATAAAATTCATTTTCAATAGTTTCGTATTCTTCTTTTATATCCAGATTTTCCAAATTTACCCATTCTCGCTCTAAGGTAACCGACATTCTACAGTAACTCATATTCTTTGAATGGTTCTCTGCCCTAAGAAGATTTCCATATTTATCTAGAATAATAAATGCAAATGTGGAAAGCCCGGAATTTGAAACTCCTAAAAAATAGTTACCTCTCTCGAAACTAGATATCTTATCAAAAGTAAGATTCTTAAAATTAGCAATTTCCTTTTCTTCATCTGACACGACCAATCGAAACACTGGGTATGATTGATTCTCCCTTGTGTCTCTTATCCTTTTGATCACTATATCATCGAACTTAAATCTATCTTCTTTCAGCTCCTTTTCGAAGAACCATTGATCTGCATGCGCATATAAAGAACACAGAGAAACAAGTAGAAATAGCGGATTTTTTTCATATTGCATTTAACGCCGCGCTCAGCCGCGGCTAACTTTGGGCGCTTTATGCGCGAAAATAGGAGCGTAGCGACCGCGCATAAAGTGCACAAAGTTAGACGTCGGTCTGCAGCGCATCGTTATACGTCAGAACCTGAAGCCCGCGTTGAGGTTAAATAACAGGACACGAGCCACGGTCTCACCAGGACTGCCAACAAATTGGAATTTTACTTCAGGGCCAACAGTAAATGTATCTCTAAATACCAGCCCACCTTTAAAAGATGCCTCAGCCATAGACCTAATTTTACTTCGATCAATGCTAAATTCAGCTGCCCCAACCCCAGTAGTACAACCTAAATATGCGTTTAGGTCTTCATCAATAGTGAATTCTCGTATAAAACGAACCCCGGCCGATACTGATTTATAATTGTTGTTATTCTCACCTTGAACATCTCTTTCTGACTCAAGCAAAGTAAAATCGACGTAATATAGTTTGGAGTGAGGCACCCAACGCACGCCTTTAGCTGTTCCAGAATCCAGGCTCAATCTCGAATATGGGCTGCCGTTCATCTCACTTTCATCTATATCAGCTTTAACGGTGGCCGATGGAGCGTATGAAACAACCAACTCATTCGCAGAAGAGATGTCAGCAATGAATAAAATTAAAGGTATAAGATAAATTACTTTCACTATTTTTCCGTATAACAGTTAATTCAAAAGACACTGCCATATATCTACCTGCGCTCTATCTGCGGCCTATTCCAAATCTTCTTGACGGAAAAATCCTGACAAAACAAGCAGTTAAACTGAATTGGCGGATTTTTCAACAAATAAATAGTACAGCTCAGCTTTATATCTCCCCCATAGAGACGCTTTTGATCATATTGGCGACGCCTTAAAAGTCAATGATTTAGGGAGCGTTTTCTGTAGATAGACGAAGCCACTGCTGAATTCAGCTATTGGCATGTGACGATACAAGGAGATGGGAGAGACGGAAATCGAAGATTTCCTGAGTTTCCTCGCATCGCAGCCCTTTTGCTCAGCCAATACCCAGCGTATAGCGCTCAACGCGCTTGTGTATCTTTTCAAGCGCTTCCTCGGCAAAGATATCAATCTGCTTGATTTCAACCCGCCAAACAGCGTCGGGCGTTTGCCGGATTTACAGCCGGGAGAAGATAAAGGTGACTCGCTCAAAAGATCGCACAGTACAGAGTGACAGTTTGAAGAGTAGGTTACTGAGTTAGATCCCTCTCCCCCGGCCCCTCTCCCGCAAGCGGGAGAGAGGTGCATAGAAAACGGGCCTCTGGAGAGACCCGTTTTGGGTGGGTAATTTCTGAAAATCGCCATTCCGGCAACTCGTTAGAGCTGCGAAGCTCACGTCAGAGTCCGGAGAATCCACATGCGCTGGATTCCGGCCTTCGCGGGAATGACGATGTTTAAAAGGTTCTTAGTGCGATTACCAAGCCCTACCGATGGCAACTCTGCCGCTTGCGCTGTCCTCGCGGCCCGTGCCGTCGCTCACAGTCAGGGTAATCTCGTAACTACCCTTGCGGCCGTAGCGGTGCCAGGCATTTGGCTGCTGTGCCTCACGGCCGTCTCCAAAATCCCAGTTGTAGCTGAGGTCGCCGTCACCGTCGTAGCGGCTGCGGTCGAATACCCAGACCCAGTTGAAGAAACGCCACAGGGAGAAGCGGGCCTGGGGTCCGCTGTTGTCGTCCACCAGCAATTCCCGCTGCGTGTTGGACTGGGCACCGAGGCCATCTTCTACCTGCAGGGTTACGGAGTAGGTACCGCCCTGTTGGTAACGATGGCTGGGATTCTGCTCCGCGCTTGAGTGGCCGTCGCCGAAATCCCAGTGCCAGCTAACAATACTGCCGTCACTATCGCTGCTGGTGTCGGTGAAGTGGACGCGCTTGCCCTGCGCCTCCGTGATGAAATCCGCGGTGGGCGCGGCATTGCCGGCACTCAGGTCCAGCTCCACCACCAATGGGTCGTGGTCGGAGGCGCGGTAGGGGTCGGCGTTGTAGAGGGAATCCAACTGGCTCGCGCTCTTGAACTCGGTGTTGTAGTCCAGTGTCCGCGGCTCGTCGGCGTTGATATGCCAGTCGGCGACGCCGGTGACCAGCGGTGCCAGGGCGGCGTTGGCGAGGGCGTGATCCAGGTAGCCGGCCTGGGCCTGGAATACGTAGGAGTGGGCGGCGTCGCCGTGGAAGCTGGCGAGCAGATTGGTGTAGCCGGCGTCCTGCAGTGCGGTGATGGGATTTTCCCGGGCGTAGCTGTTCAGGTCGCCGAGGACCAAAACGCTGTCGGTGCCTGTGCCGGTGGGATCGGCCGCGAGCCAGTCCGCCAGGGCGTCGGCGGCCTGGGTCCGGACCTGGTTCCAGCAGCCCTGGCCGTCGTTCTGGTCGTCGTTGAGGCTGCCGTCACAGGGGCAGCTGCCCTTGGATTTGAAGTGGTTGATCGCCACCGCGAGGGATTCGCCGCTGGCCAGTTCGGTAAAGGCCTGCAGCAGCGGCTGGCGGTTCAGGTCGTCGAAGGGGTAGCTGTCCAGGGTGGCGGCGGCGCCGAGGGGTTGCACCCGGTCGCTGCGGTAGACGATACCCACGGTGATCGCATCGCTGCCCAATTGCGCTTGGCCCGGGTCCACAAAGGCGTAGACCTGGCTGCCGGCGGCGGCGTTGAGGCCGTCAACCAGGTCCTGGATGGCGCTGTCGGTGCCGTAGCCGTCGTTCTCGATTTCCATCAGGCCGACGATATCCGCACCGGTGCCGCGGATGGCGGCGATGATTTTGTCGCGCTGACGCTGGAACTCGTCGAAGGTGTCGGCGCCACGGGAGGTGGGGAAGTCACCGCCGTTACCGTCGCCATTGAAATAGTTGAGGACATTGAAGCTGGCTACGTGCAGGCTGCCGGTGCCCGGTAGCGCCGGGGAGGCGGTGCGCGGTTCGGCGTCGGCGAATTGTGGCGTTTCCACCGGATGCACACGGTAGGCGTCGAAACCGTAGCCGATGACGCCGCGCAGGCCGGTCACCGTGCTGCCCGCGCGCAGGCTGTTGTCGGCGCTGAGCCCCGGGGCCGGATAGGGAATGGTTTCCGGGTTCTGCACCGTGGAGCCGTCGTCGAGCAGTATGCGGTTGAGGTCGTTGGCAGCCTGCTGCGCCTGGGCCGCGGGGCCCGGTTCGGCGACGTGGGTGGGCTGGTAGAGGCGGCCGGCGGAGAGACCCAGTTCGCCGTAGCGGCCCAGGTTGTAGTTGTCGCTGACTGTGAGCGTCTGTGCGAAGTTGGCCAACATGCCCTCGTAGCGCTCCGCGTGGTCCGCATCGGCAAACGGCAGGCTCACTTCCGCAGCGGTGACGCTATGGCCGCTGCCACAAACAGCGACGCCGTCCACTTGGTTGAGTTCGGTGAAGTCGAAGTACTCGGTCACTTGGCCGCCCACGCGCACCAGGTCGCCCACATTCACGTCCACGCCGAAGCCGCTGTCGAACACGAACAGGCCCTCGGAGCTAGTGTCCAGGCCGTCCTGGTCCGCGTCCTCCTCCTGCAGGAAGAAGCCGCCGAGGCCGCTGGCGGTATCCTGGAAGTCCCCGGCCACCACGGCTTCGATTACGTGGCGTTCGGAGACGAGCGGGCTGGCCGCACCGCTCCCCTGCACCGCGCTGATCAGGGTGGCCGGATCGCCGCACTGGCCGAGTCCGGCATCGCCGCCACCGCCGTTGTCACCGCCATCGCCGCTGCCGTTGTGTTGGCCCAAATCGGCAAAACTGTCCTGGCCGGCGCTGGTCCACTCCACCGCCGGATCGAAAGCTGCGCCGGCGTCCGTGCGGCCGTTCGCCACATCGGCATTGCGGATCAGCGTCTGGTTCTGGGTGCCGAGGCTGGAGTTGCCCCACTGGCTGCCCGGGTCCACGCCGATCTGGCCGATCACATCCGCGAAGCCGGCGGGGCCGACGAGGGCCACCGCGTCGTCGCCATTGAACAGGCTGCCACCGTAGGTCTGGTCGGCTTGGGCCAGTACCGCGGCATCGGCGCTGGAGTGCGCGAGCACAAATACCTCGCTGTCGGCCAGGCTGCCGCTGAGGGTGATATTCGCACCGGGGGAGGTGGAGCCGTTGAAATAGACTTCCACCGCATAACTGCCGAGGTCCACCGGGTTGCCGGTGCCGTTGTAGATTTCCAGCGCCTTGTTGTAGCTGCTGCCCTCGATATATTCGGAGATTATCAGGTCGCTGGCCTGGGCACTGCCGGCCAGCAGGATGAGCCACAGCGCGAGCTGCGACATTGTTGTGGTTTTCATCAGGTCTTTCCTTTGATTATTTGAAAAATGAGTAACTACTCACCCTGAGGATAATGGGAACGTCCATATTTCCCTGTAGGAGCGGCCGTTGGCCGCGATCGACTTGGCTTCGTAGCGGAAGCCGATCGCGGCCAACGGCCGCTCCTACAGGGAGGAGTAGCTCCAAAATGGAAGCCGTAAATCCCCACGGCCGTAACCGTTCGCGATTGCGAACAGGATTTCCAAGCAGGAAGCTTGCCAGGGGAAGTGTGATGAAAAGATGAAAACCGCCGGGCGCATGTACTGTTTTGTGATCTGCTCACCGTAAACAGGAATAGTGTTGAGTTGTAGGGTGCGCCGTGCGCACTCTACCCTCCCCAGACTTCTTCGAGGCGTTGGTCGCGCCCACAGCGGAAGCGGTAGTACTTGTAGCGGATGGGATTGCGCTGGTAGTAATTCTGGTGGTATTTCTCCGCGGGGTAGAACTTGCTGGCAGCGACAATTTCGGTGGCGATTTTTCCGTCGAGCTTTTTCGCCACTTTTGCTTTGCTGGCCTCTGCCAGCTTTTTCTCTTCCTCATTGCCGTAGAAGATGGCGCTGCGGTACTGGCTGCCGCGGTCGCAGAACTGGCCGCCCGCGTCCAGCGGGTCTACGTTGCGCCAGAAGACTTGCAGTAATTCTTCGTAGCCGATCTTGTCCGCGTCGTATTTCACCCGAACCACTTCCGCGTGGCCGGTGTTGCCGGCGGAAACCTGGTCGTAGCTGGGATTTTTTACGTGGCCGCCGCTATAGCCGGAGGTGGTTTCCAGTACACCTTCGAGTTTGTCGTAGGGCGGTTCCATGCACCAGAAGCAGCCGCCGGCGAAAATTGCTGTGCGGATATTGTCTTGGGCCAGGGTGGTGCTGGTGGTTAGGGTCAATATCAAAGCGAATAGATAACGCATAGGTTTTCTCCTTGTCCTTGGGCCCTCACCCCCGGAGTCAAATCAACCGCAGAGGGCGTGTTCGAATAATAGGCTGTATTGCGCCGCATCGAAGCGGATCGGGTTGCCGGCCGCGGCGGCGTCCATTTCGGCCATATGCCCTATCCGTTCGATATCCGCGTCGCCGATGCCGATTTCCTCCAGGCTATGGGGGATGCCGATTTCCTTGCGCAGGGCCAGTATCCAGCCGAGGACACCGTCGAAGTCCGGGGTGTCCAGGTCCAGATATCGCGCGAGTTTTTCCATCTGCGGCACTATGGCTTCGCGGTTGGCCCGCAGCACATAGGGCATCAGTATCGCGTTGAGCAGGCCGTGGTGCGCGTCATAGAGCGCACCCAGGGAATGCGACAGCGCGTGCATGGCGCCCAAGCCGCGCTGGAAGGCAGTGGCGCCCATGCTGGAGGCCACCAGCATCTGCAGCCGCGCCTCCAGGTCGTAGCCGTCTGCCACCGCTCGCGGCAAATACTGCCGCACCAGGCCCATGCTCTCCAGGGCAATGCCTTCGGCCATGGGGTGGTACGACGGCGAGCAGAAAGCTTCCAGGCAGTGGGACAGCGCATCCATACCGGTAGCGGCGGTGACTCCGGGCGGCAGGCCCAGGGTCAGTTCCGGATCGAGGATCACCAGCGCCGGCAGCATTTTAGGGTGAAAGATAATGCGTTTGACCTGCGCCTCCTCGTCGACAATCACCGAGGAGCGCCCCACTTCCGATCCGGTGCCGGCGGTGGTGGGCACCGCCACCACTGGTGCCATTCCGGCGACGTCCACCCGCTGGAAATTGTCCCCGATATCCTCGAAATCCCACAGCGGCCGATGCTGCCCGGCCATCAGCGCGACCGCCTTGCCCGCATCCAGCGCGGAACCGCCGCCGAAGGCGATAACGCCGTCGTGACCGCCGGCTTTGAAGACCGCTGTGCCGTCCGCCACATTCTGTCCGCTGGGGTTGCCCTTGACGGCGGAAAAGAGCCCTGCTTTCAACCCGCGGTCGCGGCACAGGGTCAGGGCATTTTCCACCATCGGCAGCGCAGCCAGCCCCGGATCGGTCACCAGCAGCGGCGCGGCCATGCCCAACTCGCCGCAGGCCTCCGGCAGTTCGGCAATACGGCCGGCGCCGACGCGCATGTCGGTGGGGTAGTTCCAGTTCGCGTGAAATCGGGTGATGTTCATAATCGAATCTTTAAGTGGAAGGATTTCGGCCGGGTCAGGTGTTCGTAACCGATGCTCGACAGGGTGCAGCCGCGCCCGGAGTTTTTCACCCCGCTCCAGGCCAGCGCCGGGTCCAGGTAATCGCAGCGGTTCAAAAATACTGTGCCCGCTTCAATGCGGTCGCCCAGTGCTTCGGCCGCCTCCAGGTCGCTGCTGAAAATCGCCGCGGTGAGGCCGTATTCGCTGTCGTTGATCAGCGCCAGCGCCTCCTCGTCGTCGCGGACTTTCCGGATGCCCACCACCGGGCCGAAAGTCTCATCGCTCATCAAGCGCATGCCGTGGTGGACTTCCGTCAGAATCTGCGGCGCCAGGTAGGAAGTGCCGCGTTTATCCGCGGGGAAATCCACCGGGTCGATATGCGCGCTGGCGCCCTGGGCAATGGCCTCGTCTATCTGCCCGCGCACAAAATCCGCGGCTTCCACGCGTACCAGCGGACCCAGGGTTGTTTCCGGATCATCGGGACGGCCCAGGCGGTATTGCCTCACCAGTGCGATCGCGCGCTCGACGAAATCCTCGTAAAGCGTCTCTTGCACATAGATGCGCTCTATGCCGCAGCAGGATTGCCCGGAATTGAAGAAGGCGCCGTCGATTGCGGTTTCCACCGCGTATTGCAGGTCGGCATCGGCGCGTACATAGGCCGGGTCCTTGCCACCCAGCTCCAGGCCGACGCCGATAAAACGCCCCGCCGCCGCGTATTCCATCGCGGCACCGACCTTCACCGAGCCGGTGAAGGAGAGGTGCTTGATTGCCGGGGAGCAGACCAGCCGCTCTATATCCCCATGGTTCAGGTGCAGGTACTGGAATACGCCCCGCGGCAACCCCGCCTCGACAAATGCCTCCACCATGCGCTCGGCGGCCAGGGGCGTCTGCGCCGAGTGTTTGAGCAGCACCGCATTGCCGGCCAGCAGCGCCGGCACCACCGCGTTTACCGCGGTGAGGTAGGGATAGTTCCAGGGCGCGATCACCAGTGCCACCCCCAGTGGTTCGCGGCGGATAAAGCGGACAAAGCCGGGCTTTTCCGGCAGCCGGATATCGGCCAGGGCCGCTTCGGCGATATCCGCCATATAAGTGGCGCGCTCGGCGAAACCGCGGATTTCCGAGGGGGCCTGGCGGATGGGGCGGCCCATCATCCAGCAGAGTTCTTCGGCGAGTTGGCTTTCTTTGGCGGTGAAGTTTTTGATCGCGGCGCGGGTGATGGCGATGCGTTCTGTTAATGGGGTTTGTTTCCAGGCGGTTTGGGCTTTTTGGGCGTTGTCCAGTGCGGTTTGGATTTCGCCAGGGGATGCCAGGGGGCGCTCCAGGTAAACAGAGTTGTCGATTGGGGAGATGCATTGCAGTTTGTTCATAGGTGTTTCTCTGCTGCGGTGGTGTTGGCGGGCCTGCGGCCCGTTGCGGAGCTGGAGCTCCGCGGTCCCGGGGCCCCGGTCAGATGATTTCGAAATAGCGGTCCAGCTCCCAGTCGCTGACGTGGCGGCGGTACTCCCGCTCCTCCCACTCGCGGCTGGTGGCGAAGTGGTCTACGAATTCGTCGCCGAACAGTTCGCGAGCGGGTTTCGAGGCCTTGAAGCGCTGCGCCGCCTCCCACAGGGTGCGCGGCAGGGCCAGTTCCGGCGGGTGCTCCAGGGCGTAGGCGTTGCCAGCCACGGCTTCGGTGGGCTCCCATTCGTGCATTAAGCCGTAGAGGCCGGAGCCCAGGGCCGCGGCCAGGGCCAGGTAGGGATTGGCATCCGCCGCGCCCAGGCGGTATTCCAGGCGCTGGGATTTGTCGCTGCCGGGGATGGCGCGCAGCGCGGTGGTACGATTCTCCACCCCCCAGGTGGCGTCGGTGGGCGCCCAGAAGCCGGGCACCAGGCGCCGGTAGCTGTTCACCGTGGGCGCCATCAGGCACAGAAATTCCGGCATCAGCCGCTGCTGGCCGGCGAGAAAATGGCGTTGCAGCGCGCTCATCGCCTGCGGCTGCTCCGGGTTGTAAAAGGCGGATTTGCCGGAATCGACGTGGCGCAGGGAAAGGTGGATGTGCCCGCTCTGCCCCGGGTACTGGCCGGACCACTTGGCCATAAAGGTGGCCATCAGGCCGTTGCGCTGGGCCAGCACTTTCATAAAGGTCTTGAACAGCGCCGCCTTGTCCGCCGCCGCCTCGGCACCGTCCACGGCGATGGCAGCCTCCAGCACCCCGGGGCCCGTCTCGGTGTGCAGCCCTTCCAGGGGGAAATCCATGCGCTCACCCAACTCGAGGATCTGTCGGTGCAGCTCCGCGTGCACCGAGTTGCGGATCACCGAGTAGCCGAACCAGTCGGGGGTGTAGGGTTTGAGGTTGCGGAAGCCCTTCTCCCGCGCGGAATCCGGGGTCTCGTCGAACAGGAAGAATTCGTACTCCAGCGCCGCCAGGGGCTCAAAGCCCAGGGCCTGGCTGCGTTCTATCACCCGGCTCAACGTAGCGCGCGGGCACACCGCCCGGGCGCCTTGGTCGAATTCGGCCAGGAACAGCAACATGCCTTCCTCGAAGGGGATCTCCCGGCAACTGTGCGGCAGTATGCGCACCGGCGCGTCCGGGTAGCCGGTGTGCCAGCCGGTGTAGCGGGCGTTGTCGTAGAGCTGGTCCTTGACGTCCCAGCCCAGCACCACATCACAGAAGGAGAAACCCTGCTCCAGCGCGGAGAGGAACTTGGCACGGCTCATATACTTGCCGCGCATCACTCCGTCGTTGTCGAACAGGCCCACCTTGATGTGGCTGAGGTTGCGCTCCTCGACGATGGCCCGGGCGTCGTCGAGTGTCTTTACCTCCCGTGGATTCAGCATCGATTCCCTCCGCCGCTATTGTCGTTATGGCTGGTTACAGGATAGTCCGAACCAAAGGATCTAAGGGCGCCGCTTTCAGCCTTATAAGACAAGGTTTATAATCCGCGCTCCCCAATTTCGCCCATTTTTCAGTCAGGACCAGCAATGAGCTTCGACAAGATCCCCGCAGGTAAGGACCTGCCCAACGATATCAACGTCATCATCGAAATCCCCGCCAACCACGATCCAATCAAATACGAGGTGGATAAGGATTCGGACGCAGTATTCGTGGACCGCTTCGTGGCCACCCCCATGTTCTACCCTGCCAACTACGGCTATGTGCCCCAGACCCTGTCCGAAGACGGCGATCCCCTGGACGTGCTGGTAGTGGCCCCCTACCCGGTGATAGTGGGCTCGGTGATCCGCTCCCGGGTGGTCGGCGTGCTGAACATGACCGACGAGTCCGGCGTGGACGCCAAGCTGCTGGCGGTCCCCCACACCAAGCTGACCAAACTCTACGACCACGTGCAGGAAATCTCCGACCTGCCGGAACTGCTGATCAAGCAGATCGAGCACTACTTCGAGAACTACAAGGCCCTGGAGCCCGGCAAGTGGGTGAAGGTGGAAGGCTGGGCCGATGCCGAAGCGGCGCGTGCCGAGGTGCTGGCCTCCCGCGAGCGCTATCTTAAAGAAGAAGGCTAAACCCTCCTTAGCCCTAAAAAACGGCCTCGCGCCTAATGCCAGTCAGTCAAGCCAACTGACTGGCATTTTTCTTTTCTAACCACCTATCCCCTGCATCCCCTTGCCACGGTTAGCTGCAACAATACGGATCTGGCGATAAGCCAAAAGAGTTAGTTAATGTGACTCCCTGTAGTGCATCAGCAGCTTACTCCGAAACGAGTCTCAGCGAAAAAACCGATCCTACCGTTTGGGATGCAATTAAAAAATTTTGCAAATCTTTAAGTACGGCTTTCAATGCCAGGCTCCGGCTGGAGCGTTTTTCCCTTTCGTTCTCCGACATAAATAAACCAGTGGCAAGATATATCCAACATTGCGATATGAAGGCGCGTTTTTGATCATTAATAGCACTCCAGGAAGAAAGTGACGCGCAAATCTCTGATAAGTTTCCCGCCGAATTAATCTGAAGCCGGTGTTGATTAGCAGCTCACGCCAGTGCAAAGCTATGCATAAGCCAAAATTCAGAGTTGAAAGGTTGGAATTTTTATTATGAACCCGATCAAAATCCAGCCTTCACCCAGCTGATTAGATAAAGAAACCCGTTACAGTTTCACTCCGCCCTTCCCTTTTTCAGCCTGGTTGTGCGGTCTTCCCGCACCTCAACAAAAAACGCACCCAAGGATTGAACAATGCTTCAACGACTCCTTATCCCGCTTCTTCTCACTTCCGCCCTACTCACCGGCTGTGGTGGCGGTGGTGGTGGTGGTGGCAGTAGCAGTAGTAGCAGTAGTAGTAGCAGTAGCAGTAGTAGTAGCAGTAGCAGTAGTAGCAGTAGCAGTAGTAGTAGTAGTAGCAGTAGTAGTAGCAGTAGTAGTAGCAGCAGTGGCAGTGGCGCCCCCGCAGCCGTCGCCAAGGTCTCGTATCCAACCCCCAATGCCAACCTCGCTGGATCTGTCACTACCACCACGGTCACCGGCATTATGGTCAAGGTCGACGCATTAGGGAACGAGGCACCGGCCAGCGCTGAGGATACAAGCAGGCTGTCCGTCAACGATGTCTTCGCCACTTTTGACCTGGACGAGCCCCACCGATGGCACGCCGAGGTTCCGGTCGACCCACAGCTCGGCTCTCAGGAACTCAAGGTAGTCTGGGAGGATGCGTCAGGAAATAGCGGGGATATTTCGCAAACTGCCTACAATCAGCCTTTCCTTGGTCGAACCGGAGGCCATGCCGTGCTGGACAGCGCCAATAACCGCCTGCTGGTCACTGATAGGTCCCAGGCGGGGCTGATAGCCATTGATCTTGCCTCCGGCAAGCGCGCCACTCTCTCCCCCGGTGCCTTCGCGGTCGGTGACATTGCGCTGGACACTGCCAATAACCGTGCGCTGGTTTCCGATCTGGAGTTTGTAAGGACGGTAGATCTCGCCACGGGAGAGCGCACTACACTCTCCGGCAGACACATCGGCGGTGGTACTGCTTTTCAACGCATCTACGGCCTTGACTTGGACAGCGCGAATAGCCGAGTGCTGGTTGTCGATACATCGCAGGATATTCTGTTCGCAGTGGATCTCGCCACCGGCGATCGGAGCGTCCTCTCAGATGCCGACAGCCTCATCGGCGAAGGCCCCGCTTTTGGTCAAATTTCGCACGTTGTGGTGGACAGCACCAATAATCGCGCGCTGCTCTTTGATTTTGGGTTGCCGGCTCTAGTAGCTGTGGATCTCGACACCGGCGATCGCACCATTCTCTCCGACAGTGACACCGGCACCGGCATCACTCTTCAGGGTACCAATACCCTTACGCTGGACAGTGCCAACAATCGGGCATTGATCACCGATTCCTCGTCGAACAGTTTGGTGGCGATCGATCTCGACACCGGCGACCGCACCCTGATCTCCGTCGATGGTACCGGCTCCAGCACGAATTTTACCGGACCCATCGCCCTTGCTCTGGACAGCGCCAATAACCGCGCGCTGATCCCGGATTACGGGACGGATCTACTCCTGTCGGTCGACCTCGATACCGGCAACCGCAGCATCCTGTTCGATGGCGGCACCGGCACCGGGCCGGATTTTGGTTTCCCCAGGCAACTTGCGTTAGACAGCCTCAACAATCGCGCGTTGATCCTTGATTCGAGTCTGGAGGCATTGATAGCGGTGGATCTCAACACCGCCGACCGTACCATCATCTCCGGAAGCAATCCCGTCACGCCCTTTAAATTCCCCCGGGGTCTTGCGCTTGACCGCGCCAACAATCGCGCATGGGTCCTTGATGCGGACCTGGACGCACTGGTGGCTGTGGATCTCGACACCGGTGATCGCACCATTGCCTCCGGGGATGGGGTCGGCACCGGCAAGGCTTTTGTGTTGCCCCTGGGCTTTGCGTTAGACAAGGCCAACAATCGCGCGTTGGTCACTGATTGGAACCTGGGTGCACTGATAGCAGTGGATCTGCAAAGCGGCAATCGCACCGTCATCTCCGACACGGATACCGGTACCGGCAACCCTTTTGAAGGCCCCACGCAGCTTGCACTAGACAGTGCCAACAACCGAGTGCTGGTGGTTGATGAGGACCAGCATGCAGTGGTGGCGGTAGACCTCGATACCGGTGACCGGACTATCGTCTCCATGGATGGGGTCGGCACCGGCAACGGCCCTGCCTTAGGCCAACCTAACTCCATTGCTTTGGACAGCGCCAATAACCGGGCGCTGGTCACTGATCGCAGGTGGGATACCCTGGTAGCAATCGATCTCGACACCGGCGACCGCAGCATTGTCTCCGATTTCAATGCCGGCTCCGCCCTGCATCTTGACAACCTCGTCGATCTTGCATTCGATAGCGCCAATAATCGGGCATTCGTCATCGATTACACAGTGAAAGCGCTCGTCGTCGTTGAACTGGAAACGGGCGAGGGGGCGATCAGCTCTCGATAATCTTTGCGCATGCGTGGGCGTCCGGCCCGCGCATGCCGAGGAATATCGTCTTCCAACAAAAGTAATCCGCAGTGCGGTAATGCCAGTCAGACAAGTCAACTGACTGACTGGCATTTTTCTTTTCTGGCGGCGTACCGGTAGGGACCCTGCCTCACTTCTCAAAGACAGATCCCCGCTATTCCCACTGGCAGTACAAACTCGAATGCCATATCCGTACCCCCGATTTCAAGCAATTCAATTGTCAGCGCTTTGATCACCGAAGGCTCCTGACCCGTTCACGACGGCCTACCAGAAGGCGCCGACAATTCCTGCGGTCAGCGCCAACAGCAGCACAGACAGCACCCGGTAGTTTTTCCACACAGGCTGCCCCTGCAGTTCCCGGGTCTCCTCGGCGAAGCTCGCCGGATTCCAGGTAAACACCAGCGCGCTGTCCGTCGGCACCTCCGAACTCAGTTTGCTCGCCACCACCAGCACCAGCGCGCAGAACACAAACAGCGTTGGCGCCACATACAGGAAATGCAGATTAAACAAGTCCCATACCTCATTGGCCAGGAACAAGCCGATACCCGCAAGGGTCCCCAGCACCAGGGTCGCTATCGCCCCATGCGCATTGGCACCGCGCCAGAAAAAGCCCACCAGGAACAGCGCCAGCACCGGCGGCACGGCGTAGGAGAGGATTTTCTGCAGGTACTTGAACAGCGAGCCGAAGTTTTCGATCTGGGGCGCCCAGGCCACCGCCAGCACCATGAAAATAAAAGTCACCACCTGGCCCACGCGCATCAGTTGGTGTGCGGTCAGCGATGGACGGAGCGGTTTGACGAAATCCATGGTGATCAGCGTTGAGGCCGAGTTGAGGGTGGAATCGATCTGCGACATCAGCGCGGCGATAAAACCGGCCAACACCAGCCCCAGCAGGCCCACCGGCAACAGGTCGAACATCAACGTGGGATAGACCAGGTCCGCCCGGGGCAGATCCGGGTAAAGAAGAATGGCAAAGGTGCCCGGCAGCACCATGATGAACAGTACCGGCAGTTTCAGCAGGCCGGCGAAGAGCACGCTCCAGCGGCCGTGGTCCAGGTTTTTCGCCGAGAGCACCCGCTGCACCATAAACTGGTTGGTGCACCAGAAGTAGAAGCCCAGCAGCGCCACGCCGGTGACCAGCCCCGGCCAGGGCACGCCCGGATCATCCGCCGGGCGGACCAGGCTGAGCTTGTCGGCCGAGACCTGGGCCAGCACGTTCTCCCAGCCACCGGCCTTGTCCAGCGCGAAAATGGTGATCACCACCGACCCGACCACCAGCAGCACCGCCTGGATGGTATCCGTGTACATCACCGCTGCCAGCCCGCCGCTGATGGTGTAAATACCCGCGACTATCGCCAGCAGGGCGACCATCTGCCAAATGGGGAAATCGGGAAAGATCAGTTTCAGCACCAGCGCACCGGCGTAGAGGCTGCCGGCGGTATCCACGACGATATTGAGAAAGATCGTCAGCACGGAAAAGTAGCGCCGCGCGCGGTAATCGAAGCGCCGCTCGAGCATTTCCGGCATGGTGTAGAGGCCGGTGCGCAGGATCACCGGCAGGAAGAACACCGCGAAAAATACCAGTATCACCGCCGCCATCCACTCGTAGTTGTAGACCGCGATGCCGCTGCTGTAGGCATCGCCCGCCAGGCCGATCAGCGTGGTGCTGGAGATATTGGAGGCGAACAGGGACAGGCCGATAAACGGCCACAGCATGGCGCGGCCGGCGAGGAAATAGTCCTCTGCGTTGTCGTGTTTACGGCTCAGGTAAAGGCCGATGGCAATGGTGGCGACGAAGTAGACACCGACGATGGTAAGGTCAATGCCGTTCAGGCCCAGGTCCGCGGTACTCTCAATCATCTCGCTCAACTCTTCTTATGGTTTCTTATGGTTATTCCACTATGCGACCGGCCATTGGCGCCGCCGCGTCATCGATTTTATTTTACAATAATAATTCACAGTGGTTTAATAAATCAATGAATTCCGGAGAGGACGAAAAATTCCCTCAATAACAAAGAGTTACATTACGAAACGCCCTGGATTAAACCAATTGAAAGCTTTCCACTCCACCCTTAAACTGAATTTTTGTGCGCACCACGGCCAAGGCAAGCGGGAGACTGAGGCATGAGCAGGGGAAGCAATTCCAGCGGTTTGCGCCGCTATAACGAACGGGTGTTGCTGGCAGCATTGCGGCAGCGGGGAACGGCGTCCAAATCGGACCTGGCCCGGTCGGCCAACCTGACCGCCCAGGCGGTGACAAGGATAGTCGACGACCTGGAAGAGACCGGACTGGTGCTGCGGGAAGGCCGCCGCCTGGGCGGCAAGGGCCAGCCCTCCACACTCTACGCCCTCAACCCGCGCGGGGCCTACGCCATCGGGGTCAAGGTGGGGCGGCGCGGCGTCGAGGTGCTGTTGATGGATTTCGGCGGGCGGATACTGCACAAACTGGAATATGAGCGGGAGATGCCGGGGCCGGCGTTTGTCCTCGAACACATCGAAAGCGGAATGGCGGAACTGGTAGCAAAGCTCAGCCCTCAGGAGACCCGCAAGCTGATGGGGGTCGGCGTGGCCATGCCCTGGTTTATGGGGGCCTGGAGCCGCGAGCTGGAAATAAGTCCCGAACGGGTGCGCGAGTGGGAGGAAGTCAACTTCGCCGAAGAACTGCAGGCGCGCACCAGCCTTCCGGTATTTTTCGAGAACGACTGCTCGGCGGCGGCGGCCGCCGAACAGCAGTTCGGCGACGGGGAGGACAACTTCCTCTACGTCTACCTGGGGACCTTTATCGGCGGCGGACTGATACTAAACGGCAACCTGGAGCCGGGCGTGCACGGCAACGCCGGCGCCCTTGCCTCCATGCCGGTGCCCCGGTCGAGCCTGGATTCAGTACCGGCGCCGGCCGGTCCTTTCGACGCGCTCTACAACCGCGCTTCATTGTTCGGCCTGCGCCGGCACCTGAACGCCCACGGTATCGACCTGGCCTTTGTGTCGGACCTGGAAACAGTGATGGATACCGCCCGCCCCCTGGTGCAGGAGTGGATGGAAGACTGCGCCGATGCGCTGGTGTTCGCGCTCTTGTCGGCAGTGGGCATTCTGGACCTGGAAGCCATCGTGATCGATGCGGTACTGCCGCGCTACCTGCTGGACGAACTGGTGGACATGGTGTCGCGCCGTATGCGCCAGGCGGCCCAGGCGGACCTGTTCGTGCCTGTGATCCGCGCCGGCATCCTTGGCGCGGATGCAGTGGCGGTGGGCGGGGCGATACTGCCCTTCTATTCGAATTTCGCACCGGATAAGACGGTGCTGTTGAAAGGCGGGGTGCCGGAGCGCGTATCTGTGTAACTCAAGTTTCGAGGTTCAGCTCTGGGAGCTGGAGCGGGGTGCCACCGGCAGGCGCCTCGAACTCCGAAACTTGAGTAAGAGTCTGTTTGGAGTCTCCTGATTTCCGAGCGCAGTGCCGGCCCGAAAGCAAATCTGAGGAGTATCTAATGGCGCTCGATCTGAAAGACAAGTGGATCTGGGATTTCTGGTTCGCAAAAGACGGTAAGGACTACCACCTGTTCTACCTACAGGCCGACCGCGCCCTGGGGGACCCCGAATTGCGGCACTGGAACGTCAGTGTCGGCCACGCGGTATCCCAGGACCTGCGCCACTGGACGCCCCTGCCCGATGCCCTCGCGCCCTCCTCCCCCCAGTCCCGGGCGGAAGACCCCGCCGACTCCCTGACGACCTGGACCGGCAGTGTTGTCCGCGACGGCGACCGCTGGCTCATGTTTTACACCGGCACCCGCCAATCGGAAAAGGGCCTGATCCAGCGGGTCTGCCTCGCCACCTCGGACGACCTGGTGCATTGGCATAAGAACCCGGCCAGCCCGGTGCTGGAAACCGACCCGCGCTGGTATGACACCCTCAACCTGGACCACTGGCACGACCAGTCCTGGCGCGATCCCTGGATATTCAAGGACGCCGATCGCGAGTTCTACCACATGCTGCTTACCTGTCGCGCCAATACCGGCGCGCCGGACGGGCGCGGCGCCGTGGGCTACGCCAGTTCCACCGACCTGATCCACTGGCAGGCGGGACCGCCGCTGTTCGCTCCCGGCTGGTATGGCGAGATGGAAGTGCCGCAAGTGGCCTGTATCGGCGGGCGCCACTATCTGTTTTGTTCAGTCTCGGTGAAATACCACAGCCAGGCGCACCTGGCCGAGGGCGTCACCCCGCTGACCGGACTGAAGTACTTCCCCGGCGACGGCCCCCTGGGCCCCTTCCACACCGAGGGCTCGGGATTCCTCGGCGCGGATGCCCGGGGCAGCCTCTACGCCGGCCGGGTGGTCGAGGGGCCGGACGGGGGCTGGTACCTGATGGCTTTTCGCAACCTGGACGAGGAGGGGCAGTTTGTAGGCGGAGTCAGCGACCCGCTGCCCATAGTCCAAGGGGAAGATGGGCAGCTGTCGCTGGCCCCCGCCGAAAGCGGCCCCTGAATATTTAATCCTGCTTTAGCTTAACTAAAAATAAC
Organism: Microbulbifer rhizosphaerae; assembly: GCF_014191725.1. GTDB lineage: Bacteria > Pseudomonadota > Gammaproteobacteria > Pseudomonadales > Cellvibrionaceae > Microbulbifer > Microbulbifer rhizosphaerae. Next base: position 23,393 of record NZ_JACHWZ010000002.1, read on the forward strand.
GCTCCAGTGCCGCAGGATGCGCCGTGCGCATCGGCCAGGGCCGGCGCGGGTTTCAGGCCTCTTGGCGCTGTGGGAGCCTGCCCTGCAGGCGATTGGAGTACCGGCGACACCCGTTTCGCCAGCAGGGCTGGCCCCCACAGGTGCTCACCCTTACCCAGTACCAGTTTCCGGCCCTGCACCGACCTTCGAAAACTGAGTTGTATAAATTAAATAACAGTGATTTAATTAATAGAGTCGACACACCACCAGTGTGCAAACGGCCAGTCCGCCGCCCGCGCGGGCAAGGATTTACAACGATAAAAGAGATCCTTGAGGAGAATAACGATGAGAGAACAAGAAGTAGTCCGCCAGGGAGAAAACTCCCGCGCCCGCAATCCCTTTGCCCCCAGCCTGCTGGCCCTGGCCGTCGCTGGTGTCGGTGTCATTGTGCAGCCGGCCCTGGCCGATGACCTGCTGGAACTGGAAGAGGTGATGGTCACCGCCAGTCCCCGGCCCGTGTCCAAGATGGAGTCCAGCACCTCGGTGAGCTCAATGAACACCGACGACCTGGCCAATTACGCGCCCCGCTCCACCGCCGAGGCCTTTCGCAATATCCCCGGTATCCGCGCCGAGGCGTCGGGTGGCGAGGGCAATGCCAATATCGCCGTGCGCGGCCTGCCGGTGGCCTCCGGCGGCGCCAAGTTTCTGCAGCTGCAGGAGGACGGCCTGCCGGTGATGCAGTTCGGCGATATCGCCTTCGGCAACGCCGATATCTTTCTGCGTCTCGACTCCACTGTCGGCCGGGTAGAATCCATCCGCGGCGGCTCCGCCTCCACTTTTGCCTCCAACTCACCGGGCGGGGTGATCAACGTGATCAGCAAGACCGGCGAGGAGGCCATCGGCAGTGCCAGCGCCACCGTCGGCCTGGACTATGACAGCGTGCGCACCGACTTCGAATACGGCGGCCCCCTGGCGGACGGCTGGCGCTACCACGTCGGCGGCTTCTACCGCGAGGGCGACGGCCCCCGCGACGCCGGCTATACCGGCAACTCCGGCGGCCAGATCAAGGCCAATCTGACCCGTGAATTCGACAACGGCTACGCGCGGGTCTACTTCAAGCACCTGGACGATAAGGCCGTCAGCTACATGCCCATGCCCGCCAGGGCTGGCGGCGGCTCCATCACCGGCTACGATATCCTCGAGGACACATTGCAGACGCCGCTGCTGAAAACCAATCTCGGCATCGGTGACGACGGCAACACCCGCCGCAGTGATATCACCGACGGCATGCACCCCGTCTATACCGCCGTGGGTACTGAACTGTCCTTCGACCTGGCGGACAGCTGGACGGTGACCGACCGCTTCCGCAAGGCCTTTGTGGACGGCGGCTTCAACACCCCCTTCCCGGCAGAGATTGGCGACGCCCAGGGCATCACCGAATCCATCGGCGGGGCCGGCGCCACCCTGGTCTACGCCAACGGCTCCCAGGCCGGCAGCGCCCTCAACGGCAACGGCCTGGCCATGCGCATGCACCTGTTCGATGTCGAGTACAACGACTTCGGCAGCTATACCAACGATCTCAAGATCAGCAAAGCCTTCGACAGTGCCACCCTGACCTTCGGCTACTACGCGGCCTCCCAGACCATCGACATGTCCTGGCTGTGGAACTCCTACCTGATGGAAGTCAAAGGGGACAAGGCGGCGCTGCTGGACGTGGTGGACGCCGACGGCAATCTGCAAACCGATAACGGCCTGCTCGCCTACGGGGTGCCCTTTTGGGGCAATTGCTGCACGCGCAATTACGATACCGAATACGATATCCGCGCGCCCTACGTCTCCCTCGAGTGGCTGCTGGGCGACCTCACCCTGGATGCCAGCCTGCGCCACGACAGCGGCAGCGCCGACGGCTCCTATGCCGGCACCGTGCAAATGGCCGACGTGGACGTGAATGGCGACGGCACAATCTCGGTGCCGGAACAGAGCGTGTCTTTCGTGGACAACGACAACGCCCTGCCGGTGGACTACGACTGGAGCTACACCTCCTACTCCGTCGGCGCCAACTATCTGCTCACGGAGGACCTGGCGGTGTTCGGGCGCCTCAGTCACGGCGGCCGCGCTAATGCCGACCGCCTGCTGTTCGGCCCCAACGTACTGACCGACGGCGGCCTGCTGGACGACAACGCCGCGGTGGACGAAGTGGACCAGGTGGAGACCGGAGTGAAATACCGGCGCGACAACCTGGGCCTGTTCGTAACCGCCTTCTACGCGGAAACCGAGGAGCAGAATTTCGAGGCCACTACCCAGACGTTCTTTGATCGCGACTACAAGGCGCAGGGCGTGGAGTTCGAAGGCTCCTATCAAATGGGCGATTTCAACCTCTCCGGCAGTGTGACCTGGACCGACGCCGAGATCGCCAGCGACAAGCTGAATCCGTCGCTGGAAGGCAACACCCCGCGCCGCCAGGCGGACTGGATCTACGCGCTGACGCCCTCCTACACCACCGACCGCTACAGTGTGGGGGTAAATATCATCGGCACCAGCGACGCCTATGCGCAGGACAATAACGGCCTGAAATTCGATACCTACACCCAGGCCAACCTGTTCGCCAATTATTTCATCACCCCGGCGGTTTCCGTCAGCCTGAACGTGAACAACCTGTTCGACGAAGAGGGGCTCACCGAGGCGGAAGAGGGCTCGATGACCGAGAACGGTATTATCCGCGCCCGCTCCATCAACGGTCGCACCAGTTCGGTGACGTTCAAGTATGAATTCTGATTTTTTTTCTGATTGATAGCGGCACAGGGATGCGCCGCCGCCGGCCGCAGGTCGGCGCGAGCTCGCGAAATACCGGCAGATCCGCGCATCTGTGCCAGTATTTCGAGGGTGATGATCGAATAGATCAGAAAGATCGTCAGTAGTACCCGTTGGTCCGGGCAATCCCCCTCCCTGCGCCCGGACCTTTTTTCGATTCCACAAGTTGCCGACAGGATTTTCTGGGACTCTTTTTCACGATGTTACAGGATACTCAAAATACACCGCTTTTAGCCGGCCTCGAGGCGGGCGGTACCAACTTCAACTGTGTGCTGGCTCGCGATCCGCGCACCATCCTCGCCCGCGCCCGATTTCCCACTGAAAAACCGGAGCGCACCCTGGCGAAGGTACTGGCTTTTTTCCGCGAGGAAAGCGCGCGCCTGGACCCGCTGGGCGCAATGGGGATCGCCAGCTTCGGACCCGTGGACAACAACCGGGCCTCGCCCGACTACGGTCGCATCCTGAACACCCCCAAACGCGACTGGGTACACATCGATCTGCTGGGTTGGTTTCGCGAACACCTGGGTGTTCCGGTGAACCTGGAGACCGACGTCAACGGCGCCGCGCTGGCGGAACAGCGCCTGGGGGCGGCGCAGGGTATCGACAATTTTATCTATGTCACCGTGGGTACCGGCATCGGCGCCGGTATAGTGATGGGCGGTCGCATTATCAATGGTTTCACGCATCCCGAAGTCGGGCATATGCGCATGTCCCGGGATGCGAACCGGGACCCCTTCCCCGGCTGCTGCCCGTTTCACGGCGACTGCCTGGAAGGGCTGGCCTGCGGCCCCGCCCTGGAGTTGCGCTGGCGGCGCCCCGGCACGGAACTGCCGCCCGCCCACCAGGCCTGGGAACTGCAGGCGGATTACCTGGCCCAGATGTGCGCCAACCTGACCTATTGCTACGCGCCGGAGCGGATTATTCTCGGCGGCGGCGTCATGCAGAACGCCTTTCTGTTCCCGCTGATTCGCGAGCGCGTGCAACAGCTGCTCAACGGCTACGGGCCGCCCCCGGCGCTGGCACATCCGGATTCCTATATCGTACCGCCGGCACTGGGCGGCGAATCCGGCCAGTTGGGCGCGCTCCTGTTGGCACAACAGCAGCTCCATGGGAATCCGCCGGCAGCGTAGGAAAGGCTGCCCGCCGCTGGTGATTTCTGCCCTAGTCCAACTGCCAATCCGGCACCTGCACCGATACCGGCTGCCTGGACGAGCGCTCGCTCTCCTCCACCAGATTTCCTTCGGCCGGTTTCAGGCTCAGGTGGGCTACATCCACCTGCACCGCCTTCTTTCCGGCCCGCTCGTGCTCCTTGACCAGGTTGCCCTCCATCGGCGCCAGACTCCAATCGGTTTGCGTGGGGGGCGGGGGCGTTCGGGATTCTGTCACCTGCGGTGCGGGCGATGGTGGCGGGGCCGGCGCTGCCGGCTCGCCCTCGGCCTTTAAGCTGGACTGGGCGCCCAGTTTGGCCAGGGTCGCCTGCAACTGTTCCGCCTGCACTTTGCCCAGCCCTTTTTTGATCGCCAGCGGGCGGCCGCTGAACAGTTTCTCGATGGTTTCCGGGCCCGCCTTGAACAGGCGCGCCATGTTGGCCTTGACGTCGGCGGCGGTGTATCCGGGCATCAGGTCGCCGCGGAAAACCAGGCTGTACGTAGGTTGAGACACAGGCTTACCTCTGTTTTGTTGTTCTCAAGTGATTAGCCGCCTGAATTCAGGGTCTGGTCCATGGTATAGGCCGGCTTATCCCCGGCGCGGCCGACGACCCTGGCGGGCACGCCGGCCACGGTTCTGTGTGGCGGAACATCGCGCAGTACCAGGCTGCCAGCCGCAATCTTCACGCCCTCGCCGATTCTCACCGGGCCGAGGATCTTGGCCCCGGCGCCGATCATCACCCCGCGGCCGATTTTCGGGTGGCGGTCGCCGCCGCCGCTGCCACTGCCACCCAGGGTGACCGAGTGCAGCATGGATACGTCATCCTCCACCACGCTGGTCTCCCCCACCACCAGGCCGGTGGCGTGGTCGATCATAATGCCGCTGCCGAAGCGCGCCGCCGGGTGGATATCCACCGCGAACTGCTCCGACACCCGGCTCTGGAAATACAGCGCCAGGGTATGCCGCCCCTGCAGCCACAACCAGTGCGCCACCCGGTGCGACTGCAATGCGTGGAAACCCTTGAAGTACAGAAAGGGGGTCAGGTACTGGTCGCAGGCGGGATCGCGGTCGTACCAGGCGCAGATGTCCGCGCGCATGGCGCGGGAGATCTGCGGGTCGTCCGCCAGCGCTGCGGCGATGACCTCCTGCAGCGCGGTGGCGGTGAGGGCGCTGTGGTTCAACACCGAGGCCAGTTGGTAGGCGAGTGCCCTGTCGAGGGATTTGTGGCGCAGCACCGTGTTGTGAAAATAGCTGGCCAATACTGGTTCGTCTGCCGCCGCCGCGGTGGCCTCGGCGCGCATCGCGCTCCAGATGTCCCGCTTTTCTATATCGCCGTTGATAGCCACTGCCCTCTTCAGTCTTGGTTGTAGGAGCGGATGGCTGCCCCCCGCTCCTACAAATTCATGGGAAATCAAAGTTGTCGGGATAACACTCCTCCGGCACCCATATAAACCGCTGGAAGATGGACTCTATATTGCCGCATACCACATCGCCCAGCGCCAGCTCACAACTTTGCAATTGCGCGCGCAGCAGCTCCGGTGTCAGCAGCCGCTGCAGTTCGCGGGCACGCGGTGCATAACTCAGGTGCCAACGCTCCGGCGCCACGCCGCCGCGGTCTTCGGCGTAGGGGCGGAACAGCCCGTAGCTGCGACCGGCGGCGATCTGCGCGTCCAGCCAGCGGTGGAAAGGGCCGAAGATGCCATGGTCGGCGACCTCCTGCGGGCTCAGTTGCAGGCGGTAGTCCGCGGGCATCGCCGCCGCGTCCACCACATCGAAATCAGTGCCCCAGTGATGGCGGGAGGCGCCCGGCAGTGCCGACCAGCGCAATATAGCGAAGGCGGCCTGCTCTGGCGACAGCTGTGCCATATCCAGCGGCTCGCCGACGCTGTCGAGCACCGGTCTGCTGCCCGATACCTTGTTGTTCCAGATGGTGCGCTGGCGCTCGAAACTGCGGAAACCGGAAACCACCTGGGGTTCGAAACCCGCCATCTGCGCATCCGCGTTCAGCCGCTCGAACGCCACCAGTGCCTCCGGGTGCAGCAACTGCCCGGAGCGCGGCTCGAGGATGACGTGTTCGTCGCCCAGGCCAAAAAGCATTCGCTGCAATGGCGCCTCCAGCATGTCATTCTCCTCGATTGTCCGCGGGCAAAGGTACCAAACCCGACTACATTAGATACACCTACGCATACAACCATATCATCGGGGATCGACGGATTCCCAAAGACCCAATAATCGCCAACATCGGGGCCTGTTGGCACTGAATTCGATAGCCGCGATTCAGTGTTTAACAGGCCCCGATTTGGCCTTCGGTCGTTTTGTGCTATGTTGCCCGGCGCGGCTGCGGGACCTGCCGGGCGAAATGGAAGTACAACCAGTTAGGGATCAACTGCATGCACCCGAGTCAATCAGAGCTGTTACAACTGAAGAACCTGGGCCTCGCCTCTGTCAATATTCTCCACTCTATCGGTATCCGCTCCTGCGAGGACCTGCGTCGGGTCGGGCCGGTGGGCGCCTTTATCAGCATCCGCAACCGCGGCATCAACGTCTCCCGCGTACTGCTCTACGCCCTCCAGGGGGCGCTGCTGGACGTGCACTGGAACGAGCTGGACCCGGACCTGAAGGCGCGCCTGGTCAGCGAAGCGGACCGCCTGCTGTCCTCACAGGGCACCGAATAAGACCGTTGAAAACACTTCCGGCGGCCCTATCTACACTTTCCCTAGAGAAGTGTTTTGGAGAACGCCGATGTTGCGCATTGGTCTCTTCCTTCTGACCAACCTGGCAGTACTGGTCCTGGTTGGCATTATATTCAACTTGCTGGGAATACAGGGCATCCTCGATGCCAACGGTGTCGACCTGAACCTGCCCGGGCTGTTATTGCTGTGCGCCATCTTCGGTTTCGGCGGCGCATTCATTTCCCTCCTGCTGTCCAAAACCATCGCCCGCACCACTACCCGCACCCGGGTGATAGAACAGCCGCAGACCGCCGACGAACAGTGGCTGGTGGACACGGTGCGCGAACTGTCGAAAAAGGCCGGCATCGGCATGCCGGAGGTGGGGATATTTCCCATGCCCCAGGCCAACGCCTTCGCCACCGGATGGAACCGCAACAGCGCACTGGTGGCGGTAAGTGCCGGCCTGCTGCAGCGCTTCAACCGCGACGAGGCGCGCGCGGTGATCGGCCACGAGATCGGGCACGTGGCCAACGGCGATATGGTGACCCTGGCGCTGATCCAGGGGGTGCTGAACACCTTCGTGATGTTCCTCGCGCGCCTGGTCGGCTTCTTCGTCGACCGGGTGGTGCTCAGGAACGAACAGGGCCTCGGCATCGGCTACTTCGTCACCTCCATCGCCATGGACATCCTGTTCGGCTTCTTCGCGATGATGGTGGTAGCCTGGTTCAGCCGCCGCCGGGAGTACCGCGCCGATACCGCCGGCGCCGGCCTGGCCAGCCGCGGGGCCATGATCTCCGCCCTGACCCATTTGAGGACGGAAGCTGAGGCGGGGCGCGAACAGCCCCTGCCGAGCAACATGAAGGCCTTCGGCATCTTCGGCAACATGGGCGCGCTGATGGCCAGCCATCCCCCTCTTGAGGATCGTATCGCCGCCCTGCAAAAATAGGCACTCACAACTGACTCTCACAGGTGCCATGCGTAAATTCCTGCCCATTCTTGTCGCCGCCCTGCTGCCGCTACTGGCGGCCGCAGCTTCGCCGCCAACCTTCTCCACCGACGACGAGCGGAACACCATGCAGGTGTTCAATTTCGCCAGTCCCTCTGTGGTCTACGTCACCAACGAGACCGTGGTGCGCGACCGCTGGACGCTGCGCCTGCACACGGTGCCCAAGGGCGCCGGCAGTGGTTTTATCTGGGACAAGCAGGGGCACGTGGTCACCAACTTTCACGTGATCGAGGGCGCTCGCAAGGTCACCATCACCCTGCAGGACCGCAGCGAGTGGCCGGCGGAGCTGGTGGGCTCTGCAGCGGAAAAGGACCTCGCGGTATTGAAAATCGAGGCGCCGGAAGAGCTGCTCACACCGCTGGTGGCGGGTACCTCCGGCGACCTGGCGGTGGGCCGTAAAGTGCTCGCCATCGGCAATCCCTTCGGGCTCGACACCACCCTTACCACCGGCGTGGTCAGCGCCCTGGGACGCGAGATACAGGCCGCCAACAACCGCACCATCCGCAACGTGATCCAGACCGACGCGGCCATCAACCCGGGCAACTCTGGCGGGCCGCTGCTGGACAGCCGCGGCCGGCTGATCGGCGTCAACACCGCCATTTACAGCCCCAGCGGCGCCAGCGTGGGTATCGGTTTCGCCATCCCGGTGGATACGGTGAAGAAGATAGTGCCCGAGCTGATCGCCCATGGCCGCCTGGTGCGTCCGGTGCTGGGAATCGAATCGGCCCCGGACCAGTGGGCCAGCCGCTACGGCTTCGAGGGCGTGGCGGTGCTGCGCACCGCGCCGGGAATGCCGGCGGAGCGCGCGGGCCTGCGCGGCGTCTACCGCACCAGCCGCGGCGGCTGGCAGCTGGGGGATGTGATAGTGGCGGTGGGCCGGCAACCGGTGCGCAACTACGACGACCTCATGAACGCGCTGGAAAACCACCGCGTCGGCGAGAAGGTGGAACTGAGCTACCTGCGCGACGGACAAGAGCATCGCACTTCCGTTACACTCGCGGCTCCATAACCACCGGCGGGCCCGCGGCCCGCAAGCCGAGCCGGGGCTCGGCGTTCCCGGCGAGTCCAAATCCGTTATGCAGAAACACTTTCTTTGTCGTTACGACGAACTGACCGAGGGCCAATCCAAGGGGTTTTCCGTGGGCCCCTCATCTGAACAGGGCGACGCGGGCACTGACAATGTGTTCGCGGTGATGAAGGATGGCGAGGTCTACGCCTACAGAAACCACTGCCCCCACCAGGGGATCAACCTGGACTGGCAGCCGGACCAGTTCCTGGACCCGGAGGGGGCGCTGATCCAGTGCGCCTCCCACGGCGCGCTGTTCCTGATCGAGACCGGCGAATGTATCGCCGGCCCCTGCGCCGGCGAGGCGCTGATGCCGGTGCCGGTGGAGCACAGTCCGGAAGGGCTGTACGTATTATTGGCTGATTGATTATTACCCTGTAGGAGCGGCGGGGCGGCCATCCGCCGCTGGCCGCGACAAATTTGTTGGAAACAAATTTGGACGCCGAAGGTGTCCGAAGGGTGAGCGCCATGGATGGCACGAATCAGCGATGGCGCTTCGAAGCTGGATCGATCGCGGCCAGCGGCCGCTCCTACAGGTAGGGTTCATTAAACAATTCAGCGAAAGGGAATCGCCTCGCGCAGGGCAATCTCATCGGCACTGACCCCCGCCCGGTAGGCGATCACCTCCACCCCAGCCGCCAGTGCCCTATCCAGGGCGGCGGCATAGCCCGGGTCTATCTCCCGAGCCGCCGCCACCGTTTCGATTCCGGTGTGCTGCACGCAGTAGAAGAGCACCGCCCGCACGCCGCTCCCGGCGAGCGCCTGCAGTTCGCGCAGGTGCTTGGCGCCGCGGCTGCTGACCGCATCGGGGAAGAGCCCGCGAGCGCCCTCGGCGAGGGTGACATTCTTCACTTCCACATAGCAGTCGCCGGCCGGCCCGGACAGCAACAGGTCGATGCGGCTGTTTTCGCTGCCGTAGCGCACCTCGCGGCGCAGTGTTTCATACCCCTGCAACTCCGCGACAACCCCTGCGCCAATCGCCTCCTCCACCAGGCCGTTTGCACGCCCGGTATTCACCCCCGCCAGCGCCGCCTCGGGGGTGGTGGTGATTTCCAGGGTATGGCGGTACTTGCGCTTGGGGTTGCCGGAGTCCGAGTACCAGCAGGGAGTGTTTTCCGCCCAGCAGTTTTTCATCGAGCCGGTATTGGGGCAGTGAACGGTCATCAATTCGCCGGTTTCGATCTCGATATCAGCGAGGAAACGCTTATAGCGGCGCAGCAGCGTCCCACGCTGCAAGGGTGGATTAAACTTCACGGATGGGCACCTGCTGACAATCTGGGCGCCACAAAATACTACACCCGGCTGCGGTGTGGCGACCCCGGCAGTCGGCGGGGCTCCAGCATCCACCGCACAACATTTTGTGGCGCGAACCGCAGAGATTTGATAGCTTCCTCGCTCTCGGTCGCCAGGGTGGTGCCTTTCGCTCAAAAAAGCACCAGCCGGGAAGATTCCGACTAAGCTAGATTGAATTTGGTGGTGGTGCCCCCATATCCGGGGGCCCGTATACAACGAGAGGCAACGACTATGCCCAAAACTGCTGCGAGCACCGATTCTCTGCACGGCTTTGAGCCCTATAAGGAGAAGAAGGGCGAAGAGTATATGAATGAGAAGCAGCAGGAGCATTTCCGCAACTTGCTGTTGGCCTGGAAGGCCGAGCTGATGGCGGAAGTGGACCGCACCGTTTCCCATATGAAAGACGAGGCAGCCAACTTCCCGGACCCGGCGGATCGCGCCAGCCAGGAAGAGGAGTTCAGCCTGGAACTGCGCACCCGCGACCGCGAGCGCAAGCTGATCAAGAAAATCGATGCCACCATCGAGTTGATCGACCAGGACGACTACGGCTACTGCGAAGCCTGCGGCGTGGAAATCGGCATCCGCCGCCTGGAGGCCCGCCCCACCGCGACCCTGTGCGTGGACTGCAAGACGCTGGCGGAAATCAAGGAAAAGCAGATCTCAGGTTGACCGCCCCTACAACGCACAACTTGTGATGCAGAAAAGTACACAAGCGCTGATGCGAAGACCCTGATGCCGGGGGCTTTGTGTCAGACCTTTCACCGCCATGGATGGCCGTGGAGAGCGTACAGGGACGTATTCACAGCGTGTCTGACACAAAGCTCCCGGCAGCAGGGTCGCCACTGAGCTACCCAAGAACCAACTGTTGAACTCTTCTCACTCTTACGTTGGCCGCTTCGCCCCCTCCCCCACCGGACCGTTGCATTTCGGCTCCCTGGTGTGTGCCCTGGGCAGCTACCTGGACGCCATGGCTCACGGCGGTCACTGGCTGGTGCGTATGGAGGACCTGGACCCGCCGCGGGAGGAACCCGGCGCCGCCACGCGCATCGTCAAATCACTGGAGGCCCACGGCCTGCACTGGCATGGCCCCCTGGAGCGGCAGAGCGGGCGCCACAAGCTCTATGAAGCCACCCTGGCGGAACTGGCGGCGAGGGAACTGATCTACCCGTGCCACTGCTCCCGGGCACTGATCCGCGCCGCCGGCGGGCACAACAATGCCCGCTGCCGGGGAACCCGGGATGAACAGGGCCCCAGCGCCCTGCGACTAATATGCGCCGGCGGCGAGGAGCACTTCGTCGACCTCTGGCGCGGCGCACAGACCCAGGCGATCGCCGAGGACACCATCCTCAAGCGCCGCGACGGCCTCTACGCCTATCAGCTGGCGGTGGTGGTGGATGATATCGATCAGGGTGTGACCCATATCGTGCGCGGCGCCGACCTGATCGATACCACTGGCGCCCAGCAGCGGCTGTTCCGCCTGCTGGGCTCGCCGCCGCCGCAGTTCGGCCACCTTCCCCTGGTGATGGGACCCGCGGGCCAGAAACTCAGCAAGCAGAATCACGCCCCGGCGATAGACGACACCCGTGCACCGGAAAACCTGTGCGTCGCACTGGGCTTTCTCGGCTTTCACCCATCCGGAGAACTGGCGCGGGAGGAGCCGGAACATATTCTCAAGTGGGCCGCGGCGCGCTGGCAGCGCCACCAGGTGGATATGCGCGACCGGCAGTTGGCGTGACCCAGGACCGCGGAACTCCATCTCCGCCCGCGGGCCCCAGGCCCGCTCTGGTGGATGCGCTGCGCTTATCCACCCTACTGAAATTCTCCACCGATATCGGCATACTTACGGTCTGCAACAAATAACACGTCACTAATCTGCAATGGCAAATTCCATGTCACGATCCGGGTCCCGGGTCCCGGGTCCCGGGTCCCGGCTTTTATGACCAACCGCACTCTGTTAATCCTGCTGATACTGGTGGGCTACGTCTTCTCGCCGACGATCTTCACCTGGATGATCAACCCGTCCGGCGCCTGGTACCGACCGTTTATCCTCTGGTTCGTGCTGATTCTGCTGGCGGTCTTTATCCAACTCAGGCGCAAATCCAATGAGCTTTGAGGTAGGCCATATCGCGTTGATCGGCGTGACCTATATCGCCGCGCTGTTCTTCGTCGCCTTCGCCACCTCCAAGGGCTGGCTGCCGGCGCGGTGGGTGCGCCACCCGCTGATCTACGTGCTGTCGCTGGGGGTATCCCTGTCGGCCTGGACCTTCTACGGCATCGTGGACCTGGCCTGGCAGTATGGCTACGGCGTACTGGCCTACTACCTGGGCACCGGCGCCATGTTCCTGTTCGCGCCGGTGGCACTGGAGCCGCTGGCGCGCCTGGCGCAGCGCTACCAGCTGACATCGCCGGCGGACCTGCTGGTGTTCCGCTACCACAGCCGCGAGGCGGGCACCCTGGCCACGCTGTTTCTGCTGCTGGGCCTGCTGCCCCTGATTGCACTGCAGATACAGGCGGTATCCGAGACCCTGGCACTGCTATCCCGGGACAGCGTGGCCACGCTGGCACTGGCGGAGAGCGGCGTCACCAGCAAGAACCTGATCGCCTTCTTCTACTGTGTGCTGCTGGCAGTGTTTACCAGCATGTACGGCGCCAGCGGCGAGCGCCGCGCCGGCCTCGCCAGCGCCATGGCACTGGAGTCGGTGGTCAAGCTGGTGGCGCTGCTGGCGGTGGGCTTCTACGCGGTGTACGGGGTCTTCGGCGGCCTCGGCGGGCTGGACCGCTGGCTGGTGCAGAACAGCGATATGCAGCAGCTGCTCTACACCCCCATCAAGCAGGGGTCTTCGCACACGCTGCTGCTGGTGTTTATCGCCACTGCGGTGGCCATGCCGCATATTTTCTACCTGAGTGTCGCCGAGCGCCCGGCAGCGCAGGCCCTGCGCACCGCCAGTTGGGGCTTTCCGCTATTCCTGCTGCTAATGGCGCTGCCTATCTTCCCGATTATGTGGGCCGGCTTCGCGCTGGACGTCACCGAGCCGGTGCAGTACTTCGCCCTCGCCGTGCCCCGGGCCAGCGGTTCCGCGCTGCTTACGGTGCTGGCCTTTGTGGGCGGGCTCTCCGCTGCCACCGGGGCGCTGGTGATGATCACTCTGGCGCTGTCCACCATGGTGATGAACCACTGGCTGCTGCCGGGCACCCGCTGGCACTCGGAGGACAATATGTACCGCCAGTTGGTGTGGCTGCGCCGCGCCCTGGTGGCGGCGCTGTTCCTGGCTGGCTTCGGCTTCTACCTGCTGCTCAACAATCGCCTGTCGCTCTCCGACCTGGCACTGCTGGCGTTTATGGCCTCCCTGCAATTCCTGCCGGGCATCTTCGCGGTGATCCACTGGCCGCGGGGCAATAAGCGCGGCTTTATCGGCGGCCTGCTGGCGGGGATGCTCGTCTGGGCCGGCGGGCTGTTGCTGCCGTCGATGTTCGGCGCCAGCGGCATCACCCTGCCGGGGACTGAGATACAGATACCCTTGGGTATGGGTATCTGGACCCAGGTCACCACCCTGTCGCTGGGGGCCAACGTGCTGCTGTTCGTGGGACTTTCACTGCTCACCCGCAGCAGCAGCCTGGAACAGTATGCAGCGGACCTGTGCAGCGACGACACCCTGAGCCAGGCCCTGCGCCTGGAAATGGACGTGGAGTCGACCGCGGACTTCCGCCTGCGCCTGTCCGAGAGCCTGGGCGCCGCCACCGCCAACCAGGAAATAAACCGCGCCCTGCGCCAGCTGGGACTGCCCGATGGCGAGCGCCGCCCCTACGCCCTGCGCCAGCTGCGCAACAAGCTGGAAGCCAACCTGTCCGGGCTGCTGGGCCGGGTGCTCGCCGGGCAGATCATCGACCGCCACTTCCCCTTCAAGGACAGCGGCCAGCCGGCCAACAAGGACATTCACCTGATCGAGACCCGGCTCAGCCGCTACAAGAACCAGCTCACCGGGCTGGCCGCGGAACTCAACAACCTTCGGCTCTACCACCGGCAGATGCTCGAGGAACTGCCCCTGGCCGCCTGCTCCCTGGGCCGCGACGGCGAGATACTGCTGTGGAACTACGCCATGCAGGACCTTACCGGCATCGTCGCCGGCGAGGTGATCGGCTCCAAGCTGGACTACCTGGCGGAGCCCTGGCGCGCGTTGATGACCGAGTTCGCCCAGTCCACGGACGCCCACCGCTTCAAGCAGCAAGTGGATCTGGACGGCAACAGTCACTGGCTGAACCTGCACAAGACCCACCTCAAGAGCCACCGTAGCGCGCGCGCGCGAAACAGCGAGCGCAGCGACGGCCAGATGCTGCTGCTGGAGGACATCACCGAGACCCAGGTGCTGGAGCAGGAACTGATCCACAGCGAACGCCTGGCCTCCGTGGGCCGCCTGGCGGCGGGTGTGGCCCACGAGGTGGGCAACCCGGTCACCGGCATCGCCTGCCTGGCGCAGAACCTGCACTTCGAATCCGACAACGCGGAAGTGCGCGACACCGCCGACCAGATCCTCAGCCAGACCCAGCGCATCAGCCGCATAGTGCACTCACTGGTGAACTTCTCCCACAGCGGCAGCCCTGACAGCGGCGGCGAGCGTGCGCCGGTGGACCTTTACGCCTGCGTACAGGAGGCCGTGCAACTGCTATCGCTGCAGCGGGACAAAACCCAGGTGACTTTCGACAACGCCGTGCCCGCAGACCTGATCGCCCCCGGCGACAACCAGCGCCTGATCCAGGTGTTTATCAACCTGCTCAGCAACGCCCGCGACGCCAGTGAGGACGGCGGCCACATCCAGATAGAAGGCTACACCGAGCGCGGCTGCGCCTGCGTGGCGGTCACCGACGAGGGTCCCGGCATTTCCCCACAGCACCGCGACCGCATCCTCGAGCCCTTCTTCACCACCAAGGAGCCGGGCCAGGGTACCGGCCTTGGGCTGGCGATGGTGTACAGCATCGTGGAAGAGCACGATGGCCAGTTGGAGCTGGTCAGTCCCGCCAACCCCGAGACCGGGCGGGGGGCGCGATTTATCGTCCAGCTTCCCATGTCTAATGCGGAATGATGAATGCGGAATGCGGAATGAGTGCCCTGCAGCTCCCGATCTTTGGGCCCCGCACCCATTCCGCATTCCGCATTCCGAATTCCGCATTCCCCTGTGGGTTGCATCGAAACGCCCGACAGGTAACACTAGGTCCCCCTGAGCATTTTGTAACCAGGCGTAACATATGAGCCACATTCTGATCGTCGAAGACGAAGCCATTATCCGAACGGCGCTGCGCAAACTGCTGGAGCGGCACCGCTACCGGGTGAGCGAGGCGGGCTCAGTGCGGGAGGCGACCACCAAATACCGCCTCAGCGAAGTCGACCTGGTTATCTCCGATCTGCGTCTGCCCGGGGCCCCGGGTACCGACCTGCTCAAACTGGCCGGCGATGTGCCGGTTCTGATCATGACCAGCTACGCCAGCCTGCGCTCGGCGGTGGATTCCATGCGCATGGGGGCGGCGGACTACATCGCCAAACCCTTCGATCACGACGAGATGATCGCCACCGTACGCCGGGTGATCGGCAAAGCCGCACAGAGCCGCGCGCAAGGCCCCAGCAACAAGGATTCGGGCCGCAGCATCTCCGGCATGATCGGCGACAGCCCGGTGATGCGGGAACTCTACGCCCGCATCCACAAAGTGGCCCCCACCGACGCCACCGTGCTGGTACACGGCGAAACGGGCACCGGCAAGGAACTGGTGGCGCGCGCGATCCACGAGGAGAGCCGCCGCGCTGACAAACCGCTGATCTCGGTCAACTGCGCCGCCATCCCCGAAACCCTGATCGAAGCCGAACTGTTCGGCCACGAGAAAGGTGCCTTTACCGGTGCCCAGACCGCCCGCGAGGGCCTGGTGGCCGCCGCCGACGGCGGCACCTTATTCCTGGACGAAATCGGCGAGCTGCCCCTGGAGGCCCAGGCGCGCCTGCTGCGCGTCCTGCAGGAGGGGGAAGTGCGCCCCATAGGAGCGGTGGAATCGCGCAAGGTGGATGTGCGCCTGGTGGCGGCCACCCACCGCAACCTTCGCCAGCTGGCCGGCGAGCGCAAATTCCGCGAGGACCTCTACTACCGGATCAACGTGGTACAGATGACCCTGGCGCCGCTGCGCGAACGCGGCAAGGACGTACTGGCGATCGCCGAGCACCTGTTGGAGAAATTCTGCGCCAAGGTGGAACGCGCCACCCTCAAGCTGTCCCCCGAGGCGGTGCAGGCGGTCACCACCTACACCTGGCCGGGCAATGTGCGCGAACTGGAAAACGCCATCCAGCGCGCGGTGATCCTCACCGAGGGCAACGGGGAGATAGACCACCACACCCTGGATATCGACCTGGACCTGGTGCCGGTGGACGAAGCGGACCCGGATCGCCGCCCGCGCAGCCTGCACACCGACCCCCGCGAAGACCTGTCCCTGGAGGACTACTTCGCCCGCTTCGTACTCGAGCACCAGGACACCATGAGCGAGACCGAACTGGCGAAGAAACTGGGCGTAAGCCGCAAGTGCCTGTGGGAGCGGCGCCAGAAACTGGGCATCCCGCGCAAGAAAAGCCGCCGTCTGGCCGCCGAAGCCTGAGCCCCCGGGAGGGGGAGCTGTTTATCGACGCTGAAGGCTCTTTATCGAAGCTGAAGGCTCCAGCTCCGCCTGCGGTCCGCAGGACCGCCTGTCCCCACTCCGTAGCAACGTGGTCAATTCAGTGGAGGCCCTGCTACCGGGGGCCGTTCACTCAACAGTCTCATCGGTCTGTTTATCAGCCGCAGGCGCTTTTCATGAACGAGCCCCGGTAGCAGGGCCTTCGCGTCTGACGCCAGTATTCTTCCCCAACTCCCGAGCCCCTTTAATACCCTTATCTGTTCCGCACGGAGCGAACTTTGTGTTCGCCCGCATGTCTATCTTCCTGTCGGGCGAATACAAGGTTCGTCCCGCGCACGCCCTCCCCCGGCAAAGTGTTACCCCTGTCTCACCCGGCGTAACAACTTCCGCGCCATCCGTAACGATCCCAGCCATCCTGAACGGCAGCTGAAGCCACTCCAGAACGTAACCTATTGATTATTAAGGGTTTATTAAAACTGGCACACTAAATGCTTTGTTTAGTACAAATAACAAAAACAGCCAAGAATAAAAATAAATGACTGTTAAAGCCCTAATAACAACTGACAATAAGCGGGCGAGCCAAAATAAAAATAATGGGGCGGTCGACAATAAAAGCAAACAGTGACCAAAACCAGCAGAACAATAACAATAAAAAATAAAAATAAAGCAGAAGACAACAAAAATAACGACAAGCGCGTTACAAACTGACTGACTGTACCTGGGAGAGGGTGTTTGCCAGACGGCAAATTGAGCGCAAGGAAGCCGCTGCCTTCATACCGAATAACAATAATTCCCTTCTTTATTTTCTTTAAATACCCCCAGTTTGTGCTGGCGCCCGCGGATAGCGGGGCGCTCGCTTGTGCCTGTGGTAGAATCCGCCCGCACAATAGACGGGCCCAGCCCCAGTAAGCAAACAGACAGCCGTATGCTCAATTCCCTGATCAGCAGTATCAAACGCTGGCGCAAGCCAGGTAATCCCGTCACCCTAAGGGTCATTCCGCGCAGCGACCACAACCTGTCCCGCCGGAATATCAGCCGGGCGGCGCTCACGGTGATGAAACGGCTGCAGGAAGCCGGCTTCCGGGCCTATATCGTCGGCGGCGGCGTGCGCGACCTGCTCCTGGGCGGCCACCCCAAGGACTTCGACGTAGCCACCGACGCCACCCCGGAAGAGGCCAAGGAGCTGTTCCGTGGCTCGCGCATCGTCGGCCGCCGCTTCCGCATCCTGCACGCGCGTATCGGCCGCGAGGTGATCGAGGTTACCACCTTCCGCGGCCACCACAGCGAGGGCGAGGCCCACGAGGCGCAGCAATCGGAACACGGCATGCTGCTGCGCGACAACGTCTACGGGGACCTGGAGAGCGACGCGATACGCCGCGACTTCACCATCAACGCCCTCTACTACACCACCGACGGCTTCGAGATCCACGACTACACCGGCGGCATGCGCGATATCGAACAGCGCCTGATCCGCATCATTGGCGATCCGGTCACCCGCTATAAGGAAGACCCGGTGCGCATGCTGCGCGCAGTGCGCTTCGCGGCCAAGCTGGACTTCACCATTGAGCGCGCGACCGCAGCACCACTCGGCGAACTGGCCCCGCTGCTGCACAATATCGCCCCGGCACGGCTGTTCGACGAAGTACTCAAGCTGCTGATGAGCGGTTACGGCGAAAGTACCTTCGAGCTGCTGCACGAATACAGGCTCTGGCAACACCTGTTTCCCGACAACGCCGCCCAGTTGGAAGACCCGGCGGCGCTGGCCCTGACCCGCAAGGCCCTGCGCAATACCGACGCGCGCATCCGCGACGACAAGCGGGTTACTCCCGCGTTCCTTTACGCCGCCCTGCTGTGGCCGGCGGTTCAGGCGGAGCAACGGCAATTGGCCGAAAAAGGTATCCCTCCGGTGCCGGCGCTGGCCCAGGCCGCACAGGAAGTCATCGGCAACCAGTTGGCGCACACCGCCATTCCCAAGCGCTTCTCCATCCCCATGCGGGAAATCTGGGATATGCAACTGCGCCTTCCCCGCCGCACCGGCAACCGCGCCCAGCACCTGAGCGAGCACCCGCGCTTCCGCGCTGCCTACGATTTCCTGCTGCTGCGCGAGGAGTCCGGCGAAATCCAGCAGGGCCTGGGCCAGTGGTGGACCGAATTCCAGGAGGCGGACGAAGAGCAGCGGCAAACCATGGTGAGCAAGCTGCAACGCGACGGCAGCGGCCGGCGCGGGAGGGGGGGCCGTGGCGGCCGCCGCCGGCGCTCCACCAGGGCCGAGTAAATGACCCGCTGTTTTATCGGCCTTGGCAGCAATCTGACCGATCCACAGCAGCAGTTGCGCAGTGCGCTGGATGCTATCGCCGCGCTGCCGCAAACCACCCTGCTGCGCTGTTCCAGCTTCTATCTCAGCGCACCCGTAGGTCCCGGCAACCAGCCCGATTACATCAATGCGGTGGCGGAACTGGAAACCCGGCTGGAACCCCTGGAGCTGCTGGACGGACTGCAGGCGATCGAATCCGCCCAGGGGCGCGAGCGCGGCATCCGCTGGGGTGCCCGCACCCTCGATTTGGATATACTACTGTTCGGGCAGCAGCACATCGACGAACCGCGGCTACAGGTTCCCCATCCGCGCATGGTCGAACGCAATTTCGTGCTTCTGCCGCTGGCAGAGCTGGAGCCGGAACTGCAGCTCCCCTCGGGAGCGTCGATACAGACCCTGCTGCTGCAATGCCCGCACAACCGCCTGGAAAAACTCTGAGAGTGCGGAGCGCCAGCCCCTACAAAAAAACACCGGCGGCAGAAGGAGATAAGGAGTAGAGCCCAATGGCAACAGAACCCGGTGAACCCACCACCCGCGAGCTGGATCTCTCCGGCAAAACCCTGCCCAGATTCATCGCCGTGGAAGGCAATATCGGCGTGGGCAAAACCACCCTGGCGAAGAAGCTCGCCGCCACATTCAATTACGACACCCTGCTTGAGCAACCCGAAGACAACCCCTTTCTCGAACGCTTTTACCGAGATCCCAAAAGCGCAGCCCTGCCCACCCAGCTGCACTTCCTGCTGCAGCGGTCGCAGCAGATCCAGGCGCTGCGCCAGGACGACCTGTTCAAGCCGGTGCGGGTTGCCGACTTTTTGATTGAGAAAGATCGGCTGTTTGCCGAGGTCACCCTCGACAGCGACGAACTGGCACTCTACCGACAGGTCTACCAGCACCTGACCCTGGAGGCCCCCAAGCCGGATCTGGTGATCTATCTACAGGCTCCCCTCAAGATCCTGCAGGAGCGTATCCGCAGTCGCGGTATCCCCGCCGAGCGCGCCATCGGCAACGAGTATCTGGCCGCACTCAACAACGCCTACACGCAGTTTTTCCACTATTACGACGAAGCGCCGCTGTTGATCGTCAACAGTGAAGACATCGATATCGTCGACCGGCCAGAGGATTACCACCAGCTGGTGGAATACTTACTCACTATCAACAGCGGCCGACACTATTACAATCCCGGAGTCTGATATGCCTTACGCTCCCGCCGAACTGGAAAAACCCGTAACCGTGCAGACTCTGCGCAGGATGAAAGCGGACGGTGAAAAATTTATCACCGTGGCTCTATACGATGCGCCCATGGCCGCGATGGCGCAGAAAACCGGTGTCGAGGCCGTGCTGGTGGGTGATTCCCTGGGCATGACCGTGCTCGGCTACGACAGCACCATCCCGGTGACCATGGAGCAGATGATCTACCACGTGGAGGCCGTGGCCCGGGGCAACAGAAAATCGCTGATTATGGGCGATATGCCCTTTATGACCTACGCCACTCCCGAACAGGCACTGACCAACGCCACCCGCATCATGCAGGCGGGCGCACATATGGTGAAAATCGAGGGCGGCGCCTGGCTGGCGGAAACGGTGAGAATGCTTACCGACCGCGGCATCCCCGTATGTGCACATCTGGGCCTTACCCCGCAGTCGGTGCACAAGCTCGGTGGCTACCGCGTGCAAGGGCGCGACGAAGAGCAGGCCGGGGAAATTCTCGACGACGCCGCACAACTGGACGAGGCCGGCGCGGACCTGCTGGTCCTGGAATGTGTACCCGCCTCCCTCGCCAGACGAATCACCGACATTGTCTCCATGCCCACCATCGGCATCGGTGCCGGCCGGGATACGGATGCCCAGGTGCTGGTGATCAACGACATCCTCGGCCTCACCGAAACGCCTCCGAAATTCTCCAAGAACTTTCTGGAAGAAACGGGAAATATTCCCGGCGCATTACGCAAATATGCGGAAGACGTAAAGAACGGCATCTTCCCCGATGCCAGCCACACCTTCGAATAGAAACCCTCCCCCGGGACCGCGGAGCTCCAGCTCCGCTTGCGGCCGCTGAGGCGGGCCTGCGGCCCGTTGCGGAGCTGGAGCTCCGCGGTCCCGGGAGGGCTGCCTTCGATGAATACTGTCAGGCGGGCTGGGTCTCCGGCGCAGCGAAAGGTCTGGCAAAAGAAAAGACCTCCGGAGTGGGGCCTTTTGCTTCCAGGACCTGCAAAGCCCGCTTGCCGTCGTCGACCGTTGGTGTCGACCCCGCGGGTATCCACCACAACGCCAGGATCGGGCCCGGCATCTTCTCGAACCAGTTCTTTTTGTCTTTCAGTACCTTCAGGTGCCCACCGGCGTAGACATAATCCTTCAGCGCCTGGAAGGACTCCCACACCGACATATTGATGATAATCCGCTCATCGTCAAAGGCCTGCAGCGCCGTAGCATTACCCTCTTCAGCTTGCAGGCGCCAAACAAAACCGGGGCTGCTCTCCGCCAGGGCATTGATCCTGTCCAGCTGATCCACAAATCCCTTCATGACCGGGCTGTCCATGGGTCCCCTTGCCCGTGCGATATTGACCTGTGCCAAGTGAAATATTTTTGCCAAAATCAACTCCTTTTACTGGACTTTACCTAGTGAGCCGCAGCGACGCAGTTGCTGTTTGCCGGCTTTCCAGCTGCCAGCTATTGGCAAACGCATTGCCGTGCTCCACGCAGACATACTCCCGATAGTGATCGCCCACATCCTCCAGGGTCGCGGACAGTTCTGCGCCCGGGTTCCAGGCGATTACGGTGTGGCAGTTTTCGCTGCGAGCGGTAATCGCATCACCGTTGATGATCTGCTGTTGTTCCGGGGCATTTTCAAAAACCCGGTCCACTTCCCCTGGGAAAGTGAGTACTCCCTCCTGGGTGAAGCGCTCCAGCTCGCGGGTTTTGTCCAGGTATTCGGTGTTTTCCAGCCCGCGTACCTCGATCTCACGCACATCGTCCACCGGAAAATAGGTGTGCCAGGCCCAGCTGTACTCTGTAGCTTCCCCGGCCCGATTCTCCAGTTCCAGATGTAACTCCAATTCCCTTCCCAGGCGCATGGTCATCGTGCAGAAGAAAGGCGCGCTAAAAAGTTCGCTGCCGGGGTGCCGGTAAGTGAATACCAACTCCACCTCCCCGCCCTCCAGCTCCTTGCCGCTCGCCAGTTGCCAGGGCTCGGTTCGCACCAGTCCGTGCTTGGGTTTTTCCGGGTCCTGATTGTTGATACCGAACCAGGGCAGACACAGTGGGATACCGCCTCGCACGGGTTCGCCGGGCTCGAAACAGGCTTTCGGGCTGAGCCAAAGCAGGGGCTCACAGCCAGCGGCTTGAAACTCCAGCAACTGGGCGCCCTGCCTGGCAATCACCGCGCGGCACAGGGACGTCTGTACCAGAAGCAGGTCCAGGCCGGGTTTACCGTAGAGGGTGCCGCTGTCGGTACGGCTAATGGTTTGGATTTGTATCGACTCACTCACTTGGATTGCAACCTTTTTTGTAATTACTCACTCATAGGGGATCTGCATTGGTTTAGGCGAACATTCATTTGTTTTTCTCCCGCCGGAAAATCGGAAGCGCGCACAGTAGTGACATCACTCCCAATGCCAGCATCAAGTGGAACCAGTTGATGCGCGCCAGCCCCAGCACCCGCCTCGCGCCGGTTCCCACAAACAGCCCGGCGATAATCACCAGCAGAGCGCCCGCGGCGAGCAGCAACACCTGCAACCGGGACAGACTGTGCCGCCCAAACAATTCCATCGCAGCCACCAGCAGCCAAAGGGAAACCCCCACAGCGCTGTACAGCCTATTTACGGACTGCGCATCGAAGCCGGTGGTCTCCGCCAAGCCCAGCGCAGAGCCGACCGTCAGTGCGAAGATCGCATAGACCGGTGCGCGACTGCGATATCCCAGGGGCAGCTGCAGCCGGGCCCACAACAGCCCAAGCCCGATCGACAGGAACGAGACGGCGCCGGACAGACGCGACAGCGCGCGGTGCAACCCGGTAATCCCCGGGTCGATGCCGTAGCGGTAGGCCCCGGCGGCGGCCGCGAGGGCGAGACACAGCAGGCCCCCGGTCACCAGCAGGGCCGGCGTCTGAAGGCGGTAGCGGGAAATATGCCAATACTGGGTGGCGACCAGCGTGGCGGCCAGTGCGAGCAGGATTTCCACAAGCCAGTAGTTGTGCAAGGCGGGCTCCCCTTTTTCTTTATAGGGGATTCTAACGGGTTGGGGTGGGGAGTGGCGAGTGACGTGATCGCTGGTCGTCATGCCGGCATGACGCTCCTGCACCGGATTAGCCAGCGTCCATAAAAAAACCCGGCAATTGCCGGGTTTTTTTATCGAACGGCAAAGAATCAGGTTTCGTCAGACGCCTGGGCCTGAGTAGGCTCTTCCGCCTGATCGGCCTTCGCTTCCTTGATGGACAGCTTGATACGGCCCCGCTGGTCCACGTCCAGTACCTTCACGAATACCTTCTGGCCTTCGCTCAAGTAGTCGGTGACTGCGTTGACGCGCTCCTCGGCGATCTGGGAGATATGCACCAGGCCGTCTTTGCCCGGCAGGAAGTTGACGAAAGCACCGAAGTCCACGATGCGCACCACGGTGCCCTCGTAGATGGCGCCGATCTCGGCTTCCGCGGTGATCTCCTCGATACGGGTAACCGCCGCTTCCAGGCTCTCGCCGTCCTCGCCGAACACCTTGATGGTACCGTCGTCCTCGATATCGATGGATGCACCGGTCTCCTCGGTGATGGAACGGATGGTGGCACCGCCCTTACCGATAACATCGCGGATCTTGTCCGGATGGATCTTCAGCGTCGCGTAGCGGGGTGCGTTCTCGTTGACGACCTCGCGGGAGGCGCCGATCACCTTGTTCATTTCCGCGAGGATATGCAGACGCGCGTGCAGGGCTTGCTCCAGCGCGGTCTCCATGATCTCTTCGGTGATCCCCTCGATCTTGATGTCCATCTGCAGCGCGGTCACACCGGAGGCGGTACCTGCCACTTTGAAGTCCATGTCGCCGAGATGATCTTCGTCGCCGAGGATATCGGTGAGTACCGCGTAGCCTTCGTTCTCTTTCACCAGGCCCATGGCGATACCGGCTACCGGCGCCTTCAGCGGCACACCGGCATCCATCAGCGCCAGGCTGGAACCACACACGGAGGCCATGGAGCTGGAACCGTTGGATTCGGTGATTTCAGATACCACACGCAGAGTGTAGGGGAAGCTCTCCGGGTTCGGCAGCACGGCGGCGATACCGCGGCGCGCCAGGCGACCGTGGCCGATTTCGCGGCGACCGGTAGCGCCCACACGACCCGCTTCACCTACAGAGTAGGGCGGGAAGTTGTAGTGCAGCATAAAGTAGTCTTTGCGCTCACCCTCCAGGGCGTCGATGATCTGCGCATCGCGGGTCGCACCCAGTGTGGCAACAACCAGGGCCTGGGTCTCGCCGCGGGTGAACAGCGCGGAACCGTGGCCTTTCGGCAGTACACCGACTTCGACGTTGATCGGGCGCACGGTCTTGGTATCGCGGCCGTCGATGCGGGGCTCACCGCGCACCACTGCGCCGCGCACGATTTTCTTCTCCAGCTTGCCGAAGTAGCTCTTGACTGTTCCTTCGTCCACTTCCTCGGTTGCCAGCGCTTCCGCGGCGGCATTGCGCAGCTCGCCCAGGCGGGTGGTGCGCTGCTGCTTGTCGGTGATGCGGTAGGCTTCTGCCACCTGCTCGCCGAACTGGTTTTCCAGGGCGGCTTTCAGCTCTTCGTTGACGGCTTCAGGCTGCCAGTCCCAGATGGGCTTGCCGGCTTCGGCTTTCAGCTCTTCGCAGACTTTCACCACCGCCTGCATTTCCTGGTGCGCGAACAGCACCGCGCCCAGCATGATGTCTTCCGGGAGCTCCTTGGCTTCGGACTCCACCATCAGCACGGCGTCTTCGGTGCCCGCCACCACCATGTCCAGCTCGCTGGTTTTCAGCGCGCTGTAGCTCGGGTTTAGCAGGTAGCCGTCCTGTTGGGTATAGCCCACACGTGCGGCGCCGATCGGGCCGCCGAATGGGATACCGGAAACGGACAGTGCCGCCGAGGTGCCGATCATGCCGGCAATATCCGGATCTACGTCTTTTTCCGCGGACAGCACAGTGATCATCACCTGCACTTCGTTCATAAAGCCGTTGGGGAACAGCGGGCGGATCGGGCGGTCGATCAGGCGGGAAGTCAGAGTCTCTTTTTCGGACGGGCGGCCTTCACGCTTGAAAAAGCCACCGGGAATTTTGCCGGCCGCATAGGCCTTTTCCTGATAGTGTACGGACAGAGGGAAGAAGCCTTGATCGGGCTTGGCTTCCTTGGCGCCTACAACGGTACACAGAACCACGGTTTCACCCATGGTTACCAGCGCCGCACCGGTGGCCTGGCGCGCAATGCGGCCGGTCTCGATGGTGACTTGCTGATTGCCGTACTGGAATGTTTTGCTTACTGGATTCACGGTATTTTCCTATTTCCTTCGGTCGCTGGCCCATTCCAGCAACCCCTACAGAATTCGCTCTTACCAGAACGAATATTAGCGGGCATATGCCCGCGTGCGGAGGCTTCTCCGCGCTCCCAAAAAAACAATGCCCGCCAGGGGCGGGCATCGAGGAGTCTTATCGACGCAAGCCGAGTTTGGCAATCAGCTGTGCGTAACGATTCAGGTCCTTGCGCTTCAGGTAGTCCAGCAGCTTGCGGCGCTGATTTACCATGCGAATCAGGCCACGGCGGGAGTGGTGGTCCTGCTTGTGTGCAGAGAAGTGGCCCTGCAGCTTGTTGATGTTGGCGGTCAGCAGGGCTACCTGGACTTCCGGGGAACCGGTGTCGCCTTCGGATTGGCCGTGCTCTTTGAGAATGGCTGCTTTTTCAGATGCAGTCAGTGCCATAACGAAATACCTCGTCGTAATATGCTTTGAAGATTCGGCTGGCCCGTGCATATTTACAGACCAGCTAACAGTTTTTCCTGTAAGAGCGGGCCATGCCCGCGAACAAACTCTGATCGCGGGCATGGCGGATGGCCGCCCCGCCGCTCCTACAGGGTGCTTACCAGGCGGCGCGGGGCGACCCGCCCGTCGTCGGTAATTTCTCCAACGCCCAGAAAATCACCACTTTCCAGGAAGAGGCGCACCATATCACCTTCCGCGCCAATACGGTAGACCTGCAGGTCCATTACCGGCTGGCCCTGACGCAGATAATAACCGGAGTCGTCCGGCAGGGTCAGTTTGGGCAGCCCCGAGGCGGGTGAGTCCACTGGCAACAGGTGGTGATCCAGGTTTTCCGCCCTGCCCTCGCCACGCTCTTCCGTCAACTCATCCAGGGTAACGGCATCCGCTTCGTCGAAGGGGCCGCAGGCGGAGCGGTGTAGCTGATCCACATAGGCACCCACTCCCAGGTTGCGGCCCAGGTCTTCCGCCAGGCTGCGCACATAGGTGCCTTTGGAACAGTGCACCTCCACTTCGGCGCGGGGTTGGGGGCCGGGGGTGAAACCCAGCAATTCAAACGAAAAGATGTCCACAGTGCGCGCCTCGCGCTCCACTTCCAGTCCCTGGCGCGCCAGCTTGTACAGCGGCTGGCCCTTGTGCTTGAGCGCAGAGTACATCGAAGGCACCTGCTGGATACGGCCGCGGAATGCGCCCATGGCATCGCGCAACTTTTCTTCCGTAAGGCCCGAGGCATCGGTGCTCGCCACCACCTGCCCGTCAGCATCGCCGGTGTCGGTGGCCATGCCGAAACAGAAGGTGCTGCGGTAGCGTTTATCCGCGTCCAGCAGGTACTGGGAGAACTTGGTGGCCTCACCGAAGCAGATCGGCAGCACCCCGGTGGCGAGCGGGTCCAGCGCACCGGTGTGGCCGGCGCGGTTGGCGAAGAACAGTCGCTTGGCTTTCTGCAGGGCGTCGTTGGCGGTGATGCCGGCGGGCTTGTTCAACAACAGCACGCCGTGAACCGCGCGGCCCCATTTAGGTCTGCGGCCCATGAATCAATCTTCTTTGGAATCGCCCAAATCCTCTCCTGAGGATTTGTCGTCGTCGGTATGGTGCTCGCGGTCTGCCTTGACCGCCTCGTCGATCAGCGCGGACAGCTGCTGGCCGCGCACGGAGGTCTCGTCGTAGCGGAATTGCAGGCGCGGAATAGTGCGCATCTGGATGGAGCGCGCCAGCTGGCTGCGCAGGAAGCCAGCGGCCTTGTTGAGCACTTCCATGGAGGTGTTGATCTTGGCCGGGTCATCCTCGCCCACCAGGGTCACGAACACCTTGGCGGTGGCGAGGTCGCGGCTAACCTCCACGTCGTTGACATTGACCATGCCCAAGCGCGGGTCGCGCACTTCGCGCTGGATCAGCTGCGCTAGTTCGCGGCGCATAGCGTCGGCGACGCGGTCGGCTCGGTGGAATTCTCTTGCCATTTTTTACCTATATCGAAGGGCGCTGATGATCTACGGAGCACCCTGTAGGAGCGGGGGGGCGGCCATCCGCCCATGCCCGCGATCAGGCTCCGTTCGCGGGCATGGCCCCCTCCCAGAGGGGGAGGGGAGCAGGAGGTATTACAGCTCGCGGGCAACCTTGACGATATCGTAGACCTCGATCTGGTCGCCGGGCTTGACGTCGTTGTAGTCCTTGACGCCAATACCGCACTCCATACCGTTGCGCACTTCCTGCACATCGTCTTTGAAGCGGCGCAGGGATTCCAGTTCGCCCTGGTAGATCACCACGTTGTCGCGCAGTACGCGGATCGGTTTGTTGCGGTACACGGTGCCCTCGGTGACCATACAGCCGGCGATGGCGCCGAACTTGGGCGAGCGGAAGACATCGCGCACCTCGGCGATACCGACAATGTCCTCGCGCACTTCCGGCTCCAGCATACCCGACAGGGCCTGCTTCACTTCGTCCAGCAGATTGTAGATCACGCTGTAGTAGCGGATTTCCACGCTCTCGGTCTCCGCCAGCTTGCGCGCGGCGACATCGGCTCGGGTGTTGAAACCGATCACGATGGCACCGGAAGTCAGCGCCAGGTTGATATCGTTTTCGGCGATACCGCCCACACCGCTGGAGACCACGTTGACGGACACTTCCTCGTTGCCGATATCCGCCAGTGCAGACAAGATAGCTTCCAGGGAACCGCGCACGTCCGCCTTGATCACCACCGGCAGTACTTTCCTCTCGCCGGCCTCCATGTCTGCAAACATGTTTTCCAGCTTGGCGGCCTGCTGGCGCTGCATGCGCTCGCTGCGCTCCTTCTCGGCGCGCTGTTCGGCCACTTCGCGGGCCTTGCGCTCGTCCGCCACCACCAGGAACTCGTCGCCGGCATTGGGCGTGGTATCCAGGCCCAGCAGTTCCACCGGGGTGGATGGGCCGGCGTCTTTCACCTGTTTGCCCAGTTCGTTGGTCATGGCGCGCACACGGCCGTAGCTCTGACCGGCGAGCACAATATCGCCGCGCTTCAGTTCGCCGTTCTGCACCAGCAGGGTGGCGACCACACCGCGGCCCTTCTCCAGGCGGGATTCGATTACCACGCCGGTGGCCGGTACGCCGGTCTTGGCTTTGAGTTCGAGCATTTCCGCCTGCAGGGAAACCGCTTCCAGCAGCTCGTCGATGCCCTGGCCCGTGTGCGCGGACACATTGATAAACTGTGTGTCGCCGCCCCAGTCCTCCGGGATCACGTCTTTTGCCGCCAGCTCATTCTTGACCCGATCCGGATCCGCCGCTTCCTTGTCGCACTTGTTGATGGCGACAACCAGCGGTACGCCGGCTGCGCGGGCGTGGTTGATGGCCTCTTCGGTCTGCGGCATCACACCATCGTCCGCGGCGACAACAAGAATCACCACGTCGGTGGCCTGGGCGCCGCGGGCGCGCATGGCGGTAAAGGCGGCGTGGCCGGGGGTATCCAGGAAAGCGACTTCGCCCTGGCTGGTCTTCACCCGGTAGGCGCCGATATGCTGGGTAATACCGCCGGCTTCCCCGGACGCCACCTTGGTCTCGCGGATATAGTCGAGCAGCGAGGTCTTGCCATGGTCTACGTGACCCATCACGGTGACCACAGGTGCGCGGGAAACCTCTTCTCCCTCAACCTGCTGGGCTTCGGCCACCAGGCTCTCCTCCAGCTCGCTCTCGGAACGAAATACCACCTTGTGGCCCATTTCCTCGGCGATCAGTTGCGCCGTTTCGCGGTCCAGGCTCTGGTTGATGGTGACCATCTCGCCCATTTTCATCAGGCGCTTGATCAGGTCGCCGGCCTTGATGTTCATCTGTTTGGCCAGCTCGCCAACGGTGATGGTTTCGCCCAACTGCACTTCGTATACCTGTTTTGCCGTGGGCCTCTTGAAGCCGTGGGTAGGTTTGATTTTCAGGGTCGGGCGGGACAACGAGCGAGTGCTGCGCCTTTCCGCCTCGTCGCTCTCAAAAGCTTCCAGCGCCTGCTCGTAGAGAGCGGTCTTGCTGGATTTTTTGGGGCCGGCCTTGGCGCCGCGGCGGCCGCGGCGCTTGCGCGGCTCTTCCTCGTCTTTTTCCGCAACAGCGGGAGTCGCCTCCAGCTTGCGGCGCAGGGAGGGCTTGACCGCTTCGGTCTTTTCCTTCTCTTTCTTTTCCAGCTCCACGCGCTGGCGCTCCGCCTCGAGACGGGCCTTCTTCTCTTCCAGTTCCTGCTCTTCCTGGACGGCCTGCTGCTTGCGGCGCTCCATGGCGGCGATACGCATCGCTTCGATGTCGTCCACGTAGGTAGAGCGCACCGGTCGGAGTTCTGGCTTCTCGACCTTTTCCTCGGCAACTTCCGGCTCTTCGGTCTTCTCTTCGGCCGGGGGAGCCTCCACTGCCACCTCGGCTTCGGCCGCTTCGCGGGCAGCTTCGGCTTCCGCTTCGGCGCGGGCGCGCTCGGCCTCCGCCTGCTCGGCGCGAGCCTTTTCCAGCGCAGCCTGCTCGGCGAGCGCCTTGTCCAGTTCGGCCTGCGGCGGCTCCACAAGGACCTCCGTCTCCTCCGACTCCGAAGGGCGTTTTACGTAGGTGCGTTTCTTGCGCACTTCCACATTCACGGTTTTGCGGCCGGTGCCGGAGCCGGTTTTCAGCGTGGTGGTGGTTTTGCGCTTGAGGGTAATCTTGCGCGGCGCAACACCCTGCTCCCCGTGGCTGCTTTTCAGGAAGTTGAGCAGGACCTGTTTTTCCTCGTCCGACACCACCGCATCCGCAGAAGTGTGGGGCAAACCCGCTTCCTGCATCTGCTTGAGCAGACGCTCCTCGGTGGCACCTACCGATTTCGCGAGTTCACTAACTGTTACTTCGGCCATTCTCTCTCCTAAAGGTCACTTGGTCGGAGGGTTCTATCTTGTTTATACGACGGGCATAAGCTTACAAGCCTGTTCAGGCTTCTTCGCCGCTGTCGTCGGCAAACCAGGGCTCACGCGCTTTCATGATCAGCGCGGCGGCGCGTTCCTGGTCCACACCTTCAATATCCAACAGGTCATCCACGGCCTGTTCCGCCAGGTCTTCCATGGTGGCAATACCGCGGCTGGCCAGCAAGTAGGCCAGGTGGCGGTCCATACCCTCCATATTCAGCAGATCTTCCTGGGGCTCGGAGGCGTCCAGCTGTTCCTCGGAGGCCAGCGCCTGAGTCAGCAGTGCGTCCTTGGCTCGAGCGCGCAGTTCCTCGGCGACTTCCTCGTCGAAGCCCTCGATGGTGAGCATCTCCTCCAGAGGCACATAGGCCACCTCTTCCAGAGTCGTGAAGCCCTCTTCCACCAACACATTGGCCACATCTTCGTCGATATCCAGGCGCTGCATAAAGGTTTCCATGACGCCGCTGGACTCGGCTTCCTGCTTGGCCTGCCAGTCCTCGATGCTCATCACATTGATCTGCCACTCGGTGAGCTCGGAGGCCAGGCGCACATTCTGGCCGCTGCGGCCGATGGCCATGGCCAGGTTTTCCTCGGCCACTGCCACGTCCATGGAGCCGGTATCTTCGTCGACCACAATGGACTCGATTTCCGCCGGCGCCATGGCATTGATTACAAACTGGGCCGGATTGTCGTCCCAGAGCACGATATCCACGCGCTCACCGGACAGCTCGTTGGACACCGCCTGTACCCGTGCACCGCGCATGCCAACGCAGGCGCCCACCGGGTCGATGCGACCATCGTTGGTGGTCACCGCAATCTTGGCGCGCAGGCCCGGGTCACGGGCAGCGCCTTTGATCTCGATCACCTGCTCAGCAATTTCCGGCACCTCGATGCGGAACAGCTCAATAATCATTTCCGGGCAGGAGCGGCTCAGCATCAACTGCGGTCCGCGCGCTTCCGGCTGGATTTCCAGAAGAATAGCGCGCACCCTGTCTCCCAGGCGGAAGATCTCGCGGCCCACCAGCTGGTCGCGGGGCAGGCGCGCCTCGGCGTTGCCGCCCAGGTCCACGGCGATAAATTCGCGGGTCACTTTCTTCACGGTACCGCTGACGAGTTCGCCTACGCGGTCGCGATATTCGTCCACCACTTTGGCGCGTTCCGCCTCACGCACCTTCTGCACAATCACCTGCTTGGCAGTTTGCGCGGCGATGCGGCCGAACTCAACGTTTTCCACTTGCTCGCGGTAAACATCCCCGGCTTTCAGCTCGGAATCTTTCTCGTGGGCCTCTTCCAGGGTGAACTGGGTACCCAGCTCCGCCAGAGTATCGTCATCCACCACTTCCCAGCTGCGGAAAGTTTCGTAGTCGCCGGTACTGCGGTCAATGGTAACGGAAATCGTGGAATCTTCGTCGTAGCGTTTCTTGGTGGCTGTCGCCAGTGCCGCCTCGATCGCCTGGAAAATAATTTCCCGATCCACGCCCTTCTCGTTGGAAACCGCTTCGGCTACCAGCAAGATTTCTTTGTTCATGCAGCTGCCTCTTTAAACACGCTAAACGCTACGTTGATCACTTTTCAAATTGGGGAATGACATTGGCCCGCTCGATGCTGTCGATGGGCAACAGATATTCGTTCTCACTGTCGACGCGCAGTACCACTTCCTCGCCCTCTACGCCGACCAACAGGCCGCGCCATTTGCGCTGGCCGTCCAGCGGCATACGCAGGCGAACCTCGATCCGGGAGCCGGCAAAGCGCTGATAATGATCCAGTTTGTACAGGGGACGGTCGAGCCCCGGCGAGGAGACTTCCAGGGTGTACTTGCCGCTGATGGGGTCTTCCACGTCCAGCACGGCGCTCACCTGACGACTGACCTTCTCGCAGTCCTCTACGGCGATACCCCGCTCGGAATCGATGTAAATACGCAATAATGCGTTGCGGCCGTGAGTCTGATACTCGATACCCCACAGCTCACAACCCAGTGATTCCACCACCGGGGCCAGAAGTTGTTCCAACCGTTCGCGCTTAGTCGCCATTAGCCGCCATACAAATCGGCAGGACAGCCGATTTGCACAGCTGTCAGCTGCCCCAATGGGTGAAGTGCAGGGAGGCACTTCATGAAACAAAAAATGGGCCTGCGGCCCACTTCGAAGTATTCCTGCGCAATTTTTGGCGCAGATACGAAAAAGCCCCTGACGGGGCTTTGACCGCCTGTGGGAGCGAGCGCTGCTCGCGAATTCGCCTGCAAGGCAGGCTCCCACAGCAAAATTTGGTAGCGGGGGCAGGATTTGAACCTACGACCTTCGGGTTATGAGCCCGACGAGCTACCAGGCTGCTCCACCCCGCATCAACTCTAAGAAACGAAGCCTGGTGCTCTTCGCTTCTCTGCGGTGGGTTACCCCAACCGCTCAAGAGGCTGCGCATTCTAGGGGCACCGCCCGGGCGAGTCAAGTCACATCTGGCATTTATTTACACGCCACCTTAAGCCCGTCCGTCGCACAGTATAGATAGAAGAAACAGCAGCCGACGGCCGCACCACTTCATAATAATACAATTGATATAGATTCTCATTTATTTTAGTATCACCTGCCTTTCCCCCCACCGGTCCGGCGACCCGGGCGGCAGATTTGTTTCGACAGGAGTTCCTATGCGCGGTGCAAAAACCACTCTGGCGCTGGCCATTTCCCTCACTTCCATCCCGGCCCTGGCCGACGACCAGCGCATCGAAGAAGAAGTGGTGGTAACCGCCGGCCGCACCGAGCGGCCCCTCAGTTCGGTACCCAACACCGTCACCCTGATCGACCGGGAGGCCCTGGCGGAACAGATCGGCGTAAGCAGCGACCTCTCCACCATCCTCGGCAATCTGGTGCCCAGCTTCTCTCCCAGCCGCCAGAAGCTGACCAACTCCGGCGAGAGCCTGCGCGGTCGCAAGCCGCTGTACATGATCGACGGCGTGCCCCAGTCCAACCCCCTGCGCGACGGCGGCCGCGACGGCCACACCATCGATCCGCTGATGCTGGAGCGGGTGGAGGTGATTCACGGCGCCAACGCCATTCACGGTATGGGGGCCTCCGGCGGCATCATCAACCTGGTCACCAGAAAGCCCAGCGGCGAACTGCAGCAGAGTCTGCGGGCGGAATCCGCCTTCCAGCCCGAGGACACCGGCGACAGCCTGAGCTACGGTGGCAGCTACAGCCTGTCCGGCGAGCTCGGCGGCATCGACCTGCTGGGCAGCGCCAGCTACCGCGAAAACGGCCTCGGCTACGACGCCGACGGCGAAGTGATCGGCTTCGATAATACCCAGGGCGACACCATGGACAGCGAGGCCCTGAACACCTTTATAAAGCTGGGCCACAGCTGGGAGGGACAGCGGCTGGAGCTGACCGTCAACCGTTACGAGATCGAGGGTAGCAACGACTGGACCGCCCTCTACGTAGAGGACGGCTGGGCCAACGGCGTACCCACCACCGCCGTCAAGGGCGAGGTCCCCGGCGACGCCCCGTCCAACGAGGTCACCACCATTAACCTGCAGTACAGCAACGACGACTTCCTCGGACAGAAACTGCGGATGCAGACCTTCCGCCAGGACTTTGCCGGTACCTACGGCGGCGGTAACTTCGGCACTTTCCAGGACCCGGTCTACGGAGAAGATATTTTCGACCAATCCCAGAACAACTCGGAAAAGCAGGGGGTGAAAATCACCCTGATCAAGGACGAACTGGCGAGCGCACCGGTGAGCCTGGCCTACGGCCTGGACATCCTCGCGGACGAGACCTGGCAACAACT
This sequence comes from Microbulbifer rhizosphaerae, assembly GCF_014191725.1. GTDB lineage: Bacteria > Pseudomonadota > Gammaproteobacteria > Pseudomonadales > Cellvibrionaceae > Microbulbifer > Microbulbifer rhizosphaerae. Next base: position 57,453 of record NZ_JACHWZ010000002.1, read on the forward strand.
GGTCCAGACCAGCCGCGCCTGGGTGCCGGAAACCCGCTACGAGAATATCGCGCCCTATGCGCAGTTGGAGTTCACCGGTATCGAGCGGTTGGCAATCACCGCCGGCCTGCGCCGGGAAATCTCCAAACTCAAGGTGGACGATTTCACCACCCTGGCGTCTTACGGCAGCCAATTCGTCGAAGGGGGTGAACCGAAGTTCAGCGAAACCCTGGGCAATATCGGCGCTACCTACCAGTTCAACGACGTCTGGCGGGTGTTTGCCAACTACGCCGAGGGCTACTCCATGCCCGACGTGGGTCGCGTATTGCGCGGCATCGATATGCCGGGCCAGGATGTGGAAACCTTCCTGAACCTGAAGCCGATCCTCACAGAAAACCGGGAGGCCGGCGTCGACTTCAGCCTGGAGAAATTTGCCGGGCAGCTCGCCTATTACCGCTCGGATTCCGACTTCGGCCAGCGACTGCAGGCAGACGCCGACGGTATCTACAGCGTCAAGCGCGAGAAAACGGAAATTGACGGCTGGGAATTCCGCGGCCAGTGGTTCGTCACGGAATCCAATACTTTGGAACTGCGCTATGCGGAGAGCGACGGCCTCTACGACTCCAACCAGGACGGCCGCGTGGACAGCGACCTGGACGGCCGCAACATCGCCCCCAACCGCGCCAACCTGAGCTGGACCAGCAACTGGAGCGACCGTCTGAGCACCCGACTGCAGGCCAACTTTTTGCTGGACCGGGACTTCGAAAACAGCGCAGGGGAAACCGCCAGCGAATTCGATGGCTACACCACTATCGACCTGAGTGCCAATCTCGCGGCGCTGGGCGGAGACTTCACCCTGGGCCTGCAGAATCTCACCAACGAGGATTATTTCACCTACTACTCGCAAACCGCCGGCAATGACGGTCGCAACTTCAAGGGGCTGGGCCGCAGCGTAAACCTGTCCTACTCGCGGTTGTTCTAACTCATTTTTTCGCCTGCAAGCAGGCGAAGAGTTCGTGCGAAAACATAAATGCGAAAAATATTCTTTACCCTGCACAAATACGCGGGACTGACTCTCGGCCTGCTGCTGGCGCTGATCGGCGCCACCGGCAGCCTCTTGGTGTTCGACCACACGCTGGACGAAAAACTCGCACCGCAGACCGTCGACTTCACCCCTTCCGACAACCTCGCCACCTTCACCGAAATAGTGGCCGCCGCGCGCGCAGCCGTGCCCGGCAGCATACCCCAGCGTGTCCACATCGCCCGCGCCGAAGGCAGCCCCCACGTGGTACGCTTTCCCGGTCCCGAGGGCGCACCGGGGCCGATAGAGGTCAGCGTTTCCCCCACCGGCGCCCAGGTACTGGCCGTGCGCGGCTGGGGCGAGTACACAATGAGCTGGATCTACCGGCTGCACTACACGCTGCTGGCCGGCAATACCGGCAAGACGGTGGTCGGTTTTATGGGTTTGGCGTTGCTGATTTTTTGCATCAGCGGACTGGTGATCTGGTGGCCTCGGGGGAGGCGATGGAAACGGGCTTTCACCATCAAGCGCAACGGCAACCGTTTCCGTTTCTACTTCGACCTGCACAAGGTGTGTGGTATTTACCTATTGCCGGTATTGTTGGTGATCGCCTTTTCCGGTGTCAGCATCGTGTTTCCGCTGCAAGTGGAAAAACTGGTGAGTTGGATGATGCCGCTGGAGCCGCGCGGCTCCTGGGGTCAATCGCAGATCACCGGCGCACCGCCGCTGGATCCCGACACCGCCGTCGCCATAAGCAGGAAAATATTTCCGCAGGGGGAACTGAAGCGTATATACCTGCCGCAAAACGCCGCCGACAGCTACGGACTGACCTTCAGGCAGATGGGCGAACCCTGGCGCAACCACGGCGCCAGCTTTGTGCGTCTGGACCAGTACAGCGGTGAAGTATTGATGGTCCACGACGCAACCAAAATCGCCGCCGGCAACCAGTTTCTCACCTGGCAGTTTCCGCTGCACAACGGCGATGCGCTGGGTTTGGTCGGGCGCTGGCTAGTGCTGATCACCGGGCTGGCGCCGGGGCTGTTGTTTTTTACCGGGTTTTATCTCTGGTGGAAGAAGCGGCAGTTGGCAAACAGGACCGCTGGTGTTCTGGGCCAACTAGCGTTGTAGGAGCCTGCTTGCAGGCGAAAACGGCCGGGCTTCGTAGCTATTCGCCTGCAAGCAGGCTCCTACATGGGAAATCAGAGCCAGACGGCATCCCAGAGCGGGTAATCGCGCAGGGAGGAAACTAGATCTGCCCGCAAGGGGTTGGCGACGATATAACGAGCTGTGGCCTGTAGGTCCTCTTCCTTTCGCAAAGCGTGATCATGAAAGCCGCGCTGCCATACGGGGCCCTGCCATTCGTCGCGCAAAGCCATGGTCGGCAGCGATTTTACTTTTTGTACGGTTTGCGAAAGATCAACCGATTCTCCCAATTGCGCCAGCCAGTGGATATGGTCCGGCATTACAACATAGCAGAGTGTAGCTGCGCTGTCCTTCACTTCCATTAACGCGCGAACACAATGACGACCAGCCCAAAAGTCGGAAAATATCTTTTGCCGCTGGTGGCAAACGGCGGTAATCAGATAGATACGGTTTGATTCGCTGTGTCGGCCTAACCGCAAGCGGTAACCCTGTGCTTTTGTGGACATGGGGCCGTTTTATCGCAAGCAGTGTTCGCCTGCAAGCAGGCTCCTACAGGGTGCCCTGTAGGAGCCTGCTTGCAGGCGAACCTTTACAGCTTGCCGACCACATTCAGGAACACGCCCTGACTGTCGAAATCCAGTTGCGTCAGGTCGTCGGAGAAGTCTGTGAAGTTGTAGCCTAAACCCACTTTCAAGTGCTTGCCCATATGCCGGTAGAGGCCCACCAGGAAGCCGCTGCGGCTGTCCTCGGCATCCGGCAGGTCGAGCATGCGCCCTTCGACGAGCAGGTCCCAGCGGTTGACGAAGTGCCAGTCCGCGCGCAGGACGTACAGGCTGGCGCGGCTGTCGAAAAATTCCGGGTCCTCGCGGTCCAGGCTTACCTGCCCCAGGCGGTAGGCGTACTTGCCGCCCAGGCTCCAGCGGCGGCTGATGTCGTAGGTGGTGTCCACCGAGAAGATATGGCTCTTCTGGATAAACTCGGTGGCTGTGTTGTTCACCGTGACCTGGTCGGAAGTGGGCACGTTGTAAAAATAGGTGTACTTCAACAGGGTGTTCCAGCGGTCGTTGTCCACCGGACGGTAGGCGTAGCCCACTACCCCTTCGGTATATTTACCGTCGTAGAATTCGCCTTGCGAACTCTTGCTGTCGGAGTAGTTGAGCTTTCCTACCAGGCGCCAATCCGGACTGACCTGGTAGCTGAAAGTGTTTTTCAGCAGCCAGGTATCCCGCTCCGATTCGGAAACGGTGCTTTCATCCACCGGTGTTTCCTGGATATCGGTGCGGTACTCGACGGCGGAGGAGAGGCGGGTGTTTTCAGAGTCGTACCCCATACTCAAACCGACGGCGCGGCGCTCGGTCTGCGCGCCGGTGCGCGGGTCCTCCAGGGTGCCCGCCTCCACACTGGTGCCGTAACTCCAGCGGTCACTGGGGGCCAGATCCACCCCCAGGGCATGGGTCAGGCCGGTGGAGACGTCGCCGTGGCTGTATCGCTCCTCGCCGTAGATGCTCAGGGTATCGGAGTAGCGGCTGCGGAAGCCGGTGCTCATATTGCCCTTGCGCGCACGCAGGCCGGTGTCGGTGCGCTCGTTGTCGAGGGCGTAGTTCAGGTACAGGTTGGTGCGGTCTGAGATCAGGTAATCGGTACCCAGGCGCGCGGCGGTACCGGTGTCGCCGCCGGAGAGTTCGCTGTCCAGGGTCAGACGTTCGCTCACCCGATAGGCGCCGCCCAGACCCACGCGGTCGTTCTCCTCGCGGGTGCCGGTGACTTCCAGGGTACGCTGCACGAAACCGAAGGCGCTCCAGTTTTCACCGGAGTTGTAAGCGGCTTCCACCGCCATATCGGTGCGGTCGCCCTGGGTCTGGGTGGCGGGCACCACCGGCGAAAAGTCCTCGCGGGTGTCGGCGCGGGCGGCAGTGGCGAGTCGCCAGCGGTCGCTGATCCGGTAGCCCACTTCCATATCCACCGCCTCGGTGTGCAGCCCCAGGTCCTGCTCCTTGCTGTCTGCCTTCAGGCCCACATCAAAGCGTTCACCGATGGGCAGATTGACACTGGCGCCGTACTGGGTGGTATCCCTGAGGGTCTCCTGGCCCGGCGCGGAAAATCCGGCCTCGCGCTCCTGGTGGTAGAGGGTGCCGGAACCCCGTGCGCTCTCGAAGAAATCGGCCAGTTGCAGGCTGGCCTCCACCCGCGAGGCGCCGGCCTTGGCATCCGGGTCCAGGGCGCTCTCATTGCCGAAACTGTAACCGCCGTCGAGGGAGGAGTAGCGGTCCAGGTTGCCCCCCTGGCTGTCCGCCACTTCCATTTTCAGCCAGCTGCCGGCGCTCTTGCGCAAGGTGAGATCCACACCATGGAGAGAGCTCTCGTTGTCCTCCTCGTCCTGCTGGGTGCCGCTGATGCCCAGTTTGACGTAATCGCCGAGCCAGTAGTGGGCGCGCCCGCCCACGGCGAGGGTATCCATTTCCTCGAACCCCGGGGTGTACTCGTAGCGCGCCACCAGGTATTGCGGGTTGCCGTTGAAGGCGCCGTCCTGGATCAGCAGGTTGTCGTTGGCCAGCGCGGACAGGGGTTTGTTCAGCAGCACACGACCCTGGATATAATCGATATCGTAATCGACCACCGCGGTGAGGTTTCTCACCGCCAGTACTATGTCCGAATCCTTGTCCCGAACTTCCACCCTCAGACGCTCGGAGCCTGTGGAAATATCCTGGTGGCGCAGGAAGTACAGCGAACCACCGGTGCCGCGGAATTCGTCGCGGCCGTCGACGGTACCCGGCTCGGCGCCGAAGCCGTCGATCTGGAAGCGCTTTTCGCCGAAGCTGGTCACCGCATCGCTCTCGAAATGTGCGTTGGCACCGTAGAGGGCCCGGTCGATATGAGCCAGTTCATTGTCGGTGTAGGCGGCCTTGAAATTGCCCCACAAACCGTAGTCGTCATACTTGGACAGCTTGACGTAAAACTTGCCGGAAGTGGGCGCATCCTCCACCACCGTGGAGTCGTCGCCGAAGGTCGGGTAGTAGAGGTCCGAGTCCATGCGGCGGAAGAGTTCGTCGGGGGATTTTTCCATAAAATTGGAAAAGAGTTCGTCCACCGGACCCTCTTCGGTATCCGCGCTGGCGGCCAGGCGCCAGCCCTCGCCGAAACCGCCGCTTGTGTAGAACGCCAGGCGGCCGTCGTAGCTGACGGAGTTGTCGTAGTGGGTTTCGTCGCCGGTCACCAGCGCCGCCGGACCGTTGGTCTTGTCGTACCCGATGGTCAGGTCGGCGATGCCCACGGTAAACCAGTCGTCGTTGGCGAAACGCAAATCGCGCAGAAAGAGGTCGCCGTTGCCCTGCTCGTCCAGCACCGCCACTTCCACCGTGTGCAGGCCCTTGCCGAAAATCTGCTCGGCGACGAACTCGCCCTGCCCGCTCACCGGCACCGGGTTGCCGCCCAGCCACACGGTGTGCTCCGCGGGAATCTGCGAGCCGTTGACCAGTACCGTGTTGCCGTCCAGGGGAATATTGCGGTGTGCCAGGCGGTTTTCGCCGTAGCCCACCAGCAGCTCCCGCTCCACGTCGGTATCCTCCAGGGGCGCATCCAGGCGGTCCACCAGCCACAGGGTCTGGGGCTCGGTTTCATCGTAGCGGCCTTTTTCGTCGTAGACGCGCAACAGGTATTGCAGTTTTTTCAGCGGTGCACGGAACTCCTCCAGCTCCGCTTCCCACTCGCCCCTGCCGTTCACATCCAGTTCCACCACTGCCAGCGGCATGTCGCGCACCGACTGCTCCTCCTCGAACAGGCGCACTTCCGCGCGTTCGATAAAGGATGGGTAGTTGGTGTAGCTGCGGAACTGCACTCGGCTGTCCGCCACCTCCGTCTCCGGATCGTCGGCGTAACGGATGGTGTTGGGCCAGGCGCTGACATTCAGCCGCGGCTGCATTTTCTTGTTGTCGAAGCGGAACTGGATATTGGCACTCTCCAGGGCTACGTCGGTACAGCGCTGCAGGTCGGCGGAGTTTTTATAGGGGTCGTACTCCGGCTCGCCATCCACGGTGATGCGCATCAGGTTCAGGGCATAGGGATTGTTGGCCCGGGCCTCGCGCTGGATGCGCTCGATTTCCAGACGATCCTTATCCGCGAGCACCGCCAGTTCGTCGTAGAGCACCTGCACTTCCACGCGGGCACCATCCAGTTGGATAAAGCCGGTGGTCACCACGTCGTCGGACTGCACATAGCCGCGCCCTTCGAACTCCACTTGTTCATCGCTGAGATTCAGGTGTTGCTGCACCGCTTCCATGGCGCGGCGCGCACGCGCGGAGGAAAGGCCCACGTCGTCGCCGTAGACCATGGCCTCGCGGCGCTCCATGCGCTCGTTATCGCTGTAGCCGACAAAACCCACACGCACATTCGCCTTGTCCGCAACCTCCGCCATCAACCGGCGGATATGCTCCAGCTGCGACTGGGAGATCACCGGGTCGCCCTGTTCGAAACGGATCGGCTGCAGCGCGCCGGTGGGGGACTCGTGGGCGATGGTGATGGTTTCCGCGCTAGCCGCTTCCGGACAGGCCTGTACGCCGTCACCAGCGGTCTCCATTGGGTCGTCGTACCAGAACTCCACTTCCACGCGGCGGTTCAATGCGCGGCCCTTGGGGGTATCGTTGTTGGCGATGGGTTGGCTGGCGCCTTTGCCGCTGCTGGTCACCGCGTAGCTGGGCAGCCCCAGCATATCGCGCACCGCCAGTGCCACCCGGCGCGCCTCGGCGCGGGACAGCGCCATATGATCGCTATACAACTGCGCGGGCCGGTCCGGCAGGGGCAGGCTGTCGGTGTGGCCGACGAAGTGAATCACCAGGTTGTTCTTGTCCGCCAGGTTGGCGCGCACCTCGCGGATGCGGCGCGCGAAGGCCTCGGGGAGATCCACCTGGCCCGGCTCTATACGCAGGGGTGTGACCAGGTTTTTCAAACGCGCGCGCTGTTCGCTGCCGGCGGTGTAGCGCAGCCTGCACACGGTTTCCTGGCGACACACCTTGACCCGGTTCAGCGCCAGCGCCTGGGCGCGGGCCTGTTCCGCCTGGGCCTCTTCGTCCAGTTCGTCGTAGCTGAGCCGCACCTGTACGCGGCGGTTCAGCTCTCGCCCGGTAGTGGTGATATTGTCCGCGACCGGCTCGACGTCGCCGCGCCCCTCGAAGGAGATCGCCTCTTCCGGCAGGTCCAGGGCCAGTTGGAAAAATTCCGCCACCAGCTGCGCGCGGGCGCGGGTGAATTCGGTTTTGTCCAGGTACTCCGCCAGCTGCTGCGGGGTAAGCGGCTCGCTGTCGGTGTGACCGATAAAGTGCAGTTTCAGGTTGTAGGCATCGCCAAGTTCCGCCAGTTTTTCTTTCAGTACCTCGACGGATTCGGGGGAAATATCATCCGCCACCGCCTCGAAAGGCAGCGGCTCGATAATATTTTCCTCGATCACCGGTTCCATCGCCTCCGAGAACAGAGTGGCGTCCTGCACCCACTGGCGACGCGGCTGGCCCAACAGCATGGACTCGGTGTTGTTGCCGACGGGGTTTTCGGTGTATTCGACCCCGGGCTCCTCGATTTGCGGGGACAGGCCGGGGATTTTTTGCCAGACCTGCCACCAGGGGGTGTCGGGGGTTTGGGGTTCTTCGGTTTCCTGGGCGTAGACCGGTAGTGCGAGCAGGAAAGCGAGCGCGGTTAAATGCGGAATGCGGAACGCGGAATGCGGAATAAACCGCGAGCCCCATGTAGGAGCCTGCTTGCAGGCGAATTTCCGCGCTTGCCGGGCAATATTCGCCTGCAAGCAGGCTCCTACACCGATAGATACCTCTTCATTCATTCCGCATTCCGCACTCATCATTCCGCATTCATTAGAGGACATCACTCCAATCCTCCCTGCTTCGGCGGCGCGCCGCGGCGCCAGAAGACTTCGGTTTCAATCGTCAATTCGTAATCGCCATACTGTTCCGCCCAATCCCCGGCGATCTGTGCCTTGATGGTCTGCAGACGCCGCTCCACCAGGTCCGGATCTTCGTTTTCCGCCAGGTAGGAGAGACGCAGCACCGACGGTGCCTCGCTCAGTTTCTCCAGCAGCAGTTCGGTGCGCGAGTGCCACTGCGGGCGCAGTTCGGTGGTCTCGGGCTCGAACACGCCCTCGGCCATATCCAGGCGCACCACACGGTGCAGGCTGGCCCCGAAGTTCACCTTGATCGCCTTACCGCGGGTGGCGCGCACCACACGCGGGTTTTCGCTGGTGAGGCGGTAGCCGCTGGGCAGGCTGCGGTCGTCCAGTTTCATGATGAAGTTGGAGCCGCGGTCCCGGTTCGGCACCACCGCACAGGTGATATGGAAGCGGCCGTGGGCATCGGTGGTGGCGTTGAGACCGGTGGCGGTAACCACCCGCGCGCCGGGTACGCCGCCCTCGCCCTGGTCCTGGTAGCCGTTCATATTCTTGTCGTCGTACACCTTGCCGATCACGTCGGAACAGTCGAAGGTGGGATCGGGCACCACGCGCACCGTGGCCGAGGCCTCGCCGGAGGCGGCCTGGCCGGAGAGCTGGTTGAACATCTGCGCGCGGTTGACGTACTTGCCCTCGCCCACGCCGGAGCCCACTACCAGCAGCAGTTTCACCGTACGGGTCTGGTCCGGGTCCACGCGCAAGTCGTTCCAGTGCAGTTGCAGCCCCTCCACTTCCGGCTCCTCGGCCAAGCCATCGAGGCGCGCGGAACCGGCCACGTATTTGAAGCCAGCAGGGAAGAAATCCACCAGCTGCAGGTCGGCCAGGGGCACCGGCAGGGTATTGCTGAAGGTGATGGTGTAGGGCACCAGCTGGCTGCGGGTGACGTTCAGCATGCTCGCGGTCTTGGTGATCGACAACGCACCTTCCAGTAGCGGGTCCACCGGAATGTGGTTGTTGAACAGCTGGCTCTCGCCCGGAATGCGGTCGTCGTCCAAGGTGAGGCGCAAGTAGTAGTCGGTGCGCGGATCGCGCGCGTCCACGTCCACGCCCGGTGCGGAGAAGGATTCCTGTACCTCGCAGTGGTCCGCAGTGCCCGGTACGACGTCGCCGTTGCTGCCCAGGCAGGCGCCCACATCGAAGCCTGCGGTCTCCTCATCGGTCTGCGGCGGGATGATCAGGGACTGTCCATCGACATAGCCATCCCCGGGCACCTGCACCTGAATCAGGTAATCCGCATTGGCCGGACAGGCGGCATCGCTGAAGTTGATATCGAACTTGTAGTAGCCGCCGTCCGGAACGACCTGGCCCTGCTGTTTTTCATCGTCGAAGCAGCGATCCGGCAGTTCCTGGCCGCCGGATGCGCGCAGCAGTGTGAGCATCGCGCCGGAGACCGGCTGGCGCAGCACCGAATCGTAGACCACGCCGTTGGGGGTAATCGGCAGGTTCAGGTTCTGCGGGTTGGAGCCGGAGCCGACAAAGATCTCGGTGATCTGCTGCGGGCCGTTGGTAAAGTCGGAACTGGTATTGCCCAGCGACGCCGTGGTCTCAGTGGCATTGGGGGCCTGGTATCTCAGCTCGTAGCTGGCGCCCCCCGCTGTTGTGCTCGAGGCGTAGTTCGGCACCAGGCCGGCGAACTGGAAGTAGCCGTCCTCGTCCGCCTGCAGGCTGTCGAGCAGGGCATTGTTGAAGTACAGCTCCACGGTCCAGCCGCTGAGCAGACGCTCTGACCCATCCAACTGGTCGTTGAAGTTCACATCGTGCCAGAGGAAGCCGCTCAGGTTGGCGATGCCCGGGGTGCCGCCCACATCGATGATCACACTGGCCTGCTCGGTGGAGGGCGGATCATTCCAGGCCACTTCCGCGGTGTTCAGTACCTGGTAGCCGATCTCCAGGTTTTCACCCTGTTTTGCCTGGAAGCGCAGGGTCGCCACTTCGCCCGCCGGCAGTTCGCCGTAAGTCGCACCGTAGTCGGCGGTAATCACCGAACCGGCCACGCTGATGCCGCCGGGCTGGCCGTTGAGCAGCGCGGAATCCGCGACGTAAGTAAGTACGCCCTCGCCGGCCACCAGCAGGTCGTCGGTGATCACTACCTCGGTGACCGGCACCGCGCTGATATTGGTGACGCGCACCAGGTATTCCAGGGTCGCGCCGGGCAGTGCCGCGCCGCCGCCCACGACCGCTACTTCCTTGGTAATGGAGAGCTGCTGCGCATCGCCCACCACCACTTCCGTGGGTTGGGCGCCGTTGGACGGATTGCCGTCGGCATCGGTCAGGGTCAGCGGCAGTTCCTCGGTAGCCACGCTGCCCTGGTTGCTGATCACCGTGCCGGTGGCCGTGTCCGCGTCCACCTGCACGTCGAAGGTGATGGTGGCGGCTTGCGCGGAGGTGATCACACCCTCGCCGGCGCCGGGCAGTGGCGGAGTCAGGTCGCTGGAGGAAATCGGCAGGCCACTGTCCAGACGCGTCATTCCGCCGGCGTTGTCGGTGACTGCCATGCCGTTGAGCATCGTGGTACCGGCTACATAAGTGGTGTCGGCGGGTACCTGATCGGTGAGCACTGCATCGGTGGCATCCACGCCGCCCATATTGGTGACGGTAATGGTGTAGCGCAGGGTATCGCCGGGATCGACGATGCCCGCGGACACATTGTCCACGGCAATTTCCACCGTCTTCTGCACTATCAGCAGCGGCACATCACCGACGATATCAATGGTGGGATCGTCCGGTGCCTCCGTGGTGGGATCGTCGGAGGGCTGCTCCGCAAAGGGACCGCTGCCGGCGCCCTCGCCATTGACGAAGCCCTGGTTGGAAATAATGGTGCCGTCGCGCACATCGTTGATGGTCACGTCGAAGGTGACCGTCACCGGCTGCGTGCCCTCGGTGGCGCCGACAAAACCTTCCTCTTCTCCCGGAGAATTAATGGCCAGTCCGGCAGACAGCGGCGTGCTGCCGTCCACATCGGCCACCGCCGCGCCGTTCAGCGTGGTGGAGTTCGGCACATAAGTGGTGTTCGCCGGCACCTGGTCGCGCAGGGTTGCCGCAATGGCATTTTCATCGCCGGTATTTTCGATGGTGATGGTGTAGCGCAAGGTGTCGCCGGGCATCAGCAGGTCGGCGTCGCCGGTGATGTCCTGGGAGATTTTTTCCACCGCCAGTTCGGGAGCGGATTCGACCACTACCTGGGTGGGATCTTCATCGCCCACCACATCCGGATCGTCGGCGCCGTTGATATTGGGATCGTCGCTGTCCGCCAGCAGTTGGCCGGGCAGTTGCACCTGGGCCTGGTTGAGCACCGCGGTGTCGTTGTCGATCACCGCCGCCAGCGCCACCTCGTAGACGATTTCCAGGCTGTCGCCGGTCGCCAGCGACAGGTCGGCCGCGCTCAGCAGGCCGCTGCCATGAGCTCCGCCGGCGGCATCGGTGCCACTGGTATCGGCGCCCGCCGGTGCGGAGACGATCTGCAGCGAACCGGACTGGTACAGCGGCAGACTGTTGAGGCGGCCCAGTTCGTCGGTGATTGCGATATCGTCCACATCGACGCTGCTGAGATTGGTGAGCGTCAATGTGTAGCGCAACGTATCGCCGGGAGTGGCGGTACTGGCCGGGCTGTCGCCGCTGGTGACATTCTCCACCACTTTGTAGAAGGAGACACTGGGCACCGCGGCGGTGATGGTGTAGGCGTCCTCATGGTCCAGGGTTCCCGGGGTGCCGTCGGTGGGCGCGGCACGGGTGTACTGCCGCGCATCCGGGCCGGTGCTGTCCCAGCTGTGCCAGAGCTCCACACCGGCGATATTGATGAGCGAGTCGCCGTCGGCGGTGTCCGCATCCAGGTAGGCGTCGTAGCTGAACAGCAGGCGGTGGTCCGCAGGTATAGCCGCCGTGGCGCCGACGGTGGTTACCGTCAGGGTGCAATTGGCCGGATCGAAGGCGGTATTGAAGTGTTCGCCGGCATTCAGGGTGGCGACGGTATTGCCGGTGCCGTCGGCGATAACCGCGGCAAAGTTTGCCGGCGGCGTCTCGCACATGCCGCCCGGATTGTTATTAGGCAGCAGATCGGTAACGGTGATATCCCAGGCCGGGCCGGTGCCGATATTGTGCACGTCGAGGGTGAAGCGACCGGGCAGGCCGGATTGCACGCTGGCGGGGCCGGTCTTGGTCATGGTGAGGTCGGTGGGTTCCACCACGGTCATATCCGCGGTGGTGTTGCCCGCACCGGCGCCCTGCCCCGCCGCGGCGTTGTCGTTTTCGTAGTTGTAGTTGTAGCTGGCGCTGTTGTTGAAGGTCAGCCCGTCCACGTTAGGCGGATTGACGTCGCGCAGGCGCACAGTGATATCGACCACCACCTGTTCACCCGGCGGCACGTCGATGCCGTTGGTGGTGTCCTCGATCACCAGGTCGGTGTCGGAACCGGTATTGATCGGCGTAAATACCGCGCTGCCGGAAACCTTGGCCGCCTCGACGAACACCAGATCCGCGGCGGAAGCGCCCAGGTTCAGCAATATCCGCACATCGTGCAGCGCAGTCGTCTGCGGCGTTTCCGGAATAGTGACGCGATAGCGGAAGGGCTCGCCGATGGACGCGGTGGGCTGGGTATTTTCAATCAGCAGCGGCGCCGCGTTGGGGGTATTGAACTGCACGCTCTGCGGCGCGGTGGGACCGTAGTCCTCGCGCATATCCACGGTTGCGGTGGCGCCGGCGAGCGTCGGCAGGTCGTCGTCGTCCAGTGAATAATAAATTTCGACAGAGGCGGCGTTCTGCATATTCAGGCCGGCGCCCAGGTTCGGGTCCGCCTGTACGCGATAGGTCATTACCAACGTCTGGCCGGGATCGATGGCATAGGCGGTGCCGGTGCCGAAATTCCATACCGCCTCGCCGGTGGAAACATCGTAGACAGGCGCAAGATCGGCAACCGCGGCGCCGTTGACGCTGGTGGACTGCACGGTGACACCGCCCTGGCGCAGGCCGAGCGGGATAGTGTCGCGGAACACCGTGTCGTAGGCGGGCGCCGAGCCGCTGTTGGTAATGGTCACCGTGTAGTCGACGGTATCGCCGGGCGCGAGAGTGCTGCCGTCCGCCGGGTTGGAGGTGATCGCCACGGCCAGGTTCGGCTGCAGCAGATCCAGAGTTTCACCATCGTTGCGATTTTCGGCACCTGTGGCGGCGTCGAAACCAAACTCCACATTGTTGGTGAGCGGCGTATTGTTGGCCGGCCAGGGATGAGCGTCCTGGTTCAGCACGCGCGCGCGGTAGCGGATTACGAACTCGTCGTTGGCCGCATTGTTATCGCCGGCATTGACCAGGTCGGCAATATTCCAGGTCACCGTGGTCGGCCCCGTAGCCGGATCGCCAGCCGGTATCGGCTCGATAATATCGCCATGACTGAATGGCGCCGGCGCGACAAAGGGCGCGCTGTTGTCGCCGTTGACCGCCAGGGTGCCGTCGAACACCAGGCCCTGCGGCAGGGTGTCGGTAATCGCCGCATTGGGCGCACTGCCCTCCGGCAGGCTCAGGCGCAGTTCGTATTCGACAAAGTCACCCACGCGCAGCTGCGCATCGCCGGTGCCGTAACTGTCGTCCAGGCGGGTTTTGGCGATAGTGCTGTCGTTCGTGGCGGTGAGCTGGGCGACGGCGTTTTCGATCACATAATCGTTCAGCCCGCCCACACCGTCGGAACCGTTGCGCTCGTAGGGACTGGTGTTGTCTTCGTCCAGGCTGGTCCACTCGATGCGACTGGTACCGGAGAGATCGGTGGCGGCCAGCACACTGTCGAGCACCACGGCGTCGAACACCAACTGGCTGTTGCCGCCGGCGGCGATATCCAGATTGCTGTTGGTGCGGTTCCAGTCCAGGGCCTGCGCAGTGTTGACTCCGTCGCCGGTCAACGCCGGGTCGGCAATCGCAGCACCGCCGAAGGTGACACTGCCCGGAACAAGTTCCAGTCCCAGGGACAGCTGTTCGTTGACGATCAGGTCGAAGGCATCGGAATTTTCCGGGTTGCCCGCGGCAGTCAGGTCCAGGGTAAAGCGCAGTACGTCACCGGCGTCCGGGTCGTTTCCGGGGCTGGTCTGGTTGGCGACGGTTTTCGCCAGGGTGAGTTCCGGCTCGACGATGGTCAGTGTCGCGGCGCTACCGGCCCCTCCATCAACGGCGGTGCCGCCATCGGTTTCGGCATAGGTGTAACTGGCGGCGTTTTCGAAGCTGTGTCCCGCCTGCGCGTTAGTGTTATTACCTACACGTGCACGAATTTCAATCTGTGCCTGGGTGCCGGCCGGCAGCAGATCGATACGTAGGTCTAGACTGTTGCCATTGGTGTTACTGTCATCGACGGTCAGGCCATTCCCGCTGATCTCCGCCACGCTGACAATTTCCAGGCTCGGGTCGAGCTCATCAGTAATCACGACATCGTGAATGGCCGACGCAGTATTGGTCGAGGGCACCAGCAACTGGTAAACCACTTCCTCACCCACCGCCGCAGTGCCATCAGCGGGTGCCATCAGGATTTTCTGCAGCGGGTCGACACTGGTCGGCGCAGTGGACATCTGGTAGGGCGCAGGCAATGCAACTGGGCCATAGCGCTGCGCGTCACTCGGCGGGAAAGACCAGTATTCATCTACCGCAAAGTTGTTTGTCCAAATCTGGTCGCCGCCCACATCGGTGTAGAAGCCGATATCGTAGTCGATATCCAGGCACTGCCCGGCATCCAAGGACATGTTGGTCAGTACGAAAATCATTTCTCCACCGCGCGCCGTTGGCGCAGTGTAGGTGTAGTTCCCGGCCTCAACCGGGCTACCGTCGATACTTACCTGCAGGTTCTCGATCGATACCTCGTCGAGTTCCATCGGCAGGTCATCGGTGAGCTGCAAGCTATACGCCGGTGCATCACCGGAGTTACAGGCGTGCAGGTTGAAGCGCATTACATCACCGGCTAGGTCGGTAACCAGATACGGGCTGTTACGACCATCTCGATCAGTTTTGGTGAGGCTATCGACCAGTGGCTGCAACACGGTGATGGTGGCACTGCTCTCCAGGCGAGGATCGGCGGCAGGCGGATTGCCGCCGGCATCGGTGTAGGTCAGGCTCGCGTTATTGGTCAGCGTAGTGCTGGCCACATGGGGAATTCCGGCATCCTCGGTAACCCGCGCCACATATTGGATCAGCAGCGGTGCCGCGGTGCCCAGTTCACGGGTCACATTGCCGAGATTCCATACCTGCGAGCCTGTCGCAGGTGGTACCGGTTGGCTGACCGGGGTAAAGACATAGCCGCCGGCAGCGTCGTCGATGGCAAAGGACTCTAGCGTGAGTCCTGGCGGCAGAACATCGGTCACTTGCACCGCGTTGGTGGTACCCGGCTGCAGATTAAGCGTCAGCTGGTAGGTGATGGTATCGCCGATACGCACGGTGCTGTCCGCGGAATCGCCATAACTGTCCTCGAGCACCAGTTTTTCCAGACCTGAGTTGTCCTCGGTGTTTATCTGGGCTTGGGCGGGGCCGGTACAGTAGTTGTTTGGATTGGTCACTGCTGGGCAGCCGATACCGTGGCGCTCGTACAGCTCCTGGCCAGTGACGTTGTCGTCCAGAGATGTCCAATCGGCGTAAGCTTCGTTCGTTACCGGCTGGCCAAATACTGACACCACTGTCGCCTGATAGGTGATCACCAACGTGCTTCCCAGAGGAAGATCTAGCGAGTTATCGCCGT
Source organism: Microbulbifer rhizosphaerae (assembly GCF_014191725.1). GTDB lineage: Bacteria > Pseudomonadota > Gammaproteobacteria > Pseudomonadales > Cellvibrionaceae > Microbulbifer > Microbulbifer rhizosphaerae. The sequence continues at coordinate 73,236 of NZ_JACHWZ010000002.1, forward strand.
TCTCTCGGCCCCATACCAGTGAACCGGCCGCCGGTGTCGACGGCGCGGCGACAAAACCATCGACAGCGGCGCCGTTGATGGTGGCCGAGGCCGAACCCGCGTTGAATTGCACTTCCGGCGGCAGCAGATCGAGCACGTTGATGTCAAGCGCATCGGCGGAGGAAGCACTGGTATGTGTGATGGTCAGTTCGTATTCAAGAACATCGCCGCCCTGGGCAAGATTCGCCGCACCGGTCGTATTAGTCACGGCCTTACTGATCAGCAATTCCGGTTCCACCGCCGTCACAATCGCTGTGGAAACGGGGGGAGAAGTTACCGTTGAACCATCGTCGCCATTATCATAGGTCAGTACTGCGTCGTTGCGCAGGCTGTTACCGCTCTGGGTCTCAACAATTTCATTGTCGACGCGAGCGAAGTAATTGATGGTGATGATCGGAGTAATGGCGGAAGCTGCAACGTCATCCTCGCTATCGGTATCTACGGTACCGATATCCCATACCACATCGCCAGTAGCATCCACAGCTGGTACCGCAGTAAACGCAGCACAATCTGCAGCCGGCGCTACGCCGTTGATCAACTGGATACCTTGGTAGCTACAGCTAATTTCATAATTGGCATTCCGGGCCAGCACGTAGCTGGTACCGCCTGCCGCCAAGCTGTCGGTAATCCGGACATTGTTGCTGACACCTTCCGGCAGGGATATTTCCAGGTGGAATTCGCGGTGGGCACCAATCGTGCGAGTTTCAGTCGCTGCGCCATTTTCGGTGATGTCCTCTTTCGCGATGGAAAGCGCAGCCAAGGTGACGTCGACCGGGTTGCTGCTGGTTTCATAATCGTTAATCGCGTCATCGGCATTGGGCAGCTCGCCAATACGCTGGCCATCAAGAGCACCGTCTGCGCCAATCTGCCCGGCCGGGTTGAGCGCGGTACTTTGTCCCGGCAGAGAGGTCCAGGCAGCATGGGCGACATTATTTAATTGCTGCAATGGCTGGGCCTTGTCATCGATCCGTACCTGGAAACTGAATTCGCGGCTTGCTCCCGGTGCCAGCGGGTTTTCGGGGTTCCAGACAAACACCGGCCGGTTGGCACCAAAGGTGCTGATATCCACACTATCCGGGGCGCCGCTTCCCGTGACACTCGCCTCAACGAAGGTCATTTCGCTATCGAGCAGGTCATCCCAAATACGCAGGTTGTAGGCGTTGGCAGTGCCGTTGTTGGTCGCAGTGAGGGTGATGGTAATGACATCACCTGCATCCAGGTCGCCGCTCGCATCCCAGCTCTTGGTCAGAGCAATGAGCGGTTCAGTGATTTGAACGTCCACCTGGCCGTAATCAAGACTGTGATCGTTGTTGCTTTCGTCTCGCCATTCCAAGGTGGCGTTAGTGGCCGGTCGGCCATTGGCGAGCGTGTCGCCGTCATCGTTAGCGGCACTGTTCTGCACCCGAGCAATAAAGGTGAGCTGGAAAGTGAAGCGGTTCGGATCCCGATCTGACGACGGGTTCGAGAGCACCACATCGCCGAAAGCCCATTGCACCTGGTTGTCGGTACAAGTGGGCGTAACATCACCCACATCGGTGAGATTCGGGCGCTTGAAACCGGCGGCATTCCAGGGCGCGTCGTTGCTCAGGTCGATGGTGGGCGCATCTGCGCAGACCAGGCCCGTCGGCAATTCGTCGGTGACCGTGAGGTTACGTAACTGTGCCACCGGCAGCTCGGCGGTGAGCGTGTATTCGATTTCCTCACCGATTTTGACTTGTTGCGTGCCACTGCCCGCCAGTGGCGTTTCCGACAGTTGGCTGATGGTTTTCGGCTCGGTGGTCGGTTCACTGAAGGTCAACGAGGCTTCAGCTTCAGTGTTCGCATCACCAGGAGCCGGATAGGTGCGTGCACCACCTAGCTCGCCACTGCCAGGCATAACGACGGTCTGATTACCGTGATCATTACCGCTGCCCTCGAGCGAATCGTAGTAGGTCACGGCTACGGTATTGGTAAGCGTTTCGGACGGGGCGATGCGATCGTCCGGATCCACTCTGTAATATAGATGCAGACTAGCGCCCGGCTCCAACCGACGCAGGCCGGTACCATCCACGCCTTGGGCGTGGGAGAAGGTAATGGAAGTGCCGTTGCCATCGTTCATGACATTACCAACGATGACACCTTCACCACCCCCTTCATCCACGACGCCATCGCCATCGTTATCAATACCGTCGGTATCCAGGTCAACGATTCTCAGCAAGTCCGGCAGCGTGTCTTCCACAATCAAGTCATAGACCGGAGTGCGGGGGTGGCCAGCAGCTGCGTCCTCACTGCTGACGGTAAGGCGATAGATGTAGTCGTTGGTGGTAACAGCGCCCTGGTAGTCAGCGGTCCAACCGGCGCCACAGGTTCCGGTCGCGGCGTTAAAATTAGAAACCTCGCAGATTTCCTTCACCACCTCGATCAGAGGTTCGGTGACGACAACATCGACGCGACGGATGGGTTCCTTGGGGTAGCCGACAGTAGTGCCGCCAGCATAGCTACCGAACGTTAATTCCTCCCATTGGCCAGTGTTGCTGTTGAGGAAAATACCCTTGAAATTTGAGTCCAATACATTGGCACTGTCACTGCCATGTTGGTTGGGTGCGGCCCTGTCGTTCTGCACCTTGTTGAGCAGACGGCTGGTAGCGTTGATGGTGAACCACTGATCTATGTCGACAATGTAAGTGCCTTCATTTGGCGCACCGCTGTAACCGGAGACCTGGTTACCCGAAAAACGCCAGCCAAACGGACTGAGTTCATTTAGGGGCGTTGTGGAAGGATCGTTGGGCCCTTGGGTAGCACCAGCAATTTGTGGCGTTACCAGTGGCACGGTGCTTGAGATATAGCTCTGTCCATTCGGAATCTGGTCCAGCACCTGGATATCGCGCACGCCGATAAAGTTGAATCCGCGGGAATCGAAACCGAACCAGCCGCCGGTCTGGATGCGCACCGTACATTCCTCACCGATCTGCACATGCTCGGCGGGCTTCGTCTGGCCAGGGAAGGTATTTGCGGACGCGCGGCTGACATCACCGATGTTTTCGTTACAGTGCCCCAGATCCGGCTGTTCACCGAAATTGCCGGAGGAGGTATCACCCGCAGTCACCTGGTCCTTTTTCAAATTGAAGCCGATGCCCCGCGACCAGTGGGTATCCAGTGAATAGAGGTTGCCGCGATCCACTTCGCCGTCGCTGCGGGCATTGCCCATGCTGCCCGGGGCCGGGAACCACAACGGATCGCCATTGGTGATAGAGGTCGGATTGTTGACGGTAACCCCGGTAATGCCTCGGTTGCCTCCGTTGGTGACCTGGTTCACGTTGACCGTATTGGCGCTGACCTGAGTAGCAGCGATGGTGAAATCACTGAGCGTGAAGATTTCGCCAACCACATCTGCGCGGAAGGTCAGGTCATCGGCGGCAATGCCGGACGGGTTCGTGGTCTTGTTGACCTCGAATTCGAAGGTGGCGCTGGCCCCGGCAGCAAGTGCTGCGTTAAAGGGTGCTCCATCGGGCTGACACTGATACACAGTACCATCGACGGGTAGCAACATGTGCATATTGTCGACTGCGTCCGGCCCCGGGTTTACCGCCCACACCTTGTACGGATCGGGCTGGCCCATGGGGCGGCCATTGCCGTCCACACCGGTCTGACTAATCGCAACGGGGGCGCAGCTGAAACCCGCCGGCGGCATGTCATTGACCACATTGATAGTGGCCCCGAAACTGATGAAAACGCGGAAGTCCCGCGCTTCATCGCCGCCTCTGTTGGTCAGGGTGACGGACAGAGGCGTCGTCTGGCTGCGATCATCGGTGAGGATGAATGTGGGCTGGTTGATACTGATATCCAGCTCTTCTGGAGCGAACGCCACCGGCATACCAGTATCAGTGGCGGCAAAGGTATTATTCTGGCCATTGCCAGTCATGGTGGATTGCAACACACCCTGAGTATCACAGAGTGTTTTGATCTGTATTTCCAGGGTGTTGTCAAAACTGGAGAAACTGTTCAGATCCGGGTCGGTCCTCTCTGGCCGCTGGTACAGGTTCGTGCTCGGATCCTCTTGCTGCACATCCAGGTCGGCGGCGCGGTCGAAATAGTCCGCGTCTTTCATCACCACCGCGAACCGGATAACGACCACATCGCCATGGCGCATCAGGCCGGTGCTTTCCTCGGCCTGGTCGGCATCCGTATCTGAGCTGTTACTGGTCAGCTTGAATTGCGGTTCGGAGTTATTGAGATAGCTGGTGGTGTCGCTGGTGTTCCCCGGAATCGCGCCTTGGGCATTGACCCACTCCAGGTTGTCGACCCGCCCGAGATATGCACCATAGAGGGAATAGGCGTTTTCGATGGTGGGCTCATAGCTGGGGTCCACCACATACTCATCCGGCAGAACATCGCGCAAATGCCAAGCCATGGAAGGGTCGAACCAAACGGTGCCGCGGCCTTCGTTGCGCAGGGTGATGGTCATCAGGCCGCGCATGCCCACTGGGCCGGTACCGGTAATACCGGTCAGTTGCCGCTCTACGCGCAAGGCGTTGGTGCCGCTGCCTAGACCGTAGTAGGTATCCAGTCGCGCGGTTTCCGACTGGTTGGAGTCAATACCACCGGGCGGCGTCTGCACCGCACAGCCAAACTCTACGTCGTTGAAGGTACTGATCAGCTGACCAGAGGCGCAGGAGCCGTCGTCGTGGATCTTACCGACCACATAGAGATTGATATTGCCGCCCTGGCTAATATCAATTGCATCAGTGGCGCTGCCCGCAAGAGCGTTGTTCATGGTTGTGGCGTAGGGATTGCCGACATTGGCGTTATCGCCGAAGGGCGCATCCACATCCCAGTTGGCGAGGACCGTGCCAGTGGCGGCATCGGTGGCCACACAGCTAGAACCTACAGGCAGCGTGCCATTATTGGCTGCGACCGCATCGGCTGCCGCAGCCGTCGGACAGACATAGTTCGCATCCATCACATCGGCACGGCTCAGGACATCGTCGATGCGTAGATCCTGCAGAGGAGCGTTACCGGTGTTGCGGATGTTGATGCGCCAGACAATATCGTCGTCATTGTGGCCGAAGATTTGGTCGCTGCGCGTATCCAAGCGCTGACCGCTGTCGTAGTTCCAGCCCTGTTTGTTGAGAGCGATACCCGGCTGGCGGATATCGACGCTGCCGGTGTGTTGGTTCGCGGGGCGATTGTAGCTTTGCCAGAATTCCGTGGGCGGGTTGTTTGGATCCGGGGGGAAGTTGTCGTACCAACCCCCATTCCGCCAATTGTGGCGGCGTCCGGGATTGTCGTTACAACCATCCGCCATAGTGTAGTTAATAGTGGCAGTGGCCTGAGGGGTCGTACCGTAAAGAGATTCCGGGCTATTGGTCGGGCTGCGGTGCACCGGAATGCGCACCGTAACAGTCTGGCCCGGAGCCAGATCCGACATATTACTGATGGTCACGGTGCTGGAACCACTGATACCACCGCCCAGCGGGAGCGTAGGCGCAACGCCGGTATAACGCTCAAGCCCGTTAGTCAGGGCAATCGTGAGGCCGTTACTTCCGAAATCGAGCGCCGGGTTTGGAGAACCGTAATCCGGGTTGCGACGGCTCTGGGTGACATCGACAAAAGACCCTCCCCCAGGGCCGGGAGGGTTATACCATTCCTGAATCACCTGAGTTTCATAGGGCTCTTCACCGTCCGGGGTATTGGTGCCTGCCCGGTATGGGTTGGTGATTTGCACCTCCACAAACCCGTAACCACAGAACTCGCAGTAGCTATTCTGCACAGTCACCAAGTTAGTGGGCGGGTTCTCCTCATCGGCCACACAGATATTACCGTAATCCGCCCAAGCTCCCCCCGATATCACCAACAGCAGCGCAGTCGCCAACAACCGCCCCAGCGAAACCAGCGGCATCCTCCAGCAGGCAAGTACCAAGCCAACAAGCGCATTTTTAAGAGATTTCCGTCCAGTTACTTCCGACATCATCGTCACTTATCAGCCGCCATTCTTGTTTGAAGTTTCCTGCCCGCAATGCCGGCACGGCACCGCCGCCGGGCGGACACTACCCGGTGGTGGAACTTTATTCAGAAACACAAGAGGCGGCCGTGAAGCAGGTCAAAAATACTTGGGTTGACAGGGAACTTTTTTTAGGTTTGCCAAGCAGTTCTCAAGGGAACTTGAGGTGAATTCTTAAGTGGCGGGTAGGTGGGTGCGGGGTGGCTGGTTGGGTCACCCTCGGTTGTTGATTTGCTCCTCGTCCCTGGTGAGAGATTGATCGCGGCCATGGGCGGATGGCCGCCCCGCCGCTCCTACAAGGTTGCCCAACTGTTGGCAGGCTTCTGTGGCGGGCCTTTGGCCCGCTTGCCGAGCTGGGGCTCGGCGTTCCCGGGGGCCCTCTCTTCGTTTGCGGAGGATCAAGGCGGAGCTGGAGCTCCGCGGTCCCGGGGGACTATTGACTCATGCTTGATCGTGGGAGTTTAACCAGTGGGACAGCGCCCGACCGTGAAGCAGCTCAAGATCAGCTGGTTGGCTGCAAAGTTTCCCGTTTATTGCCAATCAGTTCTCAATGCCCCCTGTTAGAGGGGCTCCACCCAGGCAAAGGTCTTCCGGCATTTTTAGTAATTTTTCGAGCTTGCCCGCCCAGCCCTTACCGTGGGGTACCAGGGGTTGTGTCTCGAGGGTTCCTCGACAGGTTATACGTAAGCCAGAGCATCTTTGCGTACAAGCGGCAATTGGGATAGCGGGCCTTGCGGCCCGTTTGCCGAGCTGGGGCTCGGCGTTCCCGGGGGCCCTCTCCCCCAGCCCCTCTCCCATAAATGGGAGAGGGGAGCCAAGGGTGGCACTAGGCCGCGGGGAGGAAGTCGATCGGGTAGAGGATGGTGATGGTCGGTACGCCTTCTTTGGGGCCGAAGTTGAACCGCTTTACCCTCGCCACGATCTTGCTGTTCAGGGTCGGCGAGTCCATATCGCTGGATTCCACCTGCGCCAGGGACACCGAGCCATCCGGTTCGATGGTGATTTTCAGCACCATCTTGCCCTGGAGGGCCGGGTTGTTGCGCAGCTCTCGGTTGTAGATCCTGTACAGCGAGGCCTTGTAACGGTCGAAGACGATCTGGATCTCCTCGTCGGTGCGGGATGGGCCCACACCATCGCTGAGCGGACGCTCTTCGCCGGCGAAATCCCCCTCGGTGCCGATTGAGCTTTCAACCCGCGAGAAGGCCACACCTTCCAGCGACGATCCCGTTCCACCCACATTGCGGCTGAGTTCGGCAGTGTTGATACCACCACTGCCGGCAGTGGCGGCCGCGGTGATAAGCGAGCGCTGACTGCGGTTCTCCTTCTTGCCCGCGGTGCTGAGCTGGGTGCGCTCCCCGAGGCGGTTGTCCAGGTCGTCCTGCATCAGGTCCTGGAAGTTGTCCTTGAAGGCCAGTACTCCAGCGCGCTCGGCTTTCTTGCGAGCCTGCTTTTTCTCCACTTTGCTGGGCTTGGGCTCTTCCTTGGCCACCTCCTGCTTGGGCTCGGGCTTTTTCTCTTCCTTCTTCTGCTGGGGTTTTTCCGGCTCCGGTGGCGGCTTGGGCTTGGTTTTCTTCTCGATCACCAGCTTGGCCAGGCGCTCGGGAATCTCCACCACCTCGTCTTCTTTCTCCGGGAGCTGCCAGAGAGGCACCGTATAACCCAGCAGCAGCGCCACCAGCAGCGAAACAAGCAGACAGAGGCGGAAGCGCCGCTCGTCCTCGCCCCGGGTATGCCAGGGCATGTTCATGGGCCGGTATTCCTCCGACTCCATCTCCCGGGTTATTTCGAACTCATAGTGGACTTCCTCTTCCTGCCGGCGCAGTTCCTCTGCGCGGTCGTCCAGCTCGAAAATTTCTTCGTTGCAGTCCTCGATCCTGCTGAGCACCCGCCGACGCTTTTCCTGTAGCAGGTTGAGGCTGTCGTTATAGACGCTGACGGTATGCTGTATGCGGCGAATAACAGCATCGGAGGCACCTTCCCGGTAGTCGTCTGCCCAGAAAAGCTCTCCGGCACCGGCTTCTTCCAGCTTGCCGAGGCGCTCGGAGATTTCGTCCAGCAACTGGTGCTTGGGCTCATCCTTGCGCAGTTCCGCCAGCTGGGCATCGATCAGCTGCTGCTCATCTTCGAGCACACTGATGCGGTGCCGGACTGCCTCCAGCTCACCGCTCACTGCCTGCCTTTGTTGTTGAAAATTGCTCACGAACTTCTACTAACCTTGAGATGCTTTCTGAATAACCGCCAGGGAGACCCGTGTGTAGCCCGCATCAGTACAGCTGGACATCACCTTCTTCAGCAGACTGAACGGGATGGTCCTGTCGGCGAGAATGTTGACCTCCGGTGGTTCCGGTTGGGCTTCTTCTTCGCCTGTATCCTCAGCGCCCTCTTTCACTTCGGCGGCAGCGACGGTTATCGCCTTGTCCATCTCCGCAATCATCGCCTCCCTGATGGCCTGGATTATCGTCCCCTCGCTGTCGATCACTTCGGCGGTGGCGATGACGGATCTGGATTCGACCAGTATCTCTTCGTCTGTCACCATCAGTGTTACGGTTTCCCGCGGCTTGGACTCCACCACCGAATCCGGCAGGGTGATCACCTTGGGCGGCTCCAGCGCTTCGTTGCTCGAGGTGTTGGTGAGCAGGAAGAACACGAGGATGGTGAATACATCCATCAGCGATGTCAGGTTCATGCCCGGGGTTTTGCGCTTATGGCTCCGGGCCATACGCTTCATGCGTCGGCTTTCACGTTTCACGGCGCATCTCCTATGGATATATCCGGGAAGAGAACCACTCTTTCCACCACTTCCGGATCATTCGGGTCGCTGCCCTCCTGCCGCACTTCGGCGCCGCGTACGGCGTCCATCACTCCCACCAGATGTTCGTAGGCAACTTCCGGCTCCATTAGCAGGATTGAATCGGTTTTTTCCGGATAACTGGCTTTTACTTCCAGTAGGAATTTGGCCAGTTTTTTCAGGTCGTAGACTTCTTCCGTGGGCAGTATGGGAGTACCTTCGCCCTCTTCTATCGGAGCGCTCTCCGCGCCTTCCCCCGACGGCTGTCCGGATTCATTCAGGTTGGGGAAGCGGGCGATCACCTTTTCGCCATCGCTGATCTCCAACACGTCTTTACGCACCACCACTTCCACGGTCACCGTGGGGTCGTCAGGTGCACCGCCGCCCGCGCCGGACGGCATATTCAGCTCCAGGATGGTGACTCGGGAAAAGACTGCCGATACCAACAGAAACGGCACCAGCACCACCATCAGGTTGAGGAAGGCGGTGATGTCCAGCTCTGGAGCTTCTTTGCTTCTAGCGTGACGCCGACTTCTCATTACACTTTTTCCAGCTGCTGTTCTTCGCCAGTGGATTCATCAGCCTTATCCGCCGCAGTTTCCTGCACAGCGGCTTCTTCCCCGGCCTGCGCGGCGGCAACTACCGGGTCGTTGTCCGCAGCCACTTCGCTGCGGCGGCGGGTGGAGGTGGAAATAATGTTCAGAGCTTTTACCGAAGCCATCTCCAGACTGTCGACGATCTGGCCGGTCAGGGAGTTCAGCAGCGCATGCACCACCAGCAGAGGAATACCGGTCATTAGGCCGAAGGCGGTAGTATTCATGGCCACGGAGATACTGGCGGATAGGAGATCGGCTTTCTCCGCCGGATTGGCGTTGGCTACCGCGGTAAAGGCTTCGATCAAGCCCATAATGGTACCGAGCAGACCCAGCAGGGTGGCGATATTGGAAAAGAGAGCGATATAGGGAGTGCGCTTTTCCAGTTGCGGAATAATCTCCATCATCTCTTCTTCCATGGCGATCTCGATATCCTCGCGGCGGCGCACAGTGCCCTGGCGGGCCAATCCCATGGCCAGCACTTTGCTCACGCCGGAGTTATCCTGCTTGACCAGGTTGCGCGCGCGGTCGAAATCCCCTGCATTCAGGACCGGCTGCAGCTTGTCCCACATGGCGCGGTTGGTGTGGCGTTCATAAAGCAGGCGGATATAGCGTTCGACTGCCACCGCGGCCCCCAGCGCTGCCACCACAAGAATGGGGTACATGAAAGTACCACCAGTCTGGAAGAACGCGATTACGCTGTTGAAAAAGTCCATTACAAACCCTCTTTATAAAAAATACTGCGGTAAATTCTCGTTAACCCGGTGTGCCTGCATACCTACGTTTTTTCTTTCGTAGGATGGGCAAAGCGAAGCGTGCCCATCAGGAGCCCGGTTTATTTATTCCCCGGAGAGGCTGAGCTCGTAGAACTCCAGTTCGCGCATAAAGACCTCTTTGTCCAGGGGTTTCATCTTGCCGTCCATCAGGCTGGACACCAGATCGCTCTCCACACCCACCTCGGAGCTCTTCCAGGGGACGATGTACAGCGACTTGGGAGCTTCCTTGTTGCCGATAATGGAAATACCGGACAATTCCTTGACCTCGTTGTCGACTTTCTTTTCTTCCTCGGCCCACAACTGGCAGGGCAGCAGAAGCAGGAAACACGCAAAGAGTCTTTTCATAATCTTGTGCCTCAGTTACCGGCCCGTCTCTTGATATCGGCCATCCAGATACTTACGTCTTTATCATCCGGCTCGTGCTGCAGGTATTGCTGGAACTGGGCCATGGCACATTGCAAATCCTGCAGGTACAGATCGCAGAGAATACCCAGGTTCTTGATCAGCGGCAGGTAGTCCGGATTCTCCGCCAACGCATTGGTATAGGCCTTCTTCGCTTCGGCGAAGCGGCCCTGTTTGCGGTAGAGCACCGCCAGTTCATTGGTGGCCACCGGGTGTTGCGGGTCCAGCTCCAGCGCTTTCAAAAAGGCCTCTTCCGCGTGCTTTTCGTCACCGCGCTTGTAGTAGGCGATGCCCAGGTTGATGTAGGGAGCCGGCAGACGCTGTTCGCGCTCGATAACCGCTTGTAACAGTTCAATGGCCGCCGCGTAGTTCTCTTCCTGCAGATACTCCAGCGAGCGTTCGAAATCGCGGCTGACACTGCCGGAAACCCGCACCGAGGAGTAATCGGACACCCTGCCGGTCTGCGGGCCGGAGGCGCAGGAGGCCAGCAGCAATGCCAGAGACAGTGCGGCGAAACTGTGCAAAATTATTTTTACGGCCTTCAAATTCATAGGCTATCTCTTCTGCTGTAGGAGCGGCCGCTCCTACAAGACGGTTTGTCAGGAGCCCTTGGGTTCTTCCGGCTCAGGAACTTCAGGCACAGGCACTATGGTCTGCAAAAACTGGCCAGCATCCTCGGCCCTGGCGTAGCGCGCCGGCACCAGGCCGGCCAGCTTGCCGATGCTCTTTTCCACCCAGGCATTGTAGATACCCATACCCAACAGCTCGACATTTTTCTCGTGCACCGAGATGGCTTTCTCCTCGAACGGGTAGATCTGGTCTTCCAGCGCCAGCTCGTACTCCTCCAGCTCCAGCGGGCTGAGATTTGTGGGCCGCTCGGAGTCTTTCAGCGCGCGGCTGAAATGGAAGTAGATCTCCGCCAGGTAATAGGTGGCGGCCGCAGTGACATCGGCCACCTGGTAATCGATCAGGTCGGTATAGGCGCTGATAGCGCGCTTCATACGTATGCGCTTTGTGTTCAGGTTCTGTTCGATCGGTGCGACCAAACGCACCTGGGTAAAGGCCTCGTATTCGGGTTCCGCCAGTACCAGCGCGGCGTTGCCGGCCAGGTAGCGGGTGCGGTCATTGCGCTCCTCGCCACCGCGGCCCTCGATGCGCACCATTTCCCGCAGCTCGCCCATATAGCTCTGCTGATCGCCGGCGGCTTTATACAGGCCGGCAATTTTCTGCCGGGTCTCCAGTGCCGGCTCCATAGGCGCGGGGAAAAGTTTTACATAGCGGCGCAGCACGCGCAGGGCCTTTTCGCTGTCTTTGGCCGCGCTGTACAGGTCCGCCGCCTGGGTAAGCGCTTCGCGGCGCACATCTTCGTCTTCCGACTCCCGCTCGATACGCTCGAATTCAGCTGCGGCCAACAGTAGCTCTCCGCTCTCCTGGTAAACCACGGCAAGTTTTTTGGTGACTTCCCTGGTCAACTCGTGCTCGGGGAAATGCTGGCGGAAACCATTGAGTACCGACGCCGCCTGGGTCCAGTCCTTCAGAACAATCAGCGATGCCGCCGCGTCGTATTCCGCAGTAGCCAGCACCGAGGCGCCTGGCGCCGCCTGTCGGATGCGCAGGAAGTGCTGCGCGGCCAGGGCGTGATCTTCCTGTTTGCGCGCCTGGTCGCCCTGCTGGTAAATGGATGCCGCCAAGTTGTCGATCAGGCCTGCGCGGTCCTCGGCGTCCACTGCAGTGAGAACCAGTGCCTCGCCGTAGGCGGCTTCCGCCTCCACAAAAGCTTCGGTATCGAAAGAGGCGTGGGCCACCAGCATCCAGGCAGAACGGCGGATTTCCGTTTCTGCGGTGGGGAATTTCTCCAGCAACAGACGACCGTTCTGGATGGTCTGCGGGAAATCCTTGAGGCTGTAGAGATCTTCCACCGCGCCCACCATCACCTGCGGCGCCTTGGCGTGCTGCGGGAAGGTGTCGGCGAATTTCAGTGACGAGCGAATAATTTCACGCTGGAAGGGCGCGCGCTTCGGCACGCCCGCGTCCTTGAGTGCGGTGCCCAGGTGTTCCCGGTAGGCGTAGACCGCGGCGTAGCCGGCCTCGCTGGAATCCTTGTGCGCCGGGTAATCGTAGGCGGTGCGCTCGTATTCCAGGGCGGCGTTGTGGAAGTCGCGGTTTTCCAGCATCAGACCGGCCATCTGGTAATTGATTTCCGGCGCACGCGGTTTGTCGCTGAACGACTGCAGGTAGGCACGGTACCAGTGAATGGCTTCCTTGTAGTGCTCCGCTTTCTGGTCCTTGAGGCGCTTATCCTGGTAGGCGGCATGGTAGTGGCCGGCCAGGTCGATCAGGTTACCCTGCAGGAATTCCACCGCTTCGCTGTATTCCGCAATATCGAATACGGTCCAGTACTGAGCGTTCAGCGCGTAAGTGGTAGCGAAGTCTTTTTTCGCATCCAGTACCAGCTTGGGGAAGCCGCCCTTCTGGTAAATTTCGATCACGCGGATGGAGAAATCCGGTGCGACCTTGTGCAGCGGGTTGCGGTCCACGAAGGCGTTGTAGGATTCGGCCGCGTCCTGGTAGCGGCGCTTGTCCAGGTAATACTCACCCAGGTGACTGTAGACATAGGATTCGTAGTCCCGCGCGCCCTTGCGCGAGAAGTAGTCCACGATGGAATCCGCCCCGCCCAAGTAAGAGAAACTCAGGCTGATTACGCGGAAGGTGTCTTCGATATGCTTGCGCTCGACATCGTTGGTCTGCTGTTCGAAGTCGTAGCCTTGGGACACTTTGTGGTCGAGCATGGCGACGTAGTCGTCGAGTGCCAGCTCGTACATGTCCTGCTTGAACAGGGACCAGCCGCGCTTGTACAGCGCAAGCTCGTAGAAACTTGAGGCGACGCCGATTCCGATCACCTTGCCGTAGGATTCCTCGGCGTCCAGATATTTCTTGCGGATAAAGTAATATTCGCCCAGGCGGAAATAGGCCTCGTCGATATGCCGGGAGTTGGGGTATTTGGCCACCATCTGGTGCAACACGTCCACCGCGTTGTCTATTTCCCCGGTCTCTTCGTAGGCGCGGGACAACTGGTACATCACCTGGTCGTTGCGGTCGTATAACGGGTACTTCGCCAGCAGGTCTTTGTACAGCGCGATCGCCTCGCGCGCATTGGCAGAAAGGACCGAATCGGAATCGCCACCGGGCACGGCCAGCGGGCTGTCATCGGCAGCGATATCCACACCGGCGCTGGCGCGCTCTTCGAATGCGCGGTCGGACTCACCCCCGCGGCTGGCAATGCTGCCGGAGGCGGCGGGTGGGGCTGTACCTACCGGGGCGTCGATACGGCTGGGGGCGTCGAGACGTTGGTCGTTGCTGTCCGCCGCCTCGGCATCAATGGAAACCACCGCACCGCTGCTGTTTGCCGCGGTGACGGCATTGTCGATCACCGCATCTTCCGCGCGGTGGGCCTGCTTGATTTTCAGGTCGGCGATACGCCGCATGGCCTCCGGCGTCAACGCGGTTTCCGGAGTTTCCTGCAGATATTTCTGGTAGCTGGCCAAAGCTTTTTCCAAGCTGCCGTCGATATGCTGTTCCTTGATTTCGATATCGACTTTCTTGAGGCTGGCGATGGTCTTGCCGCTGTTAGTCGCGCAGGCGTTCAGCAGCACAGTCACCGATACCAGAGTGACGTACTGTAGGAGCGGCCGCTGGCCGCGATAGGTTTTTGCCAGCCGGAAAGAGTGTTCGCGGCCAGCGGCGGATGGCCGCCCCGCCGCTCCTACAGAGAGGGACAATGGCAGTTTCACGCGTCGTCCCCCTCTTCGGTGGACGCTTCCAGTTCCGGCGGGTTGTCCTGCGGTAGGGCTTCCGGCTGGGAGCTGCGGTGCTGTTCGATCTTCCTTTGGTCGAGGCGCTGTTCCTGCAATTCGTTGGCGCGGTCGTAGCTGTCCGCCAGGGCGAAGCGGGCTTTGATCTGGTAGCTCTCCAGTTGCGCGCGGCGGCGGTCCAGTTCGTTGACGGCGAGGGCTTCCAGCATGGTGCCCTGGCGCGCCATCAGGATTTCCAGCTTCGTCTGTGCCATTTTCAGGCGGCTGCGCAGCTGTGCGATGGTGTCGTTATAGCCCGTATAGCTGTGGGTCGCCGCCTGGCGGCTGCGCACAAAGGAGTGATACACCACCTGCAGTTTTTTAATTTCTTCATTGAGTTGCTGCAGGTGCTTGTAGGCTTCCGTAAGACGCTGGTCGTACTCGGTGGACAAGCGCCACTCGAGAACACCTTCCAGGCGCGCGATACGCGCCTCAGCTTCCTCGCTGTAGTGCCGGGGACCGCGGGCGAGTATTTCGCGCATACGCGCGAGCTTCAGGCGCGCCTCCTGCTCATCGGCGAATGCGAGATATTCCGGGCGGCGGCTGACCAGCATCTGTTCGATGCGGCTGGCAAACTTATCCCGCTGTTCAATGCGCAGCTTGATGCGCGCATCCAGCTCGCGGAACTTGTCGTCGATACCCGGTAGCAGCGGCTCGTAGTAGGAGCGACGCAGCTCGATAATATCCTCGTAAGCGGTCAGGCTGCCGAGCCAGCTCTCGTTGCGCTCGAACAGGTCGTTGAGATCGTGGTAATTGCGCAGGAATTCCTGGTAGTCGTTGGACGCCATCAGATCCAGCAGGTAATGGGTTTCCGGTGCACCGGGCAGATTGCGCAGGGCCACTACCCAGTTCTGCACCTGGTCCGCCTCCTTGCGGCGCAGCGCCTCAAGGAATTTGCCCTCGCGAATACTGATGATGGAGTTGCTCAACACATCGATTTCATGGCTGAAGGTTTCCAGCGCGCGTCCGTAGTTGATTGCCGCTGTACTGTGCACGTCCAGCTTGCCGTAGGCATAGGGCACGGCGAGCAGCGCCTCCTGCACAGCTTCATTGGTAGCCTGGCGATCCTGCAGCAACTTCCACGGCACCAGTGCGCGATCAAAACGGCCGGCCCGGGCCTCGACCCAGCCGGCCCCCAGCAGCGCCTTATTGGAAAAAGGCCCCTCCAGGTGCACCCGGTCGAAATAGGGCCTGGCCAGTTCCAGCTCGCCCGTCTCCATCAGGTGATAACCGAGCAGCAGGTTGGTCTTGTCCGACAGTGCCTGCCTGGCCGGATCGGAGCTGCCGGTCTTGCCCAGCGCGGTGAGTTCAAGGACACCCCGCTCCTCCTGGCCCGCTTTCATCTGCGCGATGCCCAGGTTGTACTCCACGAAGCCTGCCAGGGAGGACTCGCCCTTCAGGTCCTTCAATAGCTCCACGGCTTCCTCGAAACGGCCCAGCTCCATATACACCCGCGCGCGCAGGAAGCGCTCTTCCGCACGCACGCGCTCGGGAACCCGCCCCTCGATCATCTCCAGGGCGTGCAGGGCATTTTGCGGCTGCTGTTTGTGGTACTGGATTTTCGCCAGCCGATAGGCCGCTTCGTTGCGCACCGGCTGGGGCACATTGCCCTTCAGCACCGCTTCGATTGCGCGGCCGGCCTCGCGGTGCATGCGGTAGGAGAGTTCCAGGTCACCGACGGAGAACTCCGCCTGACCGTAGTGGGTGGTAAAAGGGTCCAGTTCCGGCTCATCCAGCCGGCGGTACTGGTTCAGCTCGGTGTCCAGGGAGACAATGGCATCGAAGTAATTTTCCTGATAGGCCTGGAATAGCGCCTGCCCGAAAAACAGATCCCGGAGGTTTTCCTTCTCGCGCACAGGAGCGGCTGCTGCGGAGGATATCCCCAACGCAAAGGAAAACGTGCACAGCGAAGACAGCGCGACGCCGAGCGGAGTCGAAACCAGACGCGGCAGCATTGTTTACCAGTCCTTGAAATTGATCGCGGACTCGGCCCCGGCAATTTTGATTTCGACAAATTTGGGCCCCACTTCCTTGTCTACAGTGTAATTAGCACTGGCCCGATACTCCTTCCCTGACGCCGACTTGCCGATAAAGCTCACCTCCAGTGGGTGGTTGCCGGTCTGTACATTGCCGGTGTAAATACGCTGTACACCGCCTTTCTGCAACGCTTCGATTTCCCGAAAGGTATACAGGTGGTGGGCGACAATTTCGTTGTTCAATTTGAGTTCCACAGCTTCCAGGCTGAAAGCATTATCACCCGCCAGGGAGACAAAGAAGGAAGCCTGGGTATTGGAGGGGAAGAGCAATTTCTCTTCCAACTGCGCCAGCTCCGCAGTGAGGTCGATCACATCTTTTTTGACGTCCTGAATCTGTTCATCGAGCCCGCGGATCTCGTCGCGGCTCACACTCTGGGCGAAACAGACAGACGCCAGCAGCATCAGTATTGTTATTTGTAGAATTCTACACATATTGCCTACCTCTGACCCTACCTCTAACAATGAACGCCCTTGCCCCAATAGCCGCTTCGGGGTGTATAAAAAAGGCTTTTGATCCACATCGCTGCCTGCGGGATTGTATTGCAATCGGGGCACAGCCAAATGTGAGGCAGGTCAAATCTTACGCGATCCAGCGCGCTGAATTGTTCCCCGCCCGAGAAAAAAAACTTGTCGCGGGATTTTATTCAGCCGTGTTAGCTGCAGCAGCATGGCATCTGCTGCAACCTTAAAAGGTGATGGTGTGCGCAATTGGAGGGAACAAACTTCCAAAGATGTGAAGCTGTTTAGGATAGCGAAAGAAGAAAATCCCACTTTGCGGGGACGGAATGCGCTACCGGCTCAGTCTTCCACTGATAAGACAGAGTCGTCGCTGCGCAGAGCGCAGCCAACGACCCAAAGGCAAATTTGTGCTCTGTTGTAGCCCAGCACAAAAAAAGCCGGCTCTCAGAGCCGGCTTTTCAAGATGGTGCCCAGGGCGGGACTTGAACCCGCACGAGCTATGCTCACTACCCCCTCAAGATAGCGTGTCTACCAATTCCACCACCTGGGCAAAAAAACTGTTACTGCTGCTCGTCGGCCTCGGGGGCCTCCTCTTCAGCGGCCGGAGCCTCCTCGGCACTCGGCACTTCATCCGCCGGCTGGGCGTCCAACTGGGGGATATCAGCACCGGCCTCCGGCGTGGTCACTTCCGGCACGTCGCCGGGCTGCTCCACCACCGCGGGAATCTCCGGCAGGCCTTCCTCGATATTGGCGTCCGCGCTCTGCCGCGCCAGTATAGCGAGACCGAAGCTGGTCACAAAGAATACGGTGGCCATAACGGCAGTCAGGCGGGAAAAGAAGTTGCCACTACCCGCGCTGCCGAATACCGTGCCCGAGGCTCCTCCTCCGAAGGAGGCTCCCACTTCCGCGCCCTTGCCCTGCTGCAGCAGAATCAGACCGACAATGCTGAGCGCGGTCAGGACGTGTACGACTAAAACCAATTTTTCCATTGACAGGAAACCTGTTTTCCCCGGGTTCTATCAACCCTGTTGTTCAAAATTCTGTTTCCGCTGCGGCCTCATTGTGCGGCGCGGCAGATCTTTGAGAATTCTTCCGCATCCAGTGAGGCTCCCCCCACCAGTGCGCCGTCGATATCCGCCTGGGCAAAAAGCGCTGCGGCATTGCCGCTCTTGACGCTGCCGCCATAGAGTATTTGCACTTTGGCCCCGGCCTCGCCCAGACGGTTGCGAATAAACCGGTGGACTTCCTGCGCCTGTTCCGGAGTGGCTGTCATTCCGGTACCTATGGCCCAGACCGGCTCGTAGGCGACCACGGCATTTTCCCAGCAGTCGCCGCCGTTGATCGAGACAACCGCCTGCAGCTGCGCATCGATCACATCCAGCGTGCGCTCCTGCTCCCGCTCTTCCTGGGACTCGCCCACACAGAGAATCGGAATCAGGCCCGCGGACCGGGCGGCGCTGAACTTGCGCGCCACCAGCTCACTGCTCTCTCCGTAGAGGGAGCGTCGCTCCGAGTGTCCCACGATAACATAGCGGACACCCCAATCCTCCAGCATGGACGCGGAGACCTCCCCGGTGAAGGCGCCGCTGGGCTGCTCACTGAGGTTTTGCGCTCCTGTTGCGACCCGCTCTCCCGCCTTCTCCGCCAGCAGCGACAGGTAGGGGAAAGGAGGACAGATAGCCACCTGGGCACCGACCCCTTCCAGGTCGAGGCCCTTGAAAAACTGCTCGGCGAACTCGCGGCTGCCGTTCATTTTCCAGTTGGCTGCTACCAGCGGCGTACGCATAAGTGCTCCTTCCAAGGGGCGCAAATCTTAGCGGCATTGGCGGGGGATGTAAATGATGAATGCGCGGTATAACTCAGTTCTGCAAGAAGACGAATTCGCACTCATCATTCATTTACCACCTGCCCGCTCCACCACCGTGGCGATCTGCGCGGCCAGTTGCTCCACCTGAGCGGCGTCCTCCCCCTCCACCATGACGCGAATCAGGGGTTCGGTACCGGAGGGGCGCAGCAGTACGCGACCACGGCTCGCCAGTTCCCCTTCCACAGAGGCAACGGCAGCGGTCACATCCGGGTGTTCGAGCACACCGTCGCGGCTCGCCAAGCGTACATTGATCATGTGCTGGGGCAGCATTTTCATGCGCCCCTTGAGCTGGTGCAAGGGTTCATCAAAATCGCGTATCGCGCGCAATACCTGTAGCGCGGAAACGATGCCGTCACCGGTAGTGGTGGCGTCGGCGCAGATAATGTGTCCGGAAGATTCGCCGCCCAGGGCCCAGCCGTTGGCGCGCATCCTCTCCAGCACATAGCGGTCACCCACTTTCGCGCGGGCGAAAGGGATCTGCCGCTCCCTGAGCGCCAGTTCGAATCCGTAATTGCTCATTTGGGTACCCACCACACCGTTGCAGCCGCCCAGGAATTGCTGGCGGTGCATGGCAATGGTGAACAACAACTGGTCGCCGTCCACCAGTTCGCCGTTCCTGTCCACAAACAGTACCCGGTCGCCGTCGCCATCGAAGGCGATACCCAGGTCGGCGCCCTGTTCCAGCACCGCCTTCTGCAGCTGCTGCGGTTTGGTGGAACCGCAATCCAGGTTGATGTTGACCCCGTCCGGGCTGACACCGATGGAGGAAACCTCGGCCCCCAACTCGCGGAACACCTTGGGGGCGATATGATAGGTGGCGCCGTTGCCGCAATCCAGGACCAGACTGATCCCCTCCAGGGAGAAGCCCCAGGGAGTGGAGGCCTTGCAGAATTCGATGTAGCGGCCGACGGCATCGTCGATCCGCCAGGCTTTGCCCAGGTCCGCGGAGGTGGTCATCGGGAGTTCCAGCGCCGCCTCGATATCCTGCTCTACACTGTCCGGCAGCTTGCCGCCCTCGGCGCTGAAGAACTTGATACCATTGTCCTGGTAGGGGTTGTGGGAGGCGGAGATCACGATGCCTGCCTGGGCATGGAAAGTACGGGTCAGGTAGGCGATGGCGGGGGTGGGCATGGGGCCCAGCAGTCCCACGTCGACGCCGGCACTAATCAGGCCCGCCTCCAGCGCGGCCTCGAACATATAGCCGGACACGCGGGTATCCTTGCCGATCAGGATGCGCGAGCGGCCACCGCCCTTCTGCACCCCCAGGACCTTGCCGGCGGCGTAGCCGAGGCGCAGCATAAATTCCGGAGTGATGACTCCCTCACCCACTTTGCCGCGGATGCCGTCGGTGCCAAAATATCGTCTCGTCATCAATTACTTCTCTTCCGTCTTCTTTATTCCCTACAGCGGGCCATGGCCCGCCCCTCTCCCCCAACCCCTCTCCCGCAAGCGGGAGAGGGGAGCAGGATATGCCACGGTGAGCTGGAGTCCCGAGTCCCGAGTCCCGAGTCCCGAGTCCCGAGTCCCGAGTCCCGAGTCCCGAGTCCCGAGTCCCGAGTCCCGAAGATTATTGCGGGTTATCTACCAGCCGCTGCATCCGCAACACATCCACCGTGGCCGCCACATCGTGCACTCTCAGTATCCGCGCGCCGCGCTGGGCGGCGAGCATAGCCAGGGCCAGGCTGCCGGGGAGGCGCTGATCCACCTCCCGGTCCAGCAGGCGGCCGATCATCGACTTGCGCGACAACCCCACCAGCAACGGGATATCCGATGGCGCCAGTTCGGACAGGTTCCGCAACAGGACCAGATTGTGTTCATCGGTCTTGCCGAAGCCGAAACCGGGGTCAAATATCAGCCGCTGCCTGGCAATGCCCGCCGCCTCGCAGGCTCTCTGGCGTTCGCGCAGGTAAGCGGCCACTTCCGCCACCACATCACTGTAGTGCGGATCTCTCTGCATACTGCCCGGCTGGCCGCGCATATGCATCAGGCACACCGGCAATCCGGTGGCCGCCGCCGCCTCCAGGGCGTCGGGGCGCTCCAGGGCGCGCACGTCGTTGATCAGTCCGGCCCCGACCGCCGCGGATTCGCGGATTACCTCGGGGGAGCTGGTATCCACGGAGATCACAACATCCAACTCGGCGCCGATGGCCTCCACCACCGGCACTACCCGCTCCAGTTCCTCCGCTTCGCTGACTGGCGCGGCGCCGGGGCGGGTGGACTCGCCACCCACGTCGACGATCGCCGCGCCCTCGCGCACCATCTGCTCCGCGCGCCTGAGCGCCAGATCCGTATCCAGGGCGCCGCCGGCATAGTAGGTGCCGCCATCGGAGAATGAATCGGGGGTGGTGTTGAGAATACCCATGACGACATGGCGGGTGAGGTCCAGGGTGTGTTTGCCGCAAGTTATTTTCATAAGCAGATACAAAAAACGGAACGCTGAATGCGGAGTGGATTATCCCATTCCGCATTCAGCATTCCGCATTCATCATTTATTGGTCAGTGTCCGGAGAGGGGACCACCCACCGGGTTGCCCTTGTCGTCGGCGGCGGGACTCTTGTCTGTGTCCTCCGCCGGGCCGCTGCCACCGCCGAGGTTGTTGTCGTGCCAATCCCTCGGCGGGCGCACCTTGCGCCGCGCCATCAGGTCGCTCACCTGCTCGGCGTCGAGGGTCTCATATTCCATCAGCGCATCTTTCATCGCCTCGAGGATATCCCGGTTCTCTTCCAGAAGCTGGCTCGCCCGCTCGTAGCAACTGTCGATAATGCGGCGTACCTCGGCCTCGATCTCATAGGTGGTCTTGCCGGATACAGGGTTGCCGGCGCCGGGCTGGCCCCTCTCGTCCTCGCCGTAGTGCAGCGGGCCGAGCTTCTCCGAAAGGCCCCACTTGGTGACCATATTGCGCGCCAGTTCGGTAGCCCGCTCGATATCATTGGAGGCGCCGGTGGTCACACCGTCCACCCCCAGGGTCATCTCCTCGGCGATGCGCCCGCCGAACAGGGAGCACAGCTGGGATTCGATGGCGCGCTTGGAAATGCTGTACTTGTCCTCCTCGGGCAGGAACTGGGTGACGCCCAGGGCCCGGCCGCGGGGGATGATGGTGACCTTGTGCACCGGGTCGTGCTCCGGTACCAGCCGGCCGATAATCGCGTGACCGGCCTCGTGGTAGGCGGTGTTGGTCTTTTCCTTCTCGCTCATCACCATGGATTTGCGCTCAGCGCCCATCATGATCTTGTCGCGGGCGCGCTCGAACTCGTCCATGGTCACAGTGCGACGGTTGGCCCGCGCGGCAAACAGCGCGGCCTCGTTCACCAGGTTGGCCAGGTCGGCACCGGAGAAGCCGGGAGTGCCGCGGGCGATGGTCTGCGCGGACACCTTGTCGTCCACCGGTACCTTGCGCATATGCACCTTGAGGATCTGCTCCCGGCCGCGGATATCCGGCAGACCGACGAATACCTGGCGGTCGAAGCGGCCCGGGCGCAGCAGCGCGTGGTCGAGAACATCCGGGCGGTTGGTAGCGGCGATGACGATTACGCCCTCGTTGCCTTCGAAGCCGTCCATTTCCACCAGCAGTTGGTTCAGGGTCTGTTCCCGCTCGTCGTGCCCGCCGCCCACGCCGGCACCCCGGTGGCGGCCCACGGCGTCGATCTCGTCGATAAAGATGATGCAGGGAGCTTGCTTCTTGGCCTGCTCGAACATATCCCGAACCCGCGAGGCGCCCACACCCACGAACATCTCCACGAAGTCGGAGCCGGAGATAGAGAAGAAAGGTACCTTGGCTTCGCCGGCGATGGCTTTGGCGAGCAGCGTCTTGCCGGTCCCGGGAGGGCCCGCCATCAGCACACCTCGGGGGATATTGCCGCCCAAGCGCTGGAACTTGGACGGGTCGCGCAGGAATTCAACCAGTTCCTGCACATCCTCTTTGGCTTCGTCCACGCCCGCCACATCGGCGAAAGTGGTCTTGATCTGGTCTTCGCCCAGCAGGCGCGCCTTGCTTTTGCCGAACGCCATGGGCCCGGAACGGCCGCCGGCGCCCCCTTGCATCTGACGCATAAAGAACATGAAGACGGCGATAATGATCAGGATCGGAAAGCTGGCCACCAGCAGCTGCTGCCAGATGCTGGGAGACTCCGGCTCGCGGCCCACGAACTGCACATTGCTGCGCACCAGTTCGTTGGTGAGTTCGTCGTCGATAATCTGCGGCTGGATGGTCTTGAAGCGGTTGCCATCGGCCTTTTCGCCGGTAATCACCAGGCCGTCCACCACCACGCTCTTGACCTGTCCGGCCTGCACATCCTGCACAAAGTCGGAATAGCTGAGGGACTCATCCCGCGACTGCGGCTTGAAGTTCTGGAAGACCATCAGCAGCACCGCCGCGATAATCAACCACAGTACGAGATTCTTTGCCATATCGTTCAAAAGGATCGCCCTCTTGCCTTCGTTTATCCAGCTCTCTGGCCGCCGCCGGTGGCGGCCTGCGGGACCCGCGGGAGCAAAGGTCCACCAACGCCGGTTCAATTGCATTCACACCATTATAGGCATGCGACTCTGTATCTCCGCGCCCGCCCCTGGCGAGAGGGTTCGCGAAGCCCTTATACCATATCGGGGGCTGAGGTCAGAAATAACCGAAAGTCTCGTCTGTCGACACTACCCAAACAACGCCTAAGTCCGACAGGACTACTAGCCTTTGAAACCCCGCGCCACTACATAGACCTCCCGTGAGCGAGGCCTGGAGGCGCCAGGCTTGCGGGTCACCACACTGGCGTAGCTGGCGCGCAGATCGCGAATCAACTGGTCGAAGCCCTCGCCCTGAAACACTTTGGCGACAAAGCCGCCACCGGGCTTCAGCACCTGCCGGGCCATATCCACGGCCAGTTCCACCAGGTACATGGACGCGGGCTGGTCCACGTCCCGCACTCCACTCATATTGGGGGCCATATCGGAAATCACAAGGTCCGCCCGGTCCCCGCCCAGCCGCTCCAGCAGCTGGTTCAGCACCGATTCCTCGGTAAAGTCGCCCTGCACGAACTCCACCCCGGCGATCGGGTCCATCGGGAGGATATCCGAAGCCAGCACCCGCCCCTTGTGACCCACCAGCTCCGCCGCCACCTGGGACCAGCCCCCCGGCGCCGCCCCCAGATCCACCACCATCATACCCGGCTTGATCAGTCGGTCTTTCTGCTGCAGTTCCAGCAGTTTATAGCTGGCACGGGAGCGGTAGCCCTCCTTCTGTGACTGCTTGACGTACTGGTCATTGAAATGCTCGCGCAGCCAGCGGTGGCTGCTCTTGGATCGGCCCATTACAATACAACGCTTAAATAAGGATGGAGTATTGTATGCCTTTAACCGCCGACCGCAAAAAAGCCCTACGCACCCTGGGCCACAACCTCAAACCCGTGGTCACCGTTGCCGGCAAGGGGCTGACCGAAGGCGTACTGGAGGAGCTGAACCGGGCGCTGGAGGACCATGAGCTGATCAAGGTGAAACTGGCGGTGACCGACCGGGAGCTGCGCCATCGGGTGATCGGCGAACTGTGTGAGAAGAGCGGCGCCGAGCTGGTGCAGGAGATCGGCAAGATAGCGCTGATCTACCGTGCCGCGGAGAAACCTGACGCCAGGCTTTCCAATCTGTTGCGGTGACCCTCCTTATCCTATGTAGGAGCGGCCGTTGGCCGCGATCAGCCTGCGCTACGTAAGCAAGACCGATCGCGGCCAACGGCCGCTCCTACAATGGATAGGGTGGCGGGTAAGCCTCTAACCGCCGGCGGGCACGCACTTCGCCTGCAGAAGCTCCCAGCGCTCACCGTCGGACTCCCGCTCCAGCCAGCAGCGCTCGCCGCTGAGCAGCAATCGGAACTTCTTTGGTCGGTCCATATCGCGCCCTTGAAGGGGACGCTGCTGCAGGTTCTGCGGTGGATTACGCTCAATGATCAGGGTGCTCTCGCGGGTGAATGCATCCTCTGCCAGGGTCACCGGAGCGCCATGCAGCGCCTCACTGACCAGACGCTGAAGTTCGGCACGGCTTTCGAGCGTAGCCCCGGCGATCAAAGCCGGCTTCTCCCCACCCCGGGCCGGCTGCGAATTGCAGGCGACAAGCAGGGCCAGAGCGGCCATGGACAAGGTCATATTTATCGCTTTCATACCATCACCTGCTCATCAGCATAATGCGATTCTGCCGCCAGGCGGATTTGGCAATGCGGCCGTCACTGGCGGAGAGACGAGTTCCAAATGCCGCTTCGGTGGAAAAGCTGCTGGCCGAGAAACTGCCGCAGCTCCCCTCCTCGATATAGTTTAGCGCTGTGGCCAAACGCCCCTCGCCGGTATCACCGAGGGGGCGACTGAAATCATCTCCCACCTCACAGCCGCGCACCACGGCTTGTCCATCGTCGAAGTTGCTGTTGGGCATAAAGCCGTCGGAGTAATCGCCGAAGCCCTTGTCGTTTACGCCGCGGAATTGGATGGTGAAATAGGTGGTGCCGCAATTGTCGGTGGGATAGAAGCCGTAGGGCTTGCCGCAGGTCCCCGCACCTATCTGCACCACCTCTATGTCCACACCGCGCAGGCTGTTGATAATCGCCTCGCTGGCGGAGCAGGTGTTTGGGCTGGTAAGCACGAAGACACGGTCCAGGTTCAGGGTGGGCAGCGGTTGGTTTTCCGACATCGACGACAGACCGACCGTAACATCGATAAAGGGTATAGGGTCCAGCGGCTCGCCGGTGACCGGGTCTCGGGTGGGATGCTGATCATTGAACTCCAACTGCTCGAAAGTCTTTCCGGCAGTGGCCTCACCACCGGCAATCATATAGGCCAGTTGGCTGGCAATCGCCAGATAGCCGCCGCCGTTGTAGCGCAGGTCCAGTACCAGTTCCTGGATATCGCCGCCCGTTTTCAGTTCGTTGACCGCATCGACCAGCCCTTTCTCTGCAGTGGCGATATGGTCGTTGAACAGCATATAGCCGACTCGCTCTCCCCCGGAGGTCTCGAAAACATTCACATTCTGCACCGGTTCCGAGGTAACGGCACTCGCGGTCAAGGTAACGGTAGCGGTGGTGCCATCCAGATACTCGACCTGGAACTCGTGGGTTTCGCCACTCTCCGAGGGAAAGAAAGCGGCGTTGAGGACGTCCACGCTGGCCTGGTCGTCGGCGTTGACCGCGTCCACACCGTCCACCGCCAGCACCTTGGCGCCGCGGGAGATCCCCTCCGGCCAACTGCTTTCCCTATCGCTGTAGGCAGCCAATATCTCCCGTCCCGGCGCAGTGGACTGGACGATCGCCCAGTGGAAGCCGTAGCCCACCGAAACCCCGGACTGCGACTGCTGGTTCCACTCGTCCGTGGGCATCCAGAAATGGAAGTTGTCTTTCGCTGCACCCGTGGGACTTAAGCCGTCGGTTTTAAGCACCTCAAAATATTTGGTGGGATCGACGTAACCGGCCGGGTCGCGGTCCTCGATTTCGTCGTACCAGAGATAGGTATTGTGGCTCCAGGAGCGCAGCCAGTTGT
This sequence comes from Microbulbifer rhizosphaerae, assembly GCF_014191725.1. GTDB lineage: Bacteria > Pseudomonadota > Gammaproteobacteria > Pseudomonadales > Cellvibrionaceae > Microbulbifer > Microbulbifer rhizosphaerae. The sequence continues at coordinate 99,526 of NZ_JACHWZ010000002.1, forward strand.
TTTCGTCGAGCACCGAGCCCGCCACATCCAGATAGGGTTTATCGGTGCTGGGATCGGTACCGGAGCGCGGCGAGGCGCATCGGGTGGCGAAAGTGTCCGCACTCTGAAAGACACCCGACTGCCAACCCACTGGGGGGTTATTGCCACTAAGGGTGGTGGTTTCATTACTGCTGCCACTGCCACTGCCACAGGCGGCGAGGACAGAGGCACTCAGGGCAAAAAAAGTCGACAGACTCAAGCGGTGGAAGGTAACTTCCATGATTCGGGGCTCCTTGTACTTATTGAAGCCTCCAAGATTACCATTCCCTCCACCGCCGGACGATAGACCTAACCTGTCAATTTACCCAACACCGCCTGCAAACTGTCCTTGGCATCACCAAACAGCATCCGCGCGTTCTCCTTGTAGAAGAGCGGGTTGGCTACGCCGGCATAGCCTGAGGCCATGGAACGTTTCAGCACCACCACCTTGCCCGCTTTCCACACTTCCAGCACCGGCATGCCGGCGATGGGGGAGCCGGGCTTTTCAACCGCATCCGGGTTGACGGTGTCGTTGGCGCCGATCACCAGCACCAGGTCGGTATCGGGAAAATCGCCGTTGATTTCGTCCATCTCCAGCACTATGTCGTAGGGCACATTGGCCTCTGCGAGCAGCACGTTCATGTGCCCGGGCAGGCGGCCGGCCACCGGGTGGATGCCAAAGCGCACGGTCTTGCCCGCTTTGCGCAACTTGTCGGTGATGTCGCTCACCGCCTGCTGGGCGTGGGCCACAGCCATACCGAAGCCGGGGGTAATCACGATGCTGTCGGCCGCCTTCAGGTCGTCCGCCAGTTCGTCGATGGAGGTTTCGCGCACCTCGCCGTCGATATCTCCCTCCACTTCCGCGCTGCCGTCGGAGCCGAAGCCGCCGAGAATCACGCTGACAAAGGAGCGGTTCATACCGCGACACATGATGTAGCTGAGGATGGCACCGGAGGAACCCACCAGCGCGCCCACCACGATCAGCAGGTCATTGCCCAGCATAAAGCCGGTGGCCGCAGCGGCCCAGCCGGAGTAGCTGTTGAGCATGGAAATCACCACCGGCATATCGGCACCGCCGATGGCGGCGATAAGGTGAATGCCCAGTAGCAGGGCGATGCCGGTCATGATCAGCAGGTTGGTTACCGTGCCCGCGGAGAGGTCCGCCGGCACAAACAGCGCGCCCAGTACCACGGTCGCCACCAGCGCCAACAGGTTGAGCCAGTGCCGCGCGGGCAGGGTCAGCGGTCTGCTGGAAACCAGCCCTTGCAATTTACCGAAGGCAACCAGAGAACCGGTGAGGGTGATCGCACCAATGAATACCCCCAGATAAATTTCGGTATTGTGCACAATATGTTCGGCACCGGTGAGCTGTACCCGGGGATCGAGAAAACCGCCCCAGCCAATCAGCACCGCCGCCAGGCCCACAAAGCTGTGCAGCAGTGCCACCAACTGCGGCATCTGCGTCATCTCTACCCGCCGCGCCAGCGACAGACCGATCACCGCACCCACTACCATCGCCAGCGCCACCATCCAATAGGCGCCGGAAACGATAGCGGCAATGGTTGCGATAATCGCCACCGCCATACCGACCATGCCGTAGATATTGCCGCGGCGCGCGGTCTCGTGGCTGGACAATCCTCCGAGGCTCAAAATAAACATCACCGCGGAAAAGAGATAAGCCATGGAAATCATACCGTTCATTGTCTTTCTCCTTTTTCCTTAGCGACGAAACATTTTCAGCATACGGTAGGTCACGAAGAAGCCACCGAAAATATTGATGCTTGCCACCAGTACCGCGACGAATGCGAGCAGGGTCACCAGGCCTGAGCCAGAGCCTCCCACCTGCAACAGTGCGCCCACCACAATAATGCCGGAAATGGCGTTGGTGACACTCATCAGCGGCGTGTGCAGCGCGTGAGTTACATTCCAGATCACCTGCCAGCCGACGAACACCGCCAGAACAAATACGGTGAAATGGGATACGAATTCTGCCGGCGCCACCCGTCCGAGAGTCAGCAGCAGACCGCCCGCCACCAGCCAGAAAACCAGCAACGACAGGGGCGATTTTTTCTTTTCAGGTTTTTTCTCCGCTTGCACCTGAGCCGCCGGCTCGGGTTTTTGTTGCGGCGCCGCGGAAACCTTGGGCGGGGGCGGCGGCCAGGTAACCTCACCCTCCTTCACCACAGTCGCACCGCGGATCACTTCGTCGTCGAAATCGATGACGATCTCACCGTCTTTTTCCGGGGTGAGCTCGCTCAGCAGGTGAACCAGGTTGGTCGCATAGAGGCTGGAGGACTGGGTGGCCGCACGGCTGGGCAAGTTGGTGTAACCGATAATGGTCACACCACTTTTTTCCACCTTTTCACCGCTTACCGTGTAATCACAGTTGCCGCCGTTTTCCGCCGCCAGGTCCACAACCACCGAGCCCTCGGCCATGCTGTCCACCATGTCGGCCAGCCACAACTTGGGCGCGGGTTTGCCGGGAATCAGCGCGGTGGTAATAACGATATCCACCTCTTTGGCCTGCTCGCGGAACAGGGCCATTTCCGCGGCAATAAATTCCTCGGACATTTCCTTGGCGTAACCGCCAGTACCGGAGCCCTCCTCCTCGATTTCAATAGTGAGGAATTCCGCTCCCATGGACTCTACCTGTTCGCGCACCTCAGCACGGGTATCAAAAGCGCGCACTATGGCGCCCATGCTTTTGGCCGTACCGATGGCGGAGAGTCCGGCCACGCCGGCGCCGATCACCAGCACCTTGGCCGGCGGTATCTTGCCCGCAGCGGTAATCTGCCCGGTAAAGAAGCGCCCGAAATTGTGCGCAGCCTCGATCACCGCGCGGTAACCGGCAATATTCGCCATGGAGCTGAGAGCATCCATTTTCTGCGCGCGGGAAATGCGCGGCACGGATTCCACAGCCAGTGCGTTGATATTTTTTCCGGCCAGTTTTTCCAGCAGTTCGGGACTTTGCGCCGGTTTGAGAAAGGCCACCAGGGTCGCCCCTGAGGGGATCAGTTCCAGCTCGCTGTCGGTGGGTGCCTGTACCTTGAGTACCAGGCCCGCCCCATCCAGGCAGCTTTTAATATCGTCACGGATTTCCGCACCGGCCTCGCGGTAGGCCTCGTCGGTAAAACTGGCCGGGGCACCGGCCCCCTTTTCCATCGCCACGGAAAAACCCAGGCTGCGCAGGCGCCCCACAGATTCCGGCGTGGCGGCCACTCGTGCTTCACCCGCCACGGATTCTTTTGGTATCGCTATAATCACCGCTATGCTCCCTCCAATAACCGTCATTTAGTTACAAATTAAACTATTCCCTGTTATTACTACCCTCAAAATAATTGGTCAGACCAGATCGGCGAGAGTGTAAACGCCCTCGAAGAAGATGAAAAGCAAATTCATTAATAACGGCAATTAGTAGGACCTATAACATGTAGTACAAGTTATGGGATCTGAGGTCTTCGCATCGCGATCGATGCTCAAAGAACAACGGTATGCTATTGGAGGACCGCCGCTACACACTAACTTCCTCTACAACCCCTGCAAACTCCCCGCCTTGAACTGTGCAAAAAGTGATTGCCCAGGTTTCAACTGTAACTTTTTGTAGGAATATTTGGAGATTTCCGCCCACAGTTTCCGACCATCACAGTCCAGGTGCAGACGCACGCGGCCGTCGTCCAGGGGGCGGCTGTCCACCAGGGTCACCGGCAGGCAGTTGAGCAGGCTGCTCGGTGACGGCCGGCCGACGGAGAGGCTGATATCCGCTGCGGAAAGCATCGCACGCACAGTCTCCCCGGCGCGGTAGCGCCCGCGGGCACGATCGGCGTAGAGAACTTCGCCCTCCAGGTCGAGAACCAGCAGCTGATGCTCCGGCAGGAATTCACGCACCCGCAACGTCAAATGGCTAAGGGCAGCCGAAAGGGGATTTTCGCTGTGGAGAGACGCCGGTGGTTTTTCTGCAACGGTCACTCTCCCTTCAGTCACGTGCACAAAATGCTCCGCAAGCAGTTGCAACTCATCAGCATCGTGACTTACCCATAAAACCAGCGCCGGATTGTCACGCCAGAACTTTTTCAGAGCGGGGACGATACGCTGAATACGCAATGGCATATCCACCGCGGATAATGGTTCGTCAAAAAACTGCACTGGAGCGTTGTTCAGCAACTGGCGCAACAGCGCCACCCGCTGTGCCTCCCCCCCGGACAGTTGCTCCACAGGGCGCGACAGCAGCGGCTTCAGGGCCAGAGCATCCAGCAGCGCCTCCCGCTCCGGCTCCTGCAACGGGCGTCGGCAGTAGCGCTCTGCCAACTGCAGGTTCTGGGCGACCGTAAGATTGGCGAACAGCCGCGCCTCCTGAAAACCCAGGGACAACGATCTCCGGTGCATCGGCAGGGAGAAACGCCGGCCCTGCCAACGCTGACCGCACCAGGAGACAGAGCCCCGGGCCGGCATCAGCCCCGCCAGCGCTGAGAGCAGCGCACTCTTGCCGGCACCGGAGGGACCACAAACCCCAATCACCCCGGACACCGGCAATTGCAAATCGACAGGTGTTGTGTGCACCCCGGTACACAGGCCGTCGACGACCAGACCTTCGGTGCCCTTCGCCAGTGCCGCTTTTATCGCAACCTCGCTCAATAACGTAGTCACGGCCTCGCCTCCAGCGCGCTTTCCACAGACGATTTCCGGCTGGGCAGCAGTACACCGGAGAGGCGCCCACCCCAGTAACGACCCAGCAATAACAGCAGAACGGAGAGCAGCAACAGCACCAGTGCCAGGCGGTGGGCGCCGCCGTAATCGAGATTCTCTACATGCTGGTAAAGCGCTACGGAGACTACCTGGGTCTCTCCGGGAATCGCGCCGCCGATCATCAGCACCACGCCGAACTCTCCCAGGGTGTGGGCAAAGGTCATGGACAGCGCCACCACCAGTGCCGAGCGGCAAGCCGGCAGTACCACAGAGCGCAGGCGCGCCAGGGGCGGCATGCCCAGCCCCGCGGCCGCCTGGGCCAGGGGCAGCGCGCGCTGGTCGAAGGCGGCCAGCAGCGGTTGCACCATAAACGGCAGCGAGTAGAGCATGGAGGCCGCCACCAGACCGGGGAAGGAAAACACCAGCGGCCGGTTAAACAGCTGTTGCCAGAGCGCGCCCAGCGGCTGGTTGGGGGACAGAAGCAACAGCAGGTAAAAGCCCAGTACCGTCGGCGGCAACACCAGGGGCAACGAAAGCACCACTTCCAGCAATGGGCGCAGCCGTCCGCGACGGTTGGCGAGCCACCAGGAGAGAGGAATACCCAGCAATGCCAGCAACAGAGTGGTCACCCCCGCCAGCTTGAGGGTCAGCAGAAGCGCCTGCCAGTCTGTCGCGGAGAGATTCATGTTCCAGCCACCGGAGCGCCGGCCGCCGGAGTGCCGGCCACCGGAGTGCCGGCCACCGGAGTGCCGGCCACCGGGGCGCCGGCCGCCGAAAAATAACCCAGTTCCCCCAGACGCTGCTGGGTTTTCGGGGCCAGCAGGTAGTCGGCGAATTGCTGTGCCAGCGCTTTGTTGCGGCTGCTTTTCAATATCACCATCCGCTGTTCCAGGGGCGGATAGAGATCCTCCGGAATTGCCATATAGTCACCCCCCTTTCCGGAGGCCAGCGCCAGGCTCATTGGAATCAGTCCCAGCTGCGCGTGCCCCTCCCGCAGAAGTATTTGCGCGTGCCCCACATTGGCGGCGTAAACCATCTGTCCGCGCAGGTGGCGCCACAGCTTCAGCCGGCGCAGCAGCCGCACGGCGGCATCTCCGTAGGGGGCCAGTTGGGGATCGGCAATCACTACTTTGCTTCGCCAGTTTTCCAGCAGCAGGGCCAAATGGGGCGGCGCAATCTGCGCCGCGGGCACGAACCCCGGGAGATCCGCCCCGCTCTCGGTGCGCAGCAGGCTGCGCTCGATCCACAGCGCCAGCCGGCCCCGGGCATAGGTGCGGTAGCTGCCCGGTGCTATCAGACCGTCGCGCTGCAGCAGGCGCGGCCGCTCGCTGTCGGCAGCGAGAAAAATATCGTAGGGTGCGCCCTCACGGATCTGGCTGTACAGCATACCGGTGGCGCCGCTGGCGATCTCCAACCGGCAGTGGCAACTCTTCTCGAAATCCACCCGCAGGATTTCCAGTGCCGGGCGGAAATTGGAAGCGGTGGCGATACGCAGTTTTGCCTGCGGCGGCTCACTGCAAGACAGCAGAAACAGGCAGCAAAAAATTCCGAAGAACAGGTTTTTTACCACTTTTCCAGTGCCTCTTGGTCACTTTCCCGCGCCTCCACCCAGCGTTCGCCGCCCGGACCTCTCTCTTTTTTCCAGAAAGGGGCGCGGCTCTTCAACCAGTCCATGATAAAGGCACAGGCGTCCAGTGCCGCCTGGCGGTGTTCCGCGGTGGCCCCCACAAAGACGATATCCTCGCCGGGGTCCAACGGGCCGATCCGGTGCACGATGCACACCCGGCCGAGCTGCCAGCGCTGGCGCGCCTGTTCGGCGATATCTCCGAGCACCCGTTCGGTCATGCCCGGGTAGTGTTCCAGCTCCAGGCGGCTGACGCCGGTACCCAGGTTAAAATCGCGCACCGAACCCACAAACATCGCCGCGGCGCCGTCGCGGGTATTCCCCTCGCGCAACCGCGCATACTCCGCGCCCACATCGAAGGCCTCCAGCTGCACCGCTACCGAAACAGCCATTTTTCAGCCTCCGGTGACTGGCGGAAAGAAAGCCACTTCGTCACCGGCCGCCACCGGGCTGGCCGCCGTAGCGAGATGCTGGTTGAGCGCCATCTGCAGGCTGGCGTCTGCCAGCGCCCGCCGCCATGGATCGCCGCGCTCGCCCAGTTTCTCGCGCAGATCCGCCAGGGTCTCGAGGCCCCCGCTGTCCACTTCCAGTGCGGCGCAATCGAGCTTTTCCCGCAGCCCGGCGAAAAACAATACCCTGATCACCAGTACTCCTCCTCCAGGTCCGGCGCCCGTCGCCAGTGACCCAGCTTGCCGCCGCTTTTTTCCAACAGACGAGTGGGGCCGATCACCATGGCCGGGTCCACCGCCTTGCACATATCATAAATAGTCAACGCCGCCACCGAAGCCGCGGTCAGCGCTTCCATTTCCACCCCGGTGCGCCCGGCCAGGCGGCAGAAACTGAGAATTCTGACGCTGAGGGTCTCGCGCTCCAAAACAAAATCCAACTGCACCTTGGTGAGCGCCAGTGGATGGCAGAGGGGGATCAGGTCGGCAGTTTTCTTCGCCGCCTGGATGCCGGCGATACGCGCGGTGGCCAACACGTCGCCCTTTTTATTCTGCCCCGCGAGCATTTGCTCAAAGGCATCCGTACTCATCTGCACGCAGGATTCAGCGCGCGCGCTGCGTTCGGTCACCGACTTGTCGGTGACATCCACCATACAGGCCTCGCCGCGCCGGTTGAGGTGCGTCAGACTCATTACTGTGCCCTCCCCTTCAGGTGCGCGACGAAATTGCACGGGCGGTGCCGCGAATCCAACTGTTCGCGGAGGATGTTTTCCCAGGCGGTACGGCAGGCGCCGGTAGAGCCGGGCATACAGCAGATCAAGGTGTTGTTGGCGATCCCGGCCAGTGCGCGGGACTGGATGGTGGAAGAGCCGATCTCCTCGAAAGAAATGGCCCGGAAAAGTTCACCGAAGCCCTCCACCTGTTTGTCGAACAGTGGCGCCAGCGCCTCTGGGGTGGAATCGCGGCCACTGAAGCCGGTGCCGCCGGTGGTCAGGATCACCTGCACCCCTTGCTCGGCGATCCACTGGGAAACCTGGGCGCGCAGCTGATAGATATCGTCGGGAACAATTTTCTTTTCCCACAGCCGGTGACCCGCAGCCCCGACAACTTCAGCCAGGTATTGACCGGAGGTGTCCGTCTCTTCGGTGCGGGTATCGGATACTGTCAGTATGGCGATGGTTAGCGCTGTGCCTTTTTCTGTCTGCTGCATTGAAATTCTCTCAATTTTCAAAAATAACCGTAACTACTCACTCATAGGGAATGTGCATTGGCTTAAGCGAACCACCCTGTAGGAGCGGCGGGGATGAGCAGTTACAAATAACCGTTGTAGTAAATACCAGTATTTGATGGACACGCCCGTTACGCGAGCTTTGCCCATCCTACAAAGTTACAAAAGCCTCTCTGCCCCGTAGATTTCTGCAAATTCTTCCGGGCGATTCACGTTGATGTGCCAGTTTCCCGGCGGCATTTCCAGCTGCCGCCCTCCCAATTCCCTGACCAGCGCCTTTACCGAGGCCTCTTTTCCCGGCGTTATGGCCCCCTGAAGGCAATCGCGGCTGGATTCATCCAGGCGCAGCCAAAGCGGCAGATAACAGCGACCAAAACAGAGTGCTCCCTCTCCGCTTCCAACCCCTTCGGCGCAAAGTTTTTCCAGCTGCTCGGCCCCCAGCAGCGGCATATCCACCGGAATGGCCAGCAGCGCATCGCAGGCTATTTGTTCCCGGCGGAGGTGTTCAGCCACCGCGTGCAGTCCGCCCAGTGGTCCGCGGACGGGTTCGCTGTCCGCAATGCCGCTGGGGCGGTTTCCGCTGACCAGCGGAGGCAGGAACTCCACACCCGCGGCAGCATGCAGACTACTCAGCAGCGACTGCGCCCGCTGCAGCAGGGTCTGCCCGCCGGGCAATTGCAGCAGCGCCTTATCCCGCCCCATTCGTCGGGACTGGCCGCCGGCGAGTATCACGGGGCAGACTTTCATCCCCCGAGCATCGCCAGGTTGCGCGTGGCTCCCACCCGCTCCTGCTGCAGATAGTGACTGGGTGCTTTTTGTGTCACCAGCGCGCGAATTCTCTCCGCGAGCACCTCGGTGTCGCCGCGGCGGATCTCCTCGAGCAGGTCCATGCCCTGCTCCGCAAACAGGCACAGGTGCAGGCGCCCCTGGGCGGAAATCCGCAGGCGGTTGCAGCTGCTGCAGAAATCCTCGCTGTAGGGGGTAATCAGGCCGATGCGTCCGCGGAAATCGGGGTGGCTGTATTCTCGCGCCGGACCGGCGTCGCGCTCGCGGGGCAACAGTTGCCAGCCGTCGCGCACCAGTTGCCCTTCGATGGTCTCGCCGCGCAGGTGGTTGCTGGCAAAGAATTCCCGGTTGTCTCCGGTGCGCATCAGTTCGATAAAGCGGAGGGTGACCGGTGTGTCCCGGAGCCAGCGCAGGAAGTCCCGCAGGCGCCGCCCCGCACCGTCGCAGAGCAGCACCGCGTTGACCTTGGTGGTCACGCCCAGTTCGAGGGCGCGGTCGATTCCTTCGAGCACCTTCGGGAGGCAGTCGTGGCCGGTAATCCGCGCGAATTCGTCCGGCTGCAGGCTATCGATGCTGATATTGAGCTGATCCAGACCCGCCCGCCGCCAGCCATCGATCACCCTGGGCAGCTTATAGCCATTGCTGGTCACCGCCACACGGCGGATGCCGGCGGTGCCTTTGGCAGCGGCGATGATTTCCGGGAGATCGGCGCGCAGGGAGGGCTCTCCGCCGGTCAAGCGCACTTTCTGCGTGCCCAGGCTGGCAAAGGCGCGGATCACCGTCGCCGTTTCGGCGGAGGTGAGGTGAGGGCTGTCGTCCGCCGCGGTGTAGCCTTCCGGCAGGCAGTAGTTGCAGCGGAAGTTGCACACATCGGTCACGGACAGGCGCAGGTAATAGAACCTGCGCCCGAGATTGTCTTCTAGCATCAAACGCCTTTCCAAGTTCGGGAGGCCGACGGATTTCTCCGCCGACCCTGGTGAACCGGACAGACCGGTTCACGGCCAACAAACCCTATTCGGAGAACTTAGGTTTGAGGGCTCGGTGTTTGTGAATGTTTGTTTGTATCGGTTTGGATGTCCTGAGCTGGCAGCCTCCGGGAGAACGCTCAAGTTCGGGTTCAAAATCAACGTCAAAATTCAACGCAATCATCATGCCACCGGTTCCCGCACCCTCACAAGGCCCAAAACAAGGCAGGGACATTCAATGCGCACCAAAAACAGGCCGCCATATCACCTCCCGCACCATGAATGTGCAAAAGCCACAGGTCCCACTAAAGGTAGCACAGCCCGCCACCGGCGGTTTACCTGGAAATTGGCGTTTGGCACAGCTTTTGATTGCTTTTCCCCAGCGGCAAGAGAAAGCCCGGCGGCATTCGGTGTCACCGGGTTGTTGATCCGAACTGCTGGCACCGGACTGCAGAGACCGGTCACTGACAATAAGACACTGAATAGCGATGAATAAATCTCTCGGCATAATGCTGGTCGACGACCACCCCGAACGGGCGGAAATGGTCTGTGCCCAGCTGCGCTCGGCCGGCTATCGACTGCTGGCCCAGCTCAATAGCGCCGAGGGGCTGCTCCTCCATGTGGAGAGACACCGGCCGGATATCGTGCTGATCGATATCGAGTCACCGGACCGCGACATCCTCGAAAGCCTGGCGATCATCAACCGCCAGAATCCCACCCCGGTAGCCATGTTCTCCCCCCGCGGCGACGCGGGCTTTATCGCCCGCGCAGTGGAGGCCGGTGTGAGCGCCTATATGGCCGAGGGCATCAGCGCAGAGCGGGTGGCACCGGCGATCGAGATCGCCATGGCGCAGTTCCGCAGCTACCAGCAATTGCGCCAATCCCTGGAGCGCACCCGCCAGCAACTGGACGAACGCAAGGCCATCGAGCGGGCCAAGGGCCTGCTGATGGCCAAGAAGAACCTCAGCGAAGAGGCCGCGCACAAGACCCTGCGCAACCTGGCCATGAGCAGTAACTCCACCATGCGCGTGGTGGCGGAGCGAATTATTCAACATCTTCAGCCCGGAAATTGAGCCTTCAGCCCCAAAAAATTGAGCGACCCATGCCTACTTCCCTGAGCCCGGAAAAGAATCACCTCAAGCTGCTCTACCTGCGCCTCACCGACAGCGCGCCGCTGATCGTCGCCCGGGAAATGGGCTTTTTCAGCCGCTTCGGGCTCAAAGTACAACTGCAGCGGGAGACCTCCTGGGCCACTCTGCGCGACAAGCTGATCGGCGGCGCCGCCGACGCCGCCGCCATGCTCGCCCCCATGCCGCTGACCCTGGCACAAACCCTCCCCCAGTGTGGAGAGCGACTGCTGAGCGGCCTGATCCTGAGCTGCAACGGCAACGCCATCACCCTGGCGGAATCCCTCTATCGCAAGCTGCCACTGCCAGCGGGTGACTGCGACTGCGACGGCGGGCAGGTCGGCCGAGCGCTGAAGGAATACCTGCGCGCGCGCCCAAGTGACGAAGCGCCGCTGCGCTTCGCCACCGTATACCCATTTTCCAGTCACGCATTGCAGCTGCGCCACTGGCTGCGCACCGCGAAGATCGATCCGGACCGGGACCTGCAACTGCTGGTGCTGCCGCCGGAACAGATGGTGGACAACCTGGAGCGGGGGGAAATCGACGGCTATTGCGTGGGTGAACCCTGGAACACCATGGCCGCGCGCAGGGGCATCGGCGCAATCGCCACCCCCTGCAATACACTGCTGCCCGCCATGCCGGAGAAGGTGCTGGCGGTCACCGAAAGCTGGCACAACGCTCACCCGGTTGCCCACATGGCCCTGCGCGCCGCACTGCTGCAGGCCTGCCGCTGGCTGGCAGAGCCCGCCCAACGCCGGGACGCCACCGCGCTGCTGGCGCGGGAGGAATACCTGGGGCTGCCGGAAGAGGTGGTGGCACCGTCACTGGCGGACCAGCTGTATCGCCGCAGCGATTCCGATGCCGCGGCCAATAGCGGCTGGCACCTGTTCGCCGATGGAGACTACGGCAGCCCCACGGAGGAGAAAGCAGCACAGCTGCTGGAACTCTGCGGGGAATTCTCCCAGGTAAATGCGCAGGCCGCGGGGGCATTCCGCCCGGAGCTGTACCGGCAGACAGAGGAGTTCCTGCAGCGCCAAAAGTGATGGCACGTAATTTGAATACCAAACCCACATGACGATTTGCGTGTAGGGGCGAACCTTGTGTTCGCCCCTGTGGCAAAAAATCAATGAACGGACAACGAAGTCCACCGGCAGCGGCCCCAGGCCGAACCCCGTGGGCTTTTTTTATGCCCGCGGCAAAATCGAATAAAAGGAAACCACCATGTCCAGCGATACCCTGAACCTGTTTTCCTTCCGCGGGAAAACCAAAATCCTCCACCTCACGTGGGTGGCCTTCTTTATCTCATTCTTCGCCTGGTTCAGCCATGCACCACTGCTGATGGCCATTGCCGACAGCCTGTCGCTCACCCCGGACCAGGTGAAAACCCTGCTGATCCTCAATGTGGCGCTGACCATCCCTGCGCGCATCGTGATCGGCATGCTCACCGACAAATACGGCCCGCGCCTCACCTATTCGCTGCTGCTGGCGGTGGGCAGCGTGCCCTGTTTTATCTTCGCGCTGGCGGACAGCTTCGTGCAGGCCGCCGTGGGCCGCTTCCTGCTGGGCTTTATCGGCGCGGGCTTTGTGGTCGGTATCCGCATGGTGTCCGAGTGGTTTCCGGCGCGCCAACTGGGCACCGCCGAGGGCATCTACGGCGGCTGGGGCAATTTCGGCTCCGCCGCCGCGGCCATGACCCTGCCCACCGTCGCGCTGATTTTCGGCGGGGACGACGGCTGGCGCTACGCCATCGGCCTCACCGGTTTGATGGCGCTGGTGTACAGTTTTATCTACTACGCCACGGTCACAGACACCCCCAAGGGTTCCACTTATTTCAAGCCGAAGAAAATCGGTGCCATGGAAGTGACCAGCACGGGGGATTTCGTACTGCTGCTGGTGATGAAAGTGCCCATGTACGCGGCGCTGGCGCTGCTCACCTGGAAGCTCTCCACGGGGGTCAACATGATATCCAGCTTCTGGGCCACTCTGATTTATTGCGGCCTGGGACTTCTCTACCTGCTCGACGCCAGGAAAACCTGGAGCATCAACCGCGAGGTATTCACCAACCCGCCGGCGCCCATCCACCGCTACAAATTCAAACAGGTGGCGGTGCTCAACCTGCTCTATTTCGCCACCTTTGGCTCCGAGCTGGCGGTGGTCTCCATGCTGCCCCTGTTCTTTTCCGAAACCTTCGAGCTGGACCCGGTCAAGGCCGGCCTGCTGGCCTCCGGTTACGCCTTCATGAACCTGGTGTCGCGCCCCGCCGGGGGGCTGTTCAGCGACCGCTATGGACGCAAGTCCACCCTGCTGATCCTGGTTATCGGCCTGGCGCTGGGCTACTTCGCCATGAGCCAGATCAATGCGCAGTGGCCCCTGTACCTGGCGGTATGCGCGGCGATGGCCTGCTCCTTCTTTGTGCAGGCGGGCGAAGGCGCGGTGTTTGCGGTGGTGCCGCTGATCAAGCGCCGCCTCACCGGCCAGATCGCCGGTATGACCGGCGCCTACGGCAATGTCGGTGCGGTCTTCTACCTCACCGTGCTCAGCCTGGTTTCCTACCAGGTCTTCTTCCTGGTGATCGCCGCCACCGCGGTGCTGGGCTTCGCCGCCACCCTTCTGATGGAAGAACCCGAGGGGCACATGGCCGAAGTACTGCCGGACGGCAGCGTGTCGCTGATCGATGTCGCTTAAGCTGGAAGCACCGAGCCGTACCACCGTCGAGGCCCTGGAATTCTCCAGTGCCTCTCTCGCCGGCCGCCGCGAGCACAACGACGATGCCTGCGCGACCTGCGTGCCCGGCGGTGTCGAACTGCGCTACCGCGGCGCCCTGGCCGCGGTGGCCGACGGCGTCGCCTCCGCGGAAGCCGGTGGCGCGGCGGCCCGGGCGGCGGTCAGCGGCTTCCTGTCCGACTACTACAGCACCCCCGAGACCTGGACCATAAAACAGGCCGCGGCGCGGGTGTTGCAATCCCTGAACGGCTGGCTCCACCGCCAGGGAGGCGGCGGGGAGATAGCCCAGGGCTGGCTCACCACTTTCTCCGCGGTCATCTTCAAGGGCGCCAGTGCCCACCTGATCCATATCGGCGATTCCCGCATCCATCGGCTGCGCGACGGCAGGCTGGAATGCCTCACCCGCGACCACAGCCGCGCCCTCGGCCCCGGCCGGACCTTTTTGAGCCGCGCCCTGGGAATGGACGCCCATGTGGAAGTGGACTACCGCCGCGAACCCTTGCACCCCGGGGATATCTACCTGCTGACCAGCGACGGCGTGCACGAACACCTGCCCCCGGCGACGATGGCGGAAATCCTGCAGCGCGGGGATGACGATCCGGCCCGGGCACTGGTGGACGCCGCTCTGGCCGCGGGTTCCGGCGACAACCTGAGCGCGGCCGTGTGCCGGGTTGAGCGGGTGGCCCAGCCGGAGGGAGATGACCTGCTGGCCCACAACCGCCAGCTTCCCTTTCCCCCGGACCTGAGCCCGGGCAACAAACTGGACGGCTACCTGATCCTGCAGGAGCTGCAGGCGAGCCCCCGGAGCCAGCTGTACCTGGCGCGGGACACGGAAACCGGCTCTCTCTGCGCGATAAAAACCCCGTCGGTCAACTTTGCCGACGACCCGGCCTATATCGAGAGCTTTATCGCCGAGGAGTGGACCGGCCGCCGCCTGGACCACCCCGGCATCATCAGGATTCATCCACCCAAACCCGAGCGGCAGTTTCTCTACCATGTAATGGAGGCGATCGACGGCCAGAACCTGCGCCAGTGGATGCAGCTGAACCCCCGGCCGGAGTTGGAGCAGGTGCGCGACTTTATCGGCCAATTGGTCAGCGCCCTGCGCCGGCTGCAGCGGATGGAGATTATTCACGGAGACCTGAAGCCGGAAAACATCATGCTGACCAGGGACGGCCGCCTGAAACTGATCGACCTGGGCGGCGCAAGCGCCGCGGGCCTGGCGGAACACCTGCGCTTTCGCGACGGCACGCCACCGGGCAGCAAGAACTACGCCGCCCCGGAATACTTCTTCGGCGACAGTCCCAGCCACCGCTCGGACATCTTTTCCCTGGGCGTGATCACCTACGAACTGCTCACCGGTCACTATCCCTACCGGGAGCGTTTCGGCAGCCGCCATTACCAGTTGAAAAGCTACGCCGGGATGCAGTACACCAGTGCCCGGCAGCACCGCGCCGATATCCCCGAGTGGATAGACGGCGCCCTGCAGAAGGCCTGCGCTCCGGACCCGCGCTACCGCTATCCGGCGCTGTCGGAATTCGTGCACGACCTGCACACCCCCAACGCAGAATTTGCCGCGGGAGAAGACCGCCCTCTGATGGAGCGCAATCCGCTGCTGTTCTGGCAGCTTGTCGCGCTGTTGCTGCTGCTCTCGCACCTGCTGCACTTGCTTTGAATCCCCGGAACCGCGGAACTCCAGCTCGGCTTGCGGGCCGCAGGCCCGCCTGCAAGTCCGATCGCGACCAACGGCCGCTCCTACGAGCTACAGGCACCATTCGGGGGCAAACAGTTTTAATGCGCACCAATTTATTGCAAGGCGACCCGACATATCGCCTCGGCGTCCCGCAAAACCCCGCAAAACCCCGGTTGGCACAAACCTTGAATGTCTACAGGTACCAACACAAAAATTCATTCCCCTAACGAGGCAACGGCGCCTGGACTCTTCGGCAGAAGAGGAAGCGTCTGTGCCACGCCACCGCGCCTTCCCTGCCGAAAATTCAGAACAAGATGGCAGGACTTATGGTTAAGCAAAAACTGATCGTGATCGGCAACGGCATGGTGGGCCACCACTTTCTCGAGCAACTGGCCGGGCGGCCGGAAAAGGCTCTCTTCGACGTCACCGTCTTCTGTGCCGAACCCAGGCCCGCCTACGATCGGGTGCACCTCTCGGAGTATTTCGCCGGCCGCTCCGCCGACGACCTGGCGCTGGGCAAGGTTGAACAGTACCGGGAGTGGGGCTTCGAGCTGCTGCTGAACGACACCGCCGTGTCCATCGACCGGGAAAACAAGACCGTGACTTCCGCCAGCGGCGTCAGCAAGTCTTACGACCGCTTGCTCCTGGCTACCGGTTCCTACCCCTTCGTGCCGCCGATTCCCGGACACGAACACGAAAAATGCTTCGTCTACCGCACCCTGGAAGACCTGGACGCAATCCGCAATGCCTCCCAGGGCGCCAGCATCGGCGTGGTGGTCGGCGGCGGCCTGCTCGGCCTGGAAGCGGCCAACGCGCTGAAGGAACTGGGGCTGGAAGCCCACGTGGTGGAATTCGCCCCGGGGCTCATGTCGGTACAGCTGGACGAGGGCGGTTCGGAACTGCTGAAAAACAAGATCGAGGACCTGGGCGTAACCGTGCACACCAGCACCGCCACCGAACTGATCGAGGAGGTGGATGGCCGCCTGCGAATGCAGTTCAAGGGCGAGCGCGAACTCATCACCGACCTGATCGTCTTCTCCGCCGGTATCCGCCCCGAGGACAAGCTGGCCAAGTCCGCCGGCCTGCAACTGGGCGAGCGCGGCGGCATCGCTATCGACGAGTCCTGCCGCACTTCCGACGAAAATATCTTCGCCATCGGCGAGTGCGCCCTGTACAACAATTTCATCTACGGCCTGGTGGCCCCCGGCTACACCATGGCCCGCACCGCGCTGGCGCAACTGTGCGGCGAGACCAGTGAAGTCTTCACCGGTGCCGACATGAGCACCAAGCTGAAACTGCTCGGCGTGCAGGTGGGCTCCATCGGCGACGCCCACGGCCGCGCCGAGGGTGCCGCGGCAATCACTTTTGTGGACGAGCAGAGCGGCATCTACAAGCGCATGATCACCGATGGTGAGGGCAAAAAACTGCTCGGCGCGGTACTGGTGGGCGACACCGGCGACTACGACCAGCTGCTGCAGTACCACCTCAACGATATAGAGCTGCCGGAGCACCCGGAGCAGCTGATACTGCCGGCCGCCGACGGTGCCGCCCCCGCTCTCGGCGCCGGCGCCCTCCCCGCCACCGCCACAATCTGCTCCTGTCACAATGTGAGCAAAGGCCAGATCGTCGACGCGGTACAGGGGGGTTGCTGCTCCCTGGCCGAAGTCAAGGATTCCACCAAAGCCTCCACCGGCTGTGGCGGCTGCGCCGCGCTGCTGAAAAACGTGGTGGACGAGGAGTTGGCGGCCCTGGGCGTGGAAGTGAACAACAATATCTGCCCTCACTTCGCCTTTACCCGGCAGGAGCTGTTCCACATCGTACAGGTGGAGCAAATCAAAACTTTTCCCGAACTGCTGGAAAAGCATGGCAGCGGCCGCGGCTGCGAACTCTGCAAGCCGGCGGCGGCATCGATCTTCGCCTCCCTGTGGAACGAGCATATCCACAAGAAGCCGCACGTTGGCCTGCAGGACACCAACGACACCTTTATGGCCAACATGCAGAAAAACGGCACCTACTCCGTGGTACCGCGGGTGGCCGGCGGCGAGATCACCCCGGACAAGCTGATCGTGCTGGGCCAGGTGGCGAAGAAATACAACCTCTACACCAAAATCACCGGCGGCCAGCGCATCGACCTGTTCGGCGCGCGGCTGGAACAGCTTCCGGAAATCTGGCGCGAACTGATCGACGCCGGTTTCGAGACCGGCCACGCCTACGGCAAATCCCTGCGCACGGTGAAGTCCTGTGTGGGCAGCACCTGGTGCCGCTTCGGCGTGCAGGACAGTGTGGGCATGGCACTGGAAGTGGAGAACCGCTACAAGGGCCTGCGCTCGCCGCACAAGATCAAGATGGCGGTGTCCGGCTGCACCCGCGAGTGCGCCGAGGCGCAGAGCAAGGACGTGGGGGTTATCGCCACCGAGAACGGCTGGAACCTGTTCGTGTGCGGCAACGGCGGCATGCGCCCGCGCCACGCGGATCTCTTCGCCACCGACCTGGACGACGAGACCCTGATCAAATACATCGACCGCATCCTGATGTTCTATGTGCGCACCGCCGACAAGCTGCAGCGCACCTCGGTGTGGCTGGAAAACCTGGAGGGCGGCCTCGATTACCTGCGCGAGGTGATCATCGATGACAAGCTGGGAATCTGCGAGGAGCTGGAGGCGCAGATGGCCAATATCGTCGGCACCTACCAGTGCGAGTGGAAGACCGCCATCGAGGATCCGGAAATGCTCAAGCGCTTCCGCCAGTTCGTGAACACTGACCAGGCGGACGAGAAAATCGTCTTCGTGGAGGAACGCGGCCAGCCTCGCCCGGCGCGGGAAGAGGAAATCGTAAAAGTTGCCGAGCCGGCCTAATGGTGCACTGAAGGGGTGGAAGGGCGGCCCCGCTGCCGGGAACCGGTTGCGGGACACACCGTGAATCCATCCCTGGAGGCTTGTCGGTCGGGTCCCTCCGGCCGACAGTCCCGCAACCGGTTCCCGGCATCGAGGCCTTCGCATCCAACACCGTCATTCCGGCGAAGGCCGGAATCCAGGACTGCGGAGTGCCATGCCGGATACGACTTCCGCCGGTAGAACAAATAAATATTTCTGCTGCTTATTTTTCAGGAGCAAACCATGACCCAAGTTGCCATAACCCACCCCCAGTGGCAGCCGATCTGCAAGCGATCAGATCTGGTTGCCGATTCCGGTGTGTGTGCCCTTGTGGGCGATCCCTCTCTGGGTAACAACAGAAGCATCGCCCTTTTTTTTCTTCCCGACTGCGAGCCCGAGCTGTACGCCCTGGACAACTGGGACCCCTTCTCCAAAGCCGGCGTTATCGCCCGCGGTCTCGTTGCGGAAGTGGACGGCCAGCTCACGGTTGCCTCGCCGCTGTACAAGCAGCATTTTCGCCTGAGCGATGGCGTCTGCCTCGAAGACGAGAGCGTAAAGCTGAACAGCTACCAAGTCGCCTTTGACGGCGACACCGTGTGCATCGCCGTCGATCTCTGAACATGGCGTTACTCGAGCACTTTCGCGCACAAAAGACCTGCACCACCTGCCCCTACTGTGGTGTGGGCTGCGGTGTAACAGCCACCGTGAAAAACCGCGGCGATGAGCAGGCGGCATCGGTCGCCGGCGACGAGCAGCATCCGGCCAATGCCGGCCGCCTGTGCGTCAAGGGTTCCGCCCTGGCGGAAACCCTGGGTGAACACGGCCGCCTGCTGCGCCCGCGCCTGCGCGGCAGGGAATGCGACTGGGACAGCGCCATGGATTTCATGGCGAGGCAGTTCAAACGCACCATCGCCGAACACGGCCCCGACTCAGTGGCCTTTTACCTGTCCGGCCAGTTGCTTACCGAGGACTACTACGTCGCCAACAAGCTGATGAAAGGTTTTATCGGCAGCGGCAATGTGGATACCAACTCGCGCCTGTGCATGTCCTCGGCGGTGGCCGCCTACAAGCGCGCGCTCGGCGCGGACGCGGTGCCCTGCTGTTACGAGGATCTGGAAGAGGCGGAACTGGTGGTGCTGGTGGGCTCCAACGCCGCCTGGACCCACCCGATACTCTTCCAGCGCATGCAGGCGGCAAATGCCAAGCTGGTGGTAATCGACCCCCGCGCCAGCGCCACCAGCGAGATGGCGGACCTGCACCTGGCGATCACCCCCGGCAGCGACGGGGCGCTGTTCAACGGCCTGCTCCGCTTCCTGTCGGAAGTAAATTCTCTTGACAGAGAATTTATAAAGAACCACACGGAAAACTTCTCACAGACTCTGGACACCGCAGGGGAATGGACGCCGGAGAAAACCGCCGAATACTGCGGCTTGCCCCTCGACCAGCTGATGGAATTTTTTACGCTTTTTTCGCACAGCGAAAAAACGATCAGCTTCTATTCCCAGGGCATCAACCAGTCCAGCAGCGGCACCGACAAGAACAACGCGATCATCAACTGCCACCTGGCCACCGGGCGCATCGGAAAGCCCGGCGCCGGCCCCTTTTCCATCACCGGCCAGCCCAATGCCATGGGC
Source organism: Microbulbifer rhizosphaerae (assembly GCF_014191725.1). Lineage (GTDB taxonomy): Bacteria > Pseudomonadota > Gammaproteobacteria > Pseudomonadales > Cellvibrionaceae > Microbulbifer > Microbulbifer rhizosphaerae. Next base: position 119,327 of record NZ_JACHWZ010000002.1, read on the forward strand.
GGGCGCGAGGTGGGCGGACTGGCCAATATGCTCGCTGCGCATATGGATTTCACCCCGGAAAATATCGACCGCGTGGGGCGCTTCTGGCGCTCGGGCTCCATGGCGAACAAGCCGGGGCTGAAAGCGGTGGATCTCTTCCGGGCTATCGAAAACGGGGAGATCAAGGCCGTCTGGATCATGGCCACCAACCCGGCGGTGAGCATGCCGGATGCCGGACGCGTGGCCCGCGCGCTGGAAAAATGCCCGCTGGTGGTGGTCTCCGACTGCGTGGCGGACACCGACACCGCCCGCTGTGCCGACCTGCTGCTGCCCGCCACCACCTGGGGGGAGAAAAACGGCACCGTAACCAATTCCGAGCGGCGCATTTCCCGCCAGAGGTCCTTCCTGACGCCGCCCGGCGAGGCCCGGCACGACTGGCAGATAATCTGCGACCTGGCCACGCAGATGGGCTTCGGCGAAGCCTTCGCCTACACCCATCCGGTGGATATTTTCCGCGAGCACGCCGCCCTCTCCGGTTTTGAGAACCAAACCGGAAAACCGGGCAGCCGGGCATTCGATATTTCCGCGTTGGAGAACCTCAGCCGGCGCGAATACGACCAGCTGCAGCCGGTACAGTGGCCGGTCAACAGCGCCAATCCGGAAGGAACCCAGCGGCTGTTCGCGGACGGGCGCTTCTATACCGCAAGCGGCCGCGCGCAATTTGTGCCGGTACAGCCGCGCAGCCCCGAGCAGAAACGCAGCGCCGAATACCCGCTGTGGCTCAACAGCGGCCGCCTGCGCGACCAGTGGCACACCATGACCCGTACCGGCCGCGCGCGAAAATTGCTGGACCACAGCGAACTGCCGGAAATACAGATCAACCCGCGGGATGCCAAACACTGGCATGTCGACGACGGACAGCTGGTAGAAGTGCGCAGCCCCCGGGGCACCCTCTGCGGCCGCGCGGCGCTCACCGGGGCGCAAAAGGCCGGGGAGCTGTTCGCCCCCATTCACTGGAGCGAAACCCTGGCATACCGGGCGCGGGTCAGCGCGCTGGCGGAACCGGTCACCGACCCCTACTCGGGCCAGCCGGAGTTCAAGCAGCTGTCGGTGCAGCTGAAGCCGTTGCCCGTGCACAGCTACGCCAGCCTGCTGTGCCGCCGGGAAAGCGCCGAACGCATTCAGCAGTGGCTGTCGGAAGCGGACCTGGTGCACTGGTACCGGGTCCCCTGCAATGACGGCTACCGCTACGAGCTGGCGCTGCGCGAAACCCCGGACTGGCGCGCACTGGGCGAACAACTGCTCGGGCGCAACGACCTGCACTGGCAGCAACTGCGACTGCTCCAGGGGGAGCGCTGGCTGGCCTACGGCCGACAGGTGGACCTACTGGTCTTTACCGGTGGAGACTGGCGCACCCTGCCGGACCGCCAGGTGCTGGAAAGCAGCCTGGAACAGCCGCTGCCCGAGGCACCGGCACAACTGCTGCAGAATATTCCCCCCGGCGCGCAGATGGTGTGCAGCTGTATGCAGGTTTCCCGGCAGCAGATACAGGAAGCCATCGAACGCGGCGTCGACTCGGTGGAATCCCTGGGCGAGGAACTCGGCTGCGGCACCAACTGCGGTTCCTGCAAACCGGAAATCGCCGGACTGTTGCGCAAGCTGGCGGAGCAGGCCGCCTGATTCGCAGAAGCTGTTTCAAATCAACTACTCGTTGAATCGTCATACCGACGCAAACCGGTATCCAGTGTGCTGACACCTGGGTTCCGGCCTGCGCCGGAACGACGAAAGTATATTCGCCTCTGCGTCAGCCCCCACCCCCTGCGCTATTGCATTTCCCCCCAACCGCGCTAAGGTCCCCCCCATCCGCAACAAAAAGATAAAACACCATGACCACCGATATCTGCCATCAGAGCGGCCTGATTTCCGTTGAGCTGGCCCGCGAGCAGTTGCTGGAGGCCATTGCCCCCCTGAGCGAAACCGAAACCCTTCCCCTGGAACAGGCCTGCGGCCGCGTGCTGGCGAAACCGGCACAGGCACAACTGGACCTGCCCCCCTGCGACAACTCGGCGATGGACGGCTACGCGCTTTGCGGCGAGAGCGACACTTCCCTGCAACTGGTTGGAAAAAGCCTCGCCGGCCATCCCTTTTCCGGCGCGATCGGGGCCGGCGAGTGCGTGCGCATCACCACCGGTGCGCCGCTGCCCGCGGGCGCCGACCGGGTGGTGATGCAGGAACAGGCGGAACTGCAGGGAGACAGCCTCACCCTGCACAGGGCCCCGAAAACCGGGGAGCATATCCGCCGCCGCGGCGAGGACGTGCGCAGCGGGGAAACCCTGCTGGACACCGGCACCGCTCTCAAGGTACCGGATATCGCCCTGCTCGCCGCCGCCGGCGTGGCGCAGGTCACGGTTGTGCGCCGGGTGCGCGCCGCGCTGCTCTCCATCGGCGACGAGCTGCGCTCCCTGAATACCCCCGCCGCGGAACTGGGCGAGGGAAATATCTACGACAGCAACCGCATCGCGATAAAAGCGGCGCTCGCGCAATTGAACCTGGACATCGTCGATCTCGGCTGCCTGCCGGACGAGCCGCGGGCGATCCGCGACGGATTTCTCGCCGCACGGGAGAGCGCTGACATTATCGTCACCAGCGGCGGCGTCTCTGTGGGCGAAGCGGATTTTACCCGCACAGTGCTGGAGGAACTGGGGCAACTGGAGCTGTGGCGCCTGGCGATCAAGCCAGGCAAGCCCTTCGCTTTCGGTCACCTGCCCCGGGAGAACGGCCGGGCACTGTTTTTCGGCCTGCCCGGCAATCCCGTTTCCGCCCTGGTCACCCTATACCAGCTGGTGCTGCCGGCGCTGGAGAAACTAAAAGGCGTGAGCGATGAAAATCGCCAGCCGCCGATCCAGTGCCGCGCGCGGCTGCTCAACCCCATCGCCAAGAAACCCGGGCGTCTGGACTACCAGCGCGGCTGCACCTGGCGCGACTGCGACGGCCAGCAAGTGGTGCAGAGCACCGGTGTACAAGGCAGCCATATCCTCTCCGGCTTCTCCCGCGCCAACTGTTTTATCGTGCTGCCGCGGGAAGGTGGCAACTGCGATACCGGGGACTGGGTCACCATCGAGCCTTTCAGGGCACCACTGGTGTAGGACACTATGTTAAAGATTCAACATATCGACCATATCGTACTGCGCGTCGTCGATTTGCAGGCGATGATGGATTTTTACCAACTGCTCGGCTGTACCGTGGAGCGTACGCAAAAGGAAATCGGCCTCTACCAACTGCGCGCCGGCAGCAGCCTGATCGACCTGGTGCCGGTGAACCAGAAACTGGGTCGCGCCGGCGGTGCGGCACCGGGCAAAGAGGGGCGCAATATGGATCACGTGTGCCTGCGCATAGACCCCTTCGACGGGGAGCAGATACTTCGGTACCTGCGCGACAACGACATCGAACCCGGGCAGGTGGAATCCCGCTACGGGGCCGAGGGCGAAGGGCCGTCGATCTATGTCAGCGATCCGGAAAACAATGTAGTGGAACTCAAGGGGCCACCCTGGGAAAACTGAAACCTGCACCGGTGCGAGGCCGCCATGGGTGGCGGTCATGCAGACAGCGCATGGAGCAGTTGTCTGCCACGACGCACCCTACGGCACCGTAAACTCAGACAAGGAGGAAAAAAATGCACAGTGAAACACTCGAATACACGGTGGACGGCGAATCGTTTACCGGGTACCTGGCCTACGATGACAGCATCGACGGCGAGCGTCCGGGCATTCTGGTAATTCACGAGTGGTGGGGCCACAACGATTTCGTCCGCGAGCAGGCCGACCGGCTGGCCGCCCTGGGCTATACCGCCTTTGCGCTGGATATGTTCGGTTCCGGCAAGCAGGCGGACAACCCCACCGATGCCGCGGCGCTGATGAATGGCGTTCTCGAGACTCCCGGGGCCGTCAAACAGCGTTTCCACACCGCTATGGACCTGCTGCAGAAACACGAAATCGTCGACGGAGCGCGCATCGCCGCCCAGGGTTACTGCTTCGGCGGCGCCGTGGCACTGAACATGGCGCGGCTGGGATTGGAGCTGAAAGGCGTGGTGAGCTTCCACGGCACGCTGGACAGCGATATCAAGGTAGAGCCCGGCACCGTCAAGGCGGAGATCCAGGTCTATGTCGGCGGCGCCGACGACATGATTCCAGCGGACCAGGTGGCGGCCTTTGTCAAAGAGATGCAAACCGCCGAGTGAAATTCCAGCTGACCAGCTATCCCGGCGTCAAACACGGCTTTACCAACCCCGCCGCCACCGGCCGCGGTGAAAAGTTCGGTATTCCCCTGGCCTACAGTGAAACCGCGGCGAGGGATGCCTGGGATGGCGCGGTGAATTTTTATCGCAAGTTGTTTGGCTGAATGTTTCCTGTAGGGGACGAATCTTGTGTTCGCCCCTTGGCGGGCCTGTGGCCCGCTTGCCGAGCTGGAGCTCCGCGGTCCCGGGTGTTCGCCTGCAAGCAAATCCTACGGGAAGCCACTAATCACTGACAAGATACTGCGGCCCACTGCCTCTCCCCCCCGCCACGTCTTCCGGGTTGCGCAACGGGCAGCTGTCCATGGACAGGCAACCGCAGCCGATACAACCTTCCAACCGATCCCGCAATAAAGTCAGCTGTTCGATACGCCCATCCAGATCCTCACGCCAGCGCGCGGAGAGCTTTGCCCAATCCCGGGCGTTGGGTGTGCGCCCGTTCGGCAGCGTATCCAGCGCCTCGCGGATTTCCGCCAGGGGAATGCCTGTTCGCTGGGCCACTTTGATAATACCCACCCGGCGCAATACATCGCGGGCGTAGCGGCGCTGGTTGCCGGCGGTGCGCCAGCTTTTGATCAGTCCCTTGCTCTCGTAGAAATGCAGGGTGGAAACCGCCACGCCGCTGCGCTCGGCCACCTCGCCCACCGTGAGCTCACGGCGCAGTTTCGGGTCCTGGCAGGTGCTGCCACCACCTTTCTTCATAGTCATCTTTCTACCCATGCCATAGCGAAAATTTATCGTCACAGCGATTGACCTAAAGTTAACTTGAGCTTTTACACTGCGCGGCGTTCGATTGCAACCTCTGGGAGAAAACCATGCACACCAGGATTCACCTCGCCGTGATTTACGGCAGCACCCGCGAGGGCCGCCTCTGTGACGCCATCGTCAATTGGCTGGCCGCCCAACTGGAACAGGGTGGCGACTACACTCTCGACCTGATCGATCCCGCCGCCGGCACCGCCGATCTGCGCGGACGCCTCGACAGGGCCGACGCGTTCATAGTCGCAACTCCCGAGTACAACCACGGCTATCCGGCGCCGCTCAAAGCCCTCATCGATTCCGCCAATGCGGAGTGGCAGGCCAAACCGGTGGCCTTTGTCAGCTACGGTGGCATCTCCGGCGGATCGCGCGCGGTGGAGCAGCTGCGCCAGGTATTCGCCGAACTGCACGCAGTCACCCTGCGCGACTGCGTCAGCTTTATCAACGTCTGGGAGCAGTTCGATGATCGCGGCCAGCTGTGGGACGCCGCCCGCGCCGAGCGTTCCCTGGCGTGCATGCTGGCGCACCTGCGCTGGTGGGCAACTTCCCTGCGCGAAGCGCGCGATCATCGCCCCTACGCGGAGATCGCCGCGTGAAGCCTTACCCCGTACAAGCCGGATTTGAAACAGCCACTGCGACAGAGCGGAAAGATCTATCCCTGCGAAAGGCTACCCTCCTCTGCCTGGCCGCGCTGACAGTGATGGCCGGGGCTACTGTCGCGCCTTCGCTGCCGGCGCTGGAAAACCACTTCGCTGATAGCGCCAACAGCGAATTGTTGACTCGGCTGGTACTCACCTTGCCGGCCCTGTTTATCGCCCTCTTCGCGCCGCTTGCCGGCGTTGTCTCCGATCGTTTCGGACGGCGGCGGTTGCTGTTGTCATCGGTGTTGCTGTATGGACTGGCGGGCGTGTCCGGACTGCTGGCCGACAGCCTGCCTGGGATACTGGTGGGCCGCGCACTGCTGGGTATCGCGGTGGCCGGCACCATGACTTCCGTCACCGCACTGGTTGGCGATTATTTTTCCGGCGCTGAGCAGGGGAAATATATGGCGCAACAGGGTGCCTTTATCAGCTTCGGCGGTGTGGTGTTTCTCGTTCTCGGCGGCCTGCTGGCAGACCTGCACTGGCGCGCGCCTTTCGCGGTCTACGCCATAGCCCTGCTCCTGCTGCCCGCCGCGCTGTTTTTTCTCGGCGAACCGGTGCGCGATCGCGACACCGCCGAAAGTGCGGGCAATGCGGCGCAGGTGCCCTACTTTCCGCTGGCGGCGCTGTTTGCCGCGGCGCTGCTCAACAGTCTGGTGTTCTACCTGATTCCGACCCAACTGCCGTTTCTGCTGCGGGAAATCGGCACTGTGTTGCCCAGCCACGCGGGACAGGCCATCGCCGGCGGCAACCTGATGGGAGCTGTCTCCTCGCTGTTTTTCTATCGCCGCATTCGCGAGCGGCTGGGAGCCCCTGGACTATTCGCCTTCTGCTTCGCCTTTATGGCCGCCGGCATGCTGCTGATTTCCGCAGCGGATTCCTTCGCCGCGGTAATGGCCGCGACAGCGGTATACGGCGTCGGCATGGGCGCTCTGATGCCGCATCTGTTCGCCAGTGCCATACATCTGGCATCGGAGCGAATGCGCGGGCGCATCTCCGGCGGGCTCACCACCAGTATTTTTATCGGCCAGTTCCTGTCACCCCTGGCCAGCCAGCCCTGGATCGACCGTTTCGGCCTTGCCGCCGGCTTTTCGTTCGCCGGGATGTTGCTGCTGCTTCCCGCTAGCGCCGTGGCCGCCGCGACGCTGTGGCGGCTGTTGGAAAGAACCTAGTTTATTCACGCACCGAGGATCGAAAAATGACTGAGCCATCCGACAATTCCCGGATCTATCGCCTGGACAAATTCGTCGTACCCAACCCGGCCCGCGGGGAATTCCTCGCCCGGGTCCGGGAGACCCACCAGCTGTTAAAGGAGCTGCCGGGATTTATCCGCGATTTCCTTATGGAGCGCTCCCACACCGATGACAGTTTCATACTGGTGACATTGGTGGAGTGGCAGGATGAAGAATCCATCCGGAACGCCCGCGCGGCGGTGATGGATATGCACCGGAAAACGGAATTCGATACGCGCGAAATCCTGGCGCGCCTCGGAATCGAGGCCGATATCGGCAACTACAGAATTGCCGGTGACTGATCCGTCAACGGCTTGCCGCAAGAGACTCTCCAACAGTCTGGTAGCCGGGAGTTTTCGCGGCGCGGGGCTTAGTAAACTACACCGAATTTGAGGTAGCATGTCGAATTGCCCGGGGAATAGACGACCAGACGGTTGGGGCAACTTTATTTGAGGAAGGAAGCACAGTGGAACCGATTATTTCAGTCAAGGGGCTCGGCAAGACCTACGCCGGAGGTTTTACCGCTCTTAAAAATGTAGACCTGGATATCCAGCGCGGGGAGATCTTCGCCCTGCTGGGGCCGAATGGTGCCGGCAAGACCACCCTGATCAGTATTGTCTGCGGTATCGTCAATCCCACCAGCGGCAGCGTTATCGCAAACGGTTACGATATCCAGCGCGATTACCGCCTGGTGCGCAGCGAGATCGGCCTGGTGCCCCAGGAACTGGCCACCGATGCATTCGAAAGCGTTTGGGCCACAGTAAATTTCAGCCGCGGCCTGTTTGGCAAGGCCCCCAACCCCGCCTATATCGAGAAGCTGCTGCGCCAGCTTTCCCTGTGGGAGAAAAGGGACAGCAAGATCATGGCGCTGTCCGGCGGCATGAAGCGCCGGGTGATGATCGCCAAGGCGCTATCCCACGAGCCCAAAATCCTGTTCCTCGACGAGCCAACCGCCGGGGTGGACGTGGAGTTGCGCCAGGATATGTGGGAAATGGTACGCGAACTGCGGGAGTCGGGAGTGACCATTATTCTCACCACCCACTATATCGAGGAAGCCGAGGAGATGGCCGACCGGGTGGGCGTCATCAACCACGGTGAAGTGATACTGGTGGAGGACAAGCGCACCCTGATGCAGAAGATGGGGGAGAAGGAACTCAGCTTGCATCTGCCGGAACCGCTGGACAAGGTGCCGGAAATCCTGGCGGACCTGCCGCTGACCCTCAGTGCCGACGGCAGCCAACTGGTCTACCGCTTCGATATCAAGAGCAGCGATACCGGCATCACCGAGTTCCTGCGCCGGCTGAATGAGGCCAATATCGATTTCCGCGACCTGCACACCCGGGAGAGTTCACTGGAGGAGATTTTCGTCGGCCTGGTTCGGGGCAAACATGCAGAGAGTGAACAGCAGTTAACCAAGGAGGCTCAGGAATGAACTGGTATGGCATTCGCGCTATCTACAAGTTTGAAATGGCGCGCACCTGGCGCACCCTGATGCAGAGTATCGCCTCACCGGTGCTGTCCACCTCGCTCTACTTTATCGTGTTCGGCGCCGCTATCGGCTCGCGCATGGGGGATATAGACGGGGTCAGCTACGGGGCGTTTATCATCCCCGGGTTGATCATGCTGTCGCTACTCAGTGAGAGTATTTCCAACGCCTCCTTCGGGATTTTCTTTCCCAAGTTCTCCGGCACCATCTACGAGGTACTCTCGGCGCCGGTATCGGCGTTCGAAGTCGTCGCTGGCTATGTGGGAGCGGCGGCTACCAAGTCGATTATCCTCGGTCTGCTGATCCTGGTCACCGCGCGCTTCTTCGTCGACTACGAAATCGTGCACCCCTTCTGGATGCTGGGCTTTCTGGTGCTGACGGCACTCACCTTCAGCATGTTCGGTTTCATCATCGGAATCTGGGCGGACGACTTCCAGAAACTGCAGGTGATACCGCTGATGGTGGTCACTCCGCTCACCTTCCTCGGCGGCGCCTTCTACTCCATCAATATGCTGCCGGAGCTCTGGCAGAAGATCACCCTCTTCAACCCGGTGGTCTACCTGATCAGCGGCTTCCGCTGGGCCTTCTACGGGGTCTCCGATGTGAACGTGGGGATCAGCCTGGGGATGACGCTATTGTTTCTGCTGTTATGTATGACCGGGATCTGGTGGATTTTCCGTACCGGCTACCGGATCAAAACCTGATTTATCGGGACTCGGGACAAAATTGTCGGACCGAAGGCCGAGGTACGAGGATGTGCCGAGCTATCGCGCGAATCACTTTCAGAATTGTGCTGTAGGAGCGGGCCATGCCCGCGATCGAGGGGGCCGCAAACACCGATCGCGGGCATGGCGGAGGCCGCCCCGCCCCTCCTACATTCAGGCGCTGTAAGCGCGCAAAAAAACTTTCACCACCTTTTCCACGCGCTCGCGGATTTCCGCTTCCGTGGGTGCGTCGCAACAGCCAATCAGCACCCGCATGTGCTGGCATCCCTGCAGCATGCCGAAGAAATACTCCGCCGCCGCCGCCGGATCTTCCACCTGCAGCAGCTCCAGTTCCGTGGCCCGGCGCAAAAGGCGCTCCATTTCCATCTGGGTGCGCTTCGGGCCGGCCTCAAAGAACAACCGCGCCACCTCCCCATCCTGCGATGCCATGCCGCACATCAGGCGAAGCAGGCGGACGGCATCCTCGCTGTCAATCATGGCCAGGAAGGCCGCGCCGATGCGGTTCAGTATCTCCTCTACCGGGCTGTCCTTCTCCAGGGTAAACATCGGAAACGGCAACTGATTGACGCACTTGGATTCAACCGCCGCGGAAAACAGGCTCTCCTTGTCGGAAAAGTGGCTGTAGACGGTGAGTTTGGACACCCCCGCCTCTGCGGCCACCGCATCCATACTGGTGCCGGCAAATCCCAGGGACAGAAACAGCTCCTTGGCTGCATCGAGGATGGCCTGGCGCTTGGCCGGGTCTTTGGGGCGGCCGCGGGATGCGACCGGTGAAGTCTGATCAGTCATAACTCTCCATATACTGGACTCGCGAGTTCAATAAAATTACTATACTGCCCAGTATAGCATTACCGACCAGTGCTAACGCCCGTTTTACCACCGGCACCCTCGGTGCCGTGCATTATCAGCACAAGGAATGGGACTCCTTTATGTACCGACCACTACTGCTCGCAGCACTGCCACTCTGGCTGACACTCGCCGCCTGCTCACCGGCGGAACCAGAAAAAGACGAGGAAAAACCGCGCCCGGCGGTGATGGTTCACCCGAGGGTCGCCGGGGCACTGCATGAGGTGTTCCCCGGCGAGGTTCGCGCCCGCTCCCAACCGGCCCTGGCCTTCCGCATCGGCGGCAAGATCAGTCGGCGCCTGGTGGATGTGGGCGACCGGGTCGAGCGGGGCCAGCCCCTTGCGGAACTCAACGCCGAGGACCTGCGCCTGGAACTGGACAGTGCCCGCGCAAGGCTCACCTCCGCGGAGGCGGAACACCGCCTGGCCAGCGGCGAACTGGAGCGCTACCGCGCCCTGCTGCAGCGCCAGTTGGTCAGCGCCTCGCAGTTCGACACCGTCGAGAGCCGTTTCGATGCCAGTGCCGCCCAGCTCAAGCAGGCCCGCGCGCAACTGGATGTCACCCGCAACCAGGCCGGTTATGCAGTGCTTGAAGCGCCCCAGAGCGGTGTTATCGCCCAGCGTCTGGCGGAGGCGGGACAGGTGGTCGCCGCCGGCCAGGCGGTGTTCGAACTGGCAGTGGACGGCGATCGCGAAGTGCGTATCGACCTGCCGGAGCAGGCTATCGGCCGTTTCAAAGTCGGCCAGGCGCTGGCGGTGGAACTCTGGTCGCGGCCGGGCCAGCTCTTCCCAGCGCATATTCGCGAACTGTCCCCGGCGGCGGACGCCGCCTCGCGCACCTTTGAGGCGCGGGTGGCCTTCGACAACGACAAGGCCGGCGCCGAACTCGGCCAGAGCGCGCGGGTGTTCGTGGATGGCAAATCCTCACGGGGTGCCCTGGCACTGCCCATGTCCGCACTCACCGCCGACGGCGATCAGCCCTACGTATGGGTGCTGGACCCGCAGCAATCGACCCTGCACAAGACACCGGTAACCGTGGGCCCCTACGGCGAGGAGCAGGTGCCCGTACTGGCGGGCCTGCAGCCCGGCGACTGGGTCGTGGCCGCCGGTACCCATCTGCTGCGGGAAGGTCAGCGGGTGCGCCCGGTGGACAGAATGAATCGCCCGATCGATCTCGACAGATCCCTGGCCCAACAGGAATAAAGGTCCCCAGCCCTTGCGGACGAACACTCAGGGCCACATCGCAACCCCCATTCGCCTGCAAGCAGGCTCCTACAGTGAGACATCTCACCCAATGCCCCCGCCGAGTCAGGCCGCCGGGCAATAAAATCGGGAATAATCGCCATGCGTTTTAACCTTTCCGAGTGGGCACTGAAAAACCGCCCGCTGGTGCTCTACGCCATGATCCTGCTCGGCCTGCTGGGCACCATCTCCTACACCCAACTGGGCCAGAGCGAGGACCCGCCGTTCACTTTCAAGGTGATGGTGGTCAACACCCTCTGGCCCGGCGCCGGCGCCGAGGAGGTATCCCGCCAGATTACCGAGCGGGTGGAAAAAAAGCTGATGGAAACCGGCGACTATCAGCGCATCACCTCCTTTTCCCGCCCCGGCCAGTCCCAGGTGCTGTTTGTCGCCCGCGACGATATGCGCTCCAGCGAGATCCCGGACCTCTGGTACCAGGTGCGCAAAAAAGTCGGAGATATCCGCCACACCCTGCCGCCGGATATCCAGGGCCCCTTCTTCAATGACGAGTTCGGCACCACCTTCGGCAACATCTACGCACTCACCGGGCCCGGCTTCGACTACGCACTGAAAAAAGACTATGCGGAACGCCTGCAACTGGCGCTGCAGCGGGTGAAGGATGTGGGCAAGGTGGAACTGCTCGGCCTGCAGGACGAAAAAATCTGGGTGGAAATTTCCAACACCAAGTTGGCCTCCCTGGGGATTCCCCTGTCCTCGGTGCAGAGCGTACTGCAATCGCAGAACAGCGTGGCCGATGCCGGTTTTGTGGATACCGTCAGCGACCGCGTGCGCATACGGGTGAGCGGCCAGTTCCAGTCGGTGGAAGAAATTCGCAATTTTCCCATCAGTGCCGGGGGGCGCACCCAGCGCCTGGGTGATATTGCCAAGGTGCACCGCGGCTTCAGCGATCCACCGCAGCCGCGCATGCGCTTTATGGGCGAAGACGCCATCGGCATCGCGGTATCCATGAAGGCCGGTGGCGACATTCTGGAACTGGGGGAAAATCTCGACGCGGCCTTTGCCGAGTTGCAGCTGGACCTGCCTGTGGGGCTCGAGCTGCGCAAGGTTTCGGACCAGCCGGCGGCGGTAAAGCGCGGCGTGGGCGAATTCCTGCAGGTGCTGGCAGAGGCGCTGGCGATCGTGCTGCTGGTGAGTTTTTTCTCCCTCGGTGCGCGTACCGGGCTGGTGGTGGCACTGTCGATACCCTTGGTGCTGGCGATGACCTTTGCGCTGATGCACTACTTCGGTATCGGCCTGCACAAGATTTCCCTCGGCGCCCTGGTGCTGGCCCTCGGCCTGATGGTGGACGACGCCATCATCGCGGTGGAAATGATGGCAATCAAAATGGAACAGGGCCTGAGTCGTCTCAAGGCCGCCGGCTTCGCCTGGACCAGCACCGCCTTCCCGATGCTCACCGGCACCCTGATCACCGCCGCTGGCTTCCTGCCCATTGCCACGGCGCAGTCTGGCACCGGTGAGTACACCCGCTCGATTTTCCAGGTGGTGACCCTGTCACTGCTGGCTTCCTGGGTCGCCGCGGTGGTTTTTGTACCCTACCTGGGCGACCGCCTGCTCCCCAACCTGACACGACACGGCAGCAGCGGCGAGATCCACGACCCCTATGAAAAACCCTTCTACCGGCGTTTCCGCAGGCTGGTGCTCTGGTGCCTGCGCCACCGCAAGACCGTGATAGCGCTGACGCTAGCGGTTTTCGTCGGCGCCCTGGTCCTGTTCCGCTTCGTGCCGCAACAGTTTTTCCCCTCGTCCAGCCGACTGGAGCTGATGGTGGACCTGAAACTCGCCGAGGGCGCTTCACTGAAAGCCACCGAACACCAGGCCGTGCGCCTGGAGACGCTGCTGGCCCGGAACCCGCTGGTGGTCAACTATGTAGCCTATGTGGGCACCGGCTCGCCGCGCTTTTACCTGCCCCTGGACCAGCAGCTGCCGGCGGCCAGCTTTGCCCAGTTCGTTGTGCAGACGCGCAGCGTGGACGAACGCGAAGAGGTGCGCAGCTGGCTGATCGAAACCCTGCGCGAGGAGTTCCCCACCCTGCGCTCCCGTGTGTCGCGGCTGGAGAACGGCCCTCCAGTGGGTTATCCGGTGCAGTTCCGCGTATCCGGTGAACACATCCCCGAGGTGCGCGAACTGGCCCGCGCGGTGGCGGAGAAGGTCCGCGCAAACCCGGCGGTGTCCAACGTGCACCTGGACTGGGAGGAGCCCAGCAAATCAGTGCACCTGAATATCGACCAGGACCGCGCCCGCACCCTGGGCGTCAACTCCGCCACCCTGTCCCGCGCGCTGCAGAGTTCCCTCAGCGGTATCACCGTGGGCCAGTACCGCGAGTACAACGAGCTGATCGACGTGGAGGTGCGCGGCGACGAGCGCGAACGCCGGGCCCTGGGATTGCTCGGAAACCTGGCGGTGCAGACCGATGGCGGCCGCAGTGTGCCGCTCAACCAGGTGGCCACGCTGGACTACGGTTTTGAGGAGGGCGTTATCTGGCACCGCGACCGGCTGCCGACGGTGACAGTGCGCGCCGACATCTACGGCGAGCAACAGCCAGCCACCGTGGTGAATGAAGTCTGGCCGCGGCTGCGGGATATCCGCGCGCAGTTGCCGCCGGGCTACCTGCTGGAAATCGGCGGCAGTGTGGAGGAATCCGCGCGCGGCCAGGACTCGGTGAACGCCGGCATGCCACTGTTCCTGCTGGTGGTGTTCACGCTGTTGATGCTGCAGTTGCGCAGCTTTTCCCTGTCGACCCTGGTGTTTCTCACCGCGCCCCTGGGCATTATCGGCGTGACCCTGTTCCTGCTGATGTTCCGCCAGCCTTTCGGCTTCGTGGCCATGCTCGGCACCATCGCCCTGGCGGGTATGATCATGCGCAACTCGGTCATTTTAATAGACCAGATACAGCAGGATATAACGCAGGGGCGGACTCCCTGGGACGCCATTGTCGAATCCACGGTGCGCCGTTTCCGGCCCATCGCACTGACGGCACTGACCGCAGTGCTGGCGATGATCCCATTGTCGCGCAGCGATTTCTTCGGCCCCATGGCGGTGGCGATCATGGGTGGGCTGATCGTGGCCACCGCGCTGACGCTGCTGTTTTTGCCGGCGCTCTACGCGGCTTGGTTCCGCGTGCGCGAGGGGGAAATGCCGGAGCCGGCGCCACGGGGGAATTTCGCCGTCGGTTTCGCACAACTGCGCAAGCGTCTGCTTAAGACGTAGGATGCGCACGTTACGCTTTGCCCATCCTACGGGACTGAACTGCCCGCTCCTACAAGGCTATTCCCGGCTCCCTGCCAATGAGTCGTAGACTATTCCGGTCCAGAGGTCCGGCTTCATAAAGCCCTGGCCGTACTGCTGGTCGAAATCCTCGGTTGGCCGCGCGGCTATGACTTCTTCGCGGCTCTTGCCCTGCTGAATCAGCGCCAGGATCTTCCCGCGCAGGGTCACCATGGCATCGCGGTACTTTTGCAGACTGGCCTTGTCTGCCAGCGGGCCGTGGCCGGGGATAATTTTCGTCTGGTCGTCGGCCAGTTTCAGCACCCGCTCCGCACTGGCGACCACACCATCGAAGGAGCCGCCGGAGGAGAGATCAATAAACGGATAAGTGCCGTTGAAAAAGGTATCGCCCATGTGGATGACGTTGGCCTTTTTGAAGTGCACGATGGAATCACCATCGGTATGCGCCGGGTCTACGTGCTGAACAATCACATCGTCGCCGTTCCAGTGGAAGGCGGCGGCGTCGGTGAATGTGATCACCGGCAGCGCCGCATCCGGCGAGGCGGATACCTCGCGGCCGAACGCCTTTATAAATTGTTTGGTGCTCATGCGCTTGCGCACATTTTCGTGGGCGACAATCAGCGCACCCGTCTCGCCCAGTGTCTCATTGCCGCCGGTGTGGTCGCCGTGCCAGTGGGTGTTAATTACAAAACGCAGCGGCTTGTCGGTGAGCCCCACCACCGCTTTCTGGATCTTTTCGGAGAGTGGCGCAAACTGGTCATCCACCATAAAGGCGCCGTCCTTCCCTGCGAACAGAGCGATATTCCCTCCGGCGCCCTGCAGCATATACAGATTGTCAGCCACTTTTTTACTGCTGATCTCCACACCGGAAAAGTCATTCTGGGCCACCACATGGTCGGCCACAAAAAATAGAAATAAACCCAGAGTAGAAAGAATTCTGTTCATTATCGTCCTCCTGAAGTTTCCCGCTCCCGCAATAGGGAGCGCAGTATGTCCGGCCTGTCGGTGACGATGCCATCCACTCCCAGGTCGATGTAGTGTTGCATGTCCGCGATGTCATTCACTGTCCACACCGACAGATGCAGGTTGCATTTGCGCGCAGCGTGTAGAAAGCGCGGCGAAAATACCCGGATTCCGTAATAACGCATGGGCAGCTGCATGGTCTGGTAGCGGAGACTCAGCAGCCGTTCCAGGTGCAA
Source organism: Microbulbifer rhizosphaerae (assembly GCF_014191725.1). Taxonomy (GTDB): domain Bacteria; phylum Pseudomonadota; class Gammaproteobacteria; order Pseudomonadales; family Cellvibrionaceae; genus Microbulbifer; species Microbulbifer rhizosphaerae. The sequence goes on from NZ_JACHWZ010000002.1 coordinate 134,972, forward strand.
TAGTTGCGCGGCATAGAACAGCAGTGCGTCGGCAACGGCGGCTCCTGTGGCGACCTCGGGACACAGGCGGCGGAAATCGCCGATCACCTTCTGGTGAAAGGAGGAAACGATTACCCGGTCCTGCCGCCCGAAACGCCGGATGCTGTCGCACAGTGCCCGCGCCGCCTTCACATCGTTGTTTTTCAGTTCGATAATCACCGGTATTTCCGGCAGCGCGGCGAACACCTCGTCGATGGTGGCGATGCGCAGGGGCTGCCGGCGGTACGGATAGTTTTCGCCGTCGCGGCTCCAGTTGTGGGCCACGTTCAATTCGCGCAGTTCCGCCAGCGTCATGTCCGCGACTGAGCCCCTGCCGTCGGTGGTGCGATCTACGCGGTTGTCGTGCATCAATACCAGATGGCCGTCGGCGGTGAGACTCAGATCCAGCTCCACCGCATCCACTCCCAGCTCGGTCATTTTCTGCAGATGCAGCAAGGTGTTGCCTGGATAGAGGCCGCCGCCGGCTTCATCGCCGTGGGCAATCACCAGGGGGCCGTCTTTGTGGGGCAAGTCGAGCAATGAGGAGGGCGCAGGCCGCGACCTAGCGTAGAGCCAGAGTACCAGCAGAATTACACAGAAAAGCGACAACCAGAACATCGATCACCAGTATTTACAGTTTTCTTGGGGGCGGCCGTTGGCCGCTCCCAAGAAAATTTCAGGGCAGGATTTTTTCCAGCCGCTCCAGGTCGTTGACCACCCGCCAGCTGCCGCCGCTCTGCTCCACCTTGCTCTGCCACTGCTCCAGGCGGCCCAGGTATTCGGTGGGGTCGACGTTGTCGCTGCTCAGCTTGGTGACATTCAGGGCCACCAGGTCGAAGCCGTTCAATTGCAGGGGAATATCCCGGTTGTAACCCTCCTTGATCTCCTCCTTGAGGTCGGAAAAGATCAGAATGGTCTTGCGCCCGGGCTCCTTCTCATTCAGGTATTCCACCGCCTGCAACAGGCCGCCGGTGATATCGGTGTAGGCGGCGGGCTCGGTTTCCGCCACAAACCGGTCGACAGCCTGCTGGAAGGCCCGCTTCTGTTTGTTGGTGACACTGGGGCGGTCGTCAAAGGTGACCTTGGCCTTGATGTTTTTCTCGCTGAAGCTGCCGGTGTTGATACTGGCCACGGCGAAGGTGTCGCCGGGATTCATTCTCGCCAGGGTGAAATTGATCACCTGCCGGGCCTTGTCCAATTCCCGGGTATAGGTACCGGAAGTGTCGATCAGCATGTACACGCCCTGGTTGCGCGCCACCGGCTCGCCGCAGGCGGCGAGCAGCAGGCAGCAGAGGACGCCTGTCAGTCTTTTCATTGTACTTTCTCCGCAGTTGCCGATTGGGCGGACTCCCGCCAGCTGAGGTATTTGCTCTCCAGCCACAGGGGGAAGAAAATCAGGATATCGTAGAGGCGCACCAACATGCCGCCAGCTCGCAGAGAGGCGGTGCCGGCGAGACGCAGTACAACCGACAGCAGGCGCAGCGCAAAGCCGACCAGTACACCGATCACCGTGCGCGCGGAGGCGATAAAGTTTTCCAGGGGAATCGCCACGAAGGTGAGCGCAAAAGGCAGGATAAAGCCCATACCCATCTGCGCCGCGGTGGTGATCCAGTAAACGCCGCTGGTGGCGGCAGCCACTTCCTCGCCCCGGAGCTGGGCGCTCACCGCCAGGTCCTCCTGCATCAGTATCTCGCGCATAAACGCCAGCCCCGCCTCCACGGTGGCGAGGAAGAACAACAGCACGAAGGCCGCCCACATCATGCGCATGCGCAACTTGTCGCTGAGCGCGCCGATCACCGGGAACAGCCGGGTGATACGCAGGCACTCCATGGCGAACAGGCCCATGGTGATCTCCACCAGAATGATCACCAGCGCGGAGATATCGGCCACCTTGAAATTGCCGATATAGCTGGTTCCGCCGACCATTTCGGTCATCGGCCGGGCGATCAGGTGGAAATTGATCAAGGCGCCGCCCACGGCAATGGCCAGCACAAAGGCGGAAATAAAGAACTGGCTGAGGGAGGAGGAGGAGAGCATGCGCTGGGCGCGGTCACTGTCTCGCAGGATTTCCTCATAGTGTTCCATATGGCCGTCGAGCACCTTTGCGCGGCGGTTCACCGAATCGACACTCTTGTTGACCCGCCCCAGGGTGGAGAGGATGGATCGCCAGTGGGGCATCATGCGCCTGAGCAACTGGTGTCGCACCCTGGCGGACTCCCGGTAGGCTTCCAACGCCTTGGACTCCGCCTTGCGCATGGAGTGGTGGATGGTTTCCAGCACATCCCCCACCACCGGGTCCTGCTTGGCGGGAATATCCGCGACCGCCTTGATCGCCTTGGACCAGTTGGTGGGCTCCGGCGGTACTTCGGCGCTGCGCACGTAGTCCTCATCGATGGCGGTAAGCTGTTCGCAGAGTTTGCGGTGCAGGGCCGGATACTGCGCCAGCTCCTTTTTCATGACGCTCTCGATGCGGTCGAACTCGCGCTCGATATGCCGCTCCGCCGCCTCGCGCCCCGCCGCCAGCAATACCTCCCGGTTGCGTTGCTGCAGGCGGTTTTCCGCGCCAGCCACCGCATTGGCCCCCAGGCGCAGAGACTGGTGAAAGAAGCGCGCCAGGGCCAGGATGCCCTGGTGCACCGGCTTGCGCGCCACAAACAACGCCACCAGCGCCAGCACAAACCACAGCCAGAGCGGCAGGCTATCCAGTAATCCGGTCACGATATTGCCCCCTAGAGATCTGATTGGTTTTGTTATCGATGCCCATCCTAACAGCAGTTGGCGAGCGGTACATTCACCCTTCTGTCGGGGATTTGCCAAGCCGAAGAGAAGAGCTTGAGACAAACCGCCCCGAATACACCATAAAAATACAAAAATCAAAGACAAAATTCACAAAATCCAGAAATATTCAAAATTTTACTTCAAGGTTTCGTTCTTCTATAGCAAAGAATCCCACCGCAACGCAGACCAATGCAGCCGAAACACGCTACCTTGATCCCCGGCCAATCAAACAGAAAAACACCAATCCCCGACGCAGATGGAAAACCGCCAGTAACAGCAAAGAAAGACTGCCATATTGGCCGATCACGCTCCGGGTACACTCGCCTAGGCCTCTCCAGGAGATCCGACCGCCAGAGACCGCCGGCTCCAATAGCGGAAAGGCCAAAATTGCCGCTACTTCACTACAGTAACCGAAATCGGGCGTGTGGAGGTTTCCCCCTTGTTGTCGGTAACCGCAAACTCGAATATCAGTTGCGCCTTTTTAAGCTCCTTTAATTTTGGAGCAATAAAAGACATAACCGCCTCACAGCTCAAAGCTGATAGCAGTTGGCGATACCATAGTAGTTAATCCAGCCGCGTATAAACTGGCTGGTTTTGAAAAGCTGGTACTTCATCGAGACACCCCAGTTTCTGTTCGTTAGCTGCCGAATCCGTTGTTTGAACTTCAACAACGTTGTCGGATGCCAACTGAGGTCTTTGGCTAATCCAGATCGTTGGCGGCGGTTTGAATCTTTTCCCGCACCCAGCGGTGCAGGGGATCGCTCTCCAGTGCCCGGTGCCACTGCAGATGTTCGCGCATTGCCGGCAACTTGACCGGTGTGGGCAGTAGGCGGATGGGAAGGTATTGGGCGTAATACCGGGCCAACCGCTCGTGCATGGTGGCGATGCGCTGGGTACCCACCACCAGTTGCGGCAGGGTATTGAAGTCGCTGGTGATGACTTCGATGCGCCGCGTGATGTTATATTGTTTGATAAACCAGTCTTCAATACTCAACTTCCGGCTGCTGCCAAAGCCCACGGTCACGTGGCCCATCTCCATATATTGCTCGAAGGTAATCTGCTCGTCGACCAACGTATTGTCCCGCCAGACCACGCAAACATGGTTTTCGATGAACAGCAGTTCCGAAGGGTGGCCTTCCACGGTAAAGCGTTCTGGAACGATCAGGAAATCCGCTTCGCCGCGCTCCAGCAGGTTCTCGGGCTGGTGGAAGGCGCTGAGTATCTCGAAGGTCAGGTGGGGGGCTTCCCGCTGTATGGTCCGCAACACGCCGCTGAGCAGCACCGTGATGGCGAAATCGGCACTGACGATGCGAAAATGGCGTTTGCTGGTCAACGGGTCGAAAGCTCGCTTGGTAATGATGCTGGAGCGGATTTTCAGCATGACCTCGCGGACCGGTTCCCTCAACTCCTCTGCGTACGGCGTGGGCTGCATTTTTCGGCCTACCTGCACCAGCAGTTCGTCGTCGAAAAAAGTCCGCAAGCGCCGCAAGACACCGCTGGTGGCGGATTGCGTCATATTCAAGCGGTCGGCGGCCCGGGTGATATTGCACTCTTCCAACAGTACATCCAGGGCCACCAGCAGGTTCAGATCGAGGTGTTCAAAGCGCATAGCGGGGCATCTCTCCCAGTGGGCGGAACGGTGACAAGCCGGCCGCCGAATTATCATTTTTGGCGATACCTTCCCTTTACCTATAAATCTGTCAACTAATGGCCTCGCCCATGGCTAATGTATCGCGATTGTAGATACATATCATCGTTATAAGTGATTTTTGAACAGGGTGTTTTCGACGTAGCCTGTTTCGCACTGTCGGAGAGTGCCGGCTGTAACAACATCCGCCGCTTGCCGGCGGCGGCCTGCAAGGCAGGAAAGGTTCCCGATAATGAAACTAGCCACCCTGAAAAACCCGACGCTGGATGGCCGCCTGGTCCTGGTGTCGAACGACCTGACACTGGCCGCGGAGGTGTCTCACCTGGCGCCCACCCTGCAGTACGCCATCGAGCACTGGCCGAGCCTCGAGCCGGCCCTGCGGGAAGTCGATCGGGCGCTCAACCAAGGTTTGATGGATACGGGTTCGCTGGATACTGCGTTGCCCTTTGCTCCCTCGGCGGCGGCAGCGCCCCTGCCGCGCACCTGGCAGTGGCTGGATGGCTCCTGTTTCCTGAGCCACGGTGCGCTGATGCAGCAGGCGTTTCAGCTGCAGCCGATTGAAGGTATGGACCGGATTCCCTTGATCTACCAGGGCGCGGGGGACGATTTTCTGGGTCCCTGTGAAGACATCGTGCTGCCCAGCGAGGAACACGGCATCGACTTCGAAGGTGAGTTCGGCGTGATTGTCGATGAAGTGCCCATGGGCACACCGGCCGATCAAGCCCTCGACCACGTGCGCCTGATCACCCTGCTGAACGATGTCAGCCTTCGCGCTCTGGGGCCCCGCGAGATGAAAACCGGTTTTGGCTTCGTACAGGCCAAGCCGTCGACCAGCTTTGCCGCGGTCGCCGTCACGCCCGATGAGCTGGGCGATGCCTGGCGAGACGGCCGCATTCACCTGCCGCTGAATGTGAGCTGGAACGGGGAGTGGTTTGGCCATCCCCATGGCGGCGCCATGCACTTTGGTTTTCATGAACTGATCGCCCACGCCGCCCTGACCCGCCGCCTGAGCGCCGGCACGGTGATCGGTTCCGGCACGGTTTCCAATCACGACCGCAGTGTCGGCTCAGCCTGTATCTCCGAACGGCGCGCCATCGAGATGATCGAGTTTGGGGAGATTCGCACCGGCTTTATGCGCTTTGGTGATCGTGTACGCATCACGGCCACGCTACCCGACGGGAGCGAGTTATTTGGCGCCATCGATCAACGGGTGGTGGCCCCGTCGGCGGAATAACGCTGGCCGCTAACGACGTGGCTGACAGGACAAAAGAGAACATCTTATGAGTCTGAACAAACGCAAGCTGGTTGATCTCTCGGTAACCCTGGACAACAACCCGCACACCGATCCACCCCCCCTGTTGCCGCAAATTGACTATGTCGATCACCAGCAGGGCTGGCCGGAATTGGCCGCCATGTTTCCGGGCCTGAAGCTGGAGGATCTGCCCGGCGAGGAGGCCTGGGCCGCCGAGCGCCTGCAGATCACCACGCACAGCGGCACCCATATGGATGCCCCCTGGCACTATGCATCCATCACCGATGCATCCACCACCGATGGCGGCAAGCCGGCCTACGGCATCGATGAGCTGCCCTTGGAGTGGTGCCTGCAGCCGGGGGTGAAGCTCGACTTTCGTCACCTGCCCGACGGCCATGTGGTAACCGCCGTGGAAGTGGAAGCTGAACTGGCGCGTATCGATCATGAGCTGCGAGCGCTCGACATCGTTCTGGTCAATACCCGCGCCGGCGCCATCTTCGGGGAGCCCGGTTATTTGAGCGCCGGTGTTGGCATGGGGCGGGAAGCGACTCTGTACCTGCTGGAGCGCGGCGTGCGCGTAGTAGGCACCGATGCCTGGAGTTGGGATGCGCCTTTCGCCTTCACCCGGGAGCGCTTCGCGGAAAGCGGCGACGCCTCGATTATCTGGGAGGGTCACAAGGCCGGTCGCGATATCGGATACGGCCAGATGGAAAAGCTGGCCAACCTGGAAAGCCTGCCGGATCACGGTTTCCTGGTGTCGTGTTTCCCCTACAAGATCAAACACGCCTCCGCCGGTTTTGTGCGCGCGGTTGCGATTATTGAAGGCTAATGACTGATTGAGGAATCCTTATGTTCAAGTACTTCCCGACAAACTATGTCTGGAACCTGTCGGTCGGCCTGGCCATCGAAATGGGCGCCCGCATGGGCGAAATCGAAGCGATGTGCGCTCCGTTGCAGGACGCGGCAAAACAGCCCGATGCCGAAGGTACCCAGGCATTTCGCGACACCTGGTCCAGGATGGCAAACAAACTGTGCGGCCTGGCCGAGGAAGACGAAGCCCGCGGCCGCCAGCTATCCGCGGGTGAGAAATACACCCGCGCCAGCAGCTACCTGCTGACCTGTGAGCGCCTGCAGGCCCACGACGCACCCAATCGGCTGGAACTGTACAAGGAATCCCTGGCGCTGTTCCAGAAAGGCGTGACCCTGTCCGACGAATCCTGTGAGCGGGTGGAAATTCCCTATGAGGGCAAACACCTGTCGGCGCTTTATGTCCCGGCGCAAGGGGTAGAGGGGCCGGCACCGCTGCTGGTGCAGGTGAACGGCCTGGATTCCACCAAGGAGCTGGGATATCACGTCGGCATGCCGAAATGGCTGGCCAAACGCGGGGTGGCCTCCCTGGTCCTGGACCAGCCCGGCACCGGCGAGGCCCTGCGCCTGCAGGGCTTCACCGCCCGCTACGACAGCGAGCACTGGGCCAGCCGCGTGGTGGACTGGCTGGAAAGCCGCGACGATGTGGACAGCAAGCGCATCGGCATGGAAGGCGTGTCGCTGGGTGGCTACTACTGCCCCCGCGCCGTGGCCTTCGAGCCGCGCTTTGCCTGCGGGGTGGTCCTTGGTGCCAATCACGACTGGCGCGATGTGCAAAAGCGCCGCCTGGAGAAAGAGGGCGACTTTCCGGTTCCGCACTACTGGAGCCACGTCTGCTGGGTGTGGGGCGCCCGGGATATCGATGAGTTCATGGAGATTGCCGAGAACGTCCATCTCGACGGGGTGGTCGAGAAGATCAAGGTGCCCTTCCTGGTCACCCACGGTGAGAAAGACAGCCAAATTCCCCTGAAATGGGCGCAGCGCACCTACGACCAATTGATCAACAGCCCGACCCGTGAGCTGAAAATCTTCACCGAGCGCGAAGGTGGGGTGCAGCACGCCGCCTTTGATAACGCCATTAACCCCGGGCACTACATTGCCGACTGGGTCGCCGAAACCCTGGGCGGACGCACGGCCAACTGAATCAGTAAAATAAGAGGAAACAACATGAATATTATTGGACCTGATGCTCTGCTCTTTGGCATCGACGATATCGATGCCGCTACACAATACCTGACCGACTATGGCCTGGAACCGATCGGCAACGGCCGCTTTGAAGCGCTGGACGGTACGGCCGTGATTATCGCACCCAAGGACGATCCTTCGCTGCCGGCGCCGCTGGAAACCGGCAGTATGTTGCGCAAAACCCTCTACGGGGTTGCCGACCAGGCGACTCTGGATGCCATCGCCGATGAATTGGGCAGGGACCGCGAAGTCAAACGACTGCAAGACGGTTCTCTCGAAGCCACGGACGATGTCGGCTTTGTACTGGGCTTCCAGGTGACTGTGCGCAGACCCCTGTCCCTCCCGGCGGAAGCCATTAACGCCCCGGGCGCTCCCCCGCAGCGCCCGGTGAATGAGATCGGTGTTGAGGGCGGCGCGCAACCCCGGCCGCGAACCCTGTCTCACGTGGTGTACTTCGTTCCGGATGCCGCCAGGACTGAAGCGTTTTATGCCGAGCGCCTGGGCTTCGCTACCAGCGATCGTTTTACCGGTGTGGGCTCCTTCATGCGCCCGGTCGGCACCCAGGATCACCACACATTGTTCTTCATCCAGACCCCGCCGCATATGCAGGGTTGCGAGCACTTTACTTTCCATATGGGCGGGCCGACGGAGGTGATGCAGGCCGGTAATCATATGGTCAGCAAGGGTTACCAGAGCTTCTGGGGCCCGGGCCGACACCTGTTTGGCTCCAACTGGTTCTGGTATTTCAAAAGCCCCTTCGGTTGCAACATGGAATACGACGCGGACATGGATCTGCACGACGAACAATGGACTGCCCGCGAAGCGTTCCTCAGCGCCGACACTACGCAGGCCTTCCTGCTGCAGCCCCGCGAGAAGTGGGCGCCCATGGGGCCGCCGCCGAAGGCTGCTGAATAAAACCACTGGGCCTTACCAGGAACCGGGTCATGTCGAAAATGGTAAAACTATGTACGCTGGAAGATCTTCCCGAACGGGGCGCCCGGGGCTTCGATCCCGAACAGTGGGGGCATGACACGGTGTTCGTGGTGCGCCGGGGGCGGTTTGTGTACGCCTATCGCGATCTCTGTCCGCACTATGGCAATACGGCACTGCCCTGGCGCAAGGACGCCTACCTCGACACGAAAGGAGAGGCCATCGTGTGCGCCGCCCATGGCGCCCGATTTGAAATAGCGACAGGCCTGTGTACATCGGGCCCCTGCCTGGGTAAATCGCTTGTCCAGATACCACTGCGGGTCAGCAACGGGGGTGACGTGCTGGCAACGCTTGATACTAATAACAATGGAGCAGAGAGCCCGTGAGCAAATCAGTGAATAAAGTACTTATTATTGGCGGTGGTTTTTCCGGCATGTCCGCCGCCATCCAGTTATGCAAACAAAACATTGAAACCCATCTGCTGGAGATTGATCCCGACTGGGGGGCCGACGGTGCGGGCATCAGCCTGGGTGGCGCGACTTTGCGCGCGTTCGGAACGCTGGGAATACTGGAGGCATTTCTGGAGCAGGGCAGCGCGCAGGATGGGGTGGAGATTACAGCACCCAACGGGCATCTGATCGGCACCATTCCCACAGCCCGAGTCGCTGGGCCTGACGTTCCCGGCGCCGGAGCGATTATGCGCCCGGTACTGGCCCGTATCCTGGCCGACAAGGTGGTGACATCCGGCACCCGGGTGCGCCTTGGGCAGACCTACAAATCCATCGAACCCGACGCGGATGGCGTCACAGTGACGTTTACCGATGGCAGCAGTGGCCGTTTCGACCTGGTGATCGGCGCCGATGGGCTCTACTCCAAACTACGGGAATGGCTGTTTCCAGAGGCGCCAAAGCCGCAGTACACCGGCCAGGGCGTGTGGCGGGCAGTCGTACCGCGCCCCGCCGAGGTGAATACCCTTAAGATGTGGGTGGGGCCGCACCTGAAACTGGGTCTGAACCCGGTATCCGGGGAAGAAGCGTACCTGTTCCTGACCGAGCACAGCGAGCAGCGTCAGCGCATCGCCGAAAGCGAGCAGGCCGCCAGGTTAAAACACCTGTTAGCGAATAACTTTACGGCGCCCATGGTGCACGAACTGGCGGTGCAAATAACCGGGGACTCTGTCGTGTATCGCCCGCTGGATGGGCTGTTGCTGCCGCGGCCCTGGTATCGTGGCCGGGTCGTGCTGATTGGCGATACCGTTCACGCCACCACCCCCCACCTGGCCTCGGGGGCCTGCATCGGCATCGAGGATGCCATCGTCCTGGCTGAGGAGCTGGGCCGCCACCAGAGGGTAGAGACGGCCTTCGAAGCTTTCCAGAATCGCCGTTGGGAGCGTTGCCGCATGGTAGTAAATAACTCCACCCGTTTGGGTGAAATCGAAATAGAAGGTGGCGACAAAGTCGAACACGCCAACATCATGCGCGACTCCACCATCGCCCTGGCGCAACCCATTTGAGCAGCCCTCGCCCGCGGGTCACAACTTCAAAACAATAAAACTCAAAAACAGCGAGGTGCGCAATGACATCAGCAACAGCATTACCCTGGCGCAAGGGGAAACGGGTGGCGATTATCGGCGCGGGCCCGGGTGGGGTATCCGCGGCGCTGGCGTTGCATCGCCAGGGTTACGATGTTCGCCTCTATGAGAAGAGCCCGGAGCCCAAACCACTCGGTGGCGGCGTGTTATTGAGTTCGCCGGTGCTGGCGATACTGCGCGAGTATGGCGTTGATCTGAACAATTTCGGCTCCTATACCTACACGGAATTCCGCAACCATCGCGGCCGGGTGCGAACCTGTGTGCCCTCCAATCCACGGGTTGAAAAGGCCTTCGGGCTCAAAGGCTGGCACTACGGCATGTTGCGCTCCAATGCCTTCGCCCGGATGATGGAGTGCCTGCCGGAAGGCATCCTTGTGGCCGATCACACGTTTCAGTCATACCAGGAGGGCAGCGATGACATCCAGGTTTCATTCACCAATGGCAACCGTGTGGAAGCGGATATTCTGGTCGGGGCCGATGGCATTCGCTCGGGGGTTTCCCGGCAGGCCTTTGGCGAACCGGATCTGTTTCATGTCGGCCTGCGGGTCTGGCTGGCCTGGTGTGATGCGGCCGGCCTTGAGGACATTCCCCCCCATACCGCAGCGGTTACTCACTCGAACAAGTACCAGGCCAGTTTCTTCCCCATGCTGCACGACGGCAAACCGGGCTATGAATGGTGGATTGTCGAGCCAGTGAAGGAGAATGCCCCGGAGCCAGAGAACGTCAAAGCGTATGTCCAGGGGATACTGAAAGACTGGGCGGACCCCTTGCCCCGTTTCCCGGATTTCACCGATTTCACCGATTTCAACAAGCAGATTTTCTGCTGGAATATCTACAACCGCCCGTCACTCAAGAAATGGAGTCGCGGCCGGGTCGTATGCCTGGGAGACGCGGTGCATCCGGTATCCCCCTACGCGGCCTACGGCATGGGCATGGCCATTGAAGACGGGTATTTTCTGGGCAAAGCGCTGGGCCAACGGAATTTCAGTGATAGCGATTCCGTCACCCAAGGCTTTGCCGCATTCGAAGCGCAGCGGGTCGATTACGTAAATCACCACATGGAATTTGCCCGCAAGCTGGGCAATCTCTTCCACTATTTGCCCTATCCCCTGGCCAAACTCAGGGACTTGGTGTTTGACCACACGGGTTTTCTGGAAAAGATGATCACGCGGGACTATCTCAGAGATCAGGAGGCGATGAGCCTGTCTCTGTATGAATTACATCAGATTGATCAGGCGGAACTATCTCAGCAATCAGGAGGCGATGAGTCTGTCCCTGCGTGAATTACATCTCAAGGGTGTCGCGGTGCACTTTCACATAATCCCGCGGCGCCATGCCAAATCGCTGGCGAAACGCCTGCCGAAAGGCGCGTTCAGAGCGATAGCCCACCGCTTCTGAAATTTCGCTGACCGACAGTTGCCGATCCAGCAGGTAGCGGGCCGCAAGCTGGATGCGGCAATCCACCAGATATTCCATGGGCAACTGGCCCACCAGGTGGTGAAAGGCACGAGAAAAGCTGGAGCGCGCCATGCCGACTTCGTCTGCCAGCAATGACGCTGTCCAGTGTTCGTCGCAACGCAGATGCATGATGGCCAGTGCCTGGCCAATGCGCCGGTCCGACAACCCCTTCAGCCAGCTTGGTGTCAGGGATTTTTCCGTATTCAGGTGAGCGCGCACAAAGCTGGAGAAAATGAGTTCTGTCAGGTGCAGCGCCGTCGCGCTAAATGTTGAGCCAGAAGTTGCCCCGGGTCACCGAGAAAACATAGGTGAATCCCGGTGGAAATACCGGCATCAGCAAACTCCAGGACCCCGCCAGTGAGAAAGTCCCCATCGAATGGGAAAAAACACCCAGGGAGCGCAGCACATCACCGAGGAGGTCCATAACCAAGAAGATAAATAGTTGAGAGTATTTAGCCGAAATAAAGTAAAAAAGAGCATAACGGCGCAAAGCTGTGGTGTCTACACTGGCCGAAATTCATAATAAAAAGGGGGAGAATATGTCTTACCTGAAAAATGCGTGGTATTTGGCGGCCTGGGATTATGAGGTGCGCGACAAGCCTCTGGGGCGGGTCATCGCAGAGCGGCCCATTGTCATTTTCCGCCAATCGAACGGTGAGCTGTGCGCCATCGGTGATCGCTGCCCGCACCGCTTTGCGCCGCTGCACATGGGGAAGGTTGTAGACGATGTCATCGAGTGCCCCTATCACGGACTCAGGTTTGGTGCCGACGGGCAGTGTGTCCACAACCCTCACGGTAATGGCAAAATTGCCCGAGCGGCAAGGGTGCCCGAGTACAGCGTTAGGGAACGTCACCGCGGTGTCTGGGTCTGGCTGGGTGACAAGGATCAGGCCGACACCTCCCTGATTCCGGATTACTCGATAATGGACGACACTCAAGGTACCGGCGTTGTTCAGGATTACATGCGCGCTGAAGCCAACTATCAACTGCTGACGGACAATATCCTCGATCTGACTCATGCAGACTATGTGCATGCGGGATCCCTGGGCAACGGCAGTATGACCAAAACCCTGCCAAAGGTCTGGGAAGAAGGTGAGGCGGTTTTCGCACATTGGTGGATTGTTGGCGAGAAGGCAATTCCCGCTTTGGCCCGCCAATTGCCAGACCCGGAAGCGCCAGCGGATCAGTGGCTTGAGGTGAAATGGAATGCACCAGGGAATATGTCGCTCAGAGTGGGCGCCACCCCGGCGGGCCGTCCTCGTGAAGAGGGTATCGATTCCACCTCCTTTCATATTATGACGCCCGAAACGGCGACCACTACCCATTATTTCTTTGCCAATGCCCGCCAGTTCCGGGTTGATGATCCAGCGATAGACCAAGTGTTAAAGGAAATTATTGCCAACCAGTTCCTGGGCGAGGACAAGCCGATACTTGAAGCGCAGCAAAAAATGATGGGCACGACCGATCTGTTCAGTCTCAAGCCGGTATCACTGCCTCAGGATGTGGCGGCGGTGCGGGTGCGGCGTAAGCTCGAGGCCATGTGCGCAGAGGAAAATCAATAGATAAGGGGATGGGTAAAACGTTAGAACTTTCATTGGGAAACCGCATGAACCAATGGCCTCGGCCATGCCTAACTAATGTATCGTGATTGTGGATACATCTCATCGCAATAAGTGATTTTTAAACAAGGTATTTTTCGACGTAGCCTGTTTCGCAGTGCCGGAGGGTGCCGGCTGTAACAACATCCACCGCTTGCCGGCGGCAGCCTGCAGGCGGGGGAGGTTACCGATAATGATAATGAAACCAACCCTACGCCGGATGGCTGCCTGGCCCTGGTGTCGAGCGACCTGACACTGGCCGCGGACGTGTCTCACTTGGCGCCCGCCATGCGATGCGTCATCGATCTCTGGCGTGACGGAGAACAGCTATGATGAAAAACAATCCTTTTACAAGACGTAACACCATCGCACTCGCCATCCTGACTGCCGCCGCACCGCTGACGGCCAGCGCCGCCACGCGTGAGATTGAGGAAGTCGTGATCACCGCCGAGCGCAAGGAGGCCAGTATCCAGGACACTGCGGCAGCCATCACCGCCGTTTCCGGCGAAAAACTGGAACAAATGGGGGTGGATTCCGCCGAAGATCTCAGTATCACCACGCCAAGCCTGCAAGCCAATATGGGCGGTGGCTTGATGCAGTTTTATGTGCGTGGGGTTGGCACCTTCGCGGGCAATGCCTTTGCTGAAAATGCCGTATCGTTCAATATGGACGGGGTCTACGTGTCCCGCACCGATACCTATGGCGGTCTGTTTTACGACTTAGAACGCATTGAAGTACTGAAAGGGCCCCAGGGTACCCTGTACGGTCGCAACTCCACCGGTGGGGCCATCAACCTGCTCAGCCGTCGTCCCGAGATTGGCGGCGACATGGGAGGATATATCAGCGCCGAGGCTGGTAACTATGATCTGAGGCGGTTTGAGGCGGCTGCCAATATTCCCGTCAATGATGTCTTTGCCATGCGCGCCGCCGGTCAGAAAATTGATCGCGACGGGTATTTTGATGACGGCACCAGTGATGCCGACTCCACCAGTTTCCGCCTGTCCGGCCTGTACGACAGTGGCGATTTTTCCGCCTTGGTGATTGCTGAGGCTCAGCGTGAAGATCGCACTGGACCAGGGGCTACGATTTCCGGGCCCAGCAGCGAGGTCAGCGGTGATTTTCTCGATAGTGATGACCCCTGGAACGCCGGCGTTCTGTCAGATGCCGTCGACCAGGCGCTCACCATAGACCGCGGTCCAAGTGCATTCATTTTTATCCCTGGTGTCGGCCCCGTACCTGGCCCTGGCCCTGGTCTCCTCACGCGCGGATCGCTGGCCCAAGGCACAGAGACCTCCCCCGACCCCGGGTTCGAGCTGGAAGCCCAAAGTATTGTTGCCGAGTTCAACTGGCATACGGATATGGGGACCTTTACTCTGATTCCCTCCTACCGGGAAAGCGAGGTTGATAACCAGAACTACGTCCCAGGCTTTTTGCTCGATACCTTCACCGAGTCCGATCAGACGTCACTCGAATTTCGCTGGGCCCACAGTACGGACAAGCTGGATTGGGTAGCTGGAATGTTTTATTTCGATGAAAATACCAGCAATGACTCGTTCTTCATCCAGGAACTCCCAAATATTAATCTTGCCCCTGGCCAGACGGCGAACTCTTTTGAGAATATCGACCTCGATCTCGAAACCGAGACAGCGGCGATTTTTGCCGAAGGAACCTATTCCTTGACCGACAAGCTGGGACTCAAGCTGGGCGCCCGCTATACCCAGGAAGAAAAGGGCATGCTAGGCGGCACTGCCATCGTCAACTTACCCTCGGACACATTCCCGGTCTTCCCTCCCTATGTCAGCCAGCACGAGTTTGACTTGCGGGGTACGGGCGTGGATGACGAGGAGGTAACCTGGAAGCTGGGGCTGGAATACGATATCGACGCGGATAACTTCGTCTATTTCACCGCCAGCACCGGCTTCAAGGCTGGCGGCTACTACGCGGAGCAGGAGCAATTCGGCAATTTCTTCGACCCGGAAACCATTACCGCCTACTCCCTAGGTAGCAAGAATACCTTGCTGGACGGTTCACTGAGGGTCAATGCCGAGCTGTTCTACTGGGATTACAAGGACCACCAGGAATCCCACCTGGCGAACAGCCCTGGAGGCTATTCTACCTTTGTCACCGAGAATGTCGGGCAGGCAACCATGAAAGGTCTGGATCTTGAAGTAGACTACCTGCTGACCGCGGTGGACCGTCTGACGCTGAACGCGCAACTCATGGATGCCACCTTCGACGAGTTCGAGTTCACAGCCCTCTCTCCAGGCGGCGAACCCAATGTCGGCTGTGACTTCTCTCAAGTACCTGGTACGGAGAACTACGTTATCGACTGTAGTGGCCGGGACGCGATCCGCGCGCCCGAGTGGTCGTTCACACTTGCCTACGAGCATATCTTCGATCTCCAGGAAAACGGTGAACTGGCATTTACGCTGCGCACCAAGGTATCCGGTGAAACCTATACTGGCATTGAATACCTGCCTTCACAGAAAGCCGATGAATATACCCGGACCGATGTGTACCTGAATTACACCTCGCCCTCCGGTACATGGAACGCGGCCATCTGGGGACGGAATCTTGAGAACGAGGCAACCATCAATAGTGGCTTTCTCTCAACGTTCACTGACCTGATGTTCTCGACGATCAGCGAACCGCGTACCTTCGGTGGTAGTGTTCAGTACAACTTTTAATCTTAACTGGTGTTTGTCCTTTCCGCGCCTTTTCCTTTTGGGCGCGGCTTTTTCTTTGATATCTGATATATAACCCCATCAGCTGTAGAACCAACTCACTATAAGGAGTTGACGATGAATATTCTCAAATGGATGGCGGGAGCTGTGCTCGCTGCAGCACTTAGTAACACTGCCTTTTCCGGCACAGATTCATCCGTAAACAGCGAATGGATTACCCTGGGCACCATGGCGGGTCCGCAACCCGATCCCGTGCATTCGCAACCGGCCAATGCATTGGTGGTCAATGATCGCGTTTATCTGGTAGATGCCGGCGATGGAACGGTCGGTCGCCTGACCACGGCAGGCTTGAATATGCAAAGTATCGAGGCGGTATTTATCAGTCACCTGCACTTTGATCATACCGGCGGTTTGCCAGCGCTGATCAGTCTGCGGTGGCAAACCGGCGCTTCGGACATGCTAACCGTTTACGGCCCTCCCGGTACCCGGCAAATGGTTGAAGGTATTTTTGCATTCATGGCTTACGGCGTGGAGGGACACTATGGGGTCCCCGGTAAAATTCCTCCGCCCGCGAACCGCAACGTCAAAGTGGTGGAGCTCGGTGATGGTGAGAGCGTGAAGTTCGAGGACTTCACCTTAACCGCAGCCCGCAACACGCACTACAGTTGGCCCAAGGGCAGTGAGGAGTGGAAGAAGTTCCTGTCTTTTGCCTACAAGTTCGAACTTCCCGGCAGGATAATTGTATATACCGGCGACACCGGCCCCAGTGAGGCCGTTGAAAAACTTGCCCGGGGAGCCGATCTGCTGGTCAGCGAAATGATGGATATTGACCACACTATCGCTCTGCTAAAACGCGTCAACCCGGGCATGGAGGGCGAAGTGTTTACAGGGATAACTACCCATTTATCCAACCACCATCTGAGTCCGGAGCAGGTCGGGCAGATAGCCGACAGAGCAGGGGTAAAGAATGTCGTTGTGACTCACATGGCGCCCGGGCTGATAGAGCCCGAAGAGGTGGAATACTACACCCGGCGGGTCAAGGCCCTGTACAAGGGGCCGGTTACTATAGCCAGGGACCTGGATCGGTTTTGATGCGCCTGGCCCTGAATAAACGACCTCTACGAGGCCTGCTGTAAAAATAAAATCGATAACCGAAAGCTGCTTCAGATAGCCAAGAGGCGATATAAGACGGATTAATCCAGGCGTTTTCTGAACCGCAATATGGCAAAAGTCATCATCAGGAAGATAAAGACCACCAGCGCCAGCACGTCCGGCCACAGCTCCAGCAGCCCGGCACCGCGCAGCATCACGCCGCGGATCAGGCGCAGGAAGTGGGTGAGCGGCAACACCTCGGCGATCCACTGGGCGATATGGGGCATGCCGTCGAAGGGGAACATAAAGCCGGACAGCAGTATCGAGGGCAGGAAGACGAAGAAGGTCATCTGCATGGCCTGGAACTGGGACTGGGCGCGGGTGGAAATCAGCAGACCCATGCTCAGGTTGGCGAGGATCAGCAGTACGCCGGCCCAGTAGACATCCAGCACACTGCCGCGGATGGGCACGTCGAAGAGCAGCATGCCCAGCAGCAGGATCAGGCTGGTCTGCACCAGGCCGATCAGGCCGTAGGGCAGCACTTTGCCGATCATCAGTTCGGCGCTGCTCACCGGGGTGGCGATCAGCAGTTCCATGTTGCCGCGCTCCCGCTCGCGCACTATGGCCACCGCGGTGAACATCACCATGGTCATGGTGAGGATAATGCCGATCAGTCCGGGGACGATATTGATCGCGGAGACGCGCTGGGGGTTGTAGAAACTCACCACTCTGATCGGCGTTTCGGGAAGCGGCACGGAGGAATTCCGCGGCACGCCGGGCACATGGACCAGCGGCATCTGCGCCAGCTGCGCGGCGGCGCTCTGCACCACGGTATCGCTGCCGTCCACCAGTACCTGCACCGCCTCGCTGCCCTGCTCCATGCGGCGCTCGAAATCCCGGGGTATCACCACCCCCACGCTGATCTCGCCCCGGCGCAGCATGGCCATCAGCTGCTGCGCGCTGGTCGCATCCACTACCGGCTCGATTATCCCGGTGGCGAGCATGTCCATCACCACTTGGCGCGAACCGCTGGTGCCCGCTTCATCGGCGATTGCTGCGGGCAGGTGGCGCAGGTTGAGGTTGATGGCATAGCCGAACAGGATCAGTTGCATGATCGGGATGCCGATAATCATTGCCAGGGTAATGCGGTCCCGGCGCAATTGGCGCACCTCCTTGACCACCACTGCCAGCAGTCGCCGCGAATTCACGATTGTTCCTCCTCCCTGTAGGTAACCGCAACAAACACATCCTCGAGACTGGGCTCCGTGGGTTCCGCCTCGGCGCTCAACCCTTCCCGTTCAAAGGCTTCATTGATGCGCGCCGTATTGTCGTCCACTTTCTCCAGGAGAACCCGCAGGCTGTTGCCGATCTGCGCTGCGCTGATAACCCCCGACACGCCGAGCAATATCTCCTTCGCCCGGCGTGGGTGGTCTGTGCGCACCTCCAGCGTGCGCCCCCGTAAGGAGCCGGTCAGGTCCGCCGGGGAGTCGTCCGCCACCAGCACTCCCCTGTCCAAAATCGCCAGGCGATGGCAGCGCTCCGCCTCGTCCATATAGTGGCTGGAAACCAGCAGGGTGGTGCCGGCGTCCGCCAGTTCGAACAGCTTCTCCCAGAAATCCCGCCGGGATTCCGGGTCTACGGCGCTGGTGGGCTCGTCGAGAAACAGCAGTTCCGGCTTGTGGATCACCGCGCCCGCCAGTGCCAGGCGCTGCTTCTGCCCGCCGCTCATGGTTTCCGCCAGTTGGTCGGCGCGGTCGCTGAAATGGTATTCCTCCAGCAGCTCGTCCACCCGCGCAGTGGTGTCGCGGCGCGACAGGTTTTGGATCGCGGCGAGAAACTCCAGGTTTTCACGCACCGTGAGATCGGTAAACAAAGAGAAGTGCTGGGTCATATAGCCGATGCGTTTGCGCAGCGCGTCGGCTTCATCGGGAATCTTCAAGCCCAGCACTTCGATATCCCCCTCGGTTGGGGTCAGCAGGCCGCACAGCATGCGGATGCTGGTGGACTTGCCGGAGCCGTTGGGGCCGAGAAAGCCGTATACCTGCCGGCGCGCGACGGTGAGATCCATATCGTTCACCGCCACCAGGTCGCCGAACTTCTTGGTCAGACCGCGGGCACGGATCGCCGGCTCGGATTCGCTCATAGTGCGCTGCCCTGAGACCTTGCCGGGTTCCCCGCCCCGGAAGAGGTGGCGCGGGGAAACTCCGCACGCAGCGGCAGTCCGGCGGGCAGTTCGGCGGCATCCTGTCCCAGCTGGATTTCCGCCAAGTAGCTGAGCCGCGCCACATCGTCGCCAGTGAGGGCATAGTAGGGAGTGAAAACCGGCTCATTGCGGATCATCCGCACCCGCCCACGAAAAGGTTTTTCCCGTCCCTGTAAAAAGACCTCGGCGCTGTCACCCACCTGCACATCCGCGCGCAGCGGTTCGGGGATATACACCCGGGCGTAGGGTGTGTCCCCCACCAGCATAATCGCCAGCGCACCGCCCACCGGCGCCTCGTCCCCCAACTTGAAGGGCAAGTCATCCACCAGGCCGTTTCTGGGGGCCTGCACATCGAGTTTCTCCAGCAGCACCGCTTGCGCCTCCGCTTCCGCCCGGGCCTGGAGCACGGCGGCCTCTCCCTGGGCAATCTGTTCGCTGCGAGTGCCCCGCTCCAGTTCCAGCAGCGCCGCCTGAGCGGACTCCACCTGTGCGGTGGCGGCGTCGGCGGCGGCCTTGGCGCTGTCGATCTCCTGCTGGGAGACATAATCCTGGCGGCCCAGTTCATACAGGCGACGGTAATGGTCCCGCGCCTCCTTTTCCTCGGCGAGGGCGGCGGCCAGGTTCGCCCGGGCGCGCTCGATCTCCTCGATCCGCGGGCCCACCCGCAGTTCCTTGAGTTCCGCCTTGCGCCGCTGTACCTCGGCACGGGCGGCGTTCAGCTGCGCGCGGGTGCGGCTGTCGTCCAATTGCAACAGCAGTTGCCCGGCACTGACCCGCTGCCCCTCGCGCACCTCGATGCTCACGATCTTCTCCGCCGCCGGCGCCGGCAGCGCGATGCGGTCCCACTCCAGGGTGCCCAGGGCCTGCTTCGGCTCGGGCTGGCAGGCGCACAACAGCAGTGTTGCGAACAGGACGGAAAACCCGACGCCCTTCATGGCTTCAACTCCAACCCCCTCTGCAGCAGTGCCAGGGTGTGCCGCTGCATATCCTCACCGGTGATATCGTCCGCATCCTGCAACTGCCGCCAGATGGGCGCACCGGCGGCGGGAAACAGGGTCAGGCCGATCAGGGAGACCAGTAGCAGTCGGGGGTCCAGGGCGACATTCAGTTTCCCTTCCTCCTGGGCGGTGGCAAACCGGGCAGTGAAAAGGCGGGCCACTTCCTTCAGGCGGTCGATCATCAATCCCCGCAGGGCTCCTCCTTCGCACAATACCTCCCTCACCCAGAGCGGCGGCCACCAGGGGTTCTCCACTACCACCTCGCCCATGGCGGAGATAAAAGTATTGATCAGCGCCGACACATCGCCGCTGGAAACCAGTTTCTCCTGAACCCGATACATCAGCGGCATTATCCGTTCCTCGATCACCGCCTGCCGCAACTGCTCCCGGTTGCCAAAATAGTAGTGCAATAGTGCAGGGGTTACGCCGGCCTCACTGGCGATGGCCTTGAGGGAGGTAGCCGCCACCCCTTCACGGGCATAGCAGGTCAGCGCCGCATCGATCAGCGCCGGGCGCAGTTCGGCGGAGTCGCGGCTTGGGCGGCCGGGAGGCCGCTTATTGGCCGTGCTTCTGGGCGTCATGAATCCCACCTTTCAACAGATAAGTAATCAAAATTTAATTAATTATTTAATTAAATTCAAGGATCGCGAGGAACGTGGTAGGAAGTTTCACGACTAGCGGCCTGAGCAATTATTCTTCAGTGTATGACCAATTTCGGAAAAAAATGCTAAGGCGTCGGGAGAAAACGAAAAACTTTCCATATTTAATGGATGGCGAGTAGCTGAAGGAAACGTCGCCGATAGCGCCGAAGCCCTTAGCAGCTCATTGAAGTAAGTACTTACAAGACAAAAGCAACACTACTGCGGAAGAAGCTATGAATAGAAACTCTCCAACCAAAATGCGCCTTTCCCCTCGGGGAATTACCGGCTGGAAGGCCTTGCTCCCGGGGCTGACGCTGGTGCTTCCCTGCCTCGCCTGTGCCGACTTCGGCCTGAGTGCGAGCACAGACTTTTATACGATCGATACCGATGCCGGCCTGGTGTTCAAAGTGCGCAGGACGGACAACGGGGCCAGCACCCAGTCCGCCGGCGATATCGCTTCCCTGGTGTACGAAGGGGCCGAATACCAGAACCAGAGCCGGGGCTCCCAGGTCAACGCGGGCTTCGACTGGCTGTATTCCGGCACTTCCTCGGTGGCGGTGAGTGCATCGACCGTAGGCACCGACTTTATCAAGGTGACTGTCGAGGCCGGGGACCTCACCCACTACTACATGGCCCGCCGCGGCTATCCGCATATTTACATGGGGACCCACTTCACATCGGAGCCGAATGTTCACAACCATGTGCGCTACATCCTGCGCCTGAGTTCCGCGCTGCTGCCCGATGGCCCCGAGGCTTCCGACCTCCGCGGCACGGTTTCGACCGTCGAGTCATCGGATATCTTTGCCCTGGCCAACGGCGAAACCCGCTCCAAGCACTATTCCAACCAGCGCCTGAAAGACTGGACCCATATCGGTGCCACCGGCAACAACGTGGGCATGTGGGTGGTCCGGGACGACCATGAAGGAGGCTCTGGCGGCCCCTTTTACCGCAGCCTGCTCAACCAGGCCACGGATACCGACCAGGAACTGACCTATATCGTCAATTACGGCCAGGCCCAGACCGAGGACTTCAGGACCGGCATCCTGAACAGCTACACCTTCGTGGCGACCGGGGGAGAAGCCCCCAGCGAGCGGCCCGATACTTCCTGGTTTGCCGATATGGAGTTGCGGGGATACGTCGCGCCGTCTGAACGCGGCCGGATAGCGGGCGTCGGGATCAGCGGCATGGACCCGAATTACGACTACACCGTGGGCTTCGCCAGCGGCACCGCGCAGTACTGGACCGATGCCGGCTCAGACAACGGTTACTACAGCCGCGCCGGCATACGCCCGGGCACCTATAAGATGACCATCTATAAAGACGAATTGGAGGTCTACACACGGGAGGAGGTGACGGTCACCGCAGGTGAAACAACGATTCTTCACAGCATTTCCATCGCGGATGATCCCAGCGGCGATCCTGCGATCTGGCGCATCGGCGACTGGGACGGCTCGCCGCAGGAGTTTCTCAACGGCGACAAGCTGACGAAGATGCATCCTTCCGATGTGCGGATCGATACCTGGGACCCGGTTAACCATATTATCGGGTCATCAAGTGACGCGGAATTTCCTGCGTATATGTGGAAGGAAGTCAACAACGATCATATCGTCTACTTCAAATTGAACAGCGACCAGATCGAATCCGCCCACACCCTGCGTATCGGTCTGACCTGCGCCTTTGCCGGCGGGCGGCCCAACATTACGGTCAACGACTGGACTTCCGACTTCCAGTCGGCATCGAGCCAGCCCAGGAGCCGCAACCTGACCACCGGCAGCTATCGCTGCAACAACGTCACCTATCCCTTTGAGATCCCCGCTAC
This sequence comes from Microbulbifer rhizosphaerae, assembly GCF_014191725.1. Taxonomy (GTDB): domain Bacteria; phylum Pseudomonadota; class Gammaproteobacteria; order Pseudomonadales; family Cellvibrionaceae; genus Microbulbifer; species Microbulbifer rhizosphaerae. The sequence goes on from NZ_JACHWZ010000002.1 coordinate 157,734, forward strand.
TGCCTGGAAGCAGAATCCCGGGGAGTGGAATCGGTTGGTGATTTCTGTGATCAGTGGCTCGGGTGGTTCAGGGTTTTTGTCGGCGGGTTACAGCGTCGACAGTATCGATCTGCTCGAATAATTGCAGGAGGTCTAGCAGCGGGCCTGAGGCCCGCTTGTGGAACTGGGATCAGATGTGCTTGACCTGGTCGATCTCGTACTCGACCGCGCCGGAGGGGGTGTGCACTTCCACTACGTCGCCCTCTTCCTTACCGATCAGGGCGCGGGCGATGGGGGAGTTGACGGAAATCTTGTGGTTTTTTACATCCGCCTCATCGTCGCCGACGATCTTGTAGGTGACCTCCTCGTCGGTATCCATATGGATAATGCTCACCGTGGTACCGAAGATCACCTTGCCGCTGGGCTCGATGGATTTGACATCGATCACCTGTGCGAAGGACAGCTTGCTCTCGATATCGCGGATGCGCCCCTCAATAAAGCCCTGCTTTTCGCGGGCGGCGTGGTACTCGGCGTTTTCTTTCAGGTCACCGTGTTCGCGGGCCTCGGCGATGGCCTGAACTACGGCCGGGCGCTCGATTTTTTTCAGCTTTTCCAGTTCGGCACGCAGTGACTCGGCGCCCTCTATGGTCATTGGTACCCGGTTCAAAATGGGGCCTCCAAATTTATTCACTAGAAAACCAGGCTTTGCCAATGGGCGAGGCCTGGCTGGTATTTCAGGATTTGATATTGCCTGTAGGAGCCGCCGTTGGCCGCGATCGATGCGGGGTTAACCGCTGAGTCCGATCGCGGCCAACGGCCGCTCCTACAAAAAGGCGCAAGCCTTATTCCGGCAGCTTGACCACCTGCTGGTGCAAGTCCTGCAGGCGGCGCACCTTGAGCGGTTCGCCGATCTGCATCGCCAGGGCCATGGCCTTGGCCGCGGCCAGCGTGGTGGTGTAGCACACCTGGTGGTTCTCCGCGCTGCGGCGGATATCGGCGGAATCGCGAATGGCCTGGCGCCCCTCCGTGGTGTTGACTACCAGGGCGATCTCGTCGTTTTTGATCATATCGACGATATGCGGCCGGCCCTCGCTCATCTTGTTGACGGTTGTAACGGGAATATCGCTCTCTTGCAAGACCCTGGCTGTGCCGCGGGTGGCAACCAGCTCGAATCCGAGCCCGGCCAGGTCCCGCGCAACGCTCACCACCTCGGGCTTGTCGAAGTCGCGCACGGAGATGAACACCTTGCCGGACTCCGGCAGGGTGTCGCCTGCGGCGAGCAGGCCCTTGTCGAAGGCCTCGGCAAAGGTCTCGCCCACGCCCATGACTTCGCCGGTGGATTTCATTTCCGGGCCGAGGATGGGGTCCACTTTGGGGAACTTGTTGAACGGGAATACCGATTCCTTGACCGAGAAATAGTCCGGCACGATTTCCTTGGTAAAACCCTGTTCCGCCAGAGTGGTACCCGCCTGGCAACGCGCGGCGATCTTGGCCAGGGAGGTGCCGATGCACTTGGATACGAAGGGGACGGTGCGCGAGGCGCGGGGGTTCACCTCGATCACATAGATCTCGCCGTCCTGGTAGGCCAACTGGGTGTTCATCAACCCCACCACGCCCAGTTCGCGGGCCATGGCCTTGACCTGTTCGCGCATGCGGTCCTGCACTTCCGCCGGGAGGCTATAGGGCGGCAGCGAACAGGCGGAGTCCCCGGAGTGTACGCCGCACTGCTCGATATGCTGCATGATGGCGCCGATCACCACATCCTGCCCATCGGATACCGCGTCGATATCCACCTCGATGGCGGCGTTGAGGAAGTTGTCCAGCAGCACCGGGGCCTCGTCGGACACCTGCACCGCCTCTTTCATGTAATTCAGCAGTTCGTCTTCCTTGTACACGATCTCCATGGCGCGGCCGCCGAGCACGTAGGAGGGGCGAACCACCAACGGGTAGCCCACTTCCTTGGCGGCCTGGATCGCCTCGGAAACCGAACGCACTATGGCGTTCTGCGGCTGCTTGAGCCCCAGGCGTATAATCATCTGCTGGAAACGTTCGCGGTCTTCCGCGCGGTCGATCTGCTCCGGGGTGGTGCCGATAATCGGCACCCCTTCGTTGGCCAGGTAGCGCGCCAGGTTCAGCGGCGTCTGGCCGCCGAACTGCACGATTACCCCCACCGGCTTCTCCTTGCTCACGATTTCCAGCACGTCCTCCAGGGTCACCGGCTCGAAGTAGAGGCGATCGGAGGTGTCGTAATCGGTGGAGACGGTCTCGGGGTTACAGTTGACCATGATGGTCTCGTAGCCATCCTCACGCATTGCCAGCGCGGCATGCACGCAACAGTAGTCGAACTCGATACCCTGGCCGATGCGGTTGGGACCGCCGCCGAGCACCATGATCTTCTTCCTGTCGGACGGGTTCGCCTCACACTCCTCGTCGTAAGTGGAGTACATATAAGCGGTGCTGGTGGAGAACTCGGCCGCGCAGGTATCGACGCGCTTGTAGGACGGGAATACGCCCAGCTTGTGGCGGAATTCGCGCACGGTTTTCTGACTGACGCCGAGCAGGTCCGCCAGGCGGCGGTCGGAGAAGCCCTTGCGCTTCAAGTAGCGCATCTGCTCGGTGGTGAGCGCCGAGGTGGGCATGGAACCCAGGGGCTTCTCGATCTTGATCAGTTCCTCGATCTGCACCAGGAACCAGGGGTCGATGGCGGATACTTCGTAGACTTCCTGTACGCTCATGCCCATGCGGAAGGCGTCGCCCACATACCAGATGCGCTCGGCACCGGGCACCGAGAGCTCGCGGCGCAGGCGCTCCTGGGCGCCGTCCTCATTCGGATCTATCTTGCTCTCCAGGCCGAAACTCCCCACTTCCAGGCCGCGCAGAGCCTTCTGCAGAGACTCCTGGAAGGTGCGGCCGATGGCCATTACCTCGCCCACGGATTTCATCTGCGTGGTCAGGCGCGCGTCCGCCTCGCCGAACTTCTCGAAGGTGAAGCGCGGGATCTTGGTGACCACGTAATCGATGGTGGGCTCGAAGGAGGCCGGGGTGGCGCCACCGGTGATGTCGTTCTGCAGTTCGTCCAGCGTGTAGCCCACCGCCAGCTTGGCGGCCACCTTGGCGATCGGGAAGCCGGTGGCCTTGGAGGCGAGCGCCGAGGAGCGGGATACCCGCGGGTTCATCTCGATCACCACCATGCGCCCGGTTTCGGGACAGACGCCGAACTGCACGTTGGAACCGCCGGTCTCCACGCCGATCTCGCGCAACACCGCGATGGAGGCGTTGCGCATCAGCTGGTATTCCTTGTCGGTCAGGGTCTGCGCCGGGGCCACGGTGATGGAGTCGCCGGTGTGCACGCCCATGGGGTCGAAGTTCTCGATGGAGCAGACGATGATGCAGTTGTCGTTCCTGTCGCGCACCACCTCCATCTCATATTCTTTCCAGCCGAGCAGCGACTCGTCGATCAGCAGTTCGTTGGTGGGGGACAGGTCGAGGCCGCGCTTGCAGATCTCCTCGAACTCGGGCCAGTTATAGGCCACGCCGCCGCCGGAGCCGCCCATGGTGAAGGACGGGCGGATGATCACCGGGAAGCCGAACTGCTCCGGCACCTTCTTTGCCTCCTCCAGGGAGTGCACGATCTTCGCCCGCGGGGTCTCCAGGCCGATGGCGCGCATAGCCTTGTCGAACAGGTCGCGATCCTCGGCCTTTTCAATGGCGTCTTTGTCGGCACCGATCAGTTCCACACCGAACTTTTCCAGCACGCCGTGTTTGTCCAGATCCAGCGCACAGTTGAGCGCCGTCTGGCCGCCCATGGTGGGCAGGATGGCGTCCGGGCGCTCCTCCTCGATGATCTTGGCAACGGTGCGCCACTCCACCGGCTCGATATAGGTGGCGTCCGCCATGGACGGGTCGGTCATGATGGTGGCGGGGTTAGAGTTCACCAGGATCACCCGGTAGCCCTCCTCGCGCAGCGCCTTGCAGGCCTGGGCCCCGGAATAGTCGAATTCACAGGCCTGGCCGATTACTATCGGGCCGGCGCCGATAATCAGTATGCTTTTGATATCTGTGCGTTTTGGCATCTTTCTTCCGTTTCACACCGGCCTGTTAACCGGTAGGTCTCAAAAATAAATTCGCGTACTGGCGGCCTGCGAGAGGCTTTGCAAATTGCGCCTAGCGGCGCGCCTCCATCAACTCGATAAACTGGTCGAACAACGGTGCCATATCGTGCGGTCCCGGGCTGGCCTCCGGGTGCCCCTGGAAGCTGAACGCCGGCTTGTCTTTCAGGCGGATACCCTGCAGTGTGCGGTCGAACAGGGACACGTGGGTCACTTCCACATTCTCAGGCAGGCTGTCCGCATCCACCGAGAAGCCGTGGTTCTGGGCGGTGATCATCACCTTGCCGGTCTGCAAACACTGTACCGGATGGTTGCCCCCGTGGTGGCCGAACTTCATTTTTGCCGAGTGGCCACCAGCCGCCAGGCCCAGCAGCTGGTGGCCGAGGCAGATGCCGTAGGTGGGGATACCCACCTCGAGAAATTCCCTGATCGCGTCGATGGCGTAGTCGCAGGGCTCCGGGTCGCCGGGGCCGTTGGACAGGAAAATGCCGTCGGGGTTGAGCGCCAGCGCCTCGGAGGCCGGGGTTTCCGCCGGCACCACGGTGACATCGCAGCCGCGGTCCACCAGCATGCGCAGGATATTGCGTTTGACTCCGTAGTCGTAGGCCACCACCTTGAAAGGCTGCTCCGGTGCGGCCCTGTGGCCCGCGCCCAGCTCCCAGGTGCCCTCGTTGAACGGGTAGCTCTGCTTGGTGGAGACCACCTTGGCCAGATCCATGCCTTTGAGGCCGGCGAACTCCCGCGCCTTGGCCAGCGCCGCTGCGCTGTCGATGTTTTCCCCGGCGACAATGCAGCCGCTCTGGGCACCGCCGTCGCGCAGAAGGCGGGTGAGGCGGCGGGTGTCGATATCGGCGATGCCGACGATATTGCGCTCCCGCAGGTATTCGTCCAGCGACTGTTCCTTGCGGAAGCTGCTGGCCAGCAGCGGCAGGTCTCGGATCACCAGGCCCGCGGCCCAGATTTGGTCGCATTCCTCGTCTTCCGCATTGGTGCCGGTATTGCCGATATGGGGATAGGTGAGAGTCACTATCTGTCGGGCGTAGGAGGGATCGGTGAGGATCTCCTGGTAGCCGGTCATGGAGGTATTGAAAACCACTTCGCCAACGGCGCTGCCGTGGGCGCCGATGGCGCGCCCGTAAAATTCGCTGCCGTCTGCAAGTATCAGCAGAGCTGGCGTAGTGTGGGGCATCAGGGGCTCCGGCGTGGGGGCGGTTTTATTCAAATTGATCTCCAGTGAATGCTGTTTACCCGAGATATGCCGCATTTGCGGGCGCCAGGCGAACGGGCCAGGGAGGGTTCCCGGCCGGTGAAGCTGCCTTCGGCAGGACGCAGGTGTACCCTATAAACCTATAAAAAAGCGAGATGGCCTCTCAGCTCATCTCGCTTTTTTAAAAACTTTGTTCACGCGCGGCTCTCGTTATGTGACCGGCGGAGGACCCGCCAAACCGGGCGCAGATTCTACGCGATTTTTACCGTTTGTGCCAGTGGGCCGTACCGGGCGTGCTGTCCACCTACTCAGGCTCCCGACTCAGGCGAAACAGGCTGTTGCCCATTTTCAGCTCCGCCCGGTCGAGCATGGTCTTGTTCAGTTGCAGGGCGATGGTGTCGCCGTTGCCGGTAAAGCCGATGATACCGCCGGCAGCGGCGAAACGCTCGATGTCGCTGATGGTGAGGACGGGGAAGAACTCCAGGGCACCCACTGTCTTCATCAGGCTTTCCCTTTCCATGTTGCCCAGCACCACTATCTGGCAGCTGCGCGCCCGCAGCAGCTCGCCCATGTTCACCTGCTCCAGCTCCACGCGACGCCCGTTCACCCGCTGGTGTTTAAGGCGCTTCGCCAGGGGCCCGCGCAGACGGTCATCACCCATAACACAGATACGGAAAGGGGCATCGGTACCGGAAAACACCTGGATGGGCCACTGCAGATGGTGAGCGAAGTGAACGATATAGTCGACCATCACCCGGCGACCGGCTTCGGAATCGGACAGCAGGGTGGCGGCGCGACTACCGGTGGCGGCTACCGCCGCCAGCAATACCGTCAGGTGGAGCAACACCAGGCCGGAGATGCGCAGGTAGAAGCGATATTTCCTAGGAATCATACCTTTGAGCCCCGTTGACCATCCTGGAAAACAGTCGTTGCGCCGGGCACTTTGCCGCGGCGCTCTCAAAGGTTAGTACCGGCGAGAGGGCGTCGCCATCAGGGGAGAGGGGGCTGGGTCTCCTGCACCGCCAATGAGCGCCATTTGAGCGCCTTTTCAATGGCCAGGATCATGCCGCCGGCCACATCCTTGCGGGTGGCGCTCTCGATACCCTCGAGCCCGGGCGAGGAGTTGACCTCCAGCAGCAGCGGCCCCTTTTTGGAACGGATAATATCCACCCCGGCCACTTTGAGCCCCAGAACCTTGGCGGATTTGATCGCCAGGCGCTTCTCCTCGGCGGTGACCTTGACCACCGAGGCGGTGCCTCCCTGGTGGATATTGGCCCGGAACTCGCCCGGCGCCGCCTCCCGCTGGATGGCCGCAACCACCTTGTTGTCGATCACGAACAGGCGCAGGTCGCGCCCCTGGGCCTCGCGGATAAACTCCTGCACCAGCAGGTTGGCCTTTAGGGATTTGAAGGCGTTGATCACCGACTCCCCCGCCTTGCGGGTTTCCGCCAGCACTACGCCCCTGCCCTGGGTGCCCTCCAGCAGCTTCACGATCAGCGGCGCGCCGCCCACCATTTCGATCAGTTCGTTGGTGTCCACCGGCGAGTTGGCGAAACCGGAGATGGGGATATTCAGGCCGTTCTGCTGCAACAGCTGCAGGGAAAACAGCTTGTCCCGCGACTGGCTGATGGCCGCCGAGCCGTTGAGAGCGAATACGCCGATGCTTTCGAAGTGGCGGGTGAGCGCACAGCCGTAGAAGGTCTGGCTGGGCCGAATCCGCGGTATCACCGCGTCCAGGTTGTTGAGAATGCGTCCATCCCGGTAGTGCACTTCCGGCTCTGTGGGGTCCAGCTTCATATAGCACTGGCGGATATCCAGGAAGCTCATGCGGTGGCCGCGCTCGGCACCGGCCTCCATGATGCGCTGGTTGCTGTACAGGTCGGGATTGGAGGCGAGCACGCCGATACGCAGGCCGGTGCCGGCGATATGGTGCTCGTCACGGTAGTACTCCTCCAGCTCGCTGGCGGGCAGGTCCCCGAGGCAGAAGCTCTCCGACGGGTCCACCAGCATGCGCCCGAGCATCGCCTCCCGTCCCAGCAGCATGCGGTAACCCATGGTGTCCCGGTTGGTGAGGGTCAGTTCGATATCCCACACACTGCCGCCGACCGCGAGCGCGGTGCGGATTACCGGGCGCTTTTCGCTGTCGCCGGAGGAACTGCGCACCATGCGCTTGTCCAGTACCCGCGCTTCGCAGCGCACCGACGGGCGGCGCAAATGCTGCAGCGGGTGCGCCTCGAAGCTGACCCAGGGATCGCCGTCGCGCTTGAAAGTCTGGATATTGTAGGCGTGCAGGGACGAGGTCTTCGCTCCCGAGTCCACCCGCGCCTTGATCGCGGGGATACCCAGACCGGGGAGGCTGCACCACTCTTCGCTGCCGACGATTAGTTTTTTTTCCAAGTTCGATTTTCCGTTACAAATAGCAAAAATCAGGGCGGGCTCGTGCCATCAGACGGCCGGCGATGGGCACGCTGCGCTTTGTCCATCCTACATTTCCCACTGCTATAGGCCCAGCACATCGCGCATATCGTAGTGGCCGGGCTCGCGGCCCGCCAGTCCCTCCCCCGCCAGCCAGAGCGCGGCGCGCACCGCCCCGCGGGCGAACGACAGGCGACTGCTGGCCTTGTGGCCTATCTCCACCCGTTCGCCATCCGCCAGGAACATCACCGTGTGATCCCCCACCACATCGCCGCCGCGCACCGTGGCAAAGCCGATGGTATCCCGCGAGCGCGCGCCGGTCTGGCCCTCGCGGCCATAGACGGCGACCTCCGACAGATCGCGACCCAAAGTCCCGGCGACCACCTCGCCCATGCTGATGGCGGTGCCGGAGGGGGCGTCCACTTTGTGACGATGGTGGGCCTCGACGATCTCGATATCCGCATCTTCGCCCAGTACCCGCGCGGCGGTTTCCAGCAGTTTGAAGCAGAGATTGACCCCGGTGGAGAAATTGCTGGCCAGGCACAGGGGTATGGACTGCGCGTGCGCCAGCACTTCGGCTTTCTGTGCCGGGTCGAAACCGGTGGTGCCGATGACAATGGGTTTGCCGCGGGCGGCACAGAAGGCGGTGTTGGCCAGGGTGGCGACGGGAGCGGTGAAGTCGATCAGCACGTCGAAATCCGCCTGCGCCAGGTCGCCCACAATCGGCAGACCACTGCGCCCCAGACCCGCGACTTCGCCAGCATCGGCGCCCACAAGGCTGGACTCGGGCCGCACGATTGCCGCGGACAGCTCCGCCGCATCCGACTGCCCCAACGCCTGCGCGAGTGCACGCCCCATGCGCCCACCAAATCCCGTTACTGCAACTTTTATCGCCATGATTTTTCCTCCCGTCCGGCCGAAGCCGCGGATTCTACCCCGGTAGGTAAGGATAGCTGTAGTGGTATTGCAGGAGATAGGAGGGAGGAATGGGGAAAGAAAGCACTCGTCCGCAGGCGGGCCTGCGGCCCGCTTGCGGAGCTGGAGCTTTCAGCGCGGGATCAGAGTTTCATATCGCCGAAAAAGTTCTTCACTCCCTCGAACCAGCCGGTCTGGCGGGGGGAGTTTTTCTTTTCGCTCAGGGTGTCGGCGAATTCCTGCAACAGGTCCTTCTGTTTCGCGGACAGATTCACCGGGGTCTCCACCACCACGCGGCACAGCAGGTCGCCGGGGGCGCCGCCGCGCACCGGGGTGACGCCCTTCCCGCGCAGGCGGAAGAGTTTGCCAGTCTGGCTCTCCGGGGGAATCTTCAGTTTGACCTTGCCCTCCAGGGTGGGGACTTCCAGCTCCCCGCCCAGCGCGGCGGCGACAAAACTGATCGGGACTTCGCAATAGAGGTTCTTGCCATCGCGCTGGAACAGCTCGTGTTCGCGCACCACCACCTGCACGTAGAGATCTCCTGCGGGACCGCCGTCCGGACCCGCCTCGCCCTCGCCGGAGAGGCGGATGCGGTCGCCGCTGTCCACGCCCGGCGGCACCTTGACCGAGAGAGTCTTGGTCTCCTCCACACGGCCGCGGCCATGGCAGCTGCTACAGGGATCGCTGATGATGGTGCCGCGCCCGCGGCAATTGGGGCAGGTCTGCTGCACCGAGAAGAAGCCCTGCTGCATGCGCACTTGACCGATACCCCCGCAGGTGCCGCAGGTCTGCGGCTGGGAGCCTGGCTTGGCACCGGAGCCATGGCAGGTTTTACAGGAGGCCAGAGTGGGTACGCGAATCTTGACCGTGGTGCCGCGCACTGCGTCTTCCAGGTCCAGCTCCAGGTCGTAGCGCAGGTCGGAGCCCCGCGCCGGCCCACCGCGGCGGCCGCCGCCGCCGCCGAAGATATCGCCGAATACATCGCCGAAGATGTCGGAGAAACCGCCAAAACCGCCGGCTCCGCCGCCGCCCATCTGGCCCTCCACGCCGGCGTGGCCGAACTGGTCGTAGGCCGCCTTTTTCTGCGGGTCGGACAGTACTTCGTAGGCCTCGTTGGCCTCTTTGAATTTGTTCTCCGACTCCTTGTCGTCGGGGTTGCGGTCCGGGTGGTATTTCATCGCCACCCGGCGGTAGGCCTTTTTAAGGTCTTTTTCCGACGCGTTCCGATCGACGCCGAGGATTTCGTAATAATCGCGCTTCGACATAAAAATGGTGTTCTTTTTTAACGGCATAAGGCGCGGCCATCCAGAAGACAGAAATCAGAGAACAGAAGACCGACTCTGTCCTCTGATTTCTGTTTTCTGGCCTCTGAATGGCCGCTCCTACAGGGTGGAGGACAAGGTTGTGATTACTTGTCCTCTTTCTTGTCTTCCTTCACTTCCTCGAACTCGGCATCCACTGCGTCGTCACCGCCGGACTTCTGCTCTCCCCCCTCGCTGGCACCGGCGGCGCCCTCGGCGGCCTGAGCCTGCTCGGCGTACATCTTCTGCGCCACCGGGCCGGAAGCCTCGGTGAGCTTGGTGGTCGCGGCTTCCATGGCGGCCTTGTCGCTGCCCTTCACTGCCTCTTCCGCTTCGGAGATGGCGGCTTCGATCGCGGACTTCTCCTCCGCGGTGGCCTTGTCGCCGGCCTCTTCGAGGGTCTTCTTGGTGGCGTGGATCAGGCCGTCGAGGGTGTTGCGCGCCTGCACCAGTTCCTCGAACTGCTTGTCCGCCTCCACATTGGCCTCGGCGTCGCGCACCATCTTGTCGACCTCTTCCTCAGACAGGCCGGAGGAGGCCTTGATCACAATGGACTGCTCCTTGCCGGTGGCCTTGTCCTTGGCGTGCACGTGCAGGATACCGTTGGCATCGATATCGAAGGCTACCTCGATCTGCGGCACGCCGCGGGGCGCAGGCGGGATGTCGGCCAGATCGAAACGGCCGAGGGATTTGTTCTGCGATGCCTGCTTGCGCTCCCCCTGCACCACGTGAATGGTCACCGCGGTCTGGTTGTCGTCTGCGGTGGAGAACACCTGGGATTTCTTGGTGGGAATGGTGGTGTTCTTGTCGATCAGCGGGGTCGCCACACCGCCCATGGTCTCGATGCCCAGGGTCAACGGGGTCACGTCCAGCAGCAGTACGTCTTTCACATCGCCGGAGAGCACCGCGCCCTGGATGGCCGCGCCGATGGCCACGGCTTCGTCCGGGTTGACGTCCTTGCGCGGCTCCTTGCCGAAGAACTCGGTGACCTTCTTCTGCACCAGCGGCATACGGGTCTGGCCGCCCACCAGGATCACCTCGTCGACGCCGGAGGCGGATAGATCGGCATCCGCCAGGGCGATTTTCAGCGGCTCGATAGTGCGGTTGACCAGCTCCTCCACCAGGCTCTCCAGCTTGGCGCGGGTCAGCTTCACCACCAGGTGTTTGGGACCGGTGGCATCGGCGGTGATATAAGGTAAGTTCACCTCGGTCTGCTGGCTGGAGGACAGTTCGATCTTAGCCTTCTCGGCGGCCTCTTTCAGGCGCTGCATGGCCAGCGGGTCGCCCTTCAGGTCGATGCCCTGCTCCTTCTTGAACTGCTCGGCCAGGTAGTCGATCAGGCGCAGGTCGAAGTCCTCACCGCCGAGGAAAGTGTCGCCGTTGGTGGACAGCACCTCGAACTGCTTCTCGCCGTCCACATCGGCGATCTCGATGATGGAGATATCGAAAGTGCCGCCGCCCAGGTCGTAGACCGCCACTGTACGGTCTCCGCCCTTTTTGTCCAGGCCGTAGGCCAGCGCCGCCGCGGTGGGCTCGTTGATGATGCGCTTCACGTCCAGGCCGGCGATACGGCCGGCGTCCTTGGTGGCCTGGCGCTGGGAATCGTTGAAATAGGCGGGGACGGTGATGACCGCGGCCTCCACCTTCTCACCGAGAAAATCCTCGGCGGTCTTCTTCATCTTTTTCAGCACTTCGGCGGAGATCTGCGGCGGTGCTTTCTTATCGCCCTTCACTTCCACCCAGGCATCGCCGTTTTCCGCTTCCACGATGCTGTAGGGCACCATCTTGATGTCTTTCTGCACCACATCGTCCTTGAAGCGGCGGCCGATCAGTCGCTTCACCGCGAACAGGGTGTTCTGCGGATTGGTCACCGCCTGGCGCTTGGCGGACTGGCCCACCAGGATTTCGTTGTCCTCGGTAAAGGCAACCACGGAGGGGGTGGTGCGGTCGCCCTCGGCGTTCTCGATCACCCGCGCTTTGTCACCATCCAATACCGCAACGCAGCTGTTGGTGGTACCCAGGTCGATGCCGATAATTTTTGCCATTGGATTCATTCCTCGTTTGCGGTTCACGCCGGCGGCTGCTTTAGTGGTCCGAGCGGCCTGCCGCGTTTGTATTTTGGGATGCCAGCTATATTGGTGCCGGCCCTAGGATTTCAAGGGACTTTCCATCCACCGATCAAAGATGCTCCATGCATCTTTTTTGATCGTCGCCCGTGAAAGACTGGCGCAGATACGCGAATCTGCTGGCATTCCACGGCCTCGCGCCGGCCTGCGGCCGCGGCGGCACATCCATGTGCCGCATTTACCAGCTGTTCATGGCGCCTTGCTCACGACCACCATCGCCGGGCGCACGAGGCGGCCGTTCAGGCGGTAGCCCTTCTGGAAAACCTCCAGCACCGTGTTCGGCTCCACATCGCCGTTGGGCACCTGGGTCATGGCCTGGTGCAACTCCGGGTCGAAAGGCTCACCGGCGGGGTCCACGGTTTCCACCGAGTACTTGGCCAGGGTGTCCACAAAGGATTTGTGGGTCAGCTCTATGCCTTCGGCCACCGCTTTCTGGGTCTCGTTTTCGGTGTCGATGGCGGCGAGGGCCCGCTCCAGGTTGTCCACCACCGGCAGCAGGTCCTGCAGCAGCTTCTCAACGCCGAACTTGTGCGCCCGCTCCACATCCTGCTGGGCACGGCGGCGGGCGTTCTGCGCCTCCGCCTGGGCGCGCATGGCCAATTCTTTCTGGATCGCCAGCTGTTCCTGCAGGCCGATGATTTCCTCGTGCAGGGCGTCGGCGCTCTCGACCTCGGCGTGCAACGCCTCCTCGGCCGCGTACTGCTCCTCCTCGGAGGGGCGCTCCACCTCGGCGGCAACCGTCTCTTCCTCTGCCGCTGTAGGCTCCTCGGTAAGCGCCTCCGGCGCCTCCTGGCGGTTCTGATCTTCTTCGCTGCGCTCTCTGGCCACTGCTCTCTCCGTCGCGTCGACTGTCAGTTGAATAGATTTTCCCCAAAATGCCGAGGCGGGCTCGGCTCCCGGGCAATGCAGCCCTATATGGGGGCTAGCCCCTGTAGTTCAAGTGGGCTTTCAACCGCAGAACAATCTCCGCCGGCAGCGGTAGCGGGAAAACGATGATTACTGTATAAATAGCCACTAATTGGCAGACGCCAAGTAAGAACAAGAACGGCTACAGAGCTATCTTTTATGTTGCTGCATCTGTCTATCAGCCAATTCACCCTGGTGGACCAACTGGAGCTGGAATTCGGTACCGGCACCAGTGCGTTGACCGGCGAAACCGGCGCCGGCAAGTCCATCACCCTCGACGCCCTCGGGCTGGCGCTGGGCGACCGCGGCAATGCCGATCTGGTGCGCGCGGGCAGCAAGCGCGCGGACATCACCGCCACCTTTGATATCGGCGACCACCCGGCGGCCGCGGCCTGGCTGGAGGAGCAGGAGCTGGACGCCGGTCGCGAGGTGATCCTGCGCCGCACCATCGGCGCCGACGGGCGATCGCGGGCCTATATCAACGGCCAGCCGGTGACCCTGCTGCAGCTGCGCGCCCTGGGCGAACAGTTGATCGACATCCACAGCCAGCACGAGCACCAGTCGCTGCTGAAAAAAGACACCCACCGCCGCCTGCTGGACGAGTTCGCCCGCGCCCAGGAACTGGCCGCCGAAACCCGTATCCACTTCAAGACCTGGCGGGACCAGCACCGCCGCTACCGGGCCCTGGCGGACAGCGCCGAGGAGACCCAGGCCCGCCGCGAACTGCTGGAATACCAGTTGGAAGAACTGGATCAACTGAACCTGCAACCGGCAGAGATAGAAGCGCTGGAAAGCGAACAGCGCCAGTTGGCCAACGCCGGCCAGATACTGAACGGCGGCTACCAACTGGCGGCGCTGCTCAGCGGCGGCGAGGGGGATATTGCCGAACAGCTGCACCGCGCCCTGCAACTGCTGTCCGCCATGCCGGAACAGTCCCCGGCGCTGGCGGAGGTGGCGCAGATGCTCGACACCGCGCGCATCCAGGTGGACGAGGCCGCCGGCACCCTGTCGCGGCATATCGACCGCTTCGAGATGGACCCGGAGCGCCTGGCGGAAATCGAGGAGCGCCTCAGCGCCATCTACCAGGCGGCGCGCAAGCACCGGATACAGCCCGATGAACTGCCGGCGCTGCAGCAGCAACTGCAGGCGGAACTGGACGATATAGGCACACCGGACGCGCTGGACAAGCTCGCCGCCGAGTGCGAAAAGCTGGAGGCCCGCTATCGCGAGGCTGCGGGCAAACTGACCCGGCTGCGCGAGCGGGCCGCCGCCGAACTGGCGGAGGCGGTGAACCGGCAGTTGGCGGAACTGGCCATGCCCCACGCGCGGGTGGAACTTGCCCTGCAACCGGTGGAAAAGCCCACCGCCAGCGGCCTGGAGGAGGTGGAGATACTGATCGCCACCAACCCCGGCCAGCCCCCGCGCCCGCTGGGGAAAATCGCTTCCGGCGGGGAACTGTCCCGGGTCAGCCTGGCGATCCAGGTGGTCACCGCACAGACCTCGCGCACCCCGACCCTGGTATTCGACGAAGTGGACGTGGGCATCGGCGGCGCCACCGGCGATGTGGTGGGGCGCCTGCTGCGCCAGTTGGGCGAAACCCGCGACGGCCGCGACGGCCAGGTGATCTGCGTGACCCACCTGGCCCAGGTGGCGGCCAGGGCCCACCGCCACTACCTGGTGGAAAAGCACAGCGACGGCGATGCCGCCTTTGTGGCCCTGCGCGAACTGAAAAGCGACGAGCGCCGCGAAGAGGTGGCGCGCATGCTCGGGGGCGAGACCACCGCGCAGTCCCTGGCCCACGCAGAGGAGATGCTGGCGCGCAGTTGAATCCCGGGACTCGCGGGATTTTGCTGTAGGCGGGGCCGTTGGCCGCGATCCGACTTTCAGTCGACACTAAATCGTGATCGTGGCCAACGGCCGCTCCTACAGGGTCTTTTCGGCGCCATCTGTCTTCCGTTTCCCGGCCTTTGTATACTGCCCCCGCCATCGGTAATTTCGGCTCGATTCATGCAACGCACGATTTTCAACACCCCCCTTGTCACCCCCCTGCTCCGCCTGCTGGCCAGGCTGCTGATCAAACTGCACGGCTGGCGCGTGGTCTGCGACCGCCGGGCGCTGGCGTTGAAAAAATATGTGCTGATCGGGGCACCGCACACCAGCAACTGGGACGGCTACTACTTTATTCTCGCCGCCCTGAAACTGGGGGTAACCCCGCACTGGCTGGGCAAGGACAAGCTGTTCCGCTTTCCGCTTGGGCCGGTGATGCGCTGGTTCGGCGGTATCTCCGTGGATCGCAGCAGGGCCAACAACCTGGTGCAGGCCACCGTCGACAAGTTCAACGAGAGCAAATCACTGATCGTGGTGGTGCCGCCGGAGGGCACCCGAAGGCGCGGGGAGCGCTGGAAGACCGGCTTCTACCATATCGCCCGCGGCGCCGCGGTGCCGGTGGTGTGCGGCTTTATCAATTTCGCCAAAAAGGAAGTGGGGATGGAGAAGGCGCTGGAGATGGGGGAGAGTCTGAAGGCGGAACTGGAGCGCTTTCGCGACTACTACGCCGACAAGGTCGGCAAGTTCCCGGAACGCTACACGCCGCCGGCCTAATGCCGGGAGCGCCGAGCCCCAGCTCGGCAAGCGGGCCCACACGGCGGGCACAAGGCTCGCCTAAGAACCCTTTTTCTTCACGTAGAGCACCAGGCTGTGCCCGGTGAGTTCATAGCCGTGTTCGTCGGCAATCTGCCGCTGCAGCTTCTCGATTTCCTCGTTGTGGAATTCGATCACCTTGCCGGTATCGGTGCACACCATGTGGTCGTGGTGGTCGCCGCGGTCCAGTTCGAACACCGAGTGACCGCCGTCGAAGTTATGGCGCATCACCAGACCCGCGCTCTCAAACTGGGTGAGCACCCGGTAAACCGTGGCCAGCCCCACGTCTTCCCCCGCATCCAGCAGCATCTTGTAGACATCTTCCGCGCTCAGATGTTGTTCACTGGCACTCTCCAGCAGCTGCAGAATCTTGACTCGCGGCAAGGTGACCTTGAGGCCGGCCTTGCGCAGTTCCTGATTTTCGTTAGACATGAATTGATCTTTCCCGGCGGTATTCATTTGACTGTGTTTGACTGAGGGTGAGGCGGCCGCCGTCGGGCGGCCTGTGCGCCCGCGGGCACTTCGGGTATTATCCACGCGGAACGGATACAGCGGAACCCCAGGAGGGCAGCCAGTCGCGCGCCGTCTATGCTTGCCGCTGCCGGCCGGGAACTTTCCCCACCGGCAGGCGCCTATTCTGTTTAACCGTAAACATCGGAGAATGGGCGATCAGTCCGCTGACCACAAAATCCCTATGGAGCAATGAATGCCGTCTACAGTGAGATCCCTCGCCATCGCCTGCCTCTGCGCCCTGCTCGGCGCCTGCAGCCTGTTCAAGTTCCCCGGCGTACACCGCATTGAGGTGCAGCAGGGCAATATCATCACCCAGGAGATGGTAGACCAGCTGAAACCCGGCATGACCCGCCGCCAGGTGCGCTTTGTGCTGGGCACCCCGCTGCTGGAAGACACCTTTGAGCCCAATCGCTGGGATTACGTAAACCGGGTGCGCTCGCCGAAAAACGAAGTGACCCAGAAGCGCTTTTCCGTCTATTTCAACGGCGACATTCTGATCGCCACCAGCGGCGATTGGCAGCCGGCCGGCTGGCCGTAAGAGCCTGTTTAAAGTCTCGGGGCCAGAGAGGGGTCAGGGGGGGCCCTAGGACTGTTTCTGCTCCGCCAGTTTCCTGGCCTTTTCCGCGCGCTGCTTGCGCGCCTCCTTCGGGTCCGCGATCAACGGCCGGTAGACTTCCACCCGGTCCCCCGGCTGCAGTTCGTACAGGTCCGCCGGCGCCAGGCCCTTGGTACCCAGGGCCTGGCCGAAGATACCCAGCTTGGCGGTCTCCGGCTTCACCTCCGGATACTCCTCCGGTATTCCCGAGCGCACCAGCGCCTCCTGAGCGGTGGTGCCGGGTTTGACCAGCATGCGGATCAGGCGCTGCTCGTGGGGCAGTGCGTAGACCACTTCCACGGCGATGGTCTTATCTGTCATGTCAGTCATGGCGTTTTTCCATAAATTTGCTCTGCGCGGACGCACATGACGTCCACCATCTGGTTGGCCAGATCACTGAGCAGCTTGCCAGCCGCGGCACCGACCAGACGGCTTTTGAAGCTGAATTCCAGAGAAAAAGTCACTTTACAGGCGTCGGGCGCCAGCGGGGTGAAGCGCCACTCACCGGAGAAATCGGCAAAGGGGCCCTCCACCAGGGTGAGCGTCATTCCCTCGGGCCGCCGCAGTTGGTTGCGGGTCACGAAACTCTGGCGCAGCCCGGCGCGGGCCAGTTCCAGGCGCGCCTCCAGGGTGTCCTCGTCGCTGTACAGCACTTCGGCCGCCCGGCAACCGGGCAGGAACTGGGGATAGCTGGCCACGTCGTTGACCAGGTCAAACATCTGTTCCGCGCTGTACATCACCAGCGCGCTGCGCTCTATCTGAGCCATTGTTCTACCACACGAATATTCATCACAACCTGGAAATATGGAGTGCTGTCCCACAAAAACGCAATTTTGCCAGCGGGCGCTACTCAAGCAAGGGAAATCCTGCAACAATCGCGCTTTTGACTGGAACGGCCAAAGAGCCGGGCAAACTTACACCACAAGAATAACAGGCAAGCGAGAATACTATGTCCGCAGTGAGAGAGCATTTTGGGTCGCGGCTGGGCTTTATCCTGGCGGCGGCGGGTTCCGCCGTGGGAATCGGCAACCTGGTGGCCTTTCCAGTGGCCGCCACCAAGAGCGGCGGCGGCGCTTTTTTGCTGGTGTATGCGCTCTTTGTCTTCCTGATCTGCCTGCCGGTGATGATGGCGGAACTGGCCCTGGGTCGCAGAAGCGACAGGGACCCTGTGGGTGCCTACCGCCAGCTCTCCGGCGGTTCCCACCTGTGGCGCATCCCCGGCTGGCTGGCATTGATCACGCCGTTTATGATCGCGATTTTCTATCTGGTGGTCACAGTGTGGATCCTGGGCTACCTGATCGGAACGCTGCGGGGCAACCTGGATCAACTGGCCACGGAGGCGTACTTTCTCCAGTTCATCAATTCCCCAGTGGTCTTCTTCTATCTGGTGCTGCTGATGTTTGGTATCAACGGTATCCTCGCCCTGGGGGTCAAGGACGGCATCGAGCGCGCGGCCAAGACCCTGATGCCGATGCTGTTCGTGATGCTGCTGGGGCTGGTGATCTTCGTACTCACGCGGGAGAACGCGGCGCTGGGGCTCAAATACTACCTGATCCCGGACTTCGCCAAGCTCAACGGCGAAGTGGTGAGCAAGGCCATGGCCCAGGCCTTCTTTTCGCTGTCCCTGGGCATGGGCATCATGATCACCTACGGCTCCTACATGAAGAAGCAGGACTCGGTACCCGGCTCTGCCAGGGCCGTGGCCATCACCGACACCCTGGTCGCCTTTACCGCCGGCCTGCTGATCCTCCCCAGCGTGTTTCACTTCAACCCGCAAATCGACCCGGCGGAGCTTAGCGATTCCTCCGCGGGCATGATCTTCCTGTTCCTGCCGAAGATATTCCTGGCCCTGCAGGACAGCGTGGGCTACGCCGGCGCCAGTGCCGTGGCCGCCGTCTTCTTCTTTTTGGTGCTGGTGGCCGCGGTGACCTCGCTGGTTTCCATTATCGAGGTTCCCCTCGCCACCCTGCGCGACGAGTACTGCATGTCCCGCAAAAAGGCCATCTACACCGTGGGGCTGGTACAGTTCGTATTGGCCATTGGTTGCGCGGTATCCTTCGGCATGGCCGACTGGCTCACCCAGTTCGTGCAGTTGGCGGGCGAGAACAAATCCTTTTTCGACCTGGTGGAGATTATCTTCTACGACACCATACTGCCCCTCAACGGCCTCCTGGTGTGCCTGTTTGTGATCTACAAATGGAAGAAAATCAACTTTGATCAGGAACTGCAGATAGGCGATCCCGGCTTTGCCGGCTCCCTGTCTCAGAAATACATCAACTTCTCTCTGGGCACCTTTATCCCACTGATACTGCTGTTGATTTTTATCAACACCGTGGCCCTGAAGTTCTTTGGACACAGTTTTATTTAGTTGTATTTATGGCCAAAAAGAAAAAGGCACCGACCTCCAATACCATCGCCCTCAACAAGAAGGCCCGGCACGATTACTTCATCGAAGAGAAGTTCGAGGCGGGCCTGGAACTGCAGGGCTGGGAGGTGAAGAGCTGCCGCGAGGGCAAAGCCCAGCTCACCGATAGCTACGTGATTTTCAAAGGCGGCGAGGCCTGGCTGTTGGGTGCGCGCATCCAGCCGCTGCCCAGCGCCTCCACCCACTTCGTCACCGAGCCGGACCGCACCCGCCGGCTGCTGCTCAAGCGGCGCGAGTTGCACAAACTGATCACCGCCGTGGAACAGAAGGGCCACGCCGTTGTAGCCACCGCGCTCTACTGGAAGAAACATCTGATCAAGTGCGAGATAGCACTGGCGAAAGGCAAGGCCAAGTACGACAAGCGCGAAACCGAGAAAGAGCGCGACTGGAACCGCCAGAAACAGCGGGTGTTGCACACTGACAATCGCTAGCCGCGCTTAACTTTCAAAGTAACTACTCACCCACAGGGAACACGCACCGGTTTAAGGGAACCACCTTGTAGGAGCCTGCTTGCAGGCGAATAGCTACGGAGCTCTGTTCTTGTTCGCCTGCAAGCAGGCTCCTACAGGGGGTGAGTAGTTACCTTTCAAAGAAGAATAACGACGAGACAAGCTATGAGTGCACCGCGAGGACAATTCAGTTCCAATGTCGGCTTCCTGATGGCCGCGGCGGGCTCCGCCGTGGGCCTGGGCAATATCTGGGGTTTTCCCACCAAGGCCGCCAGCAACGGCGGCGCCGCCTTTGTGGTGGTCTATCTGTTTATGGCCTTCCTGCTCGCCTATCCGGCACTGATGGCGGAACTCACCATCGGCCGCCACGCGCGCCGCAATATGGTTCAGGCGTTGCGCGGTATCGCCCGCGGCCCGGTGACCCGCTTTCTCGGCGGCCTGACGGGGTTCGGCGGCATTCTCGTAGCTTCCCTGATCCTCAGCTTCTACGCCATCGTCGCCGGGTGGATGGTCGCGCACCTGGCGGAGCCATTCGCCACCCTGATCGGCGCCGGCGGCATCGCGGACTGGCTCACCGGCGACAGCACCCCGCGCAATCTCACCGTCACCGCCATTTTCAGTGGTCTCACCATGCTGATTATCGCCAGCGGCGTGGAAAAGGGGATCGAGCGCTGGTCCACCCTGCTGATGCCGTCGCTGATCCTGCTGTTGTTACTGCTAATCATCTATGTGCTGGCCCAGGACGGTGCAATGAAAGGCCTGGAAGTCTACCTGATGCCGGACTTCAGCCAGCTGTCCCCGGAATTGATGCTCTCCGCCATGGGCCAGGCCTTCTTCTCCCTTTCCCTCGGCGTGGGCACCATGCTGATCTACGGCTCCTACCTCAGCCGGCAGGAGAGCCTGCCGCGCTTGGGTGCGCTGGTGACCCTGATCGACGTGGGTATTGCCTTTACCGCCGGCCTGCTGATCCTCCCCGCCATGTATGTGGCCCAGGAAGCGGGCACCCAAATCTTCTCCGACACTGGCGAACTGATCGCCGGCCCCGGGCTGATCATGCAGGTTCTGCCGGCCCTGTTCGACACTATGGGCACTGCCGGGCTGTTCGTGGCCATCGCCTTCTTCGCGCTGATGGTGATCGCCTCCCTCACCTCCTCCATCTCCATGCTGGAAGTCCCCGTGGCCTTCGCCATCGAAAACCTGGGCATCGGGCGCCGCCTGGCCACCCCGCTGGTGGGGCTGGCAATCTTCGCCATCAGCAGCCTGATCATCTTCAACTTCGACGCCCTGTTCGGACTGGTGGTCAGTATCAGTACCGAATTCGGCCAGCCGATACTGGGCGTGGCCCTGTGCATCTTCGCCGGCTGGATCTGGCGGCGCGACCAGTTGCTGGCGGAATTGGAAAAGGGTCACGAGAACGTAGAACAGACCCTGTTCTGGAAGGTCTGGCCCTGGTACGTGCGCATCGTCTGCCCCCTGCTGATACTGGCGGCCTTCCTCCAGTCACTGCTTTAATTTTTTGCTCCCCTCTCCCGCTTGCGGGAGAGGGGCTGGGGGAGAGGGAAATGACCTACTAACCACAAACAAGTCCCCCGGCACCTGTTGCCCCACCCCCGATTTTGGTATACTCCGCTTACACGAATGTGTTTCTTATCGGGGATGACTTGGATTCGACGCCGGTGACGAAACCATGGGTGCATGCCGTGATGGCAGCCAATCACGTAAATCCAAAGCTGCAAACTATTAGTTGCCAACGACGACAACTACGCTCTAGCGGCTTAAGCCCGCTAGCAGACTGCGGCAAGGTTCCAGTACCGCGCAACAGTTTGTAATACAGAACTGGATCGCCGTGAAGTTTGTCTGGGATGGATCGGCTAAAACTTTACAGACTCGCTCTTAACGTCCTGCCCGCCGGGCTGTTTTGAGTTAAATCAATAGACGGAACTAAGCATGTAGAGCCTCTGGCAGAGTGCTGACGGACGCGGGTTCGACTCCCGCCATCTCCACCAATCAACAAAAAGCCCACCCCGGAAGGAGTGGGCTTTTTTGTTGAATTGTGCGGCGGCAGCTGCACGGCCTACCCGTCGCGACAGTTGATAGAGGCACCGATTTGACGTACATTATATTCATCTCAACGGCCCCTTGCGGAGGCGATTCACCATGAGTGCGACCACAGACGCCAAACAAGACCGGATCAACCTCCGGTTGAAGCACAATGCCAAGAAAGTGCTGGAGCGCGCCGCGAGCTTCGAAGGCAAAACCGTCAGCAACTTCATCCTCACCAGTGCCCTGGCCCGCGCCGAAAAAACCATTCAAGAGCATGAAATGATGAGCCTGAACGCCCGGGATTCCGAGGCCTTCTTCAACGCATTGAACAAACCGGTCCGCTTCAACAAAAAACTGGCAGCCGCCCTCAAAGAACATGATCGGCGCACTACCGGGAAATGACCGACTACGCCAGCCTCGTTATAACGCCACTGAACAATCACCACGACAGGCCCGGCTTCCACTGCGGCAATACCTCCCTGGATGACTACATCCGAAAGCAGGCTCGACAGGATGTGAAACGCCGAGTCAGCCGGGTGTTCGTGGCGACTGAAGGGAGCCAGCCGGGCACCATCGTGGGTTACTACACCCTCTCCACCCTGTCGATTGAACTCAATCAGCTACCGGAGAATCTCGCCCGCAAGCTACCCCGCCACCCGATTCCGGCCGCTTTACTCGGCAGACTGGCGGTCAGCCAGGCCGCGCAGGGGCATGGGGTGGGCCGGGTGCTGTTGGCCGATGCTCTAAAGCGTACGCTGGCCGCGAGCGATGAAATCGCCATCTATGCCATGGTGGTCGACGCCATTGACGAAGATGCACAAAGTTTTTACGAACAGTTCGGATTTGCGCGGCTCGCTACCGATAGTCGCCGCTTGTTCCTGCCACTAAAATCTCTGTGACTGCTCCCCGCCCTATCTGCGGGGCTTCCAACTGCACGGGTAACAACCGGCGAGCAACCAGATTCACGCGAGCCCTCAGCGGCAGAGACCAACAGTCCTTCGGCCTTAAGTTTTAAAGTACCCTCTACAAAAAAGCCCACCCCACAAGGGGTGGGCCTTTTTGTGCATGGGATAAGATTTGCCGCGCCCAGAAATGACAAAGGCTCCACTAAGGGAGCCTGATCGCAGCTTCGGCAGAGCTTGTCATCGCCGGTTGCCGAGCTGGCTGCACGGGACGGACCTTAGTGCAGTCTCGAATGCCTGCACGAAGCAGGAGACAAGCGAACTCTAGATGGCCCTCACAAGCAAATCACCTGGAAGCCACCATCCAATGGTCATCAATTTGAAAATGTAGCTCTTTTTCCCTGTCACAGCGATCCATTTCATTAAGGCGATCAACCAGCTCACGAACCTGGCTGTTTTCCTGAATGTATTGCAGATAACAAATGCGCAACAAAAGATCGGCAGACCTGTTGATTTTGTTCTCGTCACTTTCCCATTTGCGGACAGTGATTTCGGATACACCCAAAGTATTCGCCAACATCTTTTGCGACATATCCAGCTCGCTGCGCAAAAAACGGATCTCCCGCGCATTCAAACGATCTGCCTTCATGACCACATGATAGCCAATCGCCTTGTGCAACCCTTTGATATCCCTTATCGCTATGGCCCGCCCGTACGCTGTGTCCCGGTACTCGAAGCCATTTTCAAGGTAGATGCCAGGGAGGCCGCATTCTAAATAGTGATACATCGTTTCTAGCCCTCCTCAACAAACCGCACCAAAAGCTGGTTTCCCTCCGGTGTGATACTGACAGTTACATAAATTGGAAGCCCTGCGGTGAGAACCTGCAGCACTCCACTGACCGACCCGTCTTCTTCAGACGTGGGGCCATGGTGCAGCTCTCCCCTCTCCAATGCCTGCCACACCTGACTCATCAATACGCGGCCCGAGCGGCAGCTTTCCAGCGGCGGTATGGCCACATTGAAAGAGTCTGTGGCGATATCGCGTACACGTTTGATAAAGGCTCTGGGGCTGGAGAGCATTGGAGTGGGCTGAATCATACCGATACTATATATCGGTTCAAGCAGGAAAAGTCAAAATTTGCGACTCATCATTCATCTTTTCTAGCTCGCCTGGACACTCCATGACGCCTATTACAACTGAACGGTACTGATGGGCGCCTGGTTCTCATTTGCCCTCCCCCGTGATCTCCCGCAAAATCAGCCCCATCCTGCAGTAACCAAAAGCTCAAAAAATGGACAAAAGCTTCTCCTCCATGGCCGCCTTCCTGTGGTCCGTGGCCGACCTCCTGCGCGGGGACTTCAAGCAATCCCAATACGGCCGCGTGATACTGCCATTCACCCTGCTGCGGCGCCTGGAATGTGTGCTGGCGCCCACCAAGGGCGAAGTGCGGGCAAAGTACGGCGAGGTGAAGAGTCTGCCCGAGGAGGCGCAGGAAAAACTGCTGCTGCACGCGGCCAAGCAGCCCTTCTACAACACCTCTGAAATGGACCTGCGCGCCCTGGGCACCACCCAGATCCTCGATAACCTGGAGAGCTATGTGCAGGCCTTCAGCCCCGCCGCGCGGGAGATCTTCGACTACTTCTCCTTCAGCGAGTTTCTGGAGAAGCTGAACGACGCCAACCTGCTCTACCTGGTTGCGGAGAAGTTCGCCAATATCGACCTCTCCCCCGACGCCATCGGCAACCACGAGATGGGGCTGATCTTCGAAGACCTGATCCGCCGCTTCGCGGAATCCTCCAACGAGACCGCCGGTGAGCACTTCACCCCGCGGGACATAGTGCGCCTGACCACCTCGCTGGTGTTCGCCGGTGACGACGACGCGCTGGCCAGATCCGGCATAGTGCGTTCCATCTACGACCCCACCGCCGGCACCGGCGGCTTCCTGTCCTCCGGCATGGAGTACCTGCACGAGGTCAACCAGGGCGCGCGGTTGGCCACCTTCGGCCAGGAGCTGAACCCCGAGTCCTACGCCATCTGCAAGGCGGACATGCTGATCAAGGGCCAGGACGTGTCCAACATCAAGCTGGGCAACACCCTCTCCGACGACCAGCTGCCCCTGGAGCGCTTCGACTATATGCTCTCCAATCCGCCGTTCGGGGTGGAGTGGAAGAAGGTGCAGAAGGTCATCAACGACGAGCACAAGCTCAAGGGCTACAGCGGCCGCTTCGGCCCCGGCCTGCCGCGGGTATCCGACGGCTCGCTGCTGTTCCTGCTGCACCTGATCTCCAAGATGCGGCCGAAGGACGCGGGTGGCAGCCGTATCGGTATCATCCTCAACGGCTCGCCGCTGTTTACCGGCGGCGCCGGCAGCGGCGAGAGCGAAATCCGCCGCTACATCCTCGAGCAGGACCTGCTGGAGGCGATCATCGCGCTGCCCACCGATATGTTCTACAACACCGGCATCGCCACCTATATCTGGGTACTGTCCAACCACAAGCCCGCCGAGCGCAAAGGCAAAGTGCAGCTGGTGAATGCCACCGGCTCCGACTACTTCGCCAAGATGCGCAAATCCCTGGGCTCCAAGCGCAACACCCTGACCGAGGAAGCCATAGAGGCGGTGGTGAAATCCTACGGCCAGTTCGAGACGGGCGAAGACAGCAAGATCTTCGACTACCGGGAGTTCGGCTACCGCCGCATCACGGTGGAACGGCCGCTGAAACTGGCGCTCTACCCCCACGACACGGAAAAGCTGGCGGCGCTGCGCGCGGACAAGGGCTGGGCCAAGCTGAGCGAGGGCGAGCAGAGCGCGATCCTGCAGGCGCTGGCGGCCATGCCCGAGGAGAAGTATCTGTCCCGCAACACCTTTAAGAAGCAGCTCTCGGCCAAGCTGGCGGATACAAAGCTCTCCGCGGTGCAGTTCAAGCTGCTGTGCAAGCACCTGGGCGAGCAGGACGACGACGCCGAGGTGTGCAAAACCAAGGGCCAGCCGGAGCCGAACCCGGACCTGCGCGACAACGAGAATGTGCCGCTGAGCGAGAACATTGAGGACTACTTCGCGCGCGAGGTACTGCCCCATGTGCCGGATGCCTGGATCGACACCGGCAAGACCGACCCGCAGGATGCGCAGGTGGGTATTGTCGGCTATGAGATTCCGTTTAACCGGCACTTCTACCAGTATGTGCCGCCGCGCTCGCTGGAGGCGATTGATGCGGATCTGGATAAGGTCACCGCGGACATTCTGGATTTGCTGCAGGAGGTGCACTCCCGCCAGGCGGTGATTTCCCATGCGGTCACCAAGGGCCTCAATCCCCATGCGAAGATGAAGGACAGCGGCGTGGAGTGGCTAGATGAGGTGCCGGAGCATTGGGTGGTCACTCGATTAAAGCATATTTCCCGGCTCCAGTCAGGAATCGCCAAAGGGCGCACGGTGTCGGAAAACGCTATCACGGTGCCGATGTTGCGAGTCGCAAACGTACAAGATGGTTACGTAAAGCTCGATGATGTACACACCATCCAGATAGAGCCGGAGGAGCTAGATAGGTACTCTCTCAAAGCAGGCGACTTGCTAATGAACGAGGGTGGAGACAACGACAAACTTGGCCGCGGTACTGTCTGGCAGGCTAAAATTAATCCGTGCATCCATCAAAACCATGTATTTGCTGTGCGAGTTTTTGGCTGTGAGCCGGAGTGGGTGGCACTTTTCACTCAATCGAGCTATGCGAAGTTCTATTTCTACAGCGTATCCAAGCAAAGCACTAATCTGGCATCAATCGCGTCTAGTAGTATTAAAGAGGCGCCCATCCTCCTACCCCCAAAGCATGAGCGAGCAGAAATCATGGCTTATCTGAAGCAGGTGCAAGAAAGGCTTGATGCGCTACTTGAAAAGTCAGCCAGTCAAATCTCGCTGTTACAAGAGCGGCGCTCTGCTCTGATGTCCGCCGCAGTTACTGGTAAGATCGACGTTCGTGACTGGCAGCCGGAACAGGTGGAACCCGAGCCAAAACTTGCATGCGAAGCAGTTTAGAGGTACTTAAAACCGATAACCCACAGACCGCTAAATCAAGGAGGAAACAACCAATGTTCCAATGGCGAGACGATCACCTCAGAACAGAGGAAAGGTACAGGGCTTTGCGTGAAATTACTTACGAGGCCGTGATGGAGGAGTACCCGGAAATCACCGCAAAAGACATCTCTATCAGGGATGCGTTCACCGCAGATTCCTGGAAGCATATTGACGGTGACACTGCCCGCACACGGAGGGGAAGCTGGGACTGGGCCAGAGAATATCCCTACTACAAGAAAAAACCCAATCGCTTTGAAATATCCCTTTGGCGTGGTGGCGTTCTCGGAGCTCTGTCCTACGGGCAGACCTCCAAGAGCGGCACCAGGGTCAGGATGAACCTGATAGAGTCCATACCGCTACGCCCCACGCCGCTCGGCATGAGGGCTTTGCCGGTACTTTCATATGCCGCAGCGGCCTTTGCGCACCTGGTTGGTGCAGATGAACTCTGGGTGCTGGACCCAGATCCTTCCCTTGAAGGACTATATATGCAAGAAGGGTTCGGCTCCCGAACCTATTATCACGGCAAACGCGTTGGCCAGAGGATAGTATTATGATCCCAGACCCAAACACAAAAGAAGGCCGCGAGGAAATTGCACGCAGGCTGAAGAAAGTGAAAAAAGAAGGGGCGAAATCTAGAAAGCGAGCGCTCAAGGATATTGACAGTGAGCCATCAGGAAAACTCACCAACCCCAGCGATATTGACAGAGTCAGAGATCGGAGAGACGAAGATGAATAACCCTTCAACAGAAAAAGAAAAGCTGAAGCAACAAATACAAAACAACAAACTCAAGATCAAACAAAAAGCCAAGGGAATAGAAAAGGCTATCAAAGCCAACTCTGCCCAGAAGCGTTAATTGAGCCGGACGCACGGAGCCCAAGGGCTCCTCGCCGATTGACCATTTCGGAGCACTGGTCGCCAACAGCACTTGATCCAGCAGGGCATACGTTACGCACGTCACCGACGCCGGTTTGCTGATGAGCAGCTCTATACGAAGAAAAATGCGTGAATTCACCCAAACGATTGATGAGAAATTATTCAACCTGCTCTGGCGCTCACTAAGTGAACGAGAAGCGGAAATTTCTCACGAAATAGAAGCTGATCTAGACTCAGACGAGTCAGCGCTCTTAGGTAATGATCTTGTCTACTTGAGGCTTTGCATGAAAGATCTGGAAAAAAAGGCAAAGGAAGCCCGCTTCTCTGAATCGGCCTTTTCTCTGGATGATGGCTACATAGATCTTTCGGAGCTCTGAGGCTTGCGCAGCAGAGCCCGAAGGCCTGAAAATTGGTGGAACTGACGATTTGAGCGTACGAAGAGCAATCAAGGAGCAAAAGGACGCTCCATGACCGGGCACTGCCATTTCAGCGGCCCGGACTTGCATAACAGGCCGCAGATTGAACAAAGAATATACAAAAGACTATAAGGAAATAACCGTGAAAATAATACTAAGAATCCTGGCACTCACCGTACTTTACTGGCCTTTCCTCGCTTTTGCCGACCTTTCGGAAAACAACCTGGTGCCAAAAGAGGAGATGAATTTCGCCAAAGATTATCTGGGGAAATTAAGAAACCGGGACTTTGACTATGTGACGGGCCTTATGGACCCCGAGATAGCCTCCGATGTTTCCCCGGAAAAACTGGAACATATGCTCTCTTTCTTTCCCGAAGGCAAACTGCTTTCCACTGAACTCATCGGTTCACGGGTACATACCATCAACGGCGTATGGACAGGCAATTTCACCTTTGAGTATCAGTTTAAGGGCGGCTGGGCCCTGGCCAATGCGGCCATGAAGCGGGTAGATGGGAAAACCACCGTTATTGGCCTCAATGTGTACCGAACACCGGCATCGCAAAAGGAGCTGAACCGGTTTTCCCTATCCGGCAAGTCGACTCTTCACTATCTGCTGTTAGCGATGAGTATTATTGTTCCGGTGTTCATCCTGGTCACACTCGTATTCTGTATAAAAACGCCCATTCAAAAGCGCAAATGGCTGTGGATTCTGTTTGTTCTGTTCGGCATAGGGTCGATCAGCCTCAACTGGACCTCCGGGGCCTACCAGATAAAAATCCTGCACCTCCAGCTTTTTGGTGCCGGGGCAACATACGCGAGCGAGTATTCGCCATTGCTACTCACGGTCGGAATACCGCTGGGAGCCATAATCTTCTGGTTCAAGCGCCGTACATTGATTGCGCAGAGCAGGGCCGGAGATTCGGATCAGCAGGAGGCCCATCCTGAACCAGAGGAGCGTTCAGTTTAATACTCATCAACCATGGAACAAGGAGCATAATGGATCATGACAACCGAGTGTATGCAGCCATGCTGGGCGCAGACGAAATCCGGGTCATGAAACCGACATCGGCAAAGGCCAGAGATCACTACGCATCCTTTGGCTACGAATATGTGAGCCAGGAACACAAACCTTCCCTGCCTGATTACTGTGTAATGAAATTGAGGTGAACAGCATGGACAAAGATATCCAAAAGGCGCTCGAAGAAGCGAAGAAACGCCTCGATAAAATGAAACCAGGAATCGAGAAACGACATAAAAAAGGGTTGGAAAACAGCACCGAGGAACCCGAAGGCCTGAAAAGCGGCGGGACTAACGATTTGACGAAGCGAAGAGCAATCAAGGAGCAAAAGGATGAAAAACTCCCCTTGAAGGCGCAAACCGCGCCGATATGGAAAAGGCATTGAAAGAAGTGATGGAACGGGTAAAACAGAAAGAATCTCAGCTCAAAAACAACACCCAGCAGGCCCAGCTCAAGCGCAGTATTGAGCGCAAGTAATCAGATCCGGACTTGGCAGGCATGCAATTGGAAAGTCTGATGAACGGCGCCAATATCGGCTTCCGGTACCGGCAAGGTTGATGTGCGAAACCAGCAGCTGACACCGGCTGCATCCGAAGTCGGACACGAAGCAGTCTAGCGCCCAAGTAACACACAATTAAAACAACTTAATTCCGACCAAAATAATTAGGGCTGTACAAAATGGAAACTAAATTACCTGACCTGATAAAATCTCTTGAGTCCCTACAGGGAACTATTATCTCAGCAAACATTAACGAGCCAGGATTTTCTCGATACGGCTGGAATCAAATACACCTGAACAAGGATGACATTTCTTATTTTATAGGAAATTTTGTTGACAAGCTAAAAGAATACGGTAACTCTCCAATTACAAAAGGATTGGAAAATACTATTGAGAGCCACGTAGCGAATATCGACAGGTTAAATGATACATCTACTCGTCACTTTAATGACAATGCACAAAATCTATTACATATAGTCCCAAGCATCCTACTAACTCTAAATACTATTTTTAGCGACGTCGAATTTGAATTATTTTCCTACGAAAATATTCAAGATAAGAAGCTACTACCTCGCGGCCTCACCACCAGACTAAGAGGAGTCAAAAACCAAATAGACTCCATCAGTGAATCAAGTGCTTCACTGGAAGAGAAAATAGGCATCATCAATGACGCTCATGAAGCGGCTGAATCTTTGCCCACCGACTTAGCCAGCCTAAAAGATGCAAAGAAGCAACTGGACATCTTGCTCAAGTCCGCAGACCAAGAGCTAGCGACAGCAAAAAAAGAGATAGAAAAAATTAAGGAAGAAGCAATTTCATTGAAAAATGAAATAAAAAAATTTAGCGAGGAAGCAGAATTATTAAGAGAACGAGCCTCCAAAAATGCGAATTTGACATCAAAACTTGTCGAAGAATGCGACGACGCGCTTCAGATTACTACAACTCAAGGGTTGGCTGCTGGCTTCGACCAAAAGGCCAAGGAGTTAAAGAGATCAATCTGGATATGGATAATTGGCCTTTTAATAGCACTAATTGCAGGATCTTGGATTGGATCAAACAGAGTTTCAGCATTGACAGAAGCATTAAATCATGAACTAACTCTCGGCCAAGTAGTTCTACACGTCATCATGTCTATATTTTCTATCGGCGGGTCATTATGGTTAGCTTGGATATCCACACAGCAGATAAATCAAAGATTCAAGCTGTCTGAAGATTACTCTTATAAGGCGACAGTATCCAAATCGTTTACTGGATTCAAAAAGTTTGCGGAACGATTCGATCCACACACAGAAGAAAGACTATTTAATTCTACACTTGACCGGCTAGATGAAATGCCATTGCGACTAATAGAAGGCAAAGACTACAACAGTCCATGGCACGAGTTTACTGACTCAGAAGCATTCAAAAATGCTGCTGCAACTTTTCCAACACTAGCCAAAGAAGCAGGAAAATTCGCCAATCGAGCAAACCTAAGAGGGAGGCCTAAGCAGCCTAGCACGACAAAGGCAACTGAAACCAAGACTACCGAACATGCTCAAGAGCCTGAAGAATCGTAAAGGTCCACAGAAACGTTCCAAGGGTAACCTACTCCCTATTTGTTCTGCTGTGCGCTCACATTTTTGCATTAAATCCGCGAGAATATGGCGTTGCTCAGCTCGTTACAAGAATCAATAAAGGAAAGAAACATTGGCCGACAACAGGGAAACCCAGTTCCAGCAGGACATAGTCCGCGAACTCACCGGCGCCGGCTGGCTGCTCGGCAGTTCGGCTCAGTACGACCGCGCGCGAGCGCTCTACCCGGAGGATCTGCTCGCCTATGTGCAGGAAACCCAGCCCGAGCAGTGGGCCAAGTTTGCGCGCAACTACCCGGACGATCCGGAAACCGCGCTGCTGAACGCCACCGAGCGGGCGCTGAAGAAAGACGGCACCCTGAAAACCCTGCGCGGGCGCATCAAGGACCGCGGGGCCAAGCTGCGGGTGTGCACCTTCAAGCCGGACCACGACAAGAACCCGGACACCCTCAAGCTGTATGCCCAGAATCGCCTGCGTGTGGTGCCTGAGCTGATCTACAGCCCACACGGTTACGACGGCCGCATCGATCTGACCCTGTTCGTGAACGGCCTGCCGGTAGCTACCCTGGAACTCAAGTCTGCCTTCAAACAGAGCCTGGAGAACGCCAAGCTCCAGTATATGCGCGACCGTCAGCCCAAAGACCCAGCCACCAAACAGCCGGAACCCCTGCTGGCGTTCAAACGGGGTACGCTGGTGCATTTCGCGGTGAGCCAGTATGAGGTGGCCATGACCACCCGGCTCGCCGGCATGAGCACTTTCTTCCTGCCGTTCAACAAAGGCACCAGCGACGGCGGCGCCGGCAACGACCAGCCCGCCGAGGGCTATGCCACCGGTTACCTGTGGCAAGAGGTACTGCAGCGCGACAGCCTGCTGAATATTCTCGGCCGCTTTATGCACCTGCAGGAGGAGTGGAAGGAGGACTGGCAGGGCAAGAAGATCAAGAAAGAAACCATGATCTTTCCCCGCTATCACCAGCTGGATGCGGTGCGCTCCCTGTTGGCGGCCACCAGTGTTGAGGGCACCGGCCACAAGTACCTGATCCAGCACTCCGCCGGTTCCGGCAAATCCAACTCCATCGCCTGGCTGTCGCACCAGCTGGCCTCTCTGCACGATGCTGCGAGTAACCAGGTATTCGACTCGGTGATCGTGATTACCGACCGCACTGTGCTGGATTCCCAGTTGCAGGACACCATTTACCAGTTCGAGCACGCCGAGGGCGTGGTGGCGCGCATCAGCCGCGAGGATGGCGAGGGCAGCAAGTCGGAGCAGTTGGCGGCGGCGCTGGCTGCCGGTACGCCGATCATTATCGTCACTATCCAGACCTTCCCCTTTGTGCTGAAAGCCATTCAGGAATCCACCGGACTCAAGGATCGCCGCTTTGCAGTGATCGCGGACGAGGCGCACAGTTCCCAGACCGGCGCTACCGCCCGTCAGCTGCGCGAGGTGCTGATGGCCGAGCAGTTGGCGGAAGACGAAGAGGTGGATGGTGAAGATGTGCTGGCGGCTACCCTGGAAGCGCGCCGGGGCTCACCCAATATCAGCTACTACGCCTTTACCGCCACTCCCAAAGCCAAAACCCTGGAACTGTTTGGCCGCCCGGATATGTCCCGCCCGGCGGCGGATGACAACACGCCCGAGCCCTTCCACATCTACAGCATGCGCCAGGCCATCGAGGAGGGTTTTATCCTCGACGTGCTGCGGAACTACATTACCTATAACCAGGCCTACAAGCTGGCGCACGCCAACCCGGAAAAAGACAAAGAGGTCGAGAGCAAACGCGCGGCCACCCAGGTGGCCAAATGGGTACGCCTGCACCCCTACAATATCGCGCAAAAGGTGGAGGTGATCGTCGAGCACTTCTACCGCACAGTGGCCCGCGAACTGAATGGCGAGGCCAAGGCGATGGTAGTTACCAGCAGCCGCAAGGAGGCGGTGCGCTACAAGCTGGCCTTCGACAAATATGTGCGGGAAAAGGGTTACAAGAACGTCAGCGCCATGGTGGCCTTCTCGGGCGAGGTGATCGACAAAGAGCACATCGCGGAGCCATTTACCGAGCGGAATATGAATCCCGGCCTCAGGGGCCGCGATATGCGCAAGGCTTTCGACACCAACGAGTACCAGGTGATGCTGGTGGCGAACAAATTCCAGACCGGGTTCGACCAGCCCAAGCTGGTGGCCATGTATGTGGACAAGAAGCTCACCGGCGTTGACTGTATCCAGACCCTGTCGCGCCTGAACCGCACCTACCCCGGTAAGGAAAACACCTACGTCCTCGACTTCGTCAACGATCCCGAGGATGTACTGAGCGAATTCAAGAAGTATTACCAGACCGCCGAGCTGGAGAGCGTATCGGACCCGAATCTGATCTACGAGATTCAGACCAGCCTGATGGACGAGCGCCTGTTCCAATGGCACGAGGTGGAGGCTCTGGCCAACGCCTTCTTCGACCCCAGGGCGTCCCAGGACAAACTGACCCGCCACTGCAAACCGGCGGTGGACCGCTACCAGCACCGCTACAACGATGTGATGGAATCCGTCCGTGTTGCCCAGACGGCAGTGAAGGAGGCCGAAGTACGCGGTAACGAGGCCCAGCAGGCCAACGCTGTCTCACGCCTGAAAGAAGCCAAGGAAATGAAGGATGTTCTGGATACCTTCAAGCGCAACCTGCAAGCTTTTGTGCGCTTCTACGAATTCTGCAGCCAGATCGTCGACTTCGATGACGAAGAGCTGGAACAACTGGCGGTCTACTGCAAGCATCTCTACCCGCTACTGAAAATGGAGCAGACCGAAGAGGATATCGACCTCAGCCTGCTGCAGATGACCCACTACAAACTCTACGAGGCCCGCCAGCAGCGCCTGAGCCTGGGGGAGAAGGAAGGCGAGTACAAGCTCAAGGGCATTACGTCCGTCGGCTCCCACACGCCCAGGGACCAGGAAACCGAGCTGCTGTCGCAGATTCTGGAACGGTTGAATGACTTGTTTACCGGTGAAAACCTCACCGATAAGGACCGCATCAACTGGTTCAACGCGATCAAGGACAAGGTTGAGGAAAACGAAAAGGTGATGGACCAGATCCGCAACAACACCACGGAGCAGACCATGCTGGGGGACTACCCAAAGGCGGTGGACGATGCGGTAATCGGCAGCATGGGCGCGCACAGTGAGCAGTCCACCGGTTACCTGTCCAGTGAACGGCTGGCGCAGGAGGTCAGGGCATTGGTGTTGGCCGCAATCAAGCGGGGATTGTAAGCGGGAGAAAGTGAAAGGCGGTCAGATTGGAGAGTGTGGAGATTTATGTGCCACCTGACCGTTACTGGACATATACTTCATAGACTGTATATTTAACCAGCATAAAAACGCGAAAACGCTGGACATCCACTTCTCACCCAGCATGCGGGTAAGCGAGGCGGCCTGAGCAGCCCGGAAAGGAACCGTGAGCGAACAGCAAATACAGATCTACACCTCTCCGGATGGCCGGGTGCAACTGGAAGTCACCCAGGACGCCGAAACCCTTTGGCTGACCCAGGAACAGATGGCGGAGCTTTTTGGCATCCAGCGCCCCGCCATTACCAAGCACCTGGGCAACATCTTCAAAAGTGGGGAGTTGGATGAGCAGGTGGTATGTTCCATTTTGGAACATACCACCCGGCACGGCGCCATAGCCGGGAAAACCCAGACCAGCAAGCGCAAACACTACAACCTGGACGCCATCATCTCCGTTGGCTACCGGGTAAACTCCGGCCACGCCACCCAGTTCCGCATCTGGGCCACCAACACCCTGAAGCAGCACTTGGTAGAGGGCTATACCCTGAATCGACGCCGCCTGCGGGAGCGCGGCATCGAGTTCGAACAGGCGGTCAAGCTGCTGTCGCGCACCCTGAGCAATCAACAGCTTGTGAACGATGACGGCCAGGCGGTCATCACTGTGATCCAGGACTACGCCCGCAGTTGGAGCCTGCTGCAGGGCTACGACGAGCAAAGTCTGTCGGAGCAAAGTGGCAAACAGGCCGATATGCGCTCATTCCCGCTGGAAGAGGCACTGGCGGCTGTCGGGGCACTCAAGCGGGAACTGATCGACAAGGGAGAGGCCTCGGAACTCTTCGGCCAGCTGCGCGGCGATGGCCTGGCCTCGGCACTGGCAACCATAGAACAGGGCTTTGGCGACGAGCTCTTCTACCCCAATATTGCCAGCCGCGCCGCCCATCTGCTCTACTTCGTAATCAAGAACCATCCGCTGGCCGATGGCAACAAGCGCACTGGTTCCTTCCTGTTCCTCTGGTACCTGCGTATCAACCGGCACCTGCTGGCCAAGCCAGTAGAAGTACTGATCAACGACAATACGCTGGTGGCGCTGGCCCTGCTGGTGGCCGAGAGTTTGCCGGAACAGAAGGAACTGATGATCCGGCTGGTGGAACACTTTGTGCTGTTGAGGGAGTAGCCGCAGTTTGGATAAGAGGGCGTACCGGTGGCAAAGAACTTGATCCGTGAGGACCGTACCGAACAAAGGAGAAATGCGACAGGTGTTTGAGCTGATCGTCGATTTTGCAGCTCATGGCAAGAAATGGACGGCGTGACCGTAACAGGCCACTCCAATCATCAGATCATGAACGGTAAAGAAAGCGGATATCAAGCGAATGAACCCGGCACCGAGCCGGAGGCTGAACTGCAAAAGCTGCGCGAGGAGAACGCCGGCCTCAAGGCCCTGCTGACCCGCCACGGTATCGCCTGGGAGAAACCTCCTGTGGCTGAGCAAGCAGAAACACCTCCGCAACGGATACCCGTCACAACCCATTTCACCACCGGAGAAAAGATCGCCCTCTTCCGCCGCTTGTTCCGGGGCCGCACCGATGTCTACCCGTTGCGCTGGGAATCCGCCAAGGGTAAATCCGGCTATTCACCGGCCTGCAGCAACGAGTGGAAACCCGGCATCTGTCACAAGCCCAAGATCAAATGCGGCGATTGCAGCCAACGCCTGCTGCTGCCCGTGACGGACCAGG
This sequence comes from Microbulbifer rhizosphaerae, assembly GCF_014191725.1. Lineage (GTDB taxonomy): Bacteria > Pseudomonadota > Gammaproteobacteria > Pseudomonadales > Cellvibrionaceae > Microbulbifer > Microbulbifer rhizosphaerae. Next base: position 193,699 of record NZ_JACHWZ010000002.1, read on the forward strand.
TGATCTACGATCATCTGGCGGGAAAACAGACCGTCGGCATCTATCCCCTCTTGGCCGACGAAAGCTGCTATTTCCTGGCCGCCGATTTCGACAAAGCCGACTGGCGCGAGGATACCAGGGCCTTCATGCAATCCTGCCAGGAACTAGCAATACCCGCGGCACTGGAAATCTCCCGCTCCGGTCAAGGCGCGCATGTGTGGATATTCTTTGCTGAGCCGGTTCCCGCCCGCGAGGCCCGACAGCTGGGCGCCGCGCTGATCAGCCACACCTGCGAGCGCAACCGCCAGCTGTCCCTGGAGAGCTACGATCGCCTTTTCCCCAACCAGGACACAATGCCCAAAGGCGGTTTCGGCAACCTGATTGCACTTCCCCTGCAAAGGGCGCCGCGCCAACTGGGGCGCAGTGTATTCGTCGATGAGAACCTGGAACCCCATCTGGATCAATGGGCCTTTCTCGCTTCGATCCAACCGCTTTCCAAAGCGGACCTGGAGGACGCTATTCTGCGTGCCAGCGGCGGACGGCACCCACTGGACGTCGGCTTTGCCGTGGAAAGTGAAGACGGCAAGCCATGGCAACGCCCTGCTCACGCTCCCGAGAAGGTTTCCCGGCCACTGCCGGAATTCCTGCCCCTGGTACTGGCCAACCAGATTTTTATCCCCAAGGCCGACCTACCCCAAGCATTGGCCAATCGCCTGATCCGGCTCGCGGCCTTACAGAATCCGGAATTCTACAAGGCCCAGGCCATGCGCCTGCCGGTCTGGAATAAACCGCGCGTTATCGGCTGCGCCGAGAACTATCCCCAGCATATCGGCCTGCCGAGAGGGTGCCTCGATGCCGCACTGTCGTTACTGGACGAACACCATATTCGCCCCGAGATTCGGGATGAGCGCCTGTCGGGGCACAAGGTGCGCGCCAAGTTCACCGGCACCCTGCGCAAGGACCAGAAAGCAGCGGTAAGGGAGATGCTCCGGCACGAAACTGGAGTCCTCTGCGCCCCCACTGCGTTCGGTAAGACGATCACCGCCGCGGCACTGATCGCGAGACGCAAAGTCAGCACTCTGATCCTGGTGCACCGTACCGAGCTGCTAAACCAATGGCAGGAACGGCTGAACAGCTTTCTCGAACTTTCCAAAGGAAGCCTCGGGGCTATCGGCGGCGGCAGGAAAAAACCTTCGGAAGATATCGACATCGCCGTCATGCAGTCGCTGTCGCGCAAGGATGAAGAAGACTTGGATGCGCTGCTGGATAGTTACGGGCAGATTATCGTCGACGAGTGCCACCACTTGTCGGCATTCTCCTTTGAGGCAATCCTCAAGCGGGCCAAGGCCCGCTTTGTACTCGGGCTGACCGCCACACCGGTGCGGCGCGACGGCCACCAGCCGATCATCTTCATGCAGTGCGGACCCATCCGCCATAGCGCCGCCAGACCGGAAACCGCCCCAACGCAACTGGAAGTCTGGCCCAGATATCTTGTCCCTCCGGAGATTCCGCCTGATTCACCGATTCAGGAGGTGTTCCGTATTCTCGCCAATGACACCGCACGCAATAGGCAGATTACCGGGGATGTACTGGCTGCCTATCAGGAGGGGCGCAAGGTGCTGTTGCTCAGTGAGCGCACGGATCACTTACCGCTGCTGCGGGAGGCCTTGGGCGATGAGGTCGAACACTGCTTTGTCCTGCACGGCCGTTTATCCAAAAAGCAGAGAGCGGCGGTACTCTCCGAACTGGATTCTCTGGACGAATCTGCTCCACGTGCCCTTCTTGCCACCGGTCGCCTGATCGGCGAAGGCTTTGACCACCCGCCACTCGATACGCTGGTCCTTGCCATGCCAATTTCCTGGAAGGGAACATTGCAGCAGTATGCCGGCCGTCTGCACCGTCAACACATCGACAAGCAGAACGTGCGCATTTACGATTACGCCGAACCAGATCAACCTCAGCTCGCCCGCATGTGGGACAAGCGCCAGCGCGGTTACCGGGCTATGGGCTATCTGATCAAAGCGACTGCCCTTCTTTTTTCCGGTGACAGAAACCATGAGTGAATACCAATATTACGAATTTTCTGCCATCGACCAACCGCTTACTTCGAAACAGCAGGCCGAGCTGCGCGCCCGCTCCACCCGCGCCACCATCACCGCCACCGGCTTTACCAACGAATATCACTGGGGCGACCTGAAGAGCGATCCGCAGGCGTGGATGCGGCGCTATTTCGACGCGCACGTATACTCTGCCAACTGGGGCACTTGCAGGCTGCTGATGCGCCTGCCGCGGCCCGCGTTGGAAGCATCTGTCCTGGCGGAATTCATCCAAACGGCTCCCACCGGGAAGCGGCTGCGCTACTGGGATTCCTTTGAGTCCTGCGCCACTCCCGAGCACTGGATACTGGGCTGGCATTTTTTGGACGAGGAACACGAGCACGAGCGCTTCTGGAGCGAAACGGACGGCCCCGGCTGGCTCGGCCGTTTGCTGCCCCTGCGCGACGAACTGCTGCGCGGCGATACCCGTCCCCTGTATTTGGGCTGGCTGGCGGGTGTATGCGCAAACGAAATCGACGATGACGAATCCGAACCGCCGCTACCTCCAGGTCTGCAAACGCTGAGTGCTGCGCAGACTGCATTGGCGGACTTCCTGATGATCGACCCTGACTGGCTCACCGCCGCGGCCGCCGCCAGCCCTGCCCAGGAAAACCCCAAAACAACTTCCGATATGGATGCCTGGCTCAACGCCCAGCCCGCAAACAAACTGCGCGCTACTGTACGCCTGATGCTCGAAGGGAAAAGCCAGGAAGCGGAGCGTTCGCTACGCGGAGAATTCCTCGCATGGCAGCGAGCGCAATCGCCAGCGCACAAAATAACCCCGCGCAGGACAGTAGCGGAGATCGCGGAAGGCCGGGAGAAAGCGCGCGCCCGGCGCCTGGAAAGAGAGCGCAGGGAGCGCGCCGCACAGCAAGCCAAGCGCCGCGCCGAACGCGGGAAATACCTGGCGCAGCTCGCCCGCACGCAGGGAACTGCCTGGGCGGTAATCAGCAAAACGCTGGAGCGAGGTTCGGGCGCAGCCTACGACCAGGCGCTACAGCAGACGAAGGAACTGTGCGAGGCACTGGCCGCAGCCGGACGGGAACAGGACTTCCGCAAAGGTCTGCACAAGCTACTGCGCAGCCACGGCCAGCGCGGCGCCTGGATAAAGCGGCTGACAAAGGCTGGCCTCCTGGAGGAAGTTGAAGCATGACACGCAACAATAGCAATACCTATTGCGGTACCTGGCGTATCGTCGATATGGAAATTGGGGACGCGGACTACCTGGACATGGAAGTGCCCGCCTTCCTGACCATCCACCGCGATCTTACTGGCGAGTTCCAGTTCGGGCTGGTGCAGGGCGAACTGGACGGGCGTCTGGAAACATCGAACGGTGAAACCCACTTCGATTTCTCCTGGTCCGGGTTCGACGAAATGGATCCTATCAGCGGGCGCGGATGGCTGCTTCTCGACGGCGATACCGCTCGGGGCCGTTTTTATTTTCATTTGGGGGACGACTCGGGTATTACCGTCGAGCGCCGGCACTAACCACTGCACTGGTAACAGACGCGCCATAATGTCCACAGCACCGGCTTCCTAGTAACACAGGCCGGGGGCTTACCGCTCCCGGGAAATGAGGAAACCCCATGTACCACCGAGAGAAACACAAGCGCGACCACCGCGCGCGGCCGATAGAGTTATATTTAATGCCGGGCTGTGCCGCCTATCTTCGGATAGGCAGCATTTTTATTGCGCTCAAAGAGAAAAGAATACCCGCTCATCGCCATCCAAATTCAAGCCTGAATTCGATGGATTGGGTCCAAAGAGCGTTCCATTAGTCGGATATATTGCCCCTTGAGCCCAACTGCTAGTCCTCCACCAAGGGGTTGCTGCCACCGGCAGATTCGTAGCGATTACTGACGCCATCCCCATCGGGGTCTTCACTGCCATCCAGGGCGCTGAATTGGTTGAAACCGTAATTTGACTCCCAAAAATCAGGCATGGAATCCCGGTCGCTGTCCCTGCTATAAAGCGGATTCAGCGGATAGCGGTCCAGATTGTCATTGACGCCGTCACCATCGGAATCGGCGCTATTCGGGTCGGTGCCCAATTTGAACTCCTGCAGCGGAGTCAAACCGTCAGTGTCTCCGATATAGGGATCGTTGGCATCCCAGGCCCCAAACTGGTCCAGCCCGTTGGCCAACTCCCATTCATTGGGCAGGCCATCCCCATCCGCATCCAATCGGTAGCGGCTGTCCGCAGGAGCAATATCTTCGCCATCCGTAATGCCGTCATCGTCCGAGTCGAAAGCCTCTGGGTCAGATCCTATTTCGAACTCAGAAAGATTACTGAGTCCATCGCCGTCGAAATCCTCAGCGGCGTCATGCGAAAATTCGTCGCTGAGGAATTGATATTGCAGCTCGAATGCGCCGGGCAGGCCATCGCCATCCTGGTCGCTGTGGTAACTGGCACTCAGCGGCCACAAATCCATTCCATCGGCGATGCCATCGCCGTCGGTATCCGCCAAATCTATCCGGCTTCCGACCAGATACTCCTGCAGGTTTGAAAGCCCGTCAGCGTCAAAATCCGAGGCCGCGTCTGCCGGGTTGAACGGAGAGAGGCCATGGGATTCCTCCCATGCGTTGGGTAGACCATCGCCATCGTCATCCCGGGCTCTTGTCGGGTCCAGCGGCCATTGGTCTTCGCTGTCCGGTTCGCCGTCGTTGTCGGTATCCGGGTTGTGGGGATCGGTGCCCTGTTCGAACTCTCGGCGGTTGCGCGCGCCGTCGCCGTCCGGGTCTTCGCCGCCGTCGTAGGTGTTGCTGTCGCTGAAGCCGTATTGCGCCTCCCACATTTCCGGCATGCCGTCGCGGTCGCTGTCGAAGCGGTAGAGCATGTTCAGCGGGTAGCGGTCGGTGCCGTCCGGTTCACCGTCCATGTCGCTGTCCAGGTTGTGGGGGTCGGTGCCCTGCTGGTATTCCCGCAGGTTGCTCAGGCCGTCGTTGTCGAAGTCAAAGCCGGCATCCCAGGGATCGCTGTCGTAGAGGCCGTGTTCCTGTTCCCATTCGTCCGGCAGGCCGTCGTTGTCCTGGTCCCGGGTGTATTTGGGATTGGTCGGGACCGGGTCTTCGCCGTCCATTGTGCCGTCGCGGTCGCTGTCCGGGTCTTCCGGGTTGGTGCCGGCGGTGTATTCCTGCAGGTTGCTGAGACCGTCTGCGTCGAAGTCTTCCGCCGCGTCGTCCGGGAAGCTGTCGTTCAGGAAGGGATATTGCTGTTCGTAAGCTTCCGGCAGGCCGTCCTGGTCGAAGTCGTATTTGTAGGCGGCATTCAACGGGAAGGCATCTTCGCCGTCCCTCACGCCATCGAAGTCGCTGTCTTCGAAGTCGATGCGGGTTCCTGCCCGGTATTCTTCCAGGTTGCTGAGGCCGTCACCGTCCTGGTCCTGTTCGGCGTCCAGGGGATCGGCTTCGTTCAGGCCGTGGGTGATTTCCCAGGCGTCGGGAATGCCGTCGCCGTCCATGTCCCTGGCTTTGCTGGGATCTAGGGGCCACCAGTCGAAGCCATCCGGCTCGCCGTCGTTGTCGGTGTCCGGGTTATTCGGATTGGTGCCCTGTTCGAACTCTCGGAGGTTGCGCGCGCCATCGCCGTCCGGGTCTTCGCCGCCGTCGTAGGTGTTGCTGTCGCTGAAGCCGTATTGCGCCTCCCACATTTCCGGCATGCCGTCGCGATCGCGGTCGAAGCGGTAGAGCATGTTCAGCGGGTAGCGGTCGGTGCCATCCGCTTCGCCGTCTTCGTCGCTGTCCGGGTTGTGCGGGTCGGTGCCCAGTTGGTATTCCCGCAGGTTGCTCAGGCCGTCGTTGTCGAAGTCAAAGCCGGCATCCCAGGGATCGCTGTCGTAGAGGCCGTGTTCCTGTTCCCATTCG
>NZ_JACHWZ010000002.1:199734-410499 GCF_014191725.1 Microbulbifer rhizosphaerae
GTATTTGGGATTGGTCGGGACCGGGTCTTCGCCGTCCATTGTGCCGTCGCGGTCGCTGTCCGGGTCTTCCGGGTTGGTGCCGGCGGTGTATTCCTGGAGATTGCTGAGGCCGTCTCCGTCGAGGTCTTCCGCGGCGTCGTCCGGGTTGCTATCGGCCAGGAAGAAGTATTTCTCTTCGTAGGCAGTGGGCAAGCCGTCGTCGTCAAGGTCGCTTTTATACACGGCATTCAGTGGTTCGACGTCCTGCCCATCCGGCACGCCATCATTGTCGCTGTCGTGGAAGTCGAGGCGGGTGCCGGCTTGGTATTCTGCCAGGTTGCTGAGGCCGTCGCCGTCGTCGTCCCAAGTCGCATCGTTGGGGTCATGCTCATTTAAGCCGTGGGTGATTTCCCAGGCGTCGGGGATGCCGTCGCCGTCCATGTCCCTGGCTTTGCTGGGATCTAGGGGCCACCAGTCGAAGCCATCCGGTTCGCCGTCGTTGTCGGTGTCCGGGTTATTCGGATTGGTAGCCAGCAAGAATTCGTAAAGGTTGCTTAAAGAATCGCCATCAGAATCCATGCCGGCGTCACTGGGATTTTGATCATCGGTTCCGTTCATGGACTCCCACATGGCCGGGATTCCATCAAAATCCTCATCCTTGGAGTATTTCGCATCCAAAGGAAAACGGTCCTGGCCATCCCAGATACCGTCCATATCTGAATCGTCCAGTCGGGGATCGGTTCCCAGCTCGAATTCAGTCAGCGGCGAAACATCGTCATTGTCACCGTCATAGGGATTCACGACATCGTAAGGATTGGAAGGCGAGAACCCGAACTGCACTTCCCATTCATCAGGCGCGCCGTCGCCGTCCTGGTCCCGTTGATATTGAGGATTGGTAGGGGCTATATCCTCTCCGTCAATTATTCCGTCAAGATCCGAATCCGGATTTTCCGGATCGGTGCCCTGCTCGAACTCCCGAAGCGCAGTTAACAGATCGCCATCAATATCGTCCTGCGCATCGCCGGGATAGCTTTCATCCAAAAATGGACGCAGCTGTTCGTACTGGTTAGGTAAGCCATCCCCGTCAAAATCGTGCTTGTAAGCCGGATTCAACGGCCATACGTCCAGGCTGTCGATCTCTCCGTCTCTGTCGGTGTCAGCCAAATCGATGCGAGTGCCCAGCTGAAACTCCTGGAGATTAGTCAGCTGATCGCCGTCGAGGTCAGATTCCGCATCGCTGGGATCCGCGGCCGACAGTCCACGGGCCTGCTCCCAACCGTCAGGCAGGCCATCGCTATCGGCATCATGAGCGTAGCGACCATCGGTGGACCATGGGTCCTGGTCATCGTTAACACCATCCCAGTCCGTATCTTCCCGCTCGGGATTGGTCAGAAGCTGGAATTCAGCCAGGTTGAGCAGAAGATCCATATCCCGGTTTGTCTGGGCATCGCCTGCATAGGAGGCGTCCAGGCCGTACATAATCTCCCAGTAATCCGGCATGCCATCCGCATCGGAATCCGGTTCATCCGCATAGGACCAGTTACTAAACAGTGTGATCGCAAAGAGTATGGAAAAAGTGGAGGAAAAAAAGAATGAGAAGAATCGATTGACGAACGAATGGTCCATGGCCTACAGCCCCCAAGTCCTTAAGTATCTTTTATAGATTTCCTGTCAAACTGCACAAGGGCGCAGCCCGGTACAGAAGCAAGGGCGACTACTATATATCAATGGGGGTCTGCAGATAAAGAAATTGGATGGAGTGACAGAAATATTAAAAAACAAGCACTGCAATATTTAATTCACAGCATTTGGCCAGTAGTACGTTTCAAACCCACATATCAAAGACTATCGATTAGCAACAAAGCACACAGCAATAGCCAAGCCGGGGAAACTGCAAGCACTTCCAAGCTGAGGCCGATCACTCCTGCTCTCGAACACTTTGCTAAGCACAGTAAACCTACTGTCCTTCATGGAGGAGGTTATGCAGGAAGTTGACAGAACATCTGCAGTTGGGCCCTCTATAGCTGGGTCACTCCGCCTTCACCACCTAGGCCAATTCGCTCAGGCAATGGAGAACCATGCACTCTGCGAAGCGAGCGTGGAGAATATTAGCCGCACCGGGGCCAAGTATAAACTCTTATTCCAGCGGCGCCCGCACTATACCACTGCCCACATCCTCTTCTTCAGCGCCTTCGGCCAACGGTGCGCGGTCTGCGCGGGCAACCAACTGCGCGAGCAGCGCCCCGCTCTCGATGCCGCCGTTTTGTTTCTTGAGTTTTTCCGCCCACAGCGCCGCCACGCCGGCGGTGTGGGGGGTGGCCATGCTGGTGCCGCTCATGGACACCAGGCCGCCGCCCGGCCGTGCGGAGATCACCCCCACGCCGGGGGCGGACACGTCCACTTCGGTGTTTGAAAACGAGGCCACGCGCAGGCCGTCGGTTCCCTGTTGCAAGGCGCCCACAGCGACGATGCCGGTGCCCGCCGCCGGTGGAGCCACCGCAATTTCGAACTGGGGTCTGTTACTCTCATTGCCGGAGGCGGCGACGATGATCGATCCATTGCCGAAAGCACCGATGGAGTTCACGAAGCCAGCCAGTTCATTGAATAGATTGACGTTGGCGCGGTACTGTTCAAGGGCGATGGAGGTGGCCGGGTTGACGTCCAGGCCCTCCCGGTGCACCAACTCGTCGACAAAGCCCGGAAAGTCGATTCCCAGGGACATGGAGATCACATGGGCGCCCTCCTCGACCGCCCACTGAATGGCGTGGGCGATACTCGCAGAGGAGCCACCACCCGGCCCCAGCACCTTGCCGATCAGCGCGCGCCTGACTCCAGGAGCAACGCCGATGCGCAGGCCGTTCACGCTGCGGCCGAAAATGGTGCCGGCGCAGTGGGTTCCGTGGCCGTGCTGGTCGTCGTCATCGCCATCGGTGAAGTTCCTGCGCACCAGTTCCACACCTTGGAACGCCGGGTGGTCCGGGTCTATGCCGGTATCGAGCACCGCCACGGTGATGCCGTCGCCACTGAACGGCGAATCCGGCGCGCCCACCGCCTTCACGCCCCAGGTCTCCCCACCGGCCTGGGGGTCCGCGACCGCCTCGGACTCGACGGGCTCTATGAGCTTCATCGGCATGGCTCGCGCTATGGCCCGGGTACGCGGGTCGTGCCGCAGGCTCGCGTGCTCGGCCTTGCTCAGGTCCACCTCGGTCAGCGACAGGGTCTCAGCCGGCGCATGTGCGATGGCGACCCCGCCCATGCTCGCGCTGGCGGGGACCACCGCGCTGAAACTCTGCAATACGATAAATCGCTCGGACATGACCGCTCCTCCCGGAAGCTGTGTAAGAACTCCAGCAAGCATAAGAGCCCCTTTCCCCGGCAGGGGAAAATGAACGCCCTTTTTTGGCCCAGTCAGAGGCAGCTATGCTGAGCGGGAACACGCCGATCTGGTCACGGAAGAATTTATGCGGGGCATTGGCACAAGGCGCGGTCGGCGCGCCATCTGGGGCTGGGCTCTCTACGACTGGGCAAACTCTGCCTTCGCCACCGTGGTGCTGGCGGGATTTTTTCCGCTGTTGTTCCAGGATTTTTGGAATACCGGAGTGGCACCGGAAGTGACCAACCTGCGTTTGGGCTGGAGTAACTCCGCGGCTTCGCTGGTGATTGTTCTGAGCGCGCCACTGGTCGGCGCGCTGGCGGATGCCGCCGGAGCGCGCAAGCGTCTGTTGTTTCTGTTCGCACTGGCGGGGATGATCGCCACCGCACTGCTCGCCGGTGTTCCGGGAGGAGCCTGGCTGTCGGCGTCGCTGCTGTTTATCTGCGCCACAGTCGGCTTTATGGGGGCCAACCTGCTGTACGACGCGCTGCTGACCAGTGTGGCGCCGCCGGAACAGTGGCACACGGTATCCGGACTGGGGTACGGGTTGGGATATCTCGGCGGCGGCCTGATGTATCTCGGCTGTGTGGTCGCAGCACTCAGGCCGGAAGCTTTTGGCTTTGCCGACAGCACCCAAGCGGCGCTGGCCGCATTTGTGGCCACAGCACTCTGGTGGGCTGTGTTTTCCATACCACTGCTGTTGTTGGTGCCGGAGCCTCCGGCCGTCGGCGCAGCGGGCGGTGGTTCGGCCTGGCTTCGGGGGTTCACGCAGCTGCGCACCACCCTGGGCAACCTGCGCCGCTACCGGTCGGTGTGTATCTTCCTGCTCGCCTACTGGCTCTACATCGATGGCGTGGGCACGGTGATCCGCATGGCGGTGGCCTACGGCCGCGCGCTGGGTTTCGAGCGCGACCAGTTGATCACCGCGCTGCTTCTGGTGCAGTTTATCGGCTTCCCCGCGGCCATCGCCTTCGGCCATCTGGGCCACCGCATAGGCCCGCGGCGGGGAATCACTATCGGCCTGGCGGTATACATCCTGGTGTGTATCTGGGGCGCACTGATCCGCTCGCCCTGGGAATTCTTCGCAATCGCAATCCTGGTGGGACTGGTGCAGGGTGGTGTGCAGGCGCTGAGTCGCTCCTGCTACGCGCTATTGATCCCCGCCCACATGAGCGGCGAGTTTTTCGGTTTCTACAACCTGATGGGCAAGTTCGCCGCACTGATTGGCCCACCGCTGTTCGGGCTCTCCGGAGCCTGGTTCGGCGACGTGCGCTATTCGATGTTGGCGGTGATTCTGCTGTTTGTGGCGGGCGGGGTGATGCTTTGGAGGCTGCCGGACTCGGCGTTTGGGAACAAGCGGTCTTTATCGGACTCCTGACAAACTCTGGAGCGCCTGAGTCCGCGGACCGTCATGTCGAAAAACCGACAAGATTTCGACACGACCAGCGCATATGTCCACAGCGACGACAGATCGAGCCCGCCCTCTCAGGTCACAGCAAGTTGAAATAGCAGCCTCCCTTATTTTACTTTTCCATGGAAAGTTAAAATAAAAGTTTATATCAACTTCCACCGACGCCAGCCAGGGCCCTCAAATCCTCTGGACGACAAGGCCGCCGATGAGGACCTCAGCCTACCCTGCGCCGCAACAGTAATAAATTGGACTGAGCCGCCGCTCCCACCAGAGCGGCGTGCCAGATGAGGGCTTAAGCGGGCTCAGCCGCATTAGTGCCTTTAGTGGCCGGAATAACCCTCCGGCCATAGGCCGCCAGCAGGAAGCCGATCGGAAACATCAGCACGCCGTAGACCGCGGAGGGAATCGACATCTCGCTGGAATGCAGCAACGTCAGTGTCACCATCAGGCCGAGAGTGCCGTTCTTGACGCCCAACTCGGTGGCCACTGCCAGCGCCTCGCGCCGGGACAGGCCGGCCGCACGGCTGGAGAGCAGGCCGACGGCGACGCCGACAAGATTGAGCAGAATGGCGGAGGGGCCGGCCTGCACCAGGAGTTCCACAAAGCGGTCGCGAATCCCGTACACCAGGCCGATTACCAGTACCGCCAGCACCAAGCCGCCAAATATACTCACCGCGCCCTCGGCGCGACTGGCGAGCCGCGGCAGCCAGGCGCGCACCCCCATGCCGATCACTACCGGCAGCAGCACTATGGCTGAAAGCGTGGCGGCGGTTCTGACGAACGGCAGCACGATTTCCCGCTGGGTGCCGAAATAGGCCTGCAGCGCGTAATTGGTGAAGAACGGCAGGGACAGAATTGTGATCATGCTTGCGGACACCGTGAGCACAATCGAAAGCGCCACATTCCCGCGCGCCAGCAAGGTGAACAGATTGGAGGTGGTGCCACCAGGACAGGCGGCGATAACCACCAACCCGACAGCTATTGCCGGCGGCAGGCCCAGTATCCAGCAAAGGGCGAAAGCAACCAGAGGCATGACAAGAATTTGCGCAATGGTTCCAACGATCAACCCGGTCGGTTTCACCGTCACCTGGTGAAAATCCCGGGCGGTCAGGGTCATGCCGATACCGGTCATGATGATAAACAGGGAGATCGGCAGGCCGATCGAGATCAATGGTCCTGATTCCACATCGGCCTCCTTTAAGGCATTATTTTTTATTCGCATTGAAAGTTAGCACAGCTCAGGGGAAAGCGCCGCGGTAGCTGGCCCCACTCATCGAGGCAACAGATGGTCCGAACGGATTCAATGGTCGAACCCAACCACTGGACCAACCTAATTTGGTCGGTGAGCACTCCCTCCATTGTCGGGGGTTGGGGCCTGCCCTGGCTGCCGGATGAACGCCGGGAGCAGCTGCTGTCCTTTTTCTCCCGGGAGGAAATCCGCAACAGACTGCAGCGGGAGCTGGAGACCTTTGTCGCAAGCAGGCCGAGCAAACGCCTGGGTGTGTATTTTGAAAACCTCTGGAGCTTTACCTTCACCCACCACCCCCACTACGAATTACGTCAGCGCAATCTGCCTTTACGCGACGGCGGCCGCACCCTGGGCGAACTGGACTTTGTGGTGCGGCACCTGCCCACCGACAGCACCGAGCACTGGGAGCTGGCGATAAAGTTTTATCTGCAGGCGGATAATGACTTCTGGGTTGGCCCGGGCCTGCGCGACCGGCTGGATATCAAACTGGCACGGATGCGCGATCACCAGCTGCCGGTGATCGAACAGCCGGCGGCGAAAGCGATCCTGCAGCAAGAGGGCATTCTGATCGAGCGCCAGTGGACACTGATGCCCGGCCGCCTGTTTCGCCGCCTTGCCGACAGTAACCAGCCGCTGGACGCAGACATCAACCCCACCAGCCATTGGTGGGCGGCGCCGGGCGAGTTCCGGCAACGTTTTGCCACCGAAGCCTACCGCTGGGTGACGCTGCCCAAAGAGGGTTGGCTGGCGGACGAGGGGTACAGGATTTTGCAATCCTGCGCCTGCACAGCACTCGCGGAAATGCTCGAAAGCGGAGGGCTGCACAGGCCGCTCTGCGTCGCCGGGCTCGTCGGTGGCAGGGAGCGGACCCGCGGCTTTATCGTGCCCGACGGCTGGTATCAATCCGCGCTGAATACCCTTCGATAGCCCGTCGGGAGGATTGACAGTTACCCCTTTAGGTTTATAATTTTCAGAAATTTCTGAAAATTAAGAAATCTATGAAACTGACCAGCCAGGCCCAGGCCTTCGTATTGCATTTTGGAGAGATGGGCAGCCGCTGGGGCTTCAACCGCACCGTCGGGCAGATGCTGGCGCTGCTGACCATCCAGTCCGAACCGCTGAACGCGGACCAGCTGGCGCAGGCGCTGAAGATCAGCCGCGGCAATGTGAGCATGGGGCTGAAGGAACTGCAGGCTTGGCGCCTGGTGGAACTGCATCACTTACCCGGGGACCGGAAAGACTACTTTACCGCCGCCGGCTCCATCTGGGATATGGCGCGCACCGTGTTCGAGGAGCGGCGCAAGCGCGAGCTGGACCCTACCCTGTCACTGTTGCGCCAACTGCTGCTGAACGACCCACAGGACGAGCAGGAGGCCCGGGCGCAGGAAAAGATGCAGGAGGTGTACGACCTGCTGGAACTGTTGGACCGGTTTGCCAACACTTTGAGCAGGCTGGAGCAGAAGGACCTGCTAAAACTGATGAAGCTGGGCTCGGGGATCAGCAAGCTGCTCGCGCTCAAAGGTAAAAAGAGCTGAGGGGCAGATCCTGGGTCCCCTCTCCCCCAGCCTCTCTCCCCCAAGGGGAGAGGGGAGCACGCAAGTCCCGACCACGATACCGCAGAGGTCTTTATGCTGGACACCCTGATGCTGTCGAGAATTCAGTTCGCAGCCAATATCAGCTTCCATATTCTCTTCCCCGCCATCACCATCGCCCTGGGCTGGTTTCTTTTCTTTTTCAAATTGCGCTTCGACCAGACGGACAACCCGGTGTGGATGCGCGCCTACCGCTTCTGGGTGAAGGTATTCGCGCTCAACTTCGCCCTGGGTGTGGTCAGCGGCATCACCATGTCCTTCCAGTTCGGCACCAACTGGCCGGGCTACATGGAAACCGTGGGCAATATCGCCGGGCCGCTGCTGGGCTACGAGGTGCTGACCGCGTTTTTCCTGGAGGCGACCTTCCTGGGCATTATGCTCTTTGGGATGAATCGGGTGCCGAGCAAGGTCCATACCTTTTCCGCACTGATCGTAGCCATAGGCACCACCCTGTCCGCCTTTTGGATACTGGCGCTCAACTCCTGGATGCAGACACCGGCCGGCTTTGAGATGCGCGATGGCGTGGCCCATGCCGCAAACTGGCTGGCAGTGATCTTCAATCCGTCTTTCCCCTATCGGCTTACTCATATGTTGCTGGCTTCCGGCCTCACCGCGTCCTTTTTTGTCGCCGGACTCTCCGCCTACCGCATCCTCAAGGGCGACGAGAAACGGGCGCCGCGCCTGGCGCTGAAAACCGGATTGATAGTAGCGGCAATCCTCGCCCCCACCCAGGTATTTGTCGGCGACCTGCACGGGCTCAACACCCTGGAACACCAGCCGCAGAAAATCGCCGCCATGGAGGGGATCTGGGAAACGGAAGCGAGCGTCCCCCTACTCCTGTTTGCGGTTCCGGACGAGGAGACCAGGAGCAACCATTTCGAAATAGCCCTGCCCAAAATCGCCAGCCTGATCCTGACCCATAGCCTCGACGGGGAGGTCCAGGGGCTCAATGATTTCGAAGACGATCACCCGCCGGTGAAACCGCTGTTCTACGGCTTTCGCATTATGGTCGGCGTCGGTGTGCTGATGCTGCTGACGGCATGGACCGGCTGCTGGTTCCTGTACCGACGCGGGGAACTGCCCCGCTGGATGCTCAAGGTGGTGGTGGCGATGACCTTCTCCGGCTGGCTGGCCACCCTGGCCGGCTGGTATGTAACCGAGATAGGGCGCCAGCCCTGGCTGGTGAGCGGAGTGCTCAGAACCGCCGACGCGATAACACCGGTGCCGCCATCCAACGTGGGCTTTTCCCTGGCCCTCTACCTGACAGTCTACGTGGTGCTGATGTGGGCGTATATCCACACCCTGCGGGTGATGGCCCTGAAATCGGTGGAAGTCGAGGAATTCGAAACGGCGGAGCCTGTCCGCGGTGGCAACCTCACCAACCTGCCGCAATCCGCTGGAGACAACACACAATGAACGAACTCACTGCAAGCGAATGGCTGCCGGTTGTTTTTATCGGCCTGATGGGGCTCGCGATATTGCTCTACGCGGTGCTCGACGGCTACGACCTGGGCGTGGGAATTCTGCTGCCCATGGGGAAGGAGGACGAGGCCCAACGGGACACCATGATCGCCTCCATCGGCCCCTTCTGGGACGCCAACGAGACCTGGCTGGTGCTGGCGATCGGACTGCTGCTGATCGCCTTTCCCATCGCGCACAGCTTTATCCTGACCCACCTGTATATTCCGGTGGCGATCATGCTGCTGGGCCTGATATTGCGCGGGGTCGCATTTGACTTCCGCGCCAAGGCGGCGGTGGATCAAAAGCTGATCTGGGACCGCACCTTCAAGATCGGCTCGCTGCTCACCACCCTGACCCAGGGCTATATGCTCGGCCAGTACGTGATGGGCTTCGAGCCCGGCTGGCCGTCGCAGCTGTTTTCCGCGCTGAGCGCGCTGGGTGTGACCGCGGCCTACAGCTATATCGGTTCCGCGTGGCTGATTATGAAAACCGAGGGCAAACTGCAGGGCCGTGCGATTCGCTGGACGCACCTCGCCGGGCGGGCGGCCTTCGTCGGAGTGGTTGCGGTCTCCCTGGTCAACCCGATGGTCAATCCCGGGGTATTCGACCGCTGGTTCACTTTTCCGCTGGTGATGTTTGTGCTGCTGATCCCGATGCTGTGCTTTTTCGCCTTCGGCGCCAACGAGATTCTGCTCCGGCGCCTGCCGAAGGTGGACGATCGGCACTGCTGGATTCCCTTTGTGAATGTGCTGCTGATTTTTCTTCTGTCTTTCACAGCCCTGGCGTTCAGTTTCTTCCCGGAAATCGTGCCGGGTAAAATCACCATCTGGGAGGCCGCCAGCGCCACCGAGTCGCTGATATTTATCCTGGTGGGCGCGGTGATCGTGGTGCCCCTGATACTGGCCTATACCATCTATGCGTATAGGGTGTTCCACGGCAAGGCGACCGAGTTGCACTATCACTGAGCCCAGTGGTCCGAACTAAGCAGGGGACAACAATACCCTTAGGATGGGCAAAGCGCAGCGTGCCCATCACTGGCCGCCTGATGGGCACGCTGCGCTTTGCCCATCCTACGACTTCGGTGCGCCTGGGACCCACTCTAAATGAGAAGAATTATCACTTAGTTTAGTGTGAAGATTTGCCTGCCCCGACTGGCGCCTGATTACGTCGACAGGCGGGCAGCCCCTCGGGCACACTACCATTGACTGGCGGCCCCCATTTCCAGCCAAAGGAGATGCCTCCATGCCGATCACTGCCCACACCCTCGAACATGACTTCCCCGAACATATTGAGACCATCAAACGCCTGGCTGCCGAGGACTTGGGGTTCAGAATCGACAGACGGGAGTACGAACGGCTCGACAAGGAAATCCGCGGCCTGCAGGAAAGCGGCATCGGCACCGACGACGAGCACTACAACAGCCTCAAGAAACGGCGCGCCTACCTGAAGCAGCACCTGTACCACCTTATCGCCAACGGCGCCGCGGGCCAGCCAGCTATCTGAGAGGCCGGCTCAGCACCACTGTAGGAGCGGCCGCTGGCCGCGAACGGGCTCGCAGCCCGTTGCCGGGAGCCACTTCTACAGGGACAGAGGTAAAAAGGCGCTACGCCTTTTCCTTCACCAGCGCCTCGT
The DNA here is from genome assembly GCF_014191725.1 of Microbulbifer rhizosphaerae. Taxonomy (GTDB): domain Bacteria; phylum Pseudomonadota; class Gammaproteobacteria; order Pseudomonadales; family Cellvibrionaceae; genus Microbulbifer; species Microbulbifer rhizosphaerae. Next base: position 210,432 of record NZ_JACHWZ010000002.1, read on the forward strand.
CCATTTCCGTGGCGCGGCGGAAGGCATCGCGGTCGGCGACGCGGGCGGCGTAGTCGATAAGCTCAGGGCGCTTCTCCAGGGTGCCGAAACTGATCCCCCAGTTGACCTGTGCCCCCACATACACGTCCGCTGCGGTAAAGCGTTCGCCGGTCACGTAGGCGTTGGTGTTGAACCAGTGGCTCAGGTTATCGACCACGGCGGCGTAGCTGCCGTAGCCCGCCATCATCTGCTTTTCCGGCTCAGGCTCCACACCGAATACCTTGAGGTCGGTGATCGCGGCTTCCATGGGACCGGCGACAAAAAACAGCCAGCGGTAATAACTGGCGCGCTCCTCCGGCCGGGGCGCCAAGCCCGCCTCGGGGAAAGTTTCCGCCAGGTAGGCACAGATAGCAGCCCCCTCGGTTACCACCTGGTCCCCGTGGCGAATAGCGGGCACCTTGCCCATGGGGTTAATGGCCAGATACTCCGGCGATTTCATGCTGCCGCCGTACTCCAGTATCTCCGTGCTGTAGGGCACCCCCACTTCTTCCAGCATCCAGCGCGCGATGCGGCCACGGGACTGGGGGTTGGTGTAAAGAACGAGTTCCTTGGTCATTGGGCTTTTCTCCATTGATGAATTGCTGAGGCTACAGCAAGCGCCAGTAAAACATGCGGGCTATTACCGGTAACAGCTGTAGGACGGGCAGCCCGTCGCAAAAACCCATCCCGCTGTCGACAACGACGGTACGGTTCAGCACACTGCGCTCACATCCTGCAACAGGGGTCTTCGATGAAACTCTACTTCACCCACGCCTCCCCCTACGCGCGCAACGCGCGTATCGCACTGCGCGAGCACGGCCTGGAAGAAAAACTGCGCGAAGAGGTATCCCATCCCTTCGACAACGCCGGCGAATTTATTGCCAGCAACCCGCTGGGCAAAGTGCCCTGCCTGATCGCGGACAGCGGCCGGCCGATTATGGACAGCGAGGTGATCTGCGCTTATCTCGATAGGGAGCTGGGAGACGGCCGGCTGGGACAGCCGATGGAGAAGGACTGGGAACTGAAGACTTTCTACTCCGTCTGTTCCGGCCTGATCGATATGTTGGTGCTGTTGCGGGTGGAAAAAGGGCGGGACCAACAGGGGCTGAAATCCGACTTCTGGTGGCAGCGATACCAAGCCGCCACCGCGCGCACTCTCGATTACCTGGCGGAACATCTCGATCTACTGCCAGGGCAGCTGACTCTGGCCCATATCAATCTGGCCTGTGCGCTGGCTTATGCGGATTTCCGCCACCCGGAGATCGACTGGCGCAGCGGGCATCCGCGACTGGCGGAGCTTTCGGACAAGCTGGAGAGTCGCGACAGTTTTGTCGCGACCAGGTTGCGGGAATAAACCCTCTTGTAGGAGCGGCCGCTGGCCGCGATCGAATTTGGGAAAGGCCACTATCGATCGCGGCCAGCGGCCGCTCCTACATTGACGGTGGAGAGGTCGCGGAGAGGGTTATAAAACCGCGACTAACCGCCGTGCCGCTGCCGCCATTTGGCATATTTTTTCAACACCTTGTGCGGGTGTTTGGTGTACCAGCCGTAGCCCAGATTGCGCTCCAGGGACAGCTCCCGGACATCGTAATACACCTTGCCGTCGCGATCGCCGAACACCGGCCTATCGCCGCCGGGTTCGTAAAAGCGCGCCCAAAGAGGATTGGCATCCGCATCCGGCAGCAGCTCCCGGTAGTCGTGCTGCCCCTTTTCCCACCGGTAACCGAGAATCTGGTTTTCCGCGAACCACTGGTGCGCGCTCTCTATGACCTTCCTGACATCGTCGGTCGGTTCTTCCAGCTCCATCAGAAATAGCACCAACTCCGCGCTCTCCGCGGTCGACAGGGCCACCGGCTCGAAGGCCCGCGCGGCCGCGGGCGCCAGTGTCTGCGGGTCGAGCTGGGCGCCCCAGATGGTAGCGCGGCCATCGCTGACAACCTGGGCGTCCACGATCATCTGCAGGCCCCGCCGCAGGCTGTCAGCGGCGCGCTCCCGCAGGGGCGCGGGCAGAAAGTCCAGCCCCTCCTCCCCCCGCGCGGCGGCGCTGACGATTTTCAGCAGATCGCACACCACCTTGTCGTTGAAGGTGATCAGGTCGTGGTACTTGCCCCGCAGCGGAAAGGACTGGGGCCAGCCGCCGCTGGGGTATTGCGCCTGCAGTATCAATTGCAGCGCCCGCTCGGCGGCTTTCGCGTAGCGCTCGTCTCCGGTCCCTTTGAAAGCGCTGGCCATCACCCAGAACTGGGTGCTGGTGGCATTGTTGTCGAAGGTGGGAATATAGTTTTTCTCGGTGCCGTAGGCCTGGCCCGGCCTGCGCGGCTCGGTGCTCATATCGGTGCGCTTGGACCAGCCGCCGGACGGGGTCTGATAGCTGAGCACGATATCCGCAATGCGCCGCCCCTCTTCGGTGCGGTAGAAGTCCAACTTCTGCTCCGGGTCGAAGCCGAAGTACTTGGCCTTAATGGCCGCTGCCGGCTTCTGCAGCCCGGCACCGCGCAATTCTGATGCCATCTGCTGCTGGTCCAGCTCGCGCAGCTGCCGGGACAGTTCGCGGTATTCGGCCATGGTTCCGGCCGTCCGACGTTCGTCCGGGGTTTTCGCATTGCAGGCGACGGTCGCCAACACCAGTAATCCGACCGACAGAAGCCTGTACGTTTTCATGGTTCGGGTTCTTATCTCTTTTCGCGGGGTTTATCGCTGCGCCGCAGGGGCACGGTATTGTCAGGCAACATTATGACACTGGTCAGGCCAATATTTCCAGCGCAAATTCCGCCAGGAGCCCAATCCCATCTATCGGCGAGACAGGATTCTGCCCCCGGGCGCCGTCTGCCAGAGCCCCGCTTCCGCCCAATTCGCGTGATCCGAAGTGATACTGCCCAGGCCGTCCACCTGCAGTGCTATCTCGCGTGCTCCGCGCAGCGGCAACAGCACCTGCTTCGGAGGCTGCCAACCGACGGCGCCGCTGGACCAAACGGTGCGGCCGTCCAAAAGGACGCTGAAGCGCACACTGCCGCTCTCGCCGGCGCGTGCCAGCCCGTAGTAGCTGTGGAAGAAGTTTGCCCCCTCCGGAATGCGGTAAGCTACTTTCGAGAAGGCGTGTACCCCGAGCCCCTTGTCAAAACTCCGTCCGTAAATGTTCAGCGGATCGTTATTGACGCTGGCGTCGCGGCTCAAGCGCCCCCAGTCCTGGTGGAAGTATGACTCCTTGATATCGCTGAGGTAGACACGCCCCAGGCGGTCGAACTCCACCCGGTTGAGGCTGTGAAGCTGGTAAACCTGCACAGTCATAAAACCGCCCACCACTGCGGCAGCTATGGCACCTCCGTGAGATATCTTCACGGAGGTGGGCAGGCGGAGCCCCAGCCCCAGGGTTGCCAGGGCAAACAAGGTGAGAACAACCACCAGCCAGGAGAGCTGCCGCCAGATGGCATCGCCCTCCAGGGGCAATACCAGCAATATGTTGCAGGCGATCGCCAGGTTGGCGAGCAGGAGCCAGCCGGTGCGGATTTCCCCCCGCGCACAGCCCAGCGCGGCCAAGGGTACCAGCAGAAACAGGTAGCGCTCGTGCATCGACGGCGCCAGGGTAAAAAAGCCCAGCACCATTACCATCGCCAGGCCGACGACCTGCCCAAAGCGCTCGGTGGCCAACCAGGCGCGCAGCATGCACACGACCGACACCAGAGCGAAGAGCACCAGACCCAATTTGTGCGGTGTCAGCCAGCCGCCGTCGGCCAGCAGCGGCTGGTGCATGTCAGTGATATTGCCCACGAGCAGATACCAGAGATTGGCGGCATTAAAGGTTGCGAAAGGAAAAATATCGGTGTTGCCCAGATAGGCGGCATGGAACATTTCTGCAAAGCGCCCCACCCAGATAAACGGCAGGAAGCCGATCAGGCCAACGAGCAGCAGCCCCGCCAGGGCCTGGGGAGCGTAGTACCAGGTCTGCAGGCGCCAGCGGCGCATAAACAGCCCCGCCAGCACCGGCAGGATGACGATGGCCTGGAATTTCCACAGCAACGCCAACGCGAATGCGGCGCCGGCAATAAAAAAACGCGCGCGAAAGGCGTACACCAGGGACAGCCACATGGGCAGGAAGGGCAAGAGGTCCACCTGCCCCCACACTGGCCCATCCAGCAGCAGCGCCGGACTCGCCACCACAGCCCAAAACACCGGGCTCTTCAACGGCTGTACATTTCTCTCGCACAGCGAGCGCTCCACCCGGTGGCAGAGCCACAGCTGTGTGGCCAAAACCGGCAGCAATACAAAAAACTTCAGCTGCACGGGAGAAACCGGCGGATATTCGAAGCCGGCGAAGTCGAATATTTTTTCCAGCAACCAAAACCAGTGCAGTAGCAGGGGTGGGTAATTGGCCTGGGCATGTTCGTAGCCCTGGGCCATCTGCTGCATCCAGCTGGTCCAATAACCCAGGTCGCTGCCGTGGCCGTTCCAGTAGAGAGCGCAGATGAAAAACAGGGAGCCGAGAGGCAGGGCCCAGCCCCGGGATAGCGGTGAATATTCCATTTCGTTTTGCTTATTGTTTTAAGCCTGGGGAAAAGCCTTGCGGGCTCGTTCCATTTCTAGAGCGGGGATGTTATCACGACATTTTGTTTGCGCTAACATTTCATCAGCCAAAGAAAGGGATATGGCGCCAGGCAAAAAAAAGCCACCGGTTTCCCGGTGGCGTTCGCTAAGATCCCACACCGCGCAACTTGACCAGCTCGTTCATCAGGCCATCCAGGCCGCCGTAAACGGAGATCCGGTCGACCTTGCCGGTCACGCGCTCCAGCGCTTCCAGTTCTTTCAGCCGCACCAGGGTCGGGTTATTGTCCATCATCTTCGCGGTGTTGTGCAGCGATCGCATCGCCTGGGTTTCCTCGCGGCGGCGGATCAGGTTGGCCTCCGCCTCCTTTTCCGCCTCCACCACCCGGTTCAGGATCAGCTTCATTTCACCAGGCAGGATGATGTCCTTGACCCCGACGTCGACCAGTTCGATACCCGAGGCCTGCAGGCCCCCGGCAACCGCCTGGCGGATCTCGCTGTTGAGCGCGTCCTTGTTCTCGAGCAGCGTATCCAGCGGGCGGGTACCCACCGCCTCGCGCAACGCCAGTTGCAAAACGCGGTAGATATGCGCACTGTAGTCACTCAGGGTTTCTACGGCGGTGCGCGTATCCACCACCCGGTAGCCGGCGGACAGGTTTACCCGCAGGGAAACCCGGTCCCGGGTCAGGATTTCCTGGCCGTTGACCTCCATCGCCTGCAGGCGCAAATCCACCAGCTTCACCGACAGGTTGCGGCCGTGTTTCCAGAAGGCGTAGCTGCCGGGCTCCAGCATCTTTTCCAGCTTGCCGTTGACCTGCAGCAGGCCCAGATGGCGGTCGGGAACCTCCGCGTAGTGCACCAGCTCCTGTACCTTGCGCAGCAGGCGCATCGGCAACCCCTTGCCCAGTAATGCGACCAGGTGGGGAGCGACAGCCGCCTCGGCATCGATATCGATCGATTCCACGCGCACCGCATCGATTCCCTTCCACAGGGTGAGGGCGCTGGCCGGGCCCAGCAATTCCGTCAGTTTGCCGTCCCGGTACACCAGCGCCACCTCCCGGTCGCCGGTCTCGTAATGGGCCAGGTGCTCCGCAAGCGATGCGTGCTCGCGCAACAGGTATTTGATATTCGGTCGCGACATCACCAGTTCGGTGGCATCGTAGTGCTCGAACGCAACTTTCCCCCCGAACAAATCGATCCGGTGGCGGCCGGGCATCAGCAGCGACTGGTAGCGGCCACGCCGGAATAACAGCGCGCGCTGGTTGTCCGCTACATCGATAGTTTTCCAAAGTTTCATAACATCTCTCCTTGAAGATCGCGCCTCCGGTAAGCCCGAAAGCAAAAATAAAGAGGGAGCCACCTGCCCGCGGCGGGGCCGCCGGTTTGTGCCAACAGGGCGAACGACAGCACTCCCCCGGTGCTGTCTCACGGGCATCGGCCGTCGCACATCGCACACATCCTGTGTGTGCCGCCTCCTGGCACGCTGTGTTTCCGGCTTACTCGCGTCGCGCGGCGGGCAGACCCGCCGGCGGCGACGTCGCGGGCAGCGCATCGCGCAAACTGCGCGCGATGCAGTGGCCCCCTGGGTGGATTTTCTGCATGCGTGACAGGCATGTGGGGATTCGAACCCCGGCCTCCCGGCCTTTCCGAAGAGTCGATTTGGAGTCGACATGGCTGCTATCGCGAGAGTCGAACCCGCGACCAACGAATACAAATTCGCTGCTCTACCTCTGAGCTAGATAGCAAGGTGCCTATCGCATCGGCCGCGATCGGTACACGGCCAGCCAGGGGCCGCCGCGCCAGCCTGGAGTTGGACCCAGTGCCGCTGTTCGCGCCGATTGTCGATAAACGCTGTAACGGGCGGTTCCCCGCCCAAAAATCAAAAAAAACCGATCGGATCACCGAACGGGGTTCTGAAAAACCACACAACCGGCGACCTGCGCCGGTCACCCAGCGCGCTATAGAAAATAGTTATCAAATTTCCGGTACGGATTTTCTGCCACCGGGAACTGCCCTCCCACAGGCAACACAAACCCATAGCGGACAAAATTATTGCCCGCGGGATCTCTGCACGGATAAAGATCGTTACACCACATGGTTGCACCCCGGATTTTGGGCAAAAAAAAGCCCGGAAATTGACTTTCCGGGCTTTTGGAATCCACTTGGGGTTCCCATCTCCGGAAAGGCCTGCGCCTTCCCGAGAGAAAGCGCACTAAACGAAATCTTTTCGCACAGGCCACTGCGCCGCGAAATATTCGCAGCAAAGCGCTGTATTTGATCTTCCTGGAATCAATGGCATTTCAGTGCTCAAAAATAATCTGTTCGTTGAGAGGGCGCGCATATTACGCTTATCCATCAGACTGTCAATAGCATTTTAAAAAACACCTGAAAAAATTCTTTGTGATAACAGGGAGAGGTTTTTTTGGCTGTCTGCAGAAGATCTCAAGTCTCGTCCTCATGTTCAGATCGCCATCCACAGCGCCACACCACCGACAACCAGCAGGGCGACCGCCCAAATCAAATCAAAATTGATCCACTTTTGCCGCAGTACACTCAGGCCAAGCTTGCGGTAAACAATCCAGGCGACCGCCCCCATCACCAGCAGCATCGACAGGGTATGGGCACCCACCGCCAATAACATGGCCCCTCCCTCGAGCATCGCCGGATGCCCGCCGGCATGATGGGATTTCTGTTCCTCCGCCACCCCCAGCAACGCGGGAATAACCATCAGGCCGGCGCCATGGGCCGTCGCCATCAGAAATGACCACAACAACAGGTCGCGCATCCCCACCTTCATGCCGACCCAGCGTGGGTGGCGGTAATAGTTGAACAATTTGTAGATGCCGAATCCCAGCAGCAGTACAGCGGTAAGCCACTGCAATCTGTGGAATGAAATCACCTGCAGCCCCGCAAGCACGATCAACACCACGGCGACAATCGCCGCGGCGTGTCCGACAGCAATGGGAAACAGTGATATCCAGATGACCCGCCCGCTGTGTTGCTGCAAGCCCAGCGACAGGGCAAACAGCCAGCCCATCCCCGGGTTGAGCCCGTGAAAGGCACCGAGGGCGATCATGACCAGCCAGGGGCTGAGTCCCTCAGGAAGGGAAACAGTATGAGTCGGTAGAAGCGTCTCCACCTTCCAGCCTTACCTGGTGTACGCGGGTTTTTCCGAAGTCGACGAAAAAATCCGGGTCCAGTTCCATGCCCCCGGATGGATCGATATTCACCTTGACCATCCAACCCGTCATCTTGTCGGGATAAAACTGGTCATCCCAGCTGCTGTAGAGCGAATTGGTGAAATAGACCCGGCGCCCGTCGCGACTGATTTCCACCATTTGCGGCGCACCGAGTAATTGCCTGTCCGCCTTGGGATGCCCCTTCCTGGCGACGATTCCACCGATCTCCACCTTGCCCGTGAGCCGGGGATTGAAAGGATCGGATACATCGTACTGGTGCAACTCGCCGGTGCCCCAGCAGGACACGTAGAGAAAGCGGTCGTCAAGGGAGAGATCGATATCCGACACCAGCGGCGGCACCGCCTTGAACGGCTTCAGCGCTTCGGGCAGGGATTCCTCATCCGCCGGCACGGCGGGAATGGAAATGGTTTTCTTCATTTTCCACTCACCGCCCTCGCGATACCAGGTCCATACGGATGCGGACAGATCCTCGGTACTGATGACGACTCCGGCAAAACCGTAATCCTTGGTCGGGTCGTGGGCCGGGCGCAGTTCCAGCAACATCTGGTGTTCGGCGCCTATATCGATGCTCTGGGCCAGGCGTCTTTTGCGCAGGTCCCAAAAGTGGATGCGGTGGCCGTACTTATTCGCCAGCAGATCCTCCGGCACCAGGCCGTTTTCAAACTGCGATGGCTTTGCCCACTCGCTGCTGATCAGCACATCTTCCGCCAGATGCCACCAGAAGTCGTAGGCCAGTTCCTGATCACCGCGGTGCAGCTCCCAGGGTCCGACCACACTGAAGCTGAAGTGGTCCAGCATAAAAATACCGCCGGGACCTTCGTCCCCTTTGGCTGAGCCCATGGCGGAAATGTAAATCGCGTCCGGCCCGCAATGCACTGTGTGCGGGCGGCTGTAACCGGACTTGCCAATGACCTCCTCCGGCTCCAGGGTTTTTACAATGTGCGGCTGCCGAGGGTCCGGTTTGGTGTCGATGATGTAGATACGGGAGCTGCGCAGCCCGGGCACCACCAGGTAGCGCCGCTCCAGATGCGGATGCGGCGCAAACGGACACAGTGCCGAACTACAGGCGTTCCAGCCGAAATGATGCAGTTCGTCGCCGACATAGGGCAACTCCAGCTCGCCAACCACCTGGCTGTAGCTCGCGGAATCCGGGTCCAGGTCGACCACACAGATGGCGTCGGGTTTTTCTCCACCGTCCGGATTAAGCGCCGCCACATAGGCGTGGCGCTCGGGCGGCGCCTGCATTGCCATTTTGGCCGAGGGATAGAACGACGGATCGGGTTTCCACAGCGCCATGGAGACAAACCTCCGTGAGAAATTTGAGATAGCGAAAATAGCGGTGAGGTTTGCAGTATAGGAACAGCTGATGATCGCTGATCGCGAGGGGAAGCCGATAGCGGGAATTGTGCGCCTTTCTTTCCGCCGCAAATTTGCAGAAGGGGCAATCAAGACTACAAAGGGCAGGCGGAATAAAATCCCGCCGTCTATAAAAAGTCGGGCACAGATCTCAATGGCACTAAGTTAAGGACTCGGGCGGTCCTGCTACCGGGGGCTTTTTGCGGGACCGTTGGAGGCATGGATGCCACGCCGAGCGTACATGGATGTATTCGCAGCGTGTCTCGCAAAAGCCCTCGGCAGCAGGGTCGCCCGGTTGCTTGATTACTGTGCTGCACCCTTCAGCTGCCGATCGAAGAAACTCTTGATCATGCTGTACTGGTGGATACCCGTCTGCTTGCCGCGCAGGCTGTGCTTCTTGCCCGGGTAGGTCATCAACTCAAACTGTATGCCCTTGTCCTGCATCACCTTGATCAACTTGGTGGTATTGGTAAACAGCACATTGTCGTCCGCCATGCCGTGGTAGACCAGCAGTGAGCCCTTGAGGCCATCCACATAGGGAAATACCGAGGAGGCTTCGTAGGCTTTGTCATCCCTGTTGGGGTTACCCATATAGCGCTCCGTGTAGTGGGTGTCGTACAGGGACCAGTCGGTAACCGGCGCTCCAGACACCCCGGCCTTGAAATAATCGCCAGCCTTGAACATGGTCATCAGCGCCATATAACCGCCGTAGCTGTGGCCATAGACACCGATGCGCTCCACGTCCACATAGGGCAGTGTGCGCAGAAATTTAACTCCGGTGACCTGGTCTTCCACTTCCACCGATCCCATGCGCTTGAAGATGGGATCTTCAAACGTTTTGCCGCGATTGGCGGAACCGCGATTGTCCAGGGTGAACACGATATAGCCCTGTTGCGCCATATATTGGTTAAAGGGCTTGTCCCAACTGTTGGTCACCAGCTGCACGTGGGGGCCGCCATAGAGATAGACCATCACCGGGTATCGCTTTTTCGGGTCGAAGCCGCTGGGTTTGTACATGCGGTAGTAGAGCTTGTGGCCCTCGGGCGCATCGACGGAACCGAACTCGGGGCGGATCCAGTCCTTTTTGTACGGGAACAGCGGGTGGCCTTCCTTCACAGCGTTCTCTTCCAACCAGGTGATGCGCTCACCGCTGGCCCTGTGCAAGCTCACTTGGGGTGGGGTGTCGATGCTGGAAAAGTCGTCCAGATAGCCGGAGCCATCCTGGGCAAACTCGATGCGGTGCATGCCGCGGCGGCTGGAGATCTTCTGCGGCTTCTCCGGCGTCTCTGTGTGCAGCGCCGCCGCGTACAGGTGCCGTTCCAGCGGCGTATCCATACGCCCGGTAAAGTAAACCCGGCCATTCTTTTCGTCGACGGCGGCGAGAGCGTCGACACTCCACTCGCCTGTGCTCAGGGGGCGGATCAGTTTGCCGTCGAGATCGTACAGGTACAGGTGTTTGTAACCGCTGCGCTCGGAGGCCCAGACAAAGCGGTCGCTGTCTTCCAGGAATTCCAGGTCACTGTGCAGGTTGATCCAGGTGTCGCTGGTTTCCTTCACCAGGGTGCGGGTTTTGTTGCCAACGATATCCACCAGGCGCAATTCCAGGGTCTGCTGGTCGCGGCTCTGCCACTGATAGCTGAGCAGATTGTCCCGCGCCCAATCCACGCGCGGAATATAGATGTCTTCGTCTTTGCCCAGATCCAGCCAGCGGGTCTCACCGGAGTCGATATCCAGCACTCCCAATTTGATTTTCACGTTGGGGCGGCCGGCGGCCGGATAGCGCTGCCGGATCATGTCGATGCGGTCCGCATAGATTTCGCTGCGGGTCACTTCGTCCACCGGTGACTCGGCCACCTGCAGGTAGGCGATATGGCGATCGTCCGGCGACCACCAGTAGCCGGTCATGCGGTCCATTTCCTCCTGGGCGACGAATTCCGCCATGCCGTTTTTGACCGGCCCCTCGCCGTCGCGGGTTAGCTGGCGTTCTTTGCCGGTTTTCAGGTCGACGATAAAAATATCCTGGTCGCGGATAAAGGAAACATAGCTGCCCTTGGGCGACACACGAACGTCGGTTTCGAAGGCCTCGGTTTCAGTCAGCCGCCGCACGGATTTTTTTCCCAGATCGTAGTAATAGATATCGCCGGCGAGGGGGAACAGCAGCGATTTACCGTCGTCGGACCAGGTGTACTCCATGATGCCGCTGCCGTAGATACGTTGGCGTTCACGGCGGGCCTTCTCTTCATCGGAGAGCACCTCCTCTCCCCGGTGGAGGGAATCGGAATCCACCAGCATGCGGGTCTCGCCGTCGTCGATATGGTATTCCCAGAGGTCATAGCGGTTGTAATCGGTTTCCCGCCCCTTGAGGAAGGTGACCCGGCTGCCGTCCGGAGAGTATTCCAGGGCCCGGGGTGAGGTACCACTCAGGGCGGGATCGGAGAATATTCTCTCGATGGTTAGCTGTTCGGCAGAAGAAAAACCGGCAAAAGTGCAGCCCAGCAGAAACAGAAGCTTTCTTCTCATGGGGAATCTCGTTTTACGGTGAACAGGCGTTGAGTGTTTCGAGAGATTCTAATCCGGAGACGGAAACGGTGCCAGCCGCGGGTGGCGGCTGACGCTGAGGCGGGATTGCCCAGTCGCTGGTTCGTAGTCGTGGGCGGCCCAGCTACGGGTATTACCTTGCGAGACACGCCGTAAATACATCCCTGTAGGCTTGTCCGCGAGGTCCCTCTCGCAGACAGTCTCGCAAGGTAATACCCGTAGCAGAGCCTTCGCATCACGAGCAGCGCTCAAGTGAGCAGCGTTATCCCCTCTAGCGGATTATTTTTTCTGGAATAATTTTTTACTCAGCTCGCCAGACGAAAATCTGAATCCGGCGACCTGACTCAACCCCTGAGCAGAAAATCCGCGTGAAAGCGAAGATGCTGTTCAATAAAGCTGGCAATAAAGTAGTAGCTGTGATCGTAACCGGCGTGGTGCTCGACCTTCAGCGGATAGCCGCTGGCTTCCGCTGCGCTCTGCAGTGCGTGGGGTTTCAATTGCTCTTCCAGAAATTCGTCCGCATCACCCTGGGAAACCAGCATGGGAATCCGCTCCCTGGCGCGGCTTAGCAGCACCGTCGCGTCGTACTCTTCCCACAGGGATTTGTCCGCTCCCAGGTAGGCGGCAAAAGCCTTTTCTCCCCAGGGACAGGCGATGGGATTGCAGATGGGGCTGAACGCCGAAATCGACGTGTAGCGCTCCATATTTTTCAGGCCGATCACCAGTGCGCCGTGCCCGCCCATGGAGTGGCCGGCGAGGGCGCGACGGTCGTTCACCGGAAAGTACTGTTCCACCAGTTCGGGCAGTTCTTTCAGTACATAGTCGTACATGCGGTAGTGCTGCTTCCAGGGCTCCTGGGTGGCGTTGACATAAAAGCCCGCGCCCTGCCCCAGGTCGTACCCTGGATCGTCCGGCACGTCCTCGCCCCGGGGGCTGGTGTCCGGGGCCACGAGCACAATGCCCAGTTCCGCGGCCATGCGCTGGGCGCAGGCCTTCTGCATAAAGTTTTCATCGGTGCAGGTGAGGCCGGACAGCCAGTAGAGCACCGGGAAACGGGTGCCCTTCTCGATCTGCGGAGGCAGGTAGACCGCAAAGCGCATGTCGCACTGCAGGGTTTCCGAATAGTGACGGAACTGTTTTTGCCAGCCGTCGAAAGACTTGGTGCTGCTGACAGCTTCGAGTTTCATCTGCGTCCTTCCTTATGAATCGTAGTGAATCACGCTACGGATACTTTTTCCCTCGTGCATCAGTTCGAAGGCTTGGTTAATTTCCTCCAGGGGCATGGTGTAGGTGATAAAGTCGTCCAGCTTGAATTCCCCCGCCAAGTAGCGCTCCACATAGTCCGGTAGTTCCGAGCGCCCTTTTACACCGCCGAAAGCGGTGCCGCGCCACACGCGACCAGTTACCAGCTGAAACGGGCGGGTACAGATTTCCTGGCCGGCACCGGCCACGCCGATAATCACCGACTCTCCCCAGCCCTTGTGGCAGCACTCCAGCGCCGCGCGCATCACATTCACGTTGCCGATACATTCGAAGGAGTAGTCCACGCCGCCGTCGGTCAGTTCGACGATCACTTCCTGAATCGGTTTGTCGTACTGCTTGGGATTGATGCATTCGGTGGCGCCGAGTTTGCGCGCCAGGTCAAACTTGGATTCGTTGATGTCGATACCGATAATCCGCTCGGCGCCGGCCATCGTTGCCCCGATTACCGCGGACAGGCCGATGCCGCCGAGGCCGAATATCGCAACCGTCGCCCCCGGCTCCACCTTCGCGGTATTCATCACCGCGCCCATGCCCGTGGTGACACCGCAGCCCAGCAGACAGACTTCCTTCAGCGGCGCCTGCGGATTCACCTTGGCCAGGGCTATTTCCGGCAATACCGTATATTCGGAAAATGTGGATGTGCCCATGTAGTGATAGATGGGCTGGCCGTCAATGGAAAATCGCGTGGTGCCGTCGGGCATCAGCCCTTTGCCCTGGGTTTCGCGGATTTTCTGGCACAGATTGGTTTTACCGGACTTGCAGAATTTGCACTCACCGCACTCGGGGGTGTACAGCGGAATCACATGATCCCCCACCTGCACGCTGGTAACCCCCTCACCCACGGATTCCACGATACCGCCGCCCTCGTGGCCGAGAATGGCCGGAAAGATTCCCTCGGGGTCCTCGCCGGACAGGGTAAAGGCATCGGTATGGCACACGCCGGTGGCCACCAGTTTGATACGCACTTCACCTTTTTGCGGCGGCATTACCTCGACGGTTTCGATGGAGAGCGGCTGGCCCGCCTCCCAGGCCACAGCGGCCTTGCAATGGATTGTCTGATCCTTCATGGATTTCCCTCACAGGTAGTGGCGAACTGTTCCGGCCACCATACCAGATTAACAATTGTTAACGCATCTTAACCCAGCCCCCCGCACCGGCTGTGGTCTGATAGACAAATCCATAGAAGGACGGGAATAAATAATGAGAGCTCTTCTGCTGATCGCCTGCGCGGCGCTCGCCGCCGGCTGCAGCTCGGCTCCGAAGATGCCGCGCCGGTATTTTCTGAATCCCTGATCACCGATATCACGGCTGGTTTGTGATCGAAGAGGCTTTCGATAGAGCTCTGCAGAAATTCGCGGTGAATGCAGGGCTGTTTCAAGCAAGAAGGAGGCGGCCCGCTGATATCACTATTTAGTACCAGACAGGACACTATTGGCCCGAACTTTGCCTGCTTGTATCGGTAAGGGGTAACCGCGACCAGGTAAAGGAGGGGGCCTAGCGATGAAAAACAACTACTGGCTGATGACTTCCGACGCGCTGACCATTCTGCGCAGACTGGGCAGACGGCTGCAGGCGGAATTTGATATCTGCCTGCGCTTTTCCGACGACAACCTGGAGCAAAAACTGGGACGGGCAAAGGCGAAATCCGCGGACACTGAAACCCGGCAGTTGATTGGCAAGCTCGAGGAGATACGCGGCATGCCCTTTCTCACCGGAGGCCAAGCCCTGCCCCGCCTGTACCGGGGACACCCGAAACTGAACGAGCCACGTCAAAAGGATATCTACGAGCTGATCTACGGTGAGGATCCGGCGCGGCACGATCCGTTCCGGCAACACAGGCTTTCACCCATAAAAATGTAAAGGGGGCAGAGGGTGTACCAGAACCAGATCCCCAGGACCTGAGCAGCCCTGTCCCGCACCCGACCGCAAAAAAACAGACCCCCCAAATTTCTCCTTGTACAGCAGAATGTCTCCGGATATCATTAACGATAATGATTAGCATTTAGATTAACTGCCAATCATCCGGAAACCACCACCTGCTGAACGCGGTCCACGGAAGGGCCGGTCCCCAACCCCAGCCGGCATCTCTGGGCGGGGGCAGACCGATGTATACGCCCACCGGTCTCGTATTGATGTGCAGGGATGCACTTCTTTTTATTTTCCAGCCTCAGAAGCGCAAGCTGGGGCCTGTCCATATCCTTACAGGTGGCGGGTTTCCGCCGGCTCGCACCACCAGTTGTCGTTGCGCCCGTCGAAGTATTTTACCGGCGCCTCGATCAGTTCCCGCGGTTCCACATCGTCCAGCGCGGCGAGGTTGATGGAAACATAATCGCCGCCGATCTCTTCCACATACCCCCGCCCGAAAGGCCTGATACCGCACCGTTTGCAGAACAGGTGGTGTCCCACCTTGCCGCCGAACTGGTAGTCGCTGAGCGATGTCTCTCCCCGCAGCAGGCGAAAATCCCCCGGCGCAACGATGGCACCCCAGCCACGCTGTTTGGTGCAGATGGAACAGTTGCACTTGCCGGTTCCGGCACTCAGATCCAGATCCACTTCAAATTGCACTTCACCGCAATGACAGCTGCCCGAATAGGTCTTTTTCATCGTTGGGTCTCCCTGGCTCAAGATGTAATCAATGGCGGGCATACTGTAGTGGTCATTTAGGATATATTCGGCCCTAAAAGACGGAAAAAAATCTCCCAGAGGCGCAACAAAAACCCATGTCAAACCCCACCACCCGCGTACTTTACCTGCTGGAACTGTTGCAGAGCCGCGGCCAGCTCAGCGGTCGCGAGCTGGCGGATCAACTGGGCGTGGACGGGCGCACCCTGCGCCGCTATATAGCCACCCTCGAAGACCTGGGCATTCCGATCATCGCGGAACGGGGCCGCTACGGCGGCTACTCGCTGGTGGCCGGCTTCAAGCTGCCGCCGATGATGTTCACCAACGAGGAGACCCTGGCCATTTCCCTGGGGCTTCTGGCGGCGCGCGAATTGGGCGCCCGCGAAGCGGCGCCGGCAGCGGAAAGCGCTCAGGCGAAACTGGAAAGGGTGATGCCGCAGAATCTCAAACAGCGCCTGCGCGCCCTGAGAGAGACCGTCACCCTGGACTTCTCCCCCCAGGCCATCGCCGACAGCGAACTGGTCGCCACCCTCGCCGCCGCGGCCCAGTCGCTGCACAGTGTGCAGTTCAGTTATCTGGACAACCGCGAACGGCAAACCCGGCGCAACTTCAACCCCTACGGCCTGGTGTTCCGCCGCGGCCGCTGGTATGCCGTGGGCCACTGCCACCTGCGCGACGCCATCCGCTCCTTCCGCCTGGACCGCATGGGGAAGCTGCAGCCCCTGCAAATGCCCTTTCAGCGGCCGCGGGATTTCGACGCCGCCGACTACCTGAAACGGAGCCTGGCGGAAATCCCCCGCGCAATCCCGGTGGAACTGCTGCTGCGCACCGATCTGCCCACCGCCAGTGCGGAACTGGACGGCCATATGGGAATACTCACCCCCATGGACGACGGCGTGCTGCTGCAAACGCGCACCGGCTGTCTCAAATGGTTTGCGCGCCAGCTGACCAGGCTGCCATTCAAGTTTTCCATCCAGCGGCCACAGGAACTGAAAGAGGAGCTGGGCGCGCTGGCGCGGGAGCTGCTCGCGATCGCCGGGGAAGCTTGAGGCGGCGGCTATACTCGCTGTTGTTACCAACGGGCACATGGAAGTCGCCTTGCGCCACATCACTCTGCTCCTGCTGATCACCTGCCTGAGCGCCTGTTCCGGGCAGGCGGTCTTTCCCGATCCCCCGCCCAGAGCCGGCAGCTACCAGTTGGACCCGCCCGCGGACGCGCCCCTGGCGCGGATCACCGGGCGCCTCACCGCCGCGCACCGGGGCCTGAGCGGAGTCTACCCGGTGACCTCGGCTCAGAACGCGCTGGCGGTGCGCCTGGCGGCGATTCGCTCGGCGCGGAGCTCCATCGATATCCAGTATTTTATTTTTCGCCGCGACGAAACCGGCCTGCTGCTCACCCGCGAACTGATCGAGGCCGCCAATCGCGGGGTGCGCATCCGCTTCCTGCTGGACGATTTCACCACCGGCGACGCGGACAGGGTGCTGGCGTTGCTCGACCTCCATCCCAATATTCAGATCCGCCTTTTCAATCCCTTTCCCCACAAAGGGCCGCGCGCACTGGAACTGCTGGCGGATTTCCCCCGCCTGCACCGGCGCATGCACAACAAATCCCTCACCGCGGACAACCGAGTCAGTTTTATCGGTGGGCGCAACCTCAGCAACCAGTATTTCGGCATTGATAAGACCATCACCTTCGGCGACCTGGACCTGCTCGCCATCGGTCCGGTGGTATCGGACATCTCTCGCCAGTTCGACCTCTACTGGAACAGTCGCTACAGCTTTCCGGTCAGCTCGGTGATCGACTACCGGCCGACACTCGCCCAGCAGCAGGATTTCGTGGACGAGTTGAACAGCAATGCGCAGCAACTGCTGGCCAGCGACTACGGCAGGAGCCTGGAACGCTCACCGGTGATTCGCACCCTGAGTGACGACGACGGACTCTGGTATTGGGGGAAAACGCTGGCCGTCTACGATCCACCGGACAAGATAACGCTGGCACCGCCGGAAGCCGGCCGCTACGCCGAACGGGACTTGCTGTGGCGCATCAACGCCGCAAAACAGCAGCTGATCATTATCAGTCCCTATGTGCTGCCCGGCCCCTATTACCTGGGACAATTGATCGCGGCGGCACAGCGGGGAGTGGAGGTTCATATCCTTACCGCCTCGCTGTCGTCCAGCGATATGGTGCTGGTGCACGGCGCCTACCGCAAATACCGCAAGCCGCTGCTGGAGGCGGGCATCCACCTGTACGAGATGTCCAACGCGCGCAAGTATAAGCTGGACAACTGGCGGGAGGGCTCCCGTTCCCTGCTACACGCCAAGGCGTTCGCAGTGGACAAGCAGACGCTCTATGTGGGGTCGCTCAACCTGGACCCGCGCTCCATCTACCTGAACACGGAACTGGGCCTGCTGATTGAATCACCACAGCTAACGGGCAAAGTAGCGGAAAATTTTATCGAAAATATTCCCCATCACGCCTACCGGCTGGAGCTGCGCAATGGCAGCATCTACTGGCACCGGGAGGACGGCGAGGTGCTGACCCGTGATCCCGGTGCCAGCTTGTTGCAGAGATTGGGTTCGAGAATCGGCAGCTGGCTGCCGATCGAACATCTTCTCTAGCCCGCATTTCTCCCACATTTCCTCCTGCCCCAGAGCACGACCTGGCTGGTTTTCGCTCGTTCGGAGTGCTCAACGTACCGCAAAGTACGCCTGCGCGCCGCTCCCGTCGCGAAAGCCAGCCATGCCGCACTCTGGAACCGCCTCGCTACGGACCTTTGTGAGAAATGCGGGCTCTAGTGGTGCGCCGAAACCGAAGATGCGAATTCCGCGGCCTGCTGGGGAGGCGCTGAGTGGGTAATATCCCCCAAACTCAGAATACCCACCATGCGCTTCTCGCTGTTCATTACCGGCATGCGACGCAACTGGTTTTCCTCCATCTTCTGGAGAGCGGAATCCAGGTCGTCGTCCTCCCAGCACCAGGCGACTCCCTCGGTCATCACATCCCGGGCGGTCAGCGAGGACAGATCGCGCCCCTCCGCCACACCGCGGCAACAGATATCGCGGTCGGTCACCATGCCGATGAGCTTGTCATTTTCACCGATCGGCACCGAGCCGATATCCTCGTCGCGCAGGATCTTTGCCACTTCTGGCAAGGATGAGTCCGGAGAGCACCAGGTGCACCCTTTGTGCATTGCTTGCTTGACTTTCATCACATACCTCCTACTTCAGTTATATAACCCGCAGTGTAGGGTCGGTGGCGAGCATCGCCACCTCCCCGCGGGAACAGCCCCGCACCGTCAGTGGATTTCAATGCGGTGGCTGCGCGGTACCGCTTCTTCGCGCTTGGGTGCCTTCAGAGTCAGGACACCATCTTTGAAATTTGCATCGATCTCGTCCTCACTGACATCGGAGCCGAGATTGAAGCTGCGCATGAATTTGCCGTAACGCCGCTCCTGGCGAATCACCCGGCCTTCCTTTTCCTCTTTCTCCTCGCGGTGCACCTCGGCCTCCAGAGTGAGCACACCGTTTTCCAGAGTCACATTGATATCGTCGCGACTAACGCCGGGAAGTTCGGCGCTGATCTCGTAATTCTTCTTCGTCTCACGCACGTCGATACGCGGAGAGAAAAAGCCTTCCTTGCCTTCACCTATGGTGCGCACAGGGGACATAAACTGCTCGAAAATATTGTCCAGGTCGAATAGCGATCCGCGTGGTACAAGGCTCATGGTGTAAATCTCCTACGAGTAAATGAAAAAAAACCGCACCGCGGCTCCGGCACGATTCCCCGGAAACCACGATTTAGTGTTTCGTCAATAAGTCTAGAGAAATGGACGCCACTCGGTAGCGGGAAGTTGAAAAAATTTCCTAGAGTATCTGCGCAGCGGGCGACTGCGGCCGATGCCAGTTCAAAGACTATTGCCTTATAAAAAACTCGTTCCTGATAACTCCCGGTTCACAGCCATTAATGGCTCCCGGCAACGACGGTTTCAACTAGCCCGGATATTGCGCCACGGGCCACGATGATCGCGCAGAGATCTGCGCGCTCAGTGCAGTCCTAAGTCCGACAGGCTGCTAGCATTAAGGGAGAACAACCGAGGAAATTCTCATGGCACTTGCATGGGTAATCGTGGCCAATCAGTCCCGCGCACGCCTGTTTGAAGCCCAGAAGCGCGCCGGCGCCCTCACCGAACTGGAGACGATGATCCATCCGGAGACGCGCCTCAAAGGCCGGGACATCGAGACAGACGCCCCCGGGCGCGCCTTCGACAGCGGCGGCGAGGGCCGCCATGCTATGGGCAACGTGCGGGAGCTGCACAACCGCGCGGGGCGAACCTTCGCCCGCGAGATCGCCCACGCCCTGGAGCGCGGGCGGCAGGAGGGGCGCTACGAAAAACTCTACATAGTGGCGGAACCGCACATGGTGGGCAGCCTGCGCGAAGCCCTCAAGCCGCCCACCCTGGCCACCATCGCCGGCGAGACCGGCAAGAACCTGGTGAGCTGCGAGGCGGAGGAGATCCGCGCGCAGTTGCCGACGTGGCTCTGACCGGCCCGCGAATATTGATTTGTACCCCGCGGATTGCAAATATGTCCCACCTATCGACTACAAGGACTACGGGACACGGCAATGCTGAGACTCTTCGAGATCAGGCGGGGCGCTATCGCCGAGCAGCCCGCCGACACGGGTGCCACTGAAAAGCAGCTCACGGAGGCCGTATGGGTCGACCTGCAGGAGCCCCAGGAGGAAGAACGCAAACTGCTGGAACAACTGCTGCGCACCGAGCTGCCGGAGTCTGAGGATGTCGAGGAAATCGAGGCATCGGCACGCTACTACATAGACCATGCCGGCGTTCACATACACTCCCTTTTCCTGACCCAGAGCGAGGGCCGCCACAACACCGCCAGCGTGGCCTTTCTCCTGCAGCCACAGCGGCTGATTACCGTGCGCGACAGCGACCTGGCGGACTTCCGCCTGCTGCGCATGCGCGCCCGGCGAGGCCAGGTGGAGGCGCACAGTGCCCAGGAGCTGTGCGTACTGGTGTTCGAGCAGAAAGTGGAAAACCTGGCGGACGCCCTGGAGGATATCCACCTCAAGTTGGGCGAGGTCAGCCACCTGGTGCTGGAGGACGAAGCCGCGGAACTGGAGGACGCCATCGACCAACTGGCCAAGCTGGAGGACAGCAACGGTAAGGTGCGCCTGTGCCTGATGGACACCCGCCGCTCCATCACCTTTTTACAGCGCCATATCAAGATCGACAACGAACTGCAGGAGACGGTGCGGGACATCATCCGCGATATCGACACCCTGATGGCCCACACCACCTTCCTGTTCGACAAGATCAACTTTCTGATGGACTCCACCCAGGGGTTTATCAATATCGAACAGACCAACATCATCAAGATGTTTTCCATTGCCGCGGTGGTCTTTCTGCCCCCCACTACCGTGGCCAGCATCTATGGAATGAACTTCGAATTCATGCCGGAGCTGAAATGGCTGCTGGGCTATCCTTTCGCTCTGGTACTGATCGTACTGTCCGGGATAGCGCCCTACTGGTATTTCAAGAAAAAGGGGTGGTTGTGATGGAGGCGGCATAGAACTCTTCATACCGGCGCAGGCCGGTATCCAGTTCAGTTGTAGGATGGGCACAAATCGGCAGGATTGCCGATTTGGACGCCGCAGGCGCCCGCGAAGCGGGCGAGCGCCATGGATGGCGCGAGTCAACGGAGCGCAGCGACGTGCCCATCTTTCCGGCCTTGATGGGCACGCTACGCTTTGCCCATCCTACAAAAAATCACCCTGCCGACTCTTAACTTGATGTTCGACCTATAAGCAGCTCGATCACAGATTGGCGATCTCGACCATCATCGCCGTGTACATCTTCAGGTTGAGGCGGAACTGCTCCTCGGTGAGGAACTCGTGCTCGGAGTGGCCGCTGTAAGCCACCCCCGGCATGGAGGGGCCGAAACTCACCGCGTTGGGCAGCAGTTTGGCATTGGTGGAGCCGCCGATGGCCACCGGGCCCGCGTCATCCATACCCGTGTAGTGACGGAACACCGTCAGCAACGGCTCCAAATGGGGAGCGTTTTCCACCCGGTAAGGTTCTCCCAGGTCCACCTCCACTTTACCCAGCGCGATATCGCGGCGCTTCTGCCATTCACCCAATGCCTTGTGTATTTCCCGGTCCAGTTGTCCGGCGCTTTTGCCGGTGGGGCGGCGCAGGTTGAGATGGGTGATCAATCCACTGTCGTCCTTCTTGACCATGGTCACCGCCGCGGTCATCGGCCCCATAAAATCGTCCGTATAGGCGATATCGCCGAACTGCTCCGCGACGATGCCGGTACCCACCAGATCGTTCAGGTAGTGCACGGTGGTGCCGGCGGCATTGGCGGGCCAGTCGTACACTTTTAGCGCGTCGGCGAGAAAGGCGATGGCGTTGACGCCGTGCTCCGGCTCGGAACTGTGAGTGGCCTTGCCCCGCGCGGTGATCTCCAGCGCGGCGTCCGGCGATTCAAAGGTGTAGCGGATCTGCGGGTGCCCATCCGCACGGGCACGTATTGCCCGCACCAGCTCAGGAGTGGCGTTGATCACCCTGGCGTGGGCTTCGTCCGGCACCTGGCTTCGGAAATAGCCGCCGTAGAATTCGTCCAGGTAGGGGCGGTCACTGTGCTCCACGGTTTTTGGCGCCGCCGTGACGCGCACCTCGCTCCAGCCTTTTTCCGCGGTCACCACCGGGTAGCTGGCATCGATGGTGATATTGTACTCGGGCATGTCGTAATCCTTCAGGAAGGCCTTCAACGGCTCCCAGTCGGACTCCTCCGCCAGGTAAACCAGCAGTTCGATACGCCGCTTCATCGGCACTTCCCGGTCCTTGATCGCCTTCATCGCGTAGAGCGCGGTGGCGATGGGACCCTTGTCGTCCTCGGTGCCGCGGCCGATCAGTTTGCCCGGTTCGCTCTCGCGGTCGAGTTCGAAAGGGCTCCTGGCCCATTTGGAGGCATCCGCCGGCTGCACGTCGCCGTGGGTGACGATGCCGATTTTCCGCTCCCCTTCACCCAGGGCGATCACCACCACATGGCCGTGATCCTGATACTCCAGGCCCAACTCCCCAGCCTTGTTACGCAGGGCACGCTTGAAGCCGGTAAATTCCCGGTTTTCCTCAAACGCCAGATCCTCCCGGGCGACGGTCTGGAAACGCACCAGTTCCGCCAGGGTCCCGGTCATCGCGGGCTCGTACTTTCGCACTGCGTAGTCGGCGGTATCCCGGGCCTCCCGGGACACATCGGCCGCGGCGGCCAGGGGCACAATCAACAGCAACAGCAAAAAACGCGAGACAGGGGAATTGCATTTCACAGCCGGCTCCTTATTTCAAATTATTGAAATCGGATTCTACTCGCCACCCGTGGATAAATCCTGCGCCGGCAACACTGGTCGTCGCGGCTCCATGGCCCTCCGTCTCAACTGCTAAAATAAGCCTGAAAAGCGCCACGCCGGGAACCCGCCAATGGGACAGACAACTTTCCACCGCAGACAGTGGCTGAGCATACAACAGGCGGTAAGCCACCTGAGCGCTGTGGCGGAGGAACCGCTGACCAGCGCGGATCTCGCCGACCTGGCCGAGGAATATCAACTGGATCTCTACTGGTACCGCCCCGGCCAATTGCTCGCCTACGCCGACGACCGCGGTATCCGCGAACTGGAGACGCCCCTGCGCCTGTGCCCGGAAAACCACAGCGACTGGCAGGCGATCGCGGGCATATTGCGCCACCGCCCCGCCCTGCCCGCCTACGAACAAGACACCCCACTGCTGGAGGATGCGGAGGGCAACCGCCTGCGTATCACCTTCGAGCGGAGCCAGCGCCCCGAGCCTTTCAGCAGCCGCTGGTATCCCACTTTTGCCGAACTGGTGGTGAAGCGCAGCCAGTTGGAACAACTGGAGCCGCAGATATTCTCCTCCCCGCAGGAAACGGACAGTGAATTGAAAGCACACCTGCTGCTCAATGTGATCTGGGAGCTGGAACAGTTGGCTCTGGACGGCTCGAAGCCGGGGCTCTCCCCCGCCTGGTTGGCAAGTGAACTGGCGCGCCGCAACGGGGATATCGATCGCAGTGCCGTGGAGCGGGTACTGGCGGCGGCAGAGCGGGAGGGGGCGCGGCAGGCGCACTGATCCGCTTTTCCCTTGGTGGGAACGGTTCCCGGGACCGCGGAGCTCCAGCTCCGCACGCGGGCCGAAGGCCCCCCCTCTCCCCCAGCCCCTCTCCCGCGGGCAGGAGAGGGGAGCAGGTACAAAAATCGGCTTTCCTGCCAATTTTTGACTCGCCACTTCCTTGTGGCTCACCCTCCGGGCGCCTTCGGCGTCGAAATTGGCTTTCCTGCCAATTTTTCGATAGGTTCGTTCAGGTTTTTTCGCTGTTCCGTCGCTTCGGAGTTTTTATAATGGGCGGCTTGCGGACAATAGGGGAGCTGTCGTGCCGGCCAGAAACAGCAACACGGAATACGGGTGGGTGGCCATTGCCCTGCACTGGCTGATGGCTCCCGCCATTATCGGGATGTTCGCCCTGGGCTGGTGGATGCGCCAGCTTTCCTACTACGACCCCTGGTACCGCCAGGGCCCGGAACTGCACAAGGGCGTCGGCATCATCCTGCTGGGGCTGCTGCTGGTGCGCCTGGCCTGGAAGTTCATGAATCCCAGTCCGGCGGCGGAGGCCGGAACCCCACGCTGGCAGGAAACACTGGCGCGCCTGGCTCACAGTGTCATCTATCTGTTGCTGCTGGCGATCATGTTATCCGGTTACCTGATTTCCACCGCCGATGGCCGTCCCATCGACGTGTTCGGCCTGTTCGAAGTGCCGGCGACGATCCGCGGCATCGAGAGCCAGGAGGACATCGCCGGGCTGGTGCACGAGGTGCTTGCCTGGAGCCTGATGGCCCTGGTGGCCCTGCACGCGTTGGCGGCACTGAAACACCACTTTATCGACCGCGACGCCACCCTGCGCAAAATGCTCGGGCGCGGTGTCGCAATCGCCAACTCCAACCCCGCAATCACAAAATAAGGAAGCAACCAATGAAAAAACTCACTGCACTGCTGTTTGCCGCGCTGATCGGCACGACCGCCCAGGCCGCGGATTACAAAATCGATACCAGCGGCGCCCATGCGTTTGTCCAGTTCCGCATCAAGCACCTGGGTTACAGCTGGCTGTACGGCCGCTTCGACAAATTCGACGGCTCCTTCTCCTACGACGAAGAAAACCCGCAATCCTCTTCCGTAGAGGTGAAAATCGATACCACCAGCCTCGACAGCAACCACGCCGAACGCGACAAGCACCTGCGCGGCTCCGATTTCCTTAACGTCTCCAAATTCCCCACCGCGACCTTCAAGAGCACCGGCTTTAAGCCCCTGGGCGACGGCAAGGCCGAACTGACCGGCGACCTGACCCTGCACGGCGTCACCAAGGAAATTACCATCGATGTGACCAACATCGGCGGCGGCAAGGACCCCTGGGGCGGCGAGCGCCAGGGTTTCAGCGGCACCACTGAGTTCAAGCTGAAGGACTTCGGTATCGACTATGATCTGGGACCGGCGTCACAGACCGTGGAAATGATTTTGGATGTGGAAGGCGTTAAGATTTAATGCGGAGTGATGAATGCGGAATGCGGAATGAATACGCGATCTGACATCATGCCGTAGGAGCGGCCCATGGCCGCGACCAACCCTTCCGGGGCGAAGCCCCAACGAAAAAGCCCGGCACAATGCCGGGCTTTTTTCTTGCTTCAATCACGGCCAACGGCCACTCCTGCATTCATCATTCATGAAGTGCGTCCCTGCACTTCACCCGCTTCGCGGGCAGCCTTCGGCTGTGTAAATCTGCTCCCGGCAGATTTGTCCGCACTCCGCACTCCGCACTCTGCATTCCGCATTCCGCATTCCGCATTCCGCATTCCGCATTCCGCATTCCGCATTCATCATTCCACCCTACGCCCCGACGCTCGATAATTTCGCCGGACCGGACAGGCCGCAGAGCCGACCCACGCCGTATACCAACCAGGTGCTCACCACCGCCGGCAAAACTTCGAAGATGGTCGCATTGAGCCCCGACATGCGCCAGCCAATGGCCACCGCGCTAGCCACCAGTACCATCGCGATGGTCAGCGACTCGCGGGGCCGCCCGCCCAGCGCATAGACCACCAATAGACCACCGAAGGCAGAGCCCAGCACACCCCAGGCGAACAGCACCAGGTTGAACACATTCTCCTTGGCGAACAGGGCGATCAGCAGAGACCCGCCAACCACCACCAGCGTGGCGACGCGGGCGGTACCGTAGCCGTGCCAGCGCGAGGGCATCAGGTCCCGGGACAGGCAGGCGCTGCAGCTTAGTATCAACGAATCCACAGTGGAAATAGTGGCCGCAAAAAGCCCCGCCAGCACCAGTCCGGTGGCCGCCGGATGCAGCAGCACCTCCGCCATCACCGGCAGGGCCAGTTCCGCGTCCAGCTCACCGCCGTTCATCACCAGGGACGGGTTCACCGCCCCCTGGTCCATCAGCAGACGCGCCATCATGCCCACGCTCACCGCCAGGGTGTAGAAGGCCACGAACCAAAGATAGTAATAGATGCGCGCCCGGCGAATGCTTTTCACATCATTGCAGGCCATAAAGCGCACCATCACATGGGGCTGGCCGATCACCGCCGCCCCGGCGAAGGTCCAGCCAATCAGGAACAGCAGGGCACCGTTCAAACCGCTGGCGGCGGACTCGGCGGGGAAAAACTGAAAGAAACTGGGCGAAACCTCGTGCAGACCGGTCCAGGCCGGCTGCCAACCACCGACGGTGGACACCGCCGCAACCAGCATCACCGTCATGGCGACGATCATCACCACCGACTGTGCGGCATCGGTCCACACCGAGGCCCGCAAGCCGCCGGAAAAACCGTAACAGAGCACCATCACCGCGCCGATAATCGCGCCGGTGCGCAGATCCCAGCCGAACAGGGCCTGCAGGGCCTTGCCGCCGGCCTTGAACTGGGCGGCAGCGTAAACGCCCAGCAACGCCACGGCGATCAGTGCGGCCACCACCTTGAGAAGCTGGAAATTTTCCCCGCCCCAGCGGGACAACAGCTCCGGGATGGTGAGGGTACCGCGTTGCTCGGTCATCTGCCGCACCTTGCGCGTCACCATGGTAGCGGCCATCCAGTCCCCCAGGATCCAACCCACCATCATGGTGAACGCCGGCAAACCGGTGGCGTAGGTGTAGCCGATCACCCCGATGAACATAAAGCCGGAATTGTTGGTGGCCACCGCGGAAAGACCGGTGAGCGAAGGCGGCACGGAACTGCCGGCGAGCAGGTAGTCGGACTGCTTCTTGGAGCGGACCAGCACCGACGAAAAGCCGATCAGGAGGAAGATCAACAGGAAACCGAGAAAACTGGCAAGCAGCATGGAATAGCACCCCTCGGACATCAAACCTCACCGGCACCCCGAAACACGGGGTGCCGGGCAAAGGTTTTAATTATTTTTAAAATGTTTCCGCGCCAGGATACCACCTAGGGCGAGGACTTAGGCCGCGCATATTGCATCGCCGTGTTCATAAACCTCCACCAGCGCGTGGTGCAGGCTTTTCACTGCGACTTCATAATCGCTTTCATTCACCACAAACTGCATATCCACCTGCCGCATGGACTGGTGCACCGCAAGAATACTGATACCGGATTGTGCCAACGCGGCCACCGCGCGCGCGAGCATACCGGGCACCTTCATATCGCTGCCGATTGCGGAGACCACTGCCACCTTGCGCACCTGGATATCGCAGTCCGGATATTGCTCACAGATAGCACTGCGAATACGCTTTACAGTTTTCAGGTTGTTGGCCAGAAAATGCGTAATGGTATTGGCGTTGGTGTCCTTGGTAACCACGCTGCCTTTAAAGCGCCCGATGATTTCGTTGATGGTGCGATCATAGGCCGTCATACTGCCCATCATGTCCTGGTCGAAACATTCCACCGCATAGATATTCTTGCGCCCGGCAATAATCTCCACGCAGGGGGTTTCGCTGACATAGTCGCCGGTCACCAGGGTGCCGCGGTGTTCCGGCTCAAAGGTGTTCATTACCCGCAGCGGGATTTCCTGCTGACGCAGCCCCTTGGCGGCGCGGGGGTGGATGGCTTCCATGCCCAGGTTGGCCAGTTGGTCCGCCACGTCGTAGTTGGTGCGGCCGATGGGCACCGCCTGGTTTTCCCCCACCAGTCGCGGATCGGCGCTACTCAGGTGGTATTCCTTGTGAATGATCGCCTCGCGCGCACCGGTGATCACCGCGATGCGGCTGAAGGTCATCTCGCTATAGCCGCGGGCGAAGGTTTTCATCAGTCCCTCGCGGGTATGTGCATAGCCGGTGACAATGGGCAGTTCCCTGGCGAGATCGATATCGCGGAAGGCGCGCTCGATGCGCTCGTCCAGGGTCAAGTGGTCGCTGTCCCGCCAGCCGGTGAGGTCGACGAAGCGCGCCTCGATGCCCTCCTGGCGCAACAGCTGTGCCGTGTTCCAGGCGCTGTGCGTCTCACCCAGGCTGGCGAGCATCTCGCTGACGGTATCGAGATGGCCCTCGAGGGCAAAGTGGCCGTGCTGGCAGAGCCGCTCCAGATCCGCGAGGCAGCGCTGCGTGTCTTCCAGGCGCTCGCCGATAAACTCATTGGCCTTGCCGCGCAGTGCCGGATCTTCAAACAGCGCGGCGTTGATTTCCTCCATGCGCTCGCGGAGGCCGTGCACGGCTTCCGACCAGCTGCGCTCCTCCTCGGCACCGGCGAACAGGGCAAAGACTCCCGGGCGCCCGGATTTCTTGTGTTCCAGCAGCATGTCGGTGATGCCGCCGTAGGCGGAGACCACGAAGATACGCTGGTAAACCCCCTCGCGATCCGCCCCGCCGTTCTTCAGAATGATGTTGTCGCGAACTGCGGCATAGTCACTCATGGACGTGCCGCCGATTTTTTCCACCGTGTGTAGTTTCATGGTTTCCCTGTCAAGGATGTCGTTTCGAACTCTCGTGTCGAGGCGGGCCGCCAGCGGGCGGCCCGGGCTATGCAACATCTGTCATTTTTTGTCGGAGATTTCTTCAGCTTCCAGTTCGTAGGCGCCGCTGGCATTGTGCACTTCCTTGCCGTGCAACGGCGGGTTGAAGACACAGGCCATCTTCATTTCCGTTTTGGCGCGCAGGATATGCTTGTCGTTTTTATCCAGGATATAGATAGTCCCCGGCTGGATGGGGTAGACCTCTCCATCCACTACCGTCTCCACCTCGCCCTCGCCGGAAATGCAGTACACCGATTCCAGGTGGTTCTGGTAATGCAGATTCAGCTCGGCACCTTCATAGATGGTGGTGATATGGAAAGAGAATCCCATATTGTCGTTCTTCAGCAGCAGCCGCGTGCTCTCCCAACCTTCGGAAACCACACGGCGGGCTGTTTTTTCTGCGTCCTGTAAATTCCTGACAATCATTACTCTGCTCTCTCAAACTTCAATAGCAATGGAAAACTGCGTAGGGTGCGCCGCGCACGCACGGCGCACCCACTTACTATTCCCCTTTCGGAGATGACCAAATTTTAGTGACCATCCGGTGCTCTGCCGAATCAGGCCGCGCCGGCCAGTTCGTCTTTTTTCTCACTGTTTTCGCCGCCGTCCTCGGCAAAGAAATCGTGTTCCTCCGGTACGTCCTGGCCCTTCAGAACCTTGGCCACCGCAGCCTCGACAATATCCAGCGCCTTTTTCAGGTTGTCGTCACTGATCGTCAGCGGGCACAGGGTTTTCACCACGTGGTCGTCGGCGCCGCTGGTCTCGATCACCAGTCCGTGCCGGAAGGCCTCGCGGGTGATTTGTCCGGCCAGGTCGCCATTTACGCAGTTTAGCCCGCGGAACATACCGCGGCCGCGGGTGGTGAGGTTGCCGTCGCCGTAGTTGTCCACGATTTTTTCCAGGCGCTTCTCGATATAGTCGCCCTTACGGAGCACTTCGGCAGCGAACTTGTCGTCGCTCCAGTAGTGGTCGATCGCCGCCGTGGCGGTGACAAAGGCCAGGTTGTTGCCGCGGAAGGTGCCGTTGTGCTCGCCCGGTTTCCACTGGTCCAGCTCCGGTCGCATCAGCACGACAGCGAAGGGCAGGCCGTAGCCGCTGAGGGATTTGGACAGGGTGACAATATCCGGCACCACCCCGGACTCCTCGAAGCTGAAGTAGCTGCCGGTACGGCCGCAGCCCGCCTGGATATCGTCGATGATCAGCAGCACGTCGTGTTTCTTGCACACTTCGGAAAGATTGCGCAGCCAGGTGGTGGTGGCCGCGTTGATACCGCCCTCACCCTGCACGGTTTCGACAATCACCGCCGCCGGGTGGTCGACGCCGCTGGAGGAGTCGGACAACACCTTGTCCAGGTAAGCAGTGGTGTCGATATCTTCACCCAGGTAGCCGTCGTAAGGCATGCGGGTCACACCGGCCATGCTCACGCCGGCGGCACCGCGGTGGTGGGAGTTGCCGGTGGCGGCCAGGGACCCGGCGGTAACGCCGTGGAAGCCGTTGGTAAAGGAGATGATGTTCTCGCGCCCCTTGTACTTGCGCGCGATTTTCATCGCCGCCTCCACCGCGTTGGTGCCGGTGGGGCCGGTGAACTGCATGACGTAGCTCAGGCCGCGGGGCTGCAGGATCTTCTCGTAGAAGGTCTCCAGGAAATCGCGCTTGGCCGCGGTGTGCAGATCCAGGCCGTGGGTGATGCCGTCGCGCTCGATATATTCCAGCAGCGCCTTCTTGAAGACCGGGTTGTTGTGGCCGTAGTTGAGTGTGCCGGCACCGGCGAGGAAATCCAGGTACTGGTTACCCTCCTCGTCGTACAGGTACTCGCCCTGGGCGCGGTTGAAAATGCGCGGAAAGGCACGCGCGTAACTCTGTACTTCCGATTCGATCTCGTCAAAAACTTTCATGATGGCAATCCTTGTTGGTGAGTTTGGAGGATTGAATAGGTATAGGGGCAGGGGATCACCCGGCGCCCTTGGCCGCGCCGGTGAATGGGCCTATGCGCAGCAGGGTTTCGCTGTCGTGACGGCCGCGGAAATGGCGATCGCGATCGAACAGCACGGACTCGTCGCACTCGGCGCCGAGTTTGCGCGCGAGGCCGCGGAACAGCGCCCAGGAAGCGCGGTTATCGGGGGTGATGGTGGTTTCCAGGAAGCGCACTTCGGCGCAGCAGGGGCGGCCCAGGATCTCCCGGACCATACGGCCGGCGAGACCGAGTCCGCGGGCCTCGGCGGCGACCGCCACCTGCCAGATAAACAGGGTGTCCGGGCGCTCGGGCACCCGGTAGCCGGAGACGAAACCGACCAGGTTGCCATCCAGCTCAGCGGCGACGCTGGTGTCGGCGAAATGGCTGGCCTGTAGCAGGTTGCAGTAGATGGAATTTTCATCCAGGGGTGGGCAGCGGCCGATAAGTGCGTGGACCGCGGCGCCGTCTTCACTGAGGGGCCGGCGCAGCAGGGGCTCTGCTCCTTTGGCGCTGCGCCGCGCCTGGACCTCTCCTTCCGTGGCTTCTCCTTCAGCCCGTTCTTCCCTCGCCTGGCTGGTGGCTGTTGTTTGGCTGACGGCTCTCGTTTGGCCGATAGCTCTCGCTTTGCTGTTGGCGCTCAAATCGATACCTTTAGTTGTCAAATGTTTATTTAAAGGCCAAAAAGTAGATTTTTCCGTCCAAATCCCACTTTTTAGGTCATATTTGGCCTTTAATACATAAAACTATTTACTACTCTAAATAATTTTTTGCATAGTACTCTAACTAACGACCAAATCGCAAGACGGAGTTCCATGCAAACTGATCACAAGTCACGCAGATTGACCCCCTCGGGCAACGCTGCTGAAAGCAGCGCCCAAGGGCGGTCGCGGGACGAGACAATTGACAATCGCGACCAGGCCCCTAAAGTCGGCCACAGGCGATTCTCCCGCCGCGACCTGCAGAGCCTGCTATTAATGGACAAAATTGAAGAAGTACTGATTACCCTGCGTCGGCTGATTCGCGCCACCGACCTCCACTCCAAGCAACTGGTGAAAACCGCCGGCCTCACCGCCCCGCAATTGCTGCTGCTGCAGGCGATCCGCGAGAAGGGCCAGGTCACCATCGGCGCCCTGGCCAAGGAAATCAGTCTCAGCCAGGCGACGGTCACTACCATTCTAGACCGCCTGGAGAAGCGCGAACTGGTGTACCGGGAGCGCTCTTCGGAGGACAAGCGCAAGGTCCACGCCTACCTCACCGATAAGGGCGCGGATATCATTCGCGACGCCCCCACCCCCTTGCAGGAGCACTTCGTGCGCCAGTTTCGCGACCTGCGCGACTGGGAGCAGTCGATGATCATCTCATCCCTGCAGCGAGTGGCGCTGATGATGGACGCGGAGCATATCGACGCCTCACCGGTGCTGGATGTCGGCGACCTGGACCGCAAGGACAGCCGCCAGTTGCCGTCGGAAAAAGAAGAGGCCGACGAAGGAAATTGACCCCCAATCCAGGGAATTGACTTTCCGAACGGTTGCCGGTCCCGGCAAGGGGAATATCCGAAATCGCACACAATGATTTGCGCGCCAGCGCAAGTTTCCGGCAAAATTCCCCCGCTCAGCACTCAATCGTTGCAATCGACCGGAACTTCGGTATAAATGGACGAACAACACTAAAAGTGACCGCCAACCATAGAGTTAGCGCTCACTATTCAAGACAGGGCGCAATAACAACACCACAAAGCGCTGCTAACTACGCTTCACTGCATGGGGCCTGGGCAGTGGTTTAGCGCGCGCGGAAGACGCCTGGCGAAAAACAACCGATAGCCACTATCGGCTCCCGACGGTTAGCCTGCGGCAACCGCCCGCCTCCCGCCATTGCACCACCTGTCTGTTTCGATAAAAAACTGGGGCGAAGGGACCGACAACATGGCATGCCTGCAACACCCTGACAGGGAGCAGCCCGTCTACCTGATGGCACACCACACCATCGGCCGGCGCCAGGGCGCCGTGGACACGCGGATAACCAGCGCGGAAATTTCCGGTATCCACGCCGCCATCCAGTGGACCGGCACCCACTGGAATATTCGCGACCTGAGCCGCAACGGCACCTGGGTCAATGACCAGCAGCTGATTCCGGCAAAAAATTACCAGCTCCAGTTAGGGGACAAAATCGCCTTCGGCCGCGCCGACAATCCGCTGTGGACAGTGGAAAACCTGGACGCGCCCGAAAATCTGCTGATCGACCTGCGCACCGGCGAAGCGCAATACCTGGAGCGGTATCACCTGTTGCCCGACGAACGGGACCCGCTGGCCACCCTGCATCTGAACCCCGTCACCGGCCAGTGGCTGTACGAACTCACCGGCAATTCCAACGGCAGCGAAAACGCCCGCGTCGTCAAACACGGCGACCGCATCGACTGCGGCCGCCACGGCTGGCAACTGTTTCTCGCCGACAATCAGGGCACCACCAAGGAACTGTCCCTGGAGCAGTTGTCGATCGCCGACTTCAAACTGCGCTTCATCTCCAGCTACCACGAAGAACACGTGCAGATGCAGCTGATCCGGGAGAAAGTGAAAGTCCCGCTGCCCGGCCGCTCCCACCACTACCTGCTCCTCTATCTGGCCCGCGCGCGCATCAGGGACATAAACAGGGGGCTGGACCCGGAATTCCAGGGTTGGATTCCCATCCAGGTGGCCACCCAGGAACTGGGCCTCACCCCAAACAGCATGAATATGCAGCTCTTCCGCGCGCGTAAGCAGATCGCCGAATCCCTGCCGGACGCCATCGACACCTCGTCCCTGGTAGAGCGGCGGGCCTGGGAAATCCGCCTGGGCTGCGACCAGTTTGAGATCTATAAGGGGTCCCAACTGGAAGCTCACACGAGCGGGGCGGAGACAGTCAATGAACAGTGATCAGCATGAACAGTAAGAGCAACTCTATCGATAACTGATCATTGGTCACTGACAACCGCCATGCCAACAGAACAACCACCTTTCTACATCGGACGCTACCTGGTCACCGGCCGTCTCGGCTCCGGCGGCATGGGCGTGGTCTACCTGGCCACGGACGAGCGCCTGGGCCGCCAGGTGGCCATCAAGCGACTGGTGAAGAATCCCAGCAGCAGCTCCGCGCACCTCAGGATTCGCCAGGAAGCCCTGCTGCTGGCACAGCTCAACCACAGCAACATCGTGCAGATCTACGATGTGGTGGAAGAGCGGAACGACGTGGCGCTGGTAATGGAGTATGTGGATGGCTGCTCGCTCACCTACTGGCAGCGCGAGCGCAAACCGGGTCTGATCCAGAAAGTCCGGCTGCTCAAGCAGATCTGTAGCGGCCTCTCCCGGGCCCACAGTATCGGCATCATTCACCGCGACCTGAAAGCCGACAACATCCTGATCGACAGCGACAATACCGCCAAGATCGGCGACTTCGGCATCGCCAAGAACTGGCGCGAAACCAGCGACCTCACCCGCGAACAGCACATCGCCGGCAGCTGGGGCGCCATGTCGCCGGAACAGGCCCAGGGCAAACCGCTGGACAACCGCAGCGACCTCTTCTCCCTGGGCGTGCTCGCCTACCAGCTGCTGTGCGAACAGAACCCCTTCGGCGACTGCGAAAGCCCCTATGTGCTCGTCGACCGCATCGTCAACAGCCAGCACCCGCCGGCATCGAAACTCAACCCCGAACTGCCCGGGGCCCTGAGTCAACTGCTGGATCGGCTGCTGGCCAAGGACCAGGCCCAGCGCCCCCTGAATGCCGCCTCGGTGGCTGCGGAACTGGAGGCCATTGCGGCGAGCCTGGAAAACCGCAGGTCCGGTTTCAGTGGCAGCCGTACGGTGACCATCACCGCCGAGGATTTCCACCGCCGCCGGCAACGCAAGCCGGCCACCGGCAGGGCCTGGATCGGTATCGCGGCGGCCGTCGCCGGCCTGCTGCTTACCGCCGCCGCACTCGCCCTTCTGCTGCCGAAGATCTCTTCAACCAGTGAAGGGAAATATATAGCCCTGGTATCCCCGGCAACCATGCCCGAACAGAGCCGGGAAGCGCGCTTATTGGTGCAGAGCGCGCTCAACGCCATCAAACACGGGCTCTCCAACCGGGACGGCCTCTACCTGGTGCCCTATTCGGAATCCCAGGCATTGCGCGGCCAGCCCTTGGAGCGCCAGGCCCAGGCGCTCAACGCACAATTGCTGCTCAACCCGGACTTCTCCTGCGGTCCCACCCTCTGCGATCTCTCCCTGGAGCTGATCGACAGCGAAGGGCTGTTTGTCGTGGCCCACCGCAGCCTTTCGCTGAACCTGAATGGCATCAAGGGAGGCTTCGAGCAGACGTTGCAACAGGTCAACTACCTGCTGCCTAAATTCCCCCCTCGCGACAGGGATCCGAACCTCAGCATCGGGGAAGAGGACTACCGCCGCTACCTGGAACTGGAAACGAACAGTTTCGATTACCGCACCGCCGAAGTCACCGAGGAAACCCTGGATGCCCTGGAAGAGCTGCGGGAAAAGGCCCCGCTCTTCCCCCCCATCTATGAACTCTACGGCAAGCTGGCCTACGACCACCGCTATACCAATCGCAACACGGACTCCATCGAGCGGTTGGACAAGTTCCTCGCCAAGGCGCCGGGGCAGATCGCCGGCACAACGGAAGTACTTGGGGCACGGTTGTTCCTGGCCAATGCGCGCTACGACTGGCAGGAAGCCGGGCAGGTCCTGGCACAGCTGAAAATGATCATGCCGGACCCGGCCCGCTACTACTATATGGAAGCCGTCTACCACCACCTTCGCGGCGACTACGACCATGCGCTGAATGCCGTGGACAAAGCCCTCGCCATGCGCACCAGTATCACCCATCTGATGCAAAAAGCGCTGACGCTCAGCTACGCCGGCGATATGGCGGCGGCCATACCCTACCTGCAGCAAATTCTGGAAATTGACGGCGACTATACCGACGCGACCTCCCTGCTCGCCGCCAACGAACTGGACATGGGCCGCACGGGGGAGACCATCCGCCTGCTCGGCACCGTCAGCCCCGACCGCCTGAGCGCCCTGGACCTCTACAACCTGTGCACCGCTCACTACCTGGAAAAAAACTACGTCGAGGCCGACCACTGCTTCGACGAACTCTACATCGCCCTCCCCAGCGATGTAGAGCCGCTGCTCTACCGCGCGGAAATTGCCCGGGAACTACAACAACCCGAAAAAGCCCGACAGCTGAGCGAGCGCGTCGTGGAACTGAACAGGGACCGCGAGGGCTGGGACAACCAGCTGATATTGGCACTGGCCTACGCCCAGTTGGGACAACCGGAACGCGCGGTGGAAACCCTGTTCAAGATCCGCCGCGACGCCCCCGACGATATCTACGTCAACCACATACGCGCGCAGATTTACATCACCACGGAGGACCTGGTCTCCACCAAGGCCCATATCCGTAAAACCCTGGAATTGGGACAATCGCCCATCTGGTACCACACCAGCCGCTTCGCGAAGGTCTGTACCCATAGCGGCTTTGCCGATCTGTACAAGGAATACCCTGCCCTGTGCCCAGAGGGAATACAAAACACCCAGATAGCAAGACAACAGAAAATATGACTGTAGGAGCCTGCTTGCAGGCGAACAAATCGCCCGGAGCGATTTAGCGCAGCGCAGCGAAGCTGCCCGAAGGGCCGACCACAGAGATGCGCTCGGCAAATGCAAAAATCCGGGCGAAGTGCGACAATACGCGCCGCAAGCAGGCTCCTCCGAAGTAAAACAACGCGGGACAGGCAGCCCACCAAAGCCCCGAAACAAGAATAAACACCCATGGAAACCGCCGAACCGGAACAGATACAGTTAGGCCGCTACCGGCTGGGCCGCACCCTCGGTGCCGGCGGCATGGGCGTGGTCTACCTGGCGCAGGACACCAAACTGGACCGCCCGGTGGCCATCAAAAAGCTGCGCCGCGACGCCACCAGCGCGTCCGCCCGCGGCCGCATCCAGTCCGAGGCCCAATTGCTGGCCAAACTCAACCACAGCAATATCGTCCAGCTTTACGACGTGCTGGAGGAGGACGACGGCATCGCCCTGGTGATGGAATACGTGGAGGGCACCACCCTGCGCGAGTGGATGCGCGAACATATCGCCCCGCTGCGGGAAAAGATCGGCCTGCTGATGCAGATCTGCGATGGCCTGGGCGAGGCCCACGCCCTGGGTATCATCCACCGCGACCTCAAGCCCGACAATATCCTGATCACCAATAACGGCGTAGCCAAGATCACCGACTTCGGCATCGCCAAATCCCAGGACCAGCAGGACCTCAACCTCACCAAGGAAGATCACGTGGCCGGCACTCTGGGCGCCATGTCCCCGGAACAGATCCAGGGGAAACCCCTGGACCTGCGCAGCGACCTGTTCAGCCTGGGCACCATCGCCTACGAACTCCTGTGCGGCACCAAACCCTTCGACACCGGCGAGGGGAACTTCCTGGCCCTGGCCGGCCGGGTGATCAACGAACCCCATACCGCGCCGCAACAGGCCTGGTCGAAAATCCCCGAACCGCTGGCGGTGCTGCTGGACAAACTGTTACACAAGGACCCCACCCAGCGCCCGGAGAGTGCCCAGCTGGTTTACGATGCCTTGGAATTTATGTATCGCGTGGGAGAACCGGATGCGGATACCGAGGAGTTCTCGGCCACTATCACCCAGCTGCTCAGCAAGCCGCGCAATAATCACTGGCGTAAGGTTGCCGCGTTTGCCGTGGCGGTTGTTGTAATCGCGGGTGGTGTTTGGGGCTGGAGCTATCTGAATCGGCTAGAGCCGCAGTATATTGCCGTGCTGCCCGCGCAGATTGAGGGGGAGGCGCCGGAGCTTACTGATACGCTGGTGCGGCAGGCGCTGTCCAGTTCTGTGGGGCATTTGAAAAGTAGTGCACTGGTGGCGTTTACGCCGAGGCCTGAGGAAAGTTTGGAAGCGCAGATTAAATCCTTGCGGGAGAAGGGGGTGACTGATGTGCTGGTCCCGAGCTTGGAATGCGCGCGGACCCGGTGTGAAATTGAAATACAGCTATTGGACGCTGCCGACAGTCTGATCAGGAACCAGACCAGCTTTGCCTTTTTGCCGCAGAAGCGGCAGGAGTCTGAGTATCAGATTAGTGAGGCTGGGGCGCATTTGTTTGAGCAGGCCTATCTCAAGCATGAGGCAGAACAAGGCCTGATGAGTGATGACGATTATCAACGTTATCTAAAGATAGCAGCACGACTAGATAATAAGGACCTAAAGGAAAATGATCTTAAGGTACTAGGAGAATTGATTCTACGCTACCCAGATAATATTAACCTCTATCGAGCACATGCTAGCGCGGCTGCCAAGCTATATGTGGCATCAGATAATTTCTCGCACATCCAATCTGGACTCGCGATGCTTGAACGTGCCCGGACACATAACATCGATAAGATTGTGGTCTTAGAGCTTGAACTTTGGCTACGCAGTTACGATGGCAACCGAGAGGCTTTTGATCAGCTTCTAAGTAAACTACAAGCTTTAAATTTCCCTCCTGCACAATTGATTAACAAATATGCTCGGTTTTTGTATATACAGGGAGAGTATCAAGACGGAATTAAATATTCTAGCAAGGCTGCCGAACTAAACCCCTCCGCTGAGAACCTCTACCTGATCGCCTTAAACCAATTTGGGAGCGGCAACTACCAAGAGGCAGAGAAAACCTTGACCAACAGCATCGCAAGCCATCCTGAGCATTGGACATCCTATGCCACGCTGGGTGCTATCCATGTAGAAATGGGGAAATATACAGCTGCAGAATCGACCATAAACAGTATTCCACCACCTTTTCGCAACTGGAGAACCCACTCCAATTTGGGAGTATCTTATTTTCTACAAGGTCGCTATGAATTAGCTCTAGATGCGTACACTAATGCACTGAGAATGGCACCGGACAATGTATTACCTTTATACAACATAGCAGAAATATACCTCATCCTAGGAAAGGAAAATCAAGCAGAGAAGCACTTCAGAAAAATCAGCCAGATTACAGAAGAAAAGACTGGAATTAGGGATAAAAAGTATCGGTCAATAGCGCTGGCTTACCTAGGAAGAATTCAAGAAGCTATTTCTCTAGCTCACCATCTAAATCAAGAAATAAAAGATGACACTTTAATAAAGTACTTTTCGGCACAAATATTTTCTTTAGCTGGAGAGCCTCACTCTGCCAGTATATATATAGAACAGCTGTTAGAGCAGGGAATGGGTGCAGATTGGTTTTCCCTGCCAGTCTTCCACAAGCTCTGCACCCAACCAGCAACCTCAAAAAAAGTGACAAAAGCCCTCTGTCACTGATTTATTCCGGTTCAACTTCTACTGCCGGGTCAGC
The DNA here is from genome assembly GCF_014191725.1 of Microbulbifer rhizosphaerae. Taxonomy (GTDB): domain Bacteria; phylum Pseudomonadota; class Gammaproteobacteria; order Pseudomonadales; family Cellvibrionaceae; genus Microbulbifer; species Microbulbifer rhizosphaerae. Next base: position 249,335 of record NZ_JACHWZ010000002.1, read on the forward strand.
AGATTTGTATTTTTGGCCATTGTATCTGGCCACCCAACAATACTTATATTTACGCCTGCACCCATCTTCCTTGTGCTTCGGGTCAAGAAGCACATACAAAACCTGTGCATTCTCATCACCGATATAGGACTGAAATTCGGAGAAACAGCGCCGATGCTTCGGCCGCTCACAGAACTGGATACCGGGCAGGCGGTAGCCCCACCCACAAGCCTTCCAATCCCACTCCCAACCAACTCCTTCCAGGGTAAACTTCAGCTCCGCGCAGCCGTAGCCATGCCCTGATCCGTCGATACTCTTGAACACTGCCACAATATCATCGATCTGGTTGCCGCCGGCATCCTCAATCACCCAGACCTTCCCCTCATCCGCCACTGGCTTGACGGTAAACTCATAGGTCACCAGTTCCCCACTATTCACATCAATGGTTTTTGTTTGTGCTGGATTCAGCATCAGGCATTCCTCCCTAGTATCAATATTATTTTCGCGCACCGGGAGCGCGCTTGTGTTTATTGTGCCCTGTCAGAGGACAAAACGGCAGGACCAAAGTCGCCAACCTGGGGCAGGAGCGGCCGGACACGCCGTTTTGGACAGCCGAGGCCCCCCTCAGGGCGGGGGCCCCACAGATGGCCCCGAATCAAAAAACGCCGGCAGCAATCGCGTTACTGCCGGCTCAAAATGATGGTCCCAACCATCAGACGGTTACAACAACACTATCAAGAGCGAAGGGAGCATCCGTGCCCCGCGGCCAGGCCCATTCCCAAGCTGGGAGACGTAGACTCTGTGTATACCCAGCCGGCCTGGCAATTCAGCTGGCACTGAAGGGCTTCCTACCCGAGCCGCGCCATACACGGCACGGCATCCGGTCCATCGGGTGCGGTATTGAGGAGTGCCATAGACCGGCCGTCTGCACAACCCGGCGGCGCTGTGGCCCTCAACCCGAGGCGCTACTTTACGGATAAACCGATAACAGGTCGATCACACGCCATTACACGCCATTACAGGTTTGGTGGCTTTTTAACCACTCTCAGCCGGCGAACGATCTTTTGTAGGATGGGCAAAGCGAAGCGTGCCCATCAGTGGCCCCGACCCAGGACTATCGACACGCTTTCGCTTTACCCCATTAACAAGGAGCTGCTTGTATATCGCCAGCGCGCTGCCGCAGGGTGCCGAACTGGTGGTGCTGAGCTACCAGGAAACCCTGCGCCTGGCGATGGTTGGATTAAGCACGCACGCTTCCGCCAGTGATTGCGTATCCCCTGATTGACAGAGGCCACAGGGACCATTTCACAGTTTTATTTTTTTTGCGGCGTGCAGGGGTGACTCGGCCGGGCAAAGCAGGTAGTCTTTTATGGTGAGCGCGCCGGCAACCCCTGTTTTCAGGGAGCACGGGCAGCTCAGATATCTATCCAAACCGCAAACCCAGAATAAAAGGAGCAGTGCTATGAAAGCCAAGTCTCAGGTGAAAGCCGGCCCAGCTGTAGAAATAGATCCGCTATAGGTGCAGCCGCTGCGCAACCACTGAACCCTGAATCTCAAAGAAAAGGAAAATTGCCATGAAAGCCAAATCTCAGGTAAAAGCTGGCCCGAATGTAGAAGTAGAGCCGTATTAAGCACCGTTCCAGACCGGCTATTGAAGAGATGGTCCGGCAGTTGCCGGATCGTCTCAACCCCATCCTCCACACCTCCACAGACTTTCCGGCATATTAGCCCCTTCCTGCAGATTCTGGACACCCACCAAACCAGATTCTGAACCAAAGCAATTCTGGACACCCATCAAAAAATTCTCAGATTCTGGACACCCACCAAACAAAAAGCATATGGCGCCAGCCCTATTGAAATGCAGATTCTGGACACCCACCAAACAACACCCAGATTCTGGACAACACCCAGATTCTGGACAACACCCAGATTCTGGACAACACCCAGATTCTGGACACCCACCAAACAAAAAGCATATGGCGCCAGCCCTATTGCACCCTGTCCGGATCTACGCAAAATACTGGTTATCCATCCACCTACATAGATAGCCACCTATGGGACTCCCACGCAAAGCACTGATATCTCTTGAAGCCACTCCTTACTACCACTGCGTCTCCCGCTGCGTGCGCCGCGCCTTTCTGTGCGGGCGGGACGAGCGCACAGGGCAATGCTTCGAGCACCGCCGTCAATGGATCGAAGACAAGTTGTTGGAATTGTCCCAGATATTCGCCTTGGACATCGGTGCCTATGCGGTGATGAGCAATCACTACCATGTGGTACTCCACGTGGACGCGGCGCAGGCTGCTGCCTGGGAACTCCGCGAGGTAGTGAAGCGTTGGCACCAGCTGTGCAAGGGCTCCCCCCTTTCCAACCGCTTCGCCCGCAATGAGGCCCTGGATGCCGCCGAACGAGCCAGGCTTACGGAGTTGGCGGAGGTCTGGCGGGCACGACTCATGGATATCAGCTGGTTTATGCGTATGCTGAACGAGTCCATCGCCCGCGAGGCTAATCGGGAGGATCGGTGCACCGGCCGTTTTTGGGAAGGCCGCTTCAAGTCCCAGGCACTGCTGGACGAGCGGGCTCTGGCTGCCTGCCTGGCCTATGTCGATCTGAACCCGATTCGCGCGATGATGGCCGAATCGCCGGAGACATCGGACCACACTTCCGTCCAGCAGCGCATCAAAGCCGCAGAATTCCGCCGACAACCGCAGGCGCTGTTTCCGTTTGTTGGCAACCCCCGAGAGCCCATGCCAGCGGGGCTACCCTTCAGGCTACAAGACTATCTGGAGCTGGTGGATTGGACCGGGCGATGCCTGCGCGAAGATAAGCGCGGGGCCATCCCCGAACAGTTGCCGCCGATTCTCGATAGATTGCAGATAGATCCCCAGCACTGGCTCTATCTCAACCGTAACTTTGAGAGCCGTTTCAAGACGCTGGTGGGTTCCGCCCATGCCCTTCGCCGCGCCTGTGCACAGCTCGGCAAGTGTTGGGCACAGGGAGTCCGAGACTGTGAACGCTATTTCTCTCCACCTACCGTTCCCTGAGCTTTTGTTTTTCCTGTAAAGAACGTCTTTCCAGGTTCACTGCTAGGCTTCGCAGCATCTCGACGATGTTATTTGATACCACTGCGCAAAGCCTGACCGGCCCCCATGATTCACGGAACCCGGACAACGGTAGCTTCCAATCTATTTTCCGAACTGTGAGACGAACCCTGGGTATCCGAGACGGACTGTGGGTATACGGTGAGGTGAACTTCGGTGAATGGTGGGGGTGCTGTGAACTTGCGAATTATCAGTTTTGCCACTCCGCTTCAAACCCGATCTTTGCCAGCGCAGCACCCTATCAGCTTCTAACTCGGCTTCGGCCAAAAAGAGAAAACGGCAGGACAGCCGTTTTGCACAGCCGGAGGCTGCCCGCAGGGCGAGGGCCATGGACAAATCCGCAGGATCAGATTTGGGCAGCTTCAGTTGGCCGAAGGCCGAGCCACAGGGATGTGGCGAGCCATTGCCCGAATGAAAAATGCCGACAGTGAACAAATCACTGCCGGCTCAAAATGATGGTCCCAACCATCGGACGGTTACAACAACATTATCAAGAGCGAAGGAGCATCCATGCTCCGCGGCCAGGCCCAATCCCAAGCTGGGCAGACGTAGGCTCTGTGTATACCCAGCCGGCCTGGCAATTCAGCTGGCGCTGAATGGCTTCCTACCCGGGCCGCGCCTGTGCGGCACGGCATCCGGTCCATCGGATGCGGTGTCGAGGAGAGTCCATCCATAGACCGGTCGCCTGAACAACTGAGCGACGCTGTACTCCTCAACCCGGGCGCTACTCTACGGATAAACCGATAACAGGTCGATCACACGCCATTACACGCCATTACAGGTTTGGCGAATTTTCAACCACCCCTCCTCTGTAGGAGCGGCCGTTGGCCGCGATCGACCTCCCCCAACACCCACAACTTCCATTCTGAGACCAAGTTCGATTGATCGAGCCACAAACTTTGCCTTACCATCGCCATCAACCAGAGCAACCATAAGACACGGACATGTCGTACTTGAACATTGAGAATCGGCAGGGGGTACGCTTTCGCGTAAGAGAAGGATGGTACTATCCGCCGCATCTCCCTCAGGGCTTCACTGAGCATTTTGTCGACCTGCCATTGCTGCAGAGTTTCGACGATGCGGTACTTGAGCAGGTCTGCCAAAAGTTTCTCGGCTTCGCCCAAGAGCTCCCCGACCCTACCAATCCCCATTACCGGCGCCAGTTTGAAAGTACCCCCCTGCTCGATCCCTACGCGGGTGCGCCGGCCTTTTTCAGCGACCCGGGGAAAAGAATCTACCTCGCCCTGACCCAACAGCGCCTGATCATCGAGGAAAATCCCCCCGGCGAAGAAGAGCTGGCCGAACAGCAATCCCAACTGCTGCAAAAGATACGCATGGCCCTCCGGCAGATCATCGCCCAGGAAAGGGCTGAGGCCGCCCAACATACGCAGAGGCTGGCCCAGGAATCCCACGTCAACCGCGCCCTCATCTACACCGGCGCCTTTTTCAACGGCCTCTGGAACGCCGGCGTCGACCTCGCGAAGTGGGTCAAAGAGGTCAGCGACGTCGTTAGCCCCACCCAGCACCTCCTGCGCAGCATCCACGCCAGCCACCGTGCCCTGCAGCGCAACCGGGAAAACGGCGAGAACATCCTCACCGCCTATGTCGATGAACACCTGAAGGGGGAAAAGCGCGAGCTGGTGCAAGCCCTAGGCTTCGATCCCAGCGCCATTACCCGGGAACAATTCGATCAGGCAATGGAAATCGCCGATCTGGTTTGGGAAAGTCCGGCCCTGCGGGCAGATCTCATTCGTTTTGCCAAGGACTACGTCAACGCCCAGCACGCCATAGAGCTCACCAACCTCTCCGGCAGCGCCGCCTTCGAGATCCTGTTCACCATCGTCCTGGCCGCCGTCACCGCCGGCGCCGGCCTCGCAGCCAGCGCCGCCAGCCAAGCCAGGCACCTTGCCAAATTCCGCAAGGTGGGTGACTTGTTGATGGAGTTTGCCGAGCACCTCAAGAAAGTAAGGCAACGACTGAAACGCAGCAACCCCGGGGATAAGGACAGAACTGCGTCTTATAGCGACCTAGAAGTTGAAGAAATCGTGGATTCAAAACCCACTAGCAATAGCTCTTCAGCCACCTCTACCTCAAGGATAAGAAAGGTTAAGGAGACTTATAATGGTAATGAAGCCGAATGGACAATTGATGAGCAGGGACGACCGACATCTGTCGAAGCGACTTTGTCCAAATCGGAGAAAGGCGGTGTGCGCTCTTCCGCAGAAACAAAATTACAACAGGAAGTCGGAGGGGACACACGCTTAGACAGCGATGAGGGAGGTCATATTATTGGCCATCGCTTTATGTCGGATCAAGGTGAGAAAAACTTGTTCCCTCAAAATTCAAACCTCAACCGCGGCGCCTACAAAAAAATGGAGAACGAGTGGGCGGATTGGACCAATGAAGGGTTCGAAGTTAAACTGAAGGTCAGCTTAGAGCCGCCCGGGGCCGAACGCCCTACAAACATTATTTCAGAATATGAAGTGATTGACCCAAAAACAGGCGATATTGTATTTGACCGACGACATAACTTTTCGAACTCAGCCGGAGAAGCCTTTGACAGAATACCCAAAGCAGATATGCAATTCTATGGGGAATAGCCATGAACCTTGATAAAAAATATATTGAAGACATAGGGTCACTAGTTCTCAATTGTAAAAAGGTACTTGAGAACGAATGGACAGAACTCTCAGTTGTGTTTGACGTTTCAGAAGGCCATATAGCAAATTCTGGATTTTTATATAATGGAGAAAAGGTGAGGCCAATTTCTCTAAGCATAGAGAACAATCCCCTACTCCTGGATAACAAGATCTATGAGTTCCAATCTGCCGTAGCCGATCAATGCGGCAGCAAGTTTAAGCAGATTTTAATTCAGATGGAAAACGAGAGGCAGAAGATAAAAATAGATTTTGAGTTCGACAATCCCGATCGCTGGAAGATCGTGCCTAGAAAACTAAAAGAAATGCGCGAGGCACTGCGACCGAATTTTTCATAAATCTGACACGATCGAGGATTTCACCAAGAAAATGGAAAAAGTTCTAGACTTAGGCTTCATCGACAAAGAAAGAAATATACCTGGAACGTCTATTACAGAAGGCAGGGAGTACAAATATATAATCTGCAACGGCAAGATGGATATAGCAGCCTTATTTATGAAAGTCGTTCGAAAAATAATCCCTCAGATTGCTAAAAGCGGCGGTATAATAAATGAAGACTGCAGAATAACTTTACCTTCTGGAGAGTGTTACTTTGCCGTTTCTTACAAAGGCGACATTAGTGGGTGGCGCCAACAGATTGAACGAGGAGCTGACGCTTTAGGATTGTTAGTAGCAGAAATTTCTCATGATAAGCTCATACTTAGTGACCGCAATAAAGTTTTATTATCAGAATGCAAAATCAAATTTGATTAAGTCTTCACCCGCTATTAAAAGCTTAGCTACTTCTCTCTTTTTGTAGGAGCGACCCATCACCAAACACAACTTCAGACACGGACATGCTCTTTCCTTCGAGCAACAGTTCCCCGATCCTACCGTTCCCCATTACCGGCGCCAGCTTGAAAGTTCGATCCCTACGCAGGTGCGCCGGCCTTCTTCAGCGGCCCCGGGAAAAAAATCTACCTCGCCCTGGCCCAACAGCGCCTGATCATCGAGGAAAATCCCCCCGACGGAGAAGAGCCGGCGTTTTTCAAGATAGTTGTCGCCTTTTTTCGTTACGCTGCGACTTCGCTTTCTGACTCTTCTTTCTGTGGATTCAATGCCACGGACCCTACCGGTGTCCAGTCCCTTGTCTCTCCAGACCAGCGCGATGGATTTCTCTCTCTCTCGCCAGCTTGTAGACTTTCTCCCGCCCGGATAATAGGGCCACGTCCTTGCCGTCATGTCTGTCCGCCGGGGTGACATACTTGATGCCACTATGCAGATGCTCGTGGTTGTACCAGTGCATAAATCTCTCTACCCACTGCCTCGCCTCGTCCAGTGAAGCAAAGCCCTCCGAGGGCCAGCGTGGACAGTATTTCACCGTGCGGAACAACGATTCCGAGTAGGGGTTATCGTTGCTCACCCGCGGGCGACTGTGCGAGGCTTGGATGCCCAGATCGTACAGCTTGGCCTGCAAGGTCTGCGACTTCATCGGCGCGCCGTTATCGGAGTGCAATACCGGAGGACTGCAAAAACACTGCTCCCGCAGCATGGCCCGTTGTATCAGCACCGCCGCATGTTCGCCGGACTCGCTCTCGTGCACCTCCCAGACCACGCCCTTGCGGCTATAGATGTCTTCCACCAGATACAGGTAGTAATACAGTCCCTTCACCGATGACGGCAAATAGGTGATGTCCCAGGTCCACACCTGGTTGGGCGCCTCGGCCACAAAGGTGGCGGGAGCCTTGCGCTTCTTCTTGGACTTCGATCGTCCGCGATGATGCAGTTGGTCCGCATCCTTTAAAGTCCGATAGAAGCTCGATTCTGAGGCGATATACTCGCCGCGGTCCGCCAGCGTGGGCACTATCTGGCCCGGCGGCTTGCTGGCGAACTCCGGTCTGTTGCACATATCCAGAATCGTCTGCCGTTCCTCTTCCGCCAGCTTGTTCTGTGCCTCTGGTCTCTGTGCACCGGGGCGCTGGTCTTCTTGCGACGCCCCTTCCGCAGTCCAGCGCTGCAGGGTACGCAGGCTGATGCCCACTTCCGCGCAGGTCGGGGCTTTGCGAGCACCCGCAGCCACGGCTTCCTCTATCCATCCAATCAGTTGTCGCCGCTCCGGGGCCGGGGTCATTCTTCCCCGCTGTCCTCTCCCCAAAGGGCATTCAGCTTTTTTCTCAACACCAGCAGCGCTGTCATTTCCGCGAGGGCCTTCTCCTTTCGGTGAAGATCCTTCTCCAACTCCTTGATGCGCTTCTTGGCCCGCCGGGCCTCTTCCCGCTCCTGTTTGCGACGCTCGGCATCGGTCAGTGTGCCCTGGATACAGGCCGCTCTCCAGGCCTGTACCTGCTCCGGGTACAGCCCCTTGCTGCGACAATATTCACTCAGCGCGGCTTCGCTGAGGCTGGCGGTTTCAACGACGACCGCGAACTTGGCTTCCGCCGACCAATCTTCGCTCTGTTTACCACTGCCCGGCACCGGTATACCCTTCTCTTTGGCTTGCTGGCGCCAATTGTACAGGGTGCCTTCGCTGATGCCTTCTTCCGCCGCGATCTCCGGGATGGGCCGGTTCTCCGGCGGCAGCAGCTTCTTCAGCACTGAGGCTTTGCGTTCTGTGGAATAACGGGGCATTTGCTCCTCTTTACCGCCCCCTGTCTTGGCTTCTTCGGTTCAGTAGAGGCGACAACTATCCTGACACAGAGGGGCCGAACAGCAATCCCAACTGCTGCAAAAGATACGCATGGCCCTCCGGCAGATCATCGCCCAAGAAAGGGCTGGCCAGTAAGAATGCAGCTAAAAACTACCTAAAAGAAATTGGCGTCACACCTCATCATCTCGACAACCAGACAATACAGTTTATACCAACCAAACTGCATGGAAATATACCACATATCGGATCGGCCTCAGATCTCCGAGGAGGATTTTAATGGATACTATAACATTTGATGGCCTTGGAGCCAGAGAGTTATTAGAGAGCTCAAAGAAAACTTTCGCTATAGAAAATGTACAATCTGAACTGGACTTTAAATTTCCACCTGAATACTCGACCGTTCTTGAGGAATTCAAAGGGCCAATAGTTTTCAATAACGGAGCCACATTTAAACCAATTCAAGAAACACCTGTTGATTCGGAAAATGGTTTTCTGTCTCTTGAAATACTGTATGGATTAAGGGGAAATTCAAACCTCATTGATAAAAATAATATGTATAATGAACAGATCCCTTCCAATTTAATCACTATCGGGGAATCATCTGGAGGCGACCAAATATGCTTATCATGTAAAACTGGAAAAGTATATTTTTGGTATCATGAAGCCAAAACTGAAGAATATTCAGCATATGAAATATCCAATAATATTATTGAATTCTTCAGTTCATTAAAGAAAGATGATGAACAGCATGAAATAAAAAAAGACATCGATGAATCAGGATCTTTCCTAGAATTTTAAGAGAAAATGCAATTTACTACAAACCTACTTATTGACGTCAAAGATAGCCACATTCAGGAAATTGGCAACTTTATTTTGCAATACAAAAAAGTTGTTGAGCATGAATGGCAGGAAATTTCATTTGTTTTTGATGTAACAGATGGCCACATGGCAAACTATGGCAAACTATGGCTTTTTATACAATAATGATAGCATTCGACCAGCGACTAAGGTCAATGGAAAAATTAAGATTGATTTTGAATTTGACAATCCTGACCGCTGGAAAATATCTCCAATACACTATAAAAAAATGCAAAAAAATTAAAGCCAAACCTATCACAACCAAAACAGCCGCGTGAATATATCAAATGATAAAATTAAGAATATTGGTAAACTGGTTCTGCAATGTGAAGATGTTGTCGAAAACGAATGGGATAGCCTTTCCTTTGTTTTCGATGTTGCAGAGGGAAGCGCGTCAAACCCTGGGTTTCTTTACAGGGACGAAAAGGCAATTCCTGCAACTTCGGAAATAGAAGATAAGCCTTTAGTGCTGGATGACACCATTGTAGATCTTATAAATGAAATCGCCAGAGAGTACGGACATGAATGGCACTAAGTTAAGCTTTCTTGGGGTGGCCACACTTCCGGATTTTCTCCCTAGCAACTGACCTTGGCTCGCTCAGCAGCCCGTAGGGTTTTGGCCTTCTCTTTACGCGGCGCGGCTCTACTCTGCCCGGCCTTTTGCCAACGGCAATACCGGCGATAAGGCCGCAAAGGCTATCCAGATCGGCGTCATTTCTTCTCGGGCCACTCACAAACACCCGCCAGAGTTGCAGCGTATGCTTGAAGCTGATTTCCTTTGGCAATATACCTGCCAGCGTTGCCGAGCGGTTCATTAGCCAACGAACCAGGTTGTAGGCCAGAAGGTGCACCCAGATCTCCTTGATTACCATCTCCGGAGTCTTACAGCGCAGAACGTCCATTCCCAGTGTGGTTTTTATCTCTCTCAGATTGAGTTCGATCTGCCAGCGGTCCTTGTACAGGTCGCCCAACTGCTTACGTGGTGCCGTTTTGTCCGATAACAGCGTGGTAACCAGTACCTTTTTGTCGACCTGCAACTCCCTGATAGACAGGCTATCGGGCAACAGTTCATACCAACTCGGGTCCATCCATTTGGGCCTTGCAGGCTTGCGCCATTCAACAACATGATCCTTGGAGCCAAGGCTTCGCCCTTTGCGGAAGTCCGTCCGGCGCCCCGCGTGTTGTTGCATGACGACATCAACGCCGCGTGACTGCAATTCTGCAATCAGGAAGTAGGAGGCGTAATAACGATCGGCAACGACGATGTCGCCCTCGGTAAAGGTATCCAGTATCTCTCGCAGAAGGCTATGCTCTCCAGTTCCTTTACCTTGAAAGGGCGCATAGGCCACGTTGAGCAAAGCTCCACTGCCGTAGGCAATGATGCCCACCAAGCGCGCAATAGGAAAGCCTAAACCGGGCTCCTGTGTAGCCTGCTGTGGAAATCGAGCTTGGTTCTCGGCGGTGTCCGGCATAGAAACCGTGGTGCCATCCACCAACTTGACCGGGCGTCCATGCCAGCGCCATTGTTGGGGCGTATTATCATCAATCATGCCTCCCAGTTGGCGAGTCAGGCGAACTACCATGTTGAGCGGCAGGCGCTGGCGTGCTTGGCAGTAAGCACTGGTATTTACCGCACTCACCCACTCGTGTAGGCGGTCAACAGCGATTTTGTTGACGACTGACTGGCAGGAGGCGTCTGCGTCGAGCGCTTGGGAGAGGAATGCTCCCAAGGTGACAGTTGGAGTAAAAACTCGCTCACGGTGCTCCGGTTGCTCTTCTTCGATGATCTGAAACAAGGACTTGTGCTGGAGCGCTGAACCGATCTGGCTGAAATCAGTGCTGGAGGCACAGCGAGTAATGGATTGCTGTTGAGCGTGGCGGAGCTTGCGGGTACTATCCATGAAACGGGTGGTTGTTGCGATTTTTGTTTTGTTTGGCGACTGACATTATATCGCAAAAATCACCCGTTTTTCGTTTTAAATCAATGAGTTACGCCTTAACTTAGTGCCATTCAGTACGGACATGAATTCTGCCAAATACTCATTCAACTGGAAAATGAAACTGAGAAAATAAAAATAGACTTTGAATTTGACAATCCGAACCGCTGGAAAATAGTGCCAAGCAAGCTAAAAGAGATGCGCGAAGTACTGCGACCGAACTTTCCCTGAGCCTCTTACGCGCAGTTGATCCGGAAACCCTGCGGCAACTGCGCCCGATCTACACTGCGCTTTCCAATGGACTCTGAAACGCCGGCGTCGACCTCGCCAAGTAGGCCAAGGAAGTCAACCCCACCCAGCGCCTTCTGCGCAGCACGCCAGCCACCGTGCCCTGCAGCGCAACCGGGAAAACGGCGAGAACATCCTCACCGCCTATCTCGATGAACACCTGAAGGGAGAGGTTCCGGCTCTGCTGGTGATGAACGAGCGGAAAGTCTTTGACATGCTCGACTCCGACCTGAACCAGGACGGCGAATTTCTACCCCGTGACTTACCGATGGCAGAACAGGATATATCTTCAATCCGCGCAGGCGCCCTACTCCGCCAGAGCCTCGGCTTATCCGGAAGTAAAAAGGCCGGCAGCAACCGAGTTACTGCCGGCTCAAAATGATGGTCTCAACCATCGGACGGTTACAACAACACTATCAAGAGCGAAGGGAGCATCCTGCCCCGCGGCCAGGCCCATTCCCATACTGGGCAGACGTAGGCTCTGTGTATACCCAGTTGGCCTGGCAATTCAGCTGACGCTGAATGGCTTCCTGCCCGAACCGCGCCGCAAGGGGCACGTTATCCGGTCCATCGGATGCGGTGTCGAAGAGTGTCTGTCCCTAGACCCGCCGCCTGAACAACCGAGCGACGCCGTACTCCTCAACCCAAGCGCTACTCTACGGATAAACCGATAACAGGTCGATCACACGCCATTACACGTCATTACAGGTTTGGCGGCTTTTTAATCACTCAAAGCCGGCGACCGATCTTTTGTAGGATGGGCAAAGCGAAGCGTGCCCATCAATAGCCCCGCCACAGGATGATCCACACGCTTCGCCCTGCCCAACCTACCAAGGAACCATCTGTATATCGACCGCGCGCTGCAGGGCGCCGAACTGGTGGTGCTGAGCTACCCGGAAACCCTGCGCTTGGCGATGATTGGATTAACCAAGCACGCCGCACCCGCCGGTGATGGCGTATCCCTGATTGACAAGGTGTCACAGGGGACCATTTCACAGTTACGTTTTTTTGCGGCTGGCAGGATGACTCGGCCGGCCAAAGCGGGTAATCTTTTGTGGTGAGCACGCCAGCAACCTCGGTTCTCAGGGAGCGCAGGCAGCTCAGGTATCTATCATCCAAACCAAACATAATAGGAAAAACGCTATGAAAGCCAAATCTCAAGTAAAAGCCGGTCCGGAACTACAGATCCACGGCTGATCTCCAAACCGCAAAAAGGAGAAGTGCTGTGAAAGCCAAGTCTCAGATAAAAGCTGGCCCAAAACTGAAGATCCAACCAGAATGACCTCTCAAACCCCAAGCAGATAAAAGGAGAAATCCCATGAAAACCAAATCCCAGGTTAAAGCTGGCCCGGATCTGGATATCCAAGACGATTAACTCAAGCCGCAAACCAGACAAAAGGATAAATGCCATGAAAGCCAGGTCCCAAGTGAAGGCAGGCCCGGAACTGCAGATCCAAGATTGACCCATTAAACTGCAACCGGATAAAAGAGGAAGTGGCATGAAAACCAAATCTCAGATAAAAGCCGGTCCGGAGATCAAAATCCAACCCAAAACTTGACGTCCAAACCGGCTATTGAATGGGTAACTCGGCAGTTGCCGGGTCACTTCCTCCATCTCACACCGCTATAGACTTTCCAGCTTGCCTCTTTCCCTACAAGGTCGAGCGCCATTACTGCTCCCATCCACCGAAATAGCACCCAAGCAAAAGCGGTCGTGGCTGTGATGGGCCTGGCTGGCGTAGCGTACACCGATCGCGGCCATGGGCCGCTCCTACAGATTCGTCCCTCAGTGCTTTTATTCCGTCGGGTATTGGTAAAAAATCTCCCTCTCACTTAGAATCCGGTCCTTTGATGAGCACAGCAAAGCGTGCCTCCAATGGCCCTCGCCATCCGGGGCTCGGAAACGCCGCGCACAATCACAAAGTAATTAAAGAACGCGCGCCGCGTTATTGACAGGGCCCAAAAGATACACAGTTCTCGTTTTTGACGATCAACGGGAGTGACTCAGCAGGCCAAAGCGGTTAGTCTTTTGCGATGGGCACGCTGGCAGCCCCGTTTTCAGAGGTGCTGGCGGCTCGGGTGTGTATCCAAACCACAAACCAACCAAATAAAAGGAGGGATGCCATGAAAGCCAAGTCCCAGGTAAAAGCCGGTCCGCAACTGGAAATCCAAGACGATTAACTCTCAAGCCACAAACCAGATAAAAGGAGAATGCTATGAAAATCAAATCCCAGGTAAAAGCCGGCCCGGAACTTCAGGTCAATAATTAACCTATCGAACCAGAAAAAAAGAAAATGCCATGAAAGCCAGATCTCAGATAAAAGTCGGCCCGGATCTGCAGATCCAGGACGATTAACTCTCAACCGCAAACCAGACAAAAGGAGAAATGCCGTGAAAGCCAAGTCCCAGGTGAAAGCAGGCCCGGAACTGGAGATCCACGGTTAACCCCTTAAACCACAAATAACAGGAGAGACGGCAATGAAAGCCAAATCCCAGGTAAAAGCCGGCCCAGAGCTGCAGGTTCAAGATTGATCTATCAAATCACAAACCAGACAAAAGGAGAAATTCCGTGAATGCCAAAACTCAGGTGAAAGCAGGCCCTGAACTAAAGGTCCACGATAAACCGTAAACCAGATATAAGAGGAGAATCTCATGAAGACCAAATCCCAAGTAAAAGCCGGCCCGGAACTGCAGATCCACGTTTGATTCATCAAACCTCGAACTGGATAAAAAGGAGAGATGCCGTGAAAACCAAATCTCTGGTGAAAGCAGGCCCGGAACTGGAAGTCAAAGCATGAACGTCAAATCCCAGGTAAAAGCCGGCCCAAAACTTGACGTCCAAACCGGCTATTGAAAGGTAACCCGGCAGTTGCCGGGTCACTGCCTCCATTCTGACTCTGCCCTAGACTTTCCAGCATATTTGCTTCCTTCCCACCGAAATAGCGCCCAGTAGAAGCGTCCATGGCCACGATCGGCCAGGCTTGCTTAGCGCACGCCGATCGCGGCCATGGGCCGCTCCTACAGGGTGATGCATCAATGCCTTTATTTCGGAGAGCAATGGTAAAAAATCCCCCCATTGCCGGAGAGAACCGGATAGCCCGGAGCCCGAAACAGCAACCGGAATCCCTGCTGCCCCGACGGGAAGTAGTAGACAACAACTGGCGTAAGCCCTGCACAGGACGTGCCCATCTTTCGGGCGTGGATGCCACGGCTTATGACGAGTTCGCTGGGATATAGAGCCGGTGCAAAGTCGGACACTTATTCTGGAGTCTTGCACTGATCGGATGAGGAAGGTTGAGGAAACCCTTGGCCAGTCGGAAGTAAAAAAGCCGGCAGTAAGCAATCTACTGCCGGCACAGTTGATGGTCCCAACCATCGGACGGTTACAACAACACTATCAAGAGCGAAGGGAGCATCCGTGCCCCGCGGCCAGGCCCGTTCCCAAGCTGGGCAGACGTAGGCTCTGTGTATACCCAGTTGGCCTGGCAATTCAGCTGGCGCTGAACGGCTTCCTGCCCGAGCCGCGCCGCACGCGGCACGGTATCCGGTCTATCGGATAAAGCGCTGAGGAGTGTCCATCCATAGACGGCCCTTAACAACCGGGTGGCAACGCCGCTCCTCAACCCTGGGCACTACTCTACGGATAAACCGATAACAGGTCGATCACACGCCATTACACGCCATTACAGGTTTGGCGAGTTTTTAACCAGAACCTGCCGCTTAATCTCTCTGTAGGAGCGGCCGCTGGCCGCGATCGGTCTCCAGCATTCCGGCACAGGACGATGGACATGTCTCACATCCGAAGCCCGGAAACGCTGCGCCTGACGGAAACTTGTCAAAAGACATGCAAATTCCACCGATGATTCCCCATGCTTGATTGAAAGAGGAGCGAGGATCATTTCACAGTTTCTTTTTTTGGCGATCGACAGGGATGACTCGACCGGGCAAAGCGATTAATCTCTTGCAGTGAACCCGCCAAGCCGCCCGGCTTCCAAGAAACCCGGGCGGCTCGGATATGACTCAAACCACAAATCAGGTAGAAGGAGAGACGCCTTGAAAACCAAGTCGCAGGTAAAAGCCGGCCCGGATCTGGACATCCACGACACCGACTGACCCCCTCAAACTACAAACCAGATAAAAGGAGAAATGCCATGAAAACCAAGTCTCAAGTAAAGGCTGGCCCGGAACTGGACATCCACGGTTGACTCCTCAAACCGTAAACCAGATAAGAGGAGAAACGCCGTGAAAACCAAATCTCAGGTAAAAGCCGGTCCGGAACTGGAAGTCAAAGCATGAAAATCAAATCCCAGGTAAAAGCTGGCCCGAAGTTAAAAATAGATCCTCCAGCGTAAGCAGTGCTTCAGACCGGCTATCGAAGGGGCGACCCGGCAGCTGCCGGATCGCCTCAGCCCCATCCTCCAGCCTCCATAGTCTTTCCGGATACCCTTTCCCAAAGGGCGAGTGCTATTACTGCTCCCATCCCAGCGAAACAGCTCCCAAGTAAAAGCGACCAATCCATCGGTACCAGGGGATGCGACCATCCCTTATTGAACAATCAAAGCTTTCCAATTCTCTGAGCAGGAGCGACCCATGGCCGCGAGCTGCCAGGCAGATCGCGGCCATGGGCCGCTCTTACGGGGTGGTGCATCAATGCCTTTACCGATAACAGGTCGATCACACGCAAATTACACACCATTACAAGTTCGGCAAGGTTTTGACCACTCGCAGCTACAACCGACTTTCTGCAGGATGAGCGAAGCGTGCCCATCAATGGCCCCGACATCGGACGAGCACTTCGCCGCCCAAGGCTCGGAAACGCCGCGATTGGCGGCGGGCTGAGTAAAAAGTATGTATCTTTAGCGATGAGCGCGCTCTTTAACAGGGGCCGTAAAAGATACACAGGTCCATTTTGACGATCGACAGGAGTGACTCAGCAAGCCAAAGCGGTTAGTCTTTTGCGGTGAGTACGCCTGCGACTCGATTTTCAGGTTCTGGCGGCTCAGGTATGATGTATCCAAACCTCAAACCAAGTAGAAGGAGAGGCGCCATGAAAGCCAAATCTCAGATAAAAGCCGGTCCCGAATTGGACATCCACGTTTGATTCATCAAACCGCAAACCAGATAAAGGAGAAGCGCTATGAAAGCTAAGTCCCAAGTGAAAGCCGGCCCGGAACTGGACATCCACGACACCAACTGACCCCTCAAACTACAAACCAGTTAAAAGGAAAAATGCCATGAAAGCCAAATCCCAGGTAAAAGCTGGTCCTGAGCTGGAAGTTCGAGATGATTGACATATCGAGCCACAAATCAAATGAAAGAGAAGGAATGTCATGAAAGTCAAATCTCAAGTAAAAGTCGGTCCGGAGCTCAAAATCCAACCCCCCAAAACTTGATGTCCAAGCCTATTGGAAGGTAACCCGGCAGTAGCCGGGTCACTGCCTCCATTCTTACACCGCCATAGACTCTTTCCAGCATATTTGCCTCTATCCCTACAAGGTCGAGCGCTATTACTGATCCCATTCCACCAAAATAGCGCCCAAGCAAAAGCGGTCATGGCTGTGATGGGCCTGGCTAGCGTAGCGTACACCGATCGCGGCCATGGGCCGCTCCTACAGATTCGTCCATCAGTGCTATTATTCCGCCTGGCAATGGTAAAAAATCCCCCTCTCACTTAGAATCCGGTCCTTTGATGAGCACAGCGAAGCCTGCCCTAATGGCCCTCGCCATCCGGGGCTCGGAAATGCCGCGCATAACCGCAAAGTAATTAAAGAACGCACGCCCCATGATTGGCAGGCCCCAAAAGATACACAGTTCCGTTTTTGACGGTCGACAGGGAGTGACTCAGCAGGCCAAAGCGGTTAGTCTTTTGCTATGAGTACGCCAGCGACTCTGTTTTTCAGGGGTTCTTGCGGCTCGGGTGTGTATCCAAACCACAAACCAATCAAATAAAAGGAGGGACGCCATGAAAGCCAAGTCTCAGGTAAAAGCCGGCCCGGAGCTGGACATTCAACTTTGACATCTCAACCGCAAACCAGATAAAAGGAGAACGCTATGAAAACAAAATCCCAGATAAAAGCCGGTCCGGAACTGAAGGTCAATAATTGACTTCTCGAACCGCAAACCAGACAAAAGGAGAACGCTATGAAAACCAAATCCCAGGTAAAAGCCGGCCCGGAACTGCAGATCCACGGTTAACCTATCAAACCTCAAACCAAGAATAACCGGAGGGGTGCGAATGAAAGCCAAGTCTCAAGTGAAAGCAGGCCCGGACCTAGACATCCACGATAAACCGTAAACCAGATGTAACTACTCACTCCCTGTAGGAGCCTGCTTGCAGGCGAATAAGAACGGAGCTCCGTAGCCGTTCGCCTGCAAGCAGGCTCCTACAAGGTGCTTTCGGTAAATCAATGCGGGTCCCCCAATGGGTGAGTAGTTACAACCAGATAAAGGAGAAACACCATGAAAACAAAATCCCAGGTAAAAGCCGGCCCGAAATTGGACGTCCAAAACTGACCTTCCAAGCCAAAAACCAGACAAAAGGAAAAAAGCCATGAAAGCCAAATCTCAAGTAAAAGCCGGACGTAAATTCCCACTCTCCCAATTCCCGCCGAAGCCATAACGGCAACTTTCGAAGCTTTCTGCTACTTGTAGGAGCGGCCGTTGGCCGCGATCGGCGTGCGCTACGCAAGCCAGGCCGATCGCGGCCAGCGGCCGCTCCTACAGGTTCGTCCATCAGTGCCTTTTATTGCGAGGGCATTGGTAAAAATTCCTCCCCTCACTTAAAATCCGGTCCTTTGCCGGCGAATCGACGAAGAATAAAAACGCCGCTTCACTATGGAACCCCAGTTGTACCCGGATGAGTACGCCCTTTCTACACACCACCCGCGCCCTTAAGGCCGACGGTACCCGATTACAGGCGGTGGCCGCTGCTATCGGCCTGCTGCTGTTCGCAGCCTGGGGGCTGTGGTTTTTTATCGCGGGAATCACCGTCTATAAGGTCAGCAGCGAAGCCAGGTTGCAGCAGTTCGGCAATACCGTGCAGCTCAGCGCTCCGCAATCGGGGCGGGTAGTCGCGATACACCGGCAACTGGGCGATACCGTGGCCGATGGCGATGCCCTGCTGCAGCTCGATACCTCGGCGCTGGACCTGGGCATCGCCGGTGAAAACCGGGTGGCCCGGAGTCTGGAACAGCAACTGGAATCCCTGCGGCGCGAACAGGAACTGGTGGACAACAATTTCCAGCGCGACAGCGCCGCGCAGCGGGAGCAGCTCGCGCTGTTGCGCGAACGCCATGCGCTGCTGGAGAGCAACCTGGAAATCCAGGCGAATATCACCGCCCGCTACGAGAGCTTGGCGGCCAAACAGCAAGGGGCGCAACTCGATTACCTAACCGCCAAGCGCAGCCAGCAGCAGATGGCCGCGGATACCCTGGAAACAGAGGCGGAGCTGAAAGCGGCTGAGGAGCGGTTGGTGCAACTGGAAGCGGACCATCGACAGTCCCGGGCGGAACTGGCCCGGCGCCTGGCGGCCACGGAACAGGAACTGGTGCAGGCGGATACCCGGATGCGCCAGCAGGCGCTGACCGCGGATCAATACCACCTCCGCGCGCCCATCGGCGGCGTGGTGGCCTCCCTGGCGGATATTAACGTGGGCCAAATGCTCGAGGCCGGCGCGGTGATCGCCAGTATCCAGGCGCCGGGAGAAATCCGCGTACAGGCGCAGTTCGAGCCCGCCGCCGCACTGGGGCATATCAACCCGGGGCAGCGGGCCCGGGTGCGCCTGGACGGTTTCGCCTGGACCCGCTACGGCGAACTCTCCGCGCGGGTGGAGCGGGTGGCCGCGGCGGTGCAGGATGGCCGCGTGCTGGTGCAACTGGTGATCGACGGGGACGTCCCCCCCGGGCTGCCGGTGCAACACCACCTGCCGGCGGCGGTGGAAATCGTCACCGCGCGCAAGGCCCCTTACCAATTGCTGTTGCAGCGCGCCGGGGAGTGGATGGCCGGCGAAGACGGCAACCCACCGGCCGCCGGAGCGCTGTAGATGAGCAAACCCCGCCGGCTGGCGCCGGAGGTCATCCAGACTTCCAATATGGACTGCGGCCCCGCGGCCCTCAAATGCCTGCTGGAGGGCTTCGGCGTCAGCGCCCATTATGGCCGCCTGCGCGACGCCTGCCAGACGGATGTGGACGGCACCTCCATCGACACCCTGGAGGAAATCGCCGTGCAGTTGGGGCTGGACGCCGAGCAGGTGGTGGTCCCCGCCGACCACCTGCCACTCGACGATATCCGCTACCTGCCCGCCCTGGTGGTGGTGCGCCTGCCCAACGGCAACACCCATTTCGTGGTGGCCTGGCGCCGCCACGGCAACCTGGTGCAGGTGATGGACCCGGCCAGCGGCAGGCGCTGGCTCGGCGCCCGCCGCTTCCTGAACGAACTCTACACCCATACCATGGAGGTGCCCGCGGCGGACTGGCGCGAGTGGGCCGGCGGCGACGAGTTTGTCACCCCGCTGCGGGAGCGGATGCGCGGGCTCAAAATTCCCCCGGACCTCGAAGGGGAACTGTGCCGCCGGGCCCTGGCCGACGAACATTGGCAGCCCCTGGCCTTCCTGGACGCCGCGGTGCGCATGCTCGCCTCCCTGACCGGCTCCGGTGCGCTGAAGCGCGGCCGGGAGGCGGGCCAACTACTGGACGGCCTGGTGCGACAGTTTGCCGAAGACAGCACCCGCGCAGTTCAGCTGGTGCCGGAAAACTACTGGTGCGTGCGCCCCCGGACACCCCCCGGCGAACAGGCGGCGGAAATTGAAGACAGCGAGCCGACCCTCGCCTTCCGCGGCGCCGTGCTGGTGCGGGTCAAGGGCCACCTGGGCCGCGAACGGGCGCAGGCGGACTCCGAGGATTTGCGCAAAGCCCTCGACGAAAAGCCGCCGCGCCCGCTGCGCGAACTCTGGCAACTGCTGCGCGACGACGGCCTGCTGGCCCCCGTCGTAGTGGCGCTGACCATGCTGGCCTCGGTGCTGGGACTGATGGCGGAGGTGCTGCTGTTCCGCGGACTGATCGACATCCACGGCGAGCTGGCCACCACTCCCCAGCGGCTGGCCGCCATCGGCCTGGCACTGGCCTTCACTCTCACCCTGGTGCTGGTGCAGTACCCTGCGGCCAGGGTGCAACTGGTCCTGGGCAGGCACCTGGAGAGCCGCTTCCGCATGCGCCTGCTGGAAAAGCTGCCGCGAATACCCGACCACTTTTTCCACAGCCGACCCGTCTCGGATACCGGCGAGCGCAGCCACCGGGTGTTCGCCCTGCGCGACCTGCCGGCACTCGGCGGGAGCATATTGCACAAAACGTTCTCCCTGGCCGCCACCGCCGCCGGCATTATCTGGCTGGCCCCTTTCGCCGCGCCGCTGGTGCTGCTGATGGCCGCGGTGCAGGTGGCGATTCCACTGGTATTCCAACCCGCGCTCAGGGACCGGGACATGCGCGTGCAGACCCACGCCGGCGCCCTGGGCCGCTTCTATATGGATGCACTGCAGGGGATGGTGCCTATCCGCACCCACGGGGCGGAAACCGCCGTGCGGCGCGAGCACGAACAATTGCTCACCGAGTGGGCCCGCGCCGGCCGCTCCTTCCTGCGCTTCCAGCTCTCCGGCCAGGCGGTACAGCTGCTGGTGAACACCGTGCTTTCGGCGGTGCTGGTGCTGGGTTGCGTTTCCACCGGCGGCGCCGGGCCCTACCTGCTGCTGCTCGTCTACTGGATACTCGCCCTGCCGCCACTGGGCGAGGAGGTGGCGGCGCTGATGCGCGAGTACCCGCGGCAGCGCAACACCCTGCTGCGCGCGCTGGAACCGCTGCAGGCCGCCGTCGAGGAAGAACCGCAAGCGGACAAGGGGGACGGTAAGGATGACGAAAAGGAGCCCTGGGACGGGCCCGCGGAAATTCACTTTTACAAGGCCAGCGCCCGCGCCGCTGGGCAGCTGATCCTGCAGGATGTCGATCTGCATATCGCACCCGGGGAACACCTGGCCGTCGTCGGCGAGTCCGGTGCGGGCAAGTCCAGCCTGGTGGGCCTGCTGCTGGGCTGGCACCGCACGGCGGACGGCCGCGTGCTGGTGAACGGCGGGGAGCTGCGGGGCGAGCGGCTGGCGCAGTTTCGCCGGCACTGCGCCTGGGTGGACCCGGCGGTGCAACTGTGGAACCGCAGTCTGCTGGACAACCTGCGCTACGGCGGCGACGGCACCGCGCCCCTCTACCCGGTGTTGCGGCAGGCGGACCTGCTGGAGCTGGTGGCCAATCTCCCCGAGGGACTGCAGAGCGGCCTGGGCGAAAGCGGCGCGCTGGTCTCCGGCGGCGAGGGCCAGCGGGTGCGCCTGGGCCGCGCCCTGGGGAGGAAAAACCCCTGCTGCGCCATTCTCGACGAACCCTTCCGCGGCCTGGACCGCCACCAACGCCGACGCCTGCTGGGCAATGTGCGCCGCTTCTGGCGACACTCCACCCTGATCTGCATCACCCACGATATCGCCGAGACCCAGCACTTCTCGCGGGTGCTGGTGGTCGCCGACGGCCGCATCGTCGAGGACGGCCCGCCGGCGGAATTGGCCGCCCGGGAGGATTCCCGGTACGCCCGCCTGCTGGCCGCGGAACAGCAGATGTGGCGCAGTTGCTGGGAGAGCGGAGACTGGCGGCAATTGCGTATGGAAAACGGCCGGCTGGAAGAGACGGCACCCGCGCCGGCTGCGCCGCGGGAGGAGATTCACCATGGCGACTGAATCCGGCGATACTCTGCAGCAGCTTTGCTGGCCGGAAGACCAGTTGGAGGCGGCCCTGGAGGCCCTGGCGCACAGGGCCGGGCTGGACAGCGCGGAAACCGCCCCGGAAGAGCCCGGCGGGAGCGATCCGGCCGCCGATATCGACGGCCGTATCCAGCGGGGGGCGCAGCGCATCGGCCTGGAGGTGGAGGCGGTCAGCGTCGGCTATACCGAGCTGGTGCAACTGCTGACCTCCGCGGCGCCCGCGCTGGTGCGCCTGCGCTTTGCCGGGGAGGACCGCTTTCTGGCCCTGTGTAGCGGCGGACGCCGACGACTGCGGCTGCTCACTCCACAGTTGGAAACCCGCCGGGTTTGCACCCACGACGTGGTTGCGCAACTGACCGGCGATCTGGAGAAGCCCCAGCGGCAACGCATCCAGCAACTGCTGGAGAACGCCGGCATCGCCGAGGGACGCCGCGCCGGGGCCGCGCGGGCGCTGCTCGACGAGAGCCTGGCCCACGAATCCATCGGGGCCTGCTGGCTGTTGCGCCAGCCCCCCGGTTTGCCCCTCTGGCGACAGATGCGCCAAAAGGGGGTGCACTGGAAACTGGCCGGGCTGATCGCCTCCCACGCCTGCCAGTACCTGCTGTTCCTGCTGGGCTGGTGGCTGATCGGCGTCGCGGTGCTGGGAGGCAGGGCGGACCCCGGCTGGTTCGCCGCCTGGGTGCTGTTGCTGTTCACCCAGATTCCCTTCGCCCTGCTCACCACCCGCCTGCAGGGCATCGTCTCCGTGGAGACCGGCACCTTGATCAAGAAGCGGCTGCTCACCGCCGCCCTGCGCATGGCACCGGGGAAAATCCGCCATATGGGCTCGGGGCAAATGCTGAGCCGGGTGTTCGACGCGGAGAATATCGAATCCGACGCGCTGCACGGGGGGTTCCTGATCCTGCTGGCAGTGGTGGAGCTGGGCCTGATGGTACCGGTGCTCGCCCTCGCCGCCGGCGGCGCTTTCCACCTGGCGACCCTCGCGGTCTTTTTGCTGTTCGCCGTCGTGCTGTGTCGGCGGCAATTCCTGCTGCGCAGCCGCTGGACCGACCGCCGCCTGTCCCTGACCCACGGCCTGATCGAGAAGATGGTGGGCCACCGCACCCGCCTCGCCCAGCAGCCGCCGGCGGACTGGCACCGGGGCGAGGACCGAGAGCTGGGCGGTTACCTGCAGAGCGCGATAGCGTCCGACGACGCCATGACCCGGCTGGTGGCGCTGCTGCCGCGCAGCTGGCTGGTGCTAGGTATCGCCGGCCTCATTCCCGCCTTCGTCGGCGGGGCCCAGGGCGGCGCCCTCGCCGCCAGCCTGGGCGGCATTCTGCTGGGCTACCGCGCGGTGCTGAAGGGAATGCACGGCTTCACCAACGCCCTGAACGCGGCGATCGCCTGGCGCAATATGCGCGAGCTGTTCGCGCTGGAGACGGCGCGCGTGAAAACGCCCTCCTCCATTCCTCCCGGCCGGCCGGCGGCGGAACGCGGGCAGCCATTGCTGTATGCCCGGGGACTGCGTTTCAAGTACCCGAACAAGGAGCGGCCGGCCCTGCGCGACTGCGGCCTGAACGTCGCCACCGGCGACCGCATACTGCTGCAGGGCACCTCCGGCTCCGGCAAATCCACCCTCGCCAACCTGATCACCGGCCTGCATACCCCGGACGACGGCCTGCTACTGTTGCACGGTTACGACAGAAGCAGCCTGGGCGCGCACCAGTGGCGCCGGCTGGTGGCCTCGGCGCCGCAGTTCCACGAAAACCACGTGCTCGGTGAATCCTTTTTGTTCAACCTGCTGATGGGCGACTGCTGGCCGCCGCGCAACGAAAGCGTCCAGCGGGCCTACGCCATCTGCCGCGAGCTGGGCCTGGAGCCGTTGCTGCAAAAAATGCCCGCCGGTATGCTGCAGACCGTGGGCGAGATGGGCTGGCAGCTCTCCCACGGCGAACGCAGCCGCCTGTATATCGCCCGCGCGCTGCTGCAAAACGCGGAGCTGGTGGTACTGGACGAAAGCTTCGCCGCGCTGGACCCGGAGAACCTGCGCCTGGCGGTGGACTGTGTAAAAAAACACGCGCGCACCCTGCTGGTGATCGCCCATCCCTGAGGCGCGGCTGCGAACCCGGCTTTTGCCGGGCAGGATGCGACCCAATTGCCGCTCGATTTTGGCTATGAACGACAACCTCGATTACGACAACCTCGATTACGACAACATCCCCGACGCGCGAGACGGACTCACCCGGAAAGAGCGGGCGATACTGTATTGCCTGCAACAAGCCCAAAAGGAATTAAAGGGGAGAAATGTCCCGACCATCATGCTGTACGGACGCGTGGTGGAGCTGGTCGATATCAGCGAGGCCGAATTTCAGGAAATCCTTTCGCGATTTACCGGCCTGACAAAATTGTCGGGCGAATATTGATTTCCCCCTTCACGGATCAGGCTCCCACTCGGCTTTGGCTAGCCGGCAGTGATCAGGCCACTGCCGGCACAAGCGACAGGGACCTGCCCCTGAACCGGGAATTCTGTCACTGACGCACCACTCGGCACGCGGTAGCATTACCGAACCGGAAACGAGGGAGATCATCGTGAAGCAATATTGGGTAGTGGCAGGGATAATAGTATTAGCGGGCTGTCAGAATATGGATGCCGTGTCCCCCTGGATCGATGTGGGCAACCAGGTGGCCAGGAACGCGGGCTATGATACCGATTCCAGGCTCGCCAGCGGTATCAAGGAAACCCTGCACACCAGCACCGACCGCGCCAGCAGTCGGCTGTCACAGAGAGGCGCATTCAACTTGCAGCTCCCGGCAGCCGCCCGGCCCGTGGCCAACAGCCTGCGCCAGTTCGGGTTTGGCAGCTATGTGGACCAACTGGAAACCGCCATGAACCGCGGCGCGGAGCAGGCAGTGGCCGAAGCCGCACCGGTGTTCAAACAGGCGATTAGCAATATGACGGTCAATGATGCCCTGGGCATTATCCGGGGCGGTGATACCGCCGCCACAAACTACTTCCGGGCCCAGACCGAAAGCGCGCTGCGCCGGCGCTATCAGCCAATCGTGGAAAGCAACCTGCGCAAGACCGGTTTCTATGACCAGTACAAGAGTATGCTTGCGGTCTACGATAAATTGCCCATCGCCAACAAGCCCGGTATGGACCTGGAACGCCATGTGATCGACAGCAGCATGGCCACGCTTTTCAGCCGTATTGGCGAGGAGGAGGCATTAATCCGGAGAGACCCCGTTGCTCGGGGCAGTGTGCTGATCGGGCAGGTGTTTGGAGCGAGATAGAAGGAGTAACCCAGAGCCCTCAATTCGCCTGCAAGCAGGCTCCCACAGGAGGACTCCGCTTTGCCCATCCTACAAAAATTGCCCTGCCGCCCCTTAATTTAGCGCTATTCAACTCCCACCTCACAACGACAAAACGGCAGGACTCCGTTTCGCACAACTGAAGGCTGCCCGGCAGGGTGAGGGCCAGGGACAAATCCGCAGGATACGGATTTGGGCAGCTTCAGCTGGCCGAAGGCCGAGCCACAGGGATGTGGCGAGCCATTGCCCGAATGACAAAACGGCAGGACAGCCGTTTTGCACAGCCGAAGGCTGCCCGAAGGATGAGCGGTTTGGCGTTCCGAGCCAGGGATGGCGGCCCGAATGACAAAACGGCAGGACAGCCGTTTTGCACAGCCGAAGGCTGCCCGCAGGATGAGCGGTTCGGCGTTCCGAGCCAAGGATGGCGGCTCGAATGACAAAACGGCAGGACAGCCGTTTTGCACAGCCGAAGGCTGCCCGAAGGGTGAGGGCCATGGATGGCCCGAATGAAAAATGCCGGCAGCGAAAACCCACTGCCGGCAACAAATGATGGTCCCAACCATCAGACGGTTACAACAACACTATCAAGAGCGAAAATGGAGCATCCGTGCCCCGGCCAGGCCCTTCCTCACACTGGGCAGACGTAGGCTCTGTGTATACCCAGCCCGACCTGGCAATCCAGCTAGCGCTGAATGGCTTCCTACCGCGCCGTGCCTCTCTCGGCACGGCGTCCGGTCCTTCGGATCCGGTGTTGAAGAGTGTCTTTCCTTAGACCGATTCCCCCTATAACCACCGGGTAAACCGCCGCTCCTCAACACTGGCGACTACTCTACGGATAAACCGATAACAGGTCGATCACACGCCATTACACGCCATTACAGGTTTGATGGATTTTTGATCAAACCTGTAATTCGCTGCGGTCAATTGCGCAGCCAGAGGAGGGGGATGCACAAAAAGGTTTCAACTGTTACAGTTAAAACTATAACAATAAACAACCATTTTTGAGGACAAATATGGATAGCAATCTGCAAGATGCAAAAGTTCTCTCCCCCCGGCGCAACAGCAGTAATGCGACGACCACCGCGGAGCTGGCCCGCGAGCAGCTGCAGCATTTTTCCATTGACCCGAGTTCGGAGCACGGCCGCCTGCTGCTTGACACCGCTGAACTGCTCTACCGCGCCCAGGGCAACCTGAGCGAGTTGTGGGCCCAGAGCGCGGCCACACTGCAGAAACTGGACCGCTCCGACAAAGTCGCCTGGTTCAACGCCAAACGCTTTATGAGCTTCCAACTGGCCAAGCTGCTGGACACCCTGCAAAACCCCCTGCGCGCCAGCTTCCAGAGTCTGCAGGGGAGCGGCGATTTCAATGTCGCCACCCGCGGCGGCTACCCCCTGTTCGACAACATCCCGGCGATCTTCTCCGCCACTCCCGTGATTGCGCGCACCGCCACCTATATTTATGCCTGCACCGAGTGGGTGGACGACGCCTTCCGCGGCCGCGAGCCCAGCCACGATATCTACTCGCGCCTGCTCAACCCCACCTCCATCTCCCTGGCCAACGCCATTGTCGACCTGGAGTGCGGTCCCGAGTCGGGCGAGTACCTGGCGTGGAATTTCAACTCCGGTATGGCCGCGATCGACGCGCTGCTGGCCAACCAGCTCGCCCGCGGCGATATCCTGATCGTCTCGCGGCATATCTACGGCGGCGTGCACCAGTTGCTGGTGGATCACTATGCGCGCCGGGACAAAATGGCCATTGAGCTGGTGTGGTTCGACGGCACCGGCGCGGAGGAGTTTGAACAGTTGCTGCAGCATACGTTGAAGTCCCGCGCCGAGAAGATCAGCGGCGGCGCGCGGGTACATGCCTACCTGGAATCCCCCTGCAACCCCCACGGGACCATGCTGGACGTGCCGGGCATCTGTGCCGCCGCGCACCGGCACGATATCCTGGTGAGCCTGGACTCCACCCTGGCCACGCCTTTCCTGTACCGGCCGCTGCGGCGCAAAGACAAGGCGGAGCGGCCGGACTTCGTGGTGCATTCCTACACCAAGGATATCGGCGGCACCGGCGGCACCACCGCCGGGGTGGTGATCGGCGAGAATCACCGCATGTTTATCCCCAAGGGCGACAGCGCCAAGGGCGTGAGCTGGGACCGCTGCCTGTTCTGGGATGTCTACTACATCAAGGGCGCCTTCCTGGACGCGGACAAGGCCTGGGAGGTGCACAACGGCATGCGCACCCTGGAGATGCGCATGCTGAAGAAGTGCATCAACACCCTCTGCCTCAGCCACTTCTTCGCCAGCCATCCGGAGATCCGCGTCAACAGCCACGCGCTGGAGGAACACGACAACAGCGACCTGCGCCGGCGGCTGCTGCGCTACGGCCTGCCCACGCCGCTGTTCAGTATCGATATGGAGGCGGCCAAACTTCCCGCCGAAGCCTTCAAACGCTTCTTCGACACCCTGGAGCCGGCCTTCGGGCAGATGGTGAGCCTGGGCCAGACCAACACCATGGTGCTCTGCCCGGCGTTCACTTCCCACTCGGAGTTGTCCCCGCAAGCGTTGCGCTCTGCGGATATCCACCCCACCACCATCCGCATCTCCGTGGGCGACGAGAATATGGCCCAGTTGGCGGCACAGTTCATCTCCTGTGCGAAGCTGCATCTGGACCCGGTGCGCCCGGGGTTCAGCGAGGGCTTTATATCGCCGGATGAAGCGGATGGAATGTTTGCGCGCTTCTACCTGGACTGCCATCGCAAGGTGGCGGAGGAGTTTCCGCGGATTGCGGATTACCTGTAGGAAAGCCCCGACAACTCCTCTCTTCCCCTGTAGGAGCGGCCGTTGGCCGCGATCGATCTCGCTTCGTAGTGCAATCAGATCGCGGCCAGCGGCCACTCCTACAAGGCATTGATCATTGGCCTGCGACCACTTACCATCCCACCTTTCTGCCCATAAATTAATCAAAAAAGAGACAGCCCCTGCGCATGCGCCTGCTTATCCTGTTGTTCTGCTGTTTTACCGGTTTCGCCTCGGCGCAAAGTTACGAAAAGCTCTACAGCGACTATCGCGAGAGCCTCTACCAGATCCGCCTGATCGAAAAGTCCTCCAACTCCAAGGCGGCCATCGGTTCCGGCTTCCAGATCTCCGCCGACGGCCTGGTCGCGACCAATTACCATGTGGTGGCGGAGGCAGTGCGCAAGCCGGAGAAATATCGCCTGCAGTACCTGTCGGTGGACGGCAACCGGGGCGAGCTGGAGCTGCTGGATATCGATGTGGTCAACGACCTGGCACTGCTGCGCCAGGACAAGCCCGGCCCGGAACATATCAATCTGTCCCGGCACGCCCCCAGTCACGGAACCACCATCATCTCCCTGGGCAATCCCCTGGACCTGGGCATGACCCTGGTGCCGGGTACCTACAACGGCATTGCCGCCGGCAGTTTCTACGACCGCATTCACTTTTCCGGCTCGATCAATCCCGGCATGAGCGGCGGGCCGGTGATCGACGCCAAAGGGGAGGTGGTGGGAATCAATGTGGCCACCGCCGGCAACCAGATCAGTTTCCTGGTACCGGTGGAAAAGCTGATCGCGCTGCGGGAACACTACCAGCGGCAGGACGGCCGCCCTGTCGACCTGCAGGCCACTACCCACCGGCAGTTGCTCGACAACCAGCAGAAAATTATCGACTCCGTACTGGAGGCAGAGTGGAAACTACGCCCCCTGGGGGATGCCATGGTGGTGGGGGAGATACTCTCCTCCATCCAGTGCTGGGGCAACTCCGAGGAGGACGAGGACAACCCGGTCAAGCGCATCGACAAGGGTTGCACCGGCCAGGACGTGATCTACCTGTCGGAGAATTTCAACACCGGCCGGGTGGAATACGAGTTTTTCTGGCTGGAGGCGGACGACCTGCTGCCCTCGCGTTTCTACAGCGAATACGAAAGCCAGATGAGCAGCTTTTACCCCGGCAATATGGCCGGCGAGGACGACGTCACCAACTTCCGCTGCCGCCAGGGCTTTACCTCCCAGGAGCGCAAAGTTGGGAAATCCAAGGCCGATAACGACCGGCAGCCGGTGCGGGCCCGCACCAGCTACTGCGTGCGCCGCTACCAGCAGTTCCCGGACCTGTACGATATTTTCTTCCTGAGCCTCACCGTGGACCAGAAGGACCGCGCCCTGGTCAGCCACTTCACTCTGTCCGGATTTACCGAGGAGTCGGCGACCGCCTTTTCCGAGAAGTTCACGAGCGAGATCCAATGGCACTGATTATCGAAGAACTCAACCGTTCCCAGCGGGTACAGGCCCGCTATCGCATGGACGGCGAGCGTTTCACCCTGGGGCGCGCCTATCATAACGATGTCATCCTCGACGACCCCCACGCCGACCCCCGCCACGCGGAGGTGGTGCGCGACGAAGACGGTGGCTACACTCTGCGGGACCTGCATAGCGCGAACGGCAGCCAACTGCTCGGCAACAACCGCGACAAATCGGTAAAGTCGGGCGCCTTCAACGAGCGCGCCATCGAGTCCGGCGACGAGATACAACTGGGCAAGACCCATCTGCGCTTTACCGACAGCGAGGCAAGGGTGTCGCCGGCGCTGCCGCTGCACTCGCTGGAGAGACTGTTCGGACGGCTCTCGCACCCGGCGGCAGCCTTCGCGCTGCTGTTCACCGTGGGCCTTTCCACCCTGGCGATCAGCTACCTGGGCTATGCGCGCAGTTACGAGTGGACACTGGCGGCGAACCTGGTGGCGGGCAGCGTGGTGGGCCTGCTGGTTTACGCGGCGGCCTGGGCCTTTATCGGCCGGGTGGTGCGGCACGAGACGCGATTCTTTACCCACCTGTCGATCGCCGCCCTCGGAGCCCTGCTGTATGCGGCCTGGGAGTGGTTCGGCGGCCTGCTGGATTTCAACTACGCCCTCGGCAGTTGGAAGGGCGTACTCGACCTCTTGGTACTCGCATTACTGCTGCCCGCCATGCTCTGGTGCGCCTGCTTCCTGGCCATGAACCTGTCCCCGCGCTGGCGCTGGGGCGTAGCGTTGCTGCTGCCCTGGAGCTTTCTCGGCCTGGGAATGGCCGAGGATATCGGCGGGATGCGCGATTTCAGCGCACTGCCGGAGATCTCCACCGAGATCAAGTACGAAGACATGTTGTGGCGCGAACCGGTGCCCATGGGGCAGTTTATCGCCGGTTCGCCGGCACTGTTCGATATTCCCCTGGATAAAAAAGCCCGCGATGAGGACGAGGCGGAGGATGAGGTGAAGGACGCGCCGGAACAGCAAACTCCCACCGGGCAGGAGACGGAGACAGAGTCTTGAGCAATCCCTTCTGGAGCCCCGAGCTGGCACAACTGGAACCCTATGTCCCCGGGGAACAGCCCCGCGGCCGGCTGATCAAGCTGAACACCAACGAGAACCCCTACCCGCCCTCGCCCCGCGCGCTGGAGGCGCTGGCGGACAAACAACTGGCGGAAGCCCTGCGCCGCTACCCGGACCCGGAATCCACCGAGCTGTGCACTGCCATCGCCAGGCAGTACGGCCTCGACAGCGGCCAGGTGTTTGTGGGCAACGGTTCCGATGAAGTGCTGGCGCACAGCTTCTACAGCTTCTTTCGCCGTCCGGAACCACTGCTGTTCCCGGACATCACCTACAGCTTCTACCCGGTCTATTGCCAGCTCTACAGCATCGACTACCGCATGCCGCCGCTGCGGGACGACTTCAGCCTGGCGGTGGAAAACTACGCCGGCCCCGCCGCCGGCGTAATCCTGCCCAATCCCAACGCCCCCACCGGCCGCTACCTGCCCTTGGAGGAGATCGAAAGGCTGCTGCGGCTGCAGCCCCAGCGGGTGGTCGCCATCGACGAAGCCTATATCGACTTCGGCGGCGAAAGTGCGGTGCGTCTGATCGGCGATCACCCAAACCTGTTGGTGATCCGCACCCTGTCCAAATCCCATGCCCTGGCCGGACTGCGCCTGGGTTATGCCTTGGGACAGCGGCACCTCATCGAGGGACTGGAGCGCACCAAGAACTCGTTCAACTCCTACCCCATCGACAGCGTCGCCCAGCGCGTGGCACTGGCGGCGGTGCAGGACAGCGCCTGGCTGGCGGACAGCAGTGCCCGGGTGATCGCCACCCGCGAACGCGTGGTCGCAGCACTGACCGGGCTGGAGTTTGAGGTAGTGCCGTCCAAAGCCAATTTCATCCTTGCGCGGCCGCGGGGCATCGGCGCGGAAGACCTGTACCGCGAACTGCGCCGCCGGGATATCCTGGTGCGCTATTTCAACAAGCCGCGCATCAGTGAGTACCTGCGCATCTCCATCGGCACCGATGGAGAGATGGACGCGCTGCTGGCCGCCTGTGCGGAGATAATAGGCTCACGGAATGGGTAAGCCGGGCCCTATTTATTGAGACTCGGGACAAATCGGCAGGACTGCCGATTTGGATGCCGACGCTCGAAATGATGATGCGCTGTAGGAGCGGGCCATGCCCGCGATCAGGGTTTCCGTTTTTTCAGACACTGATCGCGGGCATGGACCGCTCCCGGCCGGACCGCTCCCGGCCGGACCGCTCCTACAAGTTCTCTTCAAAACGGACAATTGAGCAATGGGGATTGGGAATCGCAGAGTCTCGCTCCCCCACCCCCATTTTCCCTACGGCTAACCGCCACAATGTTCGAACGGACTCTCCCAGGAACTGCTCCCGACCGAGCCGCCCCATTTCACGCAGTCGTTTGACGCGGACTTCTTAACCGGTCCGGCGTAATAGCTGAAATTGCCGGAGTCGGTCGTCTGGGTACCGCCCTCGACTTGCAGGGATGCCGACACCGGTGACGGTAAGCCAGTGTTGGAGGTCTTCATTGTCACCACGCAGTTCTGGCCGCTGCTTCCGCTCCACAGCAGGTAGATAGTCCCGCCGCCAAGTGCGTGAGAGTTAATCACGCTGAAGCCGTTCCCGCATATCTCAGTCGGCGAGTAGGGGTTGTCTCCGCTGCCGACGTCACCGCCATCGCCGTCATCGTAATCACCCGTAATGAGGGCCATGGCCAGCTTCTCGCTGAACTGTCCGGCGGGGATGCCCTCGCCGTAGTTGCAGCTGCCGTCGGAGTCACCGGGGACCTTCAGCCACAGCACCGCGTCGGCCGGGCCGTCGGGGGTGTACCTGGAGTGCTCGCCCAGCATAGCGCCCTTGGGGTTGCACCAGCCGTTCTCGCTGGTGTCGGTCTTGCCGGCGCCGTTGCGGCTGGTGTCGACCACATAGCCGGCCCTGGTGCCGAGGAAGTAGTTGATGGCCCCGGCCCGGTCGTGGGATTTGTAGGTCTCGTAGTGGTTGGAGACGTTGAGGGCGAAGCCGTCGATCTTCTTCACGCCGGCCTCCTGGAGGGCGGCGGCGATGGAGGAAGCGTCGCCGGGCCATTCGGCGTTGCCCGCGTCCAGGTAGACCTGGGCGTTGCTCGTCTTGCTGGCCAGGGAGTTTACCGCGTAGGCCAGCAACTCCTGGCGGGCGGGCTTGTCGATGTTGCCGCACACCAGGTATTGGGTGAGGGCGTCTGGTTCGAGGACAACGAGGGCCTCGCGATCGCCGATGGCGGAAGCGAAGTCGTCGATCCAGGCCTTATAGGATTGCTTCGAACTCGCACCGCCATTGGACTCGCCGCCGCAGTCGCGCTGGTACATGTTGTAGGCCACCAGGATCGGGACCTGTCCGGCCGCCGCGGCGTCGGAGACGTAGTCCCCTACCGGCTGCACATCCCACGGCTGGTCGTGCTGGGTACCGTACCACTTGCCGCCGGCCTGTTCGGCGATATGGGTCCTGATGGTCTCGGCGTTGGCGCTGCCGCCGTTCAACCCCACCCACTTGTAGGCATTGGAGCCGGGGTCGGTGTAGAACTCCCCGGCTGCCTGTGGGGCGGCGATGTCGTTTGAATAAGATTTTCCTGCGAATACGCTGAGGAAAATTAACAATAAAATAGAAATTTTCATTTATTCACCTGTGTTCATATATCGTAGCCTTACAAACCAGTACCTCCCGCCTCACATCTCAACCGGGATAAGTTGGACAGGAATGCATCGGTGTTTCCCCTGCGCCGCTAACTGCCACAATGTTCGAACAGACTCTCCCAGGAACTGCTCCCAACCGAGCCGCCCCATTTCACGCATTCATTCGATGCGGACTTCTTGACCGGTCCGGCATAAAAGCTGAAATTGCCGGAGTCGGTCGTCTTGGTGCCGCCCTCAACTTGCAGGGACGCCGACACAGCTGACGGTAAGCCAGTGTTGGAGGTCTTCATTGTCACTACGCAGTTCTGGCCGCTGCTTCCGCTCCACAGCAGGTAGATAATCCCGCCGCTAAGTGTGTGCGAGTTGATCACGCTGAAGCCGTTCCCGCATATCTCAGTCGGCGAATAGGGGTTGTCGCCGCTACCGCCACCGGAACTGAATATGCTCTCAGGAACGTAGTAAATTTTCTGTGTGCTTCTTTTATTTACCGGATCTGTAACGATAGTAAAATATACGTTCCCATTTTTTGTCTGTACTCCCTCAATTTCACGAGATCCCACATTTTTAATATTCACAAGGGTCTTGTAGGCTCCTGCGTTTGACATCCTGGCAATCCGAGGAGTGTCGCCTTCCCCGCCGCCTGATGTAAATATTTTCGTATTGCCGAGCATATCAAGCCCCTGGAAAGATCCGTTTGGTCTGACTATATTACTTTCCGACTGCGTAAAACTGGTAATGGAAGCCCTTTTCGCTGCCGCGCTGTCCATTCGCACCATTTTATTTTTGTCAAGAAGCTGGTTTAATGCTGCCGTATCATAAATTGACCAGGTTACGGTTCTTTCCTTGGTTTGTATACGGAAAACAGTATATTTACTGTTTCCGCCGCCAGTAACACGATATGTCGTCCCCAATCTTGTACCGGTCTCATTGGCGTAATTCATATAGGTGAACCGATGAAGATCCGTATAATTATATGTAGCACCTGGAGAGTATTTAAGTCTTGCCACCTGGAGTGACCAGTAATACCTTGTTGAAGGATCCGCTTTTGAACTGAAATAAAAGTAATAACTTCCGTTGTATGAATACATATCAAGCGTTTGGCAATGGCCCGCATTGGTAATGGCCATTTCATCAACGTATGTCGCGTTATTTCCGTTTATAAGCAGCCTTGAAAGATAGCATGTACCCCTGGAGCGCTGAGTTACGTATATATACTTTGAAGCGATGTAAGCTTTCTGAACAACTACGTTGTGCTTAAGTCCTTTGAGATTGTATGCGAGTGTTGCCGAAGCGTTTACAGTATTCTCAGGAGTGGCCGCAAAAACGGGCAACGCAGCCATTGCCGAAATAAGCGCTATAAGAACAGCATATGTGGGTATATTTAATTGCTTTTTGATACGACCCAACGTTTGAACTTGAATCATAATCGATGCCTACAGTTTGATGAAATAAAAAACCGGACACCAGTATTCTCACCGCCAGAAGAGGACGCTAATGTACGGGTTTTCTCATAGATTCCCACCCGTTATACGATGACAGATAACGATGGGTGGACCTGGAAAGTGGGCTGAGCGAACCGCCCGGACGGGGCGCGGTGGAGCCTCGCCCACCGCACCTGTTTCCCTGCGGCGCTAACTACCGCAATGTTCGAACGGACTCTCCCAGGAACTGTTCCCGACCGAGCCGCCCCATTTCACGCAGTCGTTCGACGCGGACTGCTTGATCGGTCCAGCGTAATAGCTGAAATTGCCGGAGTCGGTCGTCTTGGTGCCGCCCTCGACCTGCAGTGACGCCGATACCGATGACGGCGAGCCGATGTCGGAGCTCTTCATTGTCACTACGCAGTTCTGGCCGCTGCTTCCGTTCCATAGCAGGTAGATTTTCCCCCCGCTGAGCGTGTGCGAGTTGATCACATTGAAGCCGCTCCCGCACGCTTCCGCCGGCGTGTAGGGATTGCCACCGCCGCCACCATCGCCGCCACCGTCACCGCCATTGAGTAGGCTGTGGTAACTAGACCAGTTCCAGTAAATGCCGGGGTCGACATGATTATTACCGCTGTAGTGCTGGTGACCTTTGATGCGAATACTGGTGGGCAGCACCACGACACCTCTATGCGACGGGCCGTCGTAGGCCGACGAACAACTGATACCGCTGTACTTGCTGCACAGGTTTCGCACCAACGCGGCCGACGAACGGTACATGGCGCTGGTATACCAGGCACTATTGTCCACAAAGGCTTCATGCTCGATGCCTATGGTGTAGTCGTTGTGACCACCGCGGACGTGCCAGGCGCGGTGTGCCTCGCGCACCATCTGGGTCACCTGGCCATCGGACGAACGGATGACGTAATGCGCGCTGACGTCGGCCTCAGGGTCCTTGAACCAGGAAATAGCGCCGGCGTAGTTGCCATCGGTGGTATGAATGGTCACCGCGCTGACCGCGCTGTTGCGCGTGGCGGTAAAATTGGATGTATGGGCCGGGTTCCAGATTGCCGGGCCGTAGTCGGTGCTTTGTACCGCCAACTCGCCCTCGGTGTCGCGCTTCACGATACCGGTTGTCGGGTCAATGGTGGCACCGCTGGCCTCGATATGGTCGCGGCTCACATCCAGGCGCACGAATGGCGCTCGCATTCTTACCAGCGTGCTGCGGTCAAACGCCTGTTTCCAGGCCACTGGAATTTTCGGCACCACGGCGCCTTTGTCCTTGACGCCGCGCTCCAGCGACAGCAGCACATCGAAAGCGAAGCTGTCACGGGCGAAGTCATCAACTGCAGATTTTTCTTTCTCGGAAGGAAAACCGGCAAAGCGTGCCAGTATCGGCGCCATGTCTTCCGGGGTTTTGATCACCGCGGCTTGCCAGTAGATTTCATCGGCCAACAGCGCCGCGGCGGCGAGAATGTTCATCCGCGGATCGGCGATGATCGCGGCCCGATCGACCAGGAGCAGGCGCGCGGCCTCGCCGACCTGATCGACAAAGCCATCGCCGCCATACAAACCCATCACGCCGTAGGCCGATGGCATACGGTGATGTGGCTCCTGTTTCTCCGCCGGCACCAGATGCTGCCACCGGCTTTTGGACCAGGCAATTGCTTCCAGTATGCCGCGTGGAATTTCCGGGTACCGCGCGTAGGCTTCGGCAAAATACTGCGGGTAGGCGGCACGCGCTTCGACGAGTTGCTGTTCCTCGAGCGCCGCCATCTCGGCCAATTCGCGATTCATCTCCTGCGCCGATGCAGCAGCCGTCAATGACATCAAACCGGCCGCCAGCGCTCCCAGCATAGTGTTTCGTAACATGGTGTTCTCCTTATCCTTATTTTTGGAGACGTGCCGTACTGGCACGGATTACACGCCGGCCGAGCGCGTTGCAACTGCTTGACCGACGCCTGCATATTGGCGCGTACGGCGTGACACAACAGTTTTACTCTCCCAGCGAAGTTGTGACGGATCTGCATTCTCCTGTTACCGCCTTACTTCTTGACGCAGTCCGCCATCAGCAAGCACCGTAGAATAATTTATAAGCAATGACAATGCCGAAAAGCATAATTTATTCACATTTTGAATATTTTATTCATTGCATTGGAGCGGATGGCGGCTATTTCAACAAACGCGCGGCTGCATCGCGGAATTGCGGCAAGGCGTCGAAGACAGGCGACTGTCCTCGGAAAATCAAAGCTCGGGCAAAGCAGGAAAATGCCGAGATTTATTGGACGAGACAGGCATCGGGAACGATTGCCAACACGAGCGGGGCAAAAGGGAGCTCTCGCCCCCTTTACTCCCGATATTTACTGCCTGCTTGGATTTTTATAATCTCCTCCCGGGGAATCAGGGTAAACCGCTATCAATTCCTTTCCGGTTAGCACGTCTTGCTGATCTGAAACGGTGTAGTTGCTTAACGGTTCGCTGTCCGTGGCGACTTTTGCCATCCCGCTTTCTTGCCACGGAAAATTTCTCATCAGTACAGCATATCCGCCGTCACCGTCCATATCATCCTCCCAGGTTACCGTTATATTGGAACCCTTAAGCTCTACTGCGGGCCGATATTGATGTCCGGTGCCGTCACTATTAACGGTAAAGTCAGCTTTGTGCTGGGACCCGCTGCTGTTGAACGAGCGTGCGTAAATCTGGTTGTAATCGTTTCCGTCATTATCATCCTCAAACGCAATGACAAAATTACCCACGGCATCCACGCCTACACCCGGGGCCCGCTGTTGCCCGTCAGCGGTGGAATTGACCGTGAAGTCGTGAAGCCGCTCTCTGCCGTCGGCATTAAAGGCCCGGGCATAGATCTGGTAATAGCCGTTGCCGTCCTTGTCATCTTCCCAGGCCACGATAAAGCGTCCGAAAGAGTCCATGGCTATATCGGGCGCGCCTTGATCACCAGTGGTAACGCTGTTAACGTTAAAGTCGCTGATACGTTCGGTGCCCGACGGATTGAAACCACGGCCGAGGATAGTGAAGTTATCATCATTTTCCTGGTCGTCTTCCCAAACAACCACAAAATCTCCATCCTCCCCCATGGCGACAGCAGGGTTATACTGCTGACCGGCAGCTACCGAGTTCACCGTGCGGTCTGAAAACCGCTGACCTCCTTCAGGACTAAAACCTTTCGCCTTGATCTGGAAATAACCATTGCCGTCCCTGTCGTCCTGCCACGCAACAACGAAATTACCACTTGCATCCATGGCTATCGCCGGCGCGCGTTGTTGCCCCGCGGAGATACCGCTTACCGCCATGTCAGAAAACCGTTCACTTCCATTTGCATGGAAGCCGCGCACATATATTTGATAATTTCCGTTATTGTCCTGGTCATCTTCCCAGACAACAACAAAATTACCGTTCTCATCCGAGGCCACCGAAGGGCTGAGTTGTTGTCCGCTGGCAGTATAGTTTACGGTAATATCATTGAACAGAGCATTGCCGTCACTGTCGAAGGCGCGCGCATGGATCTGATAATAGCCGTTGTTGTCGCGGTCGTCCTGCCACACCACAATTGAATTTCCATTCTCCAGGGAGACTATTTGCGGGCGAACATGGTTCCCCTGAAGACTGGTGTGGGCTTTGCGATCTTTGTATTGCGGGTCGCCTATACTATAGGAATAGCCGGGAATGGTTTGCATATCATACGACAGATCAAAATTCATTTTATTGTGTCTGTCGGCAGTGGGGTTGGAAATTCTATTGTAATTCAGGTAAAACTGCGGCCTTCCCCCGGAGAAAATACTGGTATTACCAGCTTCCACACTCAGCGTTTCTACGCTGATTTTATTTTCATCAGGTTTGAACGTGAGCATCCGCAACCAGCCATTGCCGAGGGCAGTCCCATTGCCAAGTACAGGCTCAGATTGAAAGTCAGTTAATATCTCATGAACCACATTGCCGTTCTGACCGACCCTCTTGTTGTAAGATGTGCCTTGAATATGACCGCTGACCATTAAGAAAATATTGCTGTGACGCTGCAAGAGTTCTTCCCATAGGTCGATCCCTTCCCGGCCTTCCACATTGTAGTGATCAGCCCAACCCGTTGTGTGATCGCCATAGGAATTTTGATAGCAATGTGTGGCCACAATAACGCGGTGATTGGGGTGATGTTGAATGACCTTGTTTGCCCAGGTTACCACATCCTTACGCGGCGCAAATTCCAGGCTGACCACCAGAAAATCCATTCCATTGGCACTGAAATACATATAGTTGTTTTCGTTGGTGGAATTAAATGCACCCCCATACCAGGACTTGCCGGCATATCGCTGTGGGCCAAAGTAATTGACGAACATGGATTGTCTTGCGTGTATTGCCTTGCTCGGATAGAAATCGTGATTGCCCGGGGTCATACTGAACGGTATCTGGGCGTTATCCAGGAGGGCGTGCGCCTGATCCGCAACCTGCCATTGTTCCATGACATCGTGTTGGGTAATGTCGCCCAGGTGCGCGACGAACTGGATATTGCGCGCCTGCTTTTGGTTAACGATCCATTGGGTTTGATGCCGGTAAACGCCGTATGAGGGTTTTTCGGCATAGTTTTGTGTATCCGGAAGCAGCACGATAGAAAAGTCTTCAGAGGCGTGTGCGCAAATCGCACTTGCTGCAAATAACAGGAATATACAGATATCTGGAAATAGAAATTTAATAGATTTCATATAGAACTTGTCTGCTGGTTATGCACGGTGGCCTGCGATTCACCTGCGCCCAGACTGAACAATTGACTGCGCGAGGTGCCGAGTTCTGGAAGGATGCGGCGGGGACGATGCCCCGCCACGCCTGTTTCCCTGCGGTACAGGCCTAACTGCCGCAATGCCCGAAACGGCTCTCCCAAGAGCTGCTCCCGACCGAGCCGCCCCACTTCACGCATTGGTTCGCCGCGGCCCCCTTGATCGGTCCGGCGTAATAGCTGAAATCGCCAGAGTCGGTGACCTTGCTCTCGCCCTCGATTTGCAAGGACGCCGACACCGATGACGGTGAGCCGACCTTGGAGGACTTTATCGTCACCACGCAATTCTGGCCGCTGCTTCCGTTCCACAGCAGGTAGACCCTCCCACCGCTGAGCCCGTGGGAGTCGATCGCGCTGAAGCCGTTCCCGCACACCTCGTCCGGCGTGTAGGGGTTGTCTCCGCCGCCGCAGTTGTTCGAGCTGGTGATGGCCTTCTTCTGGCCCCGATAGACGGTAACGCCCTCGACGGTCGGTGAGGTGTCCACCGCGCCGTTGGCGAACCTCTGCTCATAGTGCAGGTGCGGCGCACTGGAACCGCCGGTCGAGCCGACCGTGCCGATCTGGGTGCCGCGGCTGACCGACATCGACTGGCCGGGGCTGCGCACCTGGGTCGACAGGTGCGCGTACCGCGTGCGGGTGCCGTCGTCGTGGCGAATCTCGACCCAGCGGCCATAGCTGGTGCTGCCCGCGTTTTTGAAGTAGGCGGTGCCGCCCGCCGTGGCCCGCACGGGTTCACCGTTGATCGCATCGCTGCCATAGTTCTGCCAGTCGATCGAACCGCTCGGATTGTGGCCCGGCGTCCAGTTGTTGGCGTTGAAGGTCTTGCCGCAATTGAATGGGCTCTTATGGGTTGCTGCAGTAGCGGCAGTCGTCAATAACATCGACATAAAACCGGCTGCCAGTGCTCCCAGTAGGGTGGTTCGTAACATGGTGTTCTCCTTTTCCTTATTTTTTGGAGATGTGCCGTATTGGCACCTGCGGATTGCACGCCGGCCGAGCGCATTGCAATTGCTTGACCGACGTGCGCGGCGTGATGCAGCAATTTTGCTCTCCCGGCGAAGTTGTGGCGGATCTGCATCTCTGTTTACCACCTTACTTCTTGACGCAGTCAGCCATTTGCAGGAACACCGTAGAATAATTTATCAAAAACGACAATAGAAAAAAGCATAATTTATTCACATTTTGAATGCTTTATTCCCCGGAAGTGAACTGCTGCCGATTTTTTGCACTATTAGTGATCCCTTCTGTGTCTTTACCCGCCATTTTTCCGGAATAGAACACCCTGCAATCCGTCCGCGAACCAGCGTATGACGGCCATTTCAACCAAGTGCGCAGCCCCATCGGGAAATCGTTTCAGGGCGCCTTCCGACACCCTGCAGTCACGAGGAGGTTGGGCAATTCAACGGTTTTTTTCTATCAGTTTTTCGACTCATCCGATCAACTATGTGGTGACTTCCTCGCCGGAACCGGAGTGGAAATCGTCGCCCATGCTGATAGGCGCCAGTTCCGCATATTGACTCGCGGCTGCGGGGGATGGGGGATATGGAAGTGGTCGCCCGAGGGGATAGGCGAGGGCATGCACCGCGGTCATGGGCGCATTGGCAAAGGTCTGGCCGGCGAGCGGGCACCGAGAAGCATTTTGCCGCGCGCTTCCAGGTCATTGCCCACGCCGTTTGTATGTATCGAAACACGGACGTGTGCCATCAACGTACCTATTTCGATCCGCCCATTCATGCGACGATGATTCGGGATGAACGCTATAAATTAAATCCGCGAATGTTTATCACCATATCCACAAGAGTAGCGGCAACCATCAAGAAAAATCTCGATCAAGACATCCATCTAAAGTGGGCTGTCGGCAAGCATTTCGTTGCCGGCAGCCCATTAGTATCTTCCACTTCAATCGGCAACAGGATTCCTATGGATTTGGAACCTTCGGAAAACGGCCCTTAGTCTTTATAGCAGCTTTGTTTACCCTCCAGTAATGTAATTTAAAGTCCTTTTCCCCTGTATTATCCTCATCCCTCTGCGCTGAGATCAGCAAAGCAGTCGGGGTTATCTCCATGTTTGTATTATTATATTTAAACCAGCCTTTCGGATAATTGAGCGGCGTACGAGAGATAAAATCCACCCAGGACCAGTTTATTCCGTCCGCACTCTTCGCCAATGCAATATTGTTCCTGTTGGCCCATGGAGAACCACCGACTGTATTATGTGTCCATACCATATAATATGTCCCTTCATTGTATGGATCCTCCTCCAACGCGAATGAATTATTCGGCGACTGTAAAGAGGAGGCAACCGGTGCAGTCCAGGTAGAAGCACCTGTCACAGTACCGGCATCTGTCGATACGGAGGTATACAAGTGGCCTGAATATGATCTTCCATAAGCCCGTATGTCTCCGTTAGGCAATTCAATAATGTCCACTTCCCCAAAAGACACATTTAATTGTACCGCGTTAAAATGGTACGTCATGGTCCACGTTTGGCCATCGTCATCGCTATAAAAGATCCTGGCGCCTTCATCTCCATCACCTTTTCCGTTACCAGACGCAGTGCATATGAATATTCTGCCTGTACTGGTTTGCATAATTTTCCCGGGCATCGGATTAATAAAATAGCCAAGCGTTATACGTCCGGAAAAAGTTGCTCCATTGTTGCTGGACCGTTCAATCCATATCTCTTTTTTATTATCCGGATAGATTGATCTTCTCTGTCTGATGATGGTTCCCTGTGACGTCCTGAAAATATTGTTTGCATCGTCATCCTCTCCTGCAAAAGCAGCTCGCACCGGGGTAGACCATGTAAAGCCGTCATCCGTAGACTCCGTCCAATACATCCTGAATTCCCCATTGGTAAGGCTATCCCTATATAAGTTCCTTATTGTAGTTGGTGTTCCCGGTATTACGATAAAATCAGAAACATTTTGATTCCCTCCGTTAATAACCGGATAGGTTCTATGGAATACATACGGGGAATTTGCAGTGGAATAATCATCCACAATAATTTTTGTCCAATCAAATTTTACAGTTGATGAATTTGAATTTGTCCAGTGTTCAAGCCTGTCTGCATTCGTGTTTTCAGCTAATGAAACGGTATGCCAATCACTCCAGCTCCCGCCGTCCGGCTTGTATTGGAACGAGGCCTCACCCTCGCTGACATCAATTCTGTATTCCGTCCAGGCAGTGGATGCCGAGTCCGAGACAATCTTCTTCCAGCCATTACTGTCCGCCGTGATACAATAGATACCATCGGCTTGTCTTTTGAACATCAATCTGTATTTACCGTCTACAACTTTGATTCCCAAGGTAGCGTCATTGTTAATAGATCCATAATCAGTCACTTTTGCCCTGAAAGCCAACCGGTAGGTTTGAGGTATATTAAAATTGATCTTATGGACATTAGATACATTACCCGTAGACTGCAATGTCAAAATTCCCCCACTTACGGATGCACTCCCCCTCGTATTCC
Source organism: Microbulbifer rhizosphaerae (assembly GCF_014191725.1). Lineage (GTDB taxonomy): Bacteria > Pseudomonadota > Gammaproteobacteria > Pseudomonadales > Cellvibrionaceae > Microbulbifer > Microbulbifer rhizosphaerae. The sequence continues at coordinate 292,530 of NZ_JACHWZ010000002.1, forward strand.
ACTGGTACAAGTTGCCCCAATCTTTAGTGGTGATGTTACTGCGGCAATGTTCGAACGGACTCTCCCAAGAACTGCTCCCGACCGAGCCGCCCCATTTCACGCATTGGTTCGACACGGACTCTTTGACCGGTCCGGCGTAATAGTTGAAGCTGCCGGAGTCGGTCACCTTGGTGCCGCCCTTGACTTGCAGGGACGCCGATACCGATGACGGTGAGTCGGTGTTGGAGGTCTTTATTGTCACCACGCAGTTCTGGCCGCTGCTGCCGTTCCACAGCAGGTAGACAGTCCCGCCGCTGAGCCCGTGCGAGTTGATCACGCTGAAGCCGCTTCCGCACACATCGGTCGGCGTGTAGGGGTTATCTCCGACATCGGTCAGCGTGTAGGGGTTACCTCCGCCGTCGCAATTGTTCGAGCAGGTGATGGGCTTCTTCTGGCCCTGAGAAACGGTGACGCCCTCAACAGTCGGCGAGGTTTCCACCGTGCCGTTGGCGAACCTCTGCTCATAGTGCAGGTGCGGCGCGCTGGCGCCGCCGGTCGAGCCAACCGTGCCGATCTGGGTGCCGCGGCTGACCGACATCGACTGGCCGGGGCTGCGCACCTGGGTCGACAGGTGCGCGTACCGCGTGCGGGAGCGGCCATAGTTGGCGCTGCCCGCGTTGTGGGCGTAGGCAGTGCCGTCCGCAGTGGCCCGCACGGGCTCACTGTTGATCGCATCGCCGCCGAAGCTCTGCCAGTCGATCGAACCGAACGGACAGTGGTCGCGGCTGGGCGGGCCAATCCAGTTGTTGGCATTGAAGGTCTCGCCGCAATTGGACGGGCTCTTGTGGATTGCGGCGGCAGCCGGCAATGACATCAAACCGGCCGCCAGTGCTCCCAGCATAGTGGTTCGTAACATGGTGATTCGTAACATGGTGTTCTCCTTATTATTTTTGGAGATGTGCCCTACTGGCACCTACGGATTGCACATCGGCCGAGCGTGTTGCAATTGCTTGACCGACCTGCGCGGCGCGATGCAGTAATCTCGCTCTTTCGGCGAAGTTGTGGCGGATTGCATCCCCTCCTGGTTACCGCCTTACTTCTTGATGCAGCCAGACATTTGCAGCCATACCGTAGAATAATTTATTTCGTAAATCAATGCATAAATGGCATAATTTATTCAAAAATAAATATTTTATTCCCTCTAGAGTGGATCTGCCGATTTTTTTGCACAGCAATTCTTTTTGTGTCTTTACCCGCCACCTCTCCGGAAAGGAGTGACTTTGCAATCCGTTCGTGAATTGGGCGAATGGCGACTATTTCAACCGGCGGGGGCCATAAGGCGCGGGAGGAAACGGGTAAGTTTCAGGCGGCAGGGGTGGATGGAGCCAAGGCAAGCCTGGACAAGGGAGGAGCTTATACTTTCTTACTCAAGTTTCGGAGTTTGCAGAACCAGTCTTAGTACTCTTGAGGATGGGACCCGCCAGTGGGAGCCAGCCCTGCTGGCGAATAACGGCATTGCCGTTTAGCGCCGTCTTTTCGCCTGCGGGGCAGGCCCCACAGCAAACACTGCACACGACCAAGCGGCATGGTGCCCCGATCTGAACGAGTGCCCGGACCTCTAATTCACCGGCACACGACAACACCCTGTCAGCCCGGTCACACCGTCGGCACCGGAAAGCACCACATCGATCCGACGCGGATAGTCGCGATCGCTCATCCCATCCGAACAGCGCTGGTTGGAAACCACGGCGGTGATACTGCTACCCTCCCCCGAGGCGATGACAAAGTTTGTACCCGGTCCAGCACCGGCGAAGCCGTCCGCTTTGACGACGCTCATGACACGGTCCTCAGCGCCGGCGGCACTGTAGGTGACCGATTCCCGGTCAATATGGAGACTCCAGAACGGCTCGGTGCCAGCGCACAAGAGCCCCGCGGGGAGCGTCGAGTCACCAATCGGCGACATCTGGATGGGTTCGAGATAATCGGCAGAGGCCCAACCCATGCCCTCGCCAATGATCACCCGGGCCCAGCCCTTGTCGGTGTCGAGAACCTCCACAGGCTGTGCGCCCGGTTCGAACTTACCAACGATCTCCGCGCTTGCAGTCGGCGCCGACCTGATATTGAGAACGTCGTCCGCCGCCACCCCGGTAACCCGGTAATAGCGTGGATCGGTGTGGATGGGCTGGGCGAAGGCGGCGGTTGCCGCCCAGCATGAGATGAGAACAGCCGGAACGATCGGGGGTAGACGCGACATGACCAAGCCTTCACTTTCAGTGAACAGTCTTTTCACTCTATCACGCTTTTCACAGTCACGATGGTGCCGCAGCCCTAGGCGGAACTGCACCGGCGCGATATCCTGCACCACTTCAACAAACGGCGCATCGGAGTACCTGCGCACCTCCATCGGCATCGCCTCAGAGACGGCCGCCTGCACGGAGATACCCGGTTCACGGGCAGAGAAGGGAACCCCCTATAATTATCGGGACTCGAAAGAGGCACGAGGTGCGCCCAGTGCACCGCCAAACCCGAACGGTGCGCACCGCGCACCCCCATGAAGTTGCAGTTAGAGTACCAATGTATCGATCCCTCGCCGCTATCCTTTTGACCACCGCGCTGGCCTCCGGCGCCACCGCCAACCCCTGGGAAAAAGTCTCACGCCCCTCCTCCCAGGTCTCCGCCAGCATCGGCACCTACACCAACGGCTGCCTGAGCGGCGCCGAACAGATGCCCCTGCGCGGCAAGGGCTTCCAACTGGTGCGCACAGGCCGCGACCGGCACTACGGCCACCCGGCTACCATCCAGTTCCTCAAGGATTTTTCCGCCCGGGTTGCGAACAACGGCCTGGGCCGCGTGCAGATCGGCGATATGTCCATGGCCCGAGGCGGGCCCTTCAGCTCCGGCCACCGCAGCCACCAGATGGGGCTGGACATCGACATCTGGTACTCCCAGGACTGGCGCGCCGCCGAGCGCCCGCTGAGCCCCTGGGAGCGGGACAATATCTCCGCCAAACCGCTCGCGGACGCCCGCAATCACCGGCTGATCGAAAAGAACTGGGACGACAGGGTTCCGCGGATACTGCGCCTGGCTTCGGAAGACGCGCGGGTGGAGCGCATCTTCGTCCACCCCACCATCAAGCGAAAGCTGTGCAGCATCGCCGGCGATGACAACGAGTGGCTGCGCAAGGTGCGCCCCTGGTGGGAACACAACTATCATTTCCATGTGCGCCTGACCTGCCCCGAGGGCGATGAATATTGCAAACCCCAGCGGCCGGTGCGGGGCGACCCCTGTGGCGACGACCTGGACTGGTGGTTCAGCGACGAGTTCTACACACTGCTGCGGGGCGAGACGCCGCCGCCGAAAGAGCCGGGAAAAGAACCGGAGAAACCGCCCATGCCTCGGCAGTGCGAGCGCGTGCTTGCGGCCCCCTGAGAAGAAACTGATTTATCATTGGGATGGGCCGCGCGCGCCGTTGAGAGCGCACGCCAAAACCGTGCGCGGCGCACCTTACAAGACGAGAAAGGTATGAATTCCCCAATCCCCATCAACACCCTTTTGATCTGCGGCGGTGGCGGCAGCGAGCATGAAGTCTCCCTGCGCACCGCGGACTTTATCCAGCATCGTCTGGCCGTGGTACCGGATATCGCCCTGACTCGTGTAGAGATGGACGCCAACGGACGCCTCACAGGCAGCGACGGCGAAATCTACCAGTTGCACCAGGACCGCCAGCTGTATAGAGAAGACGGCACAACCCAGCCGGTGCACTACGTGATCCCCTCGATTCACGGTTACCCCGGTGAAACCGGCGACCTGCAATCCCAGTTGGGCCTGTTCGGCATTCCCTACTACGGCTGCGGGCCCGAGGCGAGCAAGATCTGCTTCAACAAGATCACCACCAAACTCTGGCTCAGCGCCCTGGGGGTGGACAACACGCCCTATCAGTTCCTGTGCAGCAGTGAGGCGGAGGAAACCGCCAAGGCCACCATGGCACTGCAGGAGTGGGGACAGGTGTTCGTCAAGGCCTCCAATCAGGGGTCGTCAGTGGGCTGCTATAAGGTGAGCTCGACGGAGGAACTGGAGCGGGCGCTGGATGAAGCCTTCCGCTATTCCCCCTATGTGCTGGTGGAGAAATGCCTGCGCGTGCGCGAACTTGAAGTCGCGGTCTACCCCTACGACGGCGAACTGGTGATCACCCCGCCGGGGGAAGTGTGCCCGCCGGAGGACGCCTTCTACAGCTATGAGGAGAAATACAACGACGCCAGCCGCGCGGTCACCCATGTGGAGGCACAGGGGTTGAGCGACGCGCAGCGGGGCTGGATCAGGGAGGCCTCCTGCCGCGCTTTTATCGGCCTGCAGTTGAAGGACCTGTCACGTATCGATTTCTTTCTCACCGAGGAAGGCGATATCTACCTCAACGAGGTCAACACCTTTCCCGGCATGACGTCCATTTCCATGTTCCCCAAAATGATGGAAAACGCCGGCCACGACTTTTCCCACTACCTGAGCAGTTTGATCCACAAAGCGATGAAGACCAATGATCAATAACCAATGACAAACATTAATCATTGGTCATTGATCAGCCCGCCTGCAACCACCCCTCCTGGCGCCGGCGGGAAAACTGTCCGCGCAAAAACTCCATCTGGTCGCCGCGAATCCGCTCGTTGTTGATCAGCGCCAGGTATTCGGCGGCATTGGGGCAGAAGGGCAGTGCCAGCAATTCCAGATCGATCTCCTGCAGCAACCGGTTGCCCTTGTGCTGGTTACAGCGCCGGCAAGCCGTAACCACGTTCTCCCAGACATCACGGCCGCCGCGGGATACCGGCTGCACGTGATCGCGGGTCAGCTCCCGCTTGGGGAATCCGTTGCCACAGTACAGACAGGTGTGCAGATCGCGGGAAAAGAGCGCGCTATTGGTCAGTGGCGGGCGTCGGCGCGGCCGCGCCATGCGCTCGCCGCCGCAGGCGATAATCGCTGCCAGATCCAGACTGGATCGTTCGCCGAGGCGGTTGATGCCACCGCGCACAGTGAGCACCACCCCACCGAGGGACCAGGTCACCAATTCCCGCACATACAGGCAGGCGGCCTCCTCCCAACTCAACCACTCCAGCGGCTGCCCCGCCAGATTCAGGCGCAGAATTCTCGCTTGCATCGGCTCATCTCCCCTTCTTGAAACCCTGGGGGCGAATCTTCTGTTCGCCCAAAAACAAAGGCCCTGCCGGCAATCCGGCAGGGCCTTCTGTAGAAATTCACGAGTGTCGAACAGCATACCCGCCAGCGGTGTGGGGGCTGTATCAGGGCAGGTATATGCAGAGCTGACTTACTGAATGCATCATCCTCCACCGGCTCAGAGGAAAAATATGGCCGGATTGCACTGATTAAAGCGGAAAATTGTTACATTTTCCAGACAGGAATTGCCCCGGTGAAACAGGTAAAAAAATAACAAAACGGCGGTTCCGCCGTTTTGTGCAGCCGGAGGCTGCTCGAAGAAGGGTCAGGGAAAAGTCCACAGGACGCGGATTGGCACCCTCGGCTGACCGAAGGTCGAGCCGTAGGGATGCGGCAAATCGTTGCCCAAATAAAACACCGTCCGGGCAATCCCGCCCGAACGGTGCGTCTCACAGGATGGTGCCCGTGTCCCTCGGGCGAGCGGCACAATCCTTTTATCCTTTGCCGCGGTTTGCAGTCCCTTTGCATCCCTGCACTTTCATTATGGTCAGGGACGGAAAAAAAAGTAGAGGCAATCGGCTGAATTTTTTGTGCGAGATATCTCACAAGCCTGCGATATATCCCATGGGGGATAAGCGGCGGAGACGGGAGGCGCCTGTTGTGGTAAAACTGGCGCGGCATGGGAAGAGCGACAACTATAGCCACAAATATTACGAGATCAATCTCAAATCGTGAAAAGCCTGTTGAAATATACGCTTATTTTTCTTGTAGCGTTGGGCGCTGGCGTGTCCACCATTATATTCTTCGCGCCGGGCGTCAGCGTGCCCTGGAAACAACTGACAGGGGGCGCTGAAACTGATCCCCAAACGGTGGACAGACGGTTACACACTCCCGCCGGTTTTCGCGTGGAGCTTTTTGCCGACACTGTGTCCAACGCCCGCTGGCTGACCGTCACCCGCCGTGGCGACGTAATCGTTTCCCAACCCCGGCGCGGACAGGTGAGCCTGCTCCGGGCGGACCGCGACGGGGACGGCCGCAGCGACGGCCAACGGGTACTCATCGACGACCTGCGCCGCCCCCACGGCCTGTTCCTGCATGAGGACTGGCTGTATATCGCCGAGAGCAACGGCGTCGGTCGCGTCCCTTTCGACCACTCCGACGGCCGCCTGGCCGGCAGCTACCAGAAAATCGTCAGCGGCCTCGGGGACGAGGGCAATCACTGGACCAAGACCATCGCCATGGGACCGGATGGCTGGGTCTATCTTTCCAGTGGTTCCACCTGCAACGTCTGCGAGGAGAAGGACCCGCAGCGCGCCACCATCATGCGCTTCAAACCCGACGGCAGCGACCTGGAAATCTACGCCACCGGCCTGCGCAACAGCGTGGGCTTCGACTGGTCCCCGATGGACGGAGGTCTCTATGCCACCGACAACGGCCGCGACTGGCTGGGAGACGACTTTCCACCCGACGAGCTGAACCTGGTGGAAAAAGGTGTTTTTTACGGCTGGCCCTACGCCAACGGCGACCGGGTCCCGGACCCCCATTTCACCAAAGGCGGAGAGGGGAGTGCCGACGCCGGCGAGGAAATCCAGCGCAAGATCGAGAACTCGCGCCCGCCGGTGCACAACTTCCCCGCCCACAACGCCGCGCTGGGCATCCGCTTCCTGCGCAGCCCGGCACAGCCCCGGGACTATCGTGACGCGGCGCTGGTGGCCCTGCACGGCTCCTGGAACCGCAGCACCAAGGACGGCTACAAGGTGGTCTCCCTGCACTGGGACGACCGCGGCAACATCGAACAGCGGGATTTCCTCTGGGGCTTCCTGGATCGCAAGCGCGACGAAGTCAGCGGCCGACCCGTGGCCATCGCCGAGGACGCCAACGGCAACATCTATATCTCCGATGATTACGCCGGCGCCGTCTACCGCGTCACTACCGGATCGCAAAATGCCTCCGCCGCCGTGGAGCGGAAACCGCGGATAAAAGCCCCCCACAAGCCCCTGGCCATCGACAGCGGCGCGGCGCAGCGGGGCGAGGAACTGTATCGGCAACACAATTGCGCCCAATGCCACGCTGAACAGTTGGTGCTGAAAAATCTGGCAAAAAAATACACTCTGCAGAGCCTGGCGAGTTACTTCGACGCTCCCACGCCGCCCATGCCCAACTACGGCTTAAGCAGCGCGCAGAAGCGCGCCCTGGCCCACTATCTGCTGTCCCTGGAGGCGAGCAATTGACCCCTTATGCGCCAGCGGCTAAGGTTGCCGCGCATTGAGTTGGAGCGAATATCCCATGGCGGTAAAAAAGAAGCCGGCAACCTTTGAGCAGGCACTGGAAGAACTGGAAGAACTGGTGGAGCGCCTGGAAGCGGGCGACTTGCCCCTGGAGGAGGCCCTGGCGGATTTCGAACGCGGGGTAAAGCTCACCCGCGAGTGCCAGCAGAAACTGGCCAGCGCCGAGCAGAAGGTCAAGGTCCTGATGGAGGAGAGCGGCAGCATCCGCGAACTGCCCTTCGACGAGGATACCGCGGGCGAAGAGGAAGAAGCCTGAGTGTCCGACACATCCTTTCCCGCGGAACTGTCGAACTTCCTGCGATGGAGTGCCGAACGTGTGGAGGCCCGCCTGCAGACGGCGCTGGCCCCGGCCACCTCCGGTGCGGAAAAACTCTTCGCCGCCATGGGCTACGCCGCTCTGGGGCCGGGCAAGCGCCTGCGCCCGGCACTGGTCTATGCCTGCGCCCACAGCTTTGCGGATAGCTTCTCCGCAGAAAGCTGCGACACGGCCGCGGCGGCCCTGGAGTGCATCCACGCCTACTCCCTGGTACACGACGACCTGCCGGCCATGGACGACGACGACCTGCGCCGGGGCCGGCCCACCTGCCATATCCAGTTCGACGAAGCCACCGCCATCCTCGCCGGCGACGCCCTGCACACCCTGGCTTTCGAATTACTGCTGCAAAGCGAAGCGGCCGCCGAACTCAAACTGCGCCTGATCCGCGAACTGGCCTGTGCCGCCGGCAGCCGGGGCATGGTAGCGGGCCAGGCCATCGACCTGGACTCGGTGGACAAGCGCCTCGACCTGCCCCGGCTCGAACAGATGCACCGCCTCAAGACCGGCGCCCTGATCCGCGCCAGCGCGCGCATCGGCGCCCTGCTCGGCGGTGCCGACGAAGCCCGGCTGGCGGCGGTCAGCCGCTATGCCGAGGCCATCGGCCTGGCGTTTCAGGTACAGGACGACATTCTCGACGTAACCGCCGACACCGCCACCCTGGGCAAGACCCAAGGCGCCGACGCCGCGCGCAACAAACCCACCTACGTCTCCCTGCTGGGCCTGGACGGCGCCCGCGCCAAGCTTGAGGGCCTGCACCGGGAGGCACTGGACACCCTGGCCGAAGTGGATGGCGACAGCGACCTGCTGCGACAGCTGGCCGACTACATAGTCCAACGCAGTCACTAATTCCTGTGGGAGCCAGCCCTGCTGGCGAAGCGGAGTGGCCGGGGGCTCGCCCCATCGCCTGCGAGGCAGGCTCCCACAACCCGAGTCCCGAGTCCCGAGTCCCGAGTCCCGAGTCCCGAGTCCCGAGTCCCGAGTCCCGAGTCCCCCACAGGATGCAATCTCCCCGCCACAGGCATACAATCCCCCTCTTACCTATCCGTTGCAATTGATACGTTTGATGTTCGACGAAATCCCACGCACACGCCCGCAGACGCCACTGCTCGACGCCATCGACGAACCGGCGCAGCTGCGCGCCCTGGACGAGCGCCAACTGCCGGAACTGGCCAGCCAGCTGCGCGAGTACCTGCTGTACTGCGTCGGCCAGACCGGTGGTCACTTCGGCGCCGGCCTGGGGGTCGTGGAACTGACCATCGCCCTGCACTACATCTACAACACCCCGGAAGACCGGCTGGTGTGGGATGTGGGCCACCAGACCTATCCCCACAAGATTCTCACCGGGCGCCGCGAGCAGATGCTCAGCATGCGCCAGCAGGGCGGCCTGTCCGGCTTTCCCAAACGCAGCGAGAGCCCCTACGATACCTTTGGCGTGGGCCACTCCAGCACCTCCATCAGCGCCGCCCTGGGCATGGCGCTGGGCTCTGCGGACGACCGCAGGGTCGTCGCGGTGATCGGCGACGGCGCCATGACCGCCGGCATGGCTTTCGAGGCGCTGAACCACGCCGCCCACACCGGCAAAGACATGCTGGTAGTGCTGAATGACAACCGCATGTCCATCTCGAAAAACGTCGGGGGCCTGGCCACCTATTTCGCCAAGATCCTGGCCAGCAAAACCTACCTGTCCATGCGCGAGGGCAGCCGCAAGATACTCTCCGTCATTCCCAAGGCCTGGCAGCTGGCACGGCGCACCGAAGAACATGTAAAGGGCATGATCACCCCGGGCACCCTGTTCGAGGAACTGGGCTTCAACTACGTGGGCCCGCTGGACGGCCACAATGTGCACGACCTGGTGCAGACCCTGCGCAACCTGCGCAGTCAGCGCGGGCCGCAGCTTCTGCATATCGTCACCACCAAGGGCAAGGGTTTCGGCCCCGCCGAGGAAGACCCGGTGGGCTACCATGCGCTGAACAAGCTGGAACCAGAGCCCAAGGTGCAGGTGGCCCCCTCCCCGAGCGAGGGGGGCGGCGAGCGCAAGCCGCCCAAGTACCAGGAGGTGTTCGGCCGCTGGCTGTGCGACACCGCCGAGCGGGACGACAGGCTGGTGGGCATCACCCCCGCCATGTGCGAAGGTTCGGGCATGGTGGAATTCGCCGAGCGCTTTCCGGAGCGCTTCCACGACGTGGCCATCGCCGAACAGCACGCAGTCACCCTGGCCGCCGGCCTCGCCTGCGAGGGACAGAAACCAGTGGTGGCCATCTACTCCACCTTCCTGCAGCGCGGCTACGACCAGCTGGTGCACGATGTGGCCATCCAGAACCTGGACGTTACCTTCGCCATAGACCGCGCCGGCCTGGTGGGCGAGGACGGTCCCACCCACGCCGGCAGCTTCGACCTCACCTATATCCGCTGCCTGCCGAACCTGGTGATCGCCGCCCCCAGCGACGAGAACGAGTGCCGCCAACTGCTCTACACCGCCTACCGGCACAGCGGGCCGGCAGCGGTGCGCTATCCGCGGGGTACCGGCACCGGGGCGCAGATCGAAGAACAGATGACCGAACTGCCGCTGGGCAAAGGGCAGTTGGTGCGCGAGGGTGCCGGCGTGGCCATCCTCAGCTTCGGCACCCTACTGACCCCGGCGCTGGCCGCGGCGGAGAAGCTCGGCGCCACGGTGGTGGATATGCGCTGGGTCAAGCCACTGGACGAGCAGTTGATCGACGAACTCGGCGCGAGCCACCACCTGCTGGTCACCCTGGAAGAGAACACCGTGGCCGGCGGCGCCGGCAGCGCGGTGACGGAATACCTGAACCACCGCGGCACCCAGGTGCCGGTACTGCAACTGGGCCTGCCTGACAGCACCATTGAGCACGGCAAGCACAAAGACCTGCTCGCCGGCCTCGGCCTGGACGCAGCGGGCATCGAAAGGCAGATTCGCCGACGGCTGAAAAAGCGGGCCCCGGAACCCGGAACCCGGGACCCGGAATACCAAATCCATAAACTGCTGTAGACCATCCCCGGGACCGCGGAGCTCCAGCTCCGCACCGCGGGCACAGCCCGCGCCTCAGCTTTACCAATTACACGGGGAGCACCATGACCAACCTCGCCAAATCCCTACTTTTCTCCACCGCCCTGCTCGCCGCCAGCGCCTCGGCCATGGAGCAGAATGCCTTTGACAAAGCCTTCGACGCCCTACCCAAGAGCGATTCCAGCGCCCAGCTGAAAGCCCTGCAGGACCTGCGCTACCGCTGGATCATGGAGAGCTTCCCGGAGAACGCCACCTACGAAGGCTACCGGGGCCAGGACAACCGCTGGACCGACACCTCCATGGACGGCATCGAGCGCCGCCGGGAACAGACCCGCAGCCTGCTGGCCGCCAGCCGCCATCTTGACCGCAACAGCCTCCCGGAGGAGAAACAGCTGGATTACCAGCTGCTGTACCAGGACCTGCTGATGGAGGTAAAAGGCTTCCAGTTCCCGGGCCACCTGCTGCCGGTCAGCCATATGGACGGCATCCAGCGCAACGTGCCCAGTGTGCTGAACAGCATGGCCAAAGGCACCGTCGCCGACTACGAAACCATTCTCACCCGCCTGGAGAAACTGCCGGCGCTGGTACAGCAGACCCAGGCGCTGATGCGCGAGGGCCTGGAAAAGAAAATCACTCCGCCGCAGATCACCCTCCGCGACCTGCCCGGCCAGATCCGCGCCCTGGTGCCCGAGGAGCCGAAGGACAGCCCACTGCTGAAAGCCTTCAACGAAATGCCGGCCGGCATCTCCTCCGCCCAGCAACGCCGCCTGCAACAGCGGGCCCATGCGCTGTACCAGAGAGACCTGGTGTCCGCCTGGCGGAACATGGCGGAATTCGTCGAGCGCGAATATATCCCCGGCGCCAGGGTGGACACCGCCTTCACCAGCATGCCCGACGGCCTGCGCTGGTACGCGCACCTGGTGCGCGAAAACACCACCACCACCCTGAGCCCGGAGGAAATCCACCGTATCGGCCTGGCCGAGGTGAGGCGCATCCGCGGCCAGATGCAGGCGGTCATTGAGAAGACCGGCTTTGACGGCAGTTTTGAGGAATTCACCAAATTCCTGCGCACCGATCCGCAGTTCTACCACACCAGCAAAGAAGAACTGATGCGGGGCTACCGGGATATCGCCAAGCGCATCGACGGCGAGCTGCCGGCCCTGTTCGGCACCCTGCCGCGCCTGCCCTACGGGGTAAAACCGATCCCCAGCTACTCGGAGAAGTCCCAGACCACCGCCTACTACATGCCCGGCTCCAATGAAGCCGGCCGCGCCGGGATCTTCTTCGCCAACACCTACAACCTGCCCAGCCGCCCGAAATGGGAGATGGAAGCACTGACGGTGCACGAGGCCATGCCCGGCCACCATCTGCAGATCGCCCTGGCCCAGGAGCAGGAAGGCCTGCACCCGCTGCGCCGCAACGCCGGCTACACCGCCTATGTGGAGGGCTGGGGCCTCTACTCCGAGAGCCTGGGCAAGGACCTGGGCCTGTACCGGGACCCCTACAGCGAGTTCGGCGCTCTCACTTACGATATGTGGCGCGCAGTGCGCCTGGTGGTGGACACCGGCATGCACCAGTTGGGCTGGAGCCGCGAAGAGGCCATCGAGTTCTTTATGAACAACAGCGCCAAGCCCAGGCACGACATCACCGTGGAAATCGATCGCTACCTGGTGTGGCCAGGCCAGGCCCTGGCCTACAAACTGGGCCAAATGAAGATCAAGGAACTGCGCGCCAAAGCGGAGCAGCGGCTGGGCGAGCGCTTCGATATCCGCGCCTTCCACGACCAGCTGCTGTCCAGCGGCGCAGTGCCGCTGAATGTGCTGGAAGCGCGCATGAGCGGCTGGATAGAGGCGCAGAATGCAAAGGCCGCCGGCACCCCGGCCAAGGCGGTTCTGGCGGGCCAGGCCAGCGCAGGCTGACGCCTAAGCTTCCTTTAAGCGAACCGGGTACGACGGCTTACCGTATGCAGGTGGAGGGGGTTTACGTTTATGAAGACTAAACGTCAGAAATAGCATTCGTAGGATGGGCAAAGCGTGCCCATCAAAGCCACGAAAGATGGGCACGTCGCTTCGCTCCTTTGCCCATCCTACTGAATTCATCGACTCGTCATACCGGCGTAGGAACGTCATGCCGGAATGACGAGAGCGCATTGTAGGACGAACCTTGTATTCGCCCTCGGCGGACCTGCGGTCCGCATGCCGAGCTGGAGCTCGGCGTTCCCAGGGGGCGGGCCTGCGGCCCGATGGCGGAGCTGGAGCCTTCAGCGCTCCATAAAAGCCTTCAGCGTTCCATAAAAACAGCTCCGCGGTCCCGGATCCCGAAAACTATAACCCCACCTCCCGCACCAGGTGCTCGGCACCATCCACGTGCTCCATCACACACAAACATGTAACCCACGTCCACGTGAATGGCGCGGGGTAACCGTTCATCCTGCGGCGTTATTGAGAGGTTCGCTGCTCGACACCCTACGAAAAATCCTGCTTGCAAATACTCTTGGCAGACCGCATCGGAACTGCTACAGTCGGATTTAATCAACCAGTTAAATCAGATGGTTAAATCAAGCGGTTAAATTTAAAAGTCACACGAAAGTTAAACCAGCGATTCAAGCCTGCAATAACAAACCCAAAATAGATAGAGCCTGACTATGGATGCCAAAACGCTGATCCTCGACCACGCAGTTCGCCATTTTGCCGAAAAGGGCTACGACGGCGTGTCATTGCGGGAAATCTCCCGCGATGCCGGACTCAATGCGGCGCTGGTTCATTATCACTTTGGCAATAAGGAAGCGGTGTATCGGGAGGTCATCAGCCGGTACCTGAAAGCCCTGAACGAGCAGCGGCTTGAGAACCTGCGCCGCATCGATCCCAATCTGAAAGGCAAGCGGCGCATTGAGGCGCTGATTCGGGGGTATATATCGCCGCATCTGGAGTTGTGCGGTGATGAGAAAGCCCACGCCTATGTGAGGCTGCTGGCCCGCTTCGTGATGGAAAGCCATTCATTGACCGACAGCATTTACACCGAACTGCTGATGCCGATACGCAACCAGTATCTTCTCGCCCTGCGGGAGACGGCTCCCAACATATCGACTGATGCAGTAGTGCGGGTGTTTAGTTTTGCCGTCATGTTGATGATTACGGCGCCGTTTGACGGCAGCTATCGCACCATGAGTGGCCGCGACGCCTGGCCGGAAGAACCCGAAGACCTGATCGACCAAATTGTCGGGTTTACCGTTGCGGGCATTGCCGACCTGGCCGAGGCGTCGGGCGCCGGGATTGGCAAGCTGGGATGAAGGTTTTTGCTTGAGGCTTTGATAATAACAATCCGTAATGGAGAGAAAGCGATGAAGAAAAAGCAACTGAGCCTGGCGATCGGGCTGGCGGGTAATCTGACTCTGGTCTTATGGGGCCAGCCCGGCATTGCGCAGCAAGCCAGAGAAATTGAAGAAGTTGTCGTTACCGCGCAAAAACGGTCGGAAAATCTGCAGGACGTGCCGATCTCGGTTTCGGCGATTCAGGGAGATGCGCTAACCCGGGCCGGCTACAGTTCGATCCAGGATCTGGCCGGTGCGGTACCCAGCCTTGTGGTTTCGGACAGCGTAAGCTACGGCCTGGCGCCCGTCGCCATCCGCGGCATCGGCGGTCCCGCCGGCAGCGGCAGCCTGCTGACCGAACAGCCCGTTGCCGTCTACGTCGACGGCGTCTATGTCCGCGCGCTCGGACAATCGGTAGCGGATTTTCTGGATGTCGACAACATCCAGGTGCTGCGTGGCCCGCAGGGGACGCTCTACGGGCGCAACTCCACCGCCGGCGCTCTCCTCATCGACACCAGGCGGCCGAGCGGCGAATTCAGCGGTTATACACGCTTCAGCTACGACAGCTACGACAACGCAAAGGTCTCTGGTGCGGTGAACTTACCGCTCATTGAGGACGTTCTGGCGATGCGCGCCGCCATCTCCCACCGATCGGGCGGCGACTGGGCGGAGAACATCATTGACGGTCGCGAATTCGGTGGTGGGCGCGGCACCGCCGGTCGTGTTTCCCTGCGTTTTACGCCAAACAGCGATGTGACGGTCGACCTGATCGGTGAGATCGCGCGCGGCGAGGATCGACCCGCAACACTGCAGTTGGCGACTCTCGAACTCGGCCCGGTGATCCCCGGCCTGCCCCTGCAGCTCTATCAGGGGTCCCCACACGTCCGCCGTTCCGATTACGAAGAGACTCTCGATGACCGGGAAGTTCAGATTATCGGCAAACAGTACACGGAAACGGAATCGGAAAACGTCACCCTGCTGGCCGACTGGCAACTCAGTGAAGCTGTGACGCTTGCGTCCGTGACCGGATACCGCCATTTCAACGTCAGCGGATTCCAGGACTCGACACCCTGGGTCACCGGGGCCCTGCCGGGAACACCCGGTGCGGAGTTCTGGAACAATCTGACCGGCATGCCTCCCCCGAACAACCGGGAGAACAGCCGGCTGATCAACCCCGCCAATTCCGCCTTCTCCCTTGGCTGGAACACCTCTGATCAGGATTACACCTCCTGGTCGCAGGAATTGCGGCTCGCCTCGGACAGCGGCTCCTTCCGCTGGACCGCCGGGCTCTACTACGCCTACGAGGAAGTTGACGGCTTCATTCGCATCGTCAACGAACAGGGCGGCCCGCCCATGGCCGCTCCCGGCATCCCACCCCTGGTGCCTGGCAGTGCCGCCGGCCTGGATCTGGGCTTCAATACCACGCAGGAGACCCATTCCTACGCGGTCTTCGCGGATGGAACACTCGATCTGAGCGATACCTGGTCGTTAACCGGCGGGCTGCGCTACAGCCGCGACGAAAAAGAGGCCACGGTCACCAATACGGTGCAAACCTTGAGAACCAGTGTGGTACCGCCGCTGGACGCGGGGACTACCGTCGCTTGTCCGGGCGCGACCAATGACTGTGAGGCGAGCTTCGAAAAAGTCACGCCGCGCGTGGTGTTGAACTTCGCGCCGACGGACTCGGGCATGTATTACGCCAGCTACTCCCGCGGATTTACCAGCGGTGGTTTCAACAACTTCGGCGACATTGGCGGCACCCTGCCGGATCGGCCGCTGGAAGTGGGTTCGGAAACCATCACCAACTATGAACTCGGCGCGAAGCACGAGCTCTTCAACCGACGCGCGCGGCTGAATATCAGTGCCTTCTGGTCCGATTACAACGACCTCCAGATTCGCCAGGCGGTAAACACCGGCGGGGTGGCGATCATCAACGTGCCCGAAGCCCGGACACGGGGTATCGAATTTGAGGGCCTGTTGCGTGCAACGGAGAATCTGACCCTGACCTTGAATGGCTCCTGGTTGGATACGGAAATCCTCGATGGCACGCTGTTCGGATTTCCCGACGACATCGGTACCATCACCATGGGTTCGCTGCAGACACCCGCGGCGGTGGATGTATCCGGCAATCGCATGACGCGCTCGCCCGAATGGATCGGGAACTTCTCTGCCGATTATCGGTACCCCACATCGTTTGGCTATATCAGCGGACAAGCGACACTGCGCATGCAGTCGGAGACCCATTTCACCGAAACCAACCAGGACCTCGATCAATTCATTGGCGAAAGCTGGGAGGAAGTGGACCTGCGGCTCGCGGTGGGACCGGACGATGAAAAGTGGGAGATCGCCCTGTTTGCCAGGAATATCTTTGATGATCGCCACGCCACCCAGATAGTACCTTTCTTCAACCTGCCAAACGCGACACTGAATGCACCACGCACTCTAGGCGTATCCTTTTCATTATCCCGCCACTAGTTAGTGTTAAGGGAGCTACATGAAACTCGTAACCTTTGACAGTGGCACGGGGCCGCTCCTGGGCGCGCTCGCCGCCGACGGCAGTATATGCGATCTCGCCGCCGCGCACCGTGCCAGGTTCGGCGGCAACAGCCCGGTATATGCCTCCATGCAAAACCTGATCGAGGCCGGCCCGCCCGCCCTTGATCTGGCGCGTGAACTGGTCGAGTCTATGCCCGCCGCGGCGCACATCGAAATCAGCCCCGGGAAAGCACAGCCACACTTGCTCGCGCCACTGCCGGTGCCGATGCAACTGCGGGATTTTATGGGCTTCGAGACCCATGTGCGTCAGGCCGGCCATAGTGTGATGCGCCTGCAGGCCAAGGCACGGGGCGATACCGAAGCCCTCGCCGAAATCGAACGGGCGGGTCCGCCCAAACCCATGGACGCCTGGTTCCGCCAGCCGCTTTATTACAAGTGCAACCGCTTCGCCATGGCCGGCACCGACACCGATCTGCACTGGCCCGCTTATTCCAGCCTGATGGACTTCGAGCTGGAACTGGCTGTGGTGATCGGGCGGCAGGGGCGCGATATCCCCAAGGCAGAGGCCGGAAAATATATTTTCGGCTACACCATTTACAACGACTTCAGCGCCCGCGACGCCCAGGCGGCGGAAATGGGTGGCCCCCTGGGGCCGGCCAAAGGCAAGGACTTTGACGGCGCCAATGTCATGGGGCCCTGTATCGTCACCGCCGATGAGATCGGCGACCCCTACAACCTGCCCATGCGCGCGCGGGTCAACGGTGAAACCTGGACCGATGGGAACTCAGGTTCAATTCACTGGACCTTCGAGGACATGATCGCCCACGTCAGCCGGGGCGAAACCCTCTATCCCGGCGAAATCTTCGGCTCGGGAACCGTCGGCAATGGCTGTGGCCTGGAGCATATGCGTTTTCTCGATCATGGCGATCTCGTCGAGCTGGAGATTCCGCCCATCGGTGTCCTCCGCAACCGGGTATTGGCGCCCCACCTCCCCAAATCAGAGAAGAAACTATGATCCGCCAAACCAGGACCCGCCGCTTCATCGATCTGTCCATACCGATTTGCAATGACGTTGTATCCGATCCCGAGCCGCTGCGGCCCAATATCGATTACGTCACCCATAAAGAATCCTTTCATCAGATGGCGCCGTTTTTCCCGGGCCTGAAGCAGAGCGATTTGCCCGACGGTGAAGCCTGGGCCGTGGAAACTGTCCAGCTTACCACCCATAGCGGCACGCACATGGACGCCCCCTGGCACTATCACTCGACCTCGGGCGGTGAGCGCGCGCCGAGTATTGACGAGGCGCCGCTCGACTGGTTTCTGCGCCCCGCGGTCAAGCTCGATTTCCGGCACTTTCCCGACGGCTACGTGGCCACCGCCGCCGATGTCGAAGATGAACTTGCGCGCATAGGCCATGAGTTGCAACCGCTCGACATCGTGCTGGTCAATACCGCGGCGGGGGCCGCCTACGGCGGGCCCGGCTACGTCGACACCGGCTGTGGCATGGGTCGGGAAGCGACCCTGTATCTGACCGAGCGCGGCGTGCGCGTGGTGGGCACCGATGCCTGGTCCTGGGATGCGCCCTTTTCCTATACCGCAAAGCGCTTCGCGGAAACTCGTGATCCCGACGTTATCTGGGAAGGCCACAAGGCCGGACGCTTTATCGGCTACTACCAGATAGAAAAACTCAACGGGCTGGAGCAATTGCCATCCAGCGGCTTCACGCTGGCCTGTTTCCCAGTCAAGATCAAAGCGGCTTCGGCGGGCTGGATTCGCGCCGTCGCCATTGTCGAGGAAAACAGGTCATGAGTGTGCGTACGGAATTAAGGCAGGGGGCACCGGCACTCATTGCCGCCTTTCTCGGTGTGTCCTTCGGCATATCCTCGCTGTATTTTTACACACTCGGCGTGTTCATGAAGCCAATGCAGGCCGATTTCGGCTGGTCCAGAACCGGGCTTTCCGCCGTGCCCCTGATCGGCGCCCTGACGCTGGCGGTGACGGCACCGCTGCTCGGCCGGCTCGCCGATCACTTCGGTGTGCGACGCGTCGCGGGGGTTTCCCTGCTCGGGCTCGCCAGCGGGTTCTGGTGGGTATCGACCCTGTCTTCCGACCTGACACAATTTCTGTTGATCAATGCCGCCGTGCACCTGTTTGCCGCCGGCACCTCGCCGGTGGTGTTCACGCGACTGGTCAACCTGTGGTTCGACAAGGCGCGGGGCCTGGCGCTCGGCATCGCCCTCGCAGGCACCGGCATTACCGGTGCGCTGGCGCCGCGACTTGTCTCCGGCTATATCGAAACCCACGGCTGGCGCGGCGGCTATGAAGCCCTGGCGATGGTCATACTGATCGCCACGCCGGTTATCGTGCTCCTGATCCGGGAGCGTCCGCGTCCGCTGAGTCGAGAAGTGACGAGGCCGCCACTCGACGGCATGACGCTTGTCGAGGCCAGGAAAACCGCGACCTTTTGGCTGCTGGCGGCGCTTTTCTTTTGCGTCGCGCTCGGCGTCGGCGGGCTGATTGTGCACTTCGTTCCCATGCTGACCGATGCCGGCGTCACCCTGAGCCGGGCGGCGACCACGGCCGGCGTGCTGGGGGTGTCGGTGATTTTGGGGCGGGTCGTGACCGGTGCGCTGATCGACCGGTTTTTCGCGCCGCGTATTGCCACGCTGCTGTTCAGTATTGCGGCGGCGGGCTGCATCGCGCTCGCGGTGGGAGGGCCGGAAATGGCCGTCGTTGCCGCCTTCGCCATCGGTTTTGCCATGGGCGCGGAGGTCGATCTGATCGGCTATCTGGTGGCGCGCTATTTCGGTCTGACGGCCTACGGGGCGATCTACGGTTGGCAATACGCCATGTTCATGATCGGGCTGGCCGCCAGTCCGCTGCTGGCGGGCGCGGCCTACGACGCCCGCGGTGACTATGGTTTCGCCCTGATCGGCGCGGCGATCCTGCTCGCGTCGGCGGGTTTTCTGGCTACACGACTGCCCGCGTTTTCCCGGTTCCAAGTTCAACAACAAGCCGGAGAAACTGTTCCATGCCTCTGACTCTTTACCACAGCCCGATCTCCACTTGCTCCCAGAAAGTGCGCTTGGCTCTTGCCGAAAAGGGTTTGCGCCAGTTGCGCGACTGGTGCATTCATCGGACACCTCAAGCTTCTTCCTGGTGCCCTACTTCGGCGCCTGTCTTCACCTGCGCCACCGCCACCGAACCAGATCATCCACGCCAGCTTTCCCAAGGGGATGCAGGTGGAGTTTCTGCCTGCGGTCCGCATGCCGAGCTGGGGCTCGGCGTTCCCAGGGGGGCGGGCCTCCGGCCTGCGGAGCTGGAGCCTTCAGCGTTCCATAAAAGTATTCAGCGTTCCATAAAAGCCTTCAGCGCCCAATAAAAACAGCCCCGCGGACCCGGGACCCGGGTCCCGAAAACTATAACCCCATCTCCCGCACCAGGTGCCCGGCGCCATCCACGTGTTCCATCACCCACAACATATAACCCACGTCCACGTGGATGGCACGGGTGCTGTCGGTGAAGTCCCAGTCGGCGTTGATGCTGTCGTAGGTGCCGTCGAACACCAGCCCCACCAGTTCACCGCGGCCGTTCATGGTGGGCGAGCCGGAGTTGCCGCCGGTGATATCCACGGTGCTGAGGAAGTTCACCGGCACCGAATCCAGCCGCTCGTCGTAGTAGCGGCCGAAGTCCCGCTTGTCGATGGCGCTGAGCAGCGCCTCAGGGGCGTCGAAGGGTTCCTCGCCGGTGTATTTGGCTTCCACGCCGCGCAGGGTGGTAAAGGGCACAAAGCTGTCCGCACCGTCGTTGCCGTCCGCCGCCGCAGTCACGGTACCGGCGGGAGGGGTGTAGCCTTTCACCAGGCCATAGGTGACGCGCAGGGAGCTGTTGGCATCCGGGTAGACCGGTTTGCCCTGCTGGCGGTAGTAATCGATCAGCAGCGCCATGTACTGCGGGCGCAATTCGGCGAAGCGTCCTTCCATGGATTTTTCCCGCTGCTCCAGGGCGAGCATGTCCTCGTGCACGGCCACCGCCAGTTGGATAAACGGGTCATCACTGTCGGCGAAGCCCGCGGGCGCTTTGCCGATCCAGGCGAGGCGCTCGTCCGTTTCCCCCAGGCGGGTGTTCGCATACATCTTGTCGAGCACCGCCTCCAGGTCGGCATCCTCGCCGTCGATTTTCAGGAAATCGTCGAAGCTGGCAATGCGCTGTTCCTCCGGCAGCGCCAGGTAGCGCTGAAGGAAGTAGATCCATATCTGCCTGTCCACCGCCGGATGGAAGCTGCGCTCGATACGTCGCATGCCCTCGGTAAAGCGGGTCAGGTCCCGCTTTTGGTAACCCGGTTCGCGCTCCGCATCCGGTTTTTCACTTTCCACCGCCAGCCGGTACAGCTTTCGCGCCGCACCGAGCATGGCGGAGCGGTCCATGTAGTTGAGCACCAGGTCCCGCTCGCGGGTGGACTGCTGCTCGGTCACCAGTGCATCCAGGTCGTCGATGGTGGATTGGTATTTCCCCCGGCGCGCGTCGTCCGCCTCCACCCAGGCCTGCAGGTCCACCTCCAGTTTGCGCTTGCGCGCCAGCAGGTCGCTGCGCCCGTAGCCCTCCATCATGCCGGTGAAATTCTTGGCGTAATTGTTCAGCCCCGCCACCAGGCTGGCGTACTTCAATTCCGCGTCCTTGTTGCCGTCGGTGGCTTCGGCGATGGTCCGGGACCACTCCGCCAGCACCCGCTGCATGGTGGGGTAGTACCAGTCGAAATTGCTCTCCACTTCCTGCGCGGTGCGGTAGCGGTTGGTGCGCCCGGGATAGCCGGCCACCATCACGAAGTCCCCCTCCTCGGGTCCCTTCGCCGCCACCGGCAGGTAATGCTTGGGTTTATAGGGCACATTATCTTCGGCGTAGTCGGCGGGTTTGCCATCCTTGCCTACGTAGGCGCGGTAGAAGGCGTAGTCGCCGGTGTGGCGCGGCCACATCCAGTTGTCGATATCGCCGCCGAACTTGCCGATGGAGGATGCCGGCGCGTACACCAGTCGCACGTCGCGGATTTCCATTTGCTTTATCAGGTAGTAGTCGAGGCCGCCGTAGTAGCTGTACACCTCGCAACGGTGGCCCGGGTTCTTCTCGCACTCGGCCACCAGTGATTTCTCCGCGTCCTCGATGGCCTTGAAGCGCGCGGCGCCGTCCATATCGTCGGACAGGCGCTCGTTCACCCTGTCGGTCACCTCATCCATGGCCACGGTCACATAGACACGCGAGCCGGGAGCCGCGGGCAGTTCCTCGCTGAGATCGCCAGCGAGAAAGCCGTTGGCGAGCAGGTCCCGCTCCTCGGTGGAGTTGTAGGAGATAGAGCCGTAGGCGCAGTGGTGGTTGGTAACCACCAGCCCCTTGGCGGAAACGAATGAGGCGGAGCAGCCGCCCAGGCTGATCACCGCGTTCATCGGGAAGTCGGTGAGCTTGGTCATACCCGCCGGGTCCAGCTCCAGGCCCAGGCGATGCAGCTCATCCGCCAGTTCCGGCAACTGGTGCGGTTGCCACATGCCCTCGGTGGAATCGGTTGCCACCGGCGCGGGGTCGCTGGACTCGGCGCAGCCGGCGAGCAGGACCGCAGCCACCAGGGCGAAGGGATATTTTATTTTCATGGGTACTCCAGTTTTTAAAAGCACTTATCCAGAATCAACGAAATCATGCACGGGGTTGGCCGGCGAATTGAGCGGACTGAACTCCGGCACTTCACCTTTTCGCGACAGTTTTGCAAGCACACCACAGCCTTCTCCTTGCTGCCAACATAATGATACAAGGTATCATTATGTAGCGCCGGTCCGTCAGTAACATCACACCATTGGGGAGCTTATTGATCAGGGACGATCGAATCGCCAAGGTACTCACTGAAATAATCCAGCAACAGACTCACCTTCGGCGACAGGTGGCGATTATGGGGATAGAGGGCCCAGATGCCGTCGTCGGCCTCGCGGTAGTGTTCCAGCAGGGAAATCAAACGGCCCGTTCCCAGGTGCTCGCGCACATAGTAGCCGGGCAGTTGCACGATACCGATCCCCTTCAGGGCTGCATCGACCAGCGCCCAGCCGCTGTTGCAACGGATACTGCCACTGACTTTGATATTCCGCGGCCGATTCCTCTCCTGGAAGCGCCAGTAGTCCAGCGTCCCCGGCAGGCAGTTGTGCCGCCCCAGTTCCGACAGGCTGTGTGGCTCGCCGCGGGAGGACAGGTATTCCGGGGAGGCGCAGACGTACAGGGTCCGCGACGCGAGTCGCCGCGCCATCATGCTGGAGTCGTCCAGCTTGCCCAGCCGGATGGCGAGATCATAGCCCTCTGCCACCAGGTCCAGCTTTTGGTTGGTCAGGTGCATCTCCACCTGCAGTTCCGGGTAGCGCAGCGCAAAATCGTTGACCAGCGGGGCCAGGGTCGTCTCCCCGTAGGTGACCGCTGCCGTCAGCCTGAGCCTGCCCCGGGGCACCTGCTGCAGGTCGGTAATGGCGCGCTCCGCCTCCTCCAGCCCGTCGAGCACCTGGCGGCAGTGCCGGTAGTAGACCTGCCCCGGTTCGGTCACCGAGACCTTGCGGGTAGTGCGATAAAACAATCTGGTCGACAGCCTGGCCTCCAGGGCGCTGACCTGGCGGCTGACTTGAGCCGTGGAAATCCCCAGCCTCCCGGCCGCGCCGGTGAAGCTGCCGGCCTCGGCGACAGCCACAAATTCGCTGACCCCTTCCCAACTGATCATCGTTCCCCTCTCTCCGGCGGTATACCTAATTGTTACCAAATAGAAAATATAAATTTCAGAATGCTGTGATTATAAGGCATGCAGAAACAGATAGACTCGCCCAAACGGCGGTAGACGCCAAACAGAAGAGGAATGCGCAATGACCCAGATGATCAAGTCCAAAGCCGCCGTGGCCTGGGGCCCCGGGCAACCGCTGTCTATCGAAGAAGTCGATGTAATGCCGCCGCAGGCGGGCGAGGTGCTGGTGCGTGTGGTCGCGTCCGGTGTCTGCCACACCGACGCCTTCACTCTGTCCGGGGACGATCCGGAAGGCATCTTCCCGTCGATTCTCGGGCACGAGGGCGGCGGTATCGTCGAGGCGGTGGGTGAAGGCGTGACCAGCGTCGCGGTGGGCGACCATGTGATCCCCCTGTACACGCCGGAGTGCGGCGAGTGCAAATTCTGCCGGTCCGGCAAGACCAACCTGTGCGGCAAGATCCGCGAGACCCAGGGCAAGGGCCTGATGCCGGACGGCACCACCCGCTTCTACAAGGATGGACAGCCCATCCACCACTTTATGGGCTGTTCCACCTTCTCCGAATACACGGTGCTGCCGGAAATCTCCCTGGCCAAAGTCGACAAGGCGGCGCCGCTGGAGGAGGTCTGCCTGCTCGGCTGTGGCGTCACCACCGGGATGGGCGCGGTGATGAACACCGCAAAGGTCGAGGAGGGGGCCAGTGTCGCCATCTTCGGTCTGGGGGGTATCGGCCTGTCGGCGGTGATCGGCGCCACCATGGCCAGGGCCGGGCGCATCATCGCCATCGATATCAACGAGAGCAAGTTCGAGCTGGCGCGCCAGCTGGGCGCCACCGACTGCATCAACCCGAAGGACTACGACAAGCCGATCCAGGAGGTGATCGTCGATCTGACCGACGGCGGCGTGGACTACTCCTTCGAATGTATCGGCAACGTCGACGTCATGCGCTCGGCGCTGGAGTGCTGCCACAAGGGCTGGGGGGAATCGGTGATCATCGGCGTGGCCGGCGCCGGCCAGGAGATATCCACCCGCCCCTTCCAACTGGTCACGGGCCGGGTCTGGAGAGGGACCGCCTTCGGCGGGGTCAAGGGCCGCTCCGAGCTCCCCGCTATCGTCGAGCGCTACCTGAGCGGCGAGTTCAAGCTGAACGATTTCATCACCCACACCATGGGATTGGAGGAAATCAACGAGGCCTTCGACCTGATGCACCGCGGCGAGAGCATCCGCTCAGTCATCCATTTCGACCAGTGACCGGAGTTGGCGATGACCATTGAAAACCTGAGCAGCAACCGGAGCTTCGGCGGCTGGCACAAGCAGTACCGCCACCAGTCCGAATCCATCAACTGCGAGATGCGCTTTGCTATCTACCTGCCCCCACAAACGGCCTTGGGCGAAAAAGTGCCGGCGCTCTACTGGCTGTCCGGACTGACCTGCACCGACGAAAACTTTATGCAGAAGGCCGGTGCCCAGCAGTTCGCCGCCCGCCTGGGGATGGCGCTGGTGGCCCCGGACACCAGCCCCCGGGGCGATGCGGTCGCCGACGACGAAGGCTACGACCTGGGCCAGGGAGCGGGCTTCTACGTCAACGCGACCGAAGCCCCGTGGAGCCGCCACTACCACATGTACGACTATGTTCTCGACGAACTGCCAAAGCTGGTGGAATCACTGTTTCCAGTCAGCGGCGAGCGCGCCCTGGCCGGCCATTCGATGGGCGGCCACGGCGCACTGGTGCTGGCGTTGCGCAACCCGGAGCGCTACCGCTCGGTGTCTGCGTTCAGCCCCATCGCCAATCCGGTCAACTGCCCCTGGGGCAGGAAGGCGTTTACCGCCTACCTGGGCGGGGACACCGCCGGCTGGGAGGAATACGACGCGAGCGTGCTAATGCGCCAGGCAACTGCCAAGGTACCGGCGCTGGTGGATCAGGGAGAGGCGGACGACTTCCTGGCCGAGCAGTTGAAGCCGGAGATGCTGGAAGCGGCGGCCGCGGCCAGCGACTACCCGCTGCAGCTGAGGCGCCGCGAGGGCTACGACCACAGCTACTACTTTATCGCCAGCTTTATCGACGAGCACCTGCGGTTTCACGCGCGGCACCTGGGTCTGTAGCGCCCGGCAATTTCTATTGCCGGGCCAGGGAATGTAGGGTGCGCCGTGCGCACCGGCGGCGCGCGCGGCGCACCCTACGGCAGCAGGAGCCTGCCTGGCGGCCGGGTTTAGCGATCAGTCTCCAGGGCATCCAGCCAAGCGGACTCCAGCTGCTCCCAGTTCCCGCGCTCGCGGTCGATCACCTCTACCCGGCTGTCCAGTGTATCGTCCAGCTCCAGCACACTCAGCACCGCATCCGCCTTGTTGAAGGCGAATACGCCCCGCTCGGTGATAAACACCCCTTTTACCCGCTCCGCGGCGGCGCCGCTGATCAGGGAAAAGAGTGCGTCGAAACGGAACACCAGCGCCGGGTCGAAGCGCCAGCCGCAACTGTGGTGGCCCTCGCCGCTGTTCTCCAGACGCCGGTAGCCGCACTCCGGCAGCGGTTCCTCTTCCATCGGGGGCGGCGTGGCGTGGGCGTGAGCCTGGCCAGCCGGCGAACAGAATCCGCTCGGGGCCCGAAGCCACTCCAGTTGGATGCGCCCCTGCTCCACCGCTTGCAGCGGCTTGCCCGCGGTGTTTTCCCCGAGGGCGAGAAAGCGGCGCAGGTTTTCCAGCTCCTGCGGTCTGTAGAGATCCACCTTGTTGGCCACCAGCAGGTCCGCCACTTCCAGTTGCTGGCGGAAGGTGTCGCTGCGCAGGTAGCGCTCGTCCAACAGGTTGCGCGCATCCACCAGGGTGAGGGTCGCGCGCAGGTCCAGCACGCCGGCGCGCACCGAGTCGGAGAGGGCGCCCAGCACCTCCCGCGGGTGGCCGAGGCCGGTGGGTTCGATCAGCAGTCGCTGGGGCCTGGCCCTGGTGAGCAGCTGGTTCAGGGCCACCTGCATGGGCAGGCCGGCGGCGCAGCACATGCAGCCCCCGGGCACCTCGCGGATAAAGATGTCCTCTCCCTCCCCCGCGCCGAACAGGCCGCCGTCTATGCCCACCTCGCCGAATTCGTTGACCAGCACCGCCCAACGCTCGTCCCGCGGCTTGCTCTCCAGCAGGTGGCGAATGGCGGTGGTCTTGCCGACGCCCAGGTAGCCGGTGATCACATTGGCCGGAACCCGGCGGATCTCCTCGCGTGCCGACATCTAAGCCGCACTCCGCGCGCAGTCTTCGCACAGGCAGTCCAGCTCCAGCTGCGAGGTGAGCAGGCGATAACCGGAGCCCTCCACCGTGTCGCGCAGCGCGGCGATTACCTCCGGCTTGATACCGATTTCCCGCACTTTGTTGCAGCGATTGCAGATCAGGAACTGCGGCGTTTCGTGGCGGTGGTCGCAGGCGATGTGGCCACAGGCCAGGTATTTGTTTTCCGAGTTGAGCTTGTGCGCCAGGTTTTCCGCGACCAGGAAATCCAGCATGCGGTACACCGACATGGCGGGGATGGACTCATCGTAGTCGCGGCTGTACTGGTCCGCGATCTCGTAGGCGGAAAGCGGGGTCTTGGCGCGCAGCAGAATGGCGAGAATATTCCTGCGCTTCTCTGTGAGCCGGGCCCCGGAGGCGCGGCAGCTCTGCTCCGCCTTGCCCAGGGTCTGTTTGAGTTCGGATGCTTTCATGGACTATTTCAGTTGCAGCTGGTTGTTTCGCGCAGTGAGCGAGGTGGCGCCCTGCCCCTCCGGGGCCAGCCATTGCACGGCGATCCTGTGAATACCGGGGAAACTCGCAAATAGCGCCACACCGATGGTGTCGAGCCGGGCCAGATTATCACACTGGAAACGATAGCTGGCGCGGAAGCTGGCGTGTCCCTTCTGGGAACCCGCTCCTTTGCCGTGGGGCACCGCCATCCACGGCAGCCGCCCCGGCGAAGAGAAGTGCAGCAGCGGAAACAGCCGTTTTCAGCTTCATTTGCCATCCCCTAGTCCGCAATCGGCTGGCGGCACAGCAGGCGCCGGTTCACCCAGTGGGAAGCCACCAGCAAACCGGCACCGCCGACGCTGGCCAGCAGGTCCCAGGTTCCCTCCAGGCAGAGCGCGACCAGCCAGCAACAGCAGGCCCGAGAAGCCGGCCACCATCACCGCCGGGCGCCGGTAGCGGCGGCAGGCGCCGGGAAAGCTGGTCAGCGCCAGCAGCAGCACTGGCAACAGCACCGCCAAGTGGACCAGGCGGTCCTCCAACAATGCGCCCAGCACCCCGAAGCCGCCCAGGGCCAACAGCGCCGGCGTCAGCAGGCAGTGGGCCAGGCACAGGCAGGAAACGAACATCCCCGCGGCGTCTCTCACCGGTAATCCTCCAGCTCGGATTAGCGCTCAGCGCGGAGCTGCGATGTCCTGGGCTTGCGCGTTTGCTTCAAGCAACTTTATGATAGATCATATGATACATCATATCATATCGACTTAATCCAACCAGGACACCGTCGATGCCCCCTTCCCCAATCAGCGAGCGGAAACTGCTGCAGATGCCCGCTTCGGACTATATGAACGAGCGCCAGCTGGCCTTTTTCCGGCTGGATCTCAGGGCCGAAACCCAGGCGGAGATAGAGTCCGGCCGGCGGGCGATCGCCACCGCGGAACTGGCTGCCGCCGACGAGTTGGACCGGGCGACTGCGGAGGAGGAGAACCGCCAGCGCCTGCGTTTTACCGAGCGCAAATATCTGCTGCTGCGCAAGATCCACCGGGCACTGGAGAAAATAGAGGACGGCAGTTACGGCTACTGCGAGATCAGCGGCGACCCCATCGGCCTGCAGCGTCTGCTGCTGCGGCCCACGGCGGAGCTGTCTTTCGAGGAAAAGGCCCGGCAGGAGGAACTGGAGCGCAACTACACCAAGCGGAGGGGATGAAGGGCAAAAAAGCAAAAGCCGGCATTACGCCGGCTTTTTTATCGGACTGCTGCCAGTGCATCACCTTTCTCGACTGACGGCAACCTGATGGTTTGAGTATAGACGCTGCGGAAAGTTCCGCCCGCAACACCAGACTCGATACCAAGCATCGTCCGGCGGCGTTGCCGGCCCGTGACAGTTTCGTGAAGAATTTGTGACCACCTCCCCCTCCCGGGGGAGGATGTGGCTGGTTTCACCCGGGACCGCGGAGCTCCAGCTCCGCATCGAGTTCAACACTTGGCTCTCAGCTCGTTGCGGAGCCGGAGCTCCGCGAGTACTACTCATCTTCCGGCGAACCTTGGTCGTCCTCGAACAGGTGCCCCAACTTGCCTTTCTTTGTGGAGAGGTATTTCACATTGTGCGGGTTGCGCCCGGTCTCATGCGGCAGCCGCTCCACCACTTCGATGCCCAATTCCTCCACCGCCTTCACCTTGCGCGGGTTATTAGTCATCAGGCGAACGGACTTCACCCCCAGGTGTTCCAGCATCGACTTGAGGATCGAGTAGTCGCGCATGTCCGCACCAAACCCCAGCTGCTCGTTGGCCTCCACGGTATCCGCGCCGCAGTCCTGCAGGTGGTAGGCGCGGATCTTGTTGAGCAGGCCGATGCCGCGTCCCTCCTGGCGAAGATAGAAGATAGCCCCGCGCCCTTCGATGGCGATACGGTGCATGGCGTGTTGCAGCTGGGCGCCGCAGTCGCAGCGCAGGGAAAAGAGTGCATCGCCGGTCAGGCACTCGGAGTGAATCCGCGCGAGCAGAGGCTCCCCGGTGTCCATATCCCCCATGGTGAGCACCAGGTGCTCCTTGCCGGATTCCGTGTCCTCGAACCCGTGCATCGCGAACATGCCCCAGGGAGTGGGCAGTTTCGAGGATTCCACATAGCGAATGGTCAAATCTTTACCTCTCAATTTCGCGCGCGCAGTATCAGAACTCCGCGCTGCTGCTCCATATCCACCCGGCTGAGAAAGCTGTTGCCCAGCAGGGTGATCTGGGGAAAATCGTCCGTGTGCACCGTGGCGTCCACGCTGTGCAACTTGATGCCGCCGATGGTGACGCTGTCCAGTTTCAGCCGGTAGGCCTGGGTGACGCCGTTGGCGGTACTCACGCGGATCGGCTGAGCTCGCTCCAGGTTCAGCCCCAACCGGCGCGCGGTGGGATAGTTGAACGCGATGCTGGTAGCCCCGGTATCCACCATCATCGATACGCTGCGGCCGTTGACCCAGCCGCTGGTGCTGTAGTGCCCCCGGCTGTCCGGCATCAGGCGCACCTCGGCGCGCTCGGACCGCTGGTAGCTGGCCGCCACCGGCGCGTCCAGGGTCAGTTTTTGCTCCCGGCCATCGATGCGTATCCGCGCGTAATCGGTGGTGGCCTCCAGCAACTTCACCCCTTCAGGGGATTGCTGCCCGCTCTTCAGCAGACGCTGGCGGCCATCGATCTCCAGCATGGCGCTGCTGCCGAACAGGCCCTTGAGCTGCACCTGCTGGGCGGTGGCGGCCAGCGGTGGGGTGAGACAAAGGGCGGTGAAGAATATAGTGAACAGTTTTTTTCCCATCGGCGTTCCCTACCCGATAAATAGAGCGGTCAGCTGCAGCACCACTGCCGCGTACACGGCGGCTAGTATATCGTCGAGCATAATACCCACACCACCGTGCACCCGGCGGTCCGCCCAGCCGATCAGTTGCGGCTTGGCGATATCGAACAGGCGGAACAGCGCGAAACCATAGAGCGCCCAGATCCAGCCTGACGGGGCCATAAACATGGTAAGCCAGTAGCCCACCATTTCGTCCCACACGATACCGCTATGGTCGTGCACCCCGAGTTTTTCCGAGGCCGCTTCGCAGAGATAAAAACCCAGCAGCGCAGCGGCCACCACCACCGCCAGGTAGACTGCGGGAGCCAGCGGCTGCAGCAGCAACCAGACCGGGATCGCCGCCAGGGTGCCGAAGGTGCCCGGCGCCCTGGGCGCCAGGCCGGAGCCGAAGCCGAAGGCCAGCAGCATGGTGGGGCTGCGCAATAAATCGGAAAAGCTTGGCTGTTTCATTCCGGGGCTCTACTAATCCCCTGTAGGAGCGGCCGCTCCTACAAGGTAAGAATCAAAAGTGTTGGTAACCTGATCGGGTCGGGGACCAGGGTTTTCCATCCAGCCAACTGCGCACCCCGGGATTTCCTTCCGCCGGCACAATGGTTCCTATGCGTGCGATATCCAGTCCGAGTTTTTCCAGCGCGGACCAGTGTTTCTCCGGAACGGTAAAACACAACTGGTAATCGTCGCCGCCGGTGGCGGCCAGTTCCAGGGCCCTGTTCTCTCCGGCCAGCTGCCGGGCCAGCGGCGACACAGGCACCGATTCCATATGGACGTCCGCGCTGACACGGCTGGCGTTGCAGATATGTCCCAGGTCCGCCAGCAGGCCATCGGAAATATCCACCGCACTGCCGGCCAGTTCACCGATTGCCGCGGCCAGGGCCAGTTGCGGCTCGGGAAAGTAGTAAGCCCGCCGCGCCTCTTCTCTCTCATGCCCGGCGGCAGCCTGCCCCAGCACCACCGGCAGCGCCGCCGAGGCTGCGCCCACCGGGCCGCTGACATAAATGCCATCGCCAACCCGGGCCCCGTCGCGGCGCAGCGGTAATTTGCTGCTGCCGGTGACCTGGATGGTGACAGACAGCGGCCCGCGCGTCGTATCGCCTCCCACCAGGGAAATGCCGAACAGCTCTGCCGTCTCCAGCAGGCCGCGGGAAAATTCCCGCAGCCAATCCGCATCGCTCTCCGGCAGCGTCAGCGCCAGAGTGAACCACAGGGGCTTGGCATTCATCGCCGCCAGGTCGCTGAGATTGACCCGCAGCGCGCGCGCGGCGATGGCCGCCGGGTCCGCGTCCGCGGGAAAATGCCTGTCGGCTACCAGAGTATCCACACTGGTGGCGAGCAGTCCCTGCGCCGGCGGCTTCAGCAGCGCGCAATCGTCGCCGATACCCACCACCACGCCCTCGCTCAATTTTTTTGCTCCGGCAAAAAAATCGCGGATAATTTCGAATTCGCCGGGGCCGCGCACGGGATCGTTACCGCCTGCTGCCGCTACTTTTTATCCGCGGCGACTTCCGTCGCCCGCAGATCCGCAGCGGTTTTGTCGAGAATGCCATTGATAAACTTGTAGGAATCCGTGGGGCCGAATTTCTTTGCCAGCGCCACCGCCTCGTTGATCACCACCTTGTAAGGCACGTCGATGCGGTTTTTCAGTTCGTAGCTGGACATGCGCAACAGCGCGCGGGACACCGGGTCCAGGCCGTCGATGGCGCGGTCCAGGTGCGGCTCGAAGGCACCCTCCACTTCGTCGAGTTCTTTCGCCACACCGTGGAGCAGATCGTGGAAGTAGTCCACATCCGTCTTGCTCATATCGTTG
This sequence comes from Microbulbifer rhizosphaerae, assembly GCF_014191725.1. Classification (GTDB taxonomy): domain Bacteria; phylum Pseudomonadota; class Gammaproteobacteria; order Pseudomonadales; family Cellvibrionaceae; genus Microbulbifer; species Microbulbifer rhizosphaerae. The sequence goes on from NZ_JACHWZ010000002.1 coordinate 324,198, forward strand.
TCGGTACGGAACTCGGCCTCGATAGTGTTCAGGCTGGCGCCGGCCATCTGCCACTGGTAGAGCGCCTGCATGGCGTAGTGGCGCGCCTTGCGGCGGGCCGATGCGGTAACGGTCATAACTTTCGCTTTCCGATAGTCACGCTGTAGGAGCGGCCGTTGGCCGCGATTGGATATTGGCTGTTTCTCGATACATCGATCGCGGCCAACGGCCGCTCCTACAACAATCTTTCACGCTCCTCGCGCGGGCTGCGCCCGCGTTGCCGAGCTGGGGCTCGGCGTTCCCGGGCTTATATTTTTCCGAGCAGGGAAACCATTTCCAGCGCGGTTTCCGCCGCTTCGCAGCCCTTGTTGCCCGCCTTGGTGCCGGCGCGCTCTATGGCCTGCTCGATGGAGTCCACGGTGAGCACGCCGAAGGTCACCGGCACGCCGCTGTTCAGGGACACCTGGGCCAGGCCCTTGGTGCACTCGCCGGCGACGTATTCGAAGTGCGGGGTGCCGCCGCGGATCACCGCGCCCAGGGCGATGATCGCATCGAAATTTCCGCTGGCGGCAAGCTTCTGCGCAGCCAGGGGGAATTCAAAGGCGCCCGGGGTGTAATAGATGGTGATGTCCTCGTTCTTGATGCCTTTGCGGCGCAGTGTGTCCAGGGCGCCACTCTTGAGGCTTTCAACTACAAAACTATTCCAGCGGCTCACCAGCAGCGCGTATTTGCCCTGGCAGTTGGTGAAGTCGCCTTCGATTACTTGGATATCGCTCATAATTTCTTTTCTATCGCGTAGGATGGGCAAAGCGCAGCGTGCCCATCAATTTCCGCATGATGGGCACGAGCCCGCCATGGATGGCGGGAATGCAGCAAATGCATGGAGCAATTTTCTGCCTGCGCTTTGCCCATCCTAAAAAAACAAACTATTCCTGGTCGATGTTCAGATATTCTTCCACTTCCAGGTCGAAACCGGAGATGGCACTGAACTTGAACGGCGCGCTCATCAGGCGCATTTTGCGCACATTCAGATCGCGCAGTATCTGCGAACCGGTACCCACCTGCTTGTACACCAGGTCCTGGCTGGGGCGCTGCTGCTTGCCGCTGATCAGCCAGTCGATGCTCTCCTCGATCTCCTCGGTGGTCTCGTTGTGGCAGATCAGCACCACCACGCCCTTGCCCTCCTGCGCCACCCGCTGCATGGCGGTGCGGAAGGTCCAGGGGACAAATTTCTCATCGCCGCGCCGGATGGTAAGCACGTCGCGCAGGGTATTGCCCACGTGCACCCGCACCAGGGTCGGTTCCTCCGGGGCGGGTTTGCCTTTCACGAACGCGAAGTGGCGCTCGCGGCGGGCCTTGTCCAGGTAGGTGCGCAGTTTGAATTCGCCGAACTCGGTGTGCACCTGGCGCTCGTTGGTGCACTCCACGGTTTTTTCGTTGAGGGCCCGGTAGTTGATCAGGTCGGCGATGGTGCCGATCTTCAGCTTGTGCTTTTGCGCGAAGATCTCCAGGTCCGGGCGGCGCGCCATGGTGCCGTCCTCGTTCATGATTTCCACGATCACCGCCGCCGACTCGAAGCCGGCCAGGCGCGACAGGTCGCAGCTGGCCTCGGTGTGACCGGCGCGGCTCAATACACCGCCGGGCTGGGCCATGATCGGAAAAATATGCCCCGGCTGCACGATATCCTGCGGCTTCGCATTGCGCGCCACTGCGGCGCGCACGGTGCGCGCGCGGTCGGCGGCGGAAATACCGGTGGTGACCCCCTCGGCCGCCTCGATGGACACGGTGAAGTTGGTGCTGAACTGGGCGCCGTTGTCCCGTGACATCAGCGGCAGATCCAACTGCTCGCAGCGCTCCCGGGACATGGGCATACAGATCAGACCGCGGGCGTGGGTGGCCATAAAGTTGATATCCTCGGCGCGCACCTGCTCCGCGGCCATCACCAGGTCGCCCTCGTTCTCGCGATCCTCGTCATCCATCAGGATCACCATCTTGCCCTGGCGGATGTCGTCGATCAGTTCTTCAACCGTATTTAATTCCATAAATCTCTCTAAGCGTGATTTGTGGCCCATACCCCCGGTCCCCATATGCGGGGAAGGGAGTAAAGGGAGGTGCTGTTCCCTCTCCCCTGGGGGAGAGGGTTAGGGAGAGGGGTGCCGATCGAAGCCCCCTCCCCCGGCCCCTCCCCCGCAAGCGGGAGAGGGGAGCTATTCTTTCGAGTCCCGAGCCCATTATCAGGCCTTGTAAAAACCGTGCTTGGCCAGAAATTCCACCGTAAGGCCTTCGTCGGATTTGGCGGCCTCATCTCCCAGCAGCAGCCGCTCCAGGTAGCGCGCAATCAGGTCCACTTCCAGATTGACCCGGGTGCCGGCGGCATAGTCGCCCATCACCGTCTCCCGCAGGGTGTGCGGCACTATGGTGAGTTCGAACTCGCCGCCTTCCACCGCGTTGACCGTGAGGCTGGTGCCGTCGACGGTGATCGAGCCCTTGTGGGCGATATATTTTGCCAGCGCGTCCGGCGCGCGCAGGCGGAAACGCTCGGCGCGGGCCTCGGATCTGCGCCATAGCACCTCGCCGATACCGTCCACATGGCCGCTGACGATATGGCCGCCGAGGCGGGTCTGTGGGGTCAGGGCCTTTTCCAGGTTCACCCGCTCGCCCCGCTTCCACTCGCCGACAGTGGCCACCGCCAGGGTCTCCGCGGAGACGTCCGCCCAGTAGCCGTCGCCGGGCAGGTCCACCACCGTGAGGCAGACGCCGTTGGTGGCGATGCTGTCGCCCAGCTGTACGTCGGACAGATCCAGCTTGCCGGTTTTTACCCGCAGGCGCAGGTCCCCGCCCCGGGGTTGCAGTTCGGCGATTTCGCCGATGGCTTCGATAATTCCGGTAAACATCAGCGTTCTATATCGGTTGTGGCTGTAATGCGCCAATCGTGCCCCACTGCGCGCATATCGGTGATCGTTACGGGCAGCACCGAACCCATACGCTTGATGGGTAGCTCGAACAGCGGCCGGGCGGTGCTGCCCAACAGCTTCGGGGCCATGTACACGATCAGTTCGTCCACGTGGCCGCGGTAGAGAAACTCGCCGGACAGGGTGGCGCCGCTCTCGATCAGTACCTCGTTGCACTCGCGCCGGACCAGCTCCGCCAGCAGTGCACTCAGGTCCACGCGGCCCTCGGCACCGGCCGGCAGGGTGAGCACTTCCGCACCGGCAGCCTGCAGGCGCTCGCGGCGCGCATTGTCCGCCCCCTCGGTGGTGCAGATCAAGGTGGGGGCCTCCCCCTGCAGAATAAAGGCGTTCGCGGGGGTGCGCAGGCGGCTGTCGACGATCACCCGCAATGGCTGGACCTCTTGCACCATGATCATTTGGGCCGCACTTTCCGCGGCGAGCAGCTCCAGGGCCATTTCGTCGGCGCGCACGTTCAGGTTGGGGTTGTCAAAACGCACCGTCTCCACCCCGGTGACCACCGCGCAGCTGCGCGCGCGCAGCCGCTGCACGTCGGCGCGCGCGGCGGGACCGGTGACCCACTTGGACTCGCCGCTGGCCATGGCGGTGCGGCCGTCCAGGCTCATGGCGGATTTGATGCGCACCAACGGCAGACCCAGGGCCATGCGCTTGATAAAGCCGGGGTTGAGGGCTCGGCATTGCTCTTCAAGCAGTGGTCCCTCCACCTCGATGCCGGCATCGCGCAGCCTCTGCAGCCCCTGCCCGCCCACCGCGGGATTTGGGTCCTGCATGCCGTAAACCACCTTCGCCACGCCGGCCTCGATCAGGGCGTCGGCGCAGGGGCCGGTACGGCCGCTGTGACTGCAGGGTTCCAGGGTGACGTAGACAGTGGCACCGCGGGATCGCTCGCCGGCATCGGTGAGCGCCTCGATCTCCGCGTGGGGCAGACCGGCGCGCCGGTGCCAGCCCTCGCCGAGGATCCGGCCGTCGCCGTCGGCGATCACGCAGCCGACCCGGGGATTGGGCATGGTGGTGTAAAGGCCGCGCTCCGCGAGCTGTACCGCCCGCGCCATCAGTTCCCGGGGCAGCATATCAGCGGGGCTCCGCGGGTTTCCGCGTCAGCCGCTCGATCTCCTCGCTGAACTCGCTGACATCCTCGAAGCGGCGGTAGACGGAGGCAAAACGCACGTAGGCCACCTGGTCCAGCTCGCGCAGCTGTTCCATCACCAGTTCGCCGATGGCGCGCGCGGGCAGTTCGCGCTCGCCGGTGGCCTGCAGGGCGTGCTTGATCTGGGCCACGGCGGATTCCACCCGCTCGGTGCTGATCGGGCGCTTTTCCACCGCGCGCTGGATGCCGGCGCGCAGCTTCTCCTCGTTGAAGGGTTCGCGCTGGCCGTTCTGCTTGATCACCCGCGGCAGCAGCAGTTCGGCGGTCTCGAAGGTGGTGAAGCGCTCGTGGCACTGGAGGCACTCGCGCCGGCGGCGCACCTGGTCGCCCTCGGCGACCAGGCGGGAATCGACGACTTTGGTTTCCTCTGCGGCGCAGAAAGGACAGTGCATGGAGGGGAGGCCCTGTAGAAAAATTGCGCGCAGTTTAACACAGTCCGCAGGGTGCGCCCTGCGGAGCGCGATTCAGCTTTTGTATACTGGATAGCGGGCGCAGATCTCCAGCACCTTCTCCTTCACCTCGGCGATCACCGGCTCGGCGTCGCCCTTCTCCAGCCCGTCCAGCACGTCGCAGATCCAGTGGGTGAGCTGCTTTGTCTCCTCCACCCCGAAACCGCGGGTGGTGATCGCCGGGGTGCCGACGCGCAGGCCGCTGGTGATAAACGGTGAGCGGGGGTCGTTGGGCACGGCGTTCTTGTTCACGGTGATATTGGCGTTACCGAGGGCCTCGTCGGCGTCCTTCCCGGTGTACTCCTTGCCGATCAGGTCCACCAGCATCAGGTGGTCGTCGGTGCCGCCGGAGACGATGTTGATGCCGCGGTCGAGGAAGGTCTCGGCCATGGCGCGGGCGTTCTCCACCACTTTCTTCTGGTAGGCCTTGTACTCGGGACTCATGGCCTCCTTGAAGGACACCGCCTTGGCGGCGATCACGTGCATCAGCGGGCCGCCCTGGCCGCCGGGGAATACTGCGGAGTTGAGCTTCTTCTCGATCTCCTCGTTAGCGCGCGCCAGGATAAGGCCGCCACGGGGGCCGCGCAGGGTCTTGTGGGTGGTTGAGGTCACCACGTCGGCGTGGGGGATCGGGGACGGGTACTCGCCCGCGGCCACCAGGCCGGCCACATGGGCCATATCCACCATCAGGTAGGCGCCCACCTTGTCGGCAATGGTGCGGAACTTCGCCCAGTCCATCACCCGGCTGTAGGCGGAGAAGCCGGCCACGATCATCTTCGGTTTGGTTTCCAGGGCCAGGCGTTCCACCTCTTCGTAATCCACTTCGCCGGTCTCCGGGTTGAGGCCGTACTGCACCGCGTTGTACATCTTGCCGGAGAAGTTCACCCGTGCGCCGTGGGTCAGATGGCCTCCGTGGGCCAGGCTCATGCCGAGCACGGTGTCTCCGGGGGCACACAGGGCCTGATAGACCGCGGCGTTGGCCTGGGAGCCGGAGTGGGGCTGCACATTGGCGTAGTCGGCGCCGAACAGCTCTTTCGCCCGCTCTATCGCCAGCGTCTCCACCTTGTCCACATACTCGCAGCCACCGTAGTAGCGCTTGCCGGGATAGCCCTCTGCATACTTGTTGGTCAGGCTGGTGCCCTGGGCCGTCATCACCAGCGGGCTGGTGTAGTTTTCAGAGGCGATCAGCTCGATATGCTCTTCCTGGCGGCGGTCCTCTTCCTGAATGGCTTCCCAGATTTCCGGGTCGAAAGAAGAGAGCTTGGTGGATGAATCAAACATGGTATTCCCTCGGTAAAGCGGGCTGAGTTCAGACTAGATGAAACTGGCGGTTTGGAAAGGCGCGCATTGTACACCAAGGGGGCTGTGCGCCAAGGCGCGACCGGGCGGCCGCGCCGGGGGGGAGGGGTCAGAAGGACAGGATCATGGTCCCGGACCAGAAGTTCACGTCCTCTTCGATCAGGGTGTATTCCAGTTCCACGTTGGTGTTGGGGCCGAAGTTGAAGCCTACGCCGGCACCGAGGGAGATACCGGTGTCGTCGCCGAAGAAGTCGATATCCTCGTGCAGGATGCCGGCACGGCCTTTGAAGTAGATATTGCCGTGGGAGCGGTAGGTGCCATAGAAGGCGAGGGTCTGGATATCCACATCGATATCTCCACTAAAGGCATCGGCCTCGCCGCTGATGATCGAGTTGGTGTATTCCCCTTCAAAGCCCCAGCCGGAAGCGAAGGTATAGCCGGCGCGCAGGCCGAGATTGAAAGGGTCATCGAAATTGGAGCGGTCAATGGTCATCAAACCGGCGGTCCCGCCGAAGTAACCGCCTTCGGCGTTGGCTGCGGAAGAACAGGCCAGAGCCAGCGCAGCCAGCCCCTTTGCAAAAGTACGCATAGGTACCCCCAATTGTTGTTTACCGGAAAAATTGCGCGGATTCTATCCGCCTATCTTGCGGAGGAACAGTTCACGGGTCACAGATGTGCGTGATAACTTCAGCAAGGTCCGACCGCTTGATTGCAATTTTTGTCCAGACGCCAAAAACCTCGATATGCCAGCTAAGTTTACCGGCAACCGTTTCCGCGAGGTTTTTTTATGTCTCCGCGTATTGCCCTGCCTTTCTTTCCGCTTCTTCTGGCCGCCTGCACCGCCAATCCTCCCACGATGTCGATCACGGTCAGCGGCACACTGGTGGAGGCCGGTGGCAAATACTATTTACAGAGCGCGGAAATCCGATATCACCTCAACTGGATGCCGCAACTGCGCTACGGCAAATACCTGGGACGCGAGCTGGTCGTGCAGGGCAGTGTTCCCGAGCAGTGCGCACAGGTCTGGCAGGACGCTGTGATCAAAGTACACGGCGGCGCTGAGCTGGTGGATTGGCGGGAGGTGGACTGGTCCACCTGCATCGCTGCCGAGCGGGTGAGCCTGGTCACCGCGGATGGCGAACAGCTGGTCTACGATTGGCGGGAAATCAATATGGAGGATTACTATTTTTAGGGACTCGGGACCCGCGAGATTGCGCTGTAGGAGCGGGCCATGCCCGCGATCGATCCAGCTTCGCGGCATAGTCCGATCGCGGGCATGGCCCGCTCCTACACTGACCTGCCGTCATCCCTTCCCCGCCGGCCGCCGGAACAGGTTCTGAATACTGGAGAAATCCAACCGTCGGTTCTCCTCGCTGCTGCCATGCAGCTGGTAGAGATTTTTCGCCAGCGCGCCGAGGGGTGTGGAAGAGGCGCTGCCGGCGGCGGTGTCCATCGCCAGGCCCAGGTCCTTGAGCATCAATGCCACCGAAAACCCGCCGGCGTAACCGCTGGAGGCGGGCACGCCGTCCATCACCCCCGGATAGGGATTGTATTTTTCCAGTGACCAGTTGCCGCCGGAACTCGCGCGTATGATCTCCGAGAGCACACTGGGATCCAGGCCGTTGTCCACCCCCATCTGCAGCGCCTCGGCGGTGCCGATCATATGGATGGCAAGCAGCATATTGTTACAGATCTTGGCGATCTGGCCGGCACCGGCGGCACCGGCGTGGAAGAGCCTGGCCCCCATAGCCTCCAGCAGCGGCCGCGCCGCCGCCACCGCCTCCGCGTCTCCTCCGCACATAAAGGACAGGGTGCCGGCGGCCGCCGCCGCGGTGCCGCCGGAGACCGGCGCATCAATGGCGCGGATATCCCGGCTGGCCGCGGCGGCGATCAACTGGCGCGCGTCGTTGACAGAGATGGTGGAGCTGTCGATTACCAGGGTGCGCGGATCGAGCGCCTGCAGCAGCCCTCGCGCACCCAGGTAGAGCCCTTTTACCCCATCGCCGCTAGGCAGCATGGAAATGACCACATCGGCCCCCTGCGCTGCCTGCTGCGCGTTCTCCCCGCGCTCACAACCGTTTTCCACCGCGTGTGCCAGCGCCGATTCGGACAGATCGAAAGCGGTGACCCGGAAGCCGGCCTTGACCAGGTTGGCGGCCATGGGGCCGCCCATATTGCCGAGACCGATAAAAGTGACTTTCTCCATTGTGTTAACTCCCTTTTGTTATGGTTGTATCTCCCTGTAGGAGCGGCCAACGGCCGCTCCTACAAATCGTGAAGCGGGCTTTGCGCCCAGGGAGGGACGAAGCATTTCTCCACCTCCCCCGAGGTAATCTCTTCCAGGCTGGCCGGCTGCCACCTTGGCTCGCGGTCCTTGTCGATCAGCAGGGCGCGCACACCCTCCCTGAAGTGGCCGCTGGCGCAGAGGTTGACCGCCAGCACCAGCTCCATGCGAAACACTTCGGCGAGGGACAGGTGGCGGCCCCGGCGCAGCTGCTCCCAGACAACCCAGGGCGTCAGCGGCGAACCCGCCCACAGGGTGGCGGCAGCCTTTTGCAGCCAGGGGTCCTCTCCTTTATAGCCTGCAATGGCCCGGCAGACCTCCGGCAGGCTGGCGTAGTCGGTGAGCGCCTGGATCTGGTCGTAATGCTCCCACAGCACCGATTTCGGGCGCTCCTCCCGGGGCAATTCCAACTCCTTGAGACAGTCGCTCACCAGGCGATGGTCGGACTCCGCCGAGGCGGTAAACGGCAGCGCTTCCAATCGCTCCAGCGTGGCCATCCTGTCACCGCTCGGCAGCAGGCGGTCCGCCAGCCCGGCAAACAGTGCATCGGCGCCGTTGAACTGGACTCCGCTCAGGCCCAGGAAGAGGCCCAGGCGGCCGGGCATGCGGCTCAGGAACCAGCTGCCGCCCACGTCCGGAAGCAGGCCGATGGTCACCTCAGGCATGGCCATTCGGGTGGTGTCGGTGGCGATGCGGTGGCTGGCGCCGGCCATAATGCCGATGCCTCCGCCCATCACTATGCCGCTTCCCCAGACCACGACGGGTTTCGTATAAGTGTGAATTTTGTGGTCCAGCCGGTATTCGCAGGAAAAGAACTCAGTAGTGTAGTCGTAGCGCGGCGCCTCGCCGTAGCCGCTGGACTCCCGGTAAAGGCTGACCACATCGCCGCCGGCGCAGAACCCCCGGTCGCCGCTGCCGTCTATCCACACACAGGCCACACTGTCGTCCGCGGCCCAGTCGTCCAGTTGCCGGGACAGCAGCCGGATCATATCCAGGTTGAGCGCGTTCAGTGCCTTGGGCAGGTTGAGGGTGGCGACTGCCAGGGCGCCGCGGCGGGAAAAGAGTACCGGAGAGTTCTGATCCATCGTTCTCTCTATCAGGGTAAAAAATTCCAAGGCAGTTAAACACAGATAAACACCCGCGTCAGCTGGCCGCCCGCAGCTGGCCGCCCGCAGCTGATTATCGGTGGGCTTTTGGCCGAAAAGCGCCCGGTTGCACTTTTTCATCAACCTGATAAGTTGCGCGCAAATTCTGACCGATTCCAACTCTGTTTACTGGAACCTTAAATGGCCGAATACGTATACACCATGAACCGGGTGGGCAAGGTAGTGCCGCCCAAGCGCGAAATCCTCAAGGACATCTCCCTGTCCTTCTTCCCCGGCGCCAAGATCGGCGTGCTGGGCCTGAACGGCGCCGGTAAATCCACCCTGCTGCGCATCATGGCCGGCGTGGACCAGGACTATAACGGCGAGGCCCGGGCCATGCCCGGGATCAAAGTGGGCTACCTACCCCAGGAGCCGCAGCTGGACCCGGCCAAGAACGTGCGCGGCAACGTCGAGGACGGCATGCGCGAAGCCATCGACGCCCTCGCCGGCCTGGAGCAGGTCTACGCCGACTACGCCGAGCCGGATGCCGACTTCGACGCCCTGGCCAAGAAGCAGCAGCAGTTCGAGGACATCATCCAGGCCTGGGACGCGCACAATCTGGAGCACCGCCTGGAAGTGGCCGCCGACGCCCTGCGCCTGCCGCCCTGGGACGCGGACGTGAACAACCTCTCCGGCGGCGAGAAGCGCCGCGTGGCCCTGTGCCGCCTGCTGCTGTCTCGCCCGGACATGCTGCTGCTGGACGAGCCCACCAACCACCTGGACGCGGAGAGCGTCTACTGGCTGGAGCGCTTCCTGCACGACTTCAACGGCACCGTGGTGGCCATCACCCACGACCGCTACTTCCTCGACAATGTAGCCGGCTGGATACTGGAACTGGACCGCGGCCACGGTATTCCCTGGGAGGGCAATTACACCACCTGGCTGGAGCAGAAGGAAAAGCGCCTGGCACAGGAGCAGCGCGGCGAGCAGGCCCGCGCCAAGGCCATGCAGAAAGAACTGGAGTGGGCGCGCCAGAATCCCAAGGGCCGCCAGTCCAAAAACAAGGCGCGCCTCTCGCGCCTGGAGGAGATGCAGTCCCAGGATTTCCAGGCCCGCAACGAGACCAACGAGATCTACATTCCGCCGGGCGAGCGCCTGGGGGACAACGTGATCGAGTTCGAGAGTGTAAGCAAAGGCTTCGGCGACCGGTTGCTGGTCGACAACCTGTCCTTCCGCGTACCCAACGGCGCGATCGTGGGCATCGTCGGCGGCAACGGCGCGGGCAAATCCACCCTGTTCCGCATGATCAACGGTACCGAGCAACCGGACAACGGTAATATCAAGATCGGAGAGACGGTACAGGTCGCCTACGTCGAGCAGGGCCGCGAAAACCTGGACGACAACAAAACCGTATGGGAGGCCATTTCCGACGGCCACGATATGCTCAGGATCAACAACTACGAAGTGGGCTCGCGCAACTACGTCGGGCGCTTCAACTTCAAAGGTAGCGACCAGCAGAAACGCGTGGGCGAGCTCTCTGGTGGCGAGCGCGGCCGTTTGCACCTGGCGTACACGTTAAAGCAGGGCGCCAACGTGCTGCTGCTGGACGAACCCTCCAACGACCTGGACATCGAAACCCTGCGCGCGCTGGAAGAAGCCCTGCTCAACTTCCCCGGCTGCGCCCTGGTGATCTCCCACGACCGCTGGTTCCTGGACCGGGTGGCCACCCATATCCTCGCCTACGAGGGCGGGAGCGAAGCGGTCTTCTTCGAGGGCAACTACACCGAGTACCACGAGGACTTCACCCAGCGCAAAGGCGAAGAGGCCACGCCGCACCGGATGCAGTACAAGAAACTCAAAACCTGATAAAACTGAAGGCCCGCTGATGCGGGCTTTTTATTTCGGAGCCCGCCGATACCTCGATCGGTCCCCTCTCCCCTTGGGGAGAGGGTTAGGGAGAGGGGGGCAGATCGAAGCCCCCGCCCCCGCAAGTGGGAGAGGGGAGCTGCGCAGAAGAAGGAAAAATGACTCGGATGCACATCTCCGCCCTCTACCACTTCCCCATCAAATCCCTCCAAGGCCACCGCTGCGAATCCCTGACGCTGGACCGCTTCGGCGCCGTCGGCGACCGCCGCTGGATGTTGGTCGACAGCGACAACCAGTTCGTCACCCAGCGCCGCCTGCGCGCCATGGCCAGGCTGCAGGCCACTGTCACCGAGGCCGGGGTCAGCATCCGCAACCAGAGCGGCGACCGTATCGAGGTATCCCGGCCGGACAGCTCCGCCCCAATGCGCCAGGTGCGCGTCTGGAAAGACACCTGCACCGCCCGCGACGCCGGCGACAGCGCTGCCGAATGGCTGAGTGAGCAATTGCAAACCCCGGTACGCCTGGTTGCCATGGGCAGCGAATACCGCCGCCCTCTGCCATCGCCCCGCGACGGTATCCAGGTCGGCTTTGCTGACGGCGCGCCGCTGCTGCTGATCGGCCAGGCCTCCCTGGACGATCTCAACGGGCGCCTGGAGGAACCGGTATCCATGCTGCGCTTCCGCCCCAACCTGGTCATCGAAGGCGCCGCCCCCTTTGCCGAAGATGACTGGCGCCTGATCCGCATTCACACAGCGGGGGGCCCCCTGGAACTGGAGGGTACCCACCCCTGCTCTCGCTGCGCCATTCCCGGACTGGACCCGGACACCGGCCGGCCCACCAAGGAACCGTTGCGCACCTTGTCGCGCTACCGGCGCGGGGAGGACGGCCAGGTCTACTTTGGCCAGAACCTGGCGCCGCGTCTTAGCGACCCGAACGGAGCCACCATACACTTGGGGGATAGAGTGGAAGTGGAATAAGTTTTAGCAGGCCCAATATGAGCATTACCCGCTACTGCGCGGAATTGCTGGAGGCCGCCAGTCGATACCATGTTCGTTATGGCGACCGTCTCGCCAACCATCTACCGATGGTGCTAATCGCCCTGGACAAGATGGGCGCCAGCCGCAGGCAGTTAAAGCGCGCCTTCGAACGCTGCGTCCCCTCCCTGGAAAGACCGCAACTGCCACCGCCGACCCCATCCGTCTGTATCGCCGAATGCCGCAACCGGGAGGAGTTCTACCCCAGCGCCCTGCGTTACTACGAGCTACAAATAAAGGAACACGACATCGAGGAGTGTCTGCGCCGCGAGCTGCCGCCGCTACTCCCGGCCATTGCCACCGCCGCCTTCCACCCGCTGATCCGCACCGCCTACGGCATAGACGCAGAGCACCAACAGGAAATCGCCACCGGGTTGGCCTACTGGAACCTGGAATACCACACGCTGCTGGCCAGCAGGGAACAGATCCCGATGCCCGCCAGGGAAATACCATCGCTACTGGCAGAGCGCTATCCGCTGATCTCCCTGGCGCCGGGAAATATTTCCGACCATATGTTTTCGGTAACGCAGCAGCACGGCTGGCTGGATACCCCCATACAGCCGGAGCAATTGGCGCTGGAGGATATTGCACGGGTGGCCATTGATGCCTATCGGGGCACCGGGGATTTCACCCTGTTGCACGGGGTAACCGGATGCCATGCACTGCGGCTGGTATTGCCCTATTGCCCGGAACCTGAGACCGCATTGCGCTATTTCTGGACAGGATTTGTGGCGGCTTATTTAAGTACGGGACCGAAAGAGATCCATTTACCGACGGAAACCGGAGATATTCCTAGCTGGAAGGAAATCAGGAAAAAAGCCCGCCTCAGCAGCGACGATCATGTGGTGAAATTGACTTACAGCTGCTCCCAGGAGTTTGAACAATACGGTCTTGAAGATTATCTGTACGCGGCGGCCCGCGCCGTTGACCCTATGGAAAAACCCCGGGCCGCCTGATCCTTACATCCTCAAAATCCCGTTAGAACTTATCGATCCCACCCGCCCGCCAGGGCACCAGTTGGCGTAATCCCACCCATTTCCCCAAAGCCAATGGGTGAACAGCCACCCATTCCAACACCGGCCCGCGGTTTGGTTTTTTTGCTAATACTTTGATTTTTATAGAGAAAAAGGGAAATTTCAGCAACTGGTATGGCTCTTGCTCTTGCCATAGGTACCCGGGCGCCATAACAACGCAAATGCGCCGGGTATCTAATAACAAATACCAGGAGAGCAATGATGAGAATAATTCGCCTGCCATTGGCCCTGAGCACCACTTCCCTCTGCCTGCTGGCCGCCGCCCCCGCCTTCGCGGACGAAGGTTTTTGGGAAGGCGGCGGCGTCAACGCCAAGATCCGCGGCATCCACTTTGATCGCGACTACGAAAATGACAGCAAGAACCGCGAACAGTCGGCTATGGGCCTGGAACTGGGTTACAGCTCAGGCTACTTGGGAAACCTGATCGGCTTTGATGTGACCGGCTACCACGTGCAGGAACTGGCCTCCTCCGGCGCGATGAGCAATGACATTCTCACCCGCACCAACAGCGGCGAGCTGGACGACGCTTTCTCCAAGATCGGTCAGGCCTACCTGAAACTCAACGTCGCCGACCGCGTGAGTGCGAAGATCGGCCGCCAGTTGGTCAAGACCATGCTGCTCTCCTCCTCCGGAACGCGCGCCATTCCCAGCTCCTACAACGGCGTCAGCATTAATGGAAAGCTGGCCGACTTCGAACTCTACGGCGTGCGTGTCGATCAGTGGTCCAGTCGGCACGACGATCACTTCGAAGGTTTCCGCACGGATATTACCGAAGCCGGTGCCATAGACTACATCGGCGTCTTCGGTGCCAAGTACAAACGCGGCAACTTCACGGCCGAGCTGGAACAGCTGAACAGCAAAGACTACCTGCAAAAACGCGGCCTGCGCCTTGGCTACCAGCTCCCACTGGGGAATTCCAGTCTCATGCTGAGCGGTGGTTATTTCACTTCCGACGACGACGGCGAACTGTTCGCAGTCGGCGCTGAAAAAGGCGAAATGGATTATGTCGACGGCGTCGAGCCGGAGAACCACGCTCGCGCTGCCTATGTCGATGCGGAGTGGAAGCGCGGCAACCTGACCCTGGGCGGAGCCTTTACCGCGATTCGCGACGATGTCTGGCTCGAGGACAACTTCACCGGCGACCACGGCCGCAACCCCTTCCCCACCCGCTCGGTCATCGCACCCGACTTGACCGGAAAAAATGAAGATATCTGGCAGCTGCGCACCACCTACAACTGGACGGACCTGGTTCCCGGACTCACCACCAAGCTGAGTTACACCTGCGGCGAAGGTGCGGAGAACACCGTGGATAAGTCTCTGGGCATAGCCGACGAGTGGTATACGGAGCTGGATGTCAAATGGAACCTACCCAACGTAAAAGGCCTGAGCCTCCGCTGGATTGCCCACGACTACCATTCGGACGAAAAGGGCACGGTCGCGCAGGTCAAAGAGGATGAGCTCGATAACCGCTTCTACATGGACTACGTCTACAAATTCTGACCGGCCCCGCAACCATAGCAATAAACAACGCGATAGAGAGGAAACATTATGTCCATTCGCAACCTTATCAAAGCAGGCGCAGCCACCGTGTTGTGCGCCTTCAGCCTCACAGCATTTTCCGCCCCGATCGAAATCAAATTTTCCCACGTCGTGGCAGAGAATACTCCCAAGGGCCAGATGGCCATTCACTTCAAGGAGCTTGTGGAAAAACGCTTCCCCGGCCGGGTGTCTGTCCAGGTATTTCCCAATGCCCAGCTGTTCGGTGACAACAAGGTACTGGAGGCTCTATTGCTGGGTGACGTGCAACTGGCCGCACCCTCGGTATCGAAGTTCCAGAAGTTTACCGACCAACTGCAGGTGTTTGACCTGCCGTTTCTGTTCGAGGATATGGAAGCCGTGGACCGCTTCCAGCAAAGTCCGGCGGGCCAGAAAATACTGGGTTCATTGGAGAAAAAAGGGCTGGTCGGCCTCGGCTACCTCCACAACGGCATGAAACAGCTGAGCGCCAATTCCCCCATCCGAGAACCCCGGGATGCCGAGGGCAAGAAATTCCGTATCATGACCTCGGACGTTCTCGCTGCCCAATTCGAAACCGTCGATGCCATTCCCGTGAAAAAGCCTTTCTCCGAAGTATTCACCTTATTGCAAACCAAGGCTATCGACGGGCAGGAGAACAGCTGGTCGAATATCTACTCCAAGAAATTCTTTGAAGTCCAGCCCTACATAACCGAAACCAATCACGGAGTTCTCGACTATCTGGTGGTCACTTCCGCCGAGTTCTGGCGGGGCCTGCCGGACGACTTGCGCCCGGAAATCAAGAAGGCACTGGATGAATCCATCGCCTATGGCAACAAGGTCGCTGATCTCAAGGACCAGGAGGACAAAGAGGCCATCATCACCTCCGGGCAGACCAAAGTGTTGCCGCTGACCGCCGGCCAGCGTGAACAATGGGTGGAGAGCATGCGGCCGGTATGGAAGCAGTTCGAAAAGCAGATCGGCCGGGATCTAATTGCCGCCGCGGTAGCATCCAATCAATAACTCTAAGATCGCGGGCCACCAACGGCCCGCATTTTTTGCACAGCCCAGGAGAGTATGCCCAGCTCCACGGTGAAGACAGACAGAGCTTTGCCGACCGGGCTCACTGCCTTGAGGTTCAATAGTCGTGAATATAAAAAAATTTATCGAGCGTCTTGAAGAAGGGTGCATCAGCGCACTGCTGGTTGCCATGACCCTGCTGGTCTTTGTCGAAGTCGTGTTGCGTTTCGGATTCGGCGTCGGCGTTATGTGGATCGGAGAACTCACCCTGACAGTATCAGCCTGGTTCGTGCTTTTCGGCATGTCCTACGGCCTAAAAATCGGCGCCCATATCGGCGTGGACGCCCTGGTACGTCTCCTCCCCCGCACCGGACGACGCATTTGTACCGCCATTGCCGTACTGATCTGCCTGGCCTACTGCGGCCTGATTATGTATGGGGGATGGGTTTACGTGGGCAAACTGCACATGATCGGATTGGAAATGGAAGACCTGCCCCTGCCGAAGTGGTCGGTCACCAGCATACTGCTGGTCGGGTTCGGCCTTATGGCCCTGCGCCTGTTACACCTTTTGTGGGACGTTATCCGCGGTACAGCTGACGGCTTCAGCCACACCGACGAAGTGAAAGAGAGTCTGCAACTGGCAGACAAGGAAAACATCGCCCCCGACCGCCCCTCCCCGAAACTTAATGCCGCACTGGCCGAGGGAGCCTGAACATGACTATTGCAACTCTTTTCCTGGTACTGTTCATCTGCATGCTGCTGGGCATGCCCATTGCCATTGCCCTGGGGTTTTCCAGCGTATTGACCATCCTGATATATTCCAACGATTCCCTGGCATCGGTCGCACTGAAATTTTTTGAAGCCACCTCCGAGCACTACACGCTGCTCGCCATTCCGTTCTTCATTCTGTCATCGGCATTCCTGTCCACCGGCGGCGTGGCCCGCCGGATGATCAATTTTGCGATGGATTCGATCGGCCATATTCGCGGGGGCCTGGCAATGGCCTCCGTTCTGGCCTGTATGCTTTTTGCCGCCGTATCCGGCTCTTCCCCCGCCACGGTAGCGGCAATCGGCTCCATCGTCATTGCCGGCATGGTGCGGGCCGGCTATCCCGAAAAGTACGCCGCCGGTGTGATCGCCAATGCGGGAACTCTGGGCATCCTGATCCCGCCATCCATCGTCATGCTGGTCTACGCCGCCGCCACAGAGGTCTCGGCCGCAAGGCTGTTTATGGCCGGGCTGATCCCCGGACTGATGATGGGGGGCATTCTGATGATCGCCATCTATATTCTGGCCCGCATCAAAAAGCTGCCTTCGCGCCCCTTCCCCGGCATCGGCCAGCTCTCCCGCTCCGGCATCAAGGCCCTGGGCGGCCTGATGCTGATCTTCATCGTGCTCGGCTCCATCTACGGCGGCGTGGCGAGCCCCACCGAAGCGGCTGCCGTGGCCGCGGTGTACGCCTTCCTGGTTGCCATCGTGGGTTACCGCGATATCGGTCCCCTCAAGGGGGTCCCCTGGCGTAAGGCGGGAGAGTCCTTTAGCCGGACGCTGGGTCGCAATATCGGCGGCATCGCCCTGGCCCTCCCCCGCGCCAGCACGGACGAAGAGGTCAGGAAAGTTCTGCTGGACGCCGCCAAAGTCTCCCTGATGCTGCTGTTTATCATCGCCAACGCCATGCTGTTTGCCCATGTGCTGACGACGGAGCGTATCCCCCACGCCATTGCCGAGGCCATTATCCAATGGGGACTGCCGGCCTGGGGCTTTCTGATCATCGTCAATATCCTGCTGCTGATGGCCGGGAACTTTATGGAGCCTACGGCCATTCTGCTGATTCTGGCCCCGATCCTGTTCCCTATCGCCACCCAGTTGGGAATCGATCCCATCCATTTGGGAATCATCATGGTGGTGAACATGGAGATCGGCATGCTGACGCCGCCAGTGGGTCTGAACCTCTTTGTGACCGCCGGTATTACCAACCGCGGGATCGGCTGGGTGATCGGTGCCGCCGCTCCCTGGCTGGCATTATTGCTGCTGTTTCTGCTATTAATCACCTACGTGCCGCAGATCTCGCTGGTGCTGCCCGAGTATTTCGGCTATTCGGGGGGTGGTTGACCCCTGTCGGACCCGGCCGGGAGGGAAAGGACCCAGCAGTTACGTCCTTCCGAACCGGCCGGGCCCTTTTACAGATAGATTGCGGTGACGAAATGCCTTACCCGAGTAACCACCCTGTAGGAGCGGCCGCTGGCCGCGATCAGCCTCACTTCGTAGTGAAAGCCGATCGCGGCCAGCGGCCGCTCCTACAGAGCTATATCCTCATCGCCGAGTGAACAGCCAGAGTGACCACAACCCGCACCTACATTCTACGTATTCTTGTCTCCACCCTGGCAGTGGCGGGATTTCTGCTGACGCTGTTTATCACCCAGCGCCTGGGCACCGCCGCGGCGTTTCGGAGACTGCAGTGGGAATCGGGCTTTCAGCTGCAGAACTTCACGGCCTACCTGGAAGGCGCATTGGGCAGATACGAAGCCATTCCCCAGGTGCTTTCCACCAACACCCTGCTTCAGAACCTGCTGCAAAAGCCGGCCGCCTCGCTACAGAGTGAAGCAAATATCTACCTCCAGGAAGTTGAAGGTATTACCGGCGCATCCGATATTTACCTGATGGACCTGAAGGGCGACGTCGTCGCCGCCAGCAACTGGCAAAAACCTACCAGCTTTGTCGGTAAAAACTTTTCCTTTCGCCCCTACTTCACACAGGCCAAAAACGGTTTTTTCGGCCGCTACTACGCTCTCGGCACCACTTCCGGATTGCGCGGCTATTACTATGCCGCGCCATTAACTGTCGATAATGATGTGATAGGGGTCATCGTCACAAAGATAAACATCCAGAACCTGGAAAGGGAATGGCTGCGCGCCGCCAGAGGAGGCAACTTCAAATACTTGGTAATCGACAACAACGGGATTATTTTCTTTTCATCCGAACCCGACTGGATATTGCATGCCCTCTACCCGCTAACGGCGGACCAGCGCCGAGAGCTGGCCAAAAATCAGCAGTATGCGGGAACGACTATAGGTCAGCTGGACGTAACTGAAGCGCGGCCGACAAGCCTTCCCTCCCGTAAAGGCTCTCAACTGCTCGATTTCGGAAGCCCCCAGGAGGGAAGGGCCCGCATTCTGGCCCAATCCAAGTCCATGCCCGTAGTCGGCTGGCGGGCCATGACATTGACAACCCTTGAAGAAGTCCGACGCCAGCGCTTTATCCTGCTCTTGACCGCTGCGGCCTGCTACCTGCTCGTGGTCATGGTATTGCTTTACCTCCGCAAGCGCGCCAAAACCCTCAAGTTGCTGCGCCGTTCCCGCCACGAGCTGGAGCGCCTGGTCCGCAAACGCACAGAGGCGCTGACAACAACCAACCGGCGCCTGGTTGCCGAAGTGGAGGAGAAGGAAAAGGCGCGGCTGATGTTAAAGCACGCCCAGGACGAATTGATACAAACCGCCAAGATGGCTGTAATCGGAAGCCTGTCGGCCAGTATCAACCACGAACTCAACCAACCGCTGGCTGCCCTGCGCAGCTATGCACAGACGGCAGTCACACTCCTCGACCGGGACAACCCTGATAAAGCCCGGGAAAACCTGCTCCAGATCAATGCTCTCAGCGAGCGTATGGGCAAAATTATTGCGCAGTACAAAGAGTTCTCGCGGAATAGCCCGGGTATGCTCAGCCCCATCGACCTGCGCGAAAGTGTGCGGGGCGCCATGACCATTATGCACAGGGCATACCAGAATGCAGGGATCACTTGTCAGCAGCATTTTCATGGCGAACCGCTTATCGTACTCGGGGATATGGTTCGTCTCGAACAGGTTATCGTTAATGTCCTGTCGAACGCCATGCAAGCCATGGAAAACCAGGATCAAAAGACGCTCAATATAGATGCCTGGCGTGAGCACGACCGAGTCATTATCGAATTCCACGATTCCGGACCCGGCATTATAGCGAGCAACCTGAGCCGCATATTCGAGCCCTTCTTCACCACCAAGAGCGAAGAGCGGGGGCTGGGCCTGGGATTGTCCATTTCCTACCAGATTATCGAATCCATGCGGGGCGAATTGAGCGCGCGCAACCATCCTGACGGAGGAGCAATTTTCCGTATACAACTGCCTGCGGCCAAAACCAATAAACAGAGAGGCGAGAATCAATGAACACAGAGCCCACCACCTCGCCGGGCGGCCCAATCGCCTATGTAGACGATGAGAAGTATATCCGCGACGCGGTCAGGCAGCTGTTGGAGCTACACGACTACACGGTGGAAACCTTTGACTCAGCCGAGAAGGTACTGCCGAAACTGGCACCGGAGTGGCCCGGCATTTTGATCAGCGATATCAATATGCCGGGCATGGACGGCCTCGCGCTGACAGAACACACACTGAAAATCGATCGGGGACTACCGGTGATACTACTGACCGGCCACGGTGATATATCCATGGCCGTCAACGCCATCCGTAACGGCGCGTACGATTTTATTGAAAAACCGTTTGATAACGAACACCTGCTGGAAGTAGTACGCAGGGCGCTGGAAAAGCGCCATCTGACGCTGGAAAACCGTAAACTCAAGGCGGAGGTGGAGAACTTCGCCGCCCCTGGCCCCCGTATTCTCGGCAATACCCCCGCCATTCGCCAAATGCGGGAACTTATCCACCGGGTACTGGACACCCCCGCCGATATTCTGTTGTTTGGCGATACCGGAACCGGCAAGGACCTGGTAGCCCGCTACCTGCACGATCACAGCGCCCGCCGTGACAAAAACTTTGTCGCCATCAACTGCGGTGCCCTGCCAGAAAGTATCATCGAGAGCGAACTCTTCGGCTACGAGGCCGGCGCCTTTACCGGCGCCGACAAGCGCCGCATCGGCAAGTTCGAGTACGCCAACGGCGGCACCCTGTTTCTCGATGAAATCGAGAGTATGCCGCTGACGCTGCAGGTAAAACTGCTCCGCGTTCTGGAAGAGCGTCAGGTTGAGCGCCTGGGAAGCAATCAGCAAATTTCTCTGGATATCCGCGTCATCGCCGCCACCAAAGAGGATCTACTCGCCCTGAGCGATTCCGGAAAATTCCGTCGTGATCTCTACTACCGCCTCAACCTGGTCACCATCCCCATACCGCCACTGCGGGAGCGCAGGGAGGACATTCCACTGCTCTTTCAACACTTCGCCGTGGTCGCATCGGCCCGCCACCACCGTGAGCTGATTCCCCTGAATGCGGAAAGCATGGCCCGGCTGAAAAGCCAGGAGTGGCCTGGGAATGTGCGTGAATTGCGGAATCTGGCTGAACGGTATGTTCTGCTCGGTGCAGGTGCGCTGAACAGTGGCGCCTCACCCACAGATTCACAGGAGGATCTGCACGGCCAGCAAACCCTGCAGGAACGCGTCGAACTGTTCGAGTGTTCCGTGATCGAAGAGGCACTGCGACGCCACCGCGGGTCCATCAAGGACAGCATGGTGAGCCTGGGGCTACCTCGCAAGACGCTGTATGACAAGATGAAAAAATATGGTCTAGAAAGACGGGATTTCGTTTCGGATCCTAGAGAGTGACAATCAGTCAACTTTTAGCGTGATGGTATTTACCTGACAGCTATTTCGTCTATCGTCTGTTGTTTACGCCTGAAAAATCCTTTGACTTTGCATGGCGAAAGACACTATTTGAAATGTTGGGACAGCGCACTGCGACAGTGCGCAAAAAGCGGAACGTGGCTCCAAGCGCTGTGATTAAAATTTTAAGACTCCGATGCTGCGAGCCGTTTATTCGCCTCTTCGAGTCAATTTAGAAATTAAGTATACCGGCCAGGAACTATACGAGTCTCCTTATAGAACTTGCCGACTCATGGAAGGCTATACTCTCAACGGCTAACGGCAGATCCCTGTCAAGTCTCACCGACAGAGATGGTGGTTTACCTGTGTATTAATTAAGTATACTGTCTTCGGAATTCGAATCTTCCACTATCCTCGGAATCCCCAATAAAAATGCCCCGGCCCGAAGACCGGAGCTCAATCAGAGCAAGTTAACTGTCTAATTGAAATTAGAAGTTAGCTTGCAGACCCATACGCACGGAGCGGGGGTTCTGCCAAGAGTAAGCAGCTCCGTAGTACTGGTTTAAAGTGCCCGCATTTCTCTCATAGTGTTCGTTGGTGGACAAAGCCTCCTGAGAATCGAACAGATTAAAAATATCGAGCGATGCGACCATATCAACACCGGAAACCATAAAACGATAACGTGCCGATGCATCTACGTTGAAAGTCCAGGGCGTTCTGCCTATCTCTCCGCGCGGATAGAAGGAGTACTCGTTTTGCTGAGCCTCACCGTCGCCATTCAGGTCATTCCAGTGGTAGAAGGTATCACCGTAACTCCCGTAGACATTCGGATCATCACTCGGATAAGCCTTGCCAAATGCAGAAAGCGGACGGCCACTCGCCAGGGTTGCATTTATCCCCAGAGACAGGTCCTCGGTAAAATCGTAACTACCAAAGAGCTTGAAGACGTGACGACGATCATTGGCCTGGTAACCCTCTGCCCCATCCATCAGTGCAGGGAAGTCGAAGTCCTGAGTAATACCCGCGTCAGCCTGATCGATATCTGACTTGACCGCTCCCTCGAAGTTGCCTGTGCTTCTCGACCAGGTGTAGATAAACTTCCAGTTCATTTTCTCGTCAGAATAGGTCAACTCCGCCTGAATCGCACGATACTCGTTCTTCGCTTCCGGCAAGCCAATGGTTTCCTTGGAATACTTAGTCAGAGAACCCGAATCTGGTGAACCATCAAACAGCTCGTCTTCTACAACTAGATTTTCTCCATCCCAGTAATATCCATCTTTGTACCAGGAAGACGCTTCGCCAGGGTTAACCATCACGCAATACGGCCATGCGTAAGCACCACAGTAGTCATCCAGTGCCGAGGTTACTTCACGATAAATACCGCGCACACCGACCAGGAGATTGTCATTTACCGCAGTTTCAAAACCGAGAATTAACTCATCTCGAGCAAAGGGATCAGCTTCCTGCGCCTGGAAGATATCCTTCTCGGGAATCGTAGACACAGAGCTTACAAACGAGGAGTTGGCCTCAGTACCATTAACTGGGTTTATACCGGTAGGTATGCCGGTTTCCGGATCTATGCCGTTAAATGTATAGAAGGTAGTAACATCACTAACACCAGAAGCTGCGCGATAGATGGTGTTGTTGGCCATCGGCAAATAGTAGCGGCCCCAAGTCCCATAGACCTTAGACACACCATCGCCCATGAAGTCCCAGGTAAACCCGAGGCGAGGAGCGATATCAGTATCAAAATCAAACAGCTGCTTTCCGGTCGTACCTTCACCTTCGAACTGGTCTTTGCGCAGACCAATGCTCACCATCCACTCGTCATTTATCTGCCACTGGTCCTCGATATAGAAAGCGGTCAGATCTGAGCTAAAGCTGCCTCCCCCAACAAATATCCGGTCACTGACAATATCCATGGCTGCGCCGGTATTGTTGGTGTAAAGAGCGCCACTATCTCCCTGAATGGAACCACCCGCCTCCAGAGACTGGTATTCCCAGCTATGCCCAGCAACAGGAACAGTGACACGAGTCGATGCACGCTCCTGGATATCGAGACCAGCTTTCAGCGCGTGATCGCCGAGCACGTAGTTTACGTCTAGACGGTACTGAGTATTTTCATCGAAGTTGTCACCGATCGAGCCGCCGGGACCACAACCTTCCACATCAGTACCATCAGTAAGAGAACCGCCAACAGTAGGGCAATCCAGATTCAGCGGGTCAGTTGTGTACTCAGTTTCAATCTTTCCCGCCATCGCAGATACAGTCAGATCATTACCAAAGTAGCCTGTGTAGTTGAGGCTATTAGCCTCACTACCGCGAAGCCGGGTAAAGCCGCCGGTTTCTTCACCGATGGTGCTCGTCTCCGCGTCATAAGCGAAGACTCTTTCTTCGGCATCATTACGGTCTGAGAATCCGGTGTAACTCAAACGGTGATTCTCGGCGATATCCCAATCGATCTTGGTGCCCCAGAACATATTATCTGTCCCGGAAGATTCACGGACACGGTAAGTATTCACGCCGTTATAACGCTGAGTACCAGTCGCCTGAGTGAATTTTTGCTCGGAATCTCTTGGGTTGACCAGAGCATAGATGAACAGCTTGTCCTGAATGATTGGACCGGACGCGGAAAAGGTATAATCCATCTCGTCAGTCTCAGCAACGCTAGTGTCGCGAAAGACTGCACCGGTACCACCATCGCCTCTGGATACTTGACCTTCGGATCGCAGGGCGTCCGGACTCCAGTTCATGGTAGCGCCGAACTCCCAGGTATTGCCGCCGCTTTTGGTAACGGAGTTAATTACACCACCAGTGGTGCGACCGAACTCTGCCGAGTAGCCGCCAGTCTTAACCTGGAATTCCTTATAGAATTCAAACGGCACAGAGCTGCAACCAAGCCCCTGACGAGTATTGGTCACTTCCAGGCCGTTGATATAACAGGAGTTTTCAGCAATTGAGGCGCCACCGAATGATGCGAACGAAGCGGTATTACCGGAGCCAAAATCGGAATCCCCCAGAACCACACCGGGAGCGAGAAGGGATACCGCGGTAAGGTTGCGGGCCACCGGCATCGCGTCGATTTGTGTTTCGCCTATCACCAAGCCAGAGTCCATGGTGTAGGTGTCAACGGAGGTAATCAATTGGCCTTCTACGACCACTTCTTCGATATTGCCAGCCATATCGAAGTCGGCATTAGCATTGGATCCGAGGGCTACGCGAACAATGCGCTGTGCAACGGTTACACCGTCTTTTACGACGACCACTTCATAGCTGCCAATTGGCAGTCCTGCCAGGCGGAAGCTTTTGTCCGCGGTGGTTTCAATGGTACGAGATGTCCCAGTATCTACATTGGTAGCCGTTACGGTATATGACCCACTGGCATCACCCTCAACAGCGTGGATTGTGCCCACAATATTTGAGCTCGTGTTACCTGCGGCAAACGCCGGGGCAGAGAGCCCTATCGATGCTGCCATTACGGAAGCTGCGAGAATGCTTTTCCGGAAGTTATTATTCATTTCAAACCCTCTATTGATCGGTAGATCGTTGGTTTTCATTATTAGGTAAATGGCCGCCCCCAGCGGCCAGTATCGCCCCAACACATAGAGATTGACGAACCAACCACTCAACCCATCACAAGAAAATGTGACTTCTGCCGCATTTAAAAAATTTAATTCATCTATCGGCATCCAAATCAGCTTTTGTTTAGAAATTAAACTATTCAAAGCCTAGATTACGACGAGAAGCCATTCCGTCAACTTCAACCTAATAATCCGGTTTACACAGATACAAGACTGACAATGCTATGCTCTCATCCCAAAGCACCGACAATAGAGGAGCAAACACCATGGCCCTAACTCCCTCCACCATGATTCCTCTCGGCAGTCCCATGCCCAACTTCTCCCTTCCGGACCCGGCAAGAAACATTCATGACAGTCAGGACTTTCCTGAACAACCTGTACTGGTCGTCTTCATCTGCAATCATTGCCCCTACGTAAAACACATAGCCCCCGCCCTGTCCGAATTTGCACGGGAGTACCGCGAGGCAGGATTGAGTATCGTGGCAATCAACAGCAATGACTTCGCAAACTATCCGGATGACAGCCCGGAGAAAATGCAGGAGGAAATCGCCGCACGAGGTTATGTATTCCCCTATCTGGTAGACGAAACCCAGGAGGTGGCACGGGCGTTCGATGCGGCCTGTACGCCGGATTTCTTTTTATTCGATAAGAATAGAAAACTGGTGTACCGGGGACAATTCGACGACAGCCGGCCGGGCAACAATGAGCCGGTCAATGGGCGGGATCTGCGTGCGGCGGTGGATGCGGTGCTGGCGGGGGAGCGGCCGGCTGAGGATCAGGTTCCTTCGATGGGCTGCAATATCAAGTGGAAATGATTGTGTAGGAGCGGCCCATGGCCGCGATCGGGGGGGGTGGTGCCGGCTGCAAGCCTGATCGCGGCCATGGGCGGATGGCCGCCCCGCCGCTCCTACAAGGGACGGGCAGAGGATTACCGACGCAGGAATTCGATCATCCACCTGGCCACGGCGCTCTCGTGAATATCGTTTTGCAGCGAGGTCTTGCCCTTTTCCACCGTTTCGTCGCCGAATACCTCGCGGCGCAGTTCCATCAGGCTCTTGGAGTAAGGCTTGGTGAATTCCGGGTGGGCCTGGAAGGTGAGCATATGCTCGTCCACCTGGACCATGGCGTAGGGACAGAAGTCGCTGGAGGCCAGCACCTTGGCGCCCGGGGGGAGTTCCTCCACCTGGTCCTGGTGGGTCACCAGCAGGCTGAAGCTGTCCTGCGGCTCGGACATCCACGACGGGGTTTCCTGCATTTCATAGCTGTGTACACCGATGCCCCAGCCCTTGTCGGACTTGCGGGTCTTGCCGCCCAGGGCGTGGGCGATCAGCTGGTGGCCGAAACAGATGCCGATGGTGGGCTTTTTGGCGTCGCGCAGCTTGCGCACGAAGTCCATCAACGGCGGAATCCAGGGCTTGTCCTCGTAGACGCCGGCCTTGCTGCCGGTGATCAGGTAGGCGTCCACTTCGTCGATATCCTCCGGGTAGTGGCCGCGCTGTACTTCGTAGGTCACAAATTCCAGGTCCGGGTCCTGGGCGCGCAGCAACTCGGCGAACATTTCCGGGTACTCCCCGAATTCGCCCACCAGTTCCTTGCGCACGTCGTCGGTTTTCAATACACCAATTTTCATTATCACACCGCTGGTTTGACTGCTGAGTCCTAGTGTCCTGTATGGAACTAAATAGTGATACCAGCGGGCCGCTAAGCGGCCAGATGCAAGGCGCACTTGCGCCGGCGTAGTCATTCTACGTCAAGCAAGTACAACGCCGCAGATGGCTGCTTAGCGGCCCGCCCGAAGGGAGCCCCCCCTCTTCACCTGGTAGAGAGGGCCCACAGTGGCGTTGCAGCTCTTGAAAATGGAATGACCATTCCCTGCGAGCTGCGCCTAACTGTGGGCAATCTGGGGGGCTCTGGTATCACTATTTAGTTCCATACAGGACACTAGATTATGACATATCCCCGGCGATATTTTCCTGTCGTGTTTTCTTCTCTCGGGACGGACAGATGGGATCGCAAGCCGGACGGTTACGCGGTGAAAGGCCGTTCAGAATCAAAAAGGGGGCGCCTCGCGCCCCAGTGAAAACAAAACCGATTAGAAAAATCCCAATGGATTGGTGTCGTAACTGACCAGGAGGTTCTTGGTCTGCTGGTAGTGTTCCAGCGCTAGCTTGTGGGTTTCGCGGCCGATACCGGATTTCTTGTATCCGCCAAAGGCCGCGTGAGCCGGGTATTGGTGATAGCAATTGGTCCACACCCGCCCGGCCTGGATATTGCGCCCCATACGGAAAGCCAGGTTGATATCCCTGGTCCACACGCCAGCGCCCAATCCATACTCGGTGTCATTGGCGATCTCCAGGGCTTCCTGTTCTGATTTGAACGTGGTAACTCCCACCACCGGGCCAAAGATCTCCTCTTGGAATACGCGCATCTCGTTGCTGCCCTTGAGCAGGGTCGGCTGAATATAAAAGCCGTCTTGCAGGTCACCGCTCATACTTTCGACGCCACCGCCCAGTAATACCTCCGCGCCCTCCTGTCGCCCTATATCGATATAGCTCATGATCTTGTCAAACTGCATGCGCGAGGCCTGGGCGCCGACTTGCGTGTCGGTATCGAGCGGGTTCCCCTGCCTGATCGATTTGGTGCGTTCAATAACACGGGCGATAAAATCGCCGTAGATGGATTCCTGGACCAGCGCCCGGGAGGGGCAGGTACATACCTCACCCTGATTGAAAAACGCCAACGCCATTCCCTCCACACACTTGCTGATATAGCTCTCTTCCTGTTGCAGGATATCGGCAAAGTAGATATTAGGTGATTTCCCTCCCAGCTCTACGGTAGAGGGAATGATGTTTTCGGCCGCGCACTTCAGGATATGAGACCCCACCGGGGTGGAGCCGGTAAAGGCTATCTTGGCAATGCGCTTGCTGGTGGCCAGTGCCTCCCCCGCTTCGCGGCCGAAGCCGTTTACGATATTGAGCACCCCGGCGGGCAACAGGTCGGCGATCAGTTCCACCAGAACCAGTATCGATGCCGGTGTCTGCTCGGCGGGCTTCAACACCACGCAATTGCCCGCCGCCAGTGCCGGCGCCAGCTTCCAGGCCGCCATCAGGATGGGGAAGTTCCAGGGAATGATCTGCCCCACGACACCCAGCGGTTCATGGAAATGGTAGGAAACCGTGTGGCTGTCCACCTCTGCAAGGCCACTCTCCTGGGCGCGTATGCAGCCGGCGAAATAGCGGAAATGATCCACGGCCAGGGGGATGTCCGCGGCCAGGGTCTCGCGTACCGCCTTACCGTTGTCCCAGGTTTCCACCACTGCCAGCATTTCCAGGTTCTGCTCTATGCGATCGGCGATGCGCAGCAGAAGATTGGCCCGGTCGGTAACCGAGGTACGCCCCCAACTGTCCCTGGCGCCGTGGGCGGCATTCAGGGCCAGCTCAATGTCTTTTTCGCCCGAGCGGGGGATTTCGCAGAATACCTGACCGTTTACCGGTGAAATGTTCTCAAAGTAGCGGCCCTCCACCGGCGCCACCCAGTCCCCACCGATGAAGTTCTGATAGCGGGATTCGAAAGTGACCAGAGCCTTATCCTGGCCAGGCTGGGAGTAAATCATCGCGGATATCCTCTATTGCCGTTTTTATAGTATATTCAGGACTATAACCTGCCAGTCGACAGGCCCTTGGAGCCTAATGTAAACCCTGGAACGCAGGCGGACTTTCCCGTGAGTCCAATCCAGTTGCCTGTGAGTCCACAACGCAAAGAATAACGACAATAAACCGGTGGTGAGTATGCTGAAACCAATTCGCGAGCCCCGCGAGCTGATCGAGAATCGGGTGTCTTTCGCCGGCCCCAATGCGGAACTGAGCGTCTACAGTACCTATATGCCAGCGGAACGTGTGAATCTGCATGCGGGCGAACTTCTGTACTGCGGAATGCTCAGCGGAAAGAAAATTCTTCACGGATCCAGCGGTTACAGAGCGAAATTTTTACCGCGGGAATCATTTGTCATGGCTCCCGGAGAAGACATCGAGATCGACTTCCCCGAAGCTGCCATGGGCAGCCCCACCAATTGCCTCACTATTGAAATTGCCAGGAAACGGGTGGATGAAGTCTGTTCCCAGTTGAATAAAACCGCGCCTCTGCACAGGGACTTCGAAGACTGGCACTACCGCCCCGAAACAGTCATCCACACTCCTCATACCCAGGCCACCCAGGCCCTGCTCGAACGGATGATGACCGCCTTCAGCGAGGAGCTGCCGGACCGTAACCTGTTGATCGACCTCGGGATC
This sequence comes from Microbulbifer rhizosphaerae, assembly GCF_014191725.1. GTDB lineage: Bacteria > Pseudomonadota > Gammaproteobacteria > Pseudomonadales > Cellvibrionaceae > Microbulbifer > Microbulbifer rhizosphaerae. Next base: position 353,333 of record NZ_JACHWZ010000002.1, read on the forward strand.
AGCGAACTGCTGGTGCGTATGCTTCGCCAGCAGACACGGAGCTTCCTGCTCCGCGCCTGCGCCCTGGCGCCGGACGCCAACGGACTCAGCGCTGCCGTGCACGCAATCCAGGGGGATCTAGCCGCCCCGCTGGATATCGACCAGCTGTGCAAAACAGCCTGCATGAGCCGCAGCCGTTTCTTCAGCGAGTTTAAAAAGCACCTGGGCTGCACCCCGGCGGAGTTTCAGCACCAGCTGCGCATGCAAAGCGCCTGCGAGCGCCTGAAAAGCGGAGAGCCGGCCAAGCGGATCTGCTTTGATCTGGGTTATTGCAACCAGAGCCATTTCAGCCGAAGATTCCAGCACCAATTCGGTTTGAGTCCCAGCCAGTATTGCCAATTGCACCGCCGCCGGGCGACAAACTGAACGACAAAAGTTAAGAGCCTGTTTGCGTTTATGGTGCTGTACGCCCAGCGCGGGGTGGGAGGGGTGCCTCTTTCCGGGACACGGGCTGGGCGCCCCCCTTAAATACGTCCCTGTACGCTCGTAATCGGCATCCCTGCCTCATACGGTCCCGGAAAGAGGCACCCCTCCCACCCTGGAGAGTTCTTCGCGAGATTCTAAACAGGCTCTAAGAGCCGGCAGGGCAATTTTCGCAGGATAGGCAAAGCGTAGCGTGCCCATCCTACCAGTCTTTCAGTATCTCCCGTGCCGCATTGTGCCCGGGCACGCCGGTGACACCACCTCCGGGATGGGTTCCGGAGCCGCAGATATACAAGCCCCGGACGGGTGTGCGGTAATCGGCATAACCCATAAATGGCCGGTTGCTCCACAGCTGGTCCAGCCCCAGGGCGCCGTGGAAGATATCCCCGCCCATCAGTCCAAACTTGCGCTCCAGGTCCAGGGGTGAATGAATCTGCCGTGCAATAACCGAACGCTTGAAATTGGGGGCGTAACGCGCAATCGTATCGATAATGGTGTCCGCAGCCGCTTCGCGGTGATCATCCCAGCTCGCGCCGTCCGGTAACTGCGGGGAAAACTGCTGGCAGAACAGGCTCGCCACATGCTGTCCGGGTGGTGCCAGCGAGTCGTCGACCGTGGATGGAATCAGCATTTCCACAACAGGCTTCCTGGACCAGCCGAACTGCTTTGCATCAAAATACGCTTGGTCCAGGTAGGCCATGCTGGGCCCGATTACAATACCGGACTGGTGGTGGCGTTGCAGATCGGTTCCGGGGCGACAGGTGAAACCCGGAAGCTCGGACAAGGCCACATTCATGCGAAAAGTGCCGGAAGCCACTTTATAGCCCCGCACCCGGCGGCGAAACTCTTCACTCAAATGCTGTTGAGCCACCAGTTGTGAAAACAACAGTTTTGGACCGACGTTTGAGACGACCTTTGCCGCGGACAACTTTTCGCCATCCGCGAGCCGCACTCCCACTGCACGGCCGCCTGCGATCAACACTTCCTCCACCGCCGCGTCCGTGCGTACATCCACGCCGAGTTGCTGTGCCTCTTTGAGCATGGCCTGGGTAATGGCACCCATACCGCCAACGGCGTGGCCCCATGCCCCTTTCTCGCCATTTACCTCACCGAAAACATGGTGCAGCAGTACATACGCCGAACCGGGGGTGGTCGGTGCGCCGTAGTTGCCTACGATGAAATCAAACGCAAAAGCGGCCCTGACATGGTCGTTCTCAAACCACTCGGCCAGCACATCGGCCGCGCTCTTGGTAAACAAATCCAGCGCATCGCGCCTCTGCGCCATATTCAGTTTTCTGGCCCGCAGGCCAAAGCCGCCGGCGCGCAGAAGGTCTGTCAGCCCCCCGCCCACATTGGGCGGCGTGCGTAACAACTCTTCGCGTAAGAAATCCGCAACTGTTTCCAACATCGCGTAGAAAGCCGGCAGCGCCTCGGCGTCCTTTGGCGATAAGCGGGCGATTTCCGCCTGGGTGTCGGCAAAGTCGCGATGAAAGGAAAGGCTCTCCATGTCGGACAGGGGGAAGAAATTGGATTGCGGACGGAGTTTTATCTGCAAGCCGTGTTCGCGCAGCCGCAAATCTTCAATAACCTTCGGGTTCAGCAAACTCACCGTGTAGCTGGCCACTGAATTGCGAAAGCCCGGATAAAACTCTTCCGTGACCGCGGCGCCGCCAACGATAGGGCGGCGCTCCAGAACGGTCACCTGCTTGCCCGCCCTGGCCAAATAACAGGCGCAAACCAGCCCGTTGTGACCACCGCCGATAATAATAATGTCGGTCATGAAATTCTTGTCTTACTCACAGACCAATGGTGCCGGTTAATGGACTCGCTCACCCGCCACCCAGGTCTCCAGCACCCGGGTTTTCCACAATTCCTTCGGGTTGATGGCGAAAATATCCCTGTCCACCAGGATAAAGTCAGCGGCCTTGCCCGATTCCAGGTTGCCGATCACCTCCTCCTGGTGTGCGGCATAGGCGGCGCCCAGGGTAAAGGCGTGCAGCGCTTCGGTCAGGGAAATTTTCTCCCGCGGAATCCAGCCACCCTCGGGCTCGTTATCGCTGTTCTGCCGGGTGACCGCGGCGTGAATGCCGAGAAAGGGGTTGACCGGCTCCACCGGGAAATCGGAGCCGGCGGCCAGCGGAATGCCCCGATCCAGGAAAGTGCGCCAGGCATAGGCGCCGTCGAGGCGCTCTTCGCCGAGGCGGTCTCCGGCCATATTCATATCACTGGTGGCGTGAATCGGTTGCATGGAAGCGATGATATCCAGTTGCTCGAAACGAGGAATATCCTTCGGCGACACGACCTGGGCGTGTTCTATACGGTGGCGGAAATTCCGCGAGTCGTCGCCGGCATATTTCCCGAATTTATCCAGGACAATGCGGTTGGCACGGTCGCCGATGGCGTGCACATTGATCTGAAAGCCCCGCTCCAGCGCACTGGCAAAATATTTATCCAGTTCGCGCTCGCTGTGCAACAACAGGCCGGTGGTCTGCGGCCGGTCCCGGTAGGGTTCCAGCAGTGCGGCACCGCGGCTACCCAGGGCGCCGTCGGCGGAGATTTTGATACTGCGGATAAACAGGCGGGATTTCGCAGTGCCCACGGGGCCGGCGTCCAGCAACTGCGCGAACTCGTCCGCGTCCACCGCCAGCATAGGGTAGACACGCATGGGAATGGCGCCGCGCTCGGCGAGAGCCCTATAGGCGCGATAGGTGTCGCCGTTGATACCCGCATCGTGGACGCTGGTCAGGCCGTTGGCCAGGGAGATTTCAAACGCCGCGCCCAGCGCCGCTTCCAGTTCCCTCTGCGACGGCGCGGGTATGGCCCGCTCCATCAGGGACATGGCGTTGTCCACCAGGATGCCGGTGGGGCGACCGTCGGCGTCTTTCAGTATTTCCCCGCCCTCCGGCACCGGGGTATCGCGGTCGATACCGGCGGCGCGCAGCGCCGCGGAATTCGCCCATCCGGCGTGGCCGTCCACCCGTCGCAGCCACACCGGGCGGGCGATTTCCAGCGCATCCAGATCGGCGGCATTCGGCCACTGGCCACCGGGCCAGAGTACTTGGTTCCAGCCGCGCCCGGTAACCCACTGCGCCCCGGACCTGGTGGCGGCGAACTTTTTGACCGCCTCAAGAGTTTCCGCAAACCCCATATCGCGGAGATCGATTTCCCGCTGCAGCAATCCCAGCGCCTGCATATGCCCATGGGCATCGATCAGGCCCGGCAACAGGGCGCGGCCACGGCCGTCGATTGCCTCGGCGCTTTTATAGCGCTCGGACAGATCGGCCGCCTCCCCCACCGCCAGCACCCTGCCCTCGCAAAAAGCGATTGCGGAAAACTTTTCCACCGCGGGTTTGCCGGAATCCCCTTCGACGATATGGGCGCCCCGAATATTGTGCAGCAGGACGGTATCGCAGTGGGCAGTAAGGGGTAGCAGCAGGAGGAAGAGAAAAAAACGCGGAAGGAACCCAGGCCCCATGGCATTCACCTTATCGTTATGATTGATATTGGGTGTCCGCCATTAAAGCGCAACCGACCGCTCTCTTCCAAGCCCCCTATTGCGCGAGTCTCTGCAGGTACTCAGCCTCCAGGCGCGTGTGTTCAGACCAGAAGCTCGGGGGAGTTTCCCCGCGCAGTTTCGCGCCCAGGATATCCAGGTGGGTGTGCCAGCCGGCGGAGACACTGAGCGTTTCGTCGCGGGATTGCAGCCGGCTGTGAGTCACCACCAGCAGAACTTTGTCTCCCCGGGGCTCCAGATCAAAGCGGACTTCAGATGCCTCACCGGCTGGACTGCCCCAGCTAAGGGTGAGCTGTCGCGGCGGATCACAATCGATAACCTCCCCTCGCAACTTCGCCTCTTCGGCGATATCCGCATATTTGTCCGGCGCCCGGTCGCCGCTCTGCGACAGCTCGCTGTTGCGGAACACCAGCTCCAGCGGCGCGCCGCTTCGCTTCTCCAGCTCGCCGGCGGCCAGCCACTAGCGGCGCTTGTCGGAATCCACCAGATATTGCCAGACCCGCTCCAGCGGCCCCGGCAACAGCCGCTCGATACGCAAGGTGTCGGCGGCGGTCATAACGCCATAGTCTTCCATCTTTCTCTCCTTCTTCCTCTCAGAAATGCGAGTCATTCATTGCTCGCCCGTATTCCCGGTATTCTCCGCCTCCAGTAGCGCTTCCAGGCCGTCCAGCTGTCGGTTCCAGAATTGTTCGTAGTGGCGCAACCACTCCATGCCGCCGTGCATCGGGCGCGCGTCCAAATGGCAAGTATGGGTGCGCCCCCGCACCTCACGCCGTACCAGCCCGGCGCGCTCCAGCACCCGGATATGTTTGGACGCCGCCACCAGCGACATTTCAAAGGGCGCCGCCAGTTCGCTTACAGTACCGGGCCCATCGGCCAGGCTGCGCAATATCGCCCGCCGGGTGGGGTCGGCGAGGGCGCGGAAAACGGCGTCCAACTGTTCACTATCATTGTTAACCATGGGGTTAACAATAGACCTTCTTACCCTAATTGAAAACCTTTTGGTTAAATATTGGCGAGTATTACAACTCGAGATATTCACCCCCAATTGGCGGATTCTCCGGGAGCTTTTTCACCGATCGATAGCAATAAATAAAGTGTTATTGATCAAGAAGACACATTGGCCGATTGAGCGCCACCGCAGGGCCGTGCCTTGCACCGTTATTTTTAAATGGTTATCTTGTTTTTCTGTCGCTGAATAGCAGCGTCAGAGCCGAGCGGCGCTAAGTTAAGCTCCAGCGGCCTCTACGTTGGAATTTTTCGCTGTTAGGAGCCCTTAACTTAGAGCCATTCGCGTCAGACCTCTGATAGGAAATCACTTCAGATAAGGATCATTATTTCTTTTTCCATGCCCTATCAATTCTCTATCGGTGAACTCCCTTTTCCGGGAGAAGCTTCACTGTTTCAAGCGCGGGCAACTCGCAATGGGCCCGTTCAATTGCGCATATGCCCTGTTTTGGTTCACACCGGCATATCGTCCACCGATTTACAAACATAAAAAGTACAAGCATAAAAAGGAGCTGGCCATGTACTCGCCAAATACCGCTTACTTCACGCCGTTTCCAAAATCACCGCGTCTTCTTTCCCTGTGTATCGCCCTCGCAGTTGCCGCACCGGTTCAGGTTTTTGCCCAGCAATCGGTTGTCGAAGAGGTCACGGTCACCGCGCAGAAGCGTCAGCAATCGATGCAGGATGTCTCCATCGCAGTCAGCGCCTTTTCCGGCGACGCCATCGACAAGATGGGATTCGAAGAGGGCCTGGATATCACCCAGCAGGTGCCCAATATGAATTTCTTCGCCATTTTCGGCGAGGCCTCTAGTCCCTCGGTCAGCCTGCGCGGGGTCAGCCTGGTCAACTTTTCCGACTCCTGGGAATCCCCGGTCTCCATCTATGTGGACGACGTCTACCGCGGCAATCCCGCCGGTTCGGCGATTCAGCTTTTCGACCTGGAGCGGGTGGAGGTACTGCGCGGCCCCCAGGGCACCCTGTATGGACGCAATACCACCGGCGGTCTGGTGCACTATGTCTCGCGCAAGCCCACCGAAGAGTTCGAGGCCAGCGCAAGTGCCAGCTACGGCAGCTATTCGGAGCGCATTGTCGAGGGCACCATAAGCGGCCCGCTCAGCGATGGCGTACGCGGCCGGGTGGCGATCAAGAGCACAAAAAACGATGGCTGGCAGACCAACACCGTCACCGGGGACAAGTTAAACGATACCGACAGCTTCGGTTACCGCACTCAATTGGAATTCGACCTGGGTGACAGTGGCGGTCTGCTGCTCAATGTGCACGGCAGCGAGGCGGACCAGCAGTCCGTGGGCTTCGCCCATATGGGCTACCTGGAAGCGCCCGTGGAGGGTGCCGCCACCTGCTCCATTTCCCGCATCCAGGACGGCGAGTGCACCAGCGCCACCTTCGGCATGACCGGCGCCGAAGCGGCCGGTGGCAGATTTGATCCGGAGCATGTGGCCTCCAGCGCCAGCGACGGCATGGCGACAAAGATCGACACCTTCGGCACCTCCGCCACACTGGACTGGGAATTCGACGCCTTTACCCTCACCTCCATCACCGCCTACGAGGAGCTGGATAAATTCCTCCAGGACGACGGCGACGGCACACCGATTATCTGGTTCGACGAGCAGTATGCGGTGGACGCGGAGCAGTACACCCAGGAACTCCGCCTGGAGGGCAGCACCGAGCGCACCACCTGGGTAACCGGCTTCTATTACTACAAGGACGACCGCGGTCTGGTCACCGAGGCCCCCACTACCGCCGACGGCCTCTGGCACCGGGAGATAGTGGCCCTGGACAGCGAGTCCTGGGCCCTGTTCGGCCAGGTGGAGTACGACCTGAACCCCGAACTGACCCTGGTTACCGGCTTGCGCTACACGGAGGAAGAGCGCGATTTCAAACAGGATTCCGGCCCGAGCTTTTATCAGCCGCTGTCGGTGGAAGACGACCTCTCAGAGAGCGCCACCACCGGCCGCATCGGACTGGACTGGCGCCCCAGTGACGCCACCCTCGCCTACGCCAGCCTGTCAACCGGCTTCAAGAGCGGCGGCTTCTCCGGCAGTTACAACGCCTCCCTGGAGGCAACCAGGCCGGTCGAAGCAGAGGACATCACCAACTTCGAGATCGGGATAAAAACCACCCTGGCCAATCGTTTTCGCGTCAACGCCGCCGCCTTTAACTACACCATCAAGGACTACCAGGCACAGGTATTCCTCACCGTCGCCGAGGGCAGCGTAATCACCAACGCCGGCGACGTGACCGGTACCGGCGCGGAGATCGAGATCACCGCCCCCATCACCGACAACCTCGAAGTTATCGCCGGTGCCGGCTGGCTGGAAACGGAATTCGATTCCGAGCAGTTTTTTATCGTCGCCGGCGATAACTATACCCTGGACGGCAACGAACTTCCCTCCGCACCGGAATTCACCTACAACCTGATGGCCCGCTACTACCTGAGCCTGGGAGACTCGGGGGAACTGGTTTTCCAAGGCGACTACGCCTGGCAGGACGACCACTACCTGCAGATCGAAAACGACCCCTACTCGAAACACGACAGCTACGGCCTGGCCAATGCCAAAATCAGCTGGCACTCGCCCTCGGACAGCTACAGCGTGGAGGCTTTCGCGCGCAACCTGACCGACGAGCGCTATTTCACCTACCAGAACACCCTGGGCAGCGACTGGGGATACGGCGTCTGGGGCCAGCCGCGCACCGCCGGACTGCGGTTGAATTGGAAGCTGTAAGCCGCAGGTAGGGAAACGACATCGGAGCCCGTTTCCCGGGCTCCAATGCTCTTGGTGAGGAGGGTATTACCGCGACATCGGCCACACAGATTCAAAATAGGTCGGGAGCCTGCTAAAGTCCTCGAAAATAACATCAGGGAATCCCCATGTGCGCCGACTCATTCTGTGCCTAGCGCTGGTTTCCTCAGCATCCGCCACCGCCCAGTTCTCCCCCTTCGGAAGCTCCGTCGTTCCCAGGCCTCCCGAGCCCACCGCCTACGGCCTGGAAATTATCCGCGCAGAGGACTGGCAGCCGGAGGACAAAGGGGAGGAGGGAAGTGACGCAAGCGAGGAGAGTCCCGACAGCCCCGATAACCTTGGGAGCATTGAGAGCACTGAGGGCACTGAGAGCATCGCCCGTTACCAGGCGCTGATCGAACAGCTGGAGATAGCCCATGGCCCCTACGCCGACGGACTGTCGGAGGCAGTGGCGGGATTGGCGCACAACTACCAGAACCTCGGGGAACACCAGCAGGCCGTTGACGCCTTCAAGCGCTCCATCCACCTCACCCGCATCAGCCAGGGACCCTTTACCGACGAGCAGATCCCCCTGCTGGACAGCCTGCGGGAGTCCCTGTTCGCCGACCGCAAGCTGCTCGAACTGGACCGGCTGCAGGAATATATCTACCTGGTGCACAGGCGCGCCCTGGCCCCCGGCGACCCCCGCCTCGAGCTGGCCACCCGCGACTACGTGGAATGGCAGCGCTCCGCCTACCTCCAGGACCTGGGAGACGACGGCTCCCGCCGCCTGCTCACCCTGCACCAACTGTACGACGACGCCATAGCGGCCCTGAGGGAAGGCGAGGCGCCGCAGAGTATGCAGCGACCGCTCCTGCAAGGTGCCCTGCAGGTGGCCTACCTGATGGCGCTGGACACCCTGGGGCAGCAACCGGAGATCCGGATACAGATCCGCCAGAGCAATATCCCCGCGCCCGCCTACAACTCGGAACAGGAGCGCCTGCAGCTTTTACGGGAAAGGAGTTATCGCCACGGCCTGCGGGTTGCCAGGGAACTGGTGGAAGCCAGCGGGGAAGAGGTCCCCGCCGTTCGCGCCCGGGCCCTGGTTGCACAGGGGGACTGGTACCAATGGCAGCAGCATCGCGGCCGCGCTGTAAACATTTACGCCGAAGCCTATGCCCTGTTCGATGACCCCGACGAACGCCAGCAACTGTTCGGAGAACCCACCGAGCTGCCGGATAATTTTGCCTTTCTTCCCGATATCGAACTCACACAACGCACGCCGCGCGGCCGCGCGCAGGTGCGTTTCACCGTCGACCGCTACGGGCGGCTGCGGGACCTGGAGCTGCTGAGCCTGGAACCGAAAGACGACCGCGGTGCGGAAATCGCCCTGCGGAAAATGTTGCGCAACCTGCGTTTTCGCCCGCGGCTGGAAAACGGCGAAGCGGTGGAAATTTCATCAATAGAAAGGGAGTATATTTTTTTCGATAGCCCGTAAATCTATTATTCATACTGCGTTCAGGGTTCGCATGAATAAAATACGCTGCCTATCTGGAAAGGCTTTGTATAAGGAATATTTTTATGAAGACCAAAACCCTGTTCCCCCTGCTCCTCGCCTCCGCCGTCACGGCCCACGCAGAGGAGTACCAGTCCATCACCGACTTCGATTATTCCCGTACCGAAATCGGCTCCTTCAAAGCGGACCAATACACTCTCGGCTCCACCTATTACTTTACCCCCAGAATGACCATGGGGCCGCTAAAGGAATTTGAATATATCAACAGGAGCGGCAATGTCTTCGGTGGCTACTCCTATTTCGATACCGATTTCGACAATGTCGACTCGGCGATCGTCGGCGGTGAGTATTTCGCCGGCAACCTATTGGTCGGCGGCGCCTACCAGAACACCGAGGACCAGGATGCTTATTACGCCTCCGTCGGATATCTCGCAAGCCCCGATCTCCTGTTTCGGGTCGACGCCGAGAAATTCGAGGACCAGGACACCGACTACTTTGCCTCCGCGCAATACAATCACCGGCTGGGCGGCAGCGACTACCTCGGCTTTACCCTGCGCGTGGACGACGACCTCGACTATCGGGAACTCTCCTCCAAGTACTTCGCCGAGTTCGGCCGCGGCAGCTATATCGCCCTCAGCCTGAACTACGCGAGCCTGGACGGCGACTATGTGAGTGTCGGCGGTGACGATAACACTTGGAGCACCAAGGCCGATTACTACTTCAACAAAGCCACTTCCGTCGGCTTGGGCTACGACAAGGATGACAATTACCTGGTGGACTTCAGCCACTTCTTCCAGGAAAACATCGCTCTCGAACTGGCCTATTCCTCGAATGCCGACAACTCCGACCTTAAAACCTACACCCTGGGACTCCGCGCCCAGTTTTAGATAAACCCTCAAATGTAGGAGCGGCCGCTGGCCGCGATCGGCTTGGCTTCGTAGCCAGTCCGATCGCGGCCAGCGGCCGCTCCTACAGATAGTGGCTTACAGGGTGAGCTGCACCCCCGCATAAACCGCCGCCCTGGATAAAACCACTGCTGGCGAAATCCCAGAATATTCCCGGTGCGCACGGCACACCCCTACAGGAGATCCAAAGGTACGAAATCCGCCACGCCGTCGCGCCAGCGAAACTCACAGGTGACACCGTAGACATCGCCGATCAACGCCGGGGTGAACACATCTTCCGGCGTACCCTGGGCAACCAGCCGACCCTGCTCCAGCAACAGGATGCGGTCGCAGAAGCGCGCGGCCATGGGGAGGTCGTGCAGGGCGAGCACTACCGTTTTGCCCGCATCCGCCTGGCGACGGAAGGTGTGCATCAGTTGCAGTTGGTGGCGGATATCCAGTGCCGCGGTGGGCTCGTCGGCGATCAGCAGCGGCGCTTCGCCCACCAGCAGGCGCGCCAGCTGTACCCGGCGCAGTTCGCCACCGGAGAGCCGGGTCACCGGCCGCTCGGCGAGTTGCTGCGCGTCCACCAGTTGCAGCGCCGCAGAGACCCGCCGCTCGCGATCCTTCGGGCGCCCCCAAGGCAGCAGTCCCAGAGCCACCAGATCCGCGGCGCGCAGGCTCCAGGCCGGGGTTTCCGCCTGGGGCAGATAGGCGCACAGGCGCGCCATTTGCGCGGGGGAAATCCGCTCGGCGGGTTGGCCGTCCAGCTCGATATGTCCGGCGCTGGGGGCGAGCACACCCGCCAGGGCCTGCAACAGGCTGCTCTTGCCGGCGCCGTTGGGGCCCACTACCGCGGTCAACTCAAAGGGTTTGAAGACACAGCTGATTTCGCTCAGCACCGGCCGGCGCTGGCGTTCCAGGCCCAGTTGCAGACAGGAGACTTCCAGGCCTTTCACAGTTGCTGCCCCCGGCGCGCGCTGACGATCAGCCAGAAAAAGAAGGGCGCACCGATAAAGGCGGTCACCGCGCCGATACGCAGTTCCTGGGCGCCGACAAAATTCACCACCAGGATATCAGCCAGCAGCAACAGCAGCGCGCCGGCCAGGGCGCTGGTCCACAGCAGCCTGCCCGGGTCCTGCCCCACCAGCGGCCGCATCAGGTGCGGTACCACCAATCCGATAAAGCCGATGGTGCCCGCCACCGCCACCGCGGCACCCACCGCGGCGGCGATACCCAGCAGAATCGACAGCGGGTAGCGGCGGCCGCGATACCCCAGGGACGCGGCGCTGTCCTCCCCCAGGGACAGCGCGCGCAAATAGTTGCGCGCGCTGAACAGCAGTATGGCGCCGAGCAGGACAAACGGCAGCGCCAGCAGCAACTGATCCCAGCCGCGGTTGGCCAGCGAGCCCAGCAGCCAGAAAACAATTTCCTGCATCGCGAACAGGCTCGGCGCATAGTTCAAGGCCAGCGCCATCAGCGCGGACAGGAAGGCGTTGATGGCCACCCCCGCCAGCACCAACTGGCCCGCGCCGGCGCCCCGCCCGGCCAACAGCCAGACGCAGCCCACCGCGCTGAAGGCCCCGGCGATGGCCAGCGCCGGCAGCAGCCAGCCGGACTGCCAGGCGGAACCCCAACTAGCCTGTAAGGCGGAACCATAGTAGAGCAGCAGAATAGCGGCCAGCGCCGCGCCGCTGCTCACCCCCAGCAGCGCCGGCTCCGCCAGCGGGTTGCGCAACATGCCCTGCATCGCCGCGCCGCCCATGCCCAGGGCCGCCCCCACCAGAATCGCCAGCAGCGCGCGGGGCAGGCGCAGCTGCCACAGGATCACCGCGTCGCTGCTCTCGCTGCGCCAGCCCTGGGTCAGCGCCGCTCCCAGGTCGATGGATACGGGTCCGCTCACCAATGCGGCGACCAGTGCCAGCGGCAGGGCCAGAAGCAAAAGGGTGAGGGCTAATTTATCGCTGCTCGACAAGTGACTTTCTCTTTTCTGTAAGCTGCTGCAAAACGTCCGCCGCCACCAGCGCCGGGCAGAACCCCAGTTCCGCCGGCAGGGTGTAGACCCGGCCGCTGTCGATATAGTTTTTGAGCACCGGGTGGCGCGCGGCCAGATGGGCGATGGCGAAATCCTTCTCGCCGCCGTACAGCACCAACAGGTCCGGCTGCGCGGCGACCACCTCTTCGAGACTGACACGACCCAGCTGTTCCACGCCCTGTTTCGCGGCGAGATTGGCAAAGCCGGCGCGCTCCAGCAACTGGTGTTCCAGCATACCGCTGCCGTAGGTGATGTTATTGGCGGACAGGATCAGCGCACTGGCCCGTGCCCGCGGCACCGGTTGGACGAGCAGTTTTTCCAGCCTGCGTTTTTGTTTTTCCAGCGGCGCATTGTGCCCCAGCGTCTTTTCCAGTGCACTCAGCTGGTCCAGCAACTGCTCCAAACTGTAGGCATCGGGAATGGCGACTACATTGAATCCCAGGTTGCGCAGCCGCGCCGCCGCGCGCTGGGCGCCGAACTGGCCAACCAGGATCAGATCCGGGTCCAGCCGCAACAATTCCTCGGCGCGGCCGCGGTTCAAATACACATGCTTTGGCAGCGGCGCCTTGCGGTAGTGATCGTCGGCGGAGAGCCAGGTAACCGAGGCGATTTTTTGTGGGGGGAGCCAGTTGAGGAGGATCTGGTCCAGGCAGAGGTTTAGGGAGGCGATGCGGTTTTGGGCGGTTGCTTGTTGGGTGACCAATAAGAGAGTCAGCAGGAAGATTTTTTTCACGGTGTTTTTTCCTGCTGCTGTTGCGGAGCTGGAGCTCCGCGGTCCCGGGTGCTGGACCAGTGCCAATCTTCGGGTCTGGAGCACAAGCCAGCTTTTACTGGATTCCGATGGATGTAATCGATCACTTGTTCAAAGTGTTGCTGGTCGCGGATAAATCTGTCCCAATAATCCGGCATCCAGAGTTTCCTCCCGGGAACGCGGAGCTCCAGCTCCGCATTTTTCCGCAGGGCCCAACGAGCGGTAATGGACTTCCAGGATTGCACGATTTTGCCAAGCGGCTCCTGAGGTTCAATCAATACATGAACGTGGTTGGGCATTATGCACCAGGCGATCAATTGGTAGCGAACCCTGTGAAACTTCAACAATGCTTGCTCCATTACCCGGGCCATTTCCGGATGCCCCAGCGCACAACAGCCGTAACCTGCATCCAGCCATTGATCAATTCGTTTCCTCTTGACAGATTCCAGATTGCGCACTGATTTTAATTGTTTCAACTCACACTCAAGTTGTTCAAGTTGGTTTTTCGGCAATGAGTCAGCCAAGCGAAATGTAATAAATTGCAATGCGTGAATGCTGTCCAAATGGGGCAGATAGCCTCTCGAATACCAGCCTTTGGCACTTTCCCCGGGACCGCGGAGCTCCAGCTCCGCATCTTTGCTCTCAGAATCGTCCATTGCAAAATTTCCCTCCCTGGTTTACTGGAAAATATGAAATGCGGAGCTGGAGCTCCGCGGTCCCGGGGGTCAGCTCATCTCAATCGCAGACAGCGCCTCCGCCAGGGTTTTTACCGGCACCATCTCCACGCCGGGAATATCGTTTTTTAAGCGATTCGCCGCGGGCACTATGGCCTTGCGGAAGCCGTGCTTGGCGGCTTCGCGCAGGCGTTCCTGGCCGGAGGGCACCGGGCGGATTTCGCCGGCCAGGCCCACTTCGCCGAATACCATCAGGTCCCGCGGCAGCGGGCGGTTGCGGAAGCTGGAAACCACCGCCATCAGCAAGGTGAGGTCGGCGCTGGTCTCCACCACCTTGACCCCGCCCACCACATTGATAAACACATCCTGGTCGCCGACCAGGATGCCGCCGTGGCGGTGCAGTACCGCGAGCAGCATATTCAGGCGGTTCTGGTCCAGGCCCACAGCCACCCGGCGCGGGTTGCCCAGGCTGCTGTCGTCCACCAGCGCCTGCAGTTCCACCAGCAGCGGGCGGGTGCCCTCCCACACCGCGGTGACCACTGAACCGGCGGCCACCTCTTCGGCGCGCTGCAAAAAAATCGCCGAGGGGTTGGAGACCTCTTTAAGTCCCTGCTCGGTCATCGCAAAGACCCCCAGTTCGTTCACCGCGCCGAAGCGGTTTTTTTGCGCGCGCAGGGTGCGGAAACGGGAGTCGTGGGTGCCCTCAAGCATTACCGAGCAGTCGATGATGTGTTCCAGCACCTTAGGGCCGGCCAGGCTGCCGTCCTTGGTGACGTGGCCCACCAGAATAAGTGCGGTGCCGGTCTGCTTGGCGTAGCGGGTCAGGTAGGCGGCACTCTCGCGCACCTGCGCCACGGAGCCGGGGGCGGACTGCACCTCGCTCATATGCATCACCTGGATGGAGTCCACCACCATCACCTTCGGCTTGACCTGGCCGGCGGTGTGGCAGATGCGCTCCACGTCGGTCTCGCTGAACATCTGCAGGTGCTCCGCCGGCAGGCCCAGGCGCTTCGCGCGCATGGCCACCTGCTGCAGGGACTCCTCGCCGGTGACATAGAGCGCGGGCATGGCTCCGGCCAGGTGGCACAGGGTCTGCAGCAGAATGGTGGATTTGCCGGCGCCGGGATGGCCGCCGATCAGCACCACCGAACCCGGCACCAGGCCGCCGCCCAGCACCCGGTCCAGCTCGCCGGCATTGGTGGGGATGCGCGGCAGTTCGCTGAGGTCGATCTCCGAAAGCTTCTGTACCCCGCTGCCGCCGGCGGCGCCGGCGTAGCCCGCCTGGGCATCGGTAAAGTTGGCCGCGCGGCTGTCCTTGTGCTCGGGGCCCAAGCGCACTTCACTGAGGCTGTTCCAGGTGCCGCAGGCGCTGCACTGGCCGGCCCACTTGGAATAGTCGGCGCCGCACTCGTTGCAGACGTAGGCGGTTTTGCGTTTTGTGGCCAAGTCTCACTCCGCAGTTTTAATTGGTCAGAGGGCGGGCATGCGGCCCGCATGCGGAGCTGGAGCTCCGCGGTCCCGGGAGTGTACCGGAAGCGGTCGCGGCTTTCTTCCGCACGGGTGCCTCTGCTATATTGCCCAAACCATGAATAAAAACCGCCTGCGCTCCAAGCTGATCACCGTCGCCGCCCTGCTGGCCCTCTTGCTGCAGGTACAGATGGTGTTCGCCTGTGAGATGATGGAGCACTCCGGGCCAGTGTCCGAGTGCTGCTGTGATGACATGGCGCCGGGCGGCCAAGAGCCGGACAGCGACTGCTGCACCCTGGATAGCCGGATTTCCCTGAAAGCGGAAGCGCAGGATCAGCAGGCGGTGCTGCCCGCAGCGCAATTGGCGTTGGAGCTGCCGCAGCTGACCGCAGTACCACCGGGCCAGTGGCCACCGATACCGCCGCCGCAGTCCGCCGCGAACCCGAAATTCCAATCCGACCCATCCCATCCCGGCAGCCGCACGTGGCTGGCCACGCTGCGCCTGCGCATCTGATCCACTCCTGTCGTTGAACCGACTGTTTCCCGTGTAAAAGGGTGCGGCTGCGCGCCCTGCTGTTCAAAAACAGTGTTCGAGGAGTGAACCCTTGCTTACCCCAAAATTATTGCCAGTGCTGGCCCTGGCGGCAGTGCTGCTCTCTCCCGCCACCCGCGCCCAGAGCGACTGCGACGCGCCCCCGGCGCCGGGCAGCGAACCCCTGGTGAAACGGGCACTGGCCTGCAATCCCGGTCAATTGGCCCTGGATGCCCGGGTGCGCGCCCAGGCCGAGCGCACCGCCGCCAGCGGCCACCTGGACGACCCAAAGCTGATGCTGGGCGTTGCGCCCAGGACCCTGGGGCAGAATGAGGTGCGGAAAGGCTACGTGGTCGAGGTCAGCCAATCCCTGCCCTGGCCCGGGGTGCTCGAGCTGCGCCGCGCGCTGGAGGAGGCCGGCACCGACAGCCGCGCCTTCGAGTACGACCAGGGCGCGGTGCAGCTGGCCCTGGCGCTGCGCCTGGCCTACGCCGACTGGCACTACAGAGAGCGGCTGATCGCCATCAACCGCCGCCACCAGTCCCTCTGGCGGACCTTCGTGGACAGCAGCCGCGCGCGCTACGCCGCCGGCAGCGGCGGCAAGGCGGCGGTGCTGCAAGCCAGGCATGAGGAGCATCAACTACATCTCGATGAGCTCGCGCTCACCCAGGCCGTCGCGCGGGACAGGAGCCGCCTGGCCCGCCTGGCCAATATCAACCCCAGTGAACTGTCCACCAGTACCCCACTGCCGCAGCGCGAACCGCCCGCGGGCTCTCTCACCCTGGCCCTCGACAGCCTGGACACCCAGCCACAACTGCAGCAGTTGGCCGCCGAGGAGACGCGCAAGAGCCGCGAACTGGAACTGGCGGAGAAGGACCGGTACCCCAACTTCTCCGTGCTCGCGCGCCACAACAACCAATGGGCCAACCCGGACCAGCGGTTGTTTGTCGGCGTGGGCTTCAACCTGCCCCTGGATATCGGCGGCAAGCGCTCCGCCCGCGAGCGCAGCCTGGAGGCGGAGCGGCTGGCCGTAGAGTGGCAGCGCCGGGACGCGGCGCTGGCCCTGGCGGACGCACTGGGACGAGCCGAGAGCCGCCACCGCGAGGCCAATGACACCCTGCATATGTACAGAGAAGAGCTGCTGCCACTGACGGAGGAAAGCCTGGTTACCGCGCGCGACGATTTCGCTGCCGGCCGTGGCGATTTCCTGACCCTGCTGGTGGCGGAGCGCAACCTGCTCAAAGTGCAGCGGGATTTGGAGGCCGCGGAGCGCGACCGCTTCGCGGCCCTGGCGCAGCTCACCGCCGCCGCGGGGTTGGTGATGCTGGAAGATTGGAACCTGCTCGCGGGAGGGGGGAAATGAACACCGTCTGCAAACCGGCAATTTTTTCCCGCCCCCCTGTAGGAGCGGCCGTTGGCCGCGATCAATATTTGACTATCGGCGAGATCTATCGCGGCCAACGGCCAGGCCAGGCCGGGCCGCTCCTACAAAAACACACGCGAAAAGAATTCAAGGGAAACAGCAAGTGATTAAAGGCAAATACCTGGCGGCCGCCCTGGCGCTGCTCGCCGTAGCCCTGCTCTCCTACTGGGCATTGCAAAGCCAGCGCCCGGCGGAAACCACCGCGGAATTTATCGAGGCCGGCCCCTTTCGTATCGCCGTGTCCATCGACCCCGAGCGGCCGCAGGTGGGGAAAAACAAAATCCACATAGAAGTCCGCGACGGTGAAAACAACCCGGTCGAAGGCGCCCAGGTGCGTGCCGTGGCGGAGATGCCGGTCATGGGCGCCATGCCCGCGATGCGCGCCCAGGCGGATATCGAGGAGACTTCCGCCGGCGTCTACGAGGGTGAGTTCGAACTGTCCATGGAGGGCGCCTGGCCCCTGGCGGTTGATGTAGCCACCAGCCACGACAAGCATGTGGACCTGGTGTTCGATATGACCACTAGCCGCACCGGCCTGCGCCTGACCTCGGCGCCGGGAAAATCCGACACCGCCTACTACACCTGCGCCATGCACCCCTCGGTCAAGTCCGCCGCCCCGGGCACCTGCCCCATCTGCGGCATGGACCTGGCGCCGGTGAGCCGCGAGGAGCTGGAGAGCGGCAGCGTCGCAATAGACGAGGGCCGCCGCCAGGCCATCGGCGTGAAAACCGGCACCGTGGTGCGCAGGCCCTTCGCGCTGCCCCTGCGCCTGCAAGGCCAGGTTGCCTACGACGAGACCCGCCTGGCGGATGTCAGCCTGCGTTTCGACGGCTGGATCGGCAAACTGGATGCGGATTTCGAAGGTAAGCAGATCGCCCGCGGCGATGTGCTGTTTACCGTCTACAGCCCGGAACTGCTGGCACTGCAGGACGAGTACCTGCAGTCCAGCAAACGCGGCGGAACCACCGAGGCGGTGGCGCGCAAACGCCTGCGGCTCTGGGGGCTGTCCGCGCGCCAGATCCAGTGGCTGCGCGAGCAGGGGGAAGCCCGGGACTACGTGCCCATCTTCGCCCCGCAGAGCGGCGTCATCATCGAAAAAAATATCGTCGCCGGTTCCGCGTTCAAAAAAGGGGAAAAGCTGCTGCGCCTGGCGGACCTGCGCCGCGTGTGGGTGGAAGGCTTCGCCTACGAGGACCAGCTGCCGCTGTTACGCGCGGGCATGCCGGCGCGGGTGCGCCTGACCAATGTGCCCGGCGCGGAAATGTCCGCCGAAGTGATCCAACTGGACCCTTTCCTCGATCCAAAAAGCCACAGCGCCCGCCTGCGCCTGGGACTGGACAATCCGCAGGGCCACCTGAGACCCGGCCTCTTCGCCGATATCGAAGTGCGCGCCGCGCTGGGTGAACTGTTGCTGGTGCCCCGGGATGCGGTACTGGTTTCCGGCGACAAGCGCATCGTGTTCCTGGATCTCGGCAACGGCCGCCTGAAACCGGTCGTGGTGCGCACCGGCTACAGCGATGGCGAACATATCGTCATCCGCTCGGGTCTCGAGGAGGGAGACCGCATCGTCACCTCCGGCGTTTTCCTGATCGCCGCCGAGAGCCGGCTCAAGTCGGGGATGCAGCAATGGTAGGCGGCGAATCCAGGGGGGCCATCGCGCGACTGATCGCACTCTGCGCCGGCAAGCCCGGCATCACCCTGGTGCTGGTGGCCCTGGCCGCGCTGGCCGGCTACCGCGCCATGACCAAGGTGCCCCTGGACGCAATACCGGACCTGTCCGACGCCCAGGTGATCATCATGACCGAGTGGGCCGGGCGCAGCCCGGACCTGGTGGAGGACCAGATCACCTACCCCCTGTCCACCGCGTTGCTGGGCCTGCCCAAGGTGAAGTTCGTGCGCGGGCAGAGCTTCTTCGGGCTCAGTTTCGTCTATGCCATTTTTGAGGACGGCACCGACATCTACTGGGCCAGATCACGGGTACTGGAATACCTGAACCAGGTGGCGGACCAGCTGCCGGAGGGGGTGCAACCCACCCTGGGCCCGGACGCCACCGGCGTGGGTTGGGTCTTTCAATACGCCCTGGTGGACAGGACCGGCAACCACAGCCTGGCGGATCTGCGCTCGCTGCAGGATTTCAAGCTGCGCTACTGGCTCACCTCGGTGGAGGGCGTGGCGGAAGTGGCCTCCATCGGCGGCTTCGAAAAGGAGTACCAGGTACATATCGACCCCTACCGCCTGGCCACTTTCGATATCCCCCTGGCCAAAGTGATCAGCGCCATTCGCCGCAGCAACGGGGACACCGGCGGACGGGTGCTGGAGATCGCCGGCCACGAGCATTTCGTGCGCGGGCGCGGCTATATCGACGATGTGGACGACCTGGCACAGGTAGTGATCGGCATGGACGCCAACCGGATACCGGTAACCCTGGACCAGGTGTCGGATATCACCCTGGGCCCCGCCATGCAGCGCGGCCTCGCGGAACTGGACGGCGAGGGGCAGACGGTGGGCGGCATCGTGGTGATGCGCTACGGGGAAAACGCACTGGCGGTGATCGAGCGGGTCAAACAGCGCCTCGAAGAAGTCAAAGCCGGCCTGCCCGAGGGCGTGGAGCTGGTTGTCACCTACGACCGCTCCGAGCTGATCCTGAGCGCCATCGACAACCTCAAGCACACGCTGATCGAGGAAATGCTGGTGGTGGCGGCAATTATCGCGCTGTTCCTGCTGCACGCGCGCTCGGCGCTGGTGGCCGTCATCACCCTGCCGGTGGCCGTGCTGTTGGCGTTTATTCCGCTATCCCTGCAGGGTCTCACCGCCAATATCATGTCCCTCGGCGGCATCGCCGTAGCCATCGGCGCGATGGTGGACGCGGCGGTGGTGATGGTGGACAACATCCATAAAAAGCTGGCCACGGGCGGCGACGATCGGCGGCGGCTGATCGTCGAGGCCATGCAGGAGGTGGGCCCCAGCATCTTTTTCTCGCTGGTGATCATCACCATCTCCTTCCTGCCGGTATTCGCGCTGGAAGCCACCGAGGGCAGGCTGTTCAAACCCCTGGCCTACACCAAGACCTACAGCATGGCCTTCGCCGCCCTGCTCGCGGTGACCCTGATCCCCGCGCTGGCGGTACTGCTGATCCGCGGCAAAGTCCGCACCGGGGACAACCCGGTCAACCGCGCACTCACCGGCGCCTTTCTCCCCGCCATCCGCTTCTGCGTCGCGCACCCCCGGGAGGTGGTGGTAGCGGCGCTGCTGGCACTGGTACTCACCGCAATTCCACTGAAGCAGCTGGGCTCGGAATTTATGCCGCCGCTGAACGAGGGCAGCATCCTGTATATGCCCACCGCCCTCCCGGGCATGTCCATCACCCAGGCGGGCGACGTGCTGCAACGCATGGACGCGGAACTGAAATCCTTCCCGGAGGTGGAGCGGGTGTTCGGCAAGATCGGCCGCTCCACCAGTGCCACGGACCCGGCGCCCCTGTCCATGGTGGAGACAGTGGTCACCCTGAAACCCAAAGACCAGTGGCGGCCGGGGCTGGACTGGGACGAACTGATCGCGGAAATGGATGAAAAACTGCGCTACCCGGGTATGCCGAATATCTGGTGGATGCCGATCCAGACCCGCACCGAGATGCTCGCCACCGGCATCCGCAGCCAGCTCGGTATCAAGGTATTCGGCGACAACCTGCAGCAGATAGAGGAGACCGCGGTGGCCATCGAAAAGGCCCTGCTGGAGGACGAGCGCACCGCGGGCGAAACCCGCAGCGCTTTCGCCGAGCGCCTCACCGGTGGCTACTTCCTCGACTTCGATATCGACCGCGAACGCGCCGCCCGCTACGGCCTCAACGTGGAGGACGTGGAGGACGTGATCGCGGCCGCCCTCGGCGGCTTGACCGCCACCCGCACGGTGGAGGGCCGCGAGCGCTACCCGGTACTAGTGCGCTACGCCCGCGACTACCGGGATTCCCCCGAACAAGTGGAGCAACTGCTGGTACCCACTCCCGGCGACAGCTGGGTGCCGCTGAGCCAACTGGCAGACCTGGAACACCGCCGCGGCGCGCCCATGATCCGCAACGAGGACGGCCAGTTGGTGGGCTTGGTTTTCGTGGACCTGAAGGGTGGGCTCGGCGTGGCCGATTACGTAGCGCGGGCCAAACAGGTGGTGGCTGAGCGCGTATCCCTGGTGCCCGGCCAGCGCCTGGGCTGGGCCGGGCAGTACCAGTACTTCGAACGCGCCAAGGCGCGGCTCGCCTGGCTGGTACCGATGACCCTGCTCGCCGTATGCCTGCTGCTCTACCTGCACCGCGGCCGCATGTCAGACACCCTGTTCGTACTCGCCGCCGTGCCCGTGTCGCTGATCGGCGCCTTCTGGCTGCTGTGGGGGCTCGATTACAAACTCAGCGTGGCGGTGTGGGTCGGCGCCATCGCCATGGCCGGACTGGCGGCGGAGATGGGGCTTTTGATGCTCCACTACCTGGACCATGCCCTGGACCAGGCCCGCCAGCGCGTACCGGACATGAGCCGGGAACTGTTTCTCGAGGAAGTGGCCCAGGGCGCCGCCCACCGCATCCGCCCCATGCTGATGACCAGCCTGACCCTGCTGATCTCGCTGGTTCCGGTAATGCTCAGCGGCGGCACCGGAGCCGACGTGATGAAACGCATCGCCGCGCCAATGGTGGGCGGCACCCTGTCCGCGCTGGTATTTGTGCTATTGGTAATGCCGGGAATCTTCGTTCTTTGGAAATGGAAAACCACGAGGAAAAGGCAATGAATCCGTGCACAAAGTTACTGGCAAAACTGGTGGCGCCGCTGATACCGCTGCTCGGCGCCAGCGCCGCGAATGCGCAGCCCGGCGATATGATGATGATGTCAATGGGAGGCTGGGGCGTCGCGGTCTGTGTGATACTCGGGATACTAATTTTCGTCGCACTGGTACTGGCGATCATGGCCCTCCTGAAATACCTGTTCGGCAGAAAACCCTGATCGCATCCCCCTACCCTGTAGGAGCGGCGGGGCGGCCATCCGCCGCTGGCCGCGATCGACCTCTGCCAATAGCCACACCGATCGCGGCCAGCGGCCGCTCCTACAACAACACGGAGGACTTACTGTATGCAATCCAAAAGCCACTGGGAAAAAGTCTACACAACCAAGTCTGAGGACGAGGTCAGCTGGTTCCAGGAACACGCCGAGGTGTCGCTGAAACTGATCGAGCAGACGGGCGCGCCCAAATCCGCGCAGATCATCGACGTCGGCGGCGGTGCCTCCACGCTGGTGGACGACCTGCTGGACAGGGGCTACGAAAACCTCACCGTGCTCGACCTCTCCGGCGCGGCACTGGAGTCAGCAAAGCGCCGGTTGGGCACAAAGTCTGAAAGGGTACAGTGGCTGGAGGCGAATATCCTGGAAACCACCCTGCCAGAACGGGCCTACGATATCTGGCACGACCGCGCGGTATTTCACTTCCTGACCAAGCCGGAAGAGCGAAAAGCCTACGTGAAGACGGTGCTGCGCTCGGTAAAACCCGGCGGCCATGTAATAGTGGCCACTTTCGCCGAGGACGGCCCGGAAAAATGCAGCGGCCTGCCGGTAATGCGCTACAGCGCCGACCAGCTGCACGGCGAGTTCGGAGCGCCCTTCGACCTACTCGGCCAGGAAAGGGAGGAACACCACACGCCAGCGGGTGTGATACAGCGGTTCGTCTACTGCTTCTGCCGCAAGTTGGACTGACTGCCGTGATACCCGCACGGCTGAAACGCTTCGCGCAAAAAAATGAAACTGCAGCTGCCGGTACTCTACCTGCGAGCCGCGATCCACACACGCCGCTGGTCGCCAAGCTGGTGCTCATCGCAGTGGTCGCCTACCCCCTCAGCCCATCGACCTGATCCCGGATTTTATTCCCGTGCTTAGCTACCTGGACGACTTGATTCTGCTGCCGCTGGGCATCTGGTTGGCGATACGGCTGATACCACCGGATTGTGGCGGGAACTGCAGCCCCCCCGTGCAGAGACAGAGGCTGTGGAAGAACTGCGAGCGCAAGCTCAACACTAGCTTGCAGTTCATCCACCTCGCATTCTTGGTGCTGCTGCTACGGAGATCGCGAACAGGCTCTAAGAAGCTGGCAGACTGCTTTGAAATCGGTATCAGAGTAACGTCTGTTGCGTCGGGAGCGCCTTCTCCTGGCTACTGTGCGGCGCGCGGCCGACATCTACAACCACCACATCGCGGTCGTCTCCCCCGCCCCTGATCCCCCAATACCGCGCGGGCCCAGACGGCGGAAAAGCGGTCAGGACCCCAGCGACAGGGGCGGCAGGCGGAGGATCCAGGCGAACCCGGCCATGGACAGCCCGTACAGTACCAACAGCACCGCCCACCCCACCACCTCCGTGGCCGTTGACCTCCCGGGGGCCAGCCACGGCTCGAAGGCCTTCAGGGCCCACGGCACCAGGAACCAACCCAGCACCTGCGTGCTGACCAGGTTGCCGATGAACAGCGACAGCCAGGCCGGGGCGCCCTTCTCGTCGAGAAGCGGTTGCCCAGCCAGGTAGCCCCACAGGTAGACCACCGGGTAAAGCACCAACAGCACCAGGAGGTTGCTTTTCAGCACCCACAGGAGGCTGTGGGCCGGAGCGCCCTCCTGGTCCCGGGCCCACACGCCAAATCCGGCATTGCTGCTCATGATGCGGACATGGCCCTCGTAACGCCGCCCCTGCTCCAGGAGGGCCTCCCGCTCTGGGGAATCCAGCCACCGCTGCAGGTTCGCCTCGGTGTCGAAAGTGACCACCGCCACCCAGCTCTCCTGGATCCCGGGGATGGGCTGGTTCAGCTTGTGTCCGACGAAACCGGGAAAGCTCATCTCCGCCCGAAACAGCCGCTCCTCCCATTCCAGGAACGCCTCCTCTTCCTCCGGCCCCAACCGGCAGTAGATGATGGCGGACACGGGAGGGTGGCGGGCCAGGGAGTCGCCCACGAGGAAGATGTCCTCGTGCCCCGCGAAGAGCCCGGCCACCTCTTTGAGGAGCCGGTGCAGCTCGTCGGACTGCATCCAGTCCCGGGCGTGGTCCAGGTCCTCGAACCGCTGGACCACGATCCAGTCCGCCTGGGCGGGCGGGGACGGAGCCAGGACCTCCTGCCCCAGGAACCCGGGGCGGGACTGCAGCACCTCGCCCACCCGGCGCTGCCACTCGACATAGGAGCCCGCCCCCTCCTCGGCGATCCGGGTCTGGATAACCAACGCCACGGGGGACCCCGAGGCGACGGTCACGCGCGCGTTCTCTTGTAGGCGCGGGCCCCCATGATCCACGTCTCGTCCACGCAGCGGTCGTCGCCCACCATCATCATGCCGAAGAGCAGGTTGGCCGCCTGCTCCATGGTCGCGGGCCCCTCGGGACCGACCACAAGCGACTGATGCCAGGCCGCGGCCTTCGGTCCGCCCTCCCAATCCAGGACGACGAAATCCGCCTCCTTGCCGAGCATGAAGTTGCCCACCTTGTCATCTAGGTACAGCCCCTCGGCGCCGCCCAGGGTGACCGACCAGAACCCCCGGTAGGGGGACAGCTTGTTGCGCTCCGCTTCGGCCAGGTCCTCCCGCGAGGGGTCAACGCTGCCGTCGAGCAAGGTGTTGTTGCACATGCCCACCTTGTAGGCCTCGTCCAGCACGCTCAGCATGCTGAAGCGGTTCCCACCGCCCATGTCGGTACCGAAGGAGAGGCGGATGCGGAACGCGGGATCGGTGACCCGGCCCAGGCGGAAGAGGCCGCTGCCCAGGAACAGGTTCGAGCAGGGACAGAAGGTGAGGGACGCGTCATGGGCCGAGATCCGTCGGAACTCGTCGTTGGAGAGCCAGACGCCGTGGCCCCCCGAGAACCGGGGGCCCACCAGGTCGTACTTCTCGTAGACCCCCAGGTAGTCCCGGCAATCGGTGTGGAGCCGCAGGACTCCGTAGAACTCCGAGGGATTCTCCGAGATGTGCGTGTTGACCCAGCAGTCCGGGAACTCTTGCTTCAGGCGGCGGCAGGCCTCCATCAGCTCGGGGGAGGCTCCGTAGGCAAAGCGCGGCGTGATGGCATACAGATTGCGGCCTTGGCCATGAAACCGCTCGATGAGGGCCTTGCTATCCTCGTAGAAGCCCTCTGGTGTGTTCAGGAACTCCTCGGGACCCATGCGATCGATGCCCGTCAGGCCACCGATCACGCGCATATTCCGCCGGCTCGCCTCCTCGAAGAACACCTCCGTGGAGACGGGGGAACTGGTGGTGAAAGCCTGGCAGGTGGTGGTACCGGCCGCCAGCAGATTGTCGAAGAACCGCTGGGTGCCCTCCTCGGCATACTCCCGATCGGCGTACTTCATCTCCTCCGGGAACACCCACGTCTCGAGCCAGGGCAGCAACTGCTCGCCGAAGGCGCCCAGCACCCGGGTCTGCGGCACGTGGATGTGGCCGTCGATGAAACCCGGCAGGATCAGCCGGCGCTCGATCTGCGTGACCTCGAGGTCCGGATGTCGCGGGGACACCTCGTCGAAGGGCCCGAAGTCCGCGATGATCCCGTCCTCGATCACCAGCAGTCCATCCGGATGGAAGCGCGCCGCCTCCATCTCCCGCCCTACGTGCTTCCAGGGGTCGTCGACGAAGTCGAACCAGGTTCCACGGACGCCTCTCTTCATTTGGCTCAGCTCCTCCAGCCCGCCCCTTCGGTCGTATGATCGAGTATAGGAAGAATAAGACGAGCGGCTCATTCGAAAACGATGAAGAACTCCCGGCGCTGCCCACGCAGACAGACCGGGACCGGACGGACAGGTGGCCGCGGATCAGATGCCATGCCTGACGGCAGACATCACTTCGCCGGGGCGGCCTGAAGGAACTCGAACGGGGTGGCTTCCGCGAAGTGTTCTGCGGCGTTGCCCGCGTAATACTTGCCGCCGGCAATCGCCAGCTTCTTCGCCGGGGCGCCTTTTGAGAGATCCAGATCTGCCATCGGTACCCAGAACGCATTCGGTGTCGTTGACGAATCGAAGTAATAAATCTTGTTCTTCTGATCAGCGACCGTGCGCCACAGGGTGGAAGCGATGTTCGGCGAACCGGGTGTGGTGATACCCAGCGGTACGCTGACCGCACGCATCACCGACATCACCTCGGCGATCGCCTGGTGGGCGTAGGTCTGCTCGGGGACCGCCGAAATGAAGTTCGGATCAGTCTTTACGGGAACCGCTCCGAGCAGGAACGAGGCGCGGGCGAAACGGTCGGCGGCGCTGTTGGTACCGGGCAGGAACTTGAGCCCACCGATCTTCTCCCAATAGCTGTTGAGGGCCAGCTGCTGGTCGTAGCTCGGCGAGTTGGTCATCACCGTGTACTGTTTGCCGTGGTGAATGACGAGCTCGCCATCAAGGTACTCGAAGATCGCCGAATCGCCGGAAGGATCGGAGATGGAGAGATGCAACTCGGCGGCGGAGCCGTTCGGCAGGTTCGGCGCAATGATGCGGAACGGCTCCGCCCGCAGCCCGTCTACCGCTTCGGCGACCGTCGCGTAATTGTCGAGCACGTACTGTGCCCACAGACCGATCGACAGTGGCGGCTTATCGCCTTGTTTGCCGTAGTCAGACTCGGCGAGATAGAGCAGGTTGGCGACCAGTCCCTGATCGTTCATGCCGTCGGCGCTGGCGATATTGTAGGCCGAGGCGATAACGCTGCCGTATTTGGATACCCATTTCGGCGAATCCGGGCCGGCCGCGCCGTTGCGCGCCATACCGCGCGGAAACGCCCAGAGGTCCGTCTGCATGTCCTGCATCCAGTCCATCGACCGGCCGGTGATCACCATGTTGTCGGTACCGGAGTAGAGCGTGCGGGTGCAGGCCTGGGCTACGGAGGTCAGCACCGCCGCGGTCGAGAATAAGGTTAGCGCAACCCAGGACAGGAATTTCATCTTTTTCAAATGCATGTTCCTTACTCGTCTCCATTGAGGCGCGTCGCGGGCGCCGCTTGAGGGAAAAGTATAGGAAGAATAAATGCCCTTTTGCCCAGGCCCGCCGAGTATAGGAAGAATAAACGCCCTTTTTTTGCCCAGGTCCGGCGGTAGTTTTCCATCAACCGCTCGTCAACCGCCCGCCATTTCGCCGCCTGATCGCCCTGAGTGCCTAAGGGCCCGGACAACATCATTGGTGGGCGGGCCGCCGCTGCCACCGCCTTGCGACTTGAACCACATCGGCCGTGACGCACAGCTCGAAGCGGCGATCTCAGTGCTTCGTACGCTGGAGCCGAAGGTGGCCGAGCTGGAAGTGGTATTGCAGGCTGCGGTGCAACACCGGGCATCATCCGCAGGCGGTGGCGGAGGGGTCTACCGCTTCCGGTCCAGATCTGCCCGCAGTGAATCGACCACACCTTGAAACCTCTCGCGATTCTCCGGGCTGAGCGACGCGAGCGTTTCGTGCGCACTCAGCATGCGCGCGCCCTGCCGGGCCACATCGATCTCCTTCTGCGGTAACGGCTCCATCAAATCCGGGAGCGGGTCGTTCGAGGGGCTCTCATGACTCAGTACCGCGCCCATACTCAGCTCTTCGAACAGTTCCCGAATATTGGTAGGCATCCGTTGCAGGTACACTGCATCCGGTCGCGAGATCACGATCTCGTGCAGGGTGCCGAGGCAGGTGCTGTCCATGTACTCGCAGGCTGCCAAGTCTATGGTCAGTTTATTGTATCGCTCCAGCAGTGTGTTGGCGGTGTCCAGCAAGGCTTGGCTGAAAACCCAGGTTACATTGCCGGCAATGCTGATGAACGCCTGCTCCCCCCGCACTGCATACAGCAGCTGCGCCTGTGTGGTGGACGGTTGGGGGGTGAGGCGTTCCTCGGGGCTCGCCGTGTCATCGAAATGGCTGGCACCCTCGCCGCGCTCCAGCAGGATCATGGTAATGTCATCACGCTCTCCGGTGATCTTCTGCGTTGCCGCCCGGTACAGGGAACCCGGCAGCTCTGCGCGGTCGATCCCGGAGCACAGGGTACGAGTAAGCTCGTCACTCGTGATGGACTCGGCTCCACTCCCCAGCACGCCGTCGGTGTACAGCAGCAGCCGATCGCCGACAGCCAGCTGAACCTCTCGCTCCTCGTAGCGGGCGTCCGCTTCAAGACCCAGTGCCGGGCCTGTGTGTGCCAGCAGTTGGCACTGCCCGCCCGGCGTGGTCCAGATACAGGGCGGATGCCCGGCCGATGCGATCCGCGCCTGCCCTGTGTGCCGATTCAGCAGCACATACACGGCGGTGATGAAGGCTCCAGGCGCCGTTACGGTCTCGTGGAGCCTGCGGTTGAGGTTGCTCAGGACCTGACTCGGCATTCGCAACGTGCCCGCTTTATCGGTAAGGTTGAGGCGCAACTTGAGCAGCACCGAGAGCATGGCCGCAGCCACGCCGTGGCCGGCGGCGTCTGCAATCACCAGTCCCATGTGCTGTTGATCCAGCAGAATGACGTCGTAGAGGTCACCACCCACGCTGCTCCCTGAACGGTACAGGGTTTCCAGGCACCAGCCATCGATTTCCGGAGGCTCCTGGGGCAGGAGTGCGTGCTGAATGACTTCGGCACGATCCAGGTCCGACTGGATGACCGCGGCCTGTTCCTCAAGCATGCGGCAGACCTGTTCCAGTTGCTCCACCTTTTCGGCGAGCTGCGCGTTGCTGCGCTCGATCTGTTCGTACAGCCGTTTGCGCTCGCGCACCAGCTCGATCTGCTCCAGGGCGTTGCGTACCACAACCCGCACCCGCTGCACCTCCGGCGGCTTCCCCAGATAGTCGAAGGCGCCCAGTTGCAGCGCGTCCACGGCAGCGTCGAAAGTCTCCAGTCCGGACAGGACGATCCAGAGCGGTCCCGGGCAGTGCTCCTGCGCCCACTTCATGAGCTCAAGGCCATTCATGTGGGGCATGAGAACATCGGTCACAACCACGTCCACGGTTTTTGCTCTCAGCACATCCTGTGCTGCCAATCCGTCTTCCACCTCCAATACTTCCGCCGGATCGAGCGCTGCCAGCCCCCAGGCAACGATCTTGCGTACCATGGGATCATCGTCCACCACCAGAAACGTCGGTTTGGTGCGGCGGGTGTTGCTGTCAGCGCCTGCCGTGTCGGCGGTTGTAGGACGCTTTGTCGACATTCCAGGGTACCTCCGCGGCTCGGATCGTGGCTCGGTCTTTGGCCCCTAACAGGAAAATACAGATGCCCCCCCTAACCAGCACTGAAGCTACCATCCACAGACCGGGAAGCGGCAACTGATCGGCAAATTCCAGATCCGGAAATAGCGCGGAACAGTTACTGGTCATGCTGTCCCACGCTGCCGGAATCCGGCCGGGCCCAGCGGACACGAACCCAGGCGCATTCCCAGTGAGGTGCCGATGACCGGGATGATATCCAGGTCACAGTAGGAGTTGAGTGAGGTCTCGTGCAGAATGCTGTTGCGCTTCAGGCCCGAGCATCGATAGGGCAGGTGGTTGATATATTTCTCGTCGCCATGCATGTGGAAGATCAGGGTCTGGTTACCGACTTTTCCAATTCGATCAATTCGGGAGATTGACAGACAGAGGCGATTTCCGGGCCTCGTCGTCGGCGGCCTGTCGCGATTCATCCTGGGCCAGGGCGGTGACCGCCTAGCGGCCGCGAGCCCGCCTGCGATGATCGTTCCGGCTACTGACTTGCGGAGTATAGGAAGAATAAACGCCCTTTTCAGGTCTGGCGGTAGTTTTCCGTCAACGGCCCGCCGTTTTGCCGCCTGATCGCTCTGGGTGCACCCTGAATTCCACTTGTCTCAATCGTCGTCCTACTCATCCCAAGCCGGCGCCATGCGCTCGGCCTGCTCTTCACGAACGTCATCGATGACGGCCATCAGGTCCCCGACGTCGACGCCGGTCGTGTCATGCTCGAAATGCCCGGTAAGGGAGCTGTCCGGGTACAGTTTACCCGCCTCAAAAAGCGCCCAGATCTCCTTGCCGTAATCGGTAGTCAATAGTTCCGGGGCGAAGCGACCGAAATAGGCGCGCATATTGTCGACATCGCGCTCCAGCATCATGGCGGCGTTATTGTTGCCGGCTGCATCCACCGCCTGGGGTAAATCAATGATCACCGGGCCGTGGCGGTCCACCAGCACGTTGAACTCGGAAAGGTCGCCATGCACCAGGCCGGCACACAGCATGCGCACGACGTCGGCTATGACTTGGCCGTGATAATCGTGGGCCTGCTCCGCGCTCAGCGTGATGTCATCCAGCCGCGGGGCGGCGTAGCCCTCGTCGTCGGCCACCAGCTCCATCAGCAGCACGCCATCGACGAAGCCGTATGGCTGGGGGACGCGCACACCGGCCGACGCCAGCCGATACAGGGCGTCGACCTCGGCATTCAGCCAGGCCTGTTCCTGCTCTTTCTGGCCGTAGCGGGTCTTCTTCGACATCGCGCGGGCGCGGCGGCTGTTGCGCACCTTGCGGCCTTCCTGGTACTGCACCGCCTGCTTGAAGCTGCGCTGCCTGGCTTCCTTGAAGACCTTGGCACAGCGCAAGCGCTCGCCGCAGCGCACCACATACACCTGTGCTTCCTTGCCGCTCATCAACTGGACGATGACCTCGTCGATAATGCCGTCGTCGACCAGCGGCTGTAATCTTTTGGGTACTTTCATGGTTCTTGGTAATCAGCCCTCTCTAGTTCAGGTTCTATTGAAAATCGCCGAGCGAAGCGCAGGCCTTTTCAGGTGACTCTACGGGCGCGGAACGAGCGCCCCTTGAGCTTACCCGCGCTCAGTTTCTGCAGTGCGATCTTGGTCACGTCGCGGCTCACGGCGACATAGGCTTGCGCTCCTGCACCTTGATCTTGCCCACCTGATCGCTGGCGATGCCACCCTGCCCGGACGGGACACTGAAGCCGTGCTCGCCCAGGATATCGGCGACTTCCTGGGTCTCGCGCTGGTGTTGCAGAATACCACGCTGGACTCGGGGCAAGGGGCAATAGGTGAGCAGCAACCGGCACAGGGCCTCGAACCGCGCTGGTTCGTCCACCACCCGATGGAAGTGCTGACGAATGCTGGAACTGTCGTGGGTCGAGGTGAATAAAGGTCTGATGGGCGGGTGGTATCTCGCCAATGGCCTCCAGCGCGACCTGGAGCCCATATCGAGCATGCAGTCGGGTGGCATCGCTGTAAATATCGTCATAACCTGATTATTCAACCACAGGCAGATTCCCAGCCACAGGTGAACCCAATGCGCAGCAGGATAATTCTGCGGGGCGCGCTGTGTTGCTGTGCGCCGGCGCGATCGGCGCCTCTATCGGGATGGAGCTCCGCATGTCACAGAAACCCACGCCATCCCCAGTCGCGCTGCCCGGCGCCGAGCCCCAGGGCGAAACCCTGCGCAAGGATATAGCGGCGGCCTACCGCAACAAGGGTGCGGACTACCGGCCGCGCACCCGCCACCTGAACGAGGATGGCTCGGCCAGATACACCAACCGCCTGTTCATGGAATCCAGCCCTTACCTGCTGCAGCACGCCCACAACCCGGTGAACTGGTACCCCTGGGGCGAGGAGGCCTTCGCCGCGGCGAAAAAACTCGATCGGCCGATCCTGCTCAGCGTAGGCTATTCCACCTGCCACTGGTGCCACGTCATGGAGGAGGAATCCTTCGAGGACGAGGAAATCGCCAAAGCCATGAACGAGCACTACATCGCCGTCAAGGTGGACCGGGAGGAGCGGCCGGATATCGACGCGGTGTATATGAGCGCGGTGCAGGCGCTCACCGGCCGCGGCGGCTGGCCGATGACCGTGTGGCTGACGCCGGAAGGCAAGCCTTTCCACGGCGACTCCTATATCCCACCCCGCGACGGCGACCGCGGCGCCCGCTACGGCTATCTCACCCTGCTGCGACAACTGGCGGAAATTTACCACCAGCACCCGCAGAAGGTGGCGCAATCCAGTGAGGGACTGACCCGCGCGGTCAAACAGATACTGGCGCCGCAAACCAGCGGCGAGCTGCCGAAGGCGGAACTGCTGCAAACCGCGGTAACCCGATACCGGCAGGTGTATGACCCGCAACACGGCGGCATCGAGGGTGCGCCCAAATTTCCCAGCGGCCTGCCGGTCCGACTGCTGCTGCGCCACTATCGCCACAGCGGCGACGAGGCCGTGCTGGAGATGGCCACCAACACCCTGGAGAAGATGGCCGCCGGCGGTATCCACGACCAGGTGGGCGGCGGCTTTCACCGCTACTCCACCGATGCCCAGTGGCTGGTGCCACACTTCGAGATAATGCTCTACGACAATGCGCTGCTGGCGATCGCCTATCTGGAGGCCTATCAGGTCACCGGAGACACGCTGTTCAAAACCGTGGCGGAGGATATCCTGCGCTATGTAAAGCGGGATATGATGGCTCCCGGCGGCGCCTTCTATTCCGCCACCGACGCCGACAGCCCCACTCCGGAAGGCCACCGCGAGGAGGGTTGGTTCTTCACCTGGACACCGGCGGAAATGGACGCTGTGCTGAATGAGGAAGAGGCACTGCTGGCAAAAAGCTACTATCAGGTCAGCGAAAAGGGCAATTTCGAGGGGCGCAATATCCTGCACGCGCCCGAACCCCTGGCGGCCGTTGCCGGTGAACTGGAAATTCCAGACCATCGTGCCCGATTGCTGCTGGCATCGATCCGCGAAAAACTCTACCGCGCCCGCGCCCAACGCCCGCCGCCCATCCGCGACGAGAAAATCCTCTCCGCCTGGAACGGCCTGATGATCTCCGCCTTCGCCCGGGCGGGGCTGGTGCTGAACGAGCCGGACTACACCGAAACCGCAAAAAACGCAGCCGCTTTCCTGCTCGAAAACCTGTACGAGGACGGCCGCCTCCAGCGCAGTTTCATGGACGGCCGCGCGCGCCACAACGGCTACCTGGAGGACTACGCCTTCACCATCGCCGCGATGCTCGACCTCTACGAGGCCAGCGGCGAACTCCACTGGCTGCAACAGGCGCTGGCGCTGGACGAAACTCTGGAGAAGCTCTACGAGGACAGGAAGCAGGGCGGCTTTTATATGACCAGCGACGACCACGAAAAACTTCTCGCCCGGGAAAAACCCGCTTTCGACGGCGCGGAGCCCTCGGGCAATTCCGCGGCCCTGCTCAACCTGCTCCGCCTGCACGAGTTCACCACCGACGACCGCTTTCGCCAGCGCGCGGAAAAGGGCCTGAAAGCCTTTGCCGGCAGCCTGCAGACCAACCCCATGGCCCTGTCGGAAATGATGCAGGCCCTGGCCTTCTATCGCGACAGGGCGAAGGAAATCATTATCGTCACCCCGGAGGGGGAGAAGGACAGCGCCGCGCCCATGCTCGCGGAGCTGCGGCGCACCTTCCTGCCCAACCGGGTACTCGCCGTGGTGGAGCAGGGCCGCGAACTGGCGCGCCAGACGAAGCTGATCCCACTGCTGGAAGGCAAGAAGGCACAGGCCGGCAAGGCCACCGCCTATGTATGCGAGCAAGGCGTATGCGAACTGCCGGTCCAAGACAGCGCGATCTTCTCCCGACAGATCCGCAAGGTCGAGCCCCTGTGGAAGAGGGATTGATGCGGTCAGAAACCTTTGGCGGGGCTCTTCGCGCTGGAGGGTATCCGAAGCTGATTGCTGCTCATCCGCTATCCCTCAACTGGGCTGAATGTCTCTGATTTCGACGACGGCGGCAATACCCGTCACTCAGGCTAATAATTTCGCACCAAAAGCGACGAAACGGTCTCAATATCTACATTCCCGATGTAACCGGTCTCCCCGGCGGCAAGGAAATATTCCGGGTCTGCCAACCGGACAGGGCCCCGATGACCTCCCGTTCACATTGAACAGGAACGTGAACATGAACCGCAAGCTGACCCCGCTTCCCTGGCCCTCGCCCTGAACGCCGCGGTAGCAATCGTGTCTCTCCATCCTGTGACCGCAAGGTGACGAAAAAACCTTGGCAGACATGAATGATAAGAAAAACATGGAGAAATGCTACGACGTAGCTCTCAAGGGTAAGAAGAATTACGCCGCCGGCAATAGTCACCAACGGTTTGTTTTCAATGAAGACATCTCCATCGGCATGCAAACTCATTCCGTGCAGGTCATTGATGACTACGGCAATAGTGACGGCAGCACTGTCGGCACTTGGTGGAACTGGGCCGGAATTAATCAGCGCTGACACTGCCCCCTGCTCCATTCAGATAAAGCCTCTTTTCACATGCCCGTATTCTATTGCGGATGTGTCAAAGACTAAGAATGGAGTATACATTTATCAAGGCCTTGGGCTGACTACGGAGCAACTTTCCCACTTCGGTTTGAGAATATCCGTTCCACTATTATCTGAGTCCTTTACTGACCTCCAATGGCAGAATATGTCTAATATTGCGATATGAAGGCGCGCTTTCATTATTAATAGCACTCCTGGAAGAAAGTTCCCCGCAAATCTCTGATAAGTTTCCCATCGAATCAACCTGAAGCTGGTATTGGTTAGCTTACCTGCATTGAATTCACTCCCTGTGGGCGTATATTTTTTGTGCAAAAATTGTTGTGTATTTAGATCCGGATTTGAAGTATTACCGGCTCTGTTCGTTACTGCCTCCCTAAAGGGAGCAAGATGGAACTGTTACTGACAACTAACCACCACTAGCTCATAAATACTAGATTCCAAAGACACAGAATAACCTGGAGAACTCCATGAAGTTAAAGTTTCTACTTTCCTTATTTCTGACAATGCCACTTATTGCGAATGCGGGCATTCATTGCGCCGAAGACATAAATGCTGCCATTCTTCATCAGAATGGAAACATCTATTTTATGTCGTCACAAACCTGTAAAAATTGGTGCCAAATCAAATGGAGCAGCGAAGAGGATAAAAATAGAGCTTACAGCACTTTGCTTACTGCACGTACCGCTGACAGAGAAATAACCTTCTATTGGTCCTCATTATCGAGCTGCAGCGACTCAAATCCGACTTATGCCTCTCCAGAGTACATGGCATATTAAGACTGTCGCAGTTACAGTATTATATTCTGGAGAGAGATTTCCCAGAGCTTAGCAGACCATTTTAGCTTAAAAAAATAGCCACTGGTCGAACTAAATCCTTACCTAATTACCAATTAAACTAAGCCGGCTTTAAGAAATCTTGCCGGCATCCGGAGAGAGGCGTAGACAAGCCTGGGATGAGCGCGCAAAGATCAGATCTGCGGCTTAAGCGATACTGAAAAGATGAAAAATACAGGTTTACTATTGTGTATAGAGAGTTAACTTTATGACTACTTCAATTAAAAAATACCTACCAGTAAGAT
This sequence comes from Microbulbifer rhizosphaerae, assembly GCF_014191725.1. Taxonomy (GTDB): domain Bacteria; phylum Pseudomonadota; class Gammaproteobacteria; order Pseudomonadales; family Cellvibrionaceae; genus Microbulbifer; species Microbulbifer rhizosphaerae. The sequence goes on from NZ_JACHWZ010000002.1 coordinate 388,616, forward strand.
CTTTTTTAGTTCTCGGTGTTTTATCTTCATGTTTCCTTGTTAGCCAGGTTAATGCTTCCGAGGACGGGCCTTCTGAACTGGACGGAGGGTTTGCTGACCGATATGGCTCTAGCGTAGATTCGCCAAGGCGAGTACTGCAGATTCAAGATGGCGAAGAAATTTCCATTGAAGCCAGATCCAATAAAATTGTCTCAATAAATTTAGCGACCAATGTCGAGACAACTTTAACAGAAGATACATCCACTCCTTATGGCGTTGCATTGAGCCCATCTGGCGATGCCCTGTACTGGACCAGTAGCAAAGATGGAGTACTAAAGCGGAAGAGTATGAGTGGAAGTGTAGTTGAAACCATTAAAAGCAATTTTGTTTATCCCTATCAAATTAGTTACGTCAATGAATATGATAATGAAGAAGTATTTATTCATGCAGCGGGTTGGATTGGACGGCTAACGCTTGATAGCCAAGGAAGTCTTATTAAGAAGGAAAAGCTCATCCAAGTCGAAGAAAATGAGTTTCATGGATTGGCATTCGATGAGCAAAGAAAACTACTTTTCTGGATGGATTTTTACGGCAGGGTAATTGGACAAATGAAACTTGATAATACGCTTTCGAGATCTGATTCAGTCGAGAAATTTCAATTTTCATATCAGGAAAATTCGTAGGTGATAAAAATGTATAAAAATTGCTTTTTAAGTTCGCTTTTACTGAGTGCTTTATTGCTTACAAATTCCGCACAAGCAGAAAGCACAAGCTACGGCAGAATTAACGGCTTCGCGGAACTACACTCGCACTTGATGGCGGAATATCAATTTGGGGGAAGCTGGTTTTGGGGCAAAAATTCCGGCCCAATGGAACAGGCTTTAGCTCGTTGCGATGGAGGGCTACATACTCATGATATGGCTTTTTGGGATGATCTACCTACTCCCGTGCCATCACACAGTCATGCAGCCACTATATTAGGTCCTGCAACTGAACTTTTTGGCGATTATCATGGGCTTTCTGAAGCAGGTATAGATAATCCAATTAAATGGGATCTTTCTGGTGGTGACGTGGGGATTCACCTGGGTAAGCGCAGAGGGTTTGATAACAGAAAGTGCCGCTATGTATATATAGACAGGATATGGGGTATTAAAGTCGAAGTTCCCGGCACCTGTCCCAGGCCACACTTTCAGGGTTGGCCTTCCTGGGATACTCGTGCGCACCAGCAGATGTGGGAAGGTTGGCTAAAGGACGCATTCGAAGGCGGCATGAAGTTGATGGTTGTATCAATAGCTGAATCGGAAATGATGTGTAAACTTACGCCGCCGCACAAACGTCGGTTCCCCTGTGGTGAGATGGATTCAGTTCGCAGGCAATTGCAGGCATTCCAAACGTTCGTTGAACGGAACAATGACTGGCTCGCAGTGGCAAAAACACCGGATGAAGCCAGGAATATCATTCAAGTTCAAAATAAATTAGCTCTGGTTCTATCTGTTGAAATCACAGATCTCTTCCCGAGCGGTGATATTGAGCCGCAATTGCAGGATTTCTATGACTTGGGCGTTAGATCTATTCACTTAGCCCATCATGCGAACAGCCGGTTCGCTGGCGTAGCGCCATTTTCCAAGCTTGTGAATAAAGGCGGTGTATTGAATGAATTTAACAATATGTCGGGCATACCGGCTATCTTAGAAGTTTTAGAAGGGCTTCTAGGGTCCAACGACATACTAACAGTCATTAGTCAAAATATTGGCATTGGTTCAAATTTCAGTAGAGTAACATGCACCTATAAAGGCAATGCCACCGGCGCAAAGGGAGATTGCGATGGCAGAGACTACCTCAATGCCAAAGGATTAACTTCTGACGGTAGAAAGCTTGTAAAAGCGATGATGGAGCGTCGTATGTTAATTGATCTTGCGCACTCTTCCAGAAATACTATTAAAGATGTATACGAGGTGTCTAAGCGCAACAGTTATCCAATGTTCTCTTCCCATGTGCATCTTGCGGATGTCGTAACGGACCCAAAAGAATCGTTCAATGAGAAGTATCTTACCCAACCTGAAATAGATATGTTTGTTGAAACCGGGGGAATGGCGGGTGTTCGGACAGGACCCGAGAAAACCCGAACGGTTTATTCATCAGGCGTTTTAAACAATTGTCAAGGTTCGTCTAAGTCTTTTGCACAATCGGTAGCCTATGCGGTCGATCATAATTTAACTATTGGCTTTGGCGCAGATTTAAATGGCTTTATCGAACAAATGCTACCCAGATATGGAGCTGAAGAAGAAGCTTGTTGGGGAAATAATTCAGACCAAGATGCTCAGCCGCAAAAACCTTGGTATGAAAGATCGCAGTTTGATGGTCAAGGCCTCGCTCATATAGGATTGCTTCCTGTGCTGGTAAATGATCTGGAAGAGGTAGGTCTAAATCAGCAATATATAGATCACATCAACAGCTCAGCGGAAAACTTTGTGCAGATGTGGGAGCGAGCTCATAATTCTGAGTTGAAAGGAGATGACTACTCCTGGTTTGTTCCTCTGCAAAATTTGATTATCTTTTAATATCTAGTATGTAGATATAAAGCAGCGTCTTTTGAATTGACTGTTACACGTTAAAAGGAAGGAAGAATATGAAAAAGAGAATGATGATATTGTTGCTCCTAATTGCAGTGCCATTAGCTACAATCGCAGGAACACCTCCATTTCAAGGCTGCCAAAGGTTGGCCTGCGTCGGAAAAATCGATCGAATTTATTTGCATCCAGAAGGGAATATTAAAATCACTCCACCTATTGGTGCCAATGGCTCTGATACTTCTGTTCTCGGCTGTAGTCTGAGTGAAGGAGTGTATGCCACCATAAAGAGAAGCCATCCCCATTTTACCGAAATGTATAGCATGCTGCTCGCGGCACACATGTCCGGAAAGGATGTATATGTTCGCATCTTGGAAAATAGTCCGGATTGCGAGGTTTGGTACACTTCAATCTACTAAGGTGTAACAAAGCCGGTCACGATGACCGCTAACACGGTGCATGCTGGCAACGTTAATTGCGGCATGAATTACTTTGAAGCGAGATACAAGGAGCAGCCGATGAATGCTCGACGGGACAGAAGGTTCTTGAATGGCTCGTCGCACGAGAAGCTGGCCGCCTGAATGGAGGCCTTATTGGATATAAATAGTTGGGTCGCCCGAGCGGCCTTCAAAAGGCTTGAGCTGTATGCTGGGAAACTATCACGTACAGTTCTTATGGGGCGAAGGGCCGCAAGGCCCTTAGCTACCAGGTACTTAAAGGAGAATTTTATGAAGAATACCTTTCCGCGAGTTGCACTCATGCTCGCCCTGTTATTTTCGTCCATTGACGTGCTTGCTGATATGCACGACAAAAGTGGCGCGAGGATTACTGAAGTATACATCAACAACGCAGGCGTAATGCTAATTCAGGTTGAGGGTGTATCGGGATATCTCTCCATTGGCGAGGTTGGAGAAAAAGCGGCCGAAGTTATGTACTCGACCGCACTGGCAGCAAAACTATCCGGCCAATCGAACATCTGGATACGATATTGGGATGTGGTCAACGGCTACCCGAGCGTCGGAATTATTAGCCTTAAATAAGCAGGCATAACCAAGCGCAGCACAGCAAGCCAAAAGCAGTACACTTCGTGTGCTGTTTTTGGCTTCCTGTGTGACGTTAAAATTATTATAGAATTGAAGTATTAGAAGAATGAAAAGATACTTAATCGGCTGTTTGACCTTGCTCCTCTCGGCCAACGCGGCGTCCTGGGCTGATCAGGATGGTCCCTTTACTATTTCAAGCATGCGAGTGGGAGCTCAAGGTGTTTATGTAGCGCTTTCTCCAGCGCCAGCTGCTTGTGGTGGCGGTTCCCAGTATAGAATGCATGCTGTTGTCTCGCCCAGTAATGCAGCTTATAAAGAACTCACCAGTAGCCTTCTGTCTGCCTACATCGCAGGTAAGAAGATTCGCACAATCTGGGTAACTGGCAATCAATGCTCGAACGCATCCATTCTCACTCTGGACATGATCGAACTCCAACATCAGTAAAAGCCTTAATGAGACGTATCAGCGGAAGCCAAATGCTGTGCATCCGCCTCCGCCGTGCTTGGCGTTTGCCTCAAAGGAATGGTCCACTGGCTAAAGCAGGCGCTGGCCTGTCTGGAATGATGCTGGCTTCGGCCTTCCACCGGGTACTCGCCGTGCTGAAGCAGGGCCGCGAACTGGCACGCCAAATGAAGCTGATCCCGTTGCGGGAAGGCAAGAAGGCTGGCCGGCAAGGGCCACCGCCTATGTGTATGAGCAGGGCGTGTGTAACCTGCCCGCCCAGGACAGCGCGATATTCCCCCGACAGATCCGCAAGATCGGGCCCCTAATGGAAGAGGGATTGATTCGGTCGGAATTGGGAGGCTCCTCGCGATGGAGGCGAGATAATCCCCTTCCCAAGCTCCTCTAGGACGCGCAATCGATGCAACGGGTGACGGTCGGGTCGAAACTCAGCCGGGCAAAGGAAATCTCTTCGCCACAGGCATAGCAGTAGCCGTAGTCGCCGGATTCGATCCGCTTCAAGGCCCCTTCAATGGCCAGCCCCTGGCGCTCCCGGCGCCGCCCGGCTTCCAGTGCGATCTGCTGCGCCTGCAGGGCATCCATACGCGAAAGCCTGCCCATGCGGCTCTGGTCGAGTTCGACGGTTTCACCCTGCCCGGAATCCGTCTCCGCCTCAAGCGCCGCCTTCATCTGAAGCAGCTTCGCTTTGAGTCTCCGCTCCTGATCACCGTCCATACGTGCTCCCCGCAAATGAGCTGAATGTCGCTGATTTCGACGACGGCGGCAATAGCCCGTCACTCAAGCTAATAATTTCACACCAAAAGCGACGAAACGGTCTCAATATCTACACTTTAGATGTAACGAGCCGTTCTCCGGCTGCTATGAAATATTCGGGAACTCCCGGTCTGCCTGGCCAGGGGGACGCCGATGACTTCCAATCCACATCGAACAGGAGCACGAACATGAATCGCAAGTTGACCCCCGCTTCCCTGGCCCTCGCCCTGAGCGCCGCGGTAGCGATCGCCACCCTGCCATCCTGTGATCGCAGAGACGACGAAAAAGACATGGAAAGAGGCATGGAAAACGGCATGCAGAAAGGCAGGGAAAATGGCATGACGGATATGAAAGATAAGAAAAACATGGAGAAATGCTACGGCGTGGCCCTGGCCGGCAAGAATGACTGCAAGGCCGGCCCCGGCACCACCTGCTCGGGCAGTTCCACAACGGATTACCAGGGCAACGCGTGGAAATACGTGCCCAAGGGCACCTGTGAGCAAATCCCCTCCGCCACCTCGCCCACAGGCAAGGGCCAGCTTGAGGAGTTCGACGAGAAGAGTGCCTGAACCGGTGGGGAGCGCTGCAGATATTCGCGGGCTCGCGTTCACCCTGCAGCGCTCTCCACTCGCGGCAAACATTGACTAAACACCAACATAGGGAGTGTTTGTGTATGGCACTCCATACACTAACCGGTAATCAGACAATCAGTTGGAAAGGTATATTCTGGAGCGGGCTCATTGCCGGCATCGCGGCATCGTATTCCTGCTGCAGGAAATGCTGTTCATGGGGGCAAGCCTGTGGGGCCCACCACGCATGATCGCGGCAATAGTATTGGGGCGCGAAGTTCTACCACCTCCAGCCTCTTTTGCGATAGGCATTGTAATAACGGCAATGGTGATTCATTTCATTCTGGCCTGGATATATGCCGCAGTTTTCGCTTGGCTATGCGGTGGCTTGGGCACAGGTACTGCAGTCGGGGTGGGCGCCCTCTACGGCTTGGTCATTTACCTCGTTGGCGGCTATCCCTCACTGCGCGGTTATCCTTCTCGGGGAGATCCGCTGGCTGGTCACCAACGCTGATGCCGATCGTCAGCAAGTTCTTTGGCATAAAAGGCCATCTGATGGCCCCTCCACGAGTCTGACGACGCATCTTTGCTGGAGCGCTGCTGGGCTGGAGCCAAGGCGGTGAAACATTTCGGAGGCAATGCAGGTGGCTAGCAACAGGGTAGTTGTGGATGGAATTAACATGAGATGGGAGGAGGGAGGCGAGGGCGTGCCGGTCGTCCTTATACACGGAATCCCCACCAGTCCCGCGCTATGGCGCCACGTTGTGCCTAGAATTAATGGAGCTCGCTGCCTTGCCTGGGAGATGGTCGGCTACGGCGCCTCCATCCCTGAGGGGCTCGACCGGGACATTTCCATAGCTCGGCAGGCCGACTATCTCGTAAGCTGGCTTAAACATCTGGGAATCGAGCAGGCTATTCTCGCCGGCCACGATCTTGGCGGGGGAGTGGCTCAGATCGCTGCCGTACGGCACCCCGGGCTATTCCGCGGTCTCTTCCTGACCAACGCAATCGGTTATGACTCCTGGCCCATCCCGAGCGTGAAGGCTATGCGTATGGCAGGACCAGTTGTGCGTCATCTGCCCGACCCTGCTTTCAGGCAGGTTTTCCGGACCTTTATTCACCGCGGTCACGATGACAGCGCCGCGGCGGATGAAGCCGTAGAGGTGCACTGGTCCCATTACGATCATCATGACGGTGCCGCCGCTTTCGTCCGCCAGGTGGATTCGCTCAATGTGCAGGACACCTTGGCTGTCGCGAATGACTTGCCGAAACTGGGGCTCCCCGCCCGTATCGCCTGGGGCGCTGCGGATCAGTTCCAGAAAATTGAGTACGGGGAACGCTTTGCACATGATCTTTCCGCATCGCTACACCGGATCGAAGGTGGAAAACATTTCACGCCCGAGGACCATCCCGAGGTTATTGCGCAAGAGATCAACCAGTTGCTTGCGGATGTGAAGTAGTGGCAGGCATAGGAATGGACTTGATGAGCACTCCTTGAGGAGAGAGGCGGCAATGAAAATGCAATTGCCTGATTCAGCAGTACTTACCCTAAAGGGATGGCAGCAGTCACTTTTCCACATAATCGGAAGTCGCCAACTCGTGTAGGGCGAAACTTGTGTTCGCCCTTTCGGCGGCGCGCTATACACAAACCGGTGCCACTGGAATTCACCGTGGCCTGGTGCCTCAACCACAGGGCACCGCCAACATCCCGTTAACGCGATCCCGTACCTCTCCGACGCTAAGACGCGCAATCGACGCAACGCGTGATGGTTGAATCGAAACTCAACCGCGCAAAGGAGATCTCTTCGCCGCAGGCATAGCAGTAGCCGTAGTCGCCGGATTCGATCCGCTTCAAGGCCCCTTCAATGGCCAACCACTGGCGCTCCCGGCGCCGCCCGGCTTCCAGCGCGACCTGCTGCGCCTGTAGGACACATGCGGCTCTGGTCGAGTTCGACAGTTTCGGCCTGGCCGGAGTCCGTTTCTGCCGCCAGTGCCGCTTTCATTCGCAACAGCTTCGATTTGAGTATCTGTATCGGATCGCTGTCCATACGGCCTTCCCACAAATAAGCCGAATATCTTTGATTTCCGCGGCAACAACAATAGCCTATCGGCCAGGTTGGCTATATTCATTAAGTGAAAGCGTGGCATCTATATCTGGATGTAGCAGGACACAATTTCGCCGCGACGAAGAATTCGGAACCGCCCGGTCCGCCGGGTTGGCCCCGATGTCTCCCTTCATTAGTGAACAGGAGCTCGTTCATGAACCGAAGACTCACCTCCACTTCCCTGGCCTTCGCACTGAGTGCCGCGGTGGCCTTCGCCGCCGCGCCGGCAGCCGCCGTAGAGAAAAACAAGGAGAAATGCTACGGCGTGGCCCTGGCCGGCAAGAACGACTGCGCGGCCGGGCCCGGTACCACCTGCTCGGGCACTTCCAAGAGGGACTACCAGGGCAACGCCTGGAAATACGTGTCAAAGGGCACCTGTAAAAAGACCTCTTCCCCCACCTCTCCCACCGGCTACGGCCAGCTCAGCGAGTTCAAAGAAAAAAAATCCTGAGGCCGGACGAGAGCGCCGCGAGATGACCGCTCCTCCCGTGGCGCTCCCACCCGCGGCAGTTGCTGCACAGTTGCCACTGGTGTGGAGGCTCACGCCCCGGTATTTCGTTCACTGCTCACGGCAATCGAAAAATAACGAGAGGAATTCAACTCATGGCAATTTTCCATTCCCTGTGCCGCCTCGCCAACCGCTTTCGGGAGTGGCTGGGCCGCATCCCCTACAGCCTGATCGCGCTGCTGGGCCGATTCGCCATCGCCGGCGTCTTCTGGAAGTCCGGACAGACCAAAGTCGAAGGTTTTGCCGTAGACCTGGTCGACGGCACATTTCAGTTGGGATGGCCGCACCTGTCCGAATCGGCGGGGGACCTGTTCCGCGACGAATACCAATTGCCGCTGATTTCCCCGAAGCTCGGCGCCTTGCTGGCCGCCACCGCCGAGCACCTGTTTCCGCTGATGCTGCTGTTCGGTCTGGGCACATGCTTCGCCGCCCTGGCGCTACTGGTGATGACCGCGGTGATCCAGGTGTTCGTTTACCCGGGCGCCTGGCCGACCCACGGCACCTGGGCGGCGATATTCCTAATGCTGATGGCCATGGGGCCGGGGCGCCTCTCCCTGGATTGCTTGCTGGCGCGGCATTTCGGCGGGAGATAAGGGGTGAATCGCTTGCTGAACAATCTCGGGAAATGGCTGGCGCGCTACCTTGAGAAACCCCACCGAGCTCACGCCGCCGCCGCGGCCACGCCCATCGAGCAATTGCGCGCCTGCCTTCAGCCGGCGGATGTGCTGCTGGTGGAGGGCAACACCCGCTTCAGCACCGCGATCAAATACCTCACCCAATCCACTTGGTCCCACGCAGCCCTCTATGTGGGCGGCGATGAGCAGAACTGCTTTGTGGAGGCGGATACGCTGGAGGGGGTGCGCAGCGTCGGGCTGGAGCAATTCGCCGGTATGCACACGCGCATCTGCCGTCCCCATGGGTTGACGGAAGACGATCGCCGCCTGGTGATCGACTATGCAATCGAGCGTATCGGCTACCGGTACGACTTGCGCAATATTTTCGATCTGGCCCGCTACCTGCTGCCCACGCCGCCGGTGCCCTCGCGCTACCGGCGGCGCATGATCGCGCTCGGCAGCGGCGATCCTTCGCGGGCCATCTGTTCCACGCTGATCGCCCAGGCCTTCCAGTCGATCAGCTATCCCATATTGCCGCTGGTGGAGCAGCTGCCGGTGGAGACCGAGGGCTGTCGCAACTGCAGCAGGGAGCTGTTCCATATCCGCCACCACAGTCTCTTCACCCCGCGGGATTTCGATGTATCACCCTACTTTTCGGTGATCAAACCTACCCTGGAAAGCGATTTCGATTTTCACCGGATTGTGTGGCGCAAGGCCCCGATGGACGGCGAATAAGCCCTCCGCCTGCAGAATTCCGTCCCAGTCGTCGGTACTGCTCTCTATTCGATGGCAATAACATCGATCAGGGCAAAACAAATCCATAATCCACAGGCGGAAATGCCATATTCCTGGCCGCGATGCTCGCGCTTTCCCCGCTGGCACACGCGAAAAAGGTCAATTGGTTTGATGATCAGGCTGCGGCCAGCAGTAGCGGAACACCTTTGATCAAGGTTGATTTCAGCGAGCAGCGCGCTTATTTCTATAAGGGAGGAAAGCTGATTGGCGTTTCCAGGGCGTCATCCGGCAAGCCCGGCTTCGCGACGCGGCCGGGGCATTTCCGCGTGCTGTCGAAACACCCCAGGCATCGTTCGAGTATTTACGGCAGTTTTGTCCAGCACGGGAGCGGCCGGGTCATCAGGGCGAATGTGAACACCAGAAAACACCGCCGCCCGCCGGGTACTTACTATCGCGGCGCCAAGATGCATTACTACATCCGATTCAACAGCGGTATCGGTTTCCATGCCTCCGGCAATGTACCCAACCGCCCGGCTTCGCACGGTTGCGTGCGCCTGCCGCCGGAAATGGCGCGCAAGTTTTATCGGCACGCACCGGTGGGCACACGGGTGACCATCACCCACTGATTACTTTATCCGAGGGGAACTTTGGGGTAGCGGTATCAGGAGTCCCCGTCCCCTGACCTCCCCTCGGTCTTTTCGGGCTCTTCCATCCCGGCGCCCAGAGTATAGGCGCGGCTGATTTTGCGCAGAGTCTGTATCTGCCGACCGAAATTGCGGCAACCAACGCACATAGCGGTGTGGAATTTCAGACTCGCGAGCTCGCTGAGGGAAAGTTCCCGCTCCTGGGCTTCCGAGAGCAGCCGCGTGGCGTGGCGGCAGTTCACCGGGACGACCCTCCGTATGACAATTCTCCGCGCAGGAACCAGTGGTTCTCGAGGCATTCGCGCAGCCGCAGGCGTGCCCGGTGCAGAGTCACGTTAAGGTTGCTGACGGTGATATCCGCAGCCGCACAGATTTCCCGGCTCTCCAACTCGATAAATTCCCGCATCATAAACACCCGTGCCTGCCGGCCGGGCAGGTGATCGAGACAGGTTTCGAACACCCGCCAGAAATGCTTGTCGTGTAGCGCCGACTCCGGGTCCGCCCAGTGCACCGGCCGCTCGGCAGCGTGCCAGTAGCCGCGCTCGTCGAACAGCTCGTCGAAGCTTTCTTCCCCGTCGCCCACCAGTTGGTTCGCCTCCACCGTGCGACTCCGCTTGCGCAGGGTATCCGCGATCTTGTTTTTGAGAATGGCGAACACCCAGGTCTTCAGCGCGGCGCGGCCCCCGAAGCTGCGGGCGTTTTTCAGCGCTCCCATCAAAGCCTCCTGCACCGCGTCTTCCGCCAGCTGTGGGTCCCCCAGTTGCAGGCTGGCGAAGCGGTGCATCTGGCTGCGCAGATCGCGCAGGAGGCCCTCTTCGGCCAGAACCTTTGCCGGGTCGGTATCGTCGATATGCATTGTTCTTCCTTTGGTCGCGCCGGCCACCGGCCTTGTTACAGTGTTTTTAAACGGGCGTGGGGGCGGCGGTTTGTGCCCGCGCCATCACCACGCCGCGCTCCACCCAGATGCGAATTTCCACCCCCTGCCTGACCAGTGTGAGCGGTCGTTCCTGCAACCCCTGGGGCAAGTCGCCGAACCGCTGCGGGTCGTAAGCGGCCTGGTAGAAGGTAACCAGTGAACCGTCCGGGGTGAGGAACATCAGCTGTGTGGCAATGGCACCCTGCAGCGTGCAGTAGCGCGCACCCAACAGGGTGAGCCCATTCGCCGCGTCGGGCCTCACCGGAACAAAGTCGAGGCGCTGGAGCCTGGAGCGCACCCGCTGCATGGACGAGGTCTCGATATCCAGCGGGTGCAGGTGGATATGGTTGGTGGTGACCTCTTCGGCAATGCGCCCCGGAACAACACCGCTGACCGTGTGCCAGGAGAACCAGACTCCGAACGACAACAACAGCGCTGCCGCACTCGCCAGCCAGGCGCGTCGCCGGTTCTGCCCGGTGCGCGTCCCGCGGCTATCCAGCGAACGTTGCAGTTGGGCGTATTGGCGATCGTCCAGGCGATCCCGTTCCAGCATCTGTTTCAGCTGTGGGCGCAGTGGGCCGCGCCCTTTCGATACTTCAGTCATGCACAATTCCCCCCGCCGGTTGTGGGAATCGCTGCAGGAGCCGCCGGCGCAACCGGTGCAGGCGCGCCAGTACCGTACCCCGAGGCTGGCCCAGTTGCAGGGCTATCTCGCCGCTGGAGAGCCCCTCCACCGCCCACAGGAACACGACCTCCCGCTCCGCGGCGTTCAGGTCCCGCCACTGGCGCAAGGTCATCTCGTCCACCAGCAGGCTTTCGAGGTCCCGCTCTGTGCCAGGCTGGGCGTCCACGTCTTCGAGGGAGTCGAACTGCACCCTGCCCGCGCGGCGCATCTGGTCGAAGAAGCGGTTGCGGGCGATGCGGCGAATATAGGCCAGCGGTTGCTGTACATCTGCCGGCCGGCTGCGCAGGAAGCGCTCCAGCGCGCTGTGCAGCAGATCCTGGGCGTCCTCCGCTTGTCCGATCAGTGCCAGGCAGTAGCGGAACAGTGCATCCAGCTCGGAACGGGTAAAGGTCATAGGGAGATGGCCCAGTCGGGGAGCACGCCGAGCGCGAAAGCCTCCAGCAGTTTATCGGCCCCGCTCAGCACCATGACACCCAGGACGAGCAGCAGGCCGCCGAGCAGCTGCTTGCCGCGGTTCGCACCCGCGACAATCCCGCCCCGCCAGCGGCCGAGCAGGCGCGCGGAAAGATAGGCCGCCGCCAGCAGTGCCGCGGCGGTACCGATACCAAAGGTGAACATCACCGCAAAGGCCATCGCCATCTGCTGTCCCAGGGAGGCAAGCGCGATGGCGGCGCCCAGGGTGGGCCCCACACAGGGCAGCCACACCAGCCCGAGCAGCGCACCCACCGCAAACTGGCCGGCGGCACCGGAGCCGATGGCGCTGCCGCCGCTGTCGAACCGGCTAGTGAGACGCGACAGCTGCGCGCTGGCCCAACTACCAAAGCGCGGCACCAGCAGCATCAGCGCTACTAAAATGAGCAGCACCGCCGCGACCGTGCGAAAGGCCACCGGGTCCAGCCCCAGGTTTATCAGCGCCAGGGTCAGCACCGTGCCCGCCAGGGCGAAGGCACAGGCCAGGCCCAGGGCCAGGAACGGCGGGCCGGCGCGGCCGCCGCTGGCCGCGGACGTCATGATCACAGGTACCAGTGGCCAGACGCAGGGGGACAGGATGCCGACCACCCCCGCCACAAAAGCCAGGGGTACCGCCGCCAGCTCCAATGCCATCAGGAGCCGCCCTCAGCGGCCGCCGCGAGAGCCTTGTCCAGCTCGGCGGCGATCACGTCCGGGCGGGTCTCGGCGACGCCGAACCACATCTGCTGTTCACCGGCGTACAGCAGCAAGGTGGACTGCCTCGGCGCGCGGAAGTGGCGCACCCACTGCTTGTCCTTGTCGAAATCCACTTCCAGTACGTGGAACTCCTTGCCCGGATTGTCTTCACGGTATTGCTGGATTACTTCCTGCTGCTTCGCACAGGTGGGGCACCAGCCGGCGTAAACATCGACCAACACCACCTGGCCCGCGGCCTTGAGCGCCTCGAAGCGTTCTTTGCTGAAGGATTCCTTATTTACCTCCGCTGAGGGCTCTTCCGCGGCCACAGCGCCGGCCACCAAGCCGGGCAGGAGCAGCAGTGCGGCGATCAGTTGTTTCATGGGGGGGCCTCGCTGTGTGATACAGGGTTTGGCGCGGCCGGTCCGGCCGCGCCCTGGATGAAGACGAATGAGTGCGGGTTTTGATTGCAGCCCGCCGGAAAAAATATTCCGGTTCCTTGATTTCACGAGGATCAGCGCGACCAGCGCTCGCTCTCCAAGGCGGAATCCAGCGGTGTTTGCAGCAAGTGGTTGGCGTAATTGCTGAGGGTTTTCTGGGCCACGCCGAGGATCACTTCCAGCGCCTGTTCGGGCCTGTAGCCCGCGTCCAGGAAGGCGCGGAAGGCCGGGTGTTCGCGAACCCAGCCGCGTTCGCTCACCACCGCACGGGTAAACTCCGCGAGCGCGGCCAGTTTCGGGTCTTGCGGCTGCCCGCCGTCGCGCAGGGCGGCGACCACCGGCTCTGCCACGCCGGCCATCTGCTTGGCGATCATCGAGTGGGCGGCGACGCAGAAGTCACAGCCGTTCACCACGCTGGCGGCCAGCAGCACCACCTGCTGCTCCTCGGGCGACAGGCTGGTGCGGGAAAAATAATCCGATACCGCCAGGTAGGCGTCCAGCGCCGCCGGCGCGTTGGCCAGCCCGGCGTAGAGGCCGGGCACGAAGCCCATTTGCGCCTGCGCCTTTTCCAGGACGTCCCGCGCATCCTCCGGCGCGGATTCCGGGGTGTGGAAAGTGAAATCGGTCATGGCTCTGCTCCAGGTTGCCTGTGTAGGTTCAACGTTAGTCGACGGGAGGCGGGCCCTTGTTACAAGGAAAGAGTTACAGCCATGAAAATACCCCGCCCTGTAACAAACGCCCTCCCCGCGGCGACAGACCGGCAAAACACAACGCGAGGAAGCCGCGATGCACGCGACCCTGCCCCTGCTGGAACTGACGGAATTCCCGGCCATAAGGCGCCGCTGCAGGCGGACTACAAGCGCGCCCTGTTCGAGCACTTCGGCATTGTGTTCAACGAACTCTACGCGCTGGCCAATATGCCCATCCAGCGCTTCGGCTCCACGCTGATTTCCAAGGGGCAGTTCCACGACTATATGCGCCTGCTCAAGGACAACCACGCGGCGGACAACCTGGAGGACGTGATGTGCCGCTCGCTGGTCAGCGTCGACTGGCGGGGCCACTTGTACGACTGCGATTTCAACCAGCAGTTGGGCCTGGCGCTGCCCGGCCCGACACAGTCCGGCCGCCCGCACCTGCGCGACCTGCTGCGCGAGGATCTCTCGGGCCGCCCGGTGCGTGTGGCCGACCACTGCTTCGGCTGCACTGCTGGGCAGGGCAGCAGTTGCGGAGGCGCGCTGTGAGGAAAGCTGTGATGAAAAAAGTTCTGCTGGCACTGCTGCTGGCGCTGGCTATCGGCGCCTTTTTCCTGTTCGACCTGCACCAGATGCTGACCCTGGAGGGGCTCAAGTCGGGCATGGACGATTTCGCCGCCCTGCGCACCGCGCATCCGCTGGCGCTGGCCGCGGCCTTCTTCGCCGTCTATGTGCTGGTCACCGCACTGTCGCTGCCCGGCGCGGCGGTCCTGACCCTGGCCGCGGGTGCCCTGTTCGGGTTCCTGTGGGGCAGCCTGATCGTGTCCTTCGCCTCCAGCCTGGGGGCGCTGCTGGCCTTCCTGACCTCCCGTTACCTGCTGCGGGACAGGATACAGACGCGCTTCGGCGAGCGCCTGCAAGCGGTCAACCGGGGCGTGGAGGAGGACGGCATTTTCTACCTGTTTACCCTGCGCCTGGTGCCACTGTTTCCGTTTTTCCTGATCAACCTGCTGATGGGCCTGACCCCGATCCGCGCCACCACCTTCTATTGGGTGAGCCAACTGGGCATGCTCGCGGGCACCCTGGTGTACGTCAACGCGGGCACCCAGTTGGCGCAGTTGCAGAGCCTGTCGGGCATCCTCTCGCCGGCACTGCTGCTGTCCTTCGGGCTGCTGGGGCTTTTCCCGCTGCTGGCCAAAAAGCTGCTGGGCCTGATCCAGCTCAAACGTAGAGAACGGATTGGGGAGCACTGATGAACGTGAAATACGATCGCAACCTGGTGGTGATCGGCGCCGGCGCCGCCGGCTTGGTAAGCGCCTATATCGCCGCCGCGGTCAAGGCCAAAGTGACTCTGGTCGAATCTCACAGGATGGGTGGCGATTGCCTCAACTACGGCTGCGTACCCAGCAAGGCACTGATCAGGAGCGCCAAACTGGCGCAGCAGATGCGCCGCGCCGATCATTTTGGCCTGGAAGCCGTAGATCCCGGGGTTTCCTTCCGCAAGGTGATGCAGCGGGTGCAGGAGGTGATCGCCCGCGTGGAACCCCACGACAGCGCCGAGCGCTATTCCGCGCTGGGTGTGGAGGTTTTGCAGGGTTACGCGCGCATCGTGGACCCGCACACGGTGGAGGTCGAACTTGAGGACGGCGGCAGTGTGCGCCTGCGCACTCGCGCCATAGTGATCGCCACCGGCGCGCGACCCTTTGTGCCGCCGCTGCCCGGCATCGAGGAAGTGGGCTATGTGACCAGCGATACCCTGTGGCAGGAATTCGCCGAGCTGGAGCGGCCGCCGCGCCGGCTGCTGGTGCTGGGCGGCGGCCCCATCGGCTGCGAGCTGGCACAGAGCTTTGCGCGCCTGGGCTCCGAGGTCACCCAGGTGGAGATGTCGCCGCAACTGCTCGCGCGCGAGGACGCGGATGCCGCAGCATTGGTCGAGGCAGCCTTGAAGCGCGACGGGGTACAGGTGCTGACCGGGCACAGGGCGCTGCACTGCCTGCGCATGGGCGAGCGCAAGTTCATGGCGGTGCAGGGCGACAGCGGCGAGGAGCGTATCGAGTTCGACGCCCTGCTCTGCGCAGTGGGCCGCACCGCGCGCCTCTCGGGCTACGGCCTGGAAGAGCTGGGCATTGAGACCGGGCGCACCATTGAGACCAACAAATATCTACAGACCCTGCACCGCAATATCTACGCCGCCGGCGACGTGGCGGGCCCCTATCAGCTCACCCACGTCTCCGCGCACCAAGCCTGGTATGCGTCGGTGAATGCGCTCTTCGGCCAGTTCAAGAAATTCAAGGTGGACTACCGCTTTGTGCCCTGGACTACCTTTGTCGATCCGGAGGTGGCGAGGGTGGGGTTGAACGAGCGCGAGGCAAAGGAAAAAGCCATCGCCTTCGAGGTAACCCGTTTCGAACTGGAGGAACTGGACCGGGCCATCGCCGACGGCGCCGCAGAGGGCTTCGTCAAGGTGCTGACTCCGCCGGGAAAGGACAAGATTCTCGGCGTCACCATCGTCGCCGAGCACGCCGGCGATCTGCTGGCGGAATTCGTGCTGGCCATGAAGCACGGCCTGGGCCTGAACAAAATACTTGGCACCATCCACAGCTATCCCACCTGGGCCGAGGCCAACAAATACGCCGCGGGTGAATGGAAACGCAATCACGTGCCGCAAAAGCTACTCAAGTGGCTGGAGCGCTATCACCGCTGGATGAGGAACTGAATCATGTGGAAATTCATCTGTTTCACAGTACTCGCTTTTTTTGCCTTCGGCACACAGGCGGAAACCTTCGATCACGACGATTGGAATCGGCTGCTACAACGACATGTGGTTTCCCTGCGCGACGACCACGCCACCGCGATGGACTACGCCGGTATACAGCGCGAACGCGCGCAACTGAAGGGCTATCTGGAGCGGATGTCGGCGGTTGAGCAGGAGCAGTTCGACCGCTGGCCGCGGCGGGAACAACTCGCCTTCCTGATCAACGCCTACAATGCCTGGACGGTGGAGCTGGTTTTGCGCGGCTATCCGAATATCGAGTCGATCAAGGATTTGGGCAGCCTCTTCCGCACGCCGTGGAACAAGGCGTTTGTGCCCCTGTTCGGCGACGAGCTTTCCCTGGACGATATCGAGCACAAGCTGATCCGCGGCTCCGGGCGCTACCGGGACCCGCGCATTCACTTCGCGGTGAACTGCGCCAGTGTCGGCTGCCCGGCGCTGCGCACGGAAGCCTACACCGGCGAGCAGTTGGAAGCGCAACTGGAGGAGCAGGCGCGGCTGTTTCTCACCGACCGGGTGCGCAACCGACTGGACGGCAAGGTGCTCAAGGTTTCCAAAATCTTTAAGTGGTACAGGGAAGATTTTGAGAGGGGCTGGCGGGGTTTCTGGTCGCTCGACGACTTCTGGAAAAAGTACGCGGAAAGCCTGGACCTCTCCCCGGAGGATATGCGCCTGCTGCAGTCCGGGGTAATCACCGTCGAGTATCTGGACTACGACTGGCGGCTTAACGAAACACCGGCAAAAAACCTGGCACAGGAACACTGATGATGCGGACCACCACTCCCAAGGTAAGCGAAACTCAGGCGAGAATCGCCCTCTCCCTGCTGCTGTTACGGCTCGGCGTCTTCCTGGTGATGCTGATGTGGACCCTGGACAAATTTTTCAATCCGCAACACGCGGGCAGGGTATTCGAAAACTTCTATTTTATCGGTGGCCTGGGCGAAAACGCGTTTACGGTGATCGGCCTGCTGGAGCTGCTGTTGTTGCTCGCCTTTGTCACCGGTTCCTGGAAACGCTGGAGCTACGGCCTGGTACTGCTGTTACACGCGGTCTCCACTTTTTCCTCTTTTCCGCAGTACCTGGACCCGTTCAAGAACCTGCTGTTTTTCACCGCCTGGCCCATGCTCTCAGCCTGTATCGCGCTCTACCTGCTGCGCGACCTGGACACTATCGCCACGACAAAACTGGGAAATCGATAATGCACGACTCGGTACAAAAAAAACCACGCGACCGCTGGACACTGCTGGTTCTGTGCACCGGCAATTCCGCCCGCAGCATTATGGCGGAGGCCATTTTCAACAGCGTCGGCAGCCGCCACTTCAACGCCTACAGCGCCGGCAGTCGCCCCACGGGCCAGGTCAATCCCCACGCCCTGAACCAGATCACCAGCCGCGGTATTCCGCTGTTGAACTACCGCAGTAAGAACTGGCTCGAATTCTCCCGCGCGGGCGCGCCCGAACTGGACTTGCTGCTCACCGTCTGCGACGGCGCCGCAGCGGAGCCCTGTCCGGCCTTTTACGGCGACTACGAACATATCCACTGGGGGCTGCCGGACCCGGCAGCGGCGGCCGACGGACAAAAGCGCGCGGCCTTCAGCGACTGTTTCGACATCCTCAAATCGCGGGTGCAAACACTCGCAGCACTGCCGCTGGCCGGCTACAGCCGGGCGGAAGTGGCGCGGGCCATGCGCGCATTCGCCGGACAGACTGAGACCATGCAGTGAACAGAATCGCAAAAACCCTTCTCGTCCTGCTGGCCGCTGGCTGGCTGCAGCCGCTGGCCGCTGCGGACGACCGCCTGACCCTCACCGGCTCCAGCACCGTGGCGCCGCTGGCGCTGGAAATCGGCAAGCGCTTCGAGCGGGAAAATCCCGGTGTGCGCGTGGACGTGCAGACCGGCGGCTCCTCCCGGGGGATCAACGACGCGCGCCTGGGGCTTGCGGACATCGGCCTGGTATCGCGCGCGCTGAATGCGGAGGAGAAAGACCTGACCGCCTACACCATCGCGCTGGACGGCATCGGCATTATCCTGCACCGGGATAATCCGGTGAGGCAGTTGAGCGTGGAACAGATCGTCGATATCTACACCGGCAAGACCCGCAACTGGCGCGAGCTGGGCGGCCCGGACAAGCCCATCACCGCAGTCAACAAGGCGGAGGGCCGCTCGACATTGGAACTGTTCCTGCACTACTTCGCACTGAAAAACAGCCAGATCCGGGCGCAGGTGGTGATTGGCGACAACCAGCAGGGCATCAAGACAGTGGCCGGCAACCCCGGTGCCATCGGCTATGTGTCCATCGGCAGCGCAGAGTTCGAGCAGAAGCGCGGGGTGCCGATCAGGCTGATTCCGATGGACGGCGTCGAGGCCAGCGTGGCCGCGGTGCGCGACGGCAGCTATCCGCTCTCGAGGCCGCTGAACCTGGTGGTGAAGGGAAAGCCCCCGGCGTTGGGCGAGCGCTTTATCGGGTTCGCGCGGTCGGCGGCGGTGAACGACCTGGTGGAGGCCCAGTTCTTTGTTCCGCTGGAACCTTAGGGAACCTATGAGTAAGTCTTTGTGGGAGCCTGCCATGCAGGCGAAATCGCGAGCAGGGCTCGCTCCCACAGCATCCCCGGGGCTTGTTCAGAGGTTCCTTAAGCGGGATTCGGACCGCCGCCTGGGCGCACTGCTCGCCGGGTTGGCCGCGGCCTGCGCGACCCTGTTGTTGCTGGTGCTGGCCTTTCTGCTCGTCGAGTCACTGCCGGTACTGGCGCACTGGCGGGCGTTTTTCTCCAGCGAAGGCTGGTATCCGCTGGAGAATCGCTTCGACCTGATGCCCATGCTGTGGGCATCCCTCGCCGCCGCCACCGGCGCCCTGTTGCTGGCCGCGCCGCTGGGTCTGGCCAGCGCGATTTTCGTGGTGTTTTACGCCCCCGCGCCGCTGGCCCGCTTCTACCGTCTGGTACTCAACCTGCTGGCGGGTATCCCCTCAGTAGTGTTCGGGCTCTGGGGCCTGACCGTACTGGTGCCGCTGATCGCCCGCTGGCAGCCCCCCGGCGCCAGCCTGCTGGCGGCGGTGCTGATATTGGCGCTGATGATTCTGCCCACGGTGGCGGTGACCGCCATCGCCGCCCTGAGAGCGGTGCCGCGGGCGGTGCTCTCCGGCGCAGTGGCACTGGGTATCGGCGCCAGAGGACGGATTCTCGGCGTGGCGCTGCCGGCGGCGCGCGGCGGCATCACCGGCGGTTTCCTGCTGGCCGCGGCGCGCGCCCTGGGCGAGACCATGGCGGTGCTGATGGTGGCGGGCAACGTGGTACAGAATCCCTCGGGGCTGTTCGAACCGGTGCGGGTCCTCACCGCCAATATCGCCCTGGAGATGGCCTACGCCACGGGCACACACCGCTCAGGCCTGTTCGCCTCCGGGCTGGTGCTGACGCTGCTGGTGCTGTTGCTGGCCTGGCTGGGCACCCGGGTCATGCGAGGGCATCGTCATGGGTGAGAAGCTCGCCGAGCGCACCTTTACCACCGCCGTGTGGCTGTCGGTGGCGCTGGTGGCCGCGGTGTTCCTGTGGATTGTCGCCGACGTGGCACTGCGCGGATTTTCCACGCTGTCCTGGTCCTTTTTATCGCAGGCGCCGGGCGACGCCGGACGCACCGGCGGTATAGCTCCGATACTGGTTTCCACCCTGCTGATCCTGTCGATCGCGCTTGCCGTGGCCGTGCCCCTGGGGCTGGCGGTGGCGGTGTGGCTGTCGGAGTTCACCCGCGCCGGGCGCGGCGGCGATACGATGCGCCTGTTTCTGGATGTGCTCGCCGGGGTACCGTCGATCGTCTACGGGCTTTTCGGCAATGCCTTTTTCAGCATTTACCTCGGACTGGGATTTTCCCTTTTGTCCGGCGGCCTCACCCTGGCCTGCATGATACTGCCGGTGTTTATCCGCACCTGCGAGGCGGGACTGGGCGCGGTCGGCAGCGAGTGGCGCCTGGGTGCGCTGGCCGCGGGCATGACCCACGGGGCCGCCGTCCGGCATATCCTGCTGCCCGCCGCGGCGCCGGCGGTCGCCGCCGGGCTGGTACTGGGCATCGGCCGCGCCACCGCGGAGACCGCCGCGCTCATTTTCACCAGTGGTTATGTGGACCGCATACCCGGCTCGCTGCTGGATTCCGGCCGCGCGCTGGCGGTGCACATTTACGATCTTTCCATGAACGTCACCGGCGGCGACGCCGCCGCCTACGCCTCGGCCCTGGTGCTGATCGCGCTGATCGCGCTGCTCAACGTCCTGGCCCAGGCGCTCACCGACAACTGGCTCAGCCGGAGGATCACTCCCCTATGACAACCCGGACCTATACCCTCGGCCAGGTGAAAGCGGGCCCGCCCTGTTGCGAGCCCGAGGCGCACCTGCGGGTGCGCGGGCTCTCCGTCGCCTACGGCGGCCGCCCGGTGCTCGAGGACGTGTCCCTGGATATCTACCGCGGCTGCATCACCGCGCTGATCGGTCCCTCCGGCTGCGGTAAAACCAGCTTTCTGTGCACCCTGAACCGGCTGCACGACCTGACACCGGATGCGAACGTGCACGGGGAAGTGGCATTCGACGGACAGGATATTCTCGCCGATTCCGTAAACCTGCTGGCATTGCGCCGGCGCATCGGCATGATCTTCCAGAAACCCAACCCCTTTCCCCTCTCGATCCGCCGCAACCTGGAGCTGCCGCTGCGCGAGCACGGGGTGCGCGGGCGCCAACTGCTGGAGGAAAAAATCGAACGGGCGCTGCGCGACGTAAACCTATGGAGCGAGGTCGGCCACCGCCTGGACAGCTCCGCGCTGGCGCTCTCCGGCGGCCAGCAGCAGCGCCTGTGCATCGCCCGCGCGCTGGTGCTGGAACCGGAGATACTACTGATGGACGAGCCCTGCAGCGCCCTGGACCCCATCGCCTCCGCCGCCATCGAGGACTTGATCGCCCGCCTGCAGGGCCGCTACACAGTGGTGATCGTCACCCACAACCTGGCACAGGCGAAACGCCTGGCCAACTACGCGGCATTTTTCTGGATGAAGGAACAGGTGGGCCAACTGATCGAATTCGGCCAGTGCCGGCGGCTGTTCGAATCGCCGGCGCAAGCGCTCACCGCCGCCTATATCAGCGGGGCGAAAGGGTGAAACTTTGATGCAATACTGTTGAGTTAACCCTGTAGTTGCATAAAAAAAGCACGTTATCCTGCAAAAATACCGAGATTTGCAGTCTCAAACGTGTCTTTCAGATAAGGTCCTGGATCTC
>NZ_JACHWZ010000003.1 GCF_014191725.1 Microbulbifer rhizosphaerae
TTGCCTCCCGGCGAGGGCGGGGTAAGCCGCCCGCGGCTAGGGGCGGAGCCCCTATTGAGCGGGATTTAGACCCACAGATTCCGCTGAGGACCCTAGATTTAGGGTGCGAGTGATCGAACTATGCAGAACCACCCAGCTTCGAAGAACGTCCTTCTTATCACACCATTTCGGCATAAAATTCACTTCATTATTTTTCATTTAATAGTGCCAGGGTCTAAATAGTTATAACGCCTGTGCAGCGCTTGGTTAGCCTTCTAGCGCTGACGCCGATCTTAAGCGGTCAGCGATTACCTTGCCATTTTGATTTCCAAGAATAATAAATTCTCGTTTCTTTCGAAAAACCTCTATAAACACCCTGCCATCATGGGGATAGTCACCCATCCCCAATTTTCTATTTGGATTAAATTCAACGGATTTAATTTCTGACAAAGGAATAGAGAAATTTGCTGAGCTAGTTTGTTTTAACTTCTTCTTCTCTATGTATGATCTTGAGTTTTCTAGGTCCCCTGATACAGCTAAAATCCCAGTTGCATACTTAGTGAGTGGATCACCAAAAGTTACATGTGCTGCAGTCAATCCTCGGCAAATTTTGCCTTCTATTTTCCCTTCTTTAATGCTAATCAAGTAGGTACGGTTAAGTATTAACCCGTAATGCTCCATAGCGACAAATGACCAGTTTTTCATTTTCAAAGGTTAACGTTTTTAGCTGGAGCGCAGTTTACTGCGTCCACTTGTTGGGGGCTGCCAGCCAAAACGCTAAAGCACCAACTAGGCCGCATGTCCCAAGAAACGATACCCCTTGGGCGAACTGAAACCAACCTGCCATTGTGGGGGCGCCATCAATCATTGTTAGCACACCGTTTACGGATGCACTTGTTTTTAGTTCCGGGTACTTCAGCGGCCAAGTAAATATTGCCATCGGAACAGCAGCCAAAATAAATCCCGCGCCTAAGGTTGACCACCAACGAACCAGATTAAACCAGCGAAGAACAAAATAAGCTGGTAAACCGAGCAAAAGTACAAAAGCTGCGGAAACAAAAAAGCACAGTATTGCAAAATTTTTTGTGCGGATCCATATATAGGGATCGTCGGGCTCAAAAGCCTGATATTGGCCATAGAGATACCACAAGAGCATCAAAAGAGCGGGTAAACCTGCTGCAGATAAAAACGCGAGCACGATTCTCATAAGACCCCTAACCTATCCAATGCCTATTTAAAATCTCAAGGGCTGTACGAACTGCGAGACGGATGGATCAGGCTTCACCATTCTCAGTGAAACGCCCTGTGCGGACCCGCATGCAGGGTGTTGTGGGGGCTGAGAGTTAGAAACCCTTGGCTACCCGATTATAAGCCCTGTACTTTGTTCGATAACTCGATTGTTTGTTCACGGTTTTTTGTAACGACTAACCAATCAAACAGGACTTCGCTGTACTCTCCTGTGACAGCTAATCAGCCGCGGATTACTTTGTGTGCTTTTGGCAAGAAAATGTGAGCGCAGCGACCGTGCAAAAAGTGAACAAAGTAAGGCGTCAGCTGCATTGCTTTGTTAACCATCGGAGACTAGCACCCGCTCCAAGCAGTATGAACTTTGCGACAAAGTTGCCCTAAATATCTGTGCATTTGGCGCATAACTTTGTTTGAGTCGTAAAATCTTTTCCTCATTTTCTTTTGAGATACATGCACCCAAGATAATTTCTTTAATTTTTTCTTTTTTAAATGGGTAAGTTCCAGAGCCACCTTCATACCTAAGCTTTATGAAACGGACCTCTTCTTCATAACTCCATACGTTCGATTTTCTTTGCATTGTCACTTCGAATAGTTCATTTAGATCTTTTTCATCATCTGAGCCAAATATCCCTGGATGAACCTCCGGGTATTCTGATTTATATCTAACTTCATGTAGACTACCGTAGTCATCGTCTAGCTCACAATTAAAATCAAAGCCGATACAAATTCCAGAATGTTTCATTGAGTAGTGAGACCACATGAGAATTTTATCCCACTTCTTGCTCAAGCAAAGAATACCGTAATTATTGAAAGTGTCATGAAGTCTCTCACGAACGGATCTTTCATCGGCCATACTAATGACTATTTGTTTCTCCAACTCCTTTCTTTTTTTGAAACCTATCCCTGGGTATTGCCTAGCAATATAATCCCGAGCATAAACTTTGCGTTGTTCTAACGTCTCAATGCCAGTGATTTTTGGTTTTGATTCAAACGGATCATTAAATTCTGCTGGCTTTGCAAAATAGAGCAAACCTTCTTCGAAAACCTGCTCAAATTTATAATCATTAAAAGATCGATATTTATATAGCATTTTTGGTTAACGCCGCAATCAAACGCGGCTTGCCTTGTGTGCTTTTTGCACGAAAATAGGAGCGCAGCGACCGTGTAAAAAGTGCACAAAATAAGACGTCGGCTGCATTGCCTGGTTAACTGCGAGACACGAAGGTTGATGCTATAAAGTGGTGCAACTCTGTTTGATTACACCAATACTCTTCGATTGTACCCCATTCTTTAAAAGAGCTTTCATTAAAGCCATCTTCAATATCGTTGTAATACAAACACTTGTTGCCGTAAATGGCGACTACCCAGAATCCACCACCCTCATCGCCCATTGGCGACTGGAGCCATTTTTGCACTTCAGGCAGTTTGATCTTCTCCCAAACAAGCCTAGCCTCCGGGCCCATCTCATATTCTGAGACTTCTATGATGCCTTCTAAGTGGCTCTTTTTTATCGGTTCCCAAGTACTCATTTGGTTTTAGCAGTTAACGCCCGCAGCACCGGCCCAGCAAGCGTATACTGGCCTGTTTTTCAAGGCCAGTGCTTGCTGGGTCCGTGTGGCTGCGTTTGTTATGCATTGCTGCTAGTTTTTACATCCGTTTTTGGCGCACGTAATGCGCTCTGATGAGTTTACCCAATGACCCGGATTAGCATTTGTATTAGTGCCGCACCCAGTAGTGCCGCCCTTAGATCCGCTGTGGACTTCTCCGGTGGGTGTGTGTTTTACGGCCATATCTCAACTCCTTTGCTTGGTGCGAGTTAGTGTACGTCAAAGGGTCTATTCCCACCCCCCATTTGCACACGTTGTAATGCGAAAATCAGCCGAAATACGGTAATCGCAAATCCTTCAAGGCACGGTCATTCTGATGTGCATAACAGTTAATTCAAAAGACACCGCAATATATCTACCAACTCTCTATCTGCAGACCTCCAACTCTCTATCTGCAGACCTCTCGGATATCTCTACAGGGAAAAATTCTTAAAAATCAATGAGTTCGACTAAGTTGGCGCCATTTTCTACAGATAGATAGTGCAGCTTGGCTTTCTATCTTTTCATTAAAGGTGCTTTTGATCATATTGAGAATCCCTTAAAAGTCAATGAGTTAGCGGGTATTTTTCGGAGATAGATGAAGCTGCTGCTGAATTCTGCTTGACGTGTGATGATGCCGGTAAATTCTGTATATAAAAACAGCAAATGAGGCACTCTCACGAATGACATGTGCTGTCGATTGCCTCGGATCGGGTGCTAGAAGGGTAGCTTGATGAGCGGGGATGGCGGGCCTGCGGCCCGCAAGCCGAGCTGGGGCTCGGTGTTCCCAGGGGAGGACTCCTTAAGGTAAAAGCCCCGCATTGCGGGGCTCGATATCAAAAGGCGATATTTTTCGGTGTGCGCGGAAATGGAATAACGTCGCGGATATTGCCCATTCCGGTGACGTAGGAAACGATGCGGTCGAAGCCCAGGCCGAAGCCGGCGTGGGGGACTGTGCCGTAGCGGCGCAGGTCTCGGTACCAGTCCAGGTGTTCCATGGGAATACCCATTTCGTCCATGCGCGCGTCGAGTTTTTCCAGGCGCTCTTCCCGCTGGGAGCCGCCGATAATCTCACCGATACCGGGGGCCAGTACGTCCATGGCGGCGACGGTTTTGCCGTCGTCGTTCATGCGCATATAGAAGGCCTTGATATCCTTGGGGTAGTTGAGCACGATCACCGGTTTCCTGAAATGCTTCTCGGCCAGGTAGCGTTCGTGTTCCGAGGCCAGGTCGACGCCCCAGGCAACCGGAAATTCGAATTTCTCGCCGCACTTTTCCAGGATTTCGATGGCCTCGGAGTAATCGATGCGCGCGAAGTCATTCCCGATAATATTTTCCAGTCGCGAGATGGTCTCCTTGTCGATACGCTGGGCGAAGAAGGCCATATCGTCGGCGCGCTCTTCCAGTACTGCCTTGAATACGTATTTCAGCATCGCTTCGGAGAGGCTGGCGATATCCGCCAGGTCGGCGAAGGCGACTTCCGGTTCCACCATCCAGAACTCCGCCAGGTGACGGGTGGTGTTGGAATTTTCTGCACGGAAGGTGGGGCCGAAGGTGTAGACCTTGGACAGCGCCAGGCAGTAGCTCTCCAGGTTGAGCTGGCCGGAAACGGTGAGGAAGCTCTCCTCGCCGAAGAAGTCCTGGGAGTAATCCACCTCGCCCTTGTCGGTCAGCGGCAGATTGGTCTGGTCCAGGGCGCTCACCCGGAACAGTTCGCCGGCGCCCTCGCAGTCGGAGGCGGTGATGATCGGGGTGTGTACGTAGTTGAAGCCGCGCTCGTGGAGAAAGCGGTGGATCGCCTGGGCGATGCAGTTGCGCACCCGCGCCACGGCGCCGCTGACGTTGGTGCGCGGGCGCAGGTGGGCGTGTTCGCGCAGGTGCTCCATGGTGTGGCGCTTGGGGGACATGGGGTAGGTATCCGGATCTTCCACCCAGCCGACCACTTGTACTGAGGTCGCCAGGATTTCGATGGATTGGCCCTTGCCTTCGGAGGGCTTGATGGTGCCCTCGATATCCACCGCGCAGCCGGTGGTCAGGCGCAGCACCTCCGACTGGTAGTTGGCGATATGGGATTCGACCACCACCTGGATGGGATCGAAGCAGCTGCCGTCGTGCACGGCCAGGAAGGACAGGCCGGCTTTGGAGTCGCGGCGGGTTCTGATCCAGCCCTGCACCCGGGTGCTGCTGCCCTCGCGGTCGCTGGACTTTAATAGGTTATTTACAGACTCAACTTGCATGGGTGTGCTCTTATCTATTATTCGATTGGGTGGGGGAGCGGGTCCCGCCTACTCAGTGAATTACCGGCGCATATTGACGTTTTGGCGGAGGGAAATCCAGCCCCGGGGGCGGGGCGGTCAGAGGTGGTCCCGCGGGATTTGCCGGTGCCAGTTCTCGGCAAAGACCCGGCTGTCGCCTTCCCAGGCGTCCAATTCGGCGTGGATGTAGAAGTTGTTTGTATCCGCGGTGAGCAGGGTGCGGGTGGTGGTGCGCACGGACCAGTTGCCGCGCCGGAAGATGCGCTCGGTGCGGGTTTCACCTTTCAAAGACATGAAGTCGTCATCGCGATAGCTGTACCAGTTCCAGATACGGTTGGCGACTTCCATATCGATCTCCTCGATATACCTCAGGCCGTCGTCCTTGATCACTTCCAGCACCGATTCATCCAGGGCCAGGTCCCGGTGCACCAGCCAGTTGTGGTTTGGGGGTTCTATGAACTGGATATCTATCGGTTTGGCGCCCTCCGGCGGTTCAAATTGGATATCCTCATCCTCCGGGCGGGGATCGCGCTCCGGCAGTATCAGTCGGCTGCCGGCGGGGAAGATACTGAGCCGCACCGGTTTGGGGGGCGGCCAGGCCAGGGCCCAGTAGGAGGTGGAGAGGCTCAGGCGCAGCCGGTGGCCGGCGGGGAAGTTCTGGCCGATATAGTTCATTGAAACCCAGATTCGGTAGCGCTTCCCCGGTGTCAGTGGTTCCGGCTCGGCGTGCCCGTTGCGGTGGGTCAGGTTGAACAGGCCATAGGTTACCCGGGTCGCTTTACCGTCCGGCGCTACGTCGGATAGCCGCGCGGCCACCATGGCTACCGGCTGGTTGCAGGTGAGCTCCAGTTGGACAGAGGGGGCTCCGAGGATCTCCACCTCTCTATCCAGCGGTGCGCTTTCTAGAACCAGGGCACCGCCGTCTTCCTCGCGCTGGTCGTGGGGCAGGTCCGGCGCGGCGGTATAGGAGCACCACTTGCCGGCGAACAGCCCGACGCTCAGTGGTGACTGGATCTCTACCATTTCCTCCCGGGAGCGGGGCGGTTCATTGCCCACCAGTATGCGGCCTGAATCCAGTGGGTAGCTGACTTCGCGGATGTCCGGTGCCGGCCAGCGTCTTTCCCCCACCCAGCGGCCGGGCCGCTCAAGATATCGGGTGGTGGGAGGCACGCTGTCCTGCATCCAGGCGCGCAGCATGGGCTCGTCCATGATCCCGGTGTCCATGCCTTTCAGCCAGTGGTCCCACCAACGCAGGGTTTCCTGCAGGAAGCCGATCGCCGGGCCCGGCGCCCCCTGGTGGGGGTACTTATGGCCCCAGGGGCCGATTAGTCCCTGGCGCGGTACTTTGAGATGTTCCAGCAGGCGGAAGATCGCGTTGGTATAGCCGTCGCTCCAGCCCCCAACCAGCATCACCGGACAGCGGATGGCACCATAGTGCTGGCTCACCGAGCCGTGTTCCCAGTAGCCATCGCGGTGTTGATGGCGCAGCCAGATATCCAACCAAAGGCCGCTGTGGCGCAGGCGCTGGAACCACATATCGCGCCAGCGCTCGCCCACCAGCGCCGGGTCCGGCGGGCAGGTGTTCACCGAGAACATGGTGGTGGCTTCGGACAGGTTATCCGTCAGCAGACAGCCGCCCATATAGTGCATGTTGTCCAGGTAGAGGTCGTCGGTGGAGCAGGCGGATACCACTGCCTTGAGTTGCGGCGGTGCCAGTGTGGCGATCTGCAGGGCATTGAAGCCGCCCCAGGAGATACCCATCATCCCCACATTGCCGTTGCACCAAGGCTGCTCCGCCAGCCAGCGGATAACCGCCACGCCGTCGTCCAGTTCCCGCTGCCGGTACTGGTCCTTGAGTATGCCGCCAGACTCGCCGCTGCCGCGCAGGTCCACGCGCACACAGGCGTAGCCGTGCCCCGCCAGGTAGGGGTGCATGATAGAGTCCCGCAGCCGGGTCATATCCCGCTTGCGATAGGGAATATATTCCAGGATCGCGGGCACCGGCTGTTGCATGGCTGTTTTCGGCAGCCAGATCCGCGCGGCCAGGCGGCAGCCGTCGGGCATGGGAATTTCCACATGTTCGCGCATTTCCACCGCGTGTGGGAATTCCTCCACCACTTTCATTTTCTAGTACCGGACATGATTGAACTGGAACGCCTCCGGCTCCTTGCCGTCGGAGAACTCGAAATGCAGCTTGCCGGCGAGCTGGCGATAGGTTTTGAGCAACTCGCGCTGGTTCTCGGCACCCAGGAAAATATTGGCGATTTCGTAGCTGTAGCTGTCCGGATTGATTATTTCCGAGAGGTGCTGGCCCTGCTCGACGGTGATCTCTATCTTGCTGTCGGCCACCGTCGATTCGATCTCCCGGATTTCCGCCTCATTGGGAACGCGCTGTACCAATGTGTCGTCGTAGCGTCGCAACATAAATTTCGCGGCGGAGCGGTACTTTCCGCGGCAGTTGCTGAGGTCTGGTGTGTGGCCCAGTGCCAGGTCTACTGCAACCTGGTGATTGGATACACCGTGCACCTTGATAAACTGGTCACTGTGGGATTGGGAAATACGGGTGTTGACCTCGAGGATCTTGAACGTATTTTTCTGTTCGTCCCAGAAAAACTCGATTCCAAATGCCGAGTTGTCGAAGCCCAGGTGGCGCAGCAATTTTTCACCGGCGGCACGGATTTTATGCTGCACCTGCCTGGGCCAGACCGAGGGATATTCGTAGCGGGTAAAGCTCTGGTTTTTGCTGTCTTTTACCGTGTCGACTATGCCGTGTATACGGTATTCCCCATCCAGCATCGAGCCTTCGATACCACATTGCTTGCCGGTGATGATTTCCTCGGCAATGCACCAGTTACCGTTGATCGGAGCCACCTCTGGCGGCACCGATATATGGGCGAGGGTCTGATTGAAAGGATCGCCGAAGCGGTGAATTTCTTTACGGATCATTTCAATTGCGCTGCAGAAGGCCCGCTCGTTGTCGACGCGAAAGCCAAGGTATGAGGAGTGGGCCTTAATGGGCTTGAGCCAGAGCGGATAGTCGATGGTCACCTGATCCAGGGGGTCCTGGGCGAATGGGTCGATGGCGCAGAAGTCCGGTGTCCAGTCGGGTAGGATCTCGCGCTGTTCCAGGCGGCTCCAGTACTTGTGCTCGCATTTGAGTACCGCCTGCAGGGAAGCGGAGCGCAGCCCGAGTTTTTCACTCAGGTGGGGCTGCAGGGCACTGGTGGGATAGTCCCAGTGGCCGAGGATGCCGGCAATGGGCTCGGGGAATTCGCGAAGTTGACGCTCCGCTTTCTGCAACAACGCGTCGTAGGGGTAATTTTCCGCCAGTACCACTTCTTCGAGCTGGAGGAGGGGGTGGAATCGATACTCCTCGGGGTGGTGGATACTTTCGAGGTAGGGCAGGCGTAACGGGTCCAGCCCGAGGACAAAGAAGTGCGTGGGCATACACTGATCCAGCTGTGCGCGAGCCGCCTGCTGCGGTCAACAATGATTTACCAGCAGTTTAGCAGTGTGGAGAATGTCCACAGGGGGAGCGGGGGATATTCTGAACTCGTCACCCCGGTGCGGGCCGGGTCCGGCGATCAGAGCGCCGGTCAGTGCCGGGGTGACGGGAAAGCAGTCGCAGCTTTAAACGAGGCCGCGGCGGCGGAAGAGTGACTGGGGTTGGTCTACGGCGGCCTGGTAGCTCTCGCTGAAGTCGTTCAGAGACTCCAGCAGCCCGGAGAGCGGCTGCTCGCCTTCATAGGCAAATGCGTTGAAACCGCAGCGGCGCAGATAGGTGAGCTGGTCGCGCATAAAGGCGCCTACCGCTCTCAGTTCCCCTTGATAGCCATAGCGCTCTCGCAGCAGGCGCGCGGTGGTGAAGCCGCGCCCATCGGCAAAGGCGGGGAAGTGCACCGCGATCAGCGGCAGTTTCCCGGCATTCTTGCCGATCAGGTCCGCAGTCTCGTCGCTGTCCAGCCAGACGCCGATCTCGGCTTTGCGCGGGGCCAGGGCGCTGCGCAGGGGCTGCCAGAGAGAGTAGGGCAGAATCACCTTGCCCGGGGCGAGGGATTCCGCTGTTATTTCCGTCTCCTCGTCGGTCTGCGGCAGCAGGCGCCATTCATTGGCCACTATCCGGCCGTCGAGAATCAGTTGCTCCGGGTTGGCGGGCTGGGGACCCGCTTTGCCTGAACTAGCTGGCTTTGGCATAGACTTTTTCCTTGAACGGTTGCACGCCGATGCGGTTGTACGTGTCGATAAAGGGTTCTTCCGGGCGGCGCTGTTCCAGGTAGATATCCAGGATCTTGCCGATTACCTCCGTCACCTCCGCGCGGGAGAAGCTGGGGCCGAGTACCTTGGCCAGGCTGGCGTTTTCAGAGGAGCTGCCGCCCAGTTGCACCTGGTAGAACTCCTCGCCCTTCTTGTCCACGCCGAGAATGCCGATATGGCCCACATGGTGGTGGCCGCAGGCGTTCATGCAGCCGGAGATATTCAGGTCCAGGTCGCCCAGGTCGTAGAGGTAGTCCAGGTCGTCGAACCTGCGCTGGATGGCCTCGGCCACGGGGATGGACTTGGCATTGGCCAGGGAGCAGTAATCGCCGCCGGGGCAGCAGATCATATCGGTGAGGGTGCCGATATTGGGTGTGGCGAAGCCGTGTTTGCGCGCCGCCTGCCAGAGTTCAAGCAATCGATCCTGGGGGACGTCTGCCAGTACCACGTTTTGCTCGTGGGTGACACGCACCTCGCCGAAGCTGTATTCATCCGCCAGGTCGGCGATGGCCTCCAACTGGCGGTCGGTGACATCGCCGGGGGGCACGCCGGTGGGCTTGGTGGACAGGGTGATGGCGCGGTAGCCGGGCACCCGGTGCGGGAAGCTGTTGCGTTCCAGCCAGCGGGAGAAGGCCTTGTCATCATCCGCCTGGGCCTGCAGGGCAGCGTCGCTTACAGCGCCGTCGAAGGTTTTGTACTCCGGTGCGGTGAAAAAGGACTTGGCCCAGGCCAGCGCGTCATCGGTGAGCTTGTCGGCGCCGTCCTTGATCTGCTCCCATTCCCGCTCCACGCGGCGGCCGAACTCCTCGGCGCCGAGGGCCTTCACCAGGATCTTGATGCGCGCCTTGTACTTGTTGTCGCGCCGGCCCAGTTGGTTGTAGACGCGCACTATGGCTTCCAGGTAGGAGAGGAGGTCCTCTTCCGGCAGGAAGTCGCGAATCTGCTCGGCGATCACCGGTGTGCGGCCCTGGCCGCCGCCGACCAGAACCTGGAAGCCGATCTCGTCGCCGCGCCTGACGATCTGCACACCGATATCGTGCACGCGGATCGCCGCGCGGTCGGCCTCGCTGCCGCTGACCGCGATTTTGAACTTGCGCGGCAGGAAGGCGAATTCCGGGTGGAAGGTGGACCACTGGCGGATCAGCTCGCAGTAGGGGCGCGGGTCGGCGATCTCGTCCCGGGCCACTCCGGCGAAGGGGTCCGAGGTGGTGTTGCGGATGCAGTTGCCGCTGGTCTGTACTGCGTGCATCTCCACTTCCGCCAGTTCGGCAAGGATATCCGGGATATCCTCCAGTTGCGGCCAGTTGAACTGCAGGTTCTGGCGGGTGGTGAAGTGGGCGTAGCCCTTGTCGAAGTCGCGGCTGATGCGCGCCAGCCGGCGCAGCTGCGCGCTGTTCAGCAGGCCGTAGGGTACTGCGATACGCAGCATGGGAGCCAGCCGTTGGATGTAGAGGCCGTTCTGCAGGCGCAGGGGCAGAAACTGCTCCTCGCTCAGTTCACCGGCCAGGTAGCGTTCCGTCTGGCTGCGAAACTGTGCCACCCGCTCCTGGATAATGGTGTGGTCCCGCTCGTCGTATCGATACATAAGAACTTGATTCCATTGCCTTTTAGCGCTTTGTAGCCCGGACAGGAGCACGCCCACAGGCATCTCCCGCGGCGCATAACATACCAGCGGGCTTATGCGAAAAGTAACAATTTTTTTCGCTAGCTTAGTAACTAATAGTTATAAGTGCTTTCCAATTGCCGGGATTGGCTCGCTTGCGCTGCCGGCGGGGATTTGCTCTACTTGAAGCGACCGTTCTGAAGCGGTCCAACTACAGTCAAGAACAATAATTGGTATCGGAGTATTTCGATGAGTGAAGAAGTAGTTGTATCCAGTGAAAGCGATGACTTTGTCGATGCCATAGCGGCGGTGGCGCTGGTGGCTATCTTTGTCGCAACCTGTATTTTCTGGGTGGCTTCCCAGTAAATCCATCCCTTCCCTGTGCCCGGAGCTGAGCGGTGCCGGGCGGAACTCTCCGATTAAACCCCCTTCGCAATCGCCGTGAATCGGCGGCGCCTTTTTTGTAGGAACATGACCGGGCTGGATAGCTGTCAGGGAACGTCATGCTTGAACTTCGCCGCATCAGAAAGTCCTACCCCACACCACAAGGTCTCTTGCCAGTACTCCAGGGCGTCGACCTGCGCCTGGCCGCCGGCGAGAGCCTGGCCTTGATGGGCGAGTCGGGCAGTGGCAAGTCGACCCTGCTGCACCTGGCGGCGGGGCTCGACACCCCCGACGACGGCGAAGTGCGCCTCGATGACCAGCCGCTGTCGGCACTCGACGAGCCCGCACGGGCTCGACTGCGCCGCGAGCGGCTCGGCCTGGTGTTCCAGCAGTACCACCTGGTGCCGAGCCTGACCGCAGCCGACAATCTGCGTCTGCAGGCTCGGCTGGCCGGGCGTGAGGATGCCGCCTGGAGTCGGGAACTGCTCGAGCGCCTGGGCCTTGCCGGAATGGCCGGGCGCTATCCGGAACAGCTCTCCGGCGGCCAGCAGCAGCGCCTGGCGATCGGCCGCGCCCTGGCAGCGCGCCCGGCACTACTGCTCGCCGACGAACCCACCGGCAACCTCGACGAAAACAGCGCCGATGAGGTACTGGCGCTGTTGCTGGCACTGGTCAGGGACAGAGGCTGCGCGCTGCTGATGGTCACCCACAGCCCGCGGGTGGCGGCACCCCTCGATCGCTGTCTGCGTCTCAGACACGGCCGAATCGCGGAAGCCTCGCTGTGAATGCCGCATCACCGCGAACCGCCTTTCTCACCCTGTTCTCGCACTATCGCCGCCATCCCGGTCAACTCGCCATGCTAATAGTAGGACTGTGGGTAGCCAGCGCGTTGTGGAGTGGCGTGCAGGCGATCAATGCCTCGGCCCGCGACAGCTACGCGCGAGCTGAAGCCCTGTTCAGCACCGGCCTGGACCGGATCGAACGCCGCGATGGCCGTCCGCTCACCTTGGATGATTACCTGTCGCTGCGCCTCGCGGGCGCCCCGGTGTCGCCAATGGTGGAAGGGGAGATCGAACTCGCCGGAGGCAGGCGCGTGGAAGTATTGGGCGTCGATCCCCTGACCCTGCCGGAAATCAGTGGCTTCCGGACTGCCGGCGGTACCGGGTCGCTGCGCGACTTCCTGCAGCCTCCCTACCGTACCCGCCTGGCGCCCGATACGCTGGCATCGCTGACGGCGGAAGACGATGCGCTTCCGTCCTTGGCCGATGGTCGCGCGCTGCCGCCACTGGAACTGGCACCTGAACTGCCGCCCGGCCTCGCGGTAATGGACATCGCCGTCGCCCTCGAACTGCTCGAACGCGACGGCCTGAGCCATCTGTTGGTGGCGCCGGATGCTCGTGTCGAACTGCCCGACTCGCTGGTGCGCAGCGCCGCCGCGACCCCGATGGCGCCAGGCCAGTTGACCGACAGTTTCCACCTCAACCTGACCGCCATGGGCCTGCTGGCCCTGGTGGTGGGGCTGTTGATTGTGCACACCGCGCTCAGCCTCACTCTTGAGCAACGTCTGGGGTTGATGCGCACCCTGCGCGCCCTTGGGGTATCGGGCCGGGCGCTGGTCGGCCTGTTGCTGAGCGAATTGCTGCTGCTGGGGCTATTGGGCGCCGCGCTGGGTATCCTGAGTGGCGCGTGGCTGGCCCGGTGGCTACTACCCGATGTCGCCGCCAGTCTGCAGGCCCTCTATGGCGAGCGCGTGGGCATCGAGCTGGCGCTGCCGTGGCACTACTGGCTGGGGGGATTGGCGGTTACCTTGGGCGGGCTCCTGACCGCCGGACTCGGCACGTTGTGGCGGGCGGCCCGGCTCGATGTGCTGGGCCTGGGGCACGCCCAGGCCTGGCGCGCCCAGTTCCTGCGCCAGCTGCGCAGCATGACGCTCGCCGGCGGCCTGCTGTGGCTGGTCGCCCTGGGCCTGCTGGTATGGCTCGATCGCCAGCCGCCGGCTGAGGGGCTGACCCCGGGCTTCGTGATGATCGCGGCGGGGCTGCTCGGCAGTGCACTGTGGCTGCCACCGCTGCTGGCCATGCTGCTGGTCGGTGCCGGCCACCTGCTTCGCCGGCATCCGCTGGCCCAATGGGCGCTGGCCGACCTGCAATTGCAACTGCCACGGCTGTCGGTGGCAATGATGGCGCTGCTGCTGGCCCTGTCGGCCAATTTGGGTGTGGGCAGCATGGTCGGCGGTTTTCGCCTGACGTTCCTCGAATGGCTGGACCAGCGCCTGGTTGCCGATCTCTACCTGCGCCTGCCGCCCGCACAGTACCAGGCGGCCGTTGATTGGCTGGAATCGCGCGACGAAATCGACACCCTGCTGCCCCGTGCAAGTGCCGAGGCCACGCTGCTCGCCAAAGAGGGTTCGCAGTACCAGCCCCGGCCGGCGAGCGTATACGGCGTCACGCCTCATCCAACGTTGACCGAAAGCTGGCCCCTGCTCGCCAGCCAGGAGAACGCAGCGTCGGCATGGCGAGCCTTTGCCCGGGGCGCGGCGATGATCAACGAGCAGCTCGCCCTGGCCACCGGCCTGGCACCGGGACAACGGCTGCGCCTGTCGAGTCCCTCCGGGCCGCTTGAACTGCCGATCGCCGCGGTCTATCCCGATTACGGCAATCCACGCGGCGAGGTGATGCTGACCACGACTGACCTCAGTGCACGTTTTCAAACCTCGCCCGATTCGATCGCTATCGTGCTCGAGCGGGAACTGCCACCAGGAGCCATCGAGACGCTGCGCCGCGACCTTATCCAGGCCCTGGGTATCGGCGGCGGCAGCCTGATCGACCAGCGCGAGATCCGGCGCCGTTCGACCGACATCTTCGAGCGCACATTCGCCATCACCCGGGCCCTGAACACCCTGACACTCGGGGTTGCGGGGTTGGCTCTGCTGTCGAGCCTACTGGCACAGAGCAGCCAGCGTCGTGGCCAGCTCGCTCCCCTGTGGGCGCTGGGGGTCGCGCGCGGGCCGCTGGCCGGAGCGGGCGTTGTCCAGCTCGGCAGCGCGGCCCTGGTTACTGGTCTGCTCGCCGTGCCTGTGGGCCTGGCACTGTCCTGGTGCCTGGTTGCGGTGATCAACGTCGCGGCCTTCGGCTGGCGCCTGCCCCTGTATGTCTTCCCCGCACAGATCGCCGCCACCCTGGCACTGGCGTTAGGCGTGGCTCTTCTCGCCGCCGTGCTGCCGGCCTGGCGGCTGTGGCGCACGTCGCCGCGCATTCTGCTGACGGAGTTCGAAGCCCTATGAGCCCAGGCGGACATGCAAAACGTTTTCTCCCCTGGCTGGCGCTGGTGGCGCTGCTCGCGGTACTGGCATTGCAGCAGCGGGATACCGAGCCGCCACCGGAAGATTTTGCGGGGTTGGGCGAGCAGGCGGAGGGCTACGCCCAGGCACGTCCGGGAGCTGCCTTGCGCTTTCCCCGAGACCATGGCGCCCACCCCGATTACCGCATCGAATGGTGGTACCTGACCGCCAATCTCGAAGACCCCGACGGCACGCCCCTGGGTATCCAGTGGACGCTGTTCCGCCAGGCGTTGTCCCCTCCCGATGATGACGATGGGCGCAGCGACTCCCCCTGGGCCAGCCGCCAGTTATGGATGGCCCACGCCGCGCTGTCGACACCGGATGCGCATTTCGTCGCCGAGCGCTTCGCCCGTGGCATGACGCTGCCCGATAGTCGTGGCCAGGCCGGCGTCAAACTCGAACCATTCGCGGCCTGGCTGGATCATTGGCGCATGGAAAGCCGGTCGACCGCCCCCGCCGGTGACACCCTGGACCGGCTGCAAGTGACGGCACAAGGCAGCGACGAAGGGTATGAATTCGGCTACCGCCTTGACCTCAATGCCGAAGGCCCGTTGGTGCTGCATGGGGAAGGGGGCTTCAGCCGCAAGTCTGCCGATGGTCAGGGTTCCTACTACTACAGCCAACCGTTTTACCGGGTCGAGGGGCAGGTCGAGATCGACGGAGAGACACGCGAAGTCAGCGGCCGAGCCTGGCTGGATCGCGAGTGGAGTAGCCAGTTGCTGGGCAGTGGGCAACGGGGTTGGGACTGGTTCTCGCTGCATCTGGAGGGCGGTGCCAAGCTGATGGCCTTTCGCCTGCGTGGCGGTGGCGAGGAAGGTGGTGACTTTGTCTCGGGAAGCTGGATCGATGCGGATGGGCGGCGGACCTCCCTTGCCGGCGACGACCTGCGGTTAAAGCCTATGACATACAGTCCGGTGGCCGGGCGCCAAGTGCCCACCCAGTGGCGACTGCGCCTTCCGTCCAGGGATCTGGACGTGACCGTGAGTGCACGCCGTGCGGATCGCTGGATGAATACCGCTTTCCCCTATTGGGAAGGCGACGTGGTGGTGGAGGGCAGCCGTTCGGGGGTCGGTTACCTGGAAATGACCGGCTATTGAGCTGGATGCGCCATGGCCGCGATCGAGGCGTGGTTCCGGCAAAGGGCTCAGCCCATATTACCCAGCACGGTTTTCACCACCAGCACCAAGGCCAACACAAAGAGGGCCGTAAAGATAACCCCCGCGGCAATATAGGTCTTGATACTGCCAACCTTGAAATCCCGTTCCCGATTCTTACTGCTCTGCACGCCGATGGCGGCGGCCAGGGTGCTGAGTATCACCTGGCCAAAAGAGGGGTTGGGTTTCTTGTCTTCGCTCATGCTCAGTCCTCCAGATTGGGGCGCAGCCAGCGCTCCAGCTCATTTTCCGGCATATCCTTGCGCTCGGCCAGGCTCTTGAGTTGGTCGCGGCCTATCTTGCCCACGTTGAAGTACTTGGCTTGCGGGTGGGCAAAGTACCAGCCGCTTACCGAGGCGGCGGGGAGCATGGCGAAGTGCTCGGTCAGGCGAACCCCGGCATTTTCCTCGGCGTCCAGCAGGCGGAACAGGGTGCTCTTTTCCGAGTGATCCGGACAGGCGGGATAGCCGGGAGCGGGGCGGATGCCAGTGTAGGCTTCCTTGATCAGTTCCTCGTTGCTCAGATGCTCGTCCGGCGCGTAGCCCCAGTATTCCCTGCGCACCTGTTTGTGCAGATACTCGGCGAGGGATTCCGCCAGCCGGTCCGCCAGCGCCTTGACCATAATCGCACTGTAGTCGTCGTGGGCCGCTTCGTATTTTGCAGCCAATTCGTCGGCGCCGATGCCGGTGGTGACCGCGAAGCCGCCGACATAGTCCCCCACACCAGAGCCGTCAGCCCTAAAAGAGTCCACCGGGGCGACAAAGTCGGCCAGCGAGCGGCAAAGGCCATCGCCGCCGCGCTTCTGCACCTGCTGGCGCATCTGGTGCAGGCGGGCCAGTTCTTCAGTGCGGCTTTCATCCTTGTAGACGATGATGTCGTCGCCGTCGCTGTTGGCCGGCCAGAGGCCGAACACCGCGCGGGCACGCAGCAGTTTCTTGTCGATAATTTCCCGCAGCATCGACTGGGCGCTCTTGAAAAGATCCGTGGCCGCTTCGCCCACCACTTCGTCGTTGAGGATCGCCGGGTATTTGCCGGCCAGGTCCCAAGAGATAAAGAAAGGCGTCCAGTCGATGGTGTCGACCAATTTCTCTAACGGGAAATTGTCAATAACGGTTACTCCGGGTTTTCGCGGAATTGCCGGTGTGTAGCTGCCCCAATCGAACTGCGGCGCCGCCGCCAGCGCCTCCTCGTAGCTGAGACGAGTATCGTTGCGCTTGCGATTTGCGGTGCGGTGCCGGACCTTTTCGTACTCCTCGCGGATACCATTGACGAATTGCGGACGCAATTCGTCGGAGATCAGGCTGCTGGCCACGCCCACCGCGCGGGAGGCATCGGCCACATACACCGTCTGGTTGCGCTTGAACTGGGGATCGATTTTTACCGCGGTGTGCGCCTTGGAGGTGGTGGCGCCGCCGATCAGCAGCGGGATATCGAAACCCTGGCGCTCCATCTCCGCTGCCACGTGCACCATTTCGTCCAGCGACGGCGTGATCAGGCCGGACAGGCCGATGATATCGCACCGCTTTTCCTTTGCGGTCTGCAAAATGGTTTCGCAGGGCACCATTACACCCAGGTCGATTACTTCGTAGTTGTTACAGGCCAGTACCACCCCGACGATATTCTTGCCGATATCGTGCACGTCGCCCTTGACCGTGGCCATCAGGATGCGGCCGTTGGGTTTGCTGTCCGCGGTCTTCTCAGCCTCGATATAGGGCTGCAGGTAGGCCACCGCCTGTTTCATTACCCGCGCGGATTTCACCACCTGGGGCAGGAACATCTTGCCCTCGCCGAACAGGTCGCCCACCACGTTCATGCCGTCCATCAGCGGACCTTCGATCACATCCAGCGGGCGGGTAGCGGCGGCGCGGGCGGCCTCGGTATCTTCCAGGATATAGTTGTTGATACCCTTGACCAGCGCGTGTTCCAGGCGCTTGTTCACCGGCAGTTCGCGCCAGCTCAGATCCTCTTTGCGCGCCTGTGCCGCGCCGTCGCCGCGATACTTTTCCGCAATATCCAGCAGCGCCTCTGTGGCTTCCGGGCTGCGGTTGAGGATTACATCCTCGACTTTTTCCCGCAGTTCTTGCGGCAGGTCGTCGTACACCGCCAACTGGCCGGCGTTGACGATACCCATATTCAAACCGGCCTTGATGGCGTGGAACAGGAATACCGAGTGGATCGCCTCGCGCACCGGGTTGTTGCCGCGGAAGGAAAAGGACACATTGGACACGCCGCCGGAAACGCTCGCTCCGGGGAGGTTCTCGCGGATCCACTGGGTGGCTTCGATAAAGTCCACCGCGTAGTTGTTGTGCTCTTCGATACCGGTGGCCACGGCGAAAATATTCGGGTCGAACACAATATCCGTGGGCGCGAAGCCGACCTTGTCGACGAGAATGTCGTAGCTGCGTTTGCAGATTTCCGTCTTGCGCTTGAAGGTATCCGCCTGGCCGCTTTCGTCGAAGGCCATTACCACCACCGCGGCGCCATAGCGCAGGCACTGGCGGGCTTTCTTGACAAAATCCTCTTCGCCTTCCTTGAGGCTGATGGAGTTGACGATGGGCTTGCCCTGGATGCACTGCAGCCCCGCCTCGATCACCTCCCACTTGGAGGAGTCCACCATAAAGGGCGCTTTGGCGATATCCGGTTCGGTGGCCGCAAGATTGAGGAAGCGGCGCATGGCGGCGACGGAGTCGAGCATCGCCTCGTCCATATTGAAGTCGATCACCTGCGCGCCGTCTTCCACTTGGGCGGCGGCCACCTGCAGCGCGGTGTCGTAGTCCTCGTCCAGGATCAGGCGCTTGAAGCGGGCGGAGCCGGTGACGTTGCAGCGCTCGCCCACATTCACGAACAGGGCGTTTTCATCGGCGACGAAGGGCTCCAGGCCGGACAGGCGCAGGGCCGGTTTGATCTTCGGCAGTACACGCGGCGGAATATCGGCCACCGCATCGGCAATTGCGCGGATATGCTCCGGCGTGGTGCCGCAACAGCCGCCGAGAATATTCAGAAAGCCGCTGCGCGCGAATTCGGCGACGATACCGGCGGTTTCCTCCGGGGTCTCGTCGTACTCGCCGAATTCGTTCGGCAGGCCCGCGTTCGGGTGCGCGGAAACGTTCTCGGCACAGACGCCGGACAGCGCTTCCACATAGGGGCGCAGCTCGGTGGCGCCCAGGGCACAGTTGAGGCCGACGCTGAGCGGCTTCGCGTGCGCGATGGAGTAGTAGAAGGCCTCGGTGGTCTGCCCGGACAGGGTGCGCCCGGAGGCGTCGGTGATGGTGCCGGAGATCATGATCGGCAGCTCAAAACCCAACTCCTCGAACAGCAGGTGCAGGGCGTAGATGGCCGCTTTGGCATTCAGGGTATCGAAAATAGTCTCGATCAGGATGATGTCCGAGCCGCCTTCGACCAGGTTGCGTGCCGCCTCGACATAGTTGTTCACCAGCTCGTCGAAGGTGACATTGCGCGCGCCGGGGTCGTTCACGTCCGGGGAGATACTGGCGGTTCGTGAAGTCGGGCCTATGACGCCGGCCACGAAGCGCGGCTTGTCCGGTGTGGACAGGGCGTCGGCGGCGCGGCGCGCGACCTGGGCGGCAGCCCGGTTCAGCTCCGGGACAATATCCTCCAGATCGTAGTCCGACTGGGACAGGCGGGTGGCGTTGAAGGTGTTGGTCTCGATAATATCGGCACCGGCCTCGAGATAGTCCCGGTGCAGCTTCTCGATCAGCTCCGGCTGGGTCAGGACCAGCAGGTCATTGTTGCCCTTGAGGTCGCTGTGATGGTCGGCGAAGCGGCTGCCGCGGTAGTCCTCTTCCGCCAGCTTCTCCCGCTGAATCATGGTACCCATGGCGCCATCCAGGATCAGGATGTGCTCTGCCAGCGCGGCGTGAAGCTGGTCGAAGCGGTGGCGGCGGGACTGCTGGGGCATTGAAACTTCCTTCGCGGGGTTACGGGGGCGGCAATCTT
Source organism: Microbulbifer rhizosphaerae (assembly GCF_014191725.1). GTDB lineage: Bacteria > Pseudomonadota > Gammaproteobacteria > Pseudomonadales > Cellvibrionaceae > Microbulbifer > Microbulbifer rhizosphaerae. The sequence goes on from NZ_JACHWZ010000003.1 coordinate 19,761, forward strand.
AACATATTGGGGCGCAGCCCCCGGAACGCGGAGCTCGGGAGCGCCTGCCGCCAGTTCCGCAAACGGGCACAGGCCCCTCAATTGGAAGAGCAGAACTATGTTGCAAAGCGCCAGAGAGGAACGGTGGGACTTCTGGATCGACCGCGGCGGCACCTTCACCGATATCGTCGCGCGACGCCCGGACGGCCGGCTGGTCAGCCACAAGTTGCTCTCCGAGAACCCGGAGCAGTACGAGGACGCGGCCCTGGCCGGCATCCGCGCGCTGCTGGAGGTGGAGCCGGAGGCGCCGATCCCGGCGGAGCGGATACGCTCGGTGAAGATGGGCACCACTGTGGCCACCAACGCGCTGCTGGAGCGCAAGGGGGACCCCCTGGTCCTGGTCACCACCCACGGTTTCCGCGACGCCCTGCGTATCGGCTACCAGGCCCGCCCGCGGCTGTTCGACCTGCATATCCGGCTGCCGGAGATGCTTTACGCCGAAGTTCTGGAAGTGGGCGAGCGGGTCACCGCCAGTGGCGAGGTTTTGCAGGCACCGGATGAGGAAAGGGTGCGCCGCGACCTGCAGGCGGCTTTCGACCGCGGCATCCGCGGCCTCGCCATCCTGCTGATGCACAGCTACCGCTATCCGGACCACGAGCGGCGCATCGCCGCCATCGCCCGCGAAATCGGCTTTACCCAGATCTCCGTCAGCAGCGAAGTCAGCCCGCTGATCAAGCTGGTGGGTAGGGGCGACACCACCGTGGTGGACGCCTATCTGTCGCCGGTGCTGCGCCGCTATGTGGACCGGGTCGACCGCGCGCTGGGCGACACTCGCCTGCTATTTATGCAGTCCAATGGCGGCCTTGCCGATGCGCATTTCTTCCAGGGCAAGGACGCGATTCTCTCCGGCCCCGCCGGCGGTGTAGTGGGCGCGGCGAACACCGCGGAGCAGGTGGGTTTTTCGCAGGTAATCGGCTTCGATATGGGGGGCACCTCCACCGATGTATGCCACTATCGCGGCGACTACGAACGCACCCTGGAGTCCGAGGTGGCCGGGGTGCGCATGCGCGCGCCCATGATGCTGATCCACACGGTGGCCGCCGGCGGCGGCTCGATCCTGCACTTCGACGGCGCCCGCTACCGGGTGGGCCCGGATTCCGCCGGCGCCGATCCCGGCCCCGCCTGCTACCGCCGCGGCGGACCGCTGACGGTGACCGACTGCAATGTGATGCTGGGCAAACTGCAGCCGGAATTCTTTCCCCATGTGTTCGGCCCCGGCGCCGATCAGCCCATTGACGGGTCGGTCGTGCGCGAGAAATTCGCCGCGCTGGCGGAGGAAATCCGGCGCGCCACCCGCGATACGCGCACACCGGAGCAGGTGGCGGAAGGTTTTCTCGCCATCGCGGTGGAGAATATGGCCAGCGCGATCAAGCAGATCTCCGTGCAGCGCGGCTACGACGTTTCCGATTATCTGCTCAACTGTTTCGGCGGTGCCGGCGGCCAGCACGCCTGCCTGGTGGCGGACGCGCTGGGCATTGAGCAGGTGCTGCTGCACCCGCTGGCCGGGGTGCTGTCCGCCTACGGTATCGGCCTCGCCGATCTGCGCCTGACCCGCGAGCGCAGCCTGGAGCGGGAATACTCTCCCGAATCGGAAGCGGAGCTGAACCGGCTTTTGCAAGAACTCGCGGACGAGGGCAGGACGGAAATGCTGGCCCAGCAGGTGCCGGAGGAGCAGATCCACTGCCTGTACAAACTGCACCTGAAATATGCCGGCACCGATACCGCACTGGAGGTGGCCATGGGCGGGCGCGGGCAGGTGATCGCCGAATTCGAGGCCGCCTACCGCCAGCGCTTCGGTTTTCTCGCCGAGGGCAAGCCGTTGATTGTGGAGGCGGTGCAGGTGGAGGTGATCGGCGGTTCCGGCAGTCCGGACGAGAAGCCGGAAAGTGGAAGCGCAGAGGCGCGCAGCGAAATACCACCCAGCGCAGAGGCCCGGGTGACCATGGGGGGAGAGAGCCGCACCGCGCCGATCTACCGCCGGGAGGAACTGCGCGAGGGCGAGGCGGTGTCCGGCCCGGCGATTATCAGCGAGGCCAACAGCACCATCGTGGTCGAGCCCGGCTGGCGCGCCAGTGTCAAAGCCACTGGATTGCTGTTGGAGCGGGTCGAGGAACTGCCCCGGCAGCGGGCCATCGGCACCGATGTCGATCCGGTGATGCTGGAAATTTTCAACAATCTGTTTATGTCCATCGCCGAGCAGATGGGCACAGTGCTGGAAAAGACCGCCTCCTCGGTGAATATCAAGGAGCGCAGGGACTTCTCCTGCGCGCTCTTCGACCGCGACGGCGAACTGATCGCCAATGCGCCCCATATGCCGGTGCACCTGGGGTCCATGAGCGAGAGTATCAAGACGGTGATCCGCGAACGCGCGGACACCATGCGCGCCGGCGATGCCTATGTGCTGAACGCGCCCTACAACGGCGGCACCCACCTGCCGGATATCACCGTGATCAAACCGGTTTTTCAAGGGGAGGGCGAGGGAGATGAACTGCTGTTCTACGTCGCCACCCGCGGCCATCACGCGGACGTGGGCGGCATCACCCCAGGCTCCATGCCGCCGTTCAGCCGCAATGTCGAAGAAGAGGGCATATTGCTGGACAATCTGAAGCTGGTGGACGCCGGCAGATTCTGCGAGGACAGCATTCGCGAAAAACTCGCCAGCAGCAAATGGCCCGCGCGCAATATCGAACAGAATATCGCCGACCTGCACGCGCAGCTGGCCGCCTGCGAAAAGGGCGTGCACGAACTGGCGCGCATGGTGGAGCATTTCAGCCTGCCGGTGGTGCAGGCCTATATGAAACACGTGCAGGACAATGCCGAGGAATCCGTGCGTCGGACCCTGGACGCGCTGCACGACGGCGACTTCCGCTACGAGATGGACGATGGCAGCGAGATCCGGCTGGCGGTCACCGTCGACAAGTCCGCGCGCCGCGCGCGCATCGACTTTACCGGCACCAGCCCCCAGCACGCCGGCAACTACAACGCGCCGGCGGCGGTGACCAAGGCGGCGGTGCTCTACGTGTTCCGCTGCCTGGTGCGGGACGATATCCCGCTCAACGGCGGCTGCCTGAAGCCGCTGGATATCGTCGTCCCCGAGGGCTGTATGCTGAATCCGCAGTACCCGGCGGCGGTGGTCGCGGGCAATGTGGAGACTTCCCAGTACGTAGTGGATGCGCTCTTCGGCGCGCTGGGGACCATCGCCGCGGCCCAGGGCACCATGAACAACTTCACCTTTGGCAACGAGCGCTACCAGTACTACGAAACCCTCTGCGGCGGCTCCGGCGCGGGGCCGGATTTCGATGGTACGGATGCCGTGCACACCCATATGACCAACTCCCGGCTTACCGACCCGGAGGTACTGGAATGGCGTTTCCCGGTATTGCTGGAGGAGTTCAGTATCCGCCGCGGCTCCGGCGGCGCCGGGCGACACCGGGGCGGCGACGGCGCGCGCCGGCGCCTCCGCTTCCTGGAGCCCATGTCCGCCTCCATTCTCGCCTCCCATCGCCGCCTTCCGCCGTTTGGGCTGGACGGCGGCGAAGTGGCGGCGCTGGGGCGCAACTGGGTGGAAAAGGCGAATGGTTCCAAAGAAGAACTGGACGGCTGTGCCGAGGTGCAGATGGAGGTGGGGGATGTCTTCGTTATCGAAACTCCCGGCGGGGGTGGCTATGGCGAGTTTTGATGAAGGGGAGAACATCGTCTCCCCTAGTATCACTGGCTTTGTTTAGTGAACTTCCGTTGCCAATAAAGATTGCATTTCAGGATCAATTCTTTCTGTTTTCCTGTTGAGGTTTATCTGCATATTTATCGAAGCCAGGTCTAACATCGTTGGTTCAACTTCTCGGATTTTTTCAGATACGCACCACTCGAGAACAAAAAAAAGATGCCATAAAGGACGCTTTCCAGAATGTAGGGGAAGCGGAAATGTGGATTTAGTTACCAGTTTTCTTACATTTTGGCGGGAACACCTAACAAATGGCGCTATATCAGAAACTCCTACAATATCGGGAGTAGCTTCGATAAATACCGCATCAGGGATGGCGTTCCTCACATCACGCATTGCAGAAAGTACTGCATCAACTGCATTTTCTGCTTCTCTGTCAAATTGAAGTGATATACAACCGGGATGCCCTAGTCCAATAATCGCGTCATCGCATCCAGCTTCAATTAGTTGGCCAATATATTGTTCCGGGTCTATATCAGCATCAGGAAGTTTATAGTTAAGCGTAAATTCAAACTCTTTCATAAACTTACTCCGCAGACTCATCTGATTCGCCACCGGTACATTTATCAACAGCCTTGATAATCTGCCTCGCATGTTTTCCTGGGTTTCTCGGAGTGCTATATATGCCTGTAATGCAAAAGGCGCCACATCGGCACTCTTTGTCATTATGAGGACAATATATCTTTCCCCACACATGGGAGCCGCCAACCTCAACTCTCCAGCCGCTTTCTTCCGCGTGCTGCAGGGCTCCTTCGATCTCCTTATGAGGGTGTCTATTTCGAGGCATAAGTCCGGCTGCTTCCTTTTTCTTCAAGTGTAGGAGGAGTTAATCAAGGTTGTCAATTGACAACTTTTGGTGAGGAGTCCAGCTAGATCATTATTGTGACCGAATAGTTCTCTGGCCCAATAGCCTAGGAATAGGCTTGTAACCAAATGTTCTAGACGACCGGTCTAGTAGAGATTAAACTCCGCGGCATGAAATCCAGCTACGACGATACACGCCAGCATCTCCTCGATACCGGCCACCGGGTGATGTCCAGCAAGGGCTTCTCCTGTGTCGGCCTGAGCGAGCTGTTGAACACTGCGGGCGTGCCCAAGGGTTCCTTCTACCACTACTTCAAATCGAAGGAGCAGTACGGCCAGGCGCTGCTGGAGGACTACTTCAGTAAATACCTGAAAGATATGGACCTGCTTTTTTCCCTGGAGGCTCGCAGCACCGCCGACAGCCTGATGCGCTACTGGCAGGAGTGGCTGAAAATCTACAGCGAACCCTGCGACGAGCAGAAGTGCCTGGTGGTAAAGCTGAGCGCCGAAGTAGCCGATTTGTCGGAGCCTATGCGCCTGACCCTGCGCGACGGCACGGACCGGATTATCGCGCGCCTGGCGGAATGCATAGAGGCGGGTCGGGAGGACGGTTCGCTGCCGCAGGACCTGGATGCCCGAAAGAGCGCCGTCACCCTTTACCAGATGTGGCTGGGCGCCAGCCTGCTGGCCAAACTGCATCGCACGGGTGAGTCCATGGTCCAGGCGATGGAGGCGACGCGCACTCTACTGGGCCAGGAATAGTCCCGAGTTTTTCGACCCGCCGCGAGGCGGGTATTTTTGAAGTACGAATTAGACGACCGGTCTAATAGATGTTGGGTCAAGAGCAGTCCCCAATAAATAAACGTTCCACCAATCGAAGGAGTCGATTCATGTCGCAACCCACTGACAAGAACCGCCGCATTGTGCTGGCTTGCCGGCCTGAAGGCGCACCCGCCGCAGCGAATTTCCGCTTGGAAGAGGAGCCGCTGCCGCAGCCCGCAGAGGGGCAACTGTTATTGCGCAGTGTCTATCTATCCCTGGACCCCTATATGCGCGGGCGCATGAGCGATGCCCCCTCCTATGTCGAGCCGGTGCAGATCGGGGAGACTATGGTGGGCGGCACGGTGAGCAAAGTCGTGGAGTCCCGCCACCCGGATTACGAGGTTGGCGATTGGGTGTTGGCCTACAGCGGCTGGCAGGACTACGAGCTGTCGGACAGCACCGGGCTCACCAATCTCGGGGCGGATCTGCAACATCCTTCCTACACTCTGGGGGTATTGGGCATGCCGGGCTTTACCGCCTACAAGGGGCTGCTGGATATCGGCGAACCCAAGCCCGGTGAGACCCTGGTGGTTGCCGCTGCGACCGGCCCCGTTGGCGCAACCGTCGGCCAGATCGGCAGGATTGTGGGCTGCCGCGTGGTGGGTATCGCCGGCGGCGCGGAGAAATGCCGCTACGCGGTGGATGAGTTGGGATTCGACGCTTGTATCGATCACCGCGCGGAAGATTTTGCCGAGCAACTGGCCGCGGCTTGCCCCGATGGTATCGACGTGTATTTCGAGAATGTCGGCGGCGAGGTTTGGGATGCCGTATTGCCGCTGCTCAACGACTTTGCACGGGTTCCCGTTTGCGGTTTGGTCTCCCAGTACAACGCCACTTCGCTGCCAGAGGGGCCGGATCGCTCGGGGCTGTTGATGAGCCAAGCGCTGGTAAAACGTCTGAAAATTCAGGGCTTCATCATCCTGGACCACTACGGTCCCCGTCTCGACGATTTTCAGCGAGATATGTCGGCATGGCTCGCCGCCGGCAAGATCAAATATCGGGAAGAAATTGTCGACGGACTCGAGAAGGCACCACAGGCCTTTATGGGCCTGCTGGAGGGTGGCAATTTCGGCAAGCTCGTGGTGCGCGTCGGCGCCGACAACTGATTTTTTAAAAACAAGGAAAGACTGACGATGAAAATTTTGATGGTACTCACCTCCCACGACCAACTCGGTGATACCGGCAAGAAAACCGGTTTCTGGCTGGAGGAGTTGGCTGCGCCTTACTATATCTTCAAGGATGCGGGCGCGGAGATAACCATGACTTCGCCGAAGGGCGGCCAGCCGCCCCTGGACCCGAAAAGCGAAGACCCGGATTCACAAACCGAGTCCACCGAGCGCTTCCAGAAGGATTCGGAGGCACAGGAGGCACTGGCCAATACAACGCCACTCGCCGACGTCAAGCAGGAGGACTACGATGGTGTCTTCTATCCGGGCGGTCACGGTCCCCTGTGGGACCTCGCCGAGGACAAGGACTCCATCGCCCTGATCGAGTCCTTCTACGCCGCCGGAAAACCGGTTGCCGCGGTCTGCCATGGGCCGGGAGTGTTCCGCCATACCAAGGGAGCTGACGGTGAACCCCTGGTCAGCAGCAAGCGCGTCACCGGATTCGCCAATTCGGAAGAAGATGCAGTGGAATTGACCGAGGTGGTGCCCTTCCTGGTGGAGGATATGCTACGGGCCAACGGCGGCCTCTACACCAAGGCGGAAGACTGGCAGAGCCATGTGGTCACCGACGGACAGCTGATCACCGGTCAGAATCCAGCTTCTTCGGAAGAGGGTGCCAAAGCGCTGCTGGGGCGGCTGTAAAGCGCCAATGCGGCGGCTGCCATGGAGTGCCGGCGGCCAGCCGCAGATACCTGGTTTCGAACCAGTCTGCCATCGATTCATCATAACGGCGCAGCCTGCTATCCAGTAACAGTGACCTCTGGGTTCCGGCTTGCGCCGAAATGACGGAAGCGCGGACCCCCTGTCCGCGCTTGCAGCCAATCCGCGGTTTAACTTGCGGCCAACTGAGAGTAAAATACCCGAGTAAGAAACTCGGTTATTTGAGAAGCTTTATGTCACAACAGCCTTCAGACCTGAACGTCACTATCACCGAATCCGCCCAGGGTTACCTCCGTGAACTGCTGGAGAAGCAGGACTGCGAGGGTATCGCTGTGCGCATGTTCGTGTCGAATCCCGGCACTCCCAACGCGGAGACCTGCATCGCCTACTGCCGTCCCGGCGAGGAGCAGGAGGGAGATGTGATGGTGGAATACGAGGGCCTCAAGGCTTACTTCGAAGGGCGCAGCATCCCTTACCTGGACGAAGCCCGGGTGGACTACTCCACGGACAAGATGGGTGGCCAGCTCACCATTCGCGCGCCCAACTCGCGTATGCCGAAAGTCACCGACGACAGCCCCATCGAAGACCGTATCAACTACGTGCTCTACAGCGATATCAACCCCGGCCTCGCCGCCCACGGCGGCCAGGTGAGCCTGGTGGAAGTGACCGACGACCATTATGCAGTACTGAAATTCGGCGGCGGCTGCCAGGGCTGCGGCATGGTGGATATGACCCTGAAAGAGGGTGTGGAAAAGACCCTGAAGGAAAAGATTCCCGAACTGGCCGGGGTCAAAGACATTACCGACCACACCGATACATCCCAGGCCTACTACTGATCTGGACCAGATATAAAAACGCGGGTAGAGCCCGCGTTTTTTATGCTTGCGGTGAAATCATTTCCACACCTTCCTTCTGTAGGAGCGGCCAGCGGCCGCTCCTACAGCAGATAAATAAAACCCGGCGCCACACAAGTTTCCCGAACCGGATCAAGGCACCATCGCGGTAAAAATAAATACCGCGAAAACCACCAGGTGCACGGTCCCCTGCAGAATCGTGGCGCGCCCGCCGGACAGGGTCATGGTTGTCAACAGCAGGGTTAGTGCGAGCAGCGTTATTTCCTTGGCGGGCAAGCCGAGATGCATCGGCAGGTCCAGAAAGATAGAGGTAAAGACGATCGCGGGAATGGTCAGGCAGATACTGGCGAGCGCCGAGCCCAAGGTGAGGTTGAAGCTGATCTGCATGCGATTGCGCAGGGCGGAACGGATGGCGGCGGTGGTTTCCGGCAGCAGTACCATCGCGGCGATGGCGATACCCACTACCGCGTGCGGCATGCCCGCGCGCTGGACAAAACCTTCGATGGGCGGTGCCAGTGATTCCGCGAGGCCGACGACAGCAACCAGGGACAGGATCAGCAAAAGCAGGCTGGACCCGGCGGCGAAAGTTGAAGGTCTACGCTCATCCCTGGTTTCGACACCCTCGGCCTCGGGCAGGAAATAATCCCGGTGGCGGATGGTTTGCACAAAAATAAATACGCCATACAGCAACAGCGAGACCACGCCGGCGAATATCAACTGCGAATCGGAAAAGGTCGGGCCCTCGGTACTGAAGGTGAAATCCGGCAGTACCAGAATGGTGGTGACCAGGGTCGCGAGAACCGCCAGGGCCGGCGTTGTCCCCTCGGTGCGGAAGCCGAGGACCCGGTGCTTCAGGGCGCCTATCAGCAGGCACAGGCCGATGACCCCATTGCACACAATCATCACCGTTGCGAAAACCGTATCCCGCGCCAGGTCCCTGGAATCCAGGGTCTCCGACAGCATTATTGAAAGGATCAGCGACACTTCGATCACAGTGACCGCCAGGGCGAGCACCAGCGCGCCGAAGGGCTCGCCCACTCGGCGCGCTATAACTTCCGCGTGGTGAACAGCGACAAGGACCGCCGCGATCAGCGCGGCCGTGGAAACCAGCAGAAGAAACCACCCCAGCGAGCGACCCCAGACCAGGGCCAGTACCCCGCAGGCGGCCAGTGGTGCGCCGATGCTGCACAGGTGGAATTTGCGCGACAAGCGGGTAATCGGTTGCAGCATAGGTCCCTTGCTTTCGAGTCTCCTGATTACTTGGGCACTGTGGGCAGAACGGCATTCCGCCATTCAGTTTGGCCCAATTGTCGCTGTCTATGGCGAATCCATGCGCTTTTTGGTCTTGCTGGTCGCCTGCGCCGTCAGTGGATCGTCCGGCCAGTAGTGCTTCTGGTACCTGATCCTGAGTTCCTTCTTCACCTCCTGATAGGTGTTGGCCCAGAAGCTGGCCAGGTCCCGGGTGACCTGCACCGGCCGCCGGGCGGGGGAGAGTAGGTGAATCATCAGGGGATACTGCCCCTTGAGAACCGCCGGGGTCCGCGCCAGGCCGAACATTTCCTGCAGGCGCACCGCCAGCACCGGCTCTTCCCCTTCGTAGTCGATCGGGATATGGGAACCGCTGGGCGCGGTGAAATGGGTTGGAGCCAGTTGGTCTATCTGTTGCTGGCAGGGCCAGTCCAGCTGGCTTCGCAAGATGCTGTGCAGGTCGAGCTGTTTCAGCTGCTCCAGTTTACTGAGGCCCTGCAGATGGGGAAGCAGCCAGTCTTCCAGAGATTCCCTCAGCACTGTGTCGCTCCAGTCCGGCAGTGCCAGCTCCGCCAGTAAATTGGGAAATTCATTCACATTGCGGCGCAGAAATTCCACCCGGGCGCGCAGGGTAACAGCCTCTCTGCTCCAGGGTAGAGTATTCAAGCCCTTCTGATGAATGGCATCCAACAGGGCGCGGCTGAGCAATTCCGGGGAAATATTTTTTGCCGGCTGTTCATCCAGCACTAAGCGTCCGAGGGTAGTGCGTTCGCTGGCAACGGCGCGATCGCTGTTGTCATCCCAGCGCACGGATTCGTTCCGCTCGATCAAATCGGCAAAGTACTCGCGCAGAACAGATTCGGAAATACGCGCGGCCAACTGGATACGCGCATCGCGGCCCTGGCCGTCCAGTTCCGCTATCACCAGGTAATCCACCAGGGCCAGTTCGTCGTCGTGGGAGAAATGGGCACCGCGGCCGCTGGCCAACAGGAAGCGGCGCTCCCGGTCGTGGCGATTGCGGGCGATGCGATCCGGGTAGGCCTGGCCCAGCAGCACGCCGGTGCGGTCGATATCGTCGATGCCGCTTGTGTTGCCTTCCACTCCCGGCAGCTGCCCCTGCCAGATTCCGGCCTGCTGGCGGATGCGCTGTATGGCGCCTTTGTCGGCATTTGGATTCTTAGTCCGGCCGAGGAGAACTTCCATGCGTTTGTGAATATCCCGGTCCCAGCGCTGTTCACCCCGAAATATATCCCGTTCGGAAAGCAGCGACGCCAAAAGGCAGGCCTCCCGCGCCAGGCCCCAGTCGAGGCTGCGGATCATCATATGGGCGAGGCGCGGATGGGTGCCCAGCGCCAGCATGGCCTTGCCGTGCGCGGTGATCCGCAGTTCCCGGTCTAGGGCACCGAGTTGCTGCAACAGCTCCCGGGCCTGGGCCACGGGCCCGGGCGGCGGTGGGTCCAGCCAGCGCAGTTCATCCATTTCGCGAACACCCCAGTGGGCCAGTTCCAGTACCAGTGGCGCCAGATCGCTGATGAGGATTTCTGGGGCGTTTTTCGGCGCCAGGCCCTGCTGCCGGGATTCGCTCCACAGGCGCAGGCACTGACCTTCGCTCAGGCGTCCGGCGCGGCCACAGCGCTGGGTGGCCGAGGCTTGGGAGATATTAGTGGTCACCAGGCGGTTCATGCCCGTGTTCGGATCGAAGCGGGATTCCCGCATCAGGCCCGAATCCACCACCATATGGATGCCCTCGATGGTGAGGCTGGTCTCAGCCACATTGGTGGCCAACACGATTTTGCGCCGGCCGGACGGGGAGGGCGCTATGGCGGTGTCCTGCTGCTGTTTACTCAGGTCCCCGTAGAGCGGGGCGATGGTGATCTCCTTTCGGTCGGCGAGTTGTTCCCGCAACCGTTCCTCCACCTGCCTGATCTCGCCCACGCCGGGTAGGAAGGCCAGCAGGCTGCCGTCCTCCACATCCATCCACTCGGAAATCTTGCGGGCCATCAGCGCGGGCAGTTGGCGGTTGTCATCGGGAACCTGACGATGCGGCAAGTAGTGAACGTGAATCGGGAAGCTGCGGCCCTCACTGCTGACCACCGGGGCGCCGCCGAGCAGAGCGGCCACCGCTTCGGTCTCCAGTGTGGCGGACATCACCAGCAGTTTTAGATCCTCGCGCAGATACTCCTGGGATTGCAGGCACAGTGCCAGGGACAGATCCCCTTGCAGATTGCGCTCGTGGAATTCGTCGAAGATCACCAGTGCCGTCTGTGCGAGTTCCGGATCCGACTGTAGCAGCCGGGTCAGGATTCCCTCTGTGACCACCAGTATGCGGGTTCTGCCACTCATCTTGCGCTCGGCGCGGATCTGGTAGCCCACCGTCTGCCCGACCGCTTCCCCCAGCAGTTCCGCCATCCGCGCAGCCGCACTGCGCGCCGCCAGTCGCCGCGGCTCCAGCATGATAATGTTTCTGCCTCCCAGCCAGTCGCAGTCCAGCAGCGCCAGCGGCACCACAGTGGTCTTGCCTGCGCCGGGCGGGGCCTGGAGGATGACGTTATTGTGCCGGCTCAGGGCGGAGAGCAGTTCGGGTAAAGCGGTGTGAATGGGCAACTCTGACATGGGCGGTATTATAACGGCTGGGGAACATATCGAGGATATGGGAGAAAAATAAGCTGGCGTATTCGGTTGGGCCCTGTTCTTGTTGCGCCTGGCGAATCAATAGAGGTATCTTGCCGGCACACAAACACTGCGTAAATCTGCTTGTCTCCCTATGAAAATTTTATTCTGGATTGGAACCGGGTTTGCCGCGATAGCGGTTATCTGCGTTATATTTTTTGTCATCGTTTTTCTTAACATGGCTTTTGTCGCCCAGATAACCGAGTGGAAAGTGTCAAGGGGAAAAGATTATGTTGTGCTGTTGGATGGCGTGACGATAGAGGAGGTTGAGCACAACCATCCTTCACTGGAACGGGAATGGGAACCCGGTGCCGGCGATATAGCAGCGGCGAGACGGGTGCTGCTGACACCGGATAACGCGCTGGAAGAGGGCGAGAGGGTCTTCGATAAAGACCCAAACCGCCAAGTCCTGCAACTGGACGCCACTGGCGAGTTGCCTGTGAAAATCTTTATCGGTCAGATAATCTACGCTCGGGATGGCGATAATCTCGGGGACAAACTGGTGGAGTTTGAAGATGCGCCCTTCGATGGGCCTGGGTATATCGGCGGTATCAACAGCGAATGGTTTCTGTTATCGGCGGCGTTAAAGGAGTTTCAGCATGTGGAAACCCGCCTGTGGCAGGTCAACCACTCGACGCTGCAAATGGAGATGATAGAAGAGAATCCCTATTACACCTTTGAGCGGCCTCCGAGAACATTCTCGCCCGAGGGCTTTCCCGGTGTAATCGTGGCCATTTATCAGGGCGATGTTTCCTATGGCTTTGGTGGCGACTCGTCCCGCCCCGCCCATACCGTTTTGCGGGTCTATACGCCCCAGTTCCCCGATGGTGTAAACCTGGCCCGATTTGCTTTTAAGGCCGGAATCGTCGTAGATGTCGATTGGTGGGAGGGCGCGCTGCTGGTCACCGGCGATCCCAGTCGCCCCGTGGCGGCGGATAAGCCCCGCTTGCCGCCGAGAATCTGGAAAGTGCGCCTGCCAGGGTAAGCCCCGAATGGCACTGACTTAAGCGGTGCAACCTCCGTAGGATGGGCAAAGGAGCGTAGCGACGTGCCCATCATCCGCGGCTTTGATGGGCACGCTGCGCTTTGCCCATCCTACAAAATAGCGAATCCCGGCTTAATGACGAAAAGCGGATTGTGGGCGATATTGCCGGCTGGGGTATTACAATCCGATCAGTTTCCACCGGCCCGAGCCGATCCGGCCCGGGACTGACCCGGGGACTATTGCCCCCAGATGGATTCTACATACTCCGGATGGTCCACGAAGGGATTCCGGTTGCCCTGGAACTCCTGGGCCGCATCGTTGCGGTCGAGTTCCCACTGGCTCACGGGATCGGCATTGTGCCAGTCGATCAGCAACTGCAGTGCCCAGTCTTCAAACACCTGATTACTGGAGCCGTCCAGCACGGCATCGCCATAGATGCTGTAGTTTTCCCAGCTGGCAATCACATTCTGGTAGCGTGTGGCCATGTAGAAGTGGGCCCGCGCCACATCGCCCTTGAACTCGTCAATGGGTTCGAACACTGTGTCGATATAGCCCTGGCTGGACTGGCCGGAACCGAGTTTGCTGCCGTTGCTGGACACGGCGCTGGTGGTGGCCACCTCACCATAGGGGTAGCTGGAACGCAGGGCGTTTACATAGCCGTCGGAGGCAAAGATGTGGTGTACGTCGGTGTTCATCGGCGCTACGGCGCCGCCGAACCAGGAGCGCGGAAAGCTGTGCTCGCGGTTGTAGCAGTCGCCCTCGCTGTCGTAGTTACCACACTGGTCGCTCACCGCGGTGTAGTTATAGGAATCGCTGCCGGTGGGCTTTTCCGAATAGATATCCAGAATCGATCCGTCCTGCTCGTAGTGGTAATCCAGATCGTTGGCGGCGTAGAAGCTCCACAGTGCGCTGTAACTCTGGGCGGAGTGATCCCTGATGATGTTGTAGAGCGCCGTTTTCAGGCTGTAGCCGCTCAGGCCCTTCGCGGGGTCATAATAGCCGTCATCGCTGTCACCGCCGCTGGTGCCTGTGGGTTCAAAGGTATCCACATAAACCACTTCCGTGCCGTCGAAGCCCGACCGGTCATAGAACCGCAGCCCAACCTCTATGGTGCCGCTGGAACTGGCGGTGAGGCTATAGCTGAGCTGTTGCCACTGGCCAGTGAGCGAATAGTTGGTGTAATCGCGATAGCCGTTAACGTAGAGGCGCGCACTCACATGGCCTTCGGTGTGGCGGACCCATACGGAAAAATCATAAGTCTGTCCCGCGGTGATACCCACCGTCTGCCGAAAATCCGTCGAGGACTGTTCGCCGGTTCTGACGGTTATTGCCGCTGAAGAATTGCCGCCGTAAACGACGGATGTGCTTTGGCTGACGCTGATGCCCGAGTCAATGGTAGTCCAGCCATCGGGACTGCCGCCAGTCCAGTTTTCGAAATCACCGTTTGCCACATCGGCATTCGCCCATTGGCTAAATACCGATAACAACAAAAACACTCCAAGGTATTGTTTCATCACTATTATCCTGAGGATTGCAGTTGGGGACATAAAGAGAGAACCCGTCCCGATATACCGCTATAGCTGCTCGTTAAGGGGGCAATTGGAACAGGTGTTGGGATCCGGAGCTCCACATCTGCTTGAGCACTGATCAATCTCACTGGCGACTACGAAACTGTTGCAGGACACACCTGGCGATCGCCTGGTCAGCCGCATGAAGCCCTTAATAAACAAGCAGCTATAATGGTTGCCCGTCACAATACTGTTTATATATGACAGTATTTGGTGCGCTTCTGTGATCAATACAAATTAGTGCGGCCCACCATATTGGTGGCGGATCTTTATATAAATTGGCTAACTTTTATGGTGGGCCGGGGCGCCATCAAGGTGGATTCGGAGCACGACAAAATCGCAGGCTTCCGCATCGAAAGCCTGCGTCAAAAAAGAATACTGCGCAAAAGACAGTTTCGTTAGGTTGATTGCTGGATTCTAGACTTGAATGCCAAAGATCTGAACCAACCCGACAATGATCAAATAGATGGCGACTATGTAGTTGAGCAATCTTGGCCATATCAGTATTGCGATGCCTGAGAGTAAGGAGATAACGGGAACCAATTCAAAATGTAGAGTCATATCCATTCACCATTGACTGTGAGATTTTTTGCGCCAACCGACAAGCCTTGTTCGTAATTTCGAACTTAATGTAGTCGAAGATCGTGATAAACGCATCAGATTGTCGGCGTTTTTACTTGCTAGTGGGTCAAGAAAGGCTGCTGCTGGTACAACCACTGCTGAAACTGGGTTTTAGGCCGTGCGCCTGACAGCCGCGCAACCTCCCGGCCACCATGGAACACCATCAGGGTCGGAATGGAACGGATCTGGTAATTCGCCGCAGTGCTCGGGTTGGCCTGGGTATCCAGCTTGATAAAAGTGGCCCGGGTCGCCATCTCCGCCGCCACCTGGCTGAAAACCGGCGCAAACTGCCGGCAGGGGCCACACCAGGGTGCCCAGAAATCCACGACCACCGGCAGCCCCGACTTATCGACAAAGCGTCGGAAGTTCCGATCGGTGGCCTCGATTGGCCGCCCGTTAAGCAGCGCGCTCCGGCATTTGCCGCACAGGGGCCGATGGCTGAGTTTGTGGGTGGGCACACGGTTGATTGTGCCGCAAGCGGGGCAGACAATCTGCACAGGGGAGGTATCGGTCATTCGAGGATCTCAGCAGGTCAATGCTGGCAAGTATATGTGTATCGGTTACCTGATTTTAATCCATGTGTCGGCAGCCATGTATACTTCAGCTATTGTTGAGTAGCCACACTTGTTCCCGGGCTGGGCATTGCCCTTTCAGCCCTCCGGGTACGTCCTTGGTTTCCAGAAGCTTTAGCTGATAGTAATCACTATAGTGATTACTGACCTCCTCGTCAGTGACAGAGAAGGGTGGGCCTGGCAACAGCGTCTGATCGTAAACAAAAGTAATCAGCAACTGAGGTGCTTTCCGTGTGATCTCCATCAGGTGTGCTGCGTAACGGCGACGCATCTTTTCGGGAAGTGCCACCAGAGCGGCCCGATCATAGATGGCATCAACCGGGCCCAATATCTCAGCCGACAAATCGAAGATATCGCCGCCGTAGATATCGATATTCTCTGCGTTGTAGTGCTTTATTCTGTCGAGATCAGCAAACTGGGGTTCGACATCGAGTTCCGCAAACAGTTGTTTGATAGCCACGGTGCTCAGTTCAACGCCGGAAACATGGTAGCCCTTAGACAGTAACCAGGCGATATCAAGGGTTTTTCCGCACAGCGGTAAAAATATGCGGGCGCCTTTCTCTAAAGAAAGTTCGCGGAAGTTATCTACTAGAGCCGGATTGGCTTTGTGCTCGTGAAAGCCAATATCATTGCCCTCCCACTTTTTAAGCCAAAATTCGTGGTCCATACTAATTGCCTATGAAGTATGTTTGCGTATGAGCAATAGTATCAGTGTATGCTCTCTTCAGGTACATCGAGAGCTGCTTCCAGCGTTTTTATATGTTTGAAATTCTACCGCAACGGGTTGAATTGAAATAACTATGCTGGCTGGTAGTAGCCACCAGGCTGCCAGAATCGTTGGAATGATAGGTGAAAAATCAATGTTCCTAAATCTGCAGGCGTGACAGGATTGGTTCGTCGATATCCTGCGGGTGTTGCAAGGCAGACTCTATCCCGGTGCGGACGCCGAGGGCCGCGGTCTCACGGGACATGCTGGGTGCGCCCAGGTTCTCAGGTAGTGCGGCGACCTCGGGTAGATGGGGCAGGTGGATCCAGCCGGCGCGGATATCCAGATCGTTGGTGGCGATGTAGTGGAGGATGCCGTACATCAGGTGGTTGCAACAGAAGGTGGCAGCAGTATCCGATATATCGGCCGGCACGCCCGCGGAACGCATGGCCTTGACTATAGCTCGCAAGGGCAGGGTGCTGTGATAGGCAATGGGGCCACCGGGCACAGTGGGCTTGCCCTGCAGCGTCACGCCGCGGTTGTCCTTCAGCCGGTAGCGCGTCGAGTCATTGAAGTTCTGCGCGATACGCTCGACGGTGATGGTGGCGCGGCCGCCGTACTCACCCATCATCACAACCAGCTCAGGATTTACTTCCTCGATTGCGGTACGCACAACATCGATGCATTCGAAGAAGTTGTTCGGCACTACAATTCCGACAATTTTCGCGTTATTGATGGCTGTGCCGTCAAGGGATCGAACCACAGATTCGGCGGGATTGACCGGCGTATTGCCAAAGGCTTCAAAACCTGTCAGTAGAATCCTTGTCATTTATTGCCTCTCTATCCTAATCTGGCCCTCTGAAAAAGGACGCCAATATTTTACTCTGCGCTCCAATATGAGTTTGAGGGGCTTGTCCAGGTCCACGCTCACCTTGATGGCATTGCCTTCGGCTCGCATCCGCACATCGTGGGTGAGTTCCAGGTCCGGATAGTGAAGGGGATTAAAGCCGGTGTGGTGTTGGTTCTCATCGGGATAGGCCAAGCGGGTGCGGATCTCGCCTGCCTCCCGGTCGACATGCCGGGACAATACTTTAGGGGTCGGCGACCACTGGCCGGGGGTCGGTTCCAGGCGCAGATCGCCGTTACTGGCGATGCGGGTGCCGTGCATCACAATAATAACGCCTCTCTGGTGGCTTTCCGGCGCAGTGTCGTGAAAGGCCATAACCCCCACGCCACGGTTTTGAAAATAATCCCGCTCATTCAAGGCAAAAGCGTCCGCATCTGCGGAAATCTTCGCAGTATCTTTCCCGTGGTCACATGCCAGGAGTGAAAAACTCAATATAACAATGCCGACTGCTCTTAAAGAATGAATCATTATCAGCTCACTCTACAGTTCTTGGGTAATACCTCAATGGCACTAAGTTAAGGGTCGGCAGGGCAATTTTCGTAGGATAGGCAAAGCGTAGCGTGCCCATCAAGGCCCGGGAAGATGGGCACGTCGCTGCGCTCCGTTGACTCGCGCCATCCATGGCACTCGCCCGCTTTGCAGGCGCCTGCGGCGTCCAAATCGGCAATCCTGCCGATTTGTGCCCAACAAGAAGAAGCGGTTTATTAACCCTCGATGGGGCCACCGTGGATATTTTGCCGAAGCTTAGCAGACTTTGTCTGTCAGCTCATATCGTTGGGCACTGTGTATACAGGCGTGGGAAGGGGTAAGGATATGGATATCAGCGGCTTCGCGGGCGTGGCCCCGCTCCTACACAGAGACTGTAGGAGCGGGCCATGCCCGCGCATGATTTCAGGCGTTGCGTGCTTTTAGCGGTTCTCTCAACTGCTCCGCCATCTTCAACAGCAGCGATTCGGTGGTCTCCCAGTCGATACACTTGTCGGTTACCGACACGCCGTATTCCATCTGGCTGTGATCTTCCAGAATCTTCTGGTTGCCGGCCTTGAGGTTGCTCTCCACCATAATGCCGATAATGGACTTATTGCCGTCCAGTATCTGGTGGGTGACGTTATCGACTACCAGCGGCTGCAGCTCGTGGTTCTTGTTGGAGTTGGCGTGGCTGCAGTCGACCATGATGTTTTCCGGCACCTTGGCCTTTTGCAGCTCCTGCTCGCACATGGCCACACTCACGGAGTCGTAGTTGGGTTTGTCGTTGCCGCCGCGCAGCACCACATGGCCGTAGCGGTTGCCGGCGGTGTGGATGACTGCGACCTGGCCTTCCTTGTTGATGCCGAGGAATCGGTGCGGGTTGGCCACGGATTGCAGGGCGTTGATGGCCACGTCCAGGCTGCCGTCGGTGCCGTTCTTGAAGCCCACGGCGGAAGAGAGGCCGCTGGCCATTTCCCGGTGGGTCTGGGATTCGGTGGTGCGCGCGCCGATGGCGGACCAGGAGATCAGGTCCTGCAGGTACTGGGGCGAAATGGGGTCCAGTGCCTCGGTGGAGGTGGGCAGCCCGATTTCGGCGATATCCAGCAGCAGCTTGCGGCCGATATGCAGGCCATCCTGAATCTTGAAGGAATCGTTCAGGTAGGGGTCGTTGATCAGCCCCTTCCAGCCCACGGTGGTGCGGGGCTTTTCAAAGTAGACGCGCATGACGATCAGCAGGGTGTCGGACACCTGGTCCGCCACTGCTTTCAGGCGTCGCGCGTAGTCCAGGGCGGCGTCCACATCGTGTACGGAGCAGGGGCCGATCACCACCATCAGGCGGTGGTCCTTGCGGTCGAGAATGTCCCGCACCGCGGTGCGGCCGGCGGCAACGGTGGCTTCCGCGGCATCGCTGACCGGCAGCTCCGCCTTGAGTTGCTCGGGGCTGATCAGAATTTCCTGGGAGACGACATTCAGGTCGTCGAACTGCTGTGTGGTCATAGTGAAATCTTTACTGGTGCGCACGGCGCACCCTACGTCCAATTAGAGTGAGTGGGTATCCTACCTAGAGCTTGCAGGTACGGCTAGGGTTTCATTTGTAACCAAATGGGGTTTTTCCGGGCTGGGGCGGGCCGGTGGCCCGCTTTGCGGAGCTGGAGCTCCGCGGTCTCGGGCGGGTAAAGAGCAGCATGCCCATTACAGCTCGGCGAGTTTTTGCAGCAGGGGGAAATAGAGAGCGCAACGGATGTTGCGTTCGCCGCGGGCGTAGAACAATTTCCTATAAGCTTCCAATTGCCCGCGGTAGCGTTCCAACTGTTCCCCGACAAAGTCTTCCTCGGGCTGGTCCGCGGCGGGCTCCGCGGTCTTGTAGTCCACGATCCAGCGCCGGCCCTGTTCGTCAATAAAGGTGCGGTCGACGATGGCGCGGCGCAGCTGCCGGCCGCCGCTGTGCAGTTCCAGTTCGCAGGCGGAGTCGCGGTGGCCGGAGTCCAGCAGCCAGCGGCCGCTGGGGCAGGCAAGGGTTTTGCGCACTGCCTGTTCCACCTTTTCCTGCGCCCGTTCCAGGCCGGAGCCGCTGAGTCCCAGTTGTTGCAGGCGCAGCTGCCACAGGGGGTGCTGTTGCGCCAGGCGTTCATTGTCCCATTGGTCGAGGCTGCCTTGGGCGATGGTGGCCTTGCCTTGGGCGATGGTGGCCTTGCCTTGGGCGATGGTGGCCAGGGTTTCGTGGGCCACGGTGCCGGCGTGGCGCAGCCAGCGCAGCCGTACCTGGCCCATATCGGGCAGGTTGGGTTCCTCGCTGTCCGCGCGCCGGTAGTCGGCGGTGCGATACTCCGCCAACAGTTCCTGCCGGGGCAGGGCGGGGGCCTGCCAGTCCGCAGGCAGGCGCAGCAGATAGCTTTGATCGCTTGCGGCATCGCTCTCCTGGGCTACCCCATCCGCTTCCAGCCAGTGGCACCAGTCTGTCTCTCCGTTGATGGCCGGCCAGATGCTGGCGAGCAGGGAGGCACTACCGGGGGCTTTCAGAGACTGGCTTTTTTCATCTCGCTGCACGCAGGCCAGCAGGTGCAGGGAGCGGATGGCGCGGGTGCAGCCGACGTACAGCAGGCGCGTTCCCTCTAAACGTTCGCGTTCGCTGTTATCGTGGCGCAGGTAGTCGAACAATGGGTCCCGGTCGCCGCGGGGGCTTTTCGGGGCCAGCAGGAAGCGGTTTTCGCCGGCGCTGTTCAGCCATTCCGCCCAGCGCAGCAGTTGGTCCCCGCCGGGCTTGCCGCCCTGGTCCAGGCCGGGAATCAGCACATGCTCGAATTCCAGGCCCTTGGATTTGTGGATGGTCATCACCTGTACCCGCGCTTCCTGGGCCGGACGCGCGAAGAGTTTCTGCAGCGCCTGCTCGAAAGCTTTCCAGTCCTGAATACTGCCGCCGCAATCGAATTTTTCCAGCAGCAGGAAAAAGTCGTGGGTGCTGGCCAGTTGGCTCTTGTCGGCGGTTGCCACCGGGCCGCCGAGGGCTAGCCACAGGCCTTCGATCCAGGCGCGCAGCGGTTTGCGCCGGCGCTCTTGCCAGGCGTTGCGCAAAAGGGGGCCGGTGCGCCGCAGGCGCGCGCGACCCGCTTCGCTGAGGGGTTCGATCCGATCGATTTCTTCCAGCGTCTGCAGCAGCGGCCGCGCGCGGACATCCAGCGGTGCCCTCTTATCCCCAGAGGTGGAGGGGCCGTTGCCACAGTTGGCCACATGGTACAGGTCGGTGAGATCCAGGCCGCACCAGGGTGCGCGCAGGACCGACAGCCAGCTGATACGGTCGCCGGGGTCGTGCAGGGCGCGGGTGAGGCTGAGCAGGTCCAGCACCACCATTTGACTTGCCAGCGGCGCCAGTTCGGAGGCCTGATAGGCGATGCCGGCGGCTGACAGCTCGGGCAGTATGCGCTCCAGGTGTTTTTTCTTGCGCGCCAGTATGGCGATGCGGCCCTGGGGGTCCCGCTGTAGCAGTTCCTCCACCAGCCGCGCCGTCTGCTGCGCTTCCTGCTGCCGCTCTTCGTCGTTGACGCAGCCGTAGAAATTGACCGCCGCGCCGTTCCAGTTTTTGGCCTTGAATGCCTGCGATGGCAGATAGCGCACGGCGCCGCGGCCGATATTGTCCTGGGTTGGGAAGGCGGTTTGAAAAGTGCGGTTGACCCAGTCCACTACCGGCGAGCCGGAGCGGAAATTCACCTGCAGGTCCAGCGGCCCCAACGGCACTTCGCCAATACCGCGGCTGCGCGCGTCGAGAAAAATCCCCACGTTGGCGTTGCGGAAGCCGTAGCAGGACTGCATGCCGTCGCCGACGATAAAGAGGGTGCGGCCGTCGTCCATCTGCCAGCCGGCGGTAAGCTTTTCCAGCAGTTGCAACTGCAGTTGCGAGGTGTCCTGGAACTCGTCCACCAGGATATGGCGGATCTGCACATCCAGTTTCAGTGCCAGGTCCGTGGGCGACTCGGCTTCACCCAGCGCGGTAAGCGCGGCCTGGGCCACCTCCGTGTAGTCGGTGGCGCCCAATTGCTGGAAAACCAGTTTTAGCTCCGCCACCAGCAGCGGCAGCACTTTCGCCAGCGCCTGTAGCAACTGCCACTGATCCCGCACCATACCCGCGGGCAGGGCCCGCACCTCGGCGATGGTGTCGAGCAGCTGCCGGTTGCCGGCCAGCTCCGCAAGCAGCTCCTTGAGGCGGGTTTTATATTCATCCGCACGGGGTTTTTCCGGGTCCTTCTTTCCCAGCGCGGGAAAGCCCAGATTTTTGTTGATCCCCCCCGGTTTGCGCAGCTCGCCGGCATTGGTCACCAGCAGGCCCACCAGTGCCAGCCACTGGGGCAGGGCCTGATTGGTCACCGGCGGCAGTGTATCGAGATCCGCGCACTGGCACAGGGGGTGATCCGGTTTGTCCCGGCGCAGATTGGTCCCGGCAAAATTCGCGAGTTCCACCAGTTCGCCGGCATAGCCGCGCAGCACCTGTTGCAGCGCGCCGAGGTTTTCTGTGATCAGCTCGTCGATCACAAAATGAAAATAATCCTCGGCGCCCTCCAGGTTCACGTTCAGGAGCGGCCCCAGCCACTGCTCTCGTTTGCCCAGCAATATCTGCAGCAGCTTGTTGAGCTGGCCGAGATCGTTGTCCAGGTGCAACAGCAGGGATTGCAGCGCGCCGTCCGGCTCCCCGGTATCCAACTGCTTGAGCAGATTGACGATCGCCATTTCAAACGCAATCTGCGGCTGTTCCAGCGGTTCGCCGGGCGCGCCCATGCCGCTCTCGATGGGGAGCTGGCTGGCCAGGCTGCGGCAGAGGCCGTCGATGGTCTGGATTCGCAGGCGCTGGGGGGATTGCAACAGCTGCCAGTTCTTCTCCTCGTCCCGTTGCAACAGTTGCCGCGCCAGAATCCAGGTAGTGCGCTCATGGGGATTTTCCGGATCGGCAGTTTCCCGTGCGTTGCGCAGCGCCTCGATCAATCGTTCGCGCATCTCGCCCGCCGCTTTGCGGGTAAAGGTGATCGCCAGCACTTCCTCCGGCTGCTCGCAGCTGCCGAGCAGTTTCAACAGCCGCTGGGTGAGCAGGCCGGTCTTGCCGGAACCGGCGGGGGCGGAGACGGCGAAGCTCTGGCGGATATCCAGTGCGCGGATTCGAGCTTTGGTGTCGACTGGCTGGCTGACTGTATCGGTTACTTCGATCATAGAATTTTCTGGGCTGAGAGCAGGAATTAGATATCGGTTCAGTTATTTTCTGATGGCTTTCTGATGCTTGCACCCGCCAGGTAAAGGATCATTCCGCCGTTCGCACCCGTTCCGGCCACCGATTTAGCGGCCAGAGATCCCGTTGCGCAAAGTTATCCGCCGGCCGCTGAAATGCCAGCGCTGCATATCCTTCGCGGTACTCCTCCGCCAGTTGCGACAGACCCAGGCGCCAGTGATCGACTAACTGCTCCCAATTGTCAAAGGGCGATTCCTTCTGCGTGTCCGCCACCGCCTTGATACCCTCGATGGGCTCTGCAATATCCCCACAGCCTTTAAATTTGCTATCACCGTTGCGCACCTGCGCAAAGGCAATGGCGCGGGCCTCGGTTTGCATCAGTGCGTAGAGAGGCAATTGGGGTTCGCGCACGCGTTCGCTCAGCCAGTCGTTGATACTGGGCACGCCGGTTTTGTAGTCGATCACCAGTTGTTCGCCGTTGGGCAGTTGATCCAGGCGGTCGAGGCGCAGGTGGAAGCCGAGGCCGGCGAGTTCGATGGGTTGTTCCCATTCGATCCGGGTCACGGAGAAATCCGGGCGGGTTTCCTCCACTTCCAGCCACTGCTCCAGCAGCCGGGTGAGCCGCTGTTGTTCCAGTTGCCAGAAGCCGGCGGGGAGTTGGCGGTGTTGGGCCTGTTTTTCGCGGATGGCGTTTTCCACTGCTTCGCGGATGCGCAGCTGGCGTTCTTCACCTTGCAGTTGGTGCAGGGAAAAGGCATCGGCCCGACCTTCGGGGAAAGAGAGCCAGAAGTGGGCGAGCACCTGGTGTACCAGGTTGCCGCGCTCGGCGGCGGAGAGGCCGAGCGCGGGCGCCTGATAGCTGGCGGCGCCCAGGCGGTATTGCAATTGCGCGTTCAGCGGGCAGAGCGCTTGGGCCTTCAGTACCGAGGCGCCGCCGCGCACGCGGACACGCTCTTCAGCGGGGAGGGGCGGCAGTTGCGCATCTTCGATTTTTTCCAGCGCAGCCGCAGATTCCAGTTGGTGATAAAAAGATTCCAATGAATCTCCATTTACAGTTGCCGCCTGCGGCAACTGTCCGAACAGGGAACTCAGTTGTTGCTGTACGCCGTCTTCCTCGCGGGCGAAGCTGACGGTGATATCGGCGGCGGCGCCGAGCAGGTCGCGCGTGATCTGGCGGGCCAGTTCCAGTTCGCGTTCGGCGCTGGCGCGGGGCATCTGCCAGTGCTTTTGCCAGGGCATGGGCAACAGCGGGTTGGGCGAGGGGGGTGGCGGCCATTGCTGCTGGCCGAAGCCCACCAGGCGCAGGTGGTCGAAGGCGAGGCCGCCGGCTTCCAGTACGCCGAGTATCTGCACCGGGCTGTCCCGGGTCTCCGCCTGGAAGGGGGTGCGGTTGGCGATCTGGTTCAGCTGTTGCAGCGCCTGGTTCAGGGTGAGGGCGCCGGCGAAGGTGCTGAGTGCGGCCAGTTCTTCCAGTGCGCCTTCCCACTGGGTGAGTTGCTGGTATTCCTGGCTGTCCGGGTTGCGCGGGCCGGGCCAGCCGAGGGTTTCCAGGGTTTGTGAGAAGCGCTGGGCCCAGATTTCCGCCGGCGCGCGCTGCCAGCGGCGCGCGAAGTCGGCGACTTTTTCCAGTTGTTTGGGCAGGGGACTCTCGGGTGAGAGTTCTCCCGCGATTTTTTCCGCGCGGTAGCGCAGGGTGACGCCGTCGATCTGCCACAGTTCCAGCTTCTGCAGCTGCCGGAAGAGGGCGCTGCGCAGATGGAGTTCGTCGGTTGTGCCCCAGAATGGCGAGAATAGAATATTTTTCAGCTGGGCGTAGTCCCATTGGTCGCGCAGCAGTTCCAGCAATTGCATGGCCGCCGCGCCCACGGGGGTTTGCGCCAGCGGAGTGCCGGCGGAGAAGTTGAATGGCAGGGTATAGCGGGGCTGATCCGGGTTCAGCCATTGGGGTTCCAGTACGCGGGCGAAAATATTCTCCACCTGGGCGCGGCACTGGCCCAGGTTGTTGACCACTATGCCGAGGCCGGCGCCCGGGTTCTGCCGCAGTTTGTCCGCCGCCCAGCGCGCGGCCTGCAGCAGTTCGTCTTCCAGGTCCACGCAGGGGGCGCAGGTGATCTGCGGTTTTGCTTCCGGGCTATCACAGCGTGTTACCTGTTCCGCCGCGAGGGTCACTATCTCCTCCGCGAGCGGGGAGATCTGCGCGAAGCCGGCCAGTGCCAGCTGCGGTACGCGGAGTAGTACACCTTCGCGAAAAGCGCGGGCGATCAGCTGGTCCCGCTGGTCCTGGGTAATGGCGTTGTGGCTTCGCAGCTGGGCTTGAAAGGCGTCGATCATATCGAACAGCGGGAAGTCCCCGCGCGCAAGGGCGAATTGCTCCAGCAGCGGCGGCAGGGTGTCATCCAGGGTGTCAAAATCGGACAGCAGGCGCCATTGCATCAGCTGGCTCAACGCGCTGTCCGCATCGCGGCACAGCTGCTGGCTGTTGAGCAGTTGCCTGTCCAGTGATTGATCCAGCGCGCGCTGCCACAGCAACTGGCGCTGTTCCCGGTTCAATACCTGCCTGAGCGCCAGTTGCCAGTTGCGCTGCTGGAGTCGAAACCAGCATTTCTCCAGCCAACCTTGCAGGGATTCCACCGGCGGTGGCGCCCAGCAACTGCCCGCGGCCTGTTGTGCGCCGTAGACCTGCTGGCAGCGATTGCGCAAGCGGTTGGTCGGGGTCAGCAGCAGGCCGCCCGGGGGGAGTTGCGCGAGTATTTCCAGTAGGGGGAAGGCGGGTTGCAGCATTTTGTCTTTACTAAATCCCTGTAATCAGAAGATCTATCGCGTTAATTATCTCATCTCGAAAAAAATCAAGAGAAACGACGGGCTTTTTTAACATGGAAATTGGTGCGCTGGCCATTTGATAGGTGAGTAGAGCGTATTCGGTTCCTCCCAGCTGGAAAGCAGGACAAAGCCTTTCTGGAGCTGACTTTTCCAGCTGGGAAGCGAGAACGACGGGTATAACCATCCTGGAATTCAGCACAGAAACCAAGTCGCTCTGCACGTTTAGGAAGTAAGGGTACGCCTTCCTGGTGTCTTTATCGGTATTCTCGAAGAGTGTGAATTGATTCATCAGAATCCTCTAAAGGAATCAGAAAATAGTCCATGCTTCTCCACAAAATCATTGCAGGCTTCGAGAGATTCCCGATTTTTCTTTAACCACTCCTGCTCCTGACGAGTCTTTACTTCCGCGGCCAGCGCCTTTTCTAGGGTTGCTGACAAATTGATTTTTAGTCGTTTGGCCTCGGTGAGTAACTCTTGGTTCAGGCTGAGATTTGTCGGCTTCTTGGGCGCGGAGTGATCGTAAGCTTGCTTCACGGGGCATCTCCTTAATGAGGATTCTTGGTGCGCATCAGTTATGCGCATAAGTGCAGTGTATGCCGCGGATGGGGATCAGACAAGTTCAAATCCGGCAAACGCTTGACCAATCTTGTAGTCTGGGTCAGGTGCGCTTGTCAGCAGCAGCCCCGAGCCGGGATTTGCGGGCAGGGCAAACTTAAGCTCCTCCAACCACCACTGCACCCGCCGTGCTATGGCCGCACCGGAGTCCAGCCATTGGATATGGCGGGGTGCGCAGCGGTCCAGTTCGTCCCGCAGCAGGGGGAAGTGGGTGCAGGCCAGTACGGCGATATCCACCTTGTCCCCGCCGGGGGCGTCGAAGATACGACTCAGCACCGGGGCCAGGTCTTCGGCGGTAGCCGGCTCGCCGCGCAGCTTGGCTTCCGCCAGGCGCACCAGTTCCGGTGCGGGTACGTTGATCACCTGGGCGCCGTTGGCGAATTCCTCGATCAGGTCGTGGGTGTATTTGCGATTGACCGTACCCTCGGTGGCGATCAGGGCGATGGTGCCGGTTCCGCTCGCGGCCGCCGCCGGCTTGACCGCGGGCACTACGCCCACCACCGGCTGGGCCAGTACTTCGCGCAGTTGTGGCAGGGCCAGGGTACTGGCGGTGTTGCAGCCCACCACCAGGATATCCGCCCGGCTCCGGGCCATCATGCGGCCCGCTGTGTCGACAATACGCGGGCGCAGCTGTTGCTCGGTCTTGTCGCCGTAGGGGAAGAAGCCGTTGTCGATGCCGAAGTGCAGGGTGAGGCCGGGCAGCAGGGTGCGGATCTCGCGCGCGATACTTATTGCACCCACGCCGGAATCGAAGACCAGTACACTTGGGGGCCGGTCCGCCCCCTTGCTAGAATGCGCGCTCGCCAATGCTGTTACTCAAAGCCGGTTTCGGCATAGCATAACAAAACATCCACCCGACCAAGAGCACTCCATGGAAGTCTTCCCCCTGCGGATCGAACTGGACCAGGCAGTCGGTGCCGTCCTTGTGCTGCTCGGCCTGCTGGCTGCAGCGGTATGGCTGGGCCGCGCCGGCCTGGCGCGCCGACTGGAGCAGAGCCTCGGGTCGCAGGCGGTGTTGCAGGCGCGGCTCGACAACAGCCGCGAGCGCGAGGCCCAGCTCTCCGCCGAAGTGCAGGCACTGCGCACGGAGCTGGAGGACAAATTGCAGCGCCTGACCCGCAGTCAGGTGCTGGTGGAGAAGAGCGAGGCGGCGCTGGCGGAGCAGCGTCAACTGCTGGAGCAGACCCGCAAGGCCATGGCCGAGCAGTTCGAGAACCTGGCCAATCGCATCTTCGAGGAAAAGCAGCAACAGTTCGTACGCCGCAGTGAGGACAGCCTGCGCAAGAGCCTGGACCCACTGGAGCGCCAGTTGGGGGATTTCCGCAAGCGGGTGGAGCACGTCTACGACCGCGAGAACGCCGAACGCAATAGCCTTCTAGGGCAGATCAAGGCGCTGCGCGAGCAGACCCAGCGCATCAGCGAGGAGGCCCTCAACCTGACCTCGGCGCTCAAAGGCGACCGCAAGGTGCAGGGCAACTGGGGCGAGGTGGTGCTGGAACGACTGCTCGAGGAGTCCGGTCTGCAGAAGGGGCGCGAGTACGATACCCAGGTCAGCTTCATCGGGGATGGCCGCCGTCGCCAGCCGGACGTGATCGTGCACCTGCCGGAAAACAAGGATCTGATTATCGACGCCAAGGTCTCGCTGCTGGACTACGAGCGCTACTGCTCCGCGGAAGCCGACGAGGAACGGGCGCAGGCGCTGAAGCAGCATGTGCAGTCTCTGCGCGCGCATATCGCCGGCCTGAACAAGAAGGCCTACGAGCAACTAGAGGGCGTGCGCACCCTGGATTTCGTATTTATTTTCGTGCCCATCGAGGCCGCCTACATGCTGGCCATGCAGGCGGACCCGGGGCTGTTCCGCGACGCCTACGACAAGCATATCGTGCTGGTGAGTCCCACCAGCCTGATGGCCACCCTGCGCACGGTGGAGAATATCTGGCGCTACGAAAAACAGAACAGGAATGTTGAAAAGATCGCCGAGGAGGCGGGCAAGCTGCACGACCAGTTCGCCATGGTGCTGGAGTCCCTCGACGAACTGGGCAGCCGTATCCGGCAGACGGAGGACGCCTACCAGCAGACCTACAAACGCCTGGCCACCGGCCGCGGCAATGCGGTCAAGCGTATCGACAGCCTGCGCAAGCTGGGGGCCAGGACCCGTAAACAGATAGACGCGAACCTGCGCGAGCAGGCGGAGACTTCCCACAGCGGGGCACTGCCAGAGCCCCAGACCGAAACCGAAGGCGAGTAAAACCCGATGGAGATGTTCGCCTTTGCACTATCGGTTACCGGGCCGATCTTTCTCACCCTCATCATCGGTTACGGGTTGGCGCGCCAGGGCCTGTTGCGCGAGGGCTTTGTGGACGACGCCTCGCGCTTGGTGTTCATGATCACCCTGCCGGTGCTGCTGTTTATCAATATTTTCACGGCGGACGCCGAGCTGGGGCAGGAATTGCCGCTGTTGGCGGCAGGATTCCTGGGAACCATCATCACGATTCCATTAGCCTGGGTAGTGGCCCGGCCGTTGGCGCGGGGGGATCGCAGCGCTTTTATTCAGGGCGCTTTCCGCGGCAACCTGGGAATTATCGGCCTGGCCTGGGCGGCCAACGCCTACGGCAGCAGCGGCCTGGCGCAGGCGGCGCTGCTGATGGCGGTGGTCACCATTATATACAACCTGGCGGCGGTGGCGCTGTTCGCGGTGTACAGCCAACAGGCAAGCTTCAGCTGGAAAAAACTGGCGAAAGACATTGCGCAGAACCCGCTGATCGTGGCCATCGTACTGGCGCTGATCTGCAAGCAACTGGGCGTGAAACTGCCGGAGATTCTGTTGCAGACCGGTGACTACCTGGCCTCCATCACCCTGCCGCTGGCACTGCTGTGCATTGGCGCCAGCCTGGATTTCAGCTTGCTGCGTCGTAGCTCGCTGGCCGCCTTCGGCGCGGTTGGATTCAAACTGCTGATTGTGCCGGCGGTTCTGCTCGCCTTCGGCTGGCTGTTTCGACTGCCTTCGCAATCCATGGGCGTACTGCTGCTGCTCGCCGCCTCACCCAGTGCCACTGTGTCTTTTATTATGGCGCGGGCGCTGGGCGGCAACAGCCAGCTGGCGGCCAATATCGTCGCCCTGAGCACCCTGTTATCTATCGTTACCGCCAGCCTGGGGCTGGCGCTGTTAGAGGTATTTCTATGAACTCCTTTCCCTCTTGGCTACTGATTGTGGCGGCGCTGATCGTCCTTGCCCTGGCGGTGATCGCCGGTTATTACCTGCGCAAACTGCATCTTGCACAAAAGGTGCAGGCACAACAGCTGGCGGAACTGGAGCGGGCGGCACAGGATCAGCGGCGGCGGGTCAACGACAGTATCAAGATCCTCGCCCGCACACTGCTGGACGACGGGGTGGGGCTGACCGAGGCCTCGATCCGCATTCGCGTTCTGCTGGACGCGCTGCAGGTGGGGCAGAGTGTGCGCGACGAGTTTGTGGCCTTTTATACGGTGGCGGACAAGACCAGCCATATCCCGATTCTGCAGGAATGGAAGAAGCTGCCGCGCAAGAAGCAATTCCAGTTTGAGCAGGAAATGGCGCGAGTGGAGGTGGAGTACCGGGATTTTGCCCTGGATGCGGCGCAGAGGATTCTTGGTAGGTCATTTTAAGTCGTCACACCGGCGCACGGTGTCCAGTTTTCGGAGCTTTGAATCTGGATGCTGGTACCGGATCAAGTCCTGCATGACAGTGGTTAGCTATTTGCGGACCAGCAAGAGACCCGATTCGGTGTGGTCCGTATAGGGAAACTGATCGAATATCGCAAAACGCTCAACCCTATGCGTCTTGCTCAGTTCCGCCAGGTTTTCCAGCTGTGTCTCGGGGTTGCAGGAGATATACAGAATCCGCGGGAAGCGCGCGACCATTGCACAGGTGTCCGCATCCAGCCCGGCGCGGGGCGGGTCCACCAGCACGGTGGAGAAGTCGTAGCGCTCCAGGTCGATATCCCTGAGCCGACGGAAGGGGCGCACCTTGTCGATGGCCTGGGTGAATTCCTCGCTGGACAGGCGCACGATATCCAGATTGTTCACCCCGTTCGCGCGGATATTTTCCTGTGCGGAATTGACCGAAACCTTGGAAATTTCCGTCGCCAGCACTTTATCGAAATGCTCGCTGAGCGGAATGGTGAAGTTGCCGTTACCGCAGTAGAGTTCCAGCAGGTCGCCGCGGCTTTCTTTGCAGACATCCTTGGCCCAGCCAATCATCGCGCGGCAGATTTCGCCATTGGGTTGGGTAAAACTGCCCTCCACCTGCTTGTACTGGTAGGTTTTGTCGCCGATTTGCAGCCGTTCGGTAACGTAATCCCGCTCCAGAACCACCTTCTGTTTGCGCGAGCGGCCGAGGACGGGGAAGCCCAGTTTTTCCTGCAGGGCGCGGGCGGCGGACTCCCAGTCTTCGTCCAGTTTCTTGTGGTAGATCAGGGTAACCAGCGCATCGCCGCCCAGGGTGGTGAGAAACTCGGCGCTGAACAGCCGTTTCCTGAGAACCTCGCTGGTGTTAACCGCCTCCAGCACCAAGGGCATCAGGCGATTGATCAGCCCGGCGCCGACGGTAAACTCCTCGATAATAAACGGCTTCTTGTATTCGCCCTGACGATACATGGCGTAATGGGCGCGGCCCTGTTCCTGCCAGATCTTGAACTCCGCGCGCAGCCGGTAGTGACTGGGGGGCGAGGGGAAAACTTCCGGGTCGAGGTCGGTGTAGTCCCCATAGGCCTCACGCAGACGCTCCACCTTCTGTTGGAGCTGTCGGGTGTAGTCGTCTGTGTTTACACTGTGTATGGCCATAAGTGAACTAACTATAGGGGAGGGGCCTGCCTTCGGAGGCTGGGTGGCATTGCTTCAGAAATTCAGGGCGCGGATTATATGGCAATTGGTGAAATACAAATACCGGTGCGCGGCCAGGGGCTGCACGAATTTACCGACCAGGTGAACGACTGGGTGAGGGAGCAGGGCGGCGGCGACGGCCTCTGCACCCTGTTTATCCAGCACACCTCCGCCAGCCTGCTGGTCCAGGAGAACGCCGATCCCAGCGCGCGGGAGGATCTGGAGAACTGGCTGAACCGGCTGGTGCCGGAAAACGATCCGCTTTACACCCACATCCTGGAAGGGCCGGACGATATACCGGCGCATATCAAGGCGGCGTTGACGGCTACCAACCTTTCCATCCCGGTACAGGCGGGGCGGTTGATGTTGGGGACCTGGCAGGGGATTTATCTGTGGGAGCACAGGCATCACCGGGGCAGGCGGCGGGTGATTTTGCACTTCTAGTGCCCCCTCTCCCTAACCCTCTCCCTAACCCTCTCCCCCAAAGGGGGAGAGGGGTCGGGGAAGAGGGCCGGCCAGGGGAAGAGGGGCTACAGACAGTTGGTAGGCTTGGGCAGGCCGGCGATCTTACTGGCCACTTTGGCCGGGCTCGGCGGAAACAGCTGCATCAGGTAGATACTGCGTCCCTTGTCCGCTCCCAGGTGCTGACCGGCGTATTTGACCAGCGGGCGCATGGCCGGGGACAGTTCGAATTCCCGGTAGAATTCCTGCAGCAGGCGGATTACCTGCCAGTGGTCCTCGGTGAGTTCTATGCCCTCCGCCCGAGCCAGTTGCTCCGCCACAGCCGGGCTCCAGTCACCCAGGTTGCGCAGGAAGCCCTCTTTATCCAGCGGAATTTCCCGGTCTTCCACCTGAATACTTCTCATCACTTGAACCAGCTGACGATAGGGTTGTGTTCGGTGCACAGGGACACCCAGCGGGCGTCGTCGATCGCCTGGATATTTTCCGGAATCGACAGGCCGCGCGCATCGGTATCCGCTTCCAGGCAGTAGACCGGCGATATAGTAATTTTTTCCGACGCGGGTCCGCTGAGGGCGTAGACTCCGTCCTCGATCAGCAGCAGTGCGTCGCCCTCGGCGAAACTGCCGATACAGTCCGTCAGCGCGGACGAACTGTAGGGGGATTTGCTGACGATGTGCAGGGTCATGTCAAAAACTCAGTACGCTGTCGTAGCCGGCGATAAAACGGCTGGTATCGGCAATCAATTTTAACCCGGCGCCGGGAATTTGCAGTTGTCCGGCATCGATCCCCCGCTCCAGCAGGCTGCGCTCGCAGATGTGAACCGTTTCCACTCCAAATATCGGCAACGCCTGCAGGTTGCGCCGCAGGTTCTTCTGTTCGATGGCCTCTGCCCGCTGGTCGTCCAGCAATTGGAAGACGCCGTCGCCGAGGAACAGCAGGTCCGCTGCCTGATCCATGGCTGCCGCGGCGAGTACGGCCTCCAGGCCCTCGCGCGCGAGGGCGTTGCCGTAGGGTGCCTGGCGGCACAGGGCGAGCAGGCGTTTTGCCATTTCAGGCTCCAAAAGTTATCAGGCGATCGGATCTGGCCGCGGCGTCCGCCAACTGGCCGAGACCGGACAATTCGAAACCTTCGGCGAGATTGCCCGCGGGCTTTTCCAGCCGCAATGCCTCGCTTTCACTGAGTACGCCACGTCGCTGGGCGGCGGCGATGCAGACCACCAGATCCAGTCGGTGCTGCTCCTGCAGCGACTGCCAGCCGGCGACCAGGTCGGTCTCATCCTGAGGTGGTGCGCTCAGCGCGCTGCCGTTGTGCACGCCGTCGCAGTAGAAGAAGACCCGGTGGATCTCATGGCCCTGTTGCAGCAGCGCCCGGGCGAAGCGCAGCGCGCTGGCGGCGGATTGAGAGGCGTGGGGGGCGCCGTAGATTACCAGGGAAAATTTCATCGTGGCCGGATATTAAAATGCCCCGTAAAGCGGGGCATTGGTTTCTCTGCAGGGGCAATGTTCGCGATCGGATATCAATCGCGGGCATGGCCCGCTCCTACAGAATGATTCCTTCGGCATCAATCGTCGGAGGCAAAACCGAAGAGATGCAGCAGGGCGGTGAACAGGTTCAGGATATCCAGGTACAGAGCGGTGGTGGCCATGAGATAGTTGGTTTCGCCGCCATTGATGATCCGGCTGGTGTCGTAGAGGATAAAGCCGGAAAACAGCAGTGCGATCACACCACTCAGCACCACGCTGGCCAACGGCATGTATACGCCGAACATGCTGGCGATCATCATGCCCAGGGCGCAGACCAGCACCGCAATCAGGCCCACGAACAGGAAACCGCCCATAAAACTGAAATCCTTGCGGGTGGTCAGCACGTAGGCGGACAGCGCGAAGAAAATCAGTGCAGTAGTGCCCAGGGCCTGCATGACGATCTGCCCGCCACCGGCGAGGCCAAGGTAGTAGTTGAGCAGCGGGCCCAAGGAGGCGCCCAGCAGTCCGGTGAACGCGAATACCACGCCGACACCGGCGGCGGAGTTGGCGGTGCGCGGCAGGACAAACCACACCAGCACGATGGCGGCGATGGAACAGATCAGCCCCATGCCACGCCCCATACCGATAGCCATGGCGATGCCGGCGGTGAAAGCGCTGAACAATACGGTCATGGCCAGGAGGGCATAGGTATTGCGCAGTACCTTGGACGTTTCCGCGCGGTCCAATGCCCGGGATTGTGTGTAAACTTGCGGCTGCATTAGCAACTCCTGCTATTGATCCAATGATGTTAGGGAATCATATAGGCGGCTAGTTGGACCTTCAAGGGGAACCGGAGTTCGTTTTTTTGGAACTGGGGACCGCGGAGCCTTAGATACTCTGTTTCAAATCCAACTCTGGTCATACCGGCGCACCCTGGTATCCACTCCGATCTGGGTTCCGGGACCGGACCGGTCCGGCATGACGTTCCTGCGCCGCAACGACGATAATGCGCGGTAGGGGCGAACCACTCAATCCTCCCCACCCACCACCAGATCCGCAATCAGCGGCAGATGATCGGAGGCCTGCCGGGTGAGCTCGGTCCGCGGCACCAGTATCCGGCTTACTTCAAGGCCCGGCTCCACAAAAATATGGTCGATGCGCACCTTGGGCATGCGGCTGAAGAAGGTGCCCAGGGGGATGTGCTCGGGCGCCTTGATCTGGGCATCGTGTAACCGGCTCCCCAATCGCTTGCACTCGATGGAATTGGGCAGGGCGTTGAAATCCCCGAGCAGGAGCCTGGGGCCCCGGCAGTTCGGATGCGCCAACCATTCAGGACCGAGCAGGGCCTCCACCTGGCGCAGGCGCTCGGCCTTGGACAGGCCCAGGTGGGTGTTGAGTATCTGCACATGCTTGCCGTTGTAATCCACTTCCACCCACACTGCGCCCCGCGGCTCCTGTGCGGCGGGATTGAAGCGGGCGGGGCTGAAGCGGGAGCTTTTGTCGTCAGGGGGGCCGGGCAGTATGTCTTTCTTGACCAGGCGCATCGGCAGGCGGGAGAGAATGGCGTCGCCGTAGCGCTCCTCCTCCATATGGAGCGCCGGATGGAAGTGATAGTCCATGGCCAGCAGGCGGGCGATCCGCTCCGCCTGGTCCAGGCCGCCACTTCTCTGCCGCTTCACGTCCAGCTCCTGCAGCGCCACCACGTCCGGGTGGTAACGGGCGATGATTCGCGCGATGCGTTGGGGGGAGAGCTTGCCGTCCACGCCACGGCAGCTGTGCACGTTGTAGGTCATTACCCGCAGGGTTTTGACCGGGGCGGCGCGGGGTGCCGCCGGCGCCGGCCTGGCGCCGCGCAGAAAGAGTCTGGCGGCGGAGCGCAGTTCCTCCGGACGCCAGTAACCGCGCTCCGGGTCCGGCGACGGAATATCCGCGGGCATTAGCGCGAAGGCATGGGTCTCGTTGGGGCCTATGCCGCCGTGGCTGCCGTTCTCCATGGCGAAGGTCATGGGTTCGCGACCCGCACACCAGCCGAACATCATAAATTCCCCGGCGTCCGTATGGCGGCACAGCTGGGCCACATCCTCGATGGTCTCCTTCGGGAAGGGGTGGCCACTGCCCAGTAGCTGCGGGCCGTCCTCCGGCAGGCGCACCGGCCCCTTATACCACCAACCGTGGACCGGAGAGGCGGGGTCTGAGGGGGCCGTGCGGTAGAGCACTAGCGGTACTCCCGCCTTCTCAACGATCAGCCGCGCCACCTGTTCCCGCGGGGTACTATTGAGTTCCAGGTTGTAGAGCATGGCCACCGGGCCGAGGGCGGCCAGGGCCAGGCGCGGTTCGTCGCCCCGATATTGTGGGCTGTCCTCCGGGATCATTTTCTGTATCCACTCGCTGCCGAACAGCCGCGCCCGCTCCAGCTGCATGCCGCGCCGGCCGTTGCTGTGGTAGCCGCGGGGCTCCGTGGGCAGGTCCGCCAGCGCTTCGGTGAGGGCATCTCCCAGGGTGCGGCCGTGCCGCTCCTCATAGGGCTGCGCCTGCTCCTGGCCGTGGTCGGAGAAGATCCACACGTCGTAGTTGCGCCGGTCTGAGCGATGTGCGGCGCGCCAGATACGCGCGATGGCGTCGTCGATGCCCTTGAGGGTCCAGTGGGCGAAGCCCGAGTGGGGCCCGCGGCGGTGGGACTGCTCGTCGTATCCCAGCAGATTCACATAGATCACCGGCAAGCCGCGGGCGATATCGATCTTTACCCCGATGGTGCAAAGCTCCCGCATCAGGATGGTAACCGCGACGCGCGTGGGCACGAACATCAGCTCCCGTATCAGGTCCTGGCCCTGGATAACGCCGCGCACACAGTCCGTCATCGCCAGTGCCCCTTCCACGACTACCAGTGCGCCGGTGCGCACCAGGCTCCAGGCGTTGGTGATCAGCATTAGCAGCATTTTCAGCGGGCCCGCCTCGCGCAGTGCCGGGCCCCAGCCGCGGTCCGCCGGGCAGAAGTGGGCCTCGCCGTGTTCGGCGCCTGCGCGAAACAGGCTGAGGTAGCAGCTGCCGCCTCTCAGCAGTGGGTTCCGATACCTGGCGGTAATTTTCTCCTCCACCCGAGCGGCCACGTCCGGATCATACATACGCACCAGTTGCTGTGAGTCGCGCATCATGAAACCGAAGGCGGGAACCGCCTGGCGCACGCCGTAAAACAGCTCCGCCTGCACCGCCGGAGTGGTGGTGGGTATGCCGGGATAGAGATGTTCCAGGTGGTAGTGTTCCCTGTCCATCAGCCGTTTCAGAAACGGCATCCGGCCTTTGGCCAGTGCTTTTTCCAGTTGCGGATGGGCCAGGCCGTCGATCTGGATCAGGATCAGCCCAGGGGCGCTGGATGGAGATTTGCTGGTGGGCAGGCCCAGCAGCCGGGCCATCCATTCGCTGCGGCTGAACCGGCGGCGCCAGCGGCGCAGCGTGGTCTCTATGCGCCCGATCATTGCCGCTCGGATGGTGTTTGGGTGTGGGTGAAGGCGGCACCGGCGGCACCGGTAACGCCCTCGATGATTTCCCATTGGGCGCCGATCAGGTTGCGCAGGCGCATCCACTGGGCGTACAGAGAGTCGTCCAGTGACCAGGGGCGTTCGAGCAGCGGCCGGTACAGCTGCAGGGCCCGCTCCGCGCAGCTTTCCATGGAGAAGTCCTCCGCGGTGCGGAGCGCCTGCTCGCGCAGCTTGCGACGTTCCGGTAGGGGCAGGTCCCGCAGCCACTGCAAGGCGCCGATGAAATCACTGCTGTGCTGCCGTGGCAGCAGGCGGCCGTTTTTCCCGTCGCGCACCACTTCGCGAGTACCGTTGGCATCCAGCGCGATCACCGGTACACCGGCGGCCATGGCCTCGGTGAGCACCATGCCCTGGGTCTCACTGGTGGAAGCGAATACAAAGGCATCCATGGCCGCGTAGGCATTTCGCTGCGCCTCTCCCTGCAGCGTTCCCGGCATATGCAGGCGGTTGGCGAGTCCCAGAGCGGCAAACTGCCTGGTTAGCTGCTCGGTTATGGGGCCGGAGCCGACGATTAAAAAGTGCGCGTTGGTATTCTCCTGCATAAATTCCGCCACTGCACCGGCAAGGAATTCCAGGTTTTTTTCCGGCGCCAGACGCCCCAGATGTCCGAGCAGCAGGGCTGATTCCGGTATGCCGAACCGGGCCCGTGCACGGGGCCCGTCGCCGCCGCGGAAGTTCTCCAGCTGCACGCCGGTGGGCACTTCCGCGATGGAGGTTTTCACTCCGCGCTCGTGGAGCAGTTTGGCAATACTCAGGCTGGGTGCGAATACCAGGCCGGCAAGATTGGCATAGCGGGTGGCCAGCTCGATGACGAAGCGCTTCAGCGCCTGGGAGTCCGCCGGCACGTAGTGGGTATAGCGCTCGTAGAGCGTGTGGTGGGTGAAAACCAGCGGCAGCTGCCGCGAACGGGCGATGCGCAGCGCGGTCATGCCCAATAGAAACGGGTGGTGGGAGTGGACGATATCCGGGCGGAATTCGTTGAGCTTCTCATTTAGGTGTCCGGCAAAGGGCAGGGCTACGGAGAAGTCGCTGCCATTGAAGTTCTGAATCGCGGAAATCCGCACCACATCCTGCTCGTCCTCGTCTGTTTCGCTGCCGGTCTGCGGAAACTCCGGTGCGACGATCAAGACCTGGTGGCCACGTTTGCGATATTCCTCGCTGAAAGCCGCCACCGATCGGGCCACGCCGCCTACGTGGGGAAGGAAGGTGTTGGTCAGCATCACGATATTCATTGGCGCGATAGCTCCACAGTGCTGGCGCCGGGCGCGGCAATCACCGGGATGTGACCGAGGGCGCGCACTTCAATCGGGGGAGCGGCCCGGTGCCAATTTGCGCTCCAGGTTACCCTGGGGTTACCGCCGGGGGTTATTTCCAGGGACAGAGTGCCGAAGCGGGTCGGGGCGGGGCCGAAACGAATGGAGCCCGCAGACGTCTCCGCCAGCCACTCCTCGGGCAGGCCGGAGGCGAGGATCAGGGTTTCCCCTTCTTCGCGTACAAAACAATTGCGTTGCATGGCTACCCATTCCGCCGCTGCCCAGGCGTGCTGACCATCGCCCATACAGCCACCCAGGGAGTGCGGGTGAATAGCCTCCGGCCATTGACCGGTGGGCGATGCCAGCCTGGCCACATTGCGCATTAATTCCACGCAGCGGGCATCGCCGGCGCGCAACAGCACCTGGGCGATGTGCAGGGTGAGGTAGGCGTTGATGCCGGAATGGATCATATCCTGGAAGAAGCCGCCACTGACAAAGCATTTGTCCATCAAAAATTCCGTAAGATCCGTCAACCGGGGATCGTCGGGTGGATACAGCTGCAGCGGGTAGCCGGCGGCGATGGAACCGATGGCCCCCGCGTCCAGGCGCCGGTTGGGGGAGGCGGGCATGGCGGGCCTGCCCAGGCGTTCGGCGGCATCGGCGAGGCTTTCATCGATGGTCCGCTGGAGGTCTTCGGCCTGGGCAGCAAAGGTTTTCCCGTCATTCTCCAGTCCTTCCCGCCGGCAGATCGCCGCCGCGGCTCTCAGGCCGGCGACTCCCCAGAAGTCGTCCCAGTAGTAACAGTCATTGGGGCCCAGGTGTTCCGCGCTGAAGCCCGCCGGCAGCAGGCCGCCGCAACGGCTGCCGTCGCTGGGCAGCCGCTTGGCGTCTATCCAGCGCGCCCCGCGCAGTATCGCCTCGCGCCAATCGGCCTTTAGGGGGCGGTTGGTGAATTGGCAGAAGAGGTCGAAGATCCACAATGCCTCGCCATTGGAATCCCATTCACCGTCCTGGGAATGGAAGAATCCGTCGTGTTTCTGCCGGTGTGGGAACTGGTCCAGTGCCCGTTCGGCCCGTTCGACCAGTCCGGCGTGCAGCAGGGTTTGGATCATGAATGCGGCGTCGCGAAACCAGAATCTCTTGTAGGTGTAGGGCCCTGGATATACGTCTTGCGGGGAGTGCAGCACCAGGGTACGGATGGCGGCATCGTAGAGAAACTGCAGCTGTTCATCCGGTACCGACATGGCGCAGTGGTTTTGCAGGTTATCCTGCCAACTTGCTGGCAATTTGCTTTTGCGTCGACCACTGTGCAGCGGGATCTTTACCCCGGTGTGCAAAGGCTTGCCGGCCTCAATGCGAAACAGCGCGGCGGCGGTGGCCATACCGACCTCGCATTCGCCGTGGACCTGGCCGGCTTGCTCCGTCAGGCGCAGGAAAATATCGCCGTGGCGGTAATTGGAGGCGAGATGGCGGTCCACCGGCCGGTCGAATTCCACTGCGGTTTTTTCCTCGATCAACCAATGGCGCCGGTCGTCGTCGAGGCGCACTTTGTGCACGAAACTCACTCCCTCCGGGTTACAGGGACGCAGGGTAACCACCAGCCAGCCGCCGCCGGCACTCCGCGCCTGCAGTTCCAGCAGGCAATGGCTGTCGTCGCTGTCCAGCTCCACTTTGGCGCGGTTGTGCAGATAGAGTTCACCTAGGGTACTTTCGGTAACCACAGACGTATTTTCGTCCATTTCCAGGCGTTGGTCGCAAGTCTTCAGTTGCGATGGAATCAATTGTTCACCCTCATCGCCAATCACCCAGGCGTCGACGGACCAGCCGTCGTAATGGGGAGTGAGCAGGCCGCGGGGGTCCACGATCGGCATTTCCTCGCAGTCGGGAATTCCCACCGCAGTCCAGTTGCGGTGGCTCAGGTTGCAATGGGTAATAGAGAAAGCGCGCGGAATAAAGGACTCGTCGCGGGGATTGAACTGGCGTTCGATCCAGTAGGGCCAGACCCAGTCCAGATTGTGCTGGATCACTTTGCTGTTGATCAGTGCGCGGGCGTGAAAAACCATTCCCGCACGCAACAGTTCGATGGGCTCGCTCACCTCCGAGGGCTCGGCAAAGCGCTGCATTCTTGCCATCACTGACATGGGATCGAGGAAGCCATGGGCCGTTGCAAATTTGCGCACGAAAAAACGCCAGGGCAGCCATTTCATCCAGGGCATCAGAGATCCTCTCGGTCGATTTTCCTCGCCAGCGCTCGGCGGGCCATGCGGGTCAACCCGATCACCGCGATCACCGCCAGCACGAACCCCATGACGTAGAAAAACCACTGCAGTGGTGTGCGTTCAGTGGGTGCGCTTCCTATGGTGGCGAGGTCCGAGGCGATGGAGCCCAGGTAGACATTGTTCAGGCTGTAGGGAATGATGCCGATCAGGTTGCCGAGTGCGAAATCCCGCAGGCGCAACGGCGTCAGGCCAAAAAAATAATTGGAAAGCTTGAACGGAAAAAGAGGCACCAGGCGGGTCAGCATCACCATGCGCCAGCCCTCGTCCCTGATTATCTCGCCGAGGTCGGGAGGTTTGATATGCGACATCAGCCAGCGCGACGGCCGCGGGCCGAACAGGTAGCGCGCGATCAGGAAAGCCAGGGTCGAACCCAATGCCGTGCCGGCGACAACCAGCAGGGTACCCTTCACCACGCCGAATACAAAGCCGGCGCCCATGGTGAAAATGACCCCGGGCAGGAGCACCACAATCGCTGCGGCCATGATCAGGATAAACAGCAGGCTCGCCTGCCAGCCGCGACTCTCCAGCCACTGTAGTACGGCTACAATCCGCTCGTCCAGGTCGAAGTAGAAGAGCAGGGCCAACACGGCGGCTACGACCAGGATACTGATCAGGATGATCCACACGAGGGAATGCTTTGCCGTCATGTTCCCGCCCGAAAATAGCTCGAAGACCGCAACT
This sequence comes from Microbulbifer rhizosphaerae, assembly GCF_014191725.1. Taxonomy (GTDB): domain Bacteria; phylum Pseudomonadota; class Gammaproteobacteria; order Pseudomonadales; family Cellvibrionaceae; genus Microbulbifer; species Microbulbifer rhizosphaerae. The sequence goes on from NZ_JACHWZ010000003.1 coordinate 60,751, forward strand.
TTTAGCGCTTGCCAACTTATAGACTAGTCAAATGAAGCGGGTTCTGGGCGGGGCCTGCAAGTTTACCGAAGAGGTGTAACCGTCTTGCAAAATGGCGCTGAGCGGCTATATGGAAGTGTGGCATGGAAAAAGGTTGCGATCAGCACTGGTCTGGAATCGGGGTGTTGCCGGTCAGCCAAGTACCAAGGGAGTGAATAGTGATACATTTTGATCCCCGCGTTCTTGCTCCGGCAGCTGTGGCGATATTGTTCAGCGGAGCGGTGCAGAGCGCGGAAGAAGAGGACGCCTCTGATACCTCCGACAGATACGGCAGCGTTAGCGGCAGCCTGTTGCTATCCAGCAACTACATGTTCCGGGGGATATCCAACTCCAACAATCGCCCTCAGGTCCGCGGCGACCTGAACTGGTCCCATGACGTCGGCTTATACGCGGGCATTTGGGCCTCCAATACGAATTTTGGCGGCCCTGGCAACAGCATGGAACTGGACCCTTATATCGGTTTTGCCGGCGATGTGGGGGAGACACCTTTCAGCTACGATATCGGTTTCTGGTCCTACAACTACCCGGGCTCTGAATCCGATCTCGACTATCAGGAGTCTTACCTGGTGCTCACCTACAAGGTGAATAAATTCTCCGCCAAACCGAGCTTCTGGTACTCCGATAACTATTTTGGCAAGGACTTTCTCAACGGCGTTTCCTCCTTCGCCTACGACCTGACCCTGAGCTACGAATTTCCCCTGAATATCACGCTTTCCGGGGTGGTGGGGCGGCAGACTTTCGGCTCCAGCGCTGACGAACTCGACTACACCTATTACAGCCTGGCCCTGTCCAGGACCTGTAGCGATTTTTCCTTCGAACTGAGCTGGCACGATACCAACGGAATCGAACCGTTTTTGGCGGACCCGGAGCTAGCGGATGGGAACGTGGTGGTTGGGTTGACGCGGAATTTTTAATGGATATTGATAGGGCAGGGATTGACTCGGGCAATGGCTCACCACGTCCCTGTGGTTCGGCCTGCGGCCAGCTGAAGCTGCCCAAATTTGCTCTTGGCAAATTTGTCCATGGCCCTCGCCCTTCGGGCGGCAGGTTTTTGCTCCTGCAAAACCTGCATTTCCGCTGGGCGGCACTCCGCCATCCATGGCGGTCACCTATGGCGTCCAAATCGGCTTTCCTGCCGATTTGTCGAACCCGCCAGGCTTCTCACCCTGCCCCACCGCCATATAAAAAAACCCGGCATAAGCCGGGTTTTTTTATATGGCGGTGGGGCAGGGATTCGAACCCTGGGACCTGTTACAGTCAACGGTTTTCAAGACCGCCGCTTTCGACCACTCAGCCACCCCACCGAATTGTCCGGCGCATTATACCGGCCCGTTTGGCCGGTACAAGGGTGCGGACGATTTTTTTAGTAAGTTCAATGAGTTAGCTGTTTACTGATCAGCGCCATCCCTGGCGCTGCCCCTTCGGGCTGTGCCTCCGGCACAGTCCAAATCGGCAATCCCTGCCGATTTGTGATCAGCGCCGTTCCTGGCGCTGGCTCTTTGGGGGTCCTGCGGCATAGTCCAAATCGGGGGCCCCTGCCGATCAGCCAACCCTCACTCGCTTCAGCTGGCCTCCGCCGACTCGTCACTACCGCTGTCGTTTGCCTGGGTCTCCTGGCGGGCGACCCGGGGGTCGTTGGCCGGGCGGGGCAGGGGGCGCGGGTTGTGTTCGATGGCCGCGGGTTGGGATGTATCCAGCGGTTGCAGGAGTCCCAGGTCGCGGTGCTCGGTGATGATCGCCAGTTGCTGCAGCGGTTGGGGATTTTCCCGCGGATCGTTGCTGGCGCGACCGCGCGGTGCTTCCTCCGCAGCCTCTGCTTGCGGAGCCGCTGGGGTTATCCCCGCCGCGGCCGGTAGTTCCTCTTCGGTCGGGGTTTCCCTCCCAGCAGGAACTGTGGTTGTTTCAGTTGCGGTAGCCACGGGGGTCTCTGTCTCTGCTGCCTGTGGCTCGATGGCCGGGGCCTCTTCTACAGTTTCCACAGCAGCGACCTCCTCCGGCCGGGGCTCGGGCTGTTTCTCCGGAGCAGCGGTCGCAGCGGTATCAGCTTGTGGTGCTTCAACCGGGGCTGGCTGCTCTTCGACTGCCGGTGCGGTGCTTTCTGCGATGGTTTCCCGGGCAGCTTCCTTTTCAGCCGGAGTCTCGGCTTTCACCTCTTCGCGTTTCTCTACCTTTTCGCGTTTCTCCGCAATCGGACCCGCGGTCTGGGCTGGAGCCTTTCTGCTTTCAGCGGTTTTGTTCGCAGATTTTTTCGCTTCACTCTCCGCTTCGTCGATGGCCTCGCTTACCTCCTGCTCCAGCTCTTCCTGGTTCTGGGCGACGGCTGCGGCGGCGACGTTGTCGCCGCGCCGGCCGCGACGGCGGGCCTGCGGGCGCCCACGGACATTGCTGGGACGGCGAGCCGGGTGCTGCTCGGCTTCCTTGGTTTCTTCCACTGGGGCCTGAGTGGTTGCGTCGGCCTCCACTGCGGGCTGGGCTTCGCGACGGCGCTTGTCTTCGCCACCGCCACCGCCTCCACGACGACGGCGACGGCGCTGACCCTCACCGCGGGGGCGCTCGGCTGTGGCCTCGCGGGCTTCCTCGCGTTTGTCCTCACGTTTGCCCTTGCGGACATCGTCACGTTTGGCTTCGCGTCCTTCGTCACGTTTGGCTTCGCGGCGATCCTCGCGTTTTTCCTCGCGGGGCTCTTCCCGGCGGCGGCCGCCCCGACCGCGGTTGCCGCGCTGGCTTCGACCGCGCGGCTGCTGCTTCTCGTAGCTCTTGCCGCGACCTTTGGATTTCTTGTGCTTCTTGGTCTTGTCCTCATCGCTGCTGAACAGCTCGGAAACAGCGCTGATCAGCCGGCTGAACAGCCCGGGAACCGGTTTGGCCACCGGCGAGGGGGCCGGGGCGGTGTGTGCGATCTGTTGCACTGCGGGTTGGGCCGGCACACGCACCGGCTCTTCTTCCTTGCCGCTGGTGTCTTCGATGGTGCCGGAGATCTTGTAGGAGGTCTCCACGGTGCCGGTTTCGTCGTCGCGGAGGCGCTGTACTTCGAAGTGTGGCGTTTCCATATCCGCGTTAGGCACGATCACCACGCGGGTTTTGTTGCGGGACTCGATCTGGGAGATGGCCTTACGCTTCTCATTGAGCAGGTAGGTGGCCACGTTCACCGGGGTGATGGCGCGGATTTCCGCGCTGCGCTCCTTCTTGGCTTCCTCTTCCACCAGGCGCAGGATGGACAGCGCCAGGGATTTGGTGCCGCGGATGGTGCCCTGGCCGCTGCAGCGGGGGCAGACGCGGAAAGTGGTCTCACCCAGGGAGGGGCGCAGGCGCTGGCGGGACATCTCCAGCAGACCGAAGCGGGAGATGCGGCCGATCTGCACCCGCGCGCGGTCCATGCTGAGTGCTTTCTCCATACGCTTTTCCACATCGCGCTGGTTGGATTTGCTCTGCATGTCGATAAAGTCGATCACCACCAGGCCGCCCATATCCCGCAGGCGCAGTTGGCGGGCGATCTCGTCCGCGGCTTCCAGGTTGATGTTGCGCGCCGTCTCCTCGATGTCGCCGCCCTTGGTGGCGCGCGAGGAGTTGATATCGATGGAGACCAGGGCCTCGGTGACATCGATCACGATGGAACCGCCGGAAGGCAGTTTCACTTCGCGCTCGAAGGCAGTCTCGATCTGGCCTTCGATCTGGTAGCGGTTGAATAGCGGGATGGCGTCCTCGTAATACTTCACCTTGTTGACGTAGGCGGGCATCACCTGGCGGGCGAACTCCGCAGCCAGTTGGTAGGCGCCTTTTTCATCCACTATCACTTCGCCGATATCATCGCGCATATAGTCGCGAATCGCGCGGATGATCACGTTGCTCTCGCGGAACAGGAAGTGGGGCGCCTTTGAGCTGTTCGCTTCCTTCTCGATGGCGTCCCAGAGTTGCAGCAGGTAGTTGAGGTCCCACTGCAGCTCTTCGCCGCTGCGGCCAACGCCGGCGGTGCGCACGATGATGCCCATGCCGGAGGGAACCTCCACGCTGGAGAGGGCATCGCGCAGTTCGGAACGCTCGTCGCCCTCGATACGGCGGGAGATACCGCCGGCACGGGGGTTGTTTGGCATCAGTACCAGGTAGCGGCCGGCGAGGCTGATAAAGGTGGTTAGCGCCGCGCCTTTGTTGCCGCGCTCTTCCTTGTCTATCTGCACGATGACTTCCATGCCCTCCTTGACCACATCCTTGATCTTGATGCGGCCGTCTATGTCCTTGGGCTGTTTGGTGAAGTACTCGCGGGAGATTTCTTTCAGCGGCAGGAAGCCGTGGCGCTCTTCGCCGTAGTCGACAAACGCGGCTTCGAGGGAGGGTTCCACACGGGTAATTTTACCCTTGTAGATGTTGGCCTTTTTCTGTTCGCGGGTGCGGTTTTCAATATCCAGGTCGTAGAGCCACTGGCCATCGACCAGGGCGACGCGAATCTCTTCCGGCTGAGTCGCGTTGATTAGCATTCTCTTCATGCGTGTCTTGTATCCTTGCGTTGCGCAAAGGGGACACTGAAGCTTGCAGGCTTTGTACGGTCGCCGCGCGGCGTCGAAGCCACAGGGCGGGGCAGGGACGACCGGGGCGGCGCCGCCAAAGACTGGCGGTGCGGGCTCCGATTGTCACACTGCTGTAACTCCGAATGCATTGCAGTTGGCGCAGCATTCGTTGGTACCTTTAGTACCCGTCAGTAGTACTACCCAGTAACGATAATGCGATTTGTCGCATCCGTGTACCGGGCGCCGCCCTCCGGTCAGGAATCGCGGGCGGCGAGGTTTACGTCTTTTCGTTCGGCTCTGTTGTGACCGGCTTTTGGCCAGGCCTTTCGCTTCTGTATGTTTTGCCGCCGGGCCGGCATCGCTGCCCGGGCTGCCAGTTCGGTCGCTGGCTACTTCAACAGAGCGGACGTAAGTGTTTGAGTCGTCCTTCCAAGCGCTGCAGGCTTCAGCCCGTCTTACCTTCGCGATAGTTACCCGCACTAATGCGGGGCGTTGTGGCCGGCGAGGCGCCCCTGGTCACAATTACAGGGGTGGCCTCACCGGCGAAGTTTTTCAATGACGCGGCCTCATATATATGTGAAAGAGGCGCGCACCGGCCGATTGGCGGTATTTTCTCCAGTTACGATGCCTGTGGCCCCTCTTAGTGGATGCCGCACACCGCCGAAAACCAGCCCAATTCAGGCCGGCCGAATATAACACAGGCCGAAGGATGCTTCAATTGTGACCACCACCGGGAGATCGCGCCGGATCAGGGGGAGCGGGGCGGTGCAATATTCGGGCGCGGCGGCTATTATGCGCCCCATGCGAAGTGACCATCCCCCCGTCCCGGCCTTACCGGCCTCACCATCCAATTCCGGCCAGGTCCCTGGCGGCTCTGCCCAGGCGCCAGGCAGTGTGCAGTTCCTGACTGTGCCGGAGGAGCTGGCAGGCCAGCGGATCGACAATTTCCTGCAGGCCCGCCTCAAGGGCGTACCGCGCTCGCGCATCTATCGCATTCTGCGCAAGGGCGAGGTGCGGGTGAATAAAGGAAGGGTGAAAGCGGAATACAGGCTGCAGGCGGGGGATGTGGTGAGGGTCCCTCCGGTGCGTACTGCCGCCCAGGCACCGGCGCCGGTTGCCGGTGACCAACTGCGCCGGCTGGTGGAGCAATCCATACTGTACGACGCCGACGGGCTGCTGGTGATCGACAAGCCGGCGGGGCTGGCGGTACACGGCGGTAGCGGAGTGCGACTGGGGCTGATCGAGATATTGCGACAGATGTTTCCCCAGAGCCCGTTTATGGAGCTGGTGCACCGGCTGGACCGGGATACCAGTGGTGCAATCATGGTCGCACGCAAACGCTCTGTTCTGCTGCATGCACAAACGGAGTTGCGCGCGGGAAGGGTTGGCAAGTCCTATCTGGCGCTGGCGGCGGGAAAATGGCCGAGAGGGCGGCGCCTGGTGGAGGCGCCCCTGCGCAAGAATACCCTGAAGAGCGGTGAGCGGATGGTATCGGTCGATCCCTCGGGCAAGGATTCGGAAACCCGGTTTCAGGTGCTGGAACGTTTCCGTGGTGCGACTCTGGTGTCCGCTGAGCCGGTTACCGGGCGCACCCACCAGATACGGGTGCACGCCCAGTTTGTTGGCTGTCCGCTGGCCGGTGACGCAAAGTACGCGCCGGATGAGGTGAATTGCGCCTTTCGCGAGCAGGGGCTGAAAAGGCTGTTCCTGCATTCTGCGAGGGTGAGTTGTTCCCTCCCGGGGGGCGAAAAGGTCAGCATAGAGGCGGCTCTGCCGGAGGAGCTGGAATCCGTTCTGGCAGCTCTGCGCGAGAGCGGCGGCTTATAGATAGCCTGCCAGGCTGCATTCACTAGCCTCGTCCCTTCTTGGTGCGCCTCCAAAAAGCAACGGCGTCACTCGCCGCTCGTTTAATGTGCTTAACCACACTCTTCGCACCTTGCCTGCGGTTGTAAATTTAGTGTTAAACAGGTCTTAAGCAGTAGGAAATCGTTATGTTGGTAATCCTGGACTGGGATGGCACCGTCTGTAATTCCGAGGCCCGCATCGTCTCCTGTATGCAGCGCGCCGCCGAGGGAGTGGGTCTGCCTGCGCCGGCTGCAGGAGCGGTCGGTAACATTATTGGTCTGGGGCTGCCCGAGGCGGTGGGAATCCTGTTTCCCGAGGTCGTCGATGACCAGCGCCAGCGCTTGCGCGAGCGCTACTCGGAGGAATGGCTGGCTGCGCGCAGCGAGCCGCTGCCGCTGTTTGACGGGGTGCTGTCCACCTTTGATAGCCTGCTGGGCGCGGGACACAAGTTGGCGGTGGCCACTGGCAAGAGTCGCCGGGGGCTGGAGCGCGAGTTTCGGGAGTTGGGGCTCGGGTGCATGTTTGTGGCCAGCCGCTGTGCTGATGAGACCGCCTCCAAGCCGGACCCGCGCATGTTGCGCGAGCTGCTGGTGGAGACCGGCTGCCCGGTAGAGGAGGCGGTGATGGTGGGAGATACGGTCTACGACCTGAATATGGCTGCGGCGATGGACATGGCTGCTATCGGGGTCAGCTACGGAGTTCACGACCGGGAACGGCTGCAGGCTTGTGGCCCTCGAGCGATTATCGACCGCTTTCCGGAGCTGCTGGAGTGGCCACCACTGGGAGTCTGATTGAGCGCTATTCCGCGGTTGGCCTTGGCGACCCGCGTCGGGGCTCAGGCCAGCGGGTCCACGCCAAACGTTCCGAGCATGGTAACCAATCGAATTAATGGAAGGCCGATCAGCGAGTTCATGTCCGACCCTTCCATTTTTTCGAATAAGGTTATCCCCAAACCTTCCACTTTAAACGAACCTGCACAATCGAAGGGCTTTTCTCTCTCCACATAGCGATCTATTTGCGCTCCGGTCAATCGGCGAAAGTGCACAGTGAAGGTTTCCAGTTCCGTACGCTGCTCGCCGCTGGCGGCATCCAGTAGGCTGAGCCCGGTGTGGAAATGCACCGCTCGTCCGCAGCAAAGGCGCAGTTGCTCCACGGCCCTGTCGCGCTCCTCAGGTTTGCCCAGGATGTGGCCGTCACATTCGGCCACTTGGTCGGAGCCGATAATCAGTGCCCGCGGGTGAGCGGCGCGCAATGCCTGGGCCTTCTCCGCCGCCAGTCGCTGGGCCAGATCCCGGGCAGCCTCTCCCGGCAGTGCTTCTTCATTTATATGGGGCGAGTCGGCTTCAAAGGGCAGTTGCAACTGCTCGAACAGGGCCCGACGGTAGGGGGAGCTGGAGGCTAGAATCAGGGGACGAGGCATGGTGTTTTCCTGTGCAAATCGCCCGATCTTGCGGGGGCGGAATTGTTTTGACAAGGGTGGGGGTAGTCCATAGAATTGCGCGCTTATGTCGATGCCCCCCTCTAATGCTGCGCTGCCGCGCCTTGTCGATGCTCGCAAGCTAGTGCATCGCGAGCAGCAGCTGGCCGGAACGCTGCCGCGGTCAGCACTGCAGCGGCTGCTCTTGGCGACCGAGTCTGTCGACGAGGATGTCCGGGCCGAGCTGACCTTTGCGCGGGACCTGCAAGGTTATTTGGCAGTGGACGGTATGGTGCGCTGCCGGGTGCAGCTGCTCTGCCAGCGCTGCCTGGAGCCGGTGCCAGAAGAGATAGAGGCAACTTTTCGCTGGGGGGTGGTCTGGTCCGAAGAGCAGGGTAAGTCACTGCCCAAGGATCTGGACCCGGTGGTGCAGGAAGGCGATGAGCTGAACCTGTACGAAGTGCTCGAAGAAGAGATTTTGCTCAATCTGCCCATGGTGGCCTACCACCAGGAGGAGTGTGTCGCCCGCGACCGCTTCCACTATGGTGAGGATGCCGGAGAGGCGGATGAGCAGCGGGAAAACCCCTTTAAAGTGCTGGAACAGTTGAAGGGTTCATCGCGCAAGCGATGAGTTGGGCTCGCCGATGAGGCGCCCCGGTTCCAGTGTAATTTGTTATTTTAGGAGCAAGCCATGGCTGTTCAGCAAAACAAAAAGACCCGTTCCCGTCGCGGCATGCGTCGTTCCCACGACGCGCTGGGTGGACCGACCCTGTCTGTCGACCCGACTACCGGTGAGAAGCACCGCCGTCACCACGTGACCAAAGACGGTTTCTACCGCGGCCGTAAAGTGATCGACGTCGGCGGCGCAGAAGTAGAAGAGTAAACTTTGTCCAGCCAATTGCGATTGGCCGTGGATGTGATGGGCGGGGACTTAGGTCCCCGCTCTGTCGTTCCGGCCTGTGTCAGATTCCTCAATCGATTCCCCCAAGCGGAACTGGAGCTCTTCGGTCCGCAGATTCAGCTTCAGGCTCTCCTCGACGAACAGCGGCAACCCCAGTTACATGGGCGGCTGCATATCACCTCTTGCGAACAGGTGGTTACACAGAGCTGCAATCCCATACAGGCGCTGCGCCACAAGCGCGAATCCTCCATGGCCCGGGCGCTGCAGGCGGTGGCCCGGGGGGAGGTACAGGCGATGGTGACCTCCGGCAACACGGGTGCACTGCTTGCATTGAGCCGCAGCATTCTGGGTACCATCGAGGGCGTGCGCCGGCCGGCGCTGGGCAAGTCCCTGCCCGCGGAAGCGGGGTCCTGCTTTCTGCTGGACCTGGGTGCCAATATCGACTGCACTGCGGAGGATCTGTTGCAATTCGCCCGCATGGGCATCGAGGCGCAATGGGTGCATACCGGCAAGCGGGATCTTCGGGTAGCGCTACTGAATATAGGTGCGGAGGCGCACAAGGGAACGGAGGAGGTCCGCCGCGCGGCGGAGTTGCTGGAGAAGGACCCGGCCATCCATTACGCCGGCTTTGTCGAGGGGCACGATATTTTCACCGGCGTGGTGGATGTGGTGGTCTGCGACGGCCTGATGGGGAATGTGGCGATGAAATCCGCCGAAGGTGTAATCCGACTCATGGGTCAGAAAGCCTTCACCATTGAGAGAAAGAGTCCGATCAAGCGCTTTTTTGGCCAATTAGCCATAAAGCTGTTGCGAAAATGGCGTACACAGGTGGAACCCGCCCGCTATAATGGCGCCAGCTTTTTAGGGGTGAAAGGTAACGTGATCAAGAGTCACGGTGGCGCCAGCAGCGAGGCGTTCTACCGGGCGATGATCACTGCCAAAGAGTGCGCCGAAGCCGACCTGGCCGCCAGGCTGGGCCGCGCCATGGCGCAGGTAAAGGCGTAACCCCCCAACCATTGCCAACCAGGTTTAAGGATGTTCCATGACCAATGCAAGGCTCGCATTTGTCTTCCCCGGCCAGGGTTCCCAGCAGATAGGTATGCTGGCGGATGCCGCGGCTGAATTTCCCGAGATCCACACCACTTTTTCCGAGGCGTCCGATGTACTCGGCTACGACCTCTGGGACCTGTGTCAGAACGGCGAGCAGGCGGATATCAACCTCACTGAGCGCACCCAGCCGCTGTTGCTCACCGCCAGTGTGGCGCTGTACCGCGCCTGGTGCGCCCGCGGCGGAGTCCATCCCGCGAGAATGGCCGGCCACAGTCTGGGCGAGTGGTCAGCCCTGGTGTGCGCCGGCACTCTGGCCTTTACCGATGCCGTGCATCTGGTACAGGAGCGCGGCCGCCTGATGCAAAAGGCGGTGCCTGCGGGAGAGGGCGCAATGGCTGCAGTGATCGGCCTGGATGATACTGCGGTTGAGTCTGCCTGTGCCGAAGCGGCAGAGGACGAGGTGGTCGCGGCGGTCAACTACAATTCCCCCGGCCAGGTGGTTATCGCCGGCAGCAGTGCTGCGGTAAGTCGCGCCATCGAGGCCTGTAAGACTGCCGGAGCCAAGCGCGCTATGCTGCTGCCCGTGAGCGCGCCTTTTCACACCGAATTGATGCGCCCGGCGGCGGAAAAGCTGGCCGCGCAGATTGAATCGACAGAGTTTCATGCGCCGGAAATCCCGGTAATCCACAATGTGCACGCCCGCCCTGAGTCGGCCCCCGCGGCCATCAAGGTATTAATGGTGGAGCAGATCTACAGCCCGGTGCGCTGGACCGAGTGTGTGCAGGCCATGGTGGCGGACGGTACCGGGCAACTGGTGGAATGCGGACCGGGCAAAGTGTTGGCGGGATTGGCCAAGCGCATCGACCGCAGCCTGACTTGCCACAACATCGACACCCCGGACCAATTCAATACCGCACTGCTGGCCACTGCGGAGTAATATCTCGAATTCGAGTGGAGCGACAATGACACTGACAACTTCCCTCAACGATAAAGTGGCCCTGGTCACCGGTGCCAGCCGCGGCATCGGTGCGGCCATAGCCGATACCTTGGGCGCCTTGGGCGCCACGGTGATCGGCACCGCCACAAGCGCCGCTGGTGCGGAAAAAATCACCGCGCGCTTTGCTGAAAAGGGCATCTCCGGTGTTGGCAAAGAGCTGGATGTCACCCGCGCGGAAAGTCTGGCTACACTACTGGAATCGGTGAAAAAGGATTTCGGCGCACCGGTGATCCTGGTCAACAATGCGGGCATTACCAAGGATAACCTGCTGATGCGCATGAAGGACGAGGAGTGGGCTGAGGTGATCGACACCAACCTTTCCGCGGTCTATCGTGTGACCAAGGCCTGCCTGCGGGATATGACCAAGGCGCGCTGGGGGCGGATTATCAATATCAGCTCCGTTGTGGGCAGCATGGGTAACGCCGGCCAGAGCAACTACGCGGCCACCAAGGCCGGGGTCGCCGGTTTTGCGCGCTCGCTGGCGGCGGAAGTGGGCTCTCGGGGTATTACGGTGAACACCGTGGCTCCCGGATTTATCGATACCGATATGACTAAGGTACTCCCGGAAGCCCAGCGCGAAGCACTGATGAGCCGGATCCCGCTGGGACGTTTGGGCGCTCCCGAAGAGATTGCTTCAGTTGTCGCTTTTTTAGCCAGTGATGCGGGTGGATACGTAACCGGAGAGACCATTCATGTGAATGGCGGCATGTATATGGCCTGATATTTTTCCTCAAAAAATTGCTGTAACTGTTTGATTAACAAAGAGTTTGCAATGGTGCTTTGGGGAGCGAAAGGCGGCGCATTACATCCCGAAAAAGTTGGGGTACAATGCCGCCTCGCATTAACCGAAGCTGTGTGAGCCGGTCGTTATCCCGCTTTGAATATCGCGGGGCAGAAATTGAAAACGACTACAACAGATTTTTATCCACTAGGAGTTAAATTGAATCATGAGCAGCATTGAAGAGCGCGTTAAAAAGATCGTTGCTGAACAACTGGGTGTGAAGGAAGAAGACGTAAAGCCTGAAGCCTCATTTGTTGAAGATCTGGGCGCTGACTCCCTTGACACAGTTGAGTTGGTAATGGCTCTGGAAGAGGAATTCGAAACTGAGATCCCCGACGAAGAAGCCGAAAAAATTACAACTGTTCAGCTGGCCATCGATTACATCAAGGAAAACCTTGGTTAATTCCCGCTGGGTGGTTTAGGCATCGGGTAACCACCTGTTGCCCGATGCTGAAAGTATTGTGAAAGCCGTTCTATGTTACATAGTGCGGCTTTCCTTTTATGTAGCACTAAGCGAAAGTGACTGCCGGCTTAAATCCCGGTCGTCCTGAAATGATCTCGGGGGAAACACGAGTGTCGCGTAGAAGAGTAGTCGTTACCGGAATGGGCATGATCAGCCCCCTGGCCAATACCCTGGAAGATAGCTGGACCGCGATTCTCGCCGGCACCAGCGGCGCGGTACCTATCGAGTCTTTTGATGTCTCTGATTTTTCTACCCGCTTCGCCGCCACGGTAAAGGATTTCGATCCCGCGCTGTACATACCGGAAAAGGAAGCGCGCAAAATGGATGTATTCCTGCGCTTTGGTATGGCCGCGGGTATACAGGCGATGGAAGACAGCGGCCTGGAAATTACCGAGAGCAATGCGCCGAGGATAGGCGCCTGTATCGGCTCCGGCATGGGTGGCATCGCCGAGATCGAACGCAACGCCATGCTGATCGCAGAGCGGGGCCCGCGCCGCGTCTCCCCCTTCTTCGTACCGGGCGCCATCATCAATATGGTTTCCGGCAACCTGTCGATCAAATACGGCATGAAGGGCCCCAATCTTTCCACCACCACCGCCTGTACCACCGGCACCCATGCAGTGGGTCTGGGCATGCGCACGATTCAGTACGGTGACGCCGATGTGATGGTGTGCGGCGGAGCGGAAATGGTCACCACCCCGGTGGGCCTGGGTGGTTTCTGCGCGGCACGCGCGCTGTCCACCCGCAACGACGATCCCCAGCGGGCCAGCCGCCCTTGGGATGTGGATCGGGACGGCTTTGTGCTGGGCGAGGGGGCAGGGGTCCTGGTGCTGGAAGAGTACGAGCGGGCCGTGGCGCGTGGGGCGAAGATCTACGCGGAGCTGATCGGCTTCGGTATGAGCGGTGATGCATACCACATGACCTCGCCGCCGGAAGACGGCGCTGGCGCAGCCCTGTCCATGCAGAACGCGCTCAGGGATGCGGGTCTGTCGGCGGACGGCATCCAGTACATCAACGCCCACGGCACTTCCACACCCTTGGGAGATAAAGCGGAGATTCAGGCAGTGCACTCGGTGTTCGGTGCCGCCGCCGACAAGCTGGCAGTGAGTTCCACCAAGTCCATGACCGGTCACCTGCTGGGTGCCGCGGGAGCGGTGGAGGCAATTTTCTCGGTGCTGGCTCTGCGCGATCAGGTGGCGCCACCCACCATCAATCTCGAGAACCCGGACGAAGCCTGCAGTGGCATCAACCTGGTGCCTATGGAGACCCAGGAAAAGACTATCGATGCGGTGCTGTCCAACTCCTTTGGTTTTGGCGGCACCAACGGATCGCTGGTCTTCAAGCGGATCTGACCAATACCAAGATATTAGCGCCCGCCGGTTCCGGCGGGCGCATCTCTATCCCGGGGGATCATGACCACACTCCCGCTCTTCTTTGAAAAGGCTGCTGCCGTGGTCTCCCTGCCACCGGACGACGCCTATACCGACGGACTGCTCGAGACCATGCGCTGCCAGAGCGGCCGGGTACCCCTGTGGCCGCTGCACCGCGCCCGCCTGCTTCGCTGCAGTCGGCTGGGGGAGGGGGAGTTGGCCGAAATAGAACAGGCCCTGGAGCGAATCGCCGCCGACTGCCCGGTCCCGGCCGCCAAACTGCGTGTGCGCCTGGGGTATCGGGGCGGCCGCCGGTGCTGGGATGTCAGCCTGCTGCCGCTGGAGCCCACGTCGGAACTGGAAGAGGGCGCCCGTCTTTTCCTCTGCACCGGGCGGCTACCGGGCGGCAAAACTGCCAACCTGGGCTGCAAATCCCTGGACCGCGCGGGATATAATCGCGCCAAAGCCGAGTTGCCCCCCGGGGAGGCCTGCGATGGTCTGCTGTTGGACGCTGCGGGGCGGGTGATCGAAAGCCTGCGCTGCAACCTGCTGGTAAGACTGGAGGGCGCCTGGATCACGCCGGACCTGCGGCGCTGTGGGGTTCGGGGGGTAATGCGCGACTGGCTGAGTGCGCGGATTCCCCTCGGGGAAGTGGATATCGATCTCGAGATCCTGTGCGTCGCGGAGGAAGTCGCGCTGTGTAACAGCTTGCGGGGCGTTATGCCGGTGCGGGAACTGATTGACCATCGCCGTTGGCTCCCGGGTTCGGAAACCCGCCGGCTGCAGCGGTTGATTGCGGAAGAGTTGTGGTGAAGAAAAAACAAGCTATAGCGAAAAAACGTCCCTGGCGCTACCTGCTGGGTGCCTCCGCCCTGTTGCTGCTGGTCGCGGCCGCTTCCCTGTGGGCGATGCAGGCCGCCCTGGTGCGGCCGCTGGCGGTCGGGAACGACGGGCTGCGTTTCGAAGTAAACAGCGGCGGCAGTCTGTCCCGGGCCCTCCGGGACCTGGAGCAACGCGGCGTACTCCGGTGGCCGCGGCTGGTGCTCGCCTATGCCTACTGGAAGGGCAAGACCGGAATCCACGCGGGCGAATATCTGCTGCCGGCGGGCAGCAACGCCAAGGACCTGGTGGAGCGCCTGAACCGCGGCGACGTCACCCGCTACCGGCTCACCCTGGTGGAAGGATGGACTTTCCGCCAGGCCCTGGAGCAGGTGCGCGCCGGCCGCAATATCGTAAAGTCGGAGGAGGGCGGGGACGCCGCCAGTGCCGCTCGCGCGCTGGGCTTCGATGGCGAAAGCCCCGAAGGCTGGATTTTTCCGGATACCTATATCTACCGCTCCGGCACTACGGATATCGAGCTGTTGCGGCAGGCCTACCGGCGTATGCGGCGAATCCTGGAAGAGGAGTGGCAGGTCCGCGACGACAATCTCCCCTACAGCTCTTCCTATGAAGCGCTGATCATGGCTTCGCTGATCGAGAAGGAGACCGGCCAGCCCTCGGAGCGAAGCGAGATTGCCGGTGTTTTTATTCGCCGCCTGACCAAGGGCATGCGCCTGCAGACGGACCCGGCGGTGATTTACGGCCTGGGCGAGGAATTTGATGGCAACCTGACCCGCGCCCATCTGCGAGAATCAACCCCTTACAATACCTATGTCATCGACGGGCTGCCGCCCACACCCATTGCCCTGCCGGGGCGCGAAGCCATTCGCGCGGCGCTGAACCCGAAAGCGGGCGACAGCCTGTACTTTGTTGGCAAGGGTGATGGTTCGCACCACTTCTCCGCCACCCTGGCGGAGCATAATCGCGCAGTGCGGGAGTACCAGTTGAAGCGCCACGCAAACTATCGCTCCAGCCCGGCCCTGAAAGAAAACAAGGAAAACTAATTTTGCGGCGCGGAAAATTTATCACTCTCGAAGGTGGCGAGGGGGTGGGCAAGTCCACCAACCTCCAGTTCATTACCGGCTGGCTGCGGGATCGCGATATCGCCTTTATACAGACACGGGAACCCGGCGGCACGCCGCTGGCGGAAGAACTGCGCGAGCTGCTATTGTGCAACCGCGACGAAGCGGTGGACCCCACAGCCGAACTGCTGATGGTCTTTGCTGCCCGCGCCCAGCATATCGCCCGAGTCATCGAGCCGGCGCTGGCCCGAGGCGACTGGGTGATCTGCGACCGTTTCACCGATGCCACCTACGCCTACCAGGGCGGCGGTCGCCAGCTCGACCGCACACTGATCGCCCAACTGGAGCAGACAGTGCAGGGAGACCTGCGCCCGGACAGGGTCCTGTTGCTCGATCTGGACCCGCAGACCGGCCTGGCCCGCGCCGCCGATATCGGTGCTGCCGACCGCTTCGAGAACGAACAGCTCGCCTTCTTCCTGCGAGTGCGCGCCGCCTATCGGGAGCGCGCCGAAGCGGCTCCGGAGAGCTACGCGGTGATTGACGCTAGTCAGCCGCTGGAGCAGGTGCAGCGACAGTTGCAAACAGAACTCGAACGACTCGTTTTACCGACCTCTGAATAACCCCTGTAGGAGCGGCCGTTGGCCGCGATCGATGGGTGCTACAAAGCGGGATCGATCGCGGCCAACGGCGGATGGCCGCCCCGCCGCTCCTACCAATACTGGAAAGAACTGACCCCAAGTGCCCGAAACCATCGAAAACCCAACTGTCCCCTCGCCGCTGCCCTGGCAGGCCGAGCAGTGGCAGCGCCTGGGCGCCCAGTGGCGCGCCGGCCGCTGCCCGCACGCGCTGCTGTTCAGCGGCCAGCCGGGCCTCGGCAAGCGGCGTTTCGCCGAGGCCTTTGCCGCGCTGGCGCTGTGCGAACAACCCCGCGACGGCCTGGCCTGTGGTGATTGTCGGGGCTGCCGGCTGTGGCGCGCGGGTTCGCACCCGGATTTCCTGCGCGTGGAGCCGGAGAAGCCTGGCGGGCCGTTGAAAGTGGAGCAAATCCGCCAACTGGGCGGTTTTGTCGGCCGCACCAGCGGCCGCGAAGGTGCACGGGTGGTCTGGCTGGCACCGGCGGAGGCGATGAACGTCAACGCCGCCAACGCGCTGCTGAAAAACCTTGAGGAGCCCGCCGCATCGGTGATCTTCCTGTTGGTCAGCGACTCGCCCTCCGGCCTGTTACCCACCATTCGCAGCCGCTGCCAGTCAGTGGCTTTCCCCGCACCTTCGGAAGAGGCCGCGCTGCGCTGGCTGCACGAGGGTGGGCTCGACGGACAATCCGCGCGCAGCGCACTTGCCCTCTCCGGCGGCGCTCCGTTGCTGGCGCTGGAACTGGTGGAACCGGAAGCGCGGGAGGCCCGGGAACAGTTTCTCGCCGATCTGATCGCGCTGGCGCAATCCGCCGAGGCGCCGGTGGCCGCAGCAGGGCGCTGGGAGAATCCCGGTGAGGGTATCGAGCTGAGCCAGCTATTGAAATTCTGGCAGCAGTGGTTGGCGCAGATGCTGCGCGCGCGCAGTTGTGACCTGACCGCGGACCGGCAGGTTATCGGGCTGCTGCAGCGGCTGCCTGGTAGGGGTACGGAAAGTCTGCGGCCGCTGTTCGGCTTTTCCGACCAACTGGCTGAGGCGCGTCAACTGCTCAGCGGCGGAGCCAACCCCAACAAGCGACTGCTGTTGGAGGACCTGTTGATCCGTTGGGCGAAGTTGTACGCTTAGCGAGCACTGCTCGCCATACAGCTTCACGACCGGCCGTGGATGGCCGGGCCGCGCGTCGTTCCAGGGGATGGCTGCTTGAGACGAATTCATAGCCCCAAAATTCTGGACAGCGGTTGTATGCTCCGCTACCGTACCGACAACCAAAAAAAAGAGGTCCGGCCATGAAAGCCATGGGTGGCGGTGCCCGCAACGGCATCCTTTCGCTGAAAATCCAGGACAAGTCCGTACTCTACGCGGCCTACATGCCCTTCGTGAAAAACGGCGGCCTGTTCATCAGCACTGACAAATCCTACGACCTCGGCGATGAGGTGTTCCTGCTGCTGAACCTGATGGACGAACCGGAAAAGGTCCCGGTGGCCGGTAAAGTGGTGTGGGTCACCCCGGCGGGTGCGCAGGGCAATCGTACCCCCGGTATTGGTGTACAGTTTTCCGACAAGGACAATGTCGCCCAGAACAAGATCGAAACCTACCTGGCCGGGTCCCTGGAATCCAGCCGACCGACTCACACCCTGTAATGCTAGTAGATTCACACTGTCATCTCGACCGACTCAAACTGGACAAATTCGACGGCGACCTGGACGCGGTGCTCGAGCTGGCCCGCAGTCGTGGTGTCGGCAAGTTCCTGTGCGTGGGTATCAGCCTGGAGAACGTCGACCGGGTAGTGGATATCGCCGGGCGTCACGAGGATGTGGTCTGCTCCGTGGGCGTACACCCACTGGATGTGGACTCCGGCCTCGCCGATGTGGACAAGTTGCTGGAGCTGGCGCAGAAGCCCAAGGTGGTGGCCCTCGGCGAAACCGGCCTGGACTATTACTACAGCACTGATACCAAAGAAATACAGCAGCAAAGTTTTACCGCCCACCTCCAGGCCGCCGGCCGCGCGCAACTGCCGGTGATAGTGCACACCCGCGATGCTCGCGAAGATACCATTGAACTGATTCGCGAACACGGCAGTCCGGAACACGCCGGCGTACTGCACTGCTTTACCGAGAGCTGGGAGATGGCAAAAGCCGCGCTGGACCTGAATTACTATATTTCCCTGTCCGGCATAGTGACTTTCAAGAACGCCGGGGAACTGCGCGACGTAGCGCAAAAACTGCCGTTGGACCGGCTGCTGGTGGAAACGGACTCTCCTTACCTGGCACCGGTTCCCTACCGGGGTAAACCCAATATTCCCGCCTACGTGCGCGAAGTGGCCGAATTTATCGCCGAGTTGCGGGGCATTCCCTACGAACAACTGGCCGAAATTACCACAGAAAATTTTCACCGCCTGTTCAAACGGGCCGCCTGAGGAAATCCATTCCATGATGCGACAACAATTGCAGGTCATGCTGGCTCTGCAAGATGAGATCAATACACTGGTCAGCGATAACTGGCGCGAACAGAACCACGCCTGGTACCGGGCTATCTGGGTCGAGAGTGCGGAGCTGCTCGACCACTACGGCTGGAAGTGGTGGAAAAAACAGCAGCCGGACCTGGATCAGGTCAAACTGGAACTGGTGGATATCTGGCACTTTGGCCTCAGCCTGGAGCTGCAGCAGGGTAGTCCCGAGCAGGTGGCCGGGCGTATGCAGGCGGAATTCGAAGGTAGGCAGAAAGGGCCTGGCGATTTCCGCGAAAACCTGGAAGCCTTTACCCTGGAAACCCTGGCCAGTCGCCAGTTCGACCTGGCGGGCTTCACCCAATTGATGGCCGACGTGGAGCTGTCGTTCGAAGAACTCTACCGCCGCTATGTAGGCAAGAATATTCTCAACCGCTTCCGCCAGGATCACGGCTACAAGGACGGGAGCTACGTGAAGAACTGGGCCGGTCGCGAAGACAACGAGCACCTGGCAGAGCTGGCCGGACAGTTGGACACGGGCGCGTCGGATTACAGCCGTCAGCTCTACACCGCACTGCAGAGCCGCTACCGCGAGCTGGCTGTCGCCTAGGGTGCGTGCCCGTCCGGGCACACCCTCCCCGGTATTTGCGTCATTCCTTACGCTCTTCCACCCGCGGCTTGCGGGTCTCCGGCCCGCCAACAGGGCTGGAACTCCGCCCCAGGTGCAATTTACCCCCAAAGCCCTATAATGCGGGCGCCTGAAAACTACGGAGACTTATCGTGAAAGCACCTGTTCGTGTTGCTGTGACCGGCGCTGCCGGCCAGATCAGCTATTCGTTGCTGTTCCGCATCGCATCTGGCGAAATGTTGGGCAAAGATCAACCAGTTATCCTGCAACTGCTGGAAATCACCCCGGCGCTGGAAGCCCTCAAGGGTGTGGCCATGGAACTGGAAGACTGCGCCTTTCCGCTGCTGGCGGGCATTGTGCAATCCGATGATGCCACCGTGGCCTTCAAGGATGCCGATTACGCGCTGCTGGTCGGTGCGCGCCCCCGCGGCCCGGGTATGGAGCGCAAGGACCTGCTGGAAGCCAACGCGGCGATCTTCTCCGCCCAGGGCAAAGCGCTGAACGACGTGGCTTCGCGCGACGTGAAAGTACTGGTGGTGGGCAACCCCGCCAACACCAATGCACTGATCGCCCAGCGCAACGCCCCGGCCCTGGACCCGCGCAACTTCACCGCCATGACCCGCCTGGACCACAACCGCGCGCTGTCGCAGCTGGCCAATAAAACCGATTCCACGGTCAATGACGTCACCCATATGACCATCTGGGGCAATCACTCCTCCACCCAGTACCCGGATCTGTATCAAGCCAAAGTATCCGGTGAGGCGGCCATGGAGAAGGTGGAGCAGGATTGGTACGAAAACGACTTTATCCCCACCGTACAGCAGCGTGGCGCGGCCATTATCAAGGCCCGTGGAGCCTCCTCCGCCGCCTCTGCCGCCAACGCCGCTATAGACCACATGCGCGATTGGGCTCTGGGTACCGCCGAGGGCGACTGGGTGAGCATGGGGATCTACAGCGACGGCTCCTACGGCATCCAGGAAGGACTGATCTACTCCTACCCCTGTACCTGCAAGAACGGCGACTGGGAAATCGTCCAGGGCCTGGAGATCAATGACTTCTCCCGCGGGAAAATGGCTGCCACCGAACAGGAACTGGCGGAAGAGCGGGACGCTGTGGCGCACTTGCTGCCGTAATGTGGATTGCCGGATAAGGCAATTCAGTGAAACGAAAAGCCCGCATCAATGCGGGCTTTTTTTTTGTGAACAGCTTCCTGTGCCTCCCCCCGGCCAGCTATAGCAGACCATAGACACCGCCGACATCTTTATGTGAACACGCTCACATTTATTTATTGATCGGCATAGATTTTTTTTGTTGATCAGTTAGACTTCGCGACCGCTGAATCAACCTCGGTCGAATTGCGCCCTGCACTGGTAACAGCTGAATAACAAGGAATGAACAATTTGTCTGCTTGTCGAGGGGGAAGGCAGTTACTGCCCGCCATTCTGTTTACGCTTCTATTGTCTTCAGCCACGAATCCCACAGCCGCCCAAACACCGCCGGATGCCGAGCGCCAGCTTCGCTTGCAGGAAGGGCGCCTGGAACAGTTCCGCCGCGAGCAGCGGGAGAAGGAGCGCCAGAGGATTGAAGAGGACCGGCTGAGCCTGCCGCCGGAAGAGCGTTATCGCTCCGATGGAGTACAGAAGCACTGTTTCCCCCTCTCCGAACTGGATCTGCGCGGCGACGGCGGCCTGCTACCGAAACAAAAGCTGGATGAGCTGAGCCGGGGTTTTTTCGGCTACTGCGTGGGCGTAGGGCAGATCAACCAACTGGTCGAGCGGCTGACCCGTTACTACTTCGACCTCGGCTACGTCACCACCCGGGTTTATCTTCCGCAACAGGACCTGAGCAACGGCGCCCTGCGTCTGGAAGTTTTGCCTGGCACGGTGGAAGCCCTGGCCTTTTCCTCGCCGGAAGCAAACCGCCACCTTTTCCTGAACTCCGCTGTACCTCTGGAAGAAGGCGACCTGTTCAATCTGCGCGCCTTGGAACAGGGGCTGGACCAGCTCAACCGCCTTTCCTCCAACAATGCGACGGTCGAACTGGCGCCCGGAGAAAAGCCCGGCGGCAGCCGCGTGCTGATCGATAACCAGCCATCCCGTCGCTACCGCGCCACCTTCGGCTACGACAACAGCGGTGACGAATCCACAGGCGAAACGCAGCGCAACCTGCTGCTGGAATGGGACAGTCCTCTCACCCTGAACGACTACCTCTACCTGTACTACCAGGGCGACGTAAAAGATACCGCAGACGGTCTCGGCAGCGAGAGCGCCAGCCTGCACTACAGCATTCCCTACCGCTACTGGACCTGGTCGCTGGATATCAGCCGCTTCGAATACCTCTCGACTGTAGAAGGCTTTCTCACCAGCTTCGAATCCGCGGGAATTTCCGAATCGGTCCGCGCGTCCGCCAATCGCCTGGTCTACCGGGACCAGCAGAACAAATTCAGTTTGATCTTCGGGCTCGCGCGGAAGAAAAGCCGCAACTTTATCGAGGATGTACTGCTGGAAACGGCCAGCCGCACCCTGTCCGCCGGTTCCCTGGGCTCCTCCTGGCAGTGGTACGGCGAGGGCGGTGGTTCGGTTTTTGCAGAACTCACCTACCATCATGGCCTGAAACAGTTCGGCGCGCTGGAGGACTCGGACCTGAACGGCGGGCCCGAAGCACAGTTTGAAAAATACACTTTGAATTTGAATTATCGCACCGCCTTCGCCGCACTGGGGCGGAACTGGTACTGGCGCAGCGGCCTGCGCGGCCAGTATAGCGACGACCGGCTATACGGCAGCGAACAGTTCACCATCGGCACCGGTGGCAGTGTGCGCGGCTATAAAAGCCTGGGATTGAGTGGCGACAGC
The DNA here is from genome assembly GCF_014191725.1 of Microbulbifer rhizosphaerae. Taxonomy (GTDB): domain Bacteria; phylum Pseudomonadota; class Gammaproteobacteria; order Pseudomonadales; family Cellvibrionaceae; genus Microbulbifer; species Microbulbifer rhizosphaerae. The sequence goes on from NZ_JACHWZ010000003.1 coordinate 82,576, forward strand.
GGCGCGGTAACCACACAGGAAATCAGCGGTTACCTCCCGCTGTCCGGCTGGCTGGAGGAAACCGGAGTGCAGCTGGCGTTGGGTCTGGAAGCGGGCGACGTCAGCCTGGCGGGGCACAAGCAGTCGCTGAAGAGCTGGTACAGCACTGTCAACTGGAGCGGCCACGGCCTGCGCCTGAATCTCACCTACGCCGACCCCATAGCGGCGCCGCGGGAGTACGAAGTGCCGGGGGAGGCAGTTTACGGCTCTTTCAACTGGGAATTTTGATCGAGCGTGTAGGAGCCTGCTGTGACCGCCATGGATGGCGGAAATGCAGATTTTGCAGGAGCAAAAATCTGCCAGGCGAAAAGGGGGCCTGGCGCAGGGCTGGATAGCCTTCGCCTGTAAGCAGGCTCCTACAAAGGAATACCGTAGGATGGGCACAAATAGGCAGGACCGCCGATTTGGACGCCGCAGGCGCCCGAAGGGCGAGCGCCATGAATGGCGTGAGTCAAAGCGCAGCGTGCCCATCAAAAATTTGGAAAAAGCTGGAACATATAGCAAGAGCCTGGAAATGCATCGCATAACTATCGCCACCAAGGATTTTTCCAACCCCGCCTCTCGCGGCATGCGCGCATTAACACTGCTGCTCTGCCTGCAACTGGTCCTGCCCGTCAACCTGCTCGCGGAAGTTGTGGTGGACAAGAGTGCGGAAAAGGAAAAACAAGCGGAAGTGGAGCGGGCGGCCAACGGCGTCGAGATGGTCAATATCGCCGCGGCCAACCAACGCGGTGTCTCCCACAACAAATACGAAAAATTCAATGTCGATGCCAGCGGCCTGATCCTCAACAACGATGCCGGAATCCATCAGTCCCAACTCGGCGGCCAGGTCGCCGGCAACAACAACCTCGCGCAAAGCGGCAGTGCGTCGCTGATTCTCAACGAAGTCACCCACGCCAATCGCTCCAGTCTCAAGGGCCATATCGAAATTTCCGGCCAGTCGGCGGAACTGGTGGTTGCCAACCCTTACGGCATCACCTGTGCCGGCTGCGGTTTTATCAATACCCCGAGGGCCACCCTGACCAGCGGTGTGCCGCGCCTGCAGGACGGCCAGTTGACCGGTTTCGATATCCGCGCTGGCGAAGTGGCTATGGAAGGTTCCGGCCTGGACGCCAGTGGCCTGAACAACCTGGATATCTGGGCGCGCAGCATCAAACTCAGCGCACCGCTGCTGGCTTCGGACCTCAGTCTGATCGCCGGGGTCAATCGGGTGGCCTACGGCGATCGTCAGGTCTTGCTGCTGTCTTCATCCGGAGAAAAGCCCCAACTGGCGATAGACGCCAGTGCCCTGGGCGCCATCCAGGCGAACCGCATTTTTATGCTGGCCACGGAGCAGGGAGTGGGCGTGCGATCGCGCGCCGATATGAGCAGCGCCGGCGATTTCACCCTAACCGCCGATGGGCGTATTCAATTGAGTTCCGCGGTTGCGGGAGAGAGTGCGCGGATACAGAGCTCCGGACAGCTTTCCGTTGGCGAGAGGCTGTATGGTTCGCAAGTTTCCATCAGCGCACAGAAGACCGTCAACAGCGGTCTGCTCGCCGCCGAATCCAGCCTGTCCATCGAGGGTGCGGAACTGCAAAACAACGGCAGCCTGCTCGCGGGTATCGACCGGCAGGGACAGGCGGTGGCCGGCGGCGCGCTGGAGATCCGCGTCTCCGACAGCCTGGGCAACAGTGGCTTGGTTGCCGCGGAGAATGTGCAGTTGCACAGCGCCGTTATCGAAAACCGCTCCGGAGAAATCCAGGCGGACAAGCTGCTCTCGTTGAGCGGGCAGACACTGGACAACAGCGGTGGCGAGATCTACGCGCTGGGCGGCGGGCATACCCAGTTGACATTCGATCAGGTCGCCAACCGCAATGGCGTTATCCAGTCAAACAGCGAGCGTCTTTCTCTTTTTGCAGAGGATTCCCTCGACAACAGTGGCGGTAAACTGCTCCATTTCGGCGAGGGCCTGCTCGCGCTGAATGTCGGCGCTGCGCTGGACAATATCGGCGGGCAGATACAGTCCGCGGAATCCCTCCGCCTTGATGCCCGGAGCCTGGACAACAGCGACGGCCTTGTCACCGCACTCGGCGGCGAGTCCACGCAACTTAACCTGACCAGCTTCACCAACAGCGGCGGCCTGATTCAATCCGCGAGTCGGCAGCTCTCCCTTTTCGCACAGGAAAGAGCGGACAACAGCAACGGCAGCCTGCTGCATTTCGGCAGCGGTGGATTTTCCGTGGATGCCGGCTCGCTGCTCCGCAACAGCGGCGGGCAGATCCAGTCTGCCGGGGCACTTTCACTCACTGGAGAGTCGCTGGACAACAGCGGTGGAGAAATCTACGCCCTGGGAGGCGACGGCGCCCAACTGACATTTGATGAACTGCGCAACCGCAGCGGCCTGATCCAGACCCAGGGAGACAACCTCACCATCGCGGTATCCGGCTCCGCGGACAACAGTGGTGGCCAGCTGCTGCACTTCGGCGAAGGCGCCGTGTCGCTGGATGTGGGCGCGGTCCTGGACAACCGCGACGGACAGATACAGGCGGAACATGATCTCGCACTGAGCGCCCTGAGTCTGGAGAACAGCGGGGGTTCTGTCACCGCGCTGGGCGGCGCATCCACGCTGCTGAACCTTGGGCTGCTGGACAACAGCGGCGGCCTGATCCAGTCGAAGAGCGATACCTTCTCGATCGCCACGCAGTCTGCCGTGGACAACAGCGAAGGCGGAATCCTGTATTTCGGCGCGGATCGGCTCTCGCTGGATGTGGGCACGGCGCTGATCAATAGCGGAGGTAAAATCCAGTCCTCCGGGATTTTTGCGATTTCCGGCAGCTCCCTGGACAACAGTGACGGGGTGATCAATGCGCTCGGCGGCGAAACCTCTCAGCTGCAAGTGGAAAGCCTCGTCAACCGGGGCGGCGCTATCCAGAGCCGGAGCGATACCTTTGCACTCTCGGTGCAGTCCTCCGCGGATAACAGTGGCGGCAGCCTGCTGCATTTCGGTGAGGGCCTGTTTTCCCTGGAAGCGGGCATCGTTCTGAACAGCGATGGTGGGCAGATCCAGTCGGAAAATGACATGCTGCTGTCCGCACAGAGCCTGGACAATAGCGGTGGCACCATTACCACCCTGGGAGGAGACTCCGCCCGCTTTCAATTGGGCGCTCTGCGCAACAACGGCGGGGTGATCCAGTCCCAGAGTGATGAACTCTCCATCAGCGCTAAAGAGTCCATCCAGAATATCGGCGGCACCCTGAAACAGCTGGGTGCCGGCGGCCTGCAACTGAGCACCGCCGGCGATATCGACAGCGCCGGCGGCCGCCTGTCTGTCTCGCACCAGGCAGCAATCACGGCACAGCACCTCTCTCTCGCAGGGGCCCAGGTTTCAGCGGACCGGCTTCAACTGGCGCTGTCCGGCGACCTGGACAACAGCGACGGCCTGATCGACACCAACCGCTTGATCGTCGAAGCAGGTGCGCTGAACAACCGCGGCGGCAGTCTGCGCGCGGTGGCGGCGGAAGACGGCAGTCTGCTGCTGAACGTCTCGACAGTCGACAACAGCGGCGGCGTGATCGAAACCGCGGCCCTCAATCTGTCCCTTTCCCTGGAGCGATTCGACAATACCGGCGGCGAGCTGCGCCATGGCGGCAGCGGCGAACTGAGCCTGACGCTGCTGGACCAGTTGACCAACCGCGGAAAGATTCTCTCCAACGGTGCTATCCGGGTCGATACACAGAATTTCCTCAACAGCGACCTGTCCGTGGCCGGCACCCTGATCGCCGCCGGCGACCTGTGGATCGACGCCGGGGAAACGGTCAACAGTGGCGGTACTGTGGAAGCGGGCGGCGCGCTGGCGATAAACCTGCAGACCCTCGAGAACCGCTCTGGGCAGATCCAGTCCCTGGGCGGTGCGGAGTTTTCGCTAATCGTCGATGGAGCGCTGGACAACAGCCAGGGCGGCATCCTGGCCAGTGCCGCCACCAATATGCGGGTACAGGTGGGCAGCGGACTCAATAACGCCGCGGGCAGCCTGCTGCACTCCGGCAGCGGCCAGTTGACGGTAAATGCAGGCGGTACAATCGACAACCGCGCAGGGGAAATCACCGGCAACGGCTCGCTGCTGATGGACGGCAACGACGAAATTCTCAACGGTGGAAAGGGGTGGATATCTGCCAGCGGCAACCTGACCCTGGATGCCGCTGGCCAGTTGGACAACAGCGGCGGCACCATCGCTTCCGCGGGGAATTTTTCCATTCAAGCGCAGGAAGTGCGCAATGTCGGCGGAACCCTGGCCGGCGCCGGCGAAGCCTTCAATCTCGCCAGCCGCGGCGCCATCGACAACCGCAGCGGCGGGAGTATCGAGACAGCGGCACAAAGTGCGGGCATCAAAGCCGCCACCGCTATCGACAACCGCGGCGGCCGGGTCAGCCACGCCGGCGGCGGCGAGCTGAATGTCATTGCCGCTCGGATAAACAATTCCGGCGACGGCACCATCGGCTCCAACGGCGGCCTGCGCCTAAATACCGCCGGCAACCCGTTCAACAACAACGGCGGTACACTGCTGGCGGTGACTGATCTGTGGATGAATGCCAGGGGGCTGGACAACCGCAACGGCTATATCGAACAGGGCTCCGGGCTGCTGAACCTGCTGTTGGGCAGCGGCAGCCTGCTGAACACAGATGGTGAAATCTACTCCGACAACCACCTGAGCGCCCAAGCGGCTGCCATCGACGGCGGCAGTGGGGTTATCCAGGGCAGGAACAAGGTCACCCTGAACGCCGACAGCGTCGCCCTGGAAAAACTGGGCGATGTGCGGGCGGGACAACAGATCGTTATCGATAGCCAGGGCAAGATCACCCAGGCCGCCGGTTTCACATTCCGCACCGATGCCGACCTGACGCTTACCGCGAAGGACCAGTTGGAGAACGCCGGGGAAATATCCAGTGCGGGGGCCCTGGATGTTCAGGTCCAGGGTATCGACAACCGCGCCGGTGGGGTTATTTCCGGGAGCAGCGCGAAGATCGGGGGCGGAGCCCTGGTCAACCGCGGACGTCTCATCGGCGCCGACTCACTGCGTCTGGAGGGCACATCCCTGGCCAACCACAGCGGCGCGGTGATTGCCTCCGGCGGAGACCTGACGGCCTTTATCACGGGTTTGATCGGTAACGATGCGCTGATCTTTGCCGGCGCCAATCTCAATCTCTATTCCGATAGGCTGATCAATGATCGCGCCGATATTTATGCCCTGGACAGTATCCATATTGCCAGGGACCACAATAACGCCAAGAACAGCCGGATGGAGAATATCTCCGGGCTAATCGAGAGCCGGAACGGCACTATCCGTATCGATAGTGCCAACATCGTTAACCGCCGCACTCATCTGGATATAACCAGGGATGAGAGCCTCTCCGCTCTCGATCTGATCGACAATCCCAATGATGTTTTCCTGTTCGATCAGGCACTACTCGGGTGGAGTGTGCCGGGGCAGAGCTTTGAGACCAATGAAGAGTGGGTTTCATTTTGGGTGGACCGCCATATAGAAAGGCTCAATGGCCTGCCCGGAGGCGATGTTCCCCAAGGTGTAGTGGATGATGTAAAAGACAGCCTCTATCCATGGGCAAATTTTACCGGAATAGCCGATAAAGATTTTGTCTGGAATATTCTGAAAAAAGAAATTGAATACCTGGAAGAGGCCGTACCACAAAAGATAGCGGAAAGCCGCAATGCGCTCAGTGCGCGACTCTCCAATGTCAAGCCGGGTTTCCAGGTTGTCGATTTCGAGCTGGGACGGTACGACAGCGAGGGTGAGCGGGACTACCTGGCCAGAATCGAGCACACCTATACCGGCGAAAGCACCTACAGGGAAAAAGTGGATAGTGCTGGCGCAGCCGCGCAGCTGATGGCCGGAGGGGATCTTATCCTTAACGGCGGCGGTATCACCAATCGATACAGCACCATCAGTGCCGGCGGCAATATCCAGATGACGGGCAGCAGCCTGGACAATATCGGCCGGGAGCTGCAGCGCAAGGAAGAAATAACAAGAACCGTCTACGGTTACCATAAAGGTGACTATAAACAGATAGAAGGCGAAAGCACAAAGGTTCATACAACGATCGTTGATTCCGTTCCCGCACTGATCCACGCCGGCGGCAATATCACCGGCACCTTTACCGGAAAAATCAACAACGAAACCATCAGCGGGGGTGTTGCTTATAACAGCGACAATCAGCGTTCCGCGAAAACCTCCACCAGTGGCAAGGCGCGCAGGGCACATTCGAAGCAAAGCGGCAGGGAAAGTGTGGAAACCGGTGCGCTCGGCACCAGCGCACCCGACGGCAGTGGTGAAACCGTCAGCATCGACGCCCGCCAGAGTGAAGACGGCGAGATAGGCGGAGTCGTCGGCGAGGCTGTTCGCGAGGCGGAAACCGTCGATCAAAGTGGACCGCAGAACACCGCTGAGCAAAACCTCGAGCGCATCGCCGAGGCCGGCAAGGCGGCCCTGGACCCGCTCGCCACCCACGGCTTCCAACTGCCGGACGGCGGCCTCTTCGTGCAAAACCTGGAAGCCGGCAGCCCCTACCTGATAGAAACCAACCCGGCGATCACCGACTTCACCAACTTTATCAGCTCCGACTACTTCCTCGGCCAACTGGACCTGGACGCCGAAGCCCTGCCCAAACGTCTGGGCGACGGCTTCTATGAAAATCAGATACTGCGCGACAGTATCTTCCAGGCCACCGGCCAGCGCTTTTTGCATCCCAGTCTGGCCAGCGACTACGACCAGTACCAGTGGCTGATGGACAACGCCGTCGCCACAGCGGAAGACCTGGATTTGTCCGTGGGTGTGGCGCTCACCAGCGAACAGATCGCCCTGCTGGAAACCGATATCGTCTGGCTGGTGGAGAGCGAAGTCCAGGGCCAGGCGGTGCTGGTACCGGTGATCTACCTGGCGGATATCGACAACCGCCAACTGCTGGAAAACGGCGCCCTGGTCAGCGCCGGCGGCGATATCCAGCTGTCCGGCAGCGAAATCCACAACAGCGGCGGCCTCAAAAGCGGCGGCCGACTGGCGCTTTTCTCCGAGGGCTCCATCGTCAACAAGGAGGGCGATCTGGTGGCCGGCGGCGATCTGCTTGCCAGCGCCGACCGGGACATCCACAACCTGAGCGGACGCCTCCAGGGCAACAGCGTACTGCTCAACGCCGGCGGCAGCATCGTCAGCGAGACCCTCACCCGCACCCTGGAAAAGAGCACCATCGAGGGCAGCGCGGGCCTGGAATCCACCAACACCGCCGTGGCCGGTCTCGCCAGCGTCAGCGCCACCGGCGGCAAGTTGGTGATGCAGGCCGGGGAGGACATGCGCCTGATCGCCAGCCGCCTCAATGCCGCCATGGACGCACAACTGGTCGCCGGCGGCGACCTGGTGCTGGACACCAAAGCGCTGGAAGAACGCAGCGCCGCCTGGACCGCCAGCGGCCACAACATCCGCGAGCGCACCGAACACCTCACCAGCGGCATCGAGGCCGGCGGCAACCTGCAACTGGCCAGCGGCGGCGACACCCGCCTGTCCGGCGCGGAACTGACCGCCGGCGACAATATCGGCCTGCAGGCCGGTGGCGGCATCACCATCGCGTCCGTCACCGACAGCCAGACCACCGACTACCACCGCGAGGAAAAAGGCTCCGGCACCTTCGACAAGGACAAGACCGTCACCGAACAGCACCACAGCGAACAGGTGATCGGTTCCAATATCACCGCCAAAAGCGGCCAGGTCGCCATCGCTGCGGAGGGCGACGTGGCGGTGCTGGGCAGCAGTATCCATGCGGAAAAGGATATCGCCCTCAGCGGCGAAGATATCACCGTCGCCGCCAGCGCCTCCGAGGAATCCCACCTCAGCGCCAAAACCGAATCCGGCGGTTTTGAAAACGAAAGCCTCGGCGAAGCCAGCTACCAGCTGCAGCTGGCCGCCTCCGAACTCAACAGCGCCAGCGGCAATATCAGCCTCGACGCCGCCAAAAACATCACCCTCGCCGCCGGCAACCTGATAGCGGGCAGCGGCGACATCAACCTCACCGCCGTGGACGACCTGCTGATCGCCGCCGGCGAAGTCATCGAATCCACCAGTTCCTGGTCCGAAGACTCCGGCTACTTCAGCGGCGGGGACTTCTACGCCTCCGAGCAACAGAGCGGAGCCACCGAGCAAACCCTGGCCCAGGGCAGCCAGATCAGCGCCGGCAACGATATCAACATCGACGCCGGCCGCGCCAAGGTCATCGGCTCCGACCTCAGCGCCGGCAACGACATCGTCGCCGAAACCGATATCGGCGATCTTGAAGTCCTCGCCGCCCGGGAAACCACCCACACCACCTACGATGAAAAACAGGTGCGGGTCAGTGCCGGCGACGCCGCGCAGAGCCTCGCCGACCCGGACGACCTGGTAAAGGTCGAAGACGGCCAGCTCAAGATCAAACTGGCCGACGCCGAGTACCACCAGCTCGACAGCGAAAGCACCCAGGTTAGCCACAAAGGCTGCGAGCTTACCGCCGGCAACGACATCGAACTGAACGCCATCGGCGACCTCACCATCGAAGGCTCCAACCTCGCCGCCGATGCGGATACCTCGGGCGAAGGCGACGTCGTCCTCTCCGGCGAAAACGTCATCATCAAGGAAGCCAAAGACAGCCTGCAAACAAAAACCAGCGAAACCACCGGCAGCGCCGAAATGAGCGCCGTGGTGCAACACCAGGCCGTCGAAGTCGCCAAAGCGGCGAAAGCCCTGAAAGACTCCACCGACAACCTCAAACAGGCCAAGGAAGACTACCGCAAATACCAGAAGGACCTGGGCAACCTTGAGGACACCCTGGACCAGCTCCAGGCCGACTACGCCAATGACGAGCCAGGCGTCACCCAGGCGGATATCGTCGAACTCAAACAGATCATCGACGACGCCGAAGGCGACAAGGAATGGTACCTGGCCGGCGTTGCCGCCGCGGCCGCGGACGTCACCTCAAAAACCACCCTGCTGGTACAGCAGACCGCCGCCGCCGCCCAGAGCACCGGCACCTACGGCTTCAACGCCGGCGTGCAACTGGATATCGACGCCTCAAAAACCGATACCGAAAGCCACCAGACCAGTTCCCTGGCCAGCAGCCTCAGCGGCAGCAATATCCGCATCCAAACCGGCAGCGGCAACGGAGGGAAAACCACCGGCAACACCCTGATCCGCGGCAGCCACCTGCAGGCGGACAACCGGATCACCATCGACACCGGCGACCTCGACGTTACCGCCAGCCGGGACACCGCCCAGTCCAGCACCGAAAACCAGCACGGCCATATCAGCGTCCAGCAGACCGTCTACGGCGTCACCGGCGGCCCCGCCGTCAACGCCAGCCTGGACCGCAGCCAGAGCCGCGACCGCCAGACCACCTACAACAACAGCACCCTGAACGCCGACAACATCAGCCTCAACACCACCGGCGACGCCGCACTCACCGGCGCCAACGTGCACGCCAACAACCAACTGGACGTCAACATCGCCGGCGACCTCACCGCCGAATCCCAGCAGAACCGCGCCAGCGGCAGCAACACCAGCGCCGGCCTCAGCGGCGGGTTCGGCACCAGCGGTGGCGACAACAGTAGTCTCAGCAGCGTCAACGGCGGCGCCAACAGCGCCAGCGGCCGCTACCAGACAAAAGAAACCGTCCTCACCAGCCTCACATCAGGCGGCGAAGCCAATATCGACGTCGGCGGCCACACCCAGCTCACCGGCGCCCTGGTGGCCACCGTAGACGAAGAAGGCAACGACCTCGGCAACCTCAACCTGAGCACCGGCACCCTCGACTACGCCGACCTCAGCAACACCGACTACAGCAGCCAGCAGAGCGCCGGCCTCAGCACCAGCGTCGGACTGAACGGCGCCAACCCCGCCGACCCCGCGCAGCAAAACGCACAGGATGCGACCGGCAACGACGACCTGCGACTGAACACCTCCAACGTCCAGTACAGCAACAACAGCCACTACAGCAAGGACAAGAGCCTGGCCACCGTAGGGCAGGGCAATATCACCGTCCGCGACGAAGACAGCGAAAAGAACGGCGACCTGGCCGGCCTCAACCGGGATGTAACCAGCACAGAAAAGGAACTGTTCGAAGTCGATCGGCAGGAAGGCAATATCGACGTGACTGTCGATCACCGTGTGCTTTCGAAACAGGGCTGGGAAGAGATTTCGAAAGACGCAGCGGCTCTTAAAGAGGCTGCCGCAGTTGGAGCGGACTACTTGGAATCGGTGGTTGTCTCCTTGCCGGAAGAACTGGCCGACCAGACAGGCCCTCTTGGCGAAGGCATGCACGACACCCTGATCCGCCAGGGATACGACCCGGAAGAGGCACAAGCCCTCCTATCCGACCCGGACTTCCAGCAGTATGTAGTGGAAACGGCCAATCAACTGAGAGAGGATATCGAGTCAGCCGACCCGGCAACGCTGACGGCACTGGTCGAAGGGCAGGAATTAAGTTTTGGCGCAACAGGAGAGTATGTAGCAGGAGCAGACGGAGAGCTGGAGCACGTACAAGTCACCTCCAGCGGCGAGCAGCCCTTGCCGGGCAAGCTAAACGACGGCCTGGCCACCGCCAACGACTATCTCAACACCCTGGACCCGACCGCCCGGGACATGGCCATGCTGGCGGCCAGCTTCGCAATGGGTGGCCCGGTCAAGCAGGTCGCTGGTGTCGTAATCAATGAAATGGTCAACGCCGCGGCTGGGGAGCAGATCGAACAGGCTACCGAAGTCGTTGCCGAGGGCGTAACCGAGTGGGCCATCGGCGAGCGACAGGAAGGTGGTACACAGGCAGATGAGGCAGCCTATGATCGTGCTGTTGAGGGTAGCAATCTGGGCATATCCATTGCTACGGGGATTGGGCTGCCTGGAAGAAAGACCAGTGATAGGCAGTCTCATGACAATGGTTCTGGTGGTAGCTTTGGTGGTGGATCTGGTGGAAGTTCCAGTGGTGGTTCTGGTGGCAGTTCCGGTGGAGGATCTGATGGTGATTCGAATTATATAGACCTTACAGATGACAAGGGTCGAAAGCATATTCTAGAGGGCGATGGCCCTGGTAAAGGAGGAGGTCATCGATATGGGACCGGTAAACCTGGGAAAAGTGAGTTCCCGGGAAATTGGAGTGATGAAAAGATTCTCCACGAAATATCGGATATTGCTACGGACCCTAAATTGAATTGGTCAAAACCGGATAGGCGTGGATATATTGCTGCCTCAAAAATGGTCGAAGGAATACAAATAAAAGTTGTTGTTGATACGAAAAGTGGAAGAGTTGTTACCGGCTACCCAACCAATACGCCGAGGAATAGTAAGTGAGCAAAGTTGATATAGATGGCTTCGTTGAAAAAAAATTGCTAGGTATATTAGAGGAAATGGAAGCTCAAAAGTCCTTGAGTACGAGTTACCCTGAAGATGGGTTGTCTTTTGAAGAGGAAGTCCAGCAAATTCGGGAATATATAGAAGATGCAGGTGAATATAGCATTGCCTATGAGGTTATTGTGGCTAATCTTGAGCAGATTCCATTTTTGTTGACAGGGTCAAGTGCTGTTGCTCTATTAGAAGTTGGACTAGTTATGAAGTATAAGACAGATAGAGAAGAGGATTTGTTTTTAGATAGCCGGGAATAAACTGTGTCCTGCCCGCTGTTCGTTTATAGCCCGGCAGGTGAGAGTGTCCAAAATTTTAGGAGCATGGGGTCGCGTTTTACACTTTACATGGGGAGGGGCATGGGGTCGGGGAGGAGCATGGGGTCGCGTTTTACACTTTACATGGAGGAGCATGGGGTCGCGTTTTACACTTTACATGCACCGGTATGATCTGAGTAAAAACAGGATGGAAAAGTTCTCGGTCACAAAAAAGGGAAAATGACCAATTCGTCCCAAGACTGAGGTGCGGCTCTTTCAATAGGATTGGTAGCAGAGTGGGAAAACCGGGACTGGAGACTGTAAATTAAATTGTGTAACTGCCTCTGCCAGTTGCCTCTTGGTAATCGGCGAGACGGTCGCCAAATTCTGCCATAAAGCGAGAGGCGAGCCAGATACATCTATCTGGCTCGCTTCTCGTAGACGTATCCTGTCCAGTCCGTAGGTATTTGAAATCGGAGGCCGGCAGCTTCTACCTGATAGAAACCAACCCGGTGATCAGAAGAACGCAGCACCGCCTGGACCGCCAGCGGCCACAATATCGGCGAGCGCACCGAACATCTCCCAGCGGCATCGAAGCCGGCGGTAGAGTCTCGCGCAAAGCCCGGAAAGGCCGGATGATAGCACCGCAGTAAATGGTGCCGTGCCTCTGGCCGCCGTGGACTCTATAGCTGGAGCCCCTCGTTGGGCTCCTTTTACCACGGTGCTACACTGAAATCAGGCAGCATCCGGAACCGCAGTTATGGTCACCGAAGTCGGCCGCACTTCCCCCCGCAGCGCCTGCATCCTGCTGGCCCCCAACCAGTCCCTGTCCCTCTCGGGTAACCTTTGGGTGTTCATCTCCCTGGTGGCCGTCTCCCTGGGCATCAGCCTCGCCTTCGCTTTCGCGGGGGCCTGGATGATCCTGCCCTTCGCGGGGCTGGAGTTGCTGTTGCTGGCGGTGCTGTTCGGCTATGTGTATCTGGAGGGGTCGCGCCGGGAAGTGATCCGCATCAACGCAGAGCGGGTGGTGTTGGATTGCTGCCGGGGCTACCGGCAGCAGAGTATCTATCACCAGGAATTTGCCCGCGACAGCCTGTCTGTGCTGGTGCGTATGGGGGGCAGCGCTACGGAGCCGGCGTCCATCAGCTTCAGCGGGCCCGAGGGCTGTCTGGAAGTGGGGGAGTTCCTCACCGATGCCGAGCGGGCTTCGCTGGTGCAGAAGCTTGGTGAGTGCGGTATCTGCGCGCAGAAAGAGCGCTGTTACCGGGTAGAGGAGTTCTGACTTTAATCCGCTTTTCGCTCCCGTATAATCCCCGGCTGGTTTAAAGCAGCTCTACAGGGGGCATCGATGGCATTTCCCAGGATCGGCAATCTGGCACCAGCCTTTACACTGACGAATCAGAGCGGCGAGAAGGTGTCGCTCAAGGATTTCCGCGACAAAAAGAACGTGGTGCTCTATTTCTATCCCAAGGCGCTGACACCGGGCTGTACCACCCAGGCCTGCGGCATTCGCGACAGTGCCGGGGACTTTACCAAACTGGATACTGCGGTGCTTGGGGTGAGCCCGGACCCGGAGAGCAAGCTTCAGAAGTTTATCGACAAACACGAGCTGAATTTCGACCTGCTCGCCGACGAGGATCACAAAGTTGCCGATAAGTACGGCTGCTGGGGCCTGAAGAAGTTTATGGGGCGGGAGTATATGGGCCTGCTGCGCACCACCTTTATCATCGACAAGAATGGACGTCTGCGCCATATCATCGACAAGGTCAAAACCAAGAGTCACCACGACGATGTGCTGGGCTGGATTCGGGAGAATCTCGCATAGCCCTGACGTTCGAACCCTGGCCCCCTGGAGTGGGCCAGCGCCCTGGTTCACCTCTAACCTGTCATTTGTGACACGGCCCAAAAAAATCACCTGTCGTCCCTTGCATTTTCCCTCCATGGTCTATACTGCGTTGTGTAAAGGTGCGCCGGCACCGGAGTTGTACCCCGTCGGGGGAGGTGTCGGAGCGTTAAAGGATAAAATTTGTACAGCTCTGTGAAGGATTCGATGTCTGTTTCAGGTGCCTCCCAGCACTCGGATAGTAGTCTGCTCTCGCAATAAGTCAGGGAGAGCAGGTTGTGGTAACAGGGAATCGCAGGAAGCGGGCGTAGAAGAATAACCGCGGCTCACGGACCCCATAAGGAGCAGCTCGATGAACCAAATTCAGCCAGACCAGGCTTCTCTTTCAGAAGATAAGCCCCTGCAGCAGGCCAGACTCTCTGGTGACTCCAATATCCTCGACCAGTTGCTGGCGCCGCCGGAAGCAACCAGCTTCGGTATAGCCGCGCGGGTGATCGATGTGTTGGAACAGCGTATCGGCAAGGCATCCCTGGCAATTCGCCCGGTGTCCTCCGATCTCAGCATGTCCACCCGCACTCTGCAGCGCCGCCTGCAGGAGCACAATCTCAGCTTCGCCTCGCTGCGCGACCATGTGCGTTTCCGCCATGCGGTGCACTTCCTCAAGGATACTGCACTGAGTGTCGACGGCATTTCCCGTATCCTGGACTTTTCTGACAGGACCAGCTTCACCAGCGCCTTCAAGCGCTGGACCGGCATGTCGCCCACCGGCTACCGCCGGCAGGTGCGCCAGCGCTTTTGATCCTCTCGGGGCGAGCGGGCCGGCCATGGCCGGCCCTATGCATTGCCTGCAGACGACAAACCCGCTAGAGTTGGCCCACAATTATTCAAGGCCGATTCTTAGAGGTTTTCATGAGCTTTTTTATTCCCGCTGCTGTGGCACAGGAGGCGGCTCCGGCGCCACAGGGTAACCCAATCATAACCCTGCTGATGTTCGCGGGCCTGTTTGCGTTTATGTGGTTTTTCATTATTCGCCCGCAACGCAAACGTCAAAAGGAACACCAGGAACTGGTCAGCGCATTGAAGAAGGGCGATGAAGTGGTGATGACCAGCGGTATGCTGGGCCGTATCGACAAGGTGGACGACGACTACATCGTTCTGGAGGTCGCCGACAACATGTCACTCAAGTTTCAGAAAGTAGCAGTGCACGCGGTACTGCCGAAAGGCACGATCAAGAAGATCTGATACTGCGACGCATTTGACAGAAACCCGGCGTTGCCCGGGTTTTTTATTGCGCGGGAGCGAGGACTCCAGCTCCATCTATGCTGCCGCAGGCCCTTTAAATTTGTAGGAGCGGCCCATGGCCGCGATCAGTATCCGAATTTACCCGATCGCGGCCATGGGCTGCTCCTACAGAGTTGGCGCAGAGCCTTACGTCGTGAGGAAGAGTCTATGTCTCTCACCTATCCGCCTCGGATTCACATGGCCCGGCTGCCCACCCCACTGCAGCCTCTGGACCGGATTACCGAAAAATTCTCCACCCCACACGGCGGGCCGCGCATCTGGGTCAAGCGCGACGATCTCACTGAAACCGCCATGTCCGGCAACAAGCTGCGCAAACTGGAGTTTATTGCCGGGGTGGCTAAAGAGCAGGGGTGCGATACCCTGATCACCTGTGGTGGTGTGCAGTCCAACCACTGCCGCACCACGGCGCTGGTGGGGGCGCGCCTGGGACTGCGGGTGCAACTGATCCTGCGCGGCGAAGAGGAGCAGGTGCCGGACGGCAACTTGCTGGTGGATTACCTGGCGGGCGCATCGGCGGCTTTTTATCCCGCACGCCAGTACTTCGCCGAACTCGACAAGCTGTTCGCACACTGGCGGGACTTCTACGCGCAGCGCGGCCATAAAGCGCTGTGTATTCCGACGGGGGGTAGCGACGGCCTGGGCGTCTGGGGTTATATCTGCGGCGCCGAAGAGCTGCTCGCGGACTGTCGGGAGCAGGGTTTCGAGCCTGAACATATCATCTGTGCCACCGGCAGCGGCGGTACACAAGCCGGCCTGACCTTGGGCTGCCACCTGCTGGGCAGCCGGGCGCAGGTTACCGGTTATGCAGTGTGCGATAACGCCGAGTATTTTCAGCGCAAGGTACGGGACGATATTGAGCAGTGGCGCGAAGCGGGAAACACCTTGCCGGACGCCGGGAAGCTGAACATTCAGGTCAATGATGGATATATCGGTCCCGGCTACGCCGAGGCCGACGAGACGGTATACCGCGCTATCGCCGAGGCGGCCGGGCAGGAGGGGCTGTTGCTGGACCCGGTTTACACCGGCAAGGCGTTCGCTGGCCTGTTACAGGAACTCCACCGGGGCTGTTACCACGATACTGAGAATCTGGTATTCGTACATACCGGCGGTCAGTTCGGATTATTCCCCCACCGGGAGAAGTTTTCATTCCTCTTATAAACTTTTCCGGAAACTGCTAACCTGCGCAACAATTGGCATTTGCCTCTGTACAGAAAACAATCAGAATTAAAGTAGTGGTGGTTAGTTTGGAATCTTTCAATCATCTGCTCTTATCACTGGATGGAATCCTCGGCTCCGCGCCCTGGTTCCCATGGGTGCTTTTGGGCGTCGGCCTTTTCTTTACCCTGTATCTCGGATTTCCCCAGATTCGTTATTTCCGCCACGCGGTTAAAATCACCCAGGGTAAGTACGACAAGCCCAGTGACCCCGGCGACACCTCCCACTTCCAGGCTCTGGCCACAGCACTGTCCGGCACTGTTGGCACCGGCAATATCGGCGGTGTGGGGCTGGCGATTTTCCTCGGCGGTCCGGCGGCGCTCTTCTGGATGTGGGTCACCGCCTTTCTTGGAATGACCACCAAATTCGTCGAAGTGACCCTGTCGCACAAGTATCGCATCAAGGCGGCGGATGGCTACTACGCGGGCGGTCCCATGTTTTATATGGAGCGCCGGCTGAATATGAAATGGCTGGCGGTGCTCTTTGCTATCGCCACGGTAATCAGTTCGTTCGGCACCGGCAGCCTGCCGCAGGTGAACAATATCGCCCAGGCCATGTACGACACCTTTGGCCTGAACAAGGCCCTGACCGGTGGCATCCTGGCGATACTATTGGGCATGGTGATTATCGGCGGTATCACCCGGATTGCCAAGGTCACCTCCACCATCGTACCGGTGATGGCAGTGTTTTATGTGATTGGCGCATTGGCGGTGATCATTTACAACTACCAGAATATCATTCCGTCTTTCATTGAGGTATTCAGCGGGGCCTTTAACGGCAGTGCCGCCGCGGGTGGCTTTCTCGGTGCCAGCTTTGCCTACGCCTTCAACCGAGGGGTGAACCGCGGTCTCTTTTCCAACGAGGCGGGGCAGGGCTCGGCACCAATCGCCCACGCCTCCGCACGGGCGGACGAGCCGGTGTCCGAAGGCATGGTTTCTCTGCTGGAGCCGTTTATCGACACCATCATCATCTGCACCTTAACGGGGCTGGTGATCCTCTCATCCGGAGCCTGGACGGAAAAATACCTGAACCAGTTCGAGCGCGCCGATATGTTTGTGGTGGCCGGCTCTTATAGCGACAAAAATCCTGAAGATGTGGACCAGTTGTACAATTTCCTGCGCGGCAAAGAGAGCGAAGTGCAGTATTACAGCGGCTCTGTGGTGGTCGCCGACGGCAAGGCGCTGAATGAAGGGGAATTCACCCTGATCAACGCGCGCTCTGTGGCTGAGGATGTCGAATACCGGGTGGGCGAAGATAATTACAGCGGTGTGCTGACGGTAACGGAAGGCAGGTTCGCCAATCTGGATGTGGATATTTGGGGCAACTCGCTGCTGCACTCGGTGGCGCTGACCAACCGCGCCTTCCAGAAGGGTTTCTTCGGTGAGTACGGCAGCTTGATTGTCACCTTAGGCATTCTTCTGTTCGCGTTTTCCACTGCCATCGCCTGGTCCTACTACGGCGACCGCTCGATGATCTATCTGTTCGGCCCCAGAGCGGTAATGCCCTACCGGCTGGTGTATGTGGTGGCCTTCTTCTGGGCCGCGATCGAGGACACCACGGTGATCTGGAATCTGTCCGCGGTGACGATTGTAATTATGACGCTGCCAAACCTGTTCGGTATTTCCGTGCTGGCCAGGGAGATGAAGGATACGGTGAAAGAGTATTGGAAAGACCCGAGCCACAAATAAGATGATTTATCTGTAGGAGCGGCGGGGCGGCCATCCGCCGCTGGCCGCGATCAGTCCATCGCGGCCGACGGCCGCTCCTACACAACAGGTCGACAAAAAAGGGGCAGCCAGTGGCTGCCCCTTTCTCGTTTTACCTCAACCAAAGTCAGGGGCTCGCCTGCGCCGCCAGGGTCACTCCGGAATAAGCGGAGTAACCGCGGATGCTGATATACCAGGTTCCCGCGTTTGGATTGCTGAAGCTGCAGTTTTCATCATTGCCCCACTCGTAGGGGCGGCAATCGTAGCTGCCGGTAGTGGGCTGGGCGCCGTAGCGCACATAGAGGTCACCGTCGCCACTGCCGCCGGACATCTGGACGTTCAGTGAGGACATGCCGGAGTTCACCTCCAGGGTGAAGTGCTGCCAGGAGCCCTGGCTGCCGGACAGGTTGGTTTCCTCCCAGCCGGTGCCACCACCGCCGCCACCGCTCTCATCGAAGCTACCCACCAGGCTCACGCCGGAGAAGCTGCTATAGGCACGTACCATGACATAGTAAGTGCCGGCCTGTACGTTGGAGATGGTGCAGGTCTCGTTGTTACCGCCGAGATATGGGCGGCAGTCGTAAGTGGAAGTGGTGGGTGCAGAACCGAAGCGCACGTACAGGTCTGCGTCACCGCTGCCGCCGGAGATCTGGAATGCCAGGTTGCTGGCGCCGGCGGGCACTTCCAGGGTGTAGTGGATCTCATCGCCGGTACTGCCGAACAGGTCGGTCTCCGGTACGCCATTCTCCAGTTCGCCACCGCCGGGGTTGCCGCCACCACCGCAATTGGCAGTGGACACACCCACGGTGTCAAAAGCGCTGGTCACCGCGCTCAGGTCGTAGGTCAGGTCCTCGGTGGCCGATACCACGCCGCAGGCTGCGTCGACATAGTTGGAGGTGGAGTTCCAGTACATCTGGTTCGCAAGCACGAAGATATCGAACGCCTGCCGGGTGTTCCAGCCGCTGCTGTTGGCGATCAGGTAGAAGGCCCGGTTGAAGACACCGGAGCTGTAGTGCACATCCATGCCGCTGTAGTAGTCGGAGGCGTGGCCGATGGAACTGCCGTCCTGGGTCGGGTCCTGAAAGTAGCGCAGTGCGCCGCTACTCTTGAAGATTTCCGCTCCTACCAGCCAGTCGTTGCTGCCGCGCATATAGTACTCGGCGGCCTCGCCGGCCATATCGGAGAAGGACTCGTTGATACCGCCGGGCTGGCCGGAGTACTGCAGGTTGGAGTTCTGCTCGGTGAAGCCGTGACTGACCTCGTGGGCGGACACGTCCAGGCTGACCAGCGGATAGAAGGTGCTGGCACCATCGCCGAAGGTCATCTGGCTGCCGTCCCAGAAAGCGTTTTCAAAGTTGTTGCCGTAGTGCACGCGCATACGCAGTTTCTGGGTCAGCGGTGACGTGCCGTACCAGTCGCTGTACATATCGAAGACCACTCCGCCGAAGAAGTGGGCGTCGTTCAGCGGCGAGTAGGCGCCATTGATGGTCTTGAAGTCATTGTACGGACAGGTGAACTGGAAAACACTGCCACCGCCGGTGGCGTGGTTCAGGTTCACGGTTTCGACATTGGTGGTATCCATACGGCAGCTGTCATCCACGATCATCGCCGGATAATCGGTGCCGTACAGGTACTGGCCGGTTTTCTGGTTGCCGCCGGGGCCGGTGGCCTCCTGGGCGTGGGTGATACCCTCCCAGTGCTCCAGCACTTCGCCGGTCAGGGCGTCGATGAAGAAAAAGGGCCGGGATGGCTCATCGCCGTACTCCACCCAATTGACCAGATAGGCGAGGCGGGCGCGGTCCTGATCGTCCACATGGATATAGAGCTGCTGGCGCGGGTTCTTGGCGGCCAGCTTCAGCGCCGGCACCGAGAGCGCACCAGTAACCAGCCCCTGCTGGACGCGGTTGTTGATGGCCTGTGACATAGCCCGCTCCAGCGCATTCGCCGCCTTGATCGAGGGTTGCACGGAGGGCACCTCGACAGTCAGGCCGGTGAGCACATCGCCGCTGACTTCCGCAGCCAGCCCCTGGCCCGATGCGCTGGTGACGGTCTGCCCCCACACCGGTATGCCCTCGTGGACCTGGCGATAGCGGGTAATGGTTTTGCCGTTGGCCAGGGTGCGGGAGCGCACTTCCTTCAATGTGACATCCGTTCCCGTCGCGGCGAGGCCCTGGACGGAAAGCATATCCGGGGTCGCCGGAATACGATCCGCAGCCTGGGCGCCGGCCATCAGGGCCAGTGAGCAGGTAATCCCTAATAGATGCTTCTTCATTGTCTTATATTCCTTGTTGCTTTTGGTTGTTCGCCGGACCTCCACGGGCAGGGGGATCACCCCTGTGCGATGCTTTTCCGGCGACCGTATCCCTGCGCCGGAAAAAGCAAAGCCCCACACCCGTACAGGCCGGCTCGCTGGAATGGTCAGAATTCAGAAGACAGGCCGGAACGCCGGAAGGGGCCGCGACTGGCGACAATGGCGCTCCGCTTTCTCAAACCATAGAGTTTGCGTGTCCGGTGTTCCCGGACCGGTTAAGAGTACAGCGATTGATGGGGGTTGATGATAGGAAAATTAAAAAATGGCGGAATAGTTTGTTCTTTTTGCGAATTTTTTCACATGTTGAGAGGGTTATCCTTCTTTAAAGGGGCTTTTTGGTGCGTTAGTCCCATTCCGTACAAGTATAAAAAGGCCCCCGGCGGGCGCAATTCTGTCCATTAACGCTGATGCCGGAGGCTATTCAATATTTTTTCCGCTGCGCCGATGTTTCTACACATTCAGCAATAAAAACTCCCGTTCCCAGGAACTGATCACCCGGTTGAACTCCTCGTACTCGTCCCGCTTTATCGCGCTCCAGGCGCGCACGAATTTTGCTCCGAACATTTCCGTGGCCTCCCTGCATTCCAGCAGGAGATTCAAGGCGTGTTCCTGGGTCCGGGGCAGGGTGATGGGCTCTTCCGAGCAGTCGCCCTCGTAAGGCGCGCTGGGTTCCACCTGGTTTATCATGCCCAGGTAGCCGCAGGCGAGAGATGCGGCAATGGCCAGGTAGGGATTGCAGTCGGCGCCGGGGAAGCGGTTCTCCAGGCGCTTGCCCTGGGGCGAACTGTCCGGCACCCGCAGGCCGGTGGTGCGGTTGTCGTAACCCCAGTGCAGACTCGTGGGCGCAGCCATCTCCGGGGTGAAGCGCCGGTAAGAGTTCACGTTGGGGGCAAAGAAAGAAATAAAGCCGGGGATATACTGCTGCATGCCGCCGATGAAGTGCAGGAAGATGTCATTTTCCTTACCGCGGTCGTCCACAAAAATATTCTTGCCGGTCTCCGTATCGATGATGCTCTGGTGCAGGTGCAGGGCGCTGCCGGGCTCGTCCTCCATCGGCTTGGCCATAAAGGTGGCGTAGATGCCGTGGCGGAGGGCGGTTTCGCGCACGGTGCGTTTGAAGGTAAACACCTGGTCTGCAAGCTTCAGCGGGTCGCCATGCAGGAAATTGATTTCCATCTGCGCGGTGCCGGACTCGTGGATCAGCGTATCCACATCCAGGCCCTGCGCCTCACAGAAATCGTACATGTCCTCGATGATCGGCTCGTACTCGTTGGCCGCGTCGATACTGTAGGACTGGCGGGTTTTCTCCGTGCGACCGGAGCGGCCCACCGGGGCGGAGAGTTTTTCGTCCGGGTCCAGGTTGCGCTTGACCAGGTAGAATTCCACCTCCGGCGCGACAATGGGTTTCCAGCCCCTGGCCGCGTATTTGTCCAGCACGAACTTGAGAATATTGCGCGTGCTGATGGGGTGGGGCTCGCCGTCGCGGGTGTAGCAGTCGTGAATGATCTGCGCGGTGGGCTCGTTGGCCCAGGGGTTCAGGCGGATGGAGTCCGGGTCCGGCATCAGCAGCATATCGGTATCCGCCGGGTCCACCAGTTCGTTGTGCTCGTCGACATAGTCACCGGTGACCGTCTGCACCAGGATGCTCTCGGGCAGGCGGCTGTCTTCAGTGAGGAATTTGTCCGTGGGGGTAAATTTGCCCCGCGCATTGCCGGACATATCGGGCACCAGGCACTCCACTTCGGAAATATCGTGTTCCGCGAGCCACTGTGTAATCTTGTCCATGTTCCACCTAGCGTGAAAAAGGTCGTCCGAGGGTAGTATAAGCGTGGCCGGCAGCGCATCCCGCCACTGACTTTGATTATGTCAAGAAACCGAATTATTATTCAACTTAAATTGAATCGTGGTTTCGGTTTTGCGCCGATGCCCAGCGTTGAGAGAGAAGCCGCCTATGATTGCCTCTGGCACGGTAACCAAACTGGTCGGCCACACCGACTCCTATTACGCCGCCAGTGCCAACCCGGCATCGATATACCCTACGTTCGAGGGCACTGTGGAGGCGGATGTGTGTGTGATCGGCGCCGGCTATACGGGCCTGTCTTCCGCTCTTCACCTGGCTGAGCGCGGCTACAAGGTGGTGGTGCTGGAGGCCGAGCGGGTGGCCTGGGGTGCCTCCGGACGTAACGGCGGTCACGTGGGCGTGGGCCAGCGCCGGGGCCAGGAGGACTTGGAAAAAATGCTCGGCCGCCACACCGCCAAGTGCCTGTGGGATATGAGTGTGGAGGCGGTGCAGTTGGTGGAAGCGCTGATCCACAGGCACGAGATCCGATGCGACCTGAAGCGCGGCATTATGCATCTGGCCGCGAAGCGCAGCCACGATGAGCACCTGAAAGAGGAAGTGGAACTGCTGCGTGAGCGCTACGGCTACGAGCAGATACGCTATGCGGACAAGGAGGAGGTCCGTTCGCTGGTGGGTTCGGAGCGCTACTTCGGGGCCCAGATCGACAGCGGTTCCCTGCACCTGCACCCGCTGAATTTCGCCCTGGGGCTGGCGGACGCCGCCGCTGCGGCCGGAGTGGAGTTCTATGAGCACAGCCGGGTAACCCGCTACCGCGGAGGCTCCCCCTGCATCGTGGAAACATCAAAAGGGCGGGTCCAGGCGAGGAATGTGGTGCTGGCCTGCAACGGCTACCTGGGCAAACTGGAGCCGCGCATGGCGGGCAAGATCATGCCCATCAACAATTTCGTGCTGGCTACCGAGCCGCTGTCGGAGTCCCTGGCAAAAGAGTTGATTGCCAACGACTACGCCCTGCAAGACACCCTGTTCGTAATCAACTACTGGAAGCTCTCCGGCGATAACCGGCTGATCTTCGGCGGCGGCGAAAACTACTCGTCCAGATTTCCGCAGGCTATCCGCAGCTTCGTGCGCGAATATATGCTGCGGGTTTACCCGCAGTTGGCGGACACGCAAATAGATTTCGGGTGGGGCGGTACCCTGGCGATCACCCTCAATCGCATGCCCCACCTGGGGCGCCTGGAACCCAATGTTTTTTACAGCCAGGGCTACTCCGGCCACGGCGTACCCACAGCCACTTTCGCCGGCAAGCTGATCGCCGAGGTGATCGCGGGCACGGAGGAACGCTTTGATGTATTGACGCAAATTCCAACACCGACTTTCCCGGGCGGTACACTCCTGCGCTGGCCGGCGCTGGTGGCGGGGATGCTCTATTACAGCCTTAAGGACAAGTTAGGGCGTTGATCAATTACGCGGGATTCTCGACGCTTCCTTTATTGTTGATAATTGAGCAATCATTCGGTTTGTGGGATAACAGACATTCCAGATTTACTCGCTGGGGTACAGCTATCGGCGGTATCGGATGCCACCCCCTGATAAAAACAATGACGGGGATTGGCCAATGCCTGATTCAAATAGACCTTTGCAGACAAGCAAATATACCCTTGCCACCGCTATTGGAGCCGCGATCATCGCCGTCGGCGGTGGGGCCGCGGCGGCGGAAATCGAAGAGGTGACGGTGACCGCGCAGATGCGCGTCGAATCTCTCAAGGACGTACCCATGGCGGTGAGCGCCTTTACCGGCGACACGGTCAGGAAAAGCAATCTGAGCGATTTCAAGGACCTGTTCGCGTTAACCCCAGGTGTCTCCGGGGAAACCAGCGACTCCTTCTTCGATTCGGTCTCCGTGCGCGGGGTCAACAACAACAGCTTTGGCAGCGGCAGCGATCCGGCCCTGGGCGTATTCCTCGACGGTGTCTACCAGAGCCGCACCGGCGCCACGCCCA
Organism: Microbulbifer rhizosphaerae; assembly: GCF_014191725.1. Classification (GTDB taxonomy): domain Bacteria; phylum Pseudomonadota; class Gammaproteobacteria; order Pseudomonadales; family Cellvibrionaceae; genus Microbulbifer; species Microbulbifer rhizosphaerae. Next base: position 106,454 of record NZ_JACHWZ010000003.1, read on the forward strand.
GTATGTACGACCTGGAGCGGGTGGAAGTAGTGAAGGGACCACAGGGAACCCTGTTCGGACGCAACACCGCCTCCGGTGCCATCTCCATGGTTTCGCGCAAACCCGGCGACACTTTTGCCGGGGCAATATCATTCGGCGCCGGCCAGTACGGGCGCCGGGAATTCGAAGGCAGCCTCGACACGCCACTGGGTGAGAATCTGGCGGTGCGTATCGCCGGTATGCATCGGGACGAGGAAGGCCATATCGAAAACCTCGCCGGCGGCCGGGATCTGGGCGCCAGCGAGGCCGACGCAATGCGCCTCACCGCCATTTACGACGGCTTCCTGAACACCACCGTCACCCTGATGACTCAGTACGAGGACCGCAACGGAGACGGCACCATCTACCGCGCGCTGGATACAGAGGGCGACTACGATCAGGTCTACAACGACACTACCGGCAAAGACGAATCGGAGATTGGCGATGTGATACTCACTGTCGAGCACGATTTCGCCGGCGGCATCACCCTGACTTCGATAACCGGCTATAAAACCCATAACTACACCTACGTCGAGGACTTCGACGGCACCGGCGACCCCATCGATACCTTTGTGCGCGACCAGTCCGGAGATTTCTTCAGTCAGGAATTCCGCTTGGCCTCCAACAACAGCGGAATCTTCAATTACGTGCTCGGCGCCTCCTATTATCGGGAGAATATCGATGCCTTCTTCGCCGGTATCGACAACGAGGACTTTATCTGCGACGGCATCTACGCCGAGTGGGAGGGGGGGCTGGATACCTTCGATACCTGCGACAGCCTGCCCCAGGAGGCGATCGACGAATTCTTCGGCTTCGGGGGCGATCCCTGGGAGTATGCGCCGGACCGCCAGTCCATCGAGGCAGCGGACACCGCCGGCGACTACTCCGGTTGGGGTGTCTTCGCCAACACCACCTTCGATTTCAGCGACGCCTCCAGCCTTGGCCTGGGTCTGCGCTACACCCGGGACGAAAAGACCTACGCTGTGGACTCCCCCTGGCCGGACACCTGGACGGGTGGTTGGAACTATCAGGTGATGTACACCGACGGTCCCATCACCGGGGAGGACACCTGGAGCAATATCTCTGGCCGCGCCACCCTCAGCCACGACTTCAGCGATGCGCTCACCGCCTACGCCAGCGTGGCCACCGGCTACAAGTCTGGCGGTTTCGATTGTCTCTCCTACCGCGTCACCGATCCGGCCTTCGATGAAGACGCGGAGGTGTGGATGGGGGAAAACGAGTGGACAGTGGACGCCAGCAACGCTGAACCCTTCAAGTTCGACGAGGAGAAGGTGCTTTCCTACGAACTGGGCCTCAAGGCACGCCTGCTGGACAACCGCCTGGCGATCAACGCCGCGGCCTTCCAGTACACCTATGACGACCTGCAGAAGGCTTTCTTTATCGGCGCCGCCGCGGTTACCCGCAATGTGGGCGAGTCCGAAGGGCAGGGCCTGGAGGTGGATACCCGCTGGCTGATCACCGACAACCTGGACCTCTACCTGGGCCTGGCATGGCTGGATACAGAGTTTTCCGGCGCGCCGGAAGAGCTGTGTGGAAACTGCGACGGCAACGAAATGGCTTTCTCACCGGACTTTTCCTCCGCCACGGTGCTCACCTACACACGTGACACCGGCCTCGGGGAGATATCCATCTCCACCGAGTACACTTTCACCGGCGAACAGTTTTCCAACCTGGAAAACACCGATGTGGTAAAACTGGACAGCCGCGACGTGGTCAACCTGCGGCTGTCGCTGACCTCCCCGGAAGACAGTTGGACTGCCGGTGTTTACGTGGAAAACCTGTTTGACGAGGAGTACTACCACTGGGGCTACGCGGAGGCGCTGTACAACCTGCCGGCCACCAGCACGGACCCATCCCGCGGCCGCGTGGCGGGGGTCGACCTGGATTACCGCTTCTGACCGTTTCATCACTCGCTCACAGGGTGGAGTAGAAAACCGGCGTACTGCGCTCGCCACATCCCTGTGGCTCGGCCTCCGGCCAGCTGAAGCTGTCCAAATCCGCATCCTGCGGACAGCCTTCGGCTGTACAAAACGGCAGTCCTGTCATTTTGTCGTGGTAAACTGCGGCCATCCGACAGAGGAAGGTGAGTTTTGTCCAACGCAGAGCAGAGAAAGCGCAGAAGCCAGCTTGCCCCCCGGCGCGAACCAGTGCAGGCCCGCGCCCGCGAGCGCACCCGGCAGATACTGGATACCACCGGGCGGTTGCTGGAAGAGGTGGGCTTGAACGATCTCACCACCATTCTGATCGCGAAAGAACTCGGCGTCTCCGTCGGCTCCCTGTACCACTACTTCCCCAACAAGCACGCCATCCTTTACGCCATGGGCGAGCAGTGGCTGGCCAGTATGACCGCTGCGCTGGAAGAGCTGGCCGGGGAGGACCTGGAACAGTTGTCCCTGGAGGCGTTCCTCGACCAGCTGTTGGAAAAACTGATCGCCGTCTACCGGGAGCAGCGCGGCCTGTTGCCGCTGGTGCAGGCCATGTGGGGTATTCCGGAACTGCACGAACTGGATGAGCGCCACGACGAACTGGTGATCAGCCACCTGATGGCGATGTTCGCCCGCCAGGGTTTCACCTGTCCGCCCAACGAAATGAACCGCCTGTCCCGCACGACCCTGGAGTGCTGCCATGCACTCTTCCTGGTGATCGTGAACCAGAAGGGTATTCGCTCCCGGCGCACTCGCGACGATCTGCAGTTGATGCTGCTCACCATGCTGCAATCCCATCGGAACGAGAATCGCCCGGGCGGCCGCAACGACGTGGAGGCGCCGTGAGCACACAGCTGAGCGACAAACTTGTGATCGCCATTTCCTCCCGGGCCCTGTTCAATCTCGGTGACAGCCACCGGGTGTTCGAGGAGCAGGGGCTGGAAGCTTTTGCGGCCTACCAGATAGACCACGAGAACGACGTGCTGGAGAAAGGCGACGCCTTTCCGTTGGTGCAGAAATTCCTGCAGATCAACCAGCGCCTCGAGGAGCCGCGGGTGGAGGTGATACTGCTGTCCCGCAACAGCGCCGACACCGGCCTGCGGGTATTCAACTCCATCGAACACTACGGCCTGGATATCACCCGCGCGGCTTTCTGCAATGGCGAGAGCCCCTGGCGCTATATCGCGCCCTTCGGCTGCCACCTGTTCCTGTCCAGCGACGGCAGCGACGTGCGTGGGGCCCTGGAGCGGGGCGTGGCGGCGGCCACCCTGGTTGCGGGCAGTTCCCACGAGCGGGACGACGAGACCCTGCGCTTCGCCTTTGACGGCGACGCGGTGATTTTCTCCGACGAGGCGGAGCAGATCTTCAAGCGCGACGGCCTCGCCGCCTTCGCCGCCGCCGAGCGCGCTTCGGCGCAGCAGCCCCTGGGTGGCGGCCCCTTCAAGGGATTTCTCGAGGCGTTGCAGCAGTTGCAGGCGGAGTTCGCTGCCGAATCCTGTCCGATCCGTACCGCGCTGGTCACTGCTCGTTCGGCACCGGCCCACGAACGGGTAATCCGCACCCTGCGCGCCTGGAATATCCGTATCGACGAATCGGTATTCCTGGGAGGCCTGCCCAAGGGCGAATTTCTCCGCGCCTTCGGTGCCGATGTCTTCTTTGACGACCAGCCTGCCCACTGCGCCTCCGCGGCGGAACACGTGGCTACCGGCCACGTCCCCCACGGCGTGGCCAACGAGCCGGTATCGTAGGGGCGAAGCTCGTGTTCGCCCTTGTCTTTGGACCCCTGAGGATCGAACCCTGTAGCCAGCTTCGTGGCGGTCCTGCTACCTGGGCTTCGCATTTAGAAACTAGTGCTTGTTCGCCCCTACAGGGTTTTCAAAAGGCCCGATCATTGAATTCCGGATTGTACTGGCGGAAATAGGCGGCCAGCGATTGATGGGGCTCCACCTGAAACTGCTCGCCGGTCAGCTCTGCGCCTAGGATACGGTCCAGTCGGAACAACCGGTGGTCGCCGCGCAGCCGGCACCAGGCAAGGAGTGTCCAGGCTGCCCCCCAGTAAATCAGCCCCAGGGGATTGCAGTGCCGTTGAGAGCGATTTCCCTGTTCATCCTCGTAGTCCAGCCATAACATCTCCCGGGCTTTGACTGCCTGGCGAATCAGCGCGCCGAAGCGGGCCTTCTCGCGGCGGTGCAGGTCCGGGACCAGAAGGGTAGCCCGCTGGAGGTCCTGTTCCTGAATCACCCTGTCCGGCAGTACCGAGCGGATCTTGTGCAGTGCCGAATCCGCGGCGCTGCCGATATCCTCATCGCCCCAGCCCTGCACCATGCGTACGCCCAGCAGCAGTGCCTCCAGTTCCTCCTCGCTGAACATCAGCGGCGGGATAAACGATCCCCGCCGCAGCCGATAGCCGACACCCGCCTCTCCCTCCACCGGCACACCGGACAGCACCAGCGACTGCATGTCCCGGTAGAGAGTCCGCTCCGATACTCCCAGCCGCTCCGCCAGGGCGCGGGCGGTAATGGCGGAACGGCGGGCGCGCAGCAGAGTCAGCAGTTGCAACAGTCGTTCGGATTTTTTCATCGGGGCGGGGCCGTGCGGATCTTTCGCAAAACGATACCGGAAAGTCCGGCCCCCCGACAGGCGCCCGGGAATCAGCCGTGGGAGGCGGCTTTGCTCTCATCCCAATGCATGGCCTCTATTTTGTGCCCGTCCAGATCGCGTACGAAGCAGCCATAGTAGGCTTCTCCGTACTGTGGGCGGGGACCGGGTTCGCCCTCGTCGGTGGCGCCAGCGTCCAGGGCGGCGCCGTAGAAGGCATCCACCAGCTCCGGGCTATCGGCCAGGAAGGCAAAGTGCACACCGTTGCCCACGCTGGCCTCTCCGCCGTTGTGGGGCGGGTGTACCCAGAATTCGGGGAAAACCTTGCCATAGGCGACAGCCTCGGGAAAATCCAGCACCCTCTGCACTCCCAGTGTCCCAAACACTTTGTCGTAGAATGCCGTGGCTTCGGTGAAGCGGTTGGTTCCGATGGACACATGGCTCATCATGGAGGGGTTTTCGGTCTGGTTCATGGAGATCTCCAATTGGTTGACGAAGATCGCCAGGGTAAAAGAGCCTGACTGTCAGCTTGTGTCAGTAGCCTCGCCGCGAGAGGAAAATGGGTTCGGTTCACATTCCCACCTTTGAGTGATTGGCTCTCGTAAGGTTTGGCTGCTATTCTTTTCTCGCATAAACTAACCAAGTTTTTATAACTTGTGCAGGCGGTCACAAGCCGCTCCTGCAGAGGGAAAATCGCCAGGGAGAAACCATGAAGCTTCAGCAGTTGCGTTATATCTGGGAAGTGGCCCATCACGACCTCAATGTTTCCGCGACGGCGCAGAGCCTTTACACCTCCCAGCCGGGTATCAGCAAGCAGATCCGTCTTCTGGAGGACGAACTCGGCGTAGAGATCTTCGCCCGCAGCGGCAAGCACCTAACCCGCGTTACCCCGGCGGGCGAGGCGATACTGAAAACCGCCGGCGAGATCATGCGCAAGGTGGAGAATATCAAGCAGGTTGCCCAGGAGTTCAGCAACGACAGAAAGGGCAGCCTGTCCATCGCCACCACCCACACTCAGGCGCGCTATGCGCTGCCGCCGGTGATCAAGTCCTTTATTGCCCGCTACCCAGAGGTGTCCCTGCATATGCACCAGGGCACGCCGATGCAGATTTCCGAAATGGCCGCGGACGGCACCGCGGACTTCGCCATCGCCACCGAGGCCCTGGAGCTGTTCAGCGACTTGGTGATGATGCCGGTGTACCGCTGGAACCGCTGTATCCTGGTACCCCGGGACCACCCCCTGTGCCAAGTCGGCAAGCTCACCCTGGAAGAGGTGGCCAAGCACCCAATCGTCACCTATGTGTTCGGTTTTACCGGGCGCTCCAAGCTGGACGAGGCCTTCCTGGAAAAAGGGCTGTCGCCCAAAGTGGTGTTCACCGCCGCGGACGCGGATGTGATCAAGACTTATGTGCGCCTGGGACTGGGGATCGGTATTGTCGCGGATATGGCCGTGGAAGAAGCGGATGAGGACTTGGTGGCACTGGATGCCAGCGGCTTGTTCGAATCCAGCATCACCAAGATCGGCTTCCGCAAGGGGATTTTTCTGCGCGGTTTTATGTACGAATTTATTCAGCAGTTCGCACCGCATCTGACTCGGGACTTAGTGGACCAAGCCACGCACGCGACTTCGCGGGCGGAAGTGGACGAGTTGTTTTCGGGGATGGAACTGCCGGTCTACTGAATCAACTGCCCGCGACCAATAATCAATTGGTCATTGGCTCCAGTACTTCCTTGGCGAACTTGAAATACACGGTGTAGATCTGCGGTTCCGCATCTTCGTTTTCCACCAGGAAGAAAGGGGCGCGGCTCACATTGTGCTCTCTCGCCACCTGCATGCCCGGGCTCTCTGAATCGCGCTCGTCGGCGATCAGGGTCTCATCGATAAAACGCAGCTGATCGTTCTGCTCCAGTCTCTCTTCCACATCCCGGCACTTGGCGCAAGGGGAGCCGTCGACGAGGATTTTCTTGACCAGGGTTATTTTCACTTCAGATTCCTTGTTATTCCGAGATCCGGAGTTTTTCCGGGGTGGCGCAAAATCTAGCAGAGCGTCTAATAACTTTGAAATATCAATAGTGGATAGGTTTATAACTTTTGAGCGTGAGAAAACTCTCCCCTGTAGGAGCGGCCGCTGGCCGCGATCAGAATCCCAGCGCACACTGAAAGATCGATCGCGGCCAGCGGCCGCTCCTACAACGGGCAGTCAGGCAAGAAACTGCTCTGCCGTTTCCAACAACAACCGGACTTTGTTCAGGCACTCCTCATGCTCCGCCGCCGGATCGGAATCCGCCACTATGCCACCGCCGGCGGCGCAGGTAAGCCGGCCCCCGGCGGCAGTGAAAGTGCGGATGGAGATGTTGCTGTCCGCACGTCCACAGCTGCTGATGTAGCTGACGCTGCCACAGTAGACGCCGCGGGGGCTGAGTTCCAGCTCGCGGATGACCTCCATCGCCCGCCGCTTGGGCGCGCCAGTAATGGAGCCGCCGGGGAAGCAGGCTGCGAGCAGCTCCGCAAAGCTGCGCCCCTCCGGCAGGCGCCCGGTCACAGTGCTCACCAAGTGATGAACATTGGCGAAACTGGCCAGCTCGAACAGTTTCGGAACCCGCACACTGCCGCGCTCGCACAGTTTGCCCAAGTCGTTGCGCAACAGGTCCACGATCATCAGGTTTTCCGCCCGGTCCTTGGCGCTGTGTTGCAGCGCATTCGCCAGCCGGGTGTCTACCTCAGGGTCATCCGCCCGGGGGGCCGTGCCCTTGATAGGCTCGGTCTGCAGGTCGCCGCCATCGGCGCGGATAAAGCGCTCCGGGGAGAGGCTCAACAGGCTGCCCTGGGGCAGTTCCAGATAGGCGGAGAAGGGGCCGGCGGCCCGCTGGCGCAGCGCCAGATAGGCGGTCAGGGGGTCGCCTTCATAGCCGGCGGAGAAGCGCTGGGTAAAGTTGGCCTGGTAGATATCACCGGCGCGGATATAGTCGAGAATTTTCCCGATACGATCCCGATATTCCCGAGAGGAAAATTCATGGGTGAAGCGCGACAGCAGACGAAATGATTCCGTGCGCGGCTCTGTCTGCCAGCGCACCGCGGTAAACCGGGCGACCAGGTCGCGTTTCTGTATCTGGGTGCAGGCGGGGTGGAACACCAGGTGGCTGGCGCACAGCTGGTGGTCGACGATCAGGGCCCAGGTGTAGAGCCCGAAAAAACCCGCCGGCAGGTCCGCGGCACGAGGGTCGATGTCGAGGTGGTTTCCCTCACCTCCCAGTTCGTAGCCGGCGTAGCCGATGGCACCGCCGCAAAAGGGCAGTTGTCCGTCGCTCTCCTGGGGGCAGAGTTCGCACAGCAGGTCATCCAAGTGGGCGAAGGGTTCCGGGCTGTCCGCCTGCAGTTGCAGGGTCTGCACCGGATCTGCGCTGATGATGTCGAAGCGCCCGCCATATGCCAGCGGCCGGCCACTGTCCAGCCAAACCGGCGCGGGGAGGTCCGCGACCGCCTGAAAGGCCACCGGGGTGTTGACGGAATAGGGCAGGGAGACGATTTGCATCTTAGAGGACAGATACCTGACTACGGAAAACGGCGCACATTAGCGTAAACCGGGTGTGGCGACCACCCTATCTGTCTTCTGGCGTCCGGCCTCTGTCAACTAATACGGCGCTCAATACCCGCCTGGGACATCAACCGCGTGGCCAGTTCCTCCACCGACAGCTGTGTGGCGTTGAGGAAGGGCACCTGGGCGCGGCGCAGCATCTGCTCCACCTGGCGCACCTCAAATTCGCACTGTTCCAATGAAGCGTAGCGGCTGTTGGCGCGGCGTTCCTGGCGAATACTCATCAGTCGCCACGGGTCGATGGTGAGCCCGAACAGCTTGTCGCGGTAGGGCCGCAGGATCTTCGGCAGGGCAGTGGAATCCATATCTTCTTCGGTGATGGGGTAGTTGGCTGCGCGCAGGCCGAACTGTAGAGCCAGATAGAGGCAGGTGGGCGTCTTGCCGGAGCGGGAGACGCCCACCAGGATGATGTCCGCCCGCTCGAACTCCCGCACCCGGCGGCCGTCGTCATTATCCATGGCGAAGTGCACCGCCTCGATGCGCTCGCTGTAGCGGCGGTCGTCGGCGATGCCGTGGGAGATATTCACCGTCTGCGCCGGATCGCGGCCGAAGAGGTTCGCCAGCGGCGTGAGGTAGCTCTCGAACACATCCAGCATCAGCGCCGGGCTGCGGTGCAGCTGTCGGCGGATTTCGTCGGAGACGATGCTGGTGATAATTACCGGCTGCAGACCAGATTCCATGGACGCCCGCTCAATCCGCTCCAGCACCAGCTGCACTTTCTCCGTGGAATCCACGTAGGGCAGGGTAACCTGTTCCACCTGCTGGTCGCGAAACTGGGCCAGCAGGCTGTGGCCGATAGCCTCCACCGTGAGGCCGGTGCCGTCGGATATAAAGAATGCGGTGCGTTTATCTTGTGCCATAGAGGTATCGCGATGTTCTGGTTGGTACATCCTACAGGTTTTTCGGCCTGAATTTTCCGGAAACCGTTTTTTGTAGAAAATTTACAACATATTCGGCGATTTTTGCGGGGTATTTTTTACAAAACCCATCCTTATAATCGGCGGCCTCAAATCCTGCTGCAGAGGGCGCGCTCTTGACGAACTTCACTATCGAATTCGCACAACTGGGTATGGGGGATGTCGACAAGGTCGGCGGCAAGAACGCTTCCCTCGGGGAGATGATCTCCTCACTGGCGAGCGCCGGGGTCAGCGTTCCCGGGGGCTTTGCCACCACCGCGGACGCCTTCCGCACCTTTCTCGCTCACCAGGGGCTCGAACAGCGCATCGCCGGGCGCCTGGCGGAGCTGGACGTGGAGGACGTGACCGCGCTGACCCGGTCCGGCGGGGAGATCCGCCAATGGATACTGGATACTCCCTTCCCCGAGCAACTGGAGAGGGAGATCCACGAGGGCTACGAGGCCCTGGGCGGCGGCGAGACTGCGGTTGCCGTGCGATCCTCGGCCACCGCCGAGGACCTGCCAGACGCCTCCTTCGCCGGCCAACAGGAGACCTTCCTGAACATCCGCGGCATAGACGCCGTGCTGCAGGCGGTCAAGGAGGTGTTCGCCTCCCTCTACAACGACCGCGCCATTGCCTACCGGGTGCACACCGGCTATATGCACGACGGTGTGGCCCTTTCCGCGGGCGTGCAGCATATGGTTCGCAGCGAGACGGGTGCGTCCGGTGTGATGTTCACCCTGGACACCGAGAGCGGCTTCCGCGATGTAATTTTCATTACCGCAGCCTACGGTCTGGGAGAGACCGTGGTTCAGGGTGCGGTCAACCCGGACGAGTTCTACCTGTACAAGCCGGCAGTGGATGCCGGCCGCCCGGCGATCCTGCGCCGCAACCGCGGCAGCAAGGCGATCAAGATGATCTACGACGAGAGCGGCGACTGCGGGCGCTCGGTGAAGACCGTAGAGGTACCGGAGGAGGAGCGGCTGACTTTCGCCCTGACCGATGAGGAGCTTACCCGGCTGGCGCTGCAGGCGCGCAGGATCGAGGAACACTACGGCCGACCGATGGATATCGAGTGGGCCAAGGACGGCGATACCGGCGAGCTGTTTATCGTCCAGGCCCGCCCCGAGACTGTGCGCTCCCGCGACCAGGGGACCAGTGTCGAACGCTATCACCTGCGCGAGCGGGGGGAAATTCTGTGCGAGGGCCGCGCCATCGGCCAGCGCATCGGCGCGGGCAACGTGCGCGTGCTGGAATCTGTCGCAGACATGGCGGCGATGCAGGACGGCGAAGTACTGGTCACCGATATGACCGACCCGGACTGGGAGCCGGTGCTGAAAAAGGCCAGTGCGATCGTCACCAATCGCGGGGGACGCACCTGCCATGCGGCGATTATCGCCCGTGAGTTGGGTATCCCCGCGGTGGTCGGCTGCGGCGACGCCACCGAGCTGCTGAAGAGCGGCACTCCGGTGACCGTTTCCTGCGCCGAGGGGGATACCGGCTTCGTGATGGCCGGCGAACTGAACTTCGAACGCGAGCAGACCGAAGTCAGCGACATGCCGGAGCTGCCATTCAAAATCATGCTCAATGTGGGCAACCCCGATCGCGCCTTTGCCTTCAGCCACCTGCCCAACCAGGGCGTCGGCCTGGCGCGACTGGAATTTATCCTGAACCGCATGATCGGAATTCACCCCAAGGCATTGCTTGAGCTCGACCGCCTGCCGGCGGAGCTGCAAAAAAATATCCGCGAGCGCATCGGCGGCTACGCCTCTCCTGAAGACTTTATCGTCGAGAAACTGGTGGAGGGCATCGCCACCCTGGCCGCGGCCTTCGCGCCGGAGCGGGTGATCGTGCGCCTGTCGGATTTCAAGTCCAACGAGTACGCGCACCTGGTGGGCGGACAACTGTACGAACCCAGCGAGGAAAACCCCATGCTGGGCTTTCGCGGCGCAGCACGCTACCGTTCGAAGGATTTCCGTCCGTGCTTCGCACTGGAGTGTCGCGCACTGAAAAAAGTGCGCGACGAGATGGGTCTCACCAATGTGGAAATCATGGTGCCCTTCGTGCGCACACCGGGCGAGGCCCAGGAGGTGATCGGCCTGCTGGCGCAGAACGGTCTGGTGCGCGGGGAGGATGGGCTCAAAATCATCATGATGTGCGAACTGCCCTCCAACGCACTGCTCGCAGAAGAATTCCTGCAATACTTTGACGGTTTCTCCATCGGTTCCAACGATCTGACCCAGCTGACCCTGGGTCTGGACCGGGACTCGGGCCTGGTGGCGGATCTATTCGACGAACGCAATCCCGCGGTCAAGCTGCTGTTGTCCAGGGCGATTCAGGCCTGCAAGAAGGCGGGCAAGTATGTGGGTATCTGCGGCCAGGGGCCGTCGGATCACAAGGATTTTGCCCGCTGGCTGATGGAGGAGGGCATAGACAGCGTTTCCCTCAACCCCGATACCGCTGTGGACACTTGGCTATTTTTGGCCAACCAGGGAGACTGATAATTTGCGAAAGGCGGCCACAGGAGGCCGCCTTTCTGTTTTTGCGACGCCTGGATTTTCATACTAAGTTCAGGCGCAATTCCGCTAACTCCCGCCACTGAGAGAATAATTCAATCTAAATAATCCCACCTCTCGCAATAGAATCCGGATAGTGCCATCACGGTGCAAAGCCCGGAAATTATGTTGCGCAATTTGCTGAAAATGGATTGACCACGCTTGTGAATCTCCGGAATCGAGATTAAGGGCATCAGCACTCCAGTTGGAATGTTGCAGCTGGAGTCTGCTGCGGATATTGCGAGAGGAGGTAGAGCTATGCTCACGAACAGAAGACACACTAATCCCCTGTTCTTTCTATTCCCCAGCGGCGGCCTGGCGCTCTTTCTGGTTGCGTTGCTGGGGGCGTCTCCCGCACTGGGCAACTCACGGGGCGTCAACTGGTTTGACGACCAGGCCGCAGCCAGCTTTTCGGGATCGCCCTCAATCAAGATCAATCTCAGCGAACAGCGTGCCTATTTCTACAAGGGCGGACGCCTTGTAGGGGTCTCCAAGGTATCCTCCGGCAAGAAGGGGTACGGCACCCGCCCCGGGCATTTTCGCGTGCTTTCCAAACACCCCAACCACCGTTCCACTGTCTACGGCAGTTTCGTGAGCGCGCGCACCGGACGGGTGGTGAAGGCAGACGTCAACACCCGCAAGCACCGCCGTCCCCCGGGCACCTATTACCGCGGCGCCAGGATGAATCACTATATTCGCTTCAATGGTGGTATCGGTATGCACGCCTCGGGGAATGTTCCGAACTATCCCGCCTCTCACGGCTGTGTGCGCATGCCGCCGCAGATGGCGCGCAAGTTTTATCGCCACGCGCGAGTGGGGACTCCGGTTAGAGTAACCTGGTAGCGAGTGACAAAACCGAACCGGGTATTATCCATCGGGACAATACCCGGTATTTAGCTGCAAAGCACTTTTATTGCGATTATTTGCGATTATGATCCGGTGGTACTGATAACGGATAACAGAGCGGGAAAAACACCATGCGTATTTCCACCCCGGATCTTTGCGACGCCCACCCGGAGCTGGTGCAGGTCGTGGAGCCGATGTTCGTCAACTACGGCGGGCGCGAATGCTTTAGCGGGCAGATAGTGACCATCAAGTGTTTCGAGGACAACTCCCTGGTTCGCGAACTGGTAACAGAGGAGGGGAGGGGCAAGGTGCTGGTGGTGGATGCCGGCGGCTCCATGCGGCGGGCCTGCCTCGGCGACCAACTGGCGGAAAAAGCCTGCGCCAGCGGCTGGGAGGGAATCCTGATGTACGGTTGTATTCGCGATGTGGATGAGATTTCTGGACTAGAGTTAGGGGTACAGGCACTGGGCAGCCACCCGATGAAAACGGAAAAGAAAGGGATCGGCGAGCGAGATGTCGCCGTGACCTTCGGCGGTGTGACCTTCACCCCCGGCGCCTACCTGTACGCGGACAATAACGGCGTAATAGTGTCTCCCCGGCCCCTCACCTGATCCAGGTTTTGGCACCGGGGCTGCGCGACGCCCCAAAAATCTGGTGTAACTTGGTAGTACCGGAATCAATTGTTTACGGGCTGGTCCTGCTGTCGGCCCTGGCCCACGCCGTATGGAACGCAGTGGTCAAACACAGCGCAGAGGGGTTCCTGCAGCTGGCGATGATTCGCAGCGTCGGCCTGCTGCTCGGCGCGCTCCTCGCGACCCAGTTGCCACTGCCGGGTCCCGAGGCCCTGGGCCTGCTGCTCGGCGGCGCCGCCTTTCAGTACCTGTACTTTTTCCTGCTGACCCGCTCCTATCGCGCGCTGGACTACAGCACCGCCTACCCGGTGGCTCGCGGCGTTACACCTCTGTTGGTGGCCACGGCCGCGCTGCTGTTTCTCGACGAATCCCTGCGCCCGCTGCAGCTGACCGGCGTGCTGCTTGTGACCAGCGGGATCTTCGCGCTGATCATGAAAGAACTGCGCGTGTCCCGCTCCGGTATCCTGCTTTCCCTGGGCACCGGAGTGGCGATCACCGGCTACACAACCTTCGGTGCCGCCGGCGTGCGCACGGTGGACAATCCCCTGAGTTTTGTCGCTTGGCTGGAGATCTTTTCCGGCCTCGGTATCCTGCTTGCGGTGCTGGTCACCCAGCCGTCGCGCGGCTTCGCCTTTGCCCGCGCCAACCTGGTGCGCGGCTCCGCTTCCGGCCTGCTTGCCACCGGCGGCTTCGCCGTGGCACTGTGGGCCACCTCGGTGATGCCGGTGGCCGCGGTGGCGGCCACCCGCGAGAGCAGCATACTGTTCGCCTCGCTTATCTCGGTGTTCGTGCTCAACGAGCGCTTCTCCCTGCGTCGCTTGATTGCAGCGCTGATCATCTTCACCGGTATCAGCGCGCTGGCACTGGCCTGAGAGCGTCACCTATCATTTACTCGGGATTCCCCGGAGCGGATGGCCTTTGCGGGTTTGCAGGAGCCTGCTGAAAGGCGAAGAAATACACGGATGACAATATGAGCGAACTGCGCAAGAAGTGGATCACCGCGCCACTACTGAAACTGATCAAGAAGGTTCTGCCGCCAATCTCGGAAACCGAGCGGGAGGCGATGGAAGCCGGCGAGGTGTGGTGGGACGCGCAGCTGCTCTCCGGCAAACCGGATTGGGACCAGTTGCTGAGCATGGGGCCGCCGCAGCTCAGCGAAGAGGAGCAGGCCTTTCTCGACGGGCCGGTGGAAGAACTGTGCCGGATGGTAGACGACTGGAAGATCAGCTTCGAAGACCGTGACATTTCCCCGGAGATCTGGGAGTTCCTCAAGAAGGAGCGTTTTTTCGGCATTATTATTCCCAAGGAATATGGGGGCCTGGGTTTCTCGCCAACGGCCCACGGGGAGATAGTCACCAAAGTTTCCACCCGCAGCACCTGCGTCGGTGTCACCGTGATGGTGCCCAACTCCCTCGGCCCCGGCGAACTGCTGATGGCCCACGGCACCGACGAGCAGAAGCAGTACTACCTGCCTCGCCTGGCGGATGGGCGCGAGATCCCCTGCTTCGGCCTCACCAGCCCCGAAGCCGGCTCCGACGCAGCCGCCATGGTGGACAGGGGGGTGGTCTGCTACGGCGATTACAAGGGCGAGAAAACCCTGGGCATGCGTGTCGACTGGCACAAGCGCTATATCACCCTGGGGCCCGTGGCCACCGTCCTGGGCCTGGCATTCAAGCTTTACGACCCGGACCATCTCCTCGGCGACAAGGAGGCGCTGGGTATCACCGTCGCCCTGGTACCCACGGACACCGAAGGCGTGACCATCGGCCAGCGCCACCTGCCGGCCATGCAGGCGTTCCAGAACGGCCCCAACTGGGGTGTGGACGTGTTCATCCCCATGGAGTGGATTATCGGCGGTCGGGAGAATGTGGGCCGCGGCTGGTATATGCTGATGAGCGCACTGGCCGCCGGCCGCGGCATCTCTCTGCCGTCTCTGTCTACCGGCGGGGCGAAAATGGCCGCGCGCACCACCGGTGCCTACGCGCGTATCCGCGAGCAGTTCGGAATCCCCATCGGCAAGTTCGAGGGGGTGCAGCGGCGGCTGGCGGAGATCGCCAGTGTCGCCTATGTGCTCGACAGCGCCCACAAAACCACCACCCGGGCCCTGGACGCCGGACACAAACCGGCGGTGGTCACTGCGATCATGAAAGCCCACGCCACCCACGGCCTGCGCCAGGCGATCAACGACGCCATGGATATCCACGCGGGCAAGGGCATCATGGACGGCCCCCTCAACTACCTGGGCAACGTCTACCGTGCGGTGCCGGTGGCCATCACCGTGGAGGGGGCGAATATCCTTACCCGCAGCCTGATGATCTTCGGCCAGGGCGCCATCCGCTGCCACCCCTACCTGTTCGAGGAGATGCTGGCGGCAGAGAATCCCGATACAAAAGAGGGGGTGGAAGCGCTGGACAAGCTGCTGCCCAAACATATGTTGTTCCAGGTCAAGACCTTCATCCGCGGCGTTTTCCACGGCTGGACCGGCGGCCTTTTCGCCAACAGTCCCAGGGGCGTGGGTTACGCGGCGAAGTACTACCGACAGATGGACCGCTACTCCGCGGTCCTGACCCTGGTCACGGAAATATCCCTGTTATCCCTGGGCGGCGGGCTCAAGCGCAAGGAACAGATCTCCGGACGTCTGGGCGACGTGCTGAGCCAGCTGTACCTCCTCAGCTGCACCCTCAAGCGTTTCAAGGACGACGGCAGCCCGAGAGAGGACCGGCCACTGCTGGAGTTCGCCATGCGCGCCGGGCTACACAATATCGAGGTGAGCCTGATGGAGGTGTTCCAGAACTTCCCTCGCCGTTTTCTGGGCCAACTGATGCACTTCCTCGCCATGCCGTGGGGGCACAGCATACGCACTGCTTCCGATCGCCAGTCCCACGCCTGTGCCGAATTGCTGATGGAGCCCTCGGAAACCCGCGACCGCCTGACCAGGGGGGTGTTCCTCGGCAATCCCGGCGATGGTGTCGACCTGGTGGAGCAGGCTTTCAATAAAGTCTGCGCCACCGAGAGTCTGCGGGACAAACTGAAGAAGGGCGGGATTCGCGCCTTCAACCGCGAGGCCATCGACGCCGGGCTGGAGCGCGAGCTGATCAGCGGCGAGGAGGCGGCGGAGCTGCGGGAGGCCGCCGAGGCGGTGAATATGGCCATACAGGTGGATCACTTTGATCACCTGGGTACCCGGGAATCCTGAGCAGTCTCTTTTTGTAGGAGCGGCGGGGCGGCCATCCGCCGCTCCTACAAGGAAAATCACCGAAATAGCGACATGAACGAGACTTCTGGCGAAAAACCCCGGCGCTTCGACGATCCGGAAGCCTGCGTCGACGCGCTGCTGGAAGAAACCGGCAAGCGCATCGTACTGGGCCTGCCCCTGGGCGTCGGCAAGGCAAACCACTTTGCCAACGCTCTCTACGCCCGCGCCGCTGGCGATCCCTCGATCTCCCTGACCATCTTTACCGCCCTCACCCTGGAGCGCCCGGTGGGCCACGGTGAAATCCAACGGCGTTTTATACAGCCGCTGCTGGACCGCCTCTACAACCACTATCAGGATTTGGGCTACACCCCGGCGCGGCACAAGGGGCTGCTGCCGGACAATATCGAGGTGTGCGAATTCTTCCTGCACCCGGGCAGCTACCTGGGCAACCCGTCCGTGCAGCAGGATTATGTCAGCAGTAACTACACCCACGTGCCGAGGGACCTGCTCGACAGGGGGGTCAACGTCATCGCGCAGATGGTGGCACCGGGTTCCGACAGCGGGGACTTCAGCCTGAGCTGCAATACGGACCTCACCCTGCCGGTACTGGAAATGGCCCGCGCGCGAAACCACCCGGTGGTATTCATTGGCGAGGTCAATCCGCAACTGCCGTTTATGGGCGGCGATGCCCGGGTGCGCGCCGGCGATTTCGACTTTCTGCTCGAGGGCGCCGACTTCGATACACCGCTGTTTGCCGCGCCCACTCTGCCGGTGGACTTAACCAACTACAGCCTCGCTTTCCATATCGCCAGCCTGGTCGCCGACGGCGGCACCCTGCAGATTGGCATCGGCGCATTGGGGGATGCCATCTGCCACGCCCTGCGCCTGCGCCAGAGCCACAACGATCTCTATCGCGAGCTGGTGCGCGATCTCACCAGTGACGATTCACTGCAACTGCGGGAAAAGCTTCCCCCGCAATTGGAGACCTTCTCTCGCGGTCTCTACGGCGCCAGCGAAATGGTGCCGGAGGGGTTCCTGCATCTGCGCCGTGCGGGCATTCTCACCCGCGAGGTCTACCCGGACGCAGCCCTGCAGAAATTACTCGATTCCGAAGAAATATCCTCCACGGTGGATGAGCAGACCCTGCTGGTCCTCAGGGAATCCGGCCGCATCAGCTGCCCGCTCACGAAAGCCGATACGGATTTCCTGCAGCGCCTGGGCATCGTGGATACCAGCTACAGCTGGCGCGGGCACAAATTCCTCAACGATCGGGGGGAAGAGGAGGAGTGCGACCTGCACAGCGTCCACGGCCGGGAAAGGCTGCTGGGCGACCGCAAGGGCAAAAAGCTGAAAGGCGGTGTCTGGCTGCACGGCGGTTTCTACCTGGGCTCCTCGGCCATGTATCGAGAGCTGCGCGAAATGCCGGAGGGCGAAAAAGCCGGTATCAATATGACCGCCATCGACTTTATCAACAGCCTGGAAAAAGACCGCGAACTGAAAACGGCCCAGCGCCCCATGGCCCGCTTCGTCAACAGCGCAATGATGGTGACCCTGAACGGCGCGGTGATTTCCGATGGCCTGGCCGAATGCCAGGTAGTGAGTGGAGTGGGGGGGCAATACAACTTCGTCGCCCAGGCCCACGAACTGCCCGGCGGCCGCTCGGTGATCGCCCTGGCCAGCACCCGCACCAGCAAGGGCGAGGTGCGCAGCAATATCGTCTGGGAATATCCCCACTGCACCATCCCCCGCCACCTGCGCGATATCGTGGTCACCGAATACGGTATCGCCGACCTGCGCGGCAAAACTGACCGGGACGTGATCACAGCGATGCTGTGTATCGCCGATTCCCGCTTCCAGGGCGAACTCCTGGAAAAAGCCAAGAGCGCCGGCAAGGTGGAATGGGACTACACCATTCCGCTGGAATTTACCGCCAATACGCCGGAGAAGATCCAGGCGGTGTTCAATGATCCCAAACGCCTGGCGCTACTGCCTTATTTCCCGTCGGGTACGGACTTTACCGAAGAGGAGGCGCTGCTGGCGGTGGCCCTCGGGCAACTGAAGATCCGCAGCAGAAAATGGTGGGAGATGATATCGCTGGTTCTTGCCGGGCGGGCAGGCTGGAAAGACGATTCAGAGGAAAACGTCTGGCTGCACCGCTGCCTGAAACGCATGGAGTTCGAGCAGACCGACAGCTACGAACACCGGCTGGAGGGCTATACCGTGGCTGGCGCGCTGCGGAGGTTTATTGATTTCCGGCGGCCGCTGCGTGGAGATTGAGGGCTCTCGCCCCTGTCACTTTTTTACCGACGCCCTATTGTAGGAGCGGCCCGGCCGGGAGCGGCCCATGGCCGCGATCGATATCCGGGTTCCCGGGCAGCCGGATCGCGGCCATGGGCCGCTCCTACAGGAGACTGGAGCCTCTCTCGCAAAGAACCGTCTCGACCGGTCCAACGCAGAGATACGAGATTGTGCACAGGCTCCTAGTCTTTGCTCTCCGACACAAACTTGGACAGCAGGCGGATATAAGCCACCTGGTAGTCGTTGTGGTTCTCCGTTACCGCCCAGGAGTTCAGTGGCCAACTGGTATTGAAGTCGAGGTAGGACTTCTGTGCGGGCTGGTCGGCGGGCGGTGAGGGCGGCGCTATACCGCACTGGGCGTTGTTCTCGGGACTGCCGCAACTTGTGGGGCAGCAGGCATCCCAGTCGTAACCCGGATTGGGGCCACCCACCAGGAAGCCCGGCGCGGGCCCGTAGGAGGATTCACTGACGGAATCCCACTGCGGGCTGCCGTCGGAGAACCAGGAGTGGTAGAAGCTGTCGACGGAATTCTCCGCGCCGAACTCTCCCATATTGGAGAGATATGCCTTGCCCAGCGGGTTGACCCCGTGCAGGTAGTTCAGGTGACGCAGCGCGGCATTGCGCGCTTCCGATTCCCCGGGGCCGCCGGCACCGAACTGGTACTGGTCGTAGAAGAGGTTGCCCTGGTGCGCGTGGGTGCGGTTGCTGCCCCAGGTGTAAACCTGGATGTGGGCGCGGTAGGCTTCGCGATCGCTGTTTACCGCGGGCCAGTTGTCTCCCCCCTGGTCCAGGGAGTTGCCGTAGGCGGTGCGGATACTGTCCGCCACCTGGGCGGATACACCGTCCAGGAAAGCAAAGTAGAGCAGGGCGTGCTGAATTTCCGCTTCCCATGGGGCGGCATGGCTCTGTTCGATCAGATGGGCGTTTTGATAGTTGTCTTCCACATACTGCCGGTAAACGGCTTTACCGGTCTTCTGGTACAGGTAGGTGGCGGCAATCAGGCTTTTGGTAAAACGCCCGTAGTCACTAGTTTCCTGCTCGCCGGCGGCGACGCCGTTGTCGGAGTTTCTGAAGGTCACTTCGGGATTCGCCTGCGCCCACTGCCAGGCGTTTTCCGCTCTTTCACTCAGGTCCGCGGCGTAACTCTCCAGGCCCTGGATCTGGCCCAGGAACTGGCTGCCGAGGGCGAAGGCGGCGGCGCTGCTGTAGGTGGCGGCGGTGGTCGCCGGGCCGTAGGTGGTGGGGCCGGTGGCGGAAGAGGGTGGGCTGGCGTGGGACAGGCCCATCACCGAGAGTACGGAGCCGTCCGCTTCCTGCATGCGGATCAGCCAATCCATCCCCCATTTCACTTCGTCGAGCAGGTCGGGGATACCGTTGCCGGATTCCGGAATATTGAAATCGTCCGTCCAGACTCCGGGGTTCTCCCGATAGCTGTGCAGCAGAGTGGTCAGGTAGGAGGCGTGCCAGTTGGTGTACTTGTTGTAGTCGCCGGCGTCGAACCAGCCACCGCGCAGGTCGCGCTGGGTGTCTGCATTGCCGGTGTCGTTGAACAAACGGGCTTCAGGGTCCTGGCCGGCGCCCAAGTGGCTGGCGCCGTCCGCCCAGCGGGCATCGGCGTAGGATGCCTCTTTGGCGAAGCCGGCGCGCTGGTAGTAGAAAGTGCGCACCGCCTGCACCAGCACGGGCCGATAGACGTCGTCGGCGATGCGGAAGGTGGGAGAGCGCAACTGGTTTTCAGTGTCCACCACCATATAGCTGCCGGAGCGGGTAACCGCGCTGAAATCCAGGTGCCAGACCCGGTCACCTGAATTGTCCGCGATGGCGCCGCCATTCCAGGCCTGGGGCCCGACGGTGAGCACCACTTCGTCGCTCTCGGTATCCACCACTTGATAGCTGTCGGCCGGCGTATATTCCCGATCCCCGTCAAAGCCCTGTTGTGGATCGCGCAGCACGGCCACTTTTTCCGATTCCGGCAGGTAGCCGAACTGATCGACGACGATAAAACCGCTGAGAGTCAGGTTCCCCGGGGCGCCACCGCTGGAGCTGCTTCCGGAACTGCTACTACTTCCAGAGCTACTGCTACCTCCGGAACTGCTACCACTGCTACTACTTCCAGAACTACTACTACCTCCGGAACTGCTGCTGCCACCGTCTCCAGCATCACTTCCGCCGCCGCCTCCACAGGCGGATAAGAGAAAACAGAACAGCAGGAAGGAAATGGATGAGAATAGTCGTCTGTTCATTGGTCGCATTTGTGATTGGTTATTTTTCAGAATTATATGATTTTTCATTATGTTAGCGCTATCGCAACTTTCCTTGAACCGTGACGAGGGTCACGAAATTGGCGTAAGGGTCGGGGCCCGAATAAAAAGGGCCGCAAAAGCGGCCCAAAAAGCCGCTGGCTGGGCCGGATTCCTGTGAATCCGATCCGGCTAGCGGCCATGTTGTACTTTGGCTGGCAGTTATTCGCTGTGGGCTTCCACAAACTTGGAAAGCAGGCGGATGTAAGCCACCTGATAATTGTTGTGGTTCTCTGTTACCGCCCAGGAATTCAGCGGCCAACTGGTGTTGAAGTCGAGGTAGGACTTCTGTGCGGGCTGGCCGAAAGGCGGTTCAGGCGGGGCCACGCCACAGAGGGCATTGTTTTCGGGGCTGCCGCAGCTGTTGGGGCAGCAGGCATCCCAGTCGTAACTCGGATTGGGGCCACCCACCAGGAAGCCCGGTGCGGGCCCATAGGAGGATTCGCTGACGGAGTCCCACTGCGGGCTGCCGTCGGAGAACCAGGAGTGGTAGAAGCTGTCGACGGAATTCTCCGCACCGAACTCTCCCATATTGGACAGATAGACTTTGCCCTGCGGATTGACGCCGTGCAGGTAATTCAGGTAGCGCTGTGCGGCATTGCGCGCTTCGGTAACCCCTGGAGCTCCTGCACCGAACTGAAACTGGTCCAGGAACAGGTTGCCCTGCGCGGCGTGGCCGCGGTTACTGCCCCAGGTGTATTCCGGGATACTGGCCCGATAGGCATCGACATCACCGTTTACCGCCGGCCAGTTGGCATCCCCGTTCATGGCCGTTTGGTAAGCGCTGCGGATAGCCGAGGCCACTTCGCTGGAAACACCTTCGAGCGCGCTGAAATAGAGCAGCGCATGCTGAATTTCCGTTTCCCAGATGGAGGCCCAGCTCCACTGCATCAGGTGGGCTTCCTGGTAGTTGCTCTCCACATATTGGCGGTATTCGCCCTTGCCGGTGGCCCGGTACAGGTTGATGGCGGCGATCAGGCTTTTGGCGAAGCGCCCGTATTCATCCACTTCCTGCTCGCCGGCGGCGACGCCGTTGTCGGAGTTTCTGAAGATCACTTCGGGATTCACCTGCGCCCACTGCCAGGCATTTTCCGCCCTGTCACTCAGGTCCGCGGCGTAACTCTCCAAGCCCTGGACCTGGCCCAGGATATGGCTGCCGAGGGCGAAAGCGGCGGCGCTGCTGTAGGTGGCGGCGGTGGTCGCAGGGCCGTAGGTGGTGGGACCGGTGGCGGATGAGGGCGGGCTGGCGTGGGACAGATCCATCACGGAAAGCACGGAGCCGTTTGTTTCCTGCATGCGCACCAACCAATCCATCCCCCATTTCACTTCGTCGAGCAGATCGGGGATACCGTTACCGGATTCCGGAATATTGAAATCGTCGGTCCACGCCGAGGGGTTTTCCCGATAGCTGTGCAGCAGGGCGATCAGGTAGTCCGCGTGCCAGTTGGTGTACTTGTTGTAGTCGCCGGCATCGTACCAACCGCCGCGCAGGTCACGCTGGGTGGCTGCATTGCCGGTGTCGTTGAACAAACGGGCCTCCGGGTCCTGACCCGCGCCCAGGTGGCTGGCGCCATCCGCCCAGCGGGCATCGGCGTAAGGTGCCTGTTTGACGAAACCGACACGCTGGTAGTAGAAGCTGCGCACTGCCTGCACCAGAACCGGACGGTAGATTTCATTGTCGATGCGGAAGATGGGAGAGCGCAGTTCGTTGGTATCGTCCGCCAGTATGTAGTTGCCGGGGGTTGTGACCGAGGAAAAGTCCAGGTGCCATACGCGGTCACCTGAGTTGTCGGCGGTGGCGCCGCTGTTCCACGCAACCGGTTGCGCGCTGTAGACCACTTCACCGCTGTCTGTGTTCACCACTTTGAAGGTCGCAGCGGGAATATATTCTCCTGCGCTGTCGTACCCTGTTTGCGGATCCCGTAGTACCGCGACTTTTTCGCCGTTGGGCAGGTAGCCGAATTGATCCACGGTAATAAAGCTGCTGGTCTCGTAGCCTTGATAATCGCCTCCTGAACTGCTGGAAGACGACGAGGAGCTTGAAGAAGAACTCGAAGCGCTGCTGCTTGAGGAGCTACTGGAAGAACTGGAGCTGCTCGAAGAGGAACTCGAACTGCTCGACGATGAACTGGACGAGCTGCCACCACCATCATCTCCTCCCACAGTCACCGGTACCGGTGAGATACCGCCCGGAGTGGTCAGAAAACCGATATTGACCTGGCCGTCAACACCGATAGTCCCGTTGTAATCCGCCGGCCCCACCACGTAGTGGCTGCCCGCGTGGGAGACGATGATGCCGTTCCAGATCTGGGTGATCTCCACATCGAGCTCGAACTCCACAGTCCAATCGGAAAGCGGCACCGGATCATCATTGAGTACGACAATCTCAGCCTGGGCGCCTTGCCCCCAGTCACTGGCAATATTCATGTTTGCCTGGGCGGCGAATACCGATGGTGCCGCAAGACACATACTGAAAAATAAACATTTATGTGATAACCGCATGATACGGATCTCCCTTTTTCGCTGTTTTTAATTATGCGGTGCGATACAAGCTTATTATTGTTAGTGTGAAATATATGATTTTTGGGATGGTACCGATACCATCAGCGAGGAGGAAAGAGCAAAAATTGAACCGGCGTCACGAACGAACGCTGCGAAAGCACAGTAAAGTGGCAGAAAAACAAAAAAAGGGCCGCAGAGCGGCCCGGCGAAGTGAAATAAAGGATATTTCGAAAGGCTCTCTTACCTAAACTGCTCTTCCTCAGTGGAACCGGTCAGCGCAGTCACGGAGGACTGGCCGCCCTGGATCACGTTGGTCATATCGTCGAAGTAACCGGTGCCCACTTCCTGCTGGTGCGCGACGAAGGTGTAGCCCTTCTCGGCATCGGCGAACTCCTTTTCCTGCAGGCGAACATAAGCGGACATGTCTTCGCGGGCGTATTCGTAGGCGAGATTAAACATACCGTTCCACATATTGTGGATACCCGCCAGGGTGATGAACTGGAACTTGTAGCCCATCGCCGATAGCTCGCGCTGGAAGCGGGCGATGGTGGCGTCGTCCAGGTTCTTCTTCCAGTTGAAGGAAGGGGAGCAGTTGTAGGCCAGCAGTTGGTCCGGGTACTCCCGACGTACCGATTCGGCGAATTTCTTCGCCTCGTCCAGGTTCGGCGTGGCGGTTTCGCACCACAGCAGGTCCGCGTAAGGGGCGTAAGCCAGGCCGCGGTTGATGGCCTGGTCGATACCGGCCTTGACCCGGTAGAAACCCTCGGCGGTGCGCTCACCGGTGAGGAAGGGGGCGTCGTACTCGTCGCAGTCGGAGGTCATCAGGTCCGCGGCGTTGGCATCGGTGCGCGCCAGTACGATGGTGGGGACACCCTCCACGTCGGTGGCCAGGCGTGCGGCGACCAGTTTCTGTACCGCTTCATGGGTGGGCACCAACACCTTGCCGCCCATATGGCCGCATTTCTTCACCGAGGCCAACTGGTCTTCGAAGTGCACGCCGGAGGCGCCGGCGCGGATCATGTTTTTCATCAGCTCGTAGGCGTTCAGCACACCGCCGAAGCCGGCCTCGGCATCCGCCACGATGGGAGCGAAGTAGTCGATATAGCCGGCGTCACCCGGGTTCACACCCGTTTTCCACTGGATCTGGTCAGCGCGTTCGAAGGCATTGTTAATGCGTCGCACCACCGTGGGTACCGAGTCGACCGCGTAGAGAGACTGGTCCGGGTACATGGTCTCAGAGGTGTTGGCATCCGCGGCCACCTGCCAGCCGGACAGGTAGATGGCCTGCACACCCGCTTTTACCTGCTGTACCGCCTGGCCCCCGGTCAGGGCGCCCATGGCGTTGACGAAGTCCTTGTCCGGGCGGAAGGCCGGGCGCCCCCCCTCGTTGATCAGTTGCCACAGCTTCTCGGCGCCCCGTTGGGCAATGGTGTTCTCGCGCTTGAGGGAACCCCGCAGGCGCACCACATCTTCCGCGGAGTAGGTGCGCTTCACGCCCTTCCAGCGGGGATTGGACTCCCAGTCCTTCTCGATGGCCTCGATTTCGGCCTTGCGGTCATAATTGCCTGCGGTCATTTCTCTCTCCCTCGTAAGGCGCTGACTGATATTAGGTGTTGAGTATCCTAGTAGCCCTGGCATAATTTGCCCAATTTATTGCTTCTATTTTCGCTATCGACGGTACGAATACTCAATGAACCTGGAAAGAGCCGACCTGAACCTGCTGGTCTACCTGGATGTGCTGCTGCGGGAGCGCAATGTCACCCGCGCCGCCAATTACCTGGGGTTGTCCCAGCCCGCCATGAGCAACGGCCTCAAGCGGCTGCGGGAGCTGTTCGACGACCCGCTGCTGGTGCGCACCCGCGAGGGCATGATGCCCACGGAGCGGGCTCTGGACCTTCAGCCCATGGTGCGCGAGGCGCTGGCGGCCATCGACCGGGTGATCCAGCCCAATCGGGATTTCGACCCTGGGGCCGCGCGGCGCACCTTTCGTATTATGGCCAGTGACTACGCGGAATCCACGCTGATCCCGCCGCTGTTGAAGCAATTGCGAGAGGGTGCACCCGGGATCAGCCTGGATATCATGACCCCCAGCGACGTGAGCTTCGTGGACGTGGAGCAGGGGAAGGTGGACATGGTGATCAACCGCTTCGACAGCATGCCCCAGAGCTTCCACCAGGCCACCGTGTGGCGGGACAGCTTTTCCTGCGTGATGCGGGCGGATAACCCAATTCTCGAGGACTACAATCTGCAGAGTTACCTGCGTGCCCAGCATATCTGGGTGAGCAAGACCGGCATGGGTGTCGGCGTGGGGGTCAACCCGGAGGACGTGCAGCGCTTGGGCTGGGTGGACGAGGCCATCGGCCGTCTGGGCGAGAAGCGGACCATCTCGGTATTCACCCGCCACTACCAGGTGGCCATGCTGCTGGCGGAGCAGAGCGACCTGATTGTCACCGTGCCCACACGCCTGGCCCTGCTGGCGCGGGACAACCCCCGGGTGGTGCGCCGGGAACCGCCGCTGGAGATTCCGCCGCTGGAACTGAAAATGGCCTGGAGTCCACTGCTGCAGCAGAGTGCGCCCCACCGCTGGCTGCGACGGCTGATTCTGGATATCGGCCGCCATCTGTAGCGGCGCACGAGACTGCTTTTGATAAAAATTCAAAATGTGAATAGTGGAAATTCCGCCTATAAATTAGCAGCATGGCGAAACGCCTGTTTAGAATGCCGAATTCCCAACGATCAGCGAGAGGCCCGGATATGACGGAACGAGTCCAAATCGGCGAACTACAAATCGCGCCGGAATTGTACAAACTGATCAACGAGGAGGTGATCCCCGGCACCGGTGTGAACGCCGGGGAATTCTGGGCTGAATTCGAGAAAATTATCGACGACCTGTCGCCGGTGAATCGCGCCCTCCTGGAGAAACGCGACCAACTGCAGGCCAAAATCGATCAGTGGCACAGCGACAATCCCGGCGCCTTCCGGGATATTCCCCGCTACAAGGAATTCCTCCGCGAGATCGACTACCTGGTGGACGGGCCCGCGGATTTCTCCGCGACCACGGAAAAAGTGGATGCGGAAATCGCCACCATGGCGGGGCCGCAACTGGTGGTGCCGGTAATGAATGCCCGCTATGCACTGAACGCCGCCAACGCCCGCTGGGGCAGTCTGTACGATGCCCTTTACGGCACAGATGTAATCAGCGAGGAGGGTGGTGCGGAAAAAGGCACTGGCTACAACCCGGTGCGCGGTGCCAAGGTGATCGAATACGGCCGGGAATTTCTCGACCAGTCAGCACCGCTCACTCGCGGCAGCCACAAGGATGTCGTGGAGTACCGTCTCAACGGATCGCTGCTGGAAGTGGAATTGACCAACGGCGATATCGCAACGCTGAAAAACAGCAGCCAGTTTGTCGGTTATACCGGCGATATCGACTCGCCCAATGCAATCCTACTGCAACAGCACGGCTTGCGCATTGAAATCCAGATCGATCGCGAAAGCCCCATCGGCAAAAACGACACAGCCGGGGTCAAGGACATTGTGGTGGAGGCCGCGCTCACCACCATTATGGATTGTGAGGACTCGGTGGCCGCGGTGGACGCGGCGGACAAGGTGCTGGTCTACCGCAACTGGCTGGGGCTGATGAAGGGCGATCTTCAGGAGTCCATCAGCAAAGGGGACAAGACCTTCGTACGCAAACTGAATCCCGATCGCGAATACACCTCCCCCAACGGCAGGGCCTTTTCCCTGCCCGGACGCAGCCTCTTGTTTATTCGCAACGTCGGCCACCTGATGACCAGCGATGCGGTACTCGATAAAGACGATAACGAAGTCCCGGAGGGAATTCTCGACGGTATGATCACCAGCCTGATTGCACTGCACGATATCCGCGGCGATAGCGAGAGGCCGGTGAAAAACTCGCGCACCGGCAGTATCTACATCGTCAAGCCGAAGATGCACGGCCCCGAGGAAGTGGCATTCGCCAACACCCTGTTCGACCGGATCGAAGACGTTCTGGGCCTGGAGCGCAACACGGTAAAGATGGGCATCATGGACGAGGAGCGACGCACCACCGTCAACCTCAAGTCCTGTATTGCCGAAGCCAGGGAGCGGGTTGTGTTTATCAACACCGGGTTTTTAGATCGCACCGGCGACGAAATTCACACCTCCATGCTCGCCGGCCCGATGATCCGCAAGGGAGACATGAAAAAGTCCAAATGGATAACCGCCTACGAGGACTGGAATGTGGATGTGGGGCTGGCCACCGGGCTCAAGGGCAGGGCACAGATCGGCAAGGGTATGTGGCCGATTCCCGACCAGATGCTCGCGATGATGCACGCCAAACTGGCCCACCCCATGGCCGGCGCCAACACCGCCTGGGTGCCGTCACCCACGGCCGCCACACTGCACGCGCTGCACTACCACAAGGTAGACGTGGCCAAACGGCAGGAAGAGCTGGCCAGGCGCGAGCCGGCCAGCCTGGATGACATTCTCACGGTTCCCGTCGCGGAGGACACCAACTGGAGCACCGAGGAAATACAGCGGGAACTGGACAACAACGCCCAGGGCATTCTCGGCTATGTGGTGCGTTGGGTGGAGCAGGGCATCGGCTGCTCCAAGGTGCCGGATATCAATGACGTGGGTCTGATGGAAGACAGGGCCACACTGCGTATTTCCTCCCAGCACATCGCCAACTGGCTGAAGCAGGGTGTATGCACCGAGCAACAGGTGATGGAAACCATGCAGCGCATGGCTGCGGTTGTGGATCGGCAGAACGCCGGTGATCCCGACTACCGCGACATGTCACCAAACTACGATGGCAGCATCGCCTTCCAGGCTGCCTGCGAACTGGTGTTCAAGGGCGGGGAGCAACCGAACGGCTACACCGAGCCGGTGCTGCACCGCCGGAGGCGGGAGTTCAAATCGAAAAATGCTTAAACAGAAAAGGCCCCACGGGGCCTTTTTTCATAGGAAGAAACTGCTGCTGGCACTCAGTCTGGCGCTGATCCCGGCCAATGCCGCCCCGCCGCCGATCATCTGCGCGCAAAGAGCCCTTTCATCATAATAATTGCGATGCTCATCAACTGGCTAGATATGTAGCTGAAGAAATCCGCGACAGCCAATCGCCGCTGGCTTCCCACCCTGATAGAGAAGGCTACCCCGAATACGATCCGTTCCAGCCCCGGCCCGAAAGCTAGGTTTCGCTGAAACGGTCACTATTGATTGAAGTTGATGGAGTTAGATGAATAATGATCTTTATTGATTGATAACATATCTTATATATCATATGGTGAAACAAAGCGCAGAGGAGAGCTGCGCGGTTTCGGCTTTGCATGCGTTCCAATTCCAATAACGACGGAGCAAACCAATGAGCTACAAAGGACTGAGTGCCCCCGCTCCCCGGTCGGTAGCGATCATGGCCGCCATGGCCTTCGCCAGCACAACACACGCCCAATCAACCTCTGATCCAAACGGCGCCATTGAAGAGGTTCAGGTGACAGGGTTCAGAGCGTCCCTGAATACCGCACTCAATCAGAAACGCGAGAGCACAGCAGCGGTAGACAGTATTGTCGCCGAAGACATCGGGAAATTCCCGGACTCCAACTTGGCCGAGTCCATGCAGCGTATACCCGGTGTCGCACTGGCGCGCGGTGATGGTGGCGAAGGTAAGAATATTTCTGTGCGCGGTCTGGGTGCCGAGTTCACCCGTGTGCGGATCAATGGTATGGAAGGTGCCTCCCAGACCGGCTCATCCGACATTTACGGCGCCGGCAACGCAGGGCGGAGCTTCGACTTCAATGTATTCCCAACCGAAATTTTCTCCGAGTTGACTGTCCGCAAAACACCCAGCGCGGATATAGAAGAAGGCTCCCTCGGCGCTACCGTAGACTTGAGAGCACCAAGGCCACTGTCTGCGGAAGGGGATCTAACCATCACCGGTACCGCGCGAGGCGTCTACAACGAGGTGGGAGACTCTGTCGATCCCCGTTTTTCAGGACTGATTTCAAAGAAATTTTTCGACGATACCTTCGGCGTGTTGGCATCCGTTGCACACTCCGAACGGAATATTCGCGAAGTGGGCTACTCTGCCGTTAACATTCTCCCTACTTATGTGAATGGCGGCTTCTGTTCGCCTGTGGGCTACACCCCACAAAACCCGGAAACCCATGCGGAAAAAGGAGCAGACGCCCTCAACTGCAGCGCCAATAACCCACGCACGGGTAGCAGTGAAGCCTATGAGCTTATTCAATCCCGGACCGGGGTATCCGGTAACCCCGGGGGCGGTGTGTTTCTTCCACGCATTCCTCGCTACCTTAACTCCGAGCAGGATGCAGAGCGCACCGGCGGCACCTTGACACTCGAATGGCAACCCACCTCCGATACCCATATCGCTCTGGACAACCTTTACTCCAAGTATGATGTCGTGCGGCGTGACAATTATATTGATGCGCTATCTTTCGCTCGAAATGCCAATGTCAATGGCCAACCCATGGTATCGGTCCGGGAGCTTGAGGTAGATGACAATGGTACATTAGTCTACGGCGTTTTTGATGGCGTCAACCTTCGCTCAGAAAGTCTGGTCGACCGCTTTTCTACCACGTTTGAACAAACCAATCTCAGCATTTCGCATCTGTTCAGCGAAGACTTTGAAGTTAAGGCGCTACTGGGTCGCTCGAAGTCAGAGTTCGACAATCCTGAGCGCCTGACCGTAAACGTAGACTCTCCAAATACCGATAACTTCGTCATTGATTTTAGAAACCGCGACAACATTCCCGCCATGAGCTACGGCATAAATGTCAATGACCCAGGAAATTTCAACTATGCCCCTCGCCGGGGGGACGGTGTTGTTTTGGGCAATTTCAATACCCGAAATCAAAGAAGAGTTACGGAGAATACAACGGCCGAAGTAGACATCATCTGGAATTTCTCACCTGAGTTTACCTTCAAGTTCGGCGTACAGGCCCGTGAGAACGATTACAAAACCCATTCTGTTATAATCGCAGACGAGTTCAGAGGCACATCGCAATTACCGGAAGGAACCAGCATCGCCGACTTCTCAAGAACCGTTCAGGGCGTGAGCAATGTTCTGGGCTCAGCCACGATGGGCGACTACCTGGGTGTCGATCACGAGAAATGGAAAGACATCGTGGGTTTTGACGATTTTATATGGTGTGGCGCAGAGTGTGGCGCTCAATCTCCCGCGGTAAACGAGAAAACCAACAGTGCATACTTGATGGCCGAATTCGCCTTTGATCAATGGAGATTTCCTGTGCGCGGTGATATCGGCGTTCGATACATAGATACCGACCAGCACAGTATTGGCTTTATCCCCACCGAGACCCCTGAAAGCTCTCCCTACCGCACTTTTGCCCAGCGGGTCGAGATTGATCGTCAGTACGACGATCTGCTGCCTTCCTCCAACGTGGTCGTAGAGTTTACACCTTCGCTCCTGGGGCGGCTTTCAATCGCGGAAGTAATGTCCCGGCCCGACCTGGGACTTCTGATTCCAAGCGGCTCCATGAACCCTGCTACACGAACCGCCTCCATCGGCAACGCCTTGCTTGAGCCGATTCGAGCGAAGACCTACGATGTCGCCCTGGAATGGTACTTTGATGAAGGTGCACTGGCCTCTATCGCCTACTTCAAGAAAGACATCAGCACTTATATTCAGTCCATTTCAAGCCTGGTCCCGTACACTGAACTTGGCTTTCCCAATACGCTGCTGGAAGGTACGGCCGCCGACTCCGATGATTTGTTTACAGTAAATCAAGCGACTAACACTAAGGGTGGTCCACTCAGCGGTGTCGAGTTAAATCTTCAGCTGCCGATGATCTTCCTGCCCGGCTTTTGGCAAGACTTCGGGGTTCTGGCCAACTACACCCACGTAACCTCTGAAATTGACTATGTACTCCAGAGCAAGGAAGGCGTACCAACGCTGACCACCACCAACGACCTAATCGGTCTCTCGGAAAACGCGGCCAGCGCAACGCTTTACTATGAGAATGATGTTTTCAGTTTCCGCACCACCGGAAGCTATCGTTCAGGCTACTTGCGCTCAGTTCCGTCCGGAGCCAACGACAGCGACGTACTAGGCAACAATTCCACATTCTTTGTTGATGCCTCAGCATCTTACTATCTGACGGACACCGTCAAGTTAATATTTGAGGCACAGAACCTCACGAATGAACGCAACACCCTCTACATTGACAGCCAACGCAGGGACCCTTTGTTTGAAACCGAAATGGGGCGAACCTTTACTGTTGGTCTCAACACCAAGTTCTGAAGGAAAACCCGGCCCTCTACATGGGTGAAGAGCGACCTGCAAGGATCGATCAGCAAGGGCGACAAGACCTTTGTGCGCGAGATCACAGCTTGGTAGGTGCGCCGTGCGCACCCTTTCAGAGCTTGCGGAGCCAGTGCGCACAGCGTACCTCTTGTAGAAGTACTCAAAGTTTTTTTCTTGACCTGAAGCACACTTGAGGTCTTATGCTGCCCGCCGTTATCAAGCAGCAAAGGGACCAGGTTATCATGGCTACTACAGCAATAGACCTGCAGGCCTACTGCCGGCGGATCGGCTATAAGGGCAGGTTATCCGCAGAACCGGACACGGTAAAAGCACTGGTTGTCCAACACACCCACGCCATTTCCTTCGAAAACCTCAACCCTTTCCTGGGCTGGCCCGTGGATATCAGCCTGGCGGCGGTAGAGCGCAAACTGGTACACGGTGGGCGGGGTGGATACTGCTATGAGCAGAACACGCTCTTTCGCGCTGTCCTGGAGTCGCTCGGCATAGCGGTTATCGGTCTCGCCGCGCGGGTGCTCTGGCAGAGACCGGCGGGGACGACGCCGGCGCAATCCCATATGATGTTGCGCGCGGAGATAGAGGGTATCCCCTACCTGGTGGATGTGGGATTTGGTATCCAGACCCCTACCTGGCCACTACGCCTGGATACCGAGAAACCGCAAACCACTCCTCACGGCCGTTATCGAAAACTGCAGCAGGGGGGCGAATATTGGGTGGAAGTGGAAATTTCAGGCGAGTGGAAACCGATTTACAGCTTTGATTTACAGCAGCAGTCCGCCGGCGACTACAAGATGTTCAACTGGTATTGCTCCACTCATCCGGACTCGCATTTTACCACCGACCTGATCGCGACCCGCCCGACAACCGGCGGACGCTATACCCTGCGCAACAATAACCTGATCTTTTATCCTCACAGTGGCCCCAAACGGGAATCCGCCCTGGCCAGTGTGGATGAATTGCGTGAGGTGCTTTTGCAGACTTTTGATATCAACCTGCCCGACACCCCGGAAACGGAGCGTGACCTGGAAAAGGTATTCACTAGTGGAAAATAGTGGGAAAAACCTCGTGACGAAAATTGCCGTTATATATCACTCGGCCCAGGGGACAACCGAAGCCCTGGCCAGATCGGTGATTGCCGGAGCCAACGGGCTCACCGGCACTGAAGCCATCGGGATAAAAGTAACCGGTGAGGAAGTAGTCCAGGGCCGCTACCGCAATCAGCGGGCACTGGAACAGCTGGATGCGGCCGATGGCATCGTATTTGGTTCCCCCACGTTCATGGGCTGCGTTTCCGCTCAGTTCAAGGCCTTTATGGATGCGACCAGTGAACGTTATTCCCGAAGAAGTTGGGCCGGGAAGCTCGCCGCGGGCTTCACCATCGGTTCCAGCCCCAGCGGCGACCAGTTGAACACGCTGCAAACCCTGCAGGTTTTCGCCAGCCAGCATGGCATGTTGTGGATCAGTATCGACCTGCCGGCGGGGGCCGATGCTGCTGCGCGCCCTCGTCTGGGTGCGCAATCCGGCCTGGTTGCGGCGCATTCCGCCGCGGGGGAAGTACACCCGCAAGATCACCTGACCGCGGAGTATCTCGGGAGCAGGGTGGGGGAGTTGGCAGGATTACTGTTCCGGGGAGCCGGAGCGACAGGGATATCGTGACGTTCAGTCAGGCGCCGCCGTCGGGTTCAACCGGTAGATTCCCTGGTGTTCATCCCAGGCGCGGAAAGCTGCAGTCCCTTCCGGCAGCCCCTCGTGAATGCCCAGCACCAGGGCCGCTCCCGTCTGCATCACGGCCCCTATGCGTTCGAGGACGGCGCGCTGTAACTCCTCGTCGAAATAGGTGAATACCAGGTTGCGGCAAAGCACCAGATCGAATGGCCCGGGGGGTGCGCTTTCGCGGATATCCTCCACCCTGAACTCGACATTGCCCCGGAATTCCGGTTTCAGGCAATAGTTTTCGGCGCGGCGAGTGAATGCCGTACCCCGCCACCCGGCGGGTAGGTCCTTGAGGTTGCTGGGGGGATAACAGGCCTCCCGGGCACGGCGGCACTGGTTGGCATCGGCATCGGAGGCGACGATGCGCAGGCGCAGATCGGAAAACGACGGCTGCAGCCGCATCTCCCAAGCAATGGCCAGGGTATAGGGCTCTTCCCCCGCGCCCGCGCCGGCACTCCACACGTTGAGGCGGTCGGCCCCTCTCGAGCGGGCCAGTTGCGCCAGCTCCGGCAACACTTCCTCAACCAGACGGGCAAATACTCCTTTGTCGCGGTAAAAGCGGGAAATGGTCACCCGCGTTATGGCGTCCAGGACGCGCCATTCCTCCGGGTGCCGGGCCAGGTAACGGCGATAAGCGGATACGTCCTCAAGCCCAAGCTGTTTGATGTGTCTTTGAAGGCGCTTGCAGACCTGGCCGCGAACTTTGCGGAAACCGGGCCAGCGCATGCGAAGCCGGGGCAGGGCCCATTGCAGAAACGTTACACAGGCTTCGTCGTGCATCCGGTGCTTTTCCCAATCCCGCTCAGCGGCGGGCCGGGTATTCGAGGTAATACATGGGGAACAAGCTTAGCAGAGGGCGATACCTTACAGCGGGCTCGCAAGCCCGTGAAGCCGGTAATTAGTTTTGCGCCCTGGGGTCGGGTGGACCAGCTCTACAGGGAAAAGCACCTGTTGTAAGTGGAAATCGTTGCGCAATTGCCCTGAGCCCAAAATCGAGGCCCTAAATGAGTAACCGCCGCAAATTGCCGTCCGGTACGGCCAGCGGCCAATCCTGCTCGAACACGTCCAGCAGCTTGCGCGACCGCACCGGATTATCCGCTTCGTAGACGCCCAGCCATTGATGACGCTCGTCGCGTACAAGCAGTTGCCGGTCGTCGGCGACGGCGAATTCCCAGTCCGGTGTGTCCACAGTGGCCTGAACTTTGCGGATTTCCATGATCGAACCGAGCCGCTGGGTAAGGTGATGCAAGCGGTGGTGGTGACGTACCACAGGATCGCTGTCGCGAATCAGGATACGTACCTGGACGAAGCGGCTGTCGCGGGCAAAACGGGAGAGGGCCTCGACAACCTCCGCGTCATGGTAGAGGGCGCGATCCAGGTGTTCCGAAAGAATATTCAGGCTCCTGCGGCTGCTGCCGAGCAGTTCGATCAGCGCCCGACGAAAATCCTCGGCGGACGTCAGTGGCCTGGGGTCTTTCACGCTACTCCACCTCCGGTGGGTAGATCAGGCTGCCCTGGGCAACCAACTGGTCGATCAGGCCACCGGCAGCCGCCAGTTCGGGGAACCGCTCGATATCCCGCTCAACCAGGGTTTTTATAGTGCAAAAGTTTTCCGCAAAGGGGATTGGTGCGGAAAAAAACTCACCGTCCACGAACAACACTTGGGGATCGCGGCTGAAGGCGCAGCGGGAACCGGGATTCAGAACCAGTTCGACACCACACGCCAGCTGATCCCGCCAGTCCTCCGCTGCGCCGGCTTCAAAGGCGAGGATGTCGGGGTATTTGGCCTCGGTCATCACTGCGCCAAACCAGCGGGCGATATTCTGCGGTTGCTGAATCCACCGACCCAGTTGCTCCTGCAGCCGTTGCACAGCGGCACTGTCTATCTCGCCGGGATTTTTTGCCGGTGCCAACCCGGGATCGCTGTAACGGATATGTTCCGGAAGCGCCATAGCCAGCTCAGAAGCCAGATCCTCGAGAGCAACGCGTGCTGAGGGAGCGCGAAAGCCGATGGAAATGGTGGTACAGGGGCCATCGGCGATGCCCCAGTGGCTGTACTGGGGTGGCAAATAAAGCATATCGCCGGGCTCCAGCAGCCAGCTGTTCTCCGCCTCGAAATCACGCAGGATATTCAACGGCGTGCCTTCTACCCTTGGGCTGCTTTCGTCGGCTTTGGGCCCCAGGTGCCAGAGCCGTTTGCCCTCCGCTTGCAGCAGGAACACATCATAGAAATCGTAGTGGGGGCCGACGCTGCCGCGATCTGCAGCATAACTGATCATTACGTCGTCCAGGCGCCAGTCGGGAATAAAACGAAAGCATTCCTTCAGTTCGGTCACTTCCGGCAGCCATTGATCCACCGCCTGTACCAGCAGCGTCCAGTGACTGGCGGGCAGGGAGAGAAAATCACTCTCGGTAAAAGGCCCGTTGCGCAACTGCCAGGGACCGTCTTTTCCGCTCTCCTCCACCAGGCGCGATTCCACTTCCTGCTCCAGTGCCATACCGGCCAGTTCCTCTCCTGAAACGGGGGAGACAAAGTCCGGGAAGGCGTTGCGAATCAGCAGCGGTTTGCGCTGCCAGTAGTCGCGCAGGAAGTCGGCTATTGGCAGATCGCCCAGGTGTGTCAGCGGTTTGACCACAGTAAATTCCCAGCAATTTCCAATGGCAACTTTCCGTAGGATGGGCAAAGCGCAGCGTGCCCATCGATTCTGCGGAAGATGGGCACGCTTCGCTTTGCCCATCCTACAAATGTCCCGCCCATTCTAGATTTTTTTAGCTTGATCCACGGCATTTCCGATATAGGAAGCCGGGGTCAGTTCGTGCAGAGATTTCTTTGCCTCTTCCGGAATTTCCAGGTTTCCGATAAAGGTTTTCAAGGTCTCGCGAGTGATACCCTGTCCGCGGGTCAGCGCTTTGAGTTTCTCGTAGGGCTCTTCAATATTGTATCGGCGCATCACCGTCTGAATCGGTTCCGCCAGCACCTCCCAGGCATTGTCCAGGTCTTCCGCCAGACGCTGGCGGTTGATTTCCAGCTTGCCCAGTCCCTTCAGTGTCGCAGCATAGGCGATCACCGCATAACCTGCACCCACGCCCATATTGCGCAGTACGGTGGAGTCGGTGAGGTCCCGCTGCCAGCGGGAAACCGGTAGCTTGGCGGCCAAGTGCTGGAAAACGGCGTTGGCCAGGCCCAGGTTGCCCTCGGAGTTTTCGAAATCGATGGGGTTGACCTTGTGGGGCATGGTGGAGGAGCCCACTTCACCGGCGACAACTTTCTGCTTGAAATAGCCGAGAGAGATATAGCCCCAGATATCGCGGTCGAAGTCGATCAAAATAGTGTTGAATCGCGCAATGACATCGAACAGTTCGGCGATATAGTCATGGGGCTCGATCTGGGTGGTGTAGGGGTTCCAGGCCAGGCCCAGGGAGGTGACAAATGCCTCGGCATTTGCCGCCCAGTCCACATCGGGATAGGCGGACAGGTGCGCATTGTAATTGCCCACGGCGCCATTGATCTTGCCCAGCAATTCCACATCGTGAATCTGTTTGAGCTGTCGGCGCAGGCGCGCCACCACATTGGCCAGTTCCTTACCCACGGTGGTGGGGCTGGCGGTCTGGCCGTGGGTGCGCGAAAGCATGGGTACATCGGCAAACCCTTTTGCGAGCCCGGCAATTTCGCTGACAATTTGGTTCATCGCGGGCAGCAGCACCTGATCGCGCCCGGCGCGCAGCATCAGAGCGTGGGAGAGGTTATTGATATCTTCGGAGGTACAGGCGAAATGCACAAACTCGCTGACTTCCGCCAGCTGCTGGTTGGCAGAGATTTTTTCTTTCAGGAAATATTCCACCGCCTTGACGTCGTGGTTGGTGGTGCTTTCTATTTCCTTGATGCGCCGCGCATCCTCCACCGAGAACCCGGCCACAATGTTGTCGAGCACTTGGTTGGCTTCACTGTCGAAAGCTGGAACTTCCTCGATTTCCGGGTGGTTGGAAAGCTGCTGCAACCAGCGAACCTCCACCTCCACCCGCGCGCGGATCAGGCCGTATTCGCTGAAGATATCCCGCAGCGGTGCAGTTTTGCTCTCGTAGCGCCCGTCGATAGGGGAAACCGCGGTTAGGGCGGACAGCTCGACAGTCATAGTTTCTCTCCGAACTTAAACATTTGAGGATTCGATTCGCGCGATCAACTCGTCGGTCGCGGCGAGCAGTTTTTTGCGCTGGAACAGCAGGTGCAGTCTGCGCCCGCCCAATTGGCGCCACAGAGTGGCGGCGCGCACGCCGGCGAACAACATGGTGCGGATCTGGTTGGCGATGCGCTGTTGTTGCAGAAAATTAAAATCCCCCAGCACCTGTATGCGGAAACGGAAGGTACTCAGAGTGTCGCTATATACGCCGGCGAGATTGGAAAAGACATTTTCGTGGGTCAGGTTGAAGTGATCCGCCTGCACCTTGGCTTTTTCCAGGCGGCTGCCGATTATCGCCAGCAGGTCGCTTTTCCTGCTCAGTTGGCGCTGTAGGTAAAGGATGGAGAGCGCGTAGCGCAGGCAATCGGTGTACTCCGGGTGCTGGCGCGAGCGCAGAAGCTGGCGGGAGACCTGCAGCCCGGGCAGCAGCCTGTCGGCGCCGCCGAAGACATCTTCGGCGCGATCCGGGTTGATCTGGAACAGACTGTAGACGCCGGTCTCCAGTTGCTCCAGGGGCGCGGTGCCGGTTTTTGCCAGCCGCTCTACCAGAACCGCGGATTGAAAGATCCCCGCCAGTGCCAGCGCCTGATCCCGCCAGTTACTCAAAGTCTCTCCTTAATTCTGTTTGCCGGGTGCGCAGCCAATGCCGGTGGCCCGCTCTATGACGGCGCCGCCGAGGCAGACTTCGCCATCGTACAGCACCAGTGATTGCCCCGGTGTGATTGCCCGCTGTGGTTCGTCAAAGGCCACTTTCAACCCGCCGGTGCCGCAGACCTGCACCGTGCAGTCCTGATCCGGCTGGCGATATCGGGTTTTGGCCCTGGCCCGAAACCCGGTCGCCGAAGCGCTGCCGCTGATCCAGTGGGTCTGTGCCGCTTCCAGGCCGGTGGCGTAGAGCAGGGGGTGGTGGGCGCCCTGGGCCACGATCAATACATTGCGCTCCAGATCCTTGCCCACCACATACCAGGGCTCCTCGCCGGCACCCCTCACACCGCCGATCCCCAAACCCTGGCGCTGTCCAATAGTGTGGTACATCAGCCCCGCGTGACGCCCCATGACTTGCCCCTCCGGGGTCTCCATATCCCCCGGCTGCGCCGGCAGGTACTGTTCCAGGAAGTTCTTGAAACGGCGCTCTCCAATAAAGCAGATACCGGTACTGTCCTTCTTGTCGTGAGTGACGAAATTATGCTCTTCCGCCAGGCGGCGCACCTCAGGTTTTTCCAGCTCGCCGAGGGGGAACAGGGACTTGGCGAAAGCCGCTTCGTCCACCGCGTGCAGGAAATAGCTCTGATCCTTGTTGGCATCCAGGCCCTTGAGCAGGTAGGTGCGCCCGTCGATATCCCTGCGCCGCGCGTAGTGGCCGGTGGCGATGAGGTCTGCGCCGAGCACTTCGGCGTATTCCAGGAAGACCTTGAACTTGATTTCCCGGTTGCACAGGATATCCGGGTTGGGCGTCCGCCCGGCCTTGTATTCCGCCAGAAAGTACTCGAACACGTGATCCCAGTACTCGGCGGCGAAGTTGGCGGTGTGCAGCCGGATTCCCAGTTTCGCGCACACCGCCTCGGCATCCGCCAGGTCGGCCTTGGCGGTGCAGTATTCAGTGCCGTCGTCCTCATCCCAGTTC
Organism: Microbulbifer rhizosphaerae; assembly: GCF_014191725.1. GTDB lineage: Bacteria > Pseudomonadota > Gammaproteobacteria > Pseudomonadales > Cellvibrionaceae > Microbulbifer > Microbulbifer rhizosphaerae. The sequence goes on from NZ_JACHWZ010000003.1 coordinate 145,654, forward strand.
TTCATAAACAACCCCTCCACCCGATAGCCCTGCTGCAGGAGCAGCAGGGCGGCCACGGAGGAGTCCACGCCGCCGGACATGCCGACGATTACGCGCTGGGGCTGTTTCAAGGAGTGGGGCATAGATAAGGACGATCAGTTACTGCATGACTAAATGGCACTATAAAGTTAGGGGAGGCCCCCTCGCATCACGAACTATCGCTTAACTTAGCGCCATTCAGCACATGGCTAATAAAAAGGGGCGCAATTTTACCCGCGATCGGGCTTTGTGACCAATGGCTTTGTCAACGGCGGACAGTGGCAGCTCACCGCTTCGGTCGTCTCTTTTGCACCGGCCGGGGTCTGGCGGGGGCTGTGTAGACTTCTTCGAGCTTCTGCTCCCCCGGCTGCAGCTGACCCAGCGTCCAATTCCCGATAGCCATCCGCACCAGCCGCAGTGTGGGGTAGCCCACCGCCGCGGTCATCCGCCGCACCTGCCGGTTGCGGCCCTCGCTGACGGTCAGTTCCAGCCAGGAGGTGGGAATCGACTGCCGGCTGCGCACCGGCGGGTTGCGCGACCAGAGGTCCGGAGCCGCTAGCCGCCTGGCCTTGGCGGGGGCAGTAGGGCCGTCCTTCAGCTCGACGCCCCGGCGCAGCAGGGTCAAAGCATCTTCGCCGATATCCCCCTCGACCTGCACGCAGTAGGTCTTGGGCAGTTTCTGCCGCGGGTGACTGATCCGGTGCTGCAGCTCACCGTCATCGGTGAGCAAGAGCAGGCCCTCGGAGTCAAAATCAAGCCTCCCCGCCGGATAGAAGCCCGGGCGGCGGATATAGTCGGCGAGGGTGGGGCGCCCGCGGTCATCGGTGAACTGGCAGAGCACCCCGTAGGGCTTGTTGAAGAGGACGATCTGGCTCACTGGGTGGGTCCAAAAGCCACTATTGTAATCCAACTACAAAAACGAGCCGATGCTGATATAATCCCGCCGATTTTTTACCCCGCCAGCCCCCTGCCGGACTTTTAGGCTGCAGATTGCTGGACGGGTCAGATCCACCAAAGACGGAGTTCAAACAATATGGGCCATATCCAGGTGCCGGCAGACGGCGAGAAAGTTACAGTCAATTCCGACGGTTCGCTGAATGTGCCGAATCGCCCAATCATTCCCTTTATCGAGGGTGACGGCATCGGCGTGGATATCACCCCGGTTATGCGCAAGGTGATCGACGCCTCGGTGGAGAAGGCCTACGGCGGCGACAAATCTATCGCCTGGATGGAGATCTTCTGCGGCGAGAAAGCGGCAGAGACCTACGCCGGCGACTGGTTCCCGGCCGAGACCCTGGAAGCGCTGAAAGAATATGTCGTGGGCATCAAGGGCCCGCTGACCACCCCGGTGGGCGGTGGTTTCCGCTCCCTGAACGTGGCCCTGCGCCAGGAACTGGATCTATATGTGTGCCAGCGCCCGGTTCGCTGGTTCAGCGGCGTACCCTCTCCCGTGAAGGAGCCGAACAAGGTCGACATGGTGATCTTCCGCGAGAACTCCGAGGACATCTACGCCGGTATCGAGTGGAAAGCCGACACCGATGAAGCCAAGAAAGTGATCAAGTTCCTGCAGGAAGAAATGGGGGTCAAGAAGATCCGCTTCCCGGAACACTGCGGTATCGGGGTCAAGCCGGTTTCCGAAGAAGGCACCAAGCGCCTGGTACGTAAGGCCCTGCAATACACCATCGATCAGGACCGCGATTCCCTGACCCTGGTACACAAGGGCAACATCATGAAGTTCACCGAAGGTGCCTTCGCCGACTGGGGCTATGAGATCGCCCGCGACGAGTTCGGTGCCCAGCCCCTGGACGGCGGTCCCTGGCACAGCTTCAAGAACCCGAAAACCGGCAAGGAAATCGTGGTTAAAGACGTGATCGCCGATGCCATGCTGCAGCAGATTCTGCTGCGTCCGGCGGAGTACGACGTAATCGCCACCCTGAACCTGAACGGTGACTACCTGTCCGACGCCCTGGCAGCGCAGGTGGGCGGTATCGGCATTGCCCCGGGCGCCAACCTGTCCGACGAAGTGGCCCTGTTCGAAGCCACCCATGGCACCGCGCCCAAGTACGCCGGCCAGGATAAGGTAAACCCTGGCTCCCTGATCTTGTCCGCGGAGATGATGCTGCGCCACCTGGGTTGGAACGAAGCGGCCGACCTGGTGATCAAGGGCGTGGAAGGGGCTATCGAAGCCAAAACGGTCACTTACGACTTCGAGCGCCTGATGGACGGCGCCGAGCTGAAGTCCTGTTCCGAGTTTGGCGACGAAGCCATCAAGCACATGGCTTGACGGCACCCATGCGGGCCCCGTGTCCGCACAGCAAAAAGCCCCGAGCTGTAAGGTGCGGGGCTTTTTGTATGGGTATTCGTTAAGGGGCCGAAGGGTGACTTCCTATTCCAACGCTTCCGCCTCCTTTTCCCGCTGCGTCCGCCTGGCATCGTCGGAGGCCATGATTGGCTCCTTGGACGCTCCTGCGGAGGTGCTGATACAGATGTTGGCGGCGTGAAAGCCCTTATCGCCTTTGATAATGTCAAAGGTGACCTGTTGGCCCGCTTTCAGGGTGCGGTAACCCTCCATCTGGATCGCTGAGTAGTGTGCGAACAGGTCTTCTCCCCCTTCATCCGCAAGAATAAACCCATATCCCTTGGCGTTATTGAACCACTTGACGGTACCGGTAGGCATTGGCGAACTCCCTCTAATTGCCGGGGCGACTGCTGGCCGCCTTGTAGAGTCTTTTATTGTTATCTGCATTTCCTGCATATAGATCGCGTTCCTGCTTGCGATCCGGCCCCGAATGGGACCGACACCACATCTTGTAGCTAACTGATATGCGATTGTCAAGGACTGCTGGCGCCCGCTGTGTCGCGATGCAAATGAGGTTACAATGGTCCCCAGTTTAAAAGCCCGGGTTCGCTTGTTATTTTTTCTCCAGGACCTCATTGACAATTGCTATGGGTATTTCACTGGCCATTAAACTACACTCACACGGAACTGGGGACGACTCGCCGTACTTTGGCGATGTTGGCGGCGATACAGCAGTAGAAGAGGCTCCGCCCCAGCTCAAACGCCCCCCCATGTACAAGGTGGTAATGCTCAACGACGACTACACGCCCATGGAGTTTGTCGTGGAAACGCTTGAGCTATTTTTCGGTGCCAACAGAGAACGCGCCACCCAACTGATGCTGCAGGTACACACGCAGGGAAAAGCGATCTGCGGTGTCTATACTCGTGATATAGCGGAGACGAAGGCCGCGCAGGTCAACCAGTTCGCTCGCGATCACCAGCATCCGCTGCTGTGCGAGATCGAAGCAGACGAAGATGAGGAAGATTAGGCACATCAGGTCCCGTCGCTTGAAAGGAATCAGGCTCACTAAAACACCGCTTTCGGGCATGTGTTTTCTGGTGATTGACGGGTGGTATAGGCGAGTTAGGCTTTGAGGTTTAGATGCTCAGCAAGGACTTAGAGGTAACACTCAACCTGGCGTTCAAGGGTGCACGCGCGAAGCGCCACGAGTTCATGACCGTGGAGCACCTGTTGCTGGCGCTTCTGGACAACGAATCGGCGGCGGACGTGTTGCACGCCTGCGGTGCCGACCTCGGAGCGTTGCGCCGCGAACTGCTGGAATTCGTCGACTCCACCACCCCCCTGATCCCCGAGGCCGACACCGACCGCGAGACCCAGCCGACCCTGGGCTTCCAGCGGGTGCTGCAGCGCGCCGTTTTCCATGTGCAGTCCTCCGGCAAGAAAGAGGTGACCGGCGCCAATGTGCTGGTTGCCATCTTCTGCGAACAAGAGAGCCAGGCGGTCTACTACCTGAAACAGCAGAGCGTGGCCCGTATCGACGTGGTCAACTACATCACCCACGGGATATCCCGGGTGGGCAGCAGCGGCCACAATCACCACCACCATCACCACAACCCCGAACCGGCGCCGGAGCAGACCGACGAGGATATTGCCGGCGGCGTGGAACCCGGCGGCTCCGACCCGCTGGAAAGCTATGCCACCAACCTCAACCAGGAGGCCATCCTCGGACGCATCGACCCGCTGGTGGGCCGCGGACCGGAAGTGGAGCGGGTCACCCAGGTACTGGCCCGGCGGCGCAAGAACAATCCCCTGCTGGTGGGTGAGTCCGGCGTGGGCAAGACTGCCATCGCCGAAGGCCTGGCACGACGTATCGTGGACGAGGAGGTGCCCGGGCCGCTGCTCGACAGCACCATCTACTCCCTGGATCTGGGCTCCTTGCTGGCGGGCACCAAGTACCGGGGCGATTTCGAGAAGCGCTTCAAGGCTCTGTTGGCGGAGCTCAGGAAGCGCGATCATGCAGTGCTGTTTATCGACGAGATCCACACCATTATCGGTGCCGGCGCGGCCTCCGGCGGGGTAATGGACGCCTCCAACCTGCTCAAGCCACTGCTCTCCAGTGGCCAGTTGCGCTGTATCGGCTCCACCACCTTTACCGAGTACCGCGGCATCTTCGAGAAAGACCGCGCCCTGTCACGCCGTTTCCAGAAAATCGATGTGAACGAACCCTCGGTAGAGGAGACGATACAGATTCTCCAGGGCCTGAAAAGCTGCTTCGAGGACCACCACAAGGTGCGGTTTACCGACGCCGCCCTGGAGGCCGCGGCCAATCTGGCCAGCAGACATATCACCGAGCGCTTTCTGCCGGACAAGGCAATCGACGTGATCGATGAAGCCGGCGCCCATCAGTCTCTTCTTCCGGTAGAGAAGCGCAGCGACGTCATCGGCGTGACCGAAATTGAAATGGTGGTCGCCAAAATGGCGCGAATCCCGGCGAAGAGCGTTTCCGCTTCCGACAAGGTTCACCTGGCGAAACTGGAAGACAACCTCAAGTTGGTGGTCTTCGGCCAGGACCAGGCGATCGGCGCCCTCAGCACCGCAATCAAGCTGAGCCGCGCGGGCCTTGGCGCCGAGGAAAAGCCCATCGGCTCCTTCCTGTTCTCCGGCCCCACAGGTGTGGGCAAGACCGAACTCTGCCGCCAGTTGGCCAAGGTGATGGGTATCGAGCTGATCCGCTTCGATATGTCCGAGTACATGGAGCGCCACACCGTATCCCGCCTGATTGGCGCTCCCCCTGGCTACGTGGGCTTCGACCAGGGCGGCCTGCTCACCGATTCGGTGACCAAGCACCCGCACAGCGTAGTGCTGCTGGACGAGATCGAGAAGGCGCACCCGGAGGTCTTCAACCTGCTGCTTCAGGTGATGGATCACGGCACCCTGACTGACAATAATGGCCGCAAGGCGGATTTCCGCAATGTGATCCTGGTCATGACCACCAACGCCGGCGCCGAACTGATGAGCCGCCGCTCCATTGGTTTCACCAACCAGGATCACTCCAGCGATGGCATGGAAGAGATCAAGAAGATCTTCACCCCGGAGTTCCGCAATCGGCTGGACAGTATTATCCAGTTCAGCAGCCTGGATCTCGGGGTAGTGAAAACCGTGGTGGACAAGTTTATTGTCGAACTGCAGGCGCAGCTCGACGAGTCCCACGTAACCCTGGAGGTAAGCGAGGAAGCTCGCGAGTGGCTGGCGGTGAACGGTTACGATGAAAAGATGGGCGCACGCCCAATGGCCCGCCTGATCCGCGACAAGCTGCGCAAGCCGCTGGCGGAGGCAGTGCTGTTCGGAGATCTGGCGGAGGAGGGTGGTCGCGTGATGGTTACCCTGGAGGATGACGATCTGGCGATCAGGACGGCGGTTCCTGCCTGACAGGGGACGGAGGACAGATGCCAGACATGCAAAAGGCCACCTTCGGGTGGCCTTTCTGTCATCTGATCTCTGGCTTCTGTCACCTGGCGCGGTAGGTGATCCTCCCCTTGCTCAGGTCGTAGGGAGTCAGCTCCACCTTGACCTTGTCGCCGGTGAGGATGCGAATATAGTTCTTGCGCATCTTGCCGGAGATATGCGCTATCACCACATGTCCGTTTTCCAGCTTTACGCGAAAAGTGGTGTTCGGCAGGGTGTCGATCACCTCACCTTCCATTTCAATGTAATCGTCTTTTGCCATGCGGCAGTAACCTTATAAATAACTTGCTCGGACCTTCACCCCGGCGTGTAGCCGCGGTACGACGGGCGTGCATTTTGCACGAAAAGCCCCAGCAGGGCAAAAGTTAGGAGGATTTTATTGCCCAGCGGTTATCCCGCAGCAGTTCGATCGGCTGGAACTGACTCTTGTAAGCCATTTTTTGGCACTCTTCTATCCAGTAGCCCAGGTACAGACTGGGCAGCCCCAGCCGCCGCGCCCACTCCACCTGATAGAGAATGCAGAAAGACCCCAGGCTGCGCTTGTCCTCGTCCGGATCGAAGAAAGTATAGATGGCCGATACCCCGGCGGTGAGCACATCGGACACCGCCGTGGCCACCAGCCTGCCACGGGCGCGGAACTCGATATAGCGGGTACAGCCCCAGGCCGCGGTGAGGAAGCTGCGGTACTGCTCGCGGCTGGGAGGGTACATCTCGCCGTCCGCGTGCCGTTGTTCTATGTAGCGGGCATAGAGTTCGTAGTGCTCGTCGCTATCAATCCCGTCAACGTGAAAGATATCCAGGTCGCGATTGCGGCGCCAGCAGCGGCGCTGGTTGCGATTGGGGACAAACAGCCCCACGGGGATGCGCGCGGGGATGCAGGCCCGGCAGGTGGCGCATTGGGGGCGATACAGGTAGCCGCCACTGCGGCGGAACCCCAGCTCCGAGAGGCGGCTGTATAGACGCTGGTCAACCAGGGTCTGCGGGTCCACAAAAACCGTGGTGGCCTCCCGGTCCGGAAGGTAGCCACAGGGATGGGGCAGGGTGGCCAGTAAGCGCACCGAGTCGAGCTGGGAATACTTACTCATAGTTCCAGGATAGGGTCCAAGGCTGTGCAAACGCCGGCATTTCGACTCCGCTGCGCAAAAGCCGCTCAAAATCTGCCCGAGACACTTCCACCGCCCCCAGGCTGAACAGATGCGGGTTGCCCACCTGGCAATCGATCAGGGGGCAGCCCCAGGATTCTAACTGGCGCACCAGGTGGACAAAAGCGACTTTGGAGGCATCCGTCGCGCGGTGGAACATGGACTCACCGAAGAACACCCGCCCCAGGGCGATGCCGTAAAGGCCGCCCACCAGTTCCCCGCCGCGCCAGGTCTCCACCGAGTGGGCGTAGCCCAGCCTGTGCATATGGACATAGGCATCGCGCACTTCCCCGGTGATCCAGGTGCCCTCGGTGTCGGCCCGGGAGCTCCGACAGGCGTCTATCACCCACTCGAAAGCCCGGTCGAAGGTCACCTGGAATCCGCCCCGGCGCAGCGCCTTGCGCAGGCTGCGGCCTATGCGGAACCGGTCTGGAAAGACCACGCAGCGGGGGGAGGGGCTCCACCAGAGGATCGGCTGGTCGTCGGAATACCAGGGGAAGATGCCGCGGCGATAGGCGGCCAGGAGCCATTCCGGGCTCAGCTTGCCACCGATGGCCAGCAGGCCGTTGGGGTCACGTAGGGCACGCTCGGTGGGAGGAAAATCGATATGCCCCTCATCGAGCAGTACCAGATGGCCTTCAGTAGATTTTGTCACGCCTCAGCCCCTTTGACTTCACTACTGAGATTAACCAAATGAAAAGGGCGATCACAAGGATCGCCCCTACAGAAGCCAGGATAGTAAGCATATGTCGATGCGAAGACCCTGGCACCGGTCTGGTCAGCACCCCCAGGGCGATCAATCGCCGCAGCCCGGAAGCCGAGCCGGCGCTCGGCGCCCCCGGCTACTGCGCGTCCAGAAAACGCTCCGCATCCAGCGCCGCCATACAGCCAGTGCCGGCGGAGGTCACTGCCTGGCGATAGATATGGTCGGACACGTCCCCGGCAGCGAAGACACCGGGTACCGAGGTCTGGGTGGCGTTGCCGTCCAGTCCGCTCTGCACCAGGATATAGCCGCCATTCATTTCCAACTGGCCGGCGAAGATATCGGTGTTGGGCTTGTGGCCGATCGCGATGAACACCCCGGAAACCTCCAGCTCTTTGGTGGAGTCGTCCTGGGTGCTGCGCAGGCGCACACCGGTCACGCCGCTGTCGTCGCCCAGCACTTCATCCAGGGTGTTGTGCCAGCATAGATTGATATTGCCGTTCTCCACCTTGTCCATCAGGCGGTCCTGCAGGATCTTCTCCGCACGCAACTCGTTCCGGCGGTGGATCAGGGTCACTTCGCTGGCGATATTGGAAAGGTACAGCGCCTCTTCCACGGCGGTGTTGCCGCCGCCCACCACCGCCACCTTCTGATCGCGGTAGAAGAAACCGTCACAGGTGGCGCAGGCGCTGACTCCGCGGCCTTGGAATGCCTCCTCCGAAGGAAGGCCCAGGTACTGGGCGGAGGCGCCGGTGGCGATAATCAGCGCATCGCAGGTGTAGGTCTCGTTGCCCTTGAGAGTAAAGGGGCGCTGCTTGAGGTCTACCTCTTCGATATGGTCAAAGATAATCCGGGTATCGAAGCGCTCGGCGTGCTGCTGCATCTGAACCATCAGATCCGGGCCCTGCAGGTCCGCCACGCCGCCGGGCCAGTTCTCCACCTCGGTGGTGGTGGTCAGTTGGCCGCCCTGCTGCATACCGGTGATGACCACCGGGTTCAGGTTGGCGCGCGCGGCGTAGATGGCTGCGGTGTAACCGGCGGGGCCGGAGCCGAGGATGATCAGGCGATGGTGGTTATTGCTCATGGAACGCTCTTAAACAAACAGTTAAAAACAGTGTATTGAATCTAGGTGGGTGAGCCCTGTTTGCCTCGCTCGACCGATTTTTGATCAGTTGAGGCTATCAATTTGGCGGTCATGATAGGCGAAGCGAGCCCCTCAACGAAATAGTTTGCCTTTATTTCTGCAATAACGCGCCGCTATTGACCTGGGGGAAAGCCGATTACAAAAAGTGCAGACCTCTTCACAGCGAACCTTAAGAAGGTTCTCTATATTGCTGATTTTTATAGGCTTAAACTCACTTAAAGTGGTTTCTCAATAAGGCGGTCGGTAGCATTTCACGGGCGTCTGTAGTACACAGTCCGCTCTGGCGCCGCCGACCGGCGCGATATCGACAAGCGCGATACAACCAATATCAACTCCCGAGGTAAGCCATTGAAGGCCGACAGCGCAACCGACGCAGCCACCAACGATGATGCCGGTGTCCCGCCGGACTCCCTGATCGCCCGCCTGCTGCGCGAGGGTATGCTGATTGCGCTGCTCGCCGGCGCGCTGCTGCTCGCCATCAGCCTGGTGAGCTACAGCCCGCAGGATCCGGGCTGGTCCCACACGGGCCACTTAGATCAGGTGGAAAATGCCATCGGTCCCACGGGCGCCTGGCTGGCGGATGTCTGCCTGTCGCTGCTGGGCTGGATGGCCTACCTGTTCCCGCTGCTGATCGGCTGGCGCGCCTTTGGCATCCTGCGCGATCGCAATGCGCGCTTTCACGGCCCGCTGTTCGCACTGCGGGTTTCCGGGCTGGGGCTATTGCTGGCCTGCGGCGCCGGGCTGGCCACCCTCTGTTTCGCCCAGGGGGCGGAACCGCTGCCTTTCTCCAACGGCGGCATTATCGGCGCGGCGCTCGCCGGGGCCACCGAGCACAATCTAGGCTATGTGGGGGCGACCATCCTGCTGCTGGCCCTGTTCGCCATCGGCATCACTGTCTTTACCGGGCTCTCCTGGCTGAAACTGGTGGATTCGATCGGGCGCAATATCCTCGGATTTTTCACTTGGCTGGGGAACCGCTATCAGCGCTCACGCCAGCGGCGCGAGGAGGAGCGCGCGGCGCGGGAGGCCATCGTCGTGCGCAAGGCGGCGGTGGAAGAGGAGAAGCAACGCACCGCCAAACGCCTGCCGCCCAAAATTGAGCCCACGCTGCCGACGCCCAAGCAGAGCCCGCGCGCCGCTAAGGAGAAGCAGAGGGAACTGTTCAGCGGACCGGTCACCGGAACCCTGCCGCCGCTGTCATTGCTGGATGCGGCGGACAAGAACAGGAAAGCCGGCTTCTCCCGCGACTCCCTGGAGGCCATGTCGCGCCTGCTGGAACTCAAGCTGAAAGACTTCGGCGTGGTGGCCGAGGTGGTCTCGGTGCTGCCGGGTCCGGTGGTGACCCGCTTCGAGATACAACCCGCCCCCGGGGTCAAGGTGAGTCGCATTACCAACCTGGCCAAGGACCTGGCCCGCTCCCTGGCGGTGATCAGCGTGCGGGTGGTGGAGGTGATCCCTGGAAAATCGGTGGTGGGCATCGAAATTCCCAATGAAAACAGGCAGATGGTACGACTTTCTGAAGTACTTTCTGCGGATGTATACGACGGTGCCAAGTCGGCTTTGACCCTGGCCCTGGGGCACGACATCTCGGGTCAGCCGGTAGTGGCGGACCTGGCCAAGATGCCCCACCTGCTGGTGGCGGGCACCACCGGTTCGGGCAAGTCCGTGGGCATCAACGTGATGCTGCTCAGCCTGTTGTACAAGTCCACCCCGGAAGAGGTGCGCCTCATCCTAGTAGACCCGAAGATGCTGGAGCTGTCGGTCTACGAGGGTATCCCACACCTGCTGACTCCGGTGATCACCGATATGAACGACGCCGCCAACGGCCTGCGCTGGTGCGTGGGCGAGATGGAGCGGCGCTACAAGCTGATGGCGGCCATGGGCGTGCGCAACCTGGCGGGCTTCAACCGCAAGGTGCGCGACGCCATCGAGACCGGCGAACCGCTGGTGGACCCGCTGTGGCAACCGGACCCCATGTCCAGCGTGCCGGAAGCGGAGCAGACCCCGGGGTACCTGAAGCCGCTGCCGGCCGTGGTGGTGGTGATCGACGAATTCGCCGATATGATGATGATCGTCGGCAAGAAGGTGGAGCAGCTGATCGCGCGTATCGCGCAGAAGGCCCGCGCCGCCGGCATCCACCTTTTGCTGGCCACCCAGCGCCCATCGGTGGACGTGATCACCGGCCTGATCAAGGCCAATGTACCCACCCGGATCGCTTTCCAGGTTTCCTCCAAGGTGGACTCGCGCACCATTCTCGACCAGGGCGGCGCGGAACAGCTGCTGGGCCACGGGGATATGCTCTACCTGCCGCCGGGCAGCGGTGTGCCGGTACGGGTGCACGGCGCCTTTGTGGACGATCACGAGGTACACAAAGTGGTGGCGGACTGGAGCCGGCGTGGTGAGCCGGAGTATATCGACGGTATCGTCGACGACACCAACAACAGCATCCCGGTACCCGGCCTGCAGACCGAGGGCGGCGAGGACGACGACCCGGAAACCGATGCCCTCTACGACGAAGCGGTGGCCTTCGTCACCAAGTCCCGCAAGGCCTCCATCTCCTCGGTACAGCGGCAGCTGCGTATCGGCTACAATCGCGCCGCGCGGATCATCGACGCCATGGAAGCCGCCGGTGTGGTGTCCGAGGCCGGGCACAACGGCAACCGGGAGGTACTGGCGCCGCCGCCGGCCTGACGAGAGGTTCGGTCGAGAGATTCGGTAGTGTAGGGTGCGCCGTGCGCACCGTCTGGATCAACGGTGCGCACGGCGCACCTACAGTCCAACCAATCGGGTTCAGGCAATATTCACCCGCCGGCAACTAATCTTTAGGGAAATCCCCTGCACAGGAATTCTTCGATGAAAGGTACTCTGAGAACCCTGATCCTGTCCCTCGGCCTGGCCACGAGTGGCGCCTGGGCCGACGCCACGGAAGAGTTGAGCCAACTGTTGAAGCCGCTGGCGAGTATCTCCGGCAACTTCCAGCAGACCCTGATCGACGAGCGCGGCAAGGTCATGCAGAAGAGTAACGGCAATTTCTCCGTACAGCGACCGGGCAAGCTGCGCTGGAAGACCGGCGAACCCTTTCCCCAACTGCTGGTCACCAACAACAAGAAACTGTGGCTCTACGATCCGGACCTGGAGCAGGTGACGATCCGCCCGGTGGACAAGCGCATGAGGGAAACTCCCGCGCTGCTGCTGGGCGGCAAGGTGGAGGAGATTCGCAGTTCCTTCAACGTCGACAGCAAGGACGGCGCCTACCACTTGACCCCCAAGCGCAAGTCGGCGGCTTTCAAATCCATGGAAATCCGCTTCAGCGACAAGGGCCTGCCGTCCGCGATGACCGTACGCGATGAGATGGGCCAGACCACCAAAATCAAGTTCAGCGGCATGAAGGCCAATCCGAAGTTGTCCGACGCCATATTCAATTTCAAGCCGCCGGCGGGGACCGATGTCGTCAAAGATCAGTGAGGCGCGATGAGCGACCTGTTTCAGTCCACTCCCCCACACCAGCCCCTGGCCGCGCGCATGCGGCCGGAATCCCTGGCCCAGTATATGGGCCAGACGCATTTACTGGGGCCGGGAAAACCCCTGCGCGAAGCGGTGGAGCGGGGCCAGCTCCACTCCATGGTGCTCTGGGGCCCTCCCGGCGTGGGCAAGACCACCTTTGCCCGCCTGCTGGCCAGGGAGTGCGACGCGCGCTTCGCGACCCTGTCCGCGGTGCTCGCCGGGGTCAAGGAGATTCGCCAGGCGGTGGCGGAGGCCAAGCAGTACAGCAGCCGCACCATCCTGTTCGTGGACGAGGTACACCGCTTCAACAAAGCCCAGCAGGACGCCTTCCTGCCCTACGTGGAAGAGGGCACCGTCACCTTTGTCGGCGCCACCACGGAAAATCCCGCCTTCGAGCTGAACAACGCGCTGCTGTCGCGCTGCCGGGTCTACCTGCTGCGCAGCCTGTCCGAAGAGGAGCTTTTGGGCCTTTTGCGGCGAGCACTGGATGAAGACGCCGAACTGAAGGAACGAAACCCGTCGATCGCCCCGGAGATTCTGCAGAAGATCGCCAGAGCGGCCGACGGCGATGCCCGCAGCGCTCTCAACCTGCTGGAGATCGCCTGCGACCTGGCCCGGGAGGAGGGCGGTCGTTTCGTGATTGACGATGAGGTGCTGGCGGAGGTGCTGAGCGCCGATGTGCGCCGCTTCGACAAGGGCGGCGACTACTTCTACGACCAGATTTCCGCGCTGCACAAAGCGGTGCGCGGCTCCGATCCGGATGCCGCCCTCTACTGGTTTGCGCGCATGGTGGACGGAGGCTGCGACCCGCTGTACATCGCCCGCCGCGCGGTGCGCATGGCCAGCGAGGATATCGGCAACGCCGACCCCCGCGCCCTGCAGATCGCGCTCAACGCCTGGGATGTACAGGAGCGCCTGGGCAGCCCCGAAGGGGAGCTGGCAATCGCCCAGGCCATCGCCTACCTCGCAGTGGCGGCCAAGAGCAACGCCGTGTACAGCGCCTATAAACGGATTCTGGCGGACGTGCGCCGGGACCCGAGCTACGAGGTGCCGGTGCACCTGCGTAACGCGCCCACCAAACTGGCCAAGAGCTTGTCCCACGGCGCCGACTACCGCTACGCCCACGACGAGCCGGACGCCTTCGCCGCCGGGGAGAACTACTTCCCCGAGGAAATCGCCGCGCGCAGCTACTACCAGCCGGTGCCCCGCGGGCTGGAATTGAAGATCGGCGAGAAGCTGGAAACCCTGCGGCGGCTGAACCGCGAGAGCGACAAACAGCGCTACAAGGCCAATGAACAATGAACAATGAACAATGAACAATGAACAATGAACAATGAACAATGAACAATGAACATTTAGCCGCGATCGGTGATAATTGCCCATTGTTTACTGATCATTGGTAGTTGAAACATGCAGTGGCTGGCAATCGCCCTGGGGGGCGCAGTGGGGGCTATTCTTCGCCACCTGATTACCGTTTGGAGCTACCCGGTCTTCAACGGAAAATTTCCGCTCGGTACCCTGATCGTCAATGTCAGCGGTTCATTTTTGATCGGCATCGCCTATGTGATGATCGTCGAACGGGCCATGCTCGGCCCCGAGTGGCGACTGCTGCTGATGACGGGCCTGTGCGGGGCCCTGACAACTTTCTCCACCTTCTCGCTGGAAAGCCTGATGTTGTGGCACAATGGCCAACCCCTGACGGCCCTCGGCTATATCCTGATCAGCCTGGTACTCTGCCTGGCTTCCACCGGCGCCGCCGTCGCACTGGCGATGAAATATTTTTAACCCCAACCATAAACACAATGCTGTAGGAGCCTGTACGCAGGCAGATTGGAAACGATGCTCGACCCAAAACTTATTCGCACACAAATGGATCAAGTGGCCGCGGCCCTGAAAAAGCGCGGCGTGAAACTGGATACGGCCAAACTCGAAAGCCTCGAGGAGCGCCGCAAGGAACTGCAGGTACACACCGAGAGCCTGCAGAACGAGCGCAACAGCAAGTCGAAGAATATCGGCCGCGCCAAGGCCGCCGGCGAGGACATTGCACCGCTGCTGAAGGAAGTCGAGTCCCTGGGCAGCCAGTTGAGTGAAGCCAAGCAGGCGCTGTCGGAACTGCAGGGCGAGCTGGACAGCATTCTCTCCGCCATTCCCAACCTGCCGGACGAGTCCGTTCCGGAGGGGAAGGACGAAGACGACAATGTGGAAGTGCGCCGCTGGGGCCAGCCGCGCCAGTTCGATTTCCCCGCCAAGGACCACGTGGACCTGGGCGCACAGCTCGGCGGGCTGGATTTCGAGATGGCCAGCAAGCTCACCGGTTCCCGCTTTGCGGTGATGACCGGGCAGGTGGCCAAACTGCACCGGGCGCTGTCGCAGTTTATGCTCGACCTGCATATCGAGGAACACGGGTATCGCGAGGCCAATGTGCCGGTCATCGTCAACGACGACTCCCTGTACGGCACTTCCCAGTTGCCAAAATTCGCCGAGGACCTGTTCAGGTTGGAAGATGAGCGCGGCTTCTACCTGATACCCACCGCGGAAGTACCGCTGACCAACTTCTACCGCGACGAAATTGTCGAGGACGCGCAATCGCTCCCGCATAAATATGTGGCGCACACTACCTGCTTCCGCTCCGAGGCCGGCTCCCACGGCCGCGACACCCGCGGCATGATCCGGCAGCACCAGTTCGAGAAGGTGGAACTGGTGTGGGCTACCCGCCCGGACCAGTCGGAAGAGGCGCTGGAGGAACTCACCCGCAATGCGGAAACCGTCTTGCAGAAACTGAACCTCCCGTATCGCACCGTGATCCTGTGCGGCGGCGATATCGGCTTCGCCGCCCGCAAGACCTACGATCTTGAAGTGTGGATTCCCTCCCAGGACAAATATCGGGAAATTTCCTCCTGCTCACTGGTCGGCGATTTCCAGGCGCGGCGGATGAAGGCCCGCTGGCGCAACCCGGAAACCGGAAAGCCGGAACTGCTACACACCCTGAACGGCTCCGGCTTGGCGGTGGGCCGCACCCTGATTGCGGTGCTGGAAAATTACCAGCGCGAGGATGGCAGCATCGAAGTACCGGAAATTCTGCGGCCCTATATGCGCGGCCAGGAAGTATTGACGCCGGCATAACCCCACGACACGGAATACCACTTTGCGCTATCTGCCCCTCGCATTTGACGTTCAAGACCGCCCCTGCCTGTTGGTGGGCGGCGGCGCCGTAGCAACACGCAAGGCGCGGCTGCTGGCCCGGGCCGGGGCCCGCCTGACGGTTGTGGCCCCGGAGATCACCGATGAATTGCGCCAACTGATCGACGACAGCGACGGACAGTTTTTCCGCGCCACCTATCACGCGGATTTTCTCGACGGCGCAGAGCTGGTGATCGCCGCCACCGCCGATCCGGCGGTCAACGCCGAGGTCTCCGCCGACGCACAGGAACGGAAGCTGCCCGTCAACGCGGTGGATGCTCCCGGGCTGTGTTCCTTCACCTTTCCCGCCATCGTCGAACGGGGTCCCCTGTCCATCGGTATCAGCAGCGGCGGCGCGGCGCCAGTGCTGGCACAGCGGCTGCGCGCCCAGCTGGAGGCACTGCTTTCACCGGGTATCGGCGCTCTGGCGGAACTGGCGATGCACGTGCGCGACAAAGTAAAAACCGCACTGCCGGAGCCACAGCGCAAGGACTTCTGGCGCTGGGTTTTCTCCGGGCCGGTGGCGAGCAAGGTGGAAGCCGGCAAGACAAAAGAGGGAGAAGCGGCACTGCTCGCGGCACTCGCCAACTGGCGGGGCGAAGAGGGACCGGCGGGGGAGGTTTACCTGGTGGGCGGCGGACCCGGGGACCCGGATCTACTCACCTTCCGTGCTCTGCGCCTGATGCAGCAGGCGGACGTGGTGCTCTACGACCGCCTGGTGTCGCCGCAGGTACTGGACCTGGTGCGCCGCGACGCCGAGCGCATCTATGTGGGCAAGAAAAAGGAATTCCACTCGGTGCCGCAAGACGGTATCAACCAGTTGCTGGTGGACCTGGCGGGAAAAGG
The DNA here is from genome assembly GCF_014191725.1 of Microbulbifer rhizosphaerae. Taxonomy (GTDB): domain Bacteria; phylum Pseudomonadota; class Gammaproteobacteria; order Pseudomonadales; family Cellvibrionaceae; genus Microbulbifer; species Microbulbifer rhizosphaerae. The sequence continues at coordinate 161,956 of NZ_JACHWZ010000003.1, forward strand.
AAAGAAAGTTCTGCGCCTGAAAGGCGGGGACCCGTTTATCTTCGGCCGTGGAGGCGAGGAGATCGACAAACTGGCGGAGGCGCGAATTCCGTTTCAGGTGGTGCCGGGGATCACCGCGGCATCCGGCTGTTCCACCTACGCGGGTATTCCGCTGACCCACCGGGACTACGCACAATCCGTGCGCTTTATCACCGGCCACCTGAAAGAAGGCGAACTGGAACTGCCCTGGAAGGAACTGGCGTCGCCGGGACAGACGCTGGTTTTCTATATGGGGCTCACCGGCCTGTCCACCATCTGCAAGCAATTGATTTCCCACGGCATGCCGGCGAATACACCGGTTGCACTGGTGGAAAAAGGCACCACCAGGGAACAGCGGGTAGTAGTAGGCGACCTGTCGTCAATCCCCACGCTGGCGGAGAAAAAATCCGTAGAGGCGCCCGCACTCACCATCATTGGCGGCGTTGTCAGCCTGCATAAGAAACTGCGCTGGTATCAGCCCTGACGCTACCACCCTCATCCTTGTAGGAGCGGCCCATGGCCGCGATCAGCGGTAAAGGCGTGCACTTCGCCTTATTCCGATCGCGTCCATGGGCCGCTCCCGGCCGGACCGCTCCTACAGAACGCCCGATCCAGTTCGAGCACCTATACTGCAAGAGAAGTTTGCGAGTGGTGCACGGTATGTTTTGGGCGTCGATTCGATTCTACTGCACTCTTGTAGTGCGCTGTTTTTTGCCGCGGGAAAGCGAAATTTGCCTACCGGATCCGAATGACGATCACAGTCGACGCTATACACACCGCTACCGCGTCAAACGCAACTGGGTTAAAAACCTCTGGATAGGTTCGTCCCTGTTAATGCTGTGCTTTCCGCTGCTACCCTTCGTGCTCTCGCTGGGACTCCTCACGTCCTTTTTATCTTTCGCGATACTCGACGAAACCGTGTAGGGTGCGCCGTACGCACCGAACCGCTCAAGCTGGCTCGCAGCTCTATTGCTGGTGCGCACGGCGCACCCTACGATTACTCACCTCTCAGCGCAGCGTCAGCGTGTAGCGGCTTTCCCGTTCCGAAAGCGGCGATGGATTTCCTTCAACCCAATCCCTGTGGCCATTGCCAAAAAACGGCGACAGTGGATGCGCGCTCTGGCCGGTGGCCATATGGAAAATTCCGCTGCCCTCGCGGCCGGGGGAGATCACCATCCGCTCCGAGGCGCCGTTGTCCGGGGACTGCACCCGCGGCATATGGGTATCGCCGGAAAGCGGCTCCGCGGGCATGGCGGTAAACCAGTTGATCGCCGGTACCGCGCGGCCCAAGGGGTGGCGGATACGCGCAGTATTCTGCGCTCCCCAGCTCTGCTCCACCAGCGGGTGGCCGTCTTTGGCCATCTCTTCCAGGACCGCGTCCAGGGCGGCCAGTTTCAGCGCCCGCCAGGATTCAAAGTCCGGGTTGAGCAGATGCCGCGGCTCGCTCTGGCTCATTTCCCAGGCTCCATATTCCAACTGGCGTTTCATGGGACCGAAAGAAAAATCCTCCTGAAAGCGGCGCATATAGGTGAGTACCGGTGCCGTGGCGAACTCCAGGAACCTGAGGCGGTAGTTGCGCACAATGCGGTAACCCACCGAAGAGGCGGCGGCGCGGCCGCCCCAGTTTTCGATCTGTTCGCGCACGTCGCGGTAATCTTCCTCATTCTCCAACAGGCCCAGCAACTGCTGCTGCCAGCGCTGCAGAAATACTGCGCGGTCGTCCAACTGGATATCCAGCAGATCTTGCTCGGCAAAGGTTTGGCGGGCGAAAAGGGCATCGCGAATCTGCTGCTGGCGGGCTCCCAAGGCGTAGCCGTGGTCGCCCATCACCGCCAGAAACTGGCCATCCATGGTCCGCGCATTGGCGGTCCAGATCCGGTGGGAGGGGGGATCGTAGACCCGCGGCTGCTCGCTTGCAGAGAGGAAGCCCTCCCAGCGGGCGCCGCCGTCGGCCCAGGAGACCGAGCGGCTGCCGTCGAAGCCCACGCGGCGGGGAATGGCGCCGGCGACCGTCCAGCCGATATGGCCCTCGCGATCGCCCACCACCAGGTTCTGGTGGGGAATGCCCAGTAGCGGGCCCAGGTCCAACGCTTCGCGCGCGCTTTCCACTGTCTCCATTTGCAGCAGGTTCACATTGGCGCCGCGCAGATCGTGGGCGACCCAACGGTAGGCGAGGAGAGCACCCCTGTAATCCCGGCTCACCACCGGCCCCCAGATGGTTTTGGGGACTTTCAGGTACTCTGTTTCACCTCCCTTCACCTCGATGGCTTCGCGATCGATTTCAAAGTCGCGCCAGCCTTCGGGTGTTTTGTACTGGCGGCCGTTTTCGCTCAGCTCCAGCGGAATCAGGTCGCCCCAGTCACCGCCGGTGTTGGTGAACCCCCAGGCCACCAGTCCGTTGCTGCCCACCACCGCAATGGGACCACCGGGCAGAGTGACACCACGCACCGTCCGCTCGCTTCCGGGCAGGTTCCACCCGGCGCGGTACCAGATATTGGGCACATTCAGCCCCAGGTGCATATCGTCTGCCAGTATGGCGCTGCCATGTTGGGTCAGGGCGCCGCCAACCACCCAGTTATTACTGCCATAGATTTTGTCGTCGCTCTCCATTTTCTGGTAGGCGATCGGCTCCTCCTCCTCCAGCAGTGAGGCAATATCGGTCTGGGGCATTTTGACAGGACCGCGCGCCTCCCCGATCAGTGGGGCGTCCCAGTGGCCGCCGTCGGGGAAAAAGAACTGGTAGAGGTCCTGGGGCAGCAGTTCGGTCAGCGCGGTGTCGCGCCGTTCGTATTCGCCGGTGGGGCTCTGCAGGGTGAGGCTCATGCTGAACATGGTCAGCAGGCTGTCCGCTTCGGTCCAGGGCTCCGGCTCCCTCCCCAACACAGCGTATTCCCAGGGCCTGGCTCCCAGTTGCTGCAGGCCGTAGTTGACTCCCTCCACATAGCGGCTCAGCAACCGGCGCTGCTCCGGGGCCATCGCAGCCACGTTGCGCTCGGCGCGCTTGCGGAACTGGTGCAGACGTACTTTTTTGTCGTGTTTCAACGCCGCGGCCCCCACCAGGGCGGACAGTTCTCCGGAGGAGTTGCGCCGCAACAAATCCATTTGGAAGAAGCGTTCCTGTGCGTGCAGAAAGCCCAGCGCAAAGGCAATACTGTTGCGATCCTGCGATTCGATCAGAGCCACGCCCTGGGCATCCCGGCGAATGGTGGCCGGAGCCTCCAGTTTCCCGGTATCCAGCTCTCCGTCCAGTATCGGCAGGCTTTGTCGAAGCCACAGCCAACTGCCGGCCAAGGCAATCGCCAGAAGGGCGGCCAGCCAGGCCAGGATGCGGAGGAAAAGGCGGGGGGTGAATGGACTCTTGGGCATGAATATTTCCGTCGGCACTATTCTGATTGGCAGGATTCTAGCAGTGGAAGACCGCACCAAAGTAGTTACCAAGTGACAAATATTGGTCACAAAAAAAGATATCGAGTGGAATTTAGTGCCATTGAGCTTGGGCCTGTTTCTGGAGGGCAAAACAGAACTGACCGGTCACCCAAAAAAAGTCATACAGGCTTTTAATCCTTCTGACCTGACCGTAAGATGGGGTCAATAACAAAAATAGAACATCACGCTTTTCTATAACAACAAACGCGAGGACGCGATGATGCATTACGCCGATCAGACCGGTAGCCACCGGTGTTTCCGCCTGTCCACTCTTTCCCAGGCAATCGCATTCGCCACCGCCATCAGCGGCAGCGCCTATGCGGCTGAAATTGAGGAAGTGGTGGTAACCGCACAGAAGCGTGCGGAAAACCTGCAGGATGTCCCCATTGCCATCTCCGCCTTTACCGGCGACAACATCGAGAAGATGGGAGCGCAGAACCTGACCGACCTGGGCAAATCCACCCCCGGTGTCGAAATGAACAACGATACCACTCTTCAGCCCACCTACAATATCCGCGGCATCCAGACTTCCGATTTCACCGTGGGCTCCGACCCGGCGGTGGCCGTGTATGTGGATGGTGTCTACACCGGCCGCGGCGCCGGTGCCGAAATCCCACTGGCGGATATTGAGCGGGTGGAGGTATTGAAAGGCCCGCAGGGCACTCTGTTCGGCCGCAACGCCACCGGCGGTGCCATTCACATCATCACCAAGAAACCGTTCAACGACAACCAGGTGGAAGTTTCCATGACAGCGGGCAACTACGGCCGCCTGTCTTCCGATGTGATCATCAACCGCGCGCTGACCGAACAGCTCTCCATGCGTTTCTCCGCATCTAGTGACCGCCGAGACGGTTACTACGACAATGCCGGCGAGGGTTCCGACTGGAACGGCCAGGACACCCAGACCTACCGAGCCGCCTTCTCCTGGGTACCCAGTGAGAACACCGAGATTGTCTGGCGCAACGAGTACAACAAGCTGGACCAGAACAGCGGCATCCGGGTATCCACCAACAATTCTATTTCCGAGGGCGATATCTTCGGCGATCTGGCTCTGGACTTCCCCAACCGCGAAAAGCGCGATCTCTACGGCAGCTCGCTGACCGTCAGCCACGACTTCGATGACGTTACGCTCACTTCCATCACCGCCTACCGTAAATTCGACGCTATGATTCAGCAGGACGAGGACGGCGCGGCTAACGGAGACTTCTTCTTCGGTTCGCGGAACACCGACGAGCAGAAATACTTCTCCCAGGAATTCCGCCTCAACGGTGCCACTGATACCCTGAAATGGACCCTGGGTGCCTCCTATTCACAGGAAGAGCTCGAACACCGGACCGATGCGATCTTTACGTCCAGCACTTTCGAGTCATTCGCTCTCTATACCGCGCTGAAGGATGACCCCACTCAACTGGCAGCGCTTGGCTTCGACCCCGATATGCTCGCCGCTTTCGCGAATATGACGGATGAACAGATCAGCAAGCAAGTACCCGCGCTTCGACAGGGACTGCGCATGACCCCACTGAATCTCGGCCCCTACGGCATGTCGACTGCTGACGGTGCAGTGATTGCTGCTTTCTTCGGCCAGAACTTGCTGCCGCAACTACGTGCTCAGGCCGAAGTTAACCCGCAGGTGCTTCAGGGCTTTACCTGTGCGATGCCCTTGGGCATGGTGGAAAATGCGCAAGCTGCCTTCCAGCAAGCACAAGCTTCGGGCGATCCCAATGCAATCGCCCAGGCCGGTGCCGCCCTGCAGCAGGCTGGGCAGCTTATGCAGGGATGCCTAATCTCCGGCGCCAACGCGTTTGTCCAGGGGACCGACGCCTCCTGGACCGAGAGCGTACTCAACACCGGCGACTACCGCTCGGCCGCCATCTACGCCGACGCCACCTGGTCCATCACCGAGCGCATGGATCTGACGGGCGGGATTCGCTATACCCAGGACGACAAGGATTTCACCATCGATACCGCTTACCAGAACAGCCTCTACGGTATGCCCTTCGGTATCGCCTTCTTCAGCGACGGCCAGCCGATGGTATCCCAGAAGCAATCCGACAACTGGTCCGACCTGTCCGGCCGCCTGGTGCTGGATTACCGCTGGAGCGACAACTTGATGACCTATGTGTCCTGGGCCAACGGCTTCAAGGCGGGCGGTTTCAACAGCCTCAATTACGGGGAGGATATCGAGAACTCATTCGACCAGGAGAACGTCACCAATATCGAGGTGGGCCTGAAGTCCAACCTACTGGACAACCGCATGCAGCTGAACGCGGCCCTGTACAGTTATGAGTACGACAACCTGCAGGAGCTGGTCCTGATCGGCGAACCGATCCCCAGCTACAACCTGCGCAACGCCGACGCCGAAGGGCAGGGCGCCGAGCTGGAAGTGCTCTGGGCGGCCACCGACAATCTGCTGGTCGGCGGCAACTACTCCTATTTGGATACTGAGTACACCAAATACCAGGTTATTACCGCCGCCGGCGAGACCGAAGAGGACGACCGCACCGGCCAGCCGCGGGTGGGCACTCCGGAAAACAAGGTCAACCTGATGGCCGAGTACACCCTGCCGCTGAACAGCGGTGCCCAAGTGGTGTTCCGCGGCGATTACAACTGGACCGACGAGCGGGTGGGCACCATCACCGATCCCTCCCTGGTGATCGACGACTACAAGCTGCTGAATGCGCGGGTGGCCTTTAACAGCGCCAACGACACCTACACCGTTTCCGCCTGGGTGCAGAACCTCACCGACGAGGAAATTGTCGGCTCCTACGGCGGCCCGGGTGAAGCGATCGGTTCCAACACCGGCTGGCGCTTTGCGCCGCGGATGTATGGTGCGGACTTCACCATGCGTTTCTAGCCTGTTCGCAGGCAGCTGTGATAAAGGCCAGCCGGCCTAAGCAGCGGTCCTGCCATTTTGTCTGTGAGAGGGACCTCGCGGACAAGCCTATAGAGGTGAATTCACGGCATGTCTCGCAAGGTGAAGCCCAGTAGTAGGGACACCCACTGCGAATCAAGCGACTAGGCGATCCTGCTGCCGGGGGCTTTTCGCGGAACACGGGCTGGGCGCCCCCCTTAAATACTTCCCTGTACGCTCGTAATCGGCATCCATGCCTCATACGGTCCCGCAAAAAGCCCCCGGCAGCAGGATCTTCGCATCATGACTATTGCCTTAGAAAACACCATTGCGGTTTTGCCTGCTTTTTATCCTTGCTATCGATAGTCCACCCTCCGGGCAGCCTCCGGCTGCGCAAAACGGCTGTCCTGCCGTTTAGTTATTCGGGCCATCCATGGCCCTCACCCTCCGGGCGGCCTTCATCTGCGCAAAACGGCTGTCCTGCCGTTTTGTTATCCCGTTAAAAGAAATTGGCGCCAAATAGCTCTTTAATCAGGTTCATTTCATAGGAATTGCGTCCAAACTGCGTATGATGAATCCCAACAACCGCAGTTCGCAATTGGAATGACGATGCTGGTGCATGAGGCTGATATCAAAGCCCAGACTGAGACACAGGCCGAGCTTCTCACCCGTTATCGGCGCATTCGTGGGGAAACGGAGCAGTTGGTGGACCCGCTTTCCGCGGAAGACATGCAGCTCCAGTCCATGCCCGATGCCAGCCCGAGTAAATGGCATCTGGCCCACACCACCTGGTTCTTCGAAACCTTTATCCTTCAGCCTAACCTGCCGGATTACCGACTGTTCGACCCCGACTACCACCACCTTTTCAACTCCTACTACAACAGCCTGGGCACACCCTTCAGCCGGCCGCAACGCGGGCTGCTGTCGCGCCCGGATCTGCATAGTGTGTTTGCTTATCGCGGCGCCGTGGACCGACAGATGAATTGGCTTCTGGCCGGGCAATCCTTGTCTCCAAACTTGGAAGCGCTGGTCGTGCTGGGCCTGAATCACGAACAGCAGCACCAGGAACTGCTGTTGACCGATATCAAGCACGCCTTCTCCATCAATCCGGTTTTGCCCGCCTACACAGACTACAGCCCTGAGGATGATGACAGCGTTGATACGGCAGACATGCGCTGGCTGCAAATACCCTCCGGGGAATACGCGATTGGCAGTGACGGCGACCATTTCTGTTTCGACAATGAGAGTCCACCACACTGGCAATTGCTACAGGACTTCCAGATTGCCTCGCGCCTGGTGAGCAACGGAGAATACCTGGAGTTTATCCAGGATGGCGGCTATCGCGAGCCGCGCCTGTGGCTCTCCGACGGCTGGGCCTGGTTGCAGCAGCAACACGTCGACAAGCCGCTCTACTGGCAGCGGCGGGAAGATCGCTGGTACCAGTTCACCCTGACCGGACTGCAGCCACTGCAGGACCCCGAACCTGCCTGCCATCTCAATTTCTACGAGGCGGATGCCTACGCCACATGGGCGGGCAAACGTCTGCCTACCGAATTCGAGTGGGAGGTTGCCGCCTGCCTGCATCACCAGCCGGACCAGTTGGCCAAAGCCAACCTGCTGGAAAAGCGCCAGTTTCGCCCCCTGGCCGCCGATCACGGGCAAACCCAGTTCCTCGGCGACCTGTGGGAGTGGACCTCCAGTGCCTACCTGCCGTATCCCGGATTCCGCGCCAGCGCCGATGCGGTGGGGGAGTACAACGGTAAGTTCATGTGCAACCAGAAAGCATTGCGCGGCGGCTCCTGCGTAACACCGGCGGACCATATCCGTATGAGTTACCGGAATTTCTTCTATCCACACCAGTCCTGGCAGTTTACGGGTATTCGTCTTGCGGGAGATCTATTGTGAATATGGCATTGGCACAGCGGCTCGACGCGCAGCCGGAAATCGGCGAATTTTTGCGGGACGTACTTGAAGGACTGAGCGAACAACAGAAAACCCTGCCGTGTAAATATCTCTACGACGAAACCGGTTCCCGCCTGTTCGAGCAGATCTGCGAACTGGACGACTACTATCTCACCCGTACCGAAGCCACGATTTTCGAGGAAAATCTCGGCGAGATGGCCACCTGCATTGGCCCCGAAGCGCTGATCGTTGAGCCCGGTGCGGGCAACTGCGAAAAGATCCAGCCGCTACTCGAGGAATTGGAATCTCCCAGCGGCTATATGCCCATCGATATTTCCCCGGAAATCCTCCTCACCGCACGGGATGCCATTAAAGAGCGGCTGCCCCAGATCCGGGTCCACGCTACCGTCGGCGACTTCACCCAGCACAGCGCTTGGCATGCCCTGGAAAACAACGGCGGTGACAGGCGGGTGATTTTCTTTCCCGGTTCTACCATTGGCAATTTCAATCCGGAACAGGCCAGGGCACTGCTGCGGAATTTTTCCTCACACCTGGAGGCCGGTGACGGCCTGCTGATCGGCACTGACCTGGTAAAAGATTCTGTGATTCTGGAGCGCGCCTATTGTGACAGCGAACATGTGACCGAGGCTTTCAATAAAAACCTGCTGGTGCGTATCAACGGTGAACTGGCAGGGGACTTTGACCCCAATCTCTTCGCTCACCGCGCCTTTTATCACCCGTTGCGCCAACGGGTGGAAATGCACCTTGTCAGCCTGAAAGACCAAGCAGTGCATATCGCTGGTGAAACAATCCGGTTCAAAGAGGGAGAGACCATTCACACGGAGAACAGCCACAAATACTCCCTCGACGATTTTCATAATCTGCTTACGGAAACCGGCTACATTCCACAGAAGCACTGGTGTGATGGACGGCGACATTACGCTATCCATTACGCTCGTGTAAGCTGACGGGAGCGGGAAATTTTCCCACTCTTCCCTGCAAATCCATGCCAATTCAAATAGATTTACGCCAAAACCCCTTAATTTAGCCGGACATTATTGGTGCAAAAGGTAAAATCAATTGGCAGCCTTTGATTATTTGCGCTATTGGATTACAGGCTTTTCGCAGTAGTAGCGCGCAGTCCCCGTCGCTTGTAAAGCTTCATCCAAATAATACGGAAGCCATCTCAGAGCGGAGGAGATCCATGTCAATTATCACTTCCAGACCGACCGTTGTACGGCTGGCCCTGATCGCATCATTCATTTTTTCCCCACAGACACTGGCGCAGGATGAAGCCCCGCCCAGCAGCTACATGCCCGTAGTGGATAAGGAGAGTTTCAGCGACACACTTAAGCGTATGCGGGAGGAGAAACCCTCCGTTGAGAAGCGTCACAAGGAACTGCTCAACAAACGCTATGACCTGTCCGACAAGCCGGCGCAAGGGGTCACCATGAGCGGGGGCAAAGCCGTGCAGGGCGGTGTACGCGTCAAGCTGCCTCGCGGCACCAGTTGGGAGGATCTGGCAAAGATGTCACCGGAGAATATCCGGGAAAAAGAACTCTGGCCCGAAGGCTTCTACCCACTGCCACACCCCAACCAGAACGAAGGCGGGATGTTGTTTCCCCAATTCCACATCGACGCGATAAAGGACCAGGAGGGCAGGGACCTCACCCGTTTCGACCTGGACTTCCTGCTGCCGGACACCTTTCTGCCGGAGTTCCCGCCACCCATCTTCCTTACCACCAGGCCGGACCTCGGCGATGTCTCCCAGGGCAAGGCTGTCACCCTGACCAACTTTTTCGAGCTGTTCAATGGCATTCTCAATCCAAAACAGCTGGAGGGGATGCGGCTGCTGGTGACGCCTTTCCCGCAACAGCAATTCAATGCCACCGCCGACCGGCGCTCGGAAAAACCCAGCCTGGGTGTCGCCTGCCTGGACTGCCATATCAACGGGCACACCAACGCCGCCACCCACCTTGTGGGTGATATCCGGCCGCAGAAGCACCGGCACCGTATCGACACTCCCACATTGCGCGGAGTGAATATCCAGCGGCTGTTCGGCTCCCAACGGGCCCTGAAAAGTGTGGAAGATTTCACTGAATTCGAGCAGCGCGCCGCGTACTTCGACGGCGACCCGGTAATCGCCACCAAGAAAGGCGTCAATATCCTGGAGCGGGGTAGCCAGGTGCATTTTATGGCTGAGGTGCAGGAGCTATTCGACTTTCCCCCGGCGCCCAAACTGAACCTGCTCGGGCGGCTGGATAAGAACAAGGCCACCGAGCAGGAACTGCGCGGCGAAGAGATTTTTTTCGGTAAAGGCCAGTGCTCGGCCTGCCATACCCCGCCTTACTTTACCGACAACCTGATGCACAACCTGCGCACGGAGCGCTTCTTCAAGCCCAAAATGATCAACGGCCGCCTGGCCAGCGCCGACGGCCCCATCAAGACCTTCCCCCTGCGCGGCATCAAGGATTCGCCCCCCTACTTGCACGACGGCCGGCTGATGACCCTGGATGACACCGTCGAGTTCTTCAACATCGTACTGGGCACCCAGCTGACTGAGCAGGATAAGAAAGACCTGGTGGCTTACATGTATACTCTATAACCTCTTTCCCAGGGCCCGGCAGTTCGGAGGAACAGCCGGGTTCCCACTTTGGTTCCGAGGCAAAACCCGGTAAGGTGCGCGCTCGACTTGCTGGAACCTGCAATGAGTAAGAAGTTCGCCCCCGCGGCCGGGCTCGGCAACTGCCATCTGCAAACGTTGTTTCCCCGATTCCACCGGCCCAGGCCCTGGGTTGAGACCCTTTGCATCTGGTATCCGACCCCGGATCACGACCGACTGGCACTGCACACTCCGGCAGCCCTGGTGGACGACCCGCAGCGCCCACTGGTTCTGGTGTTGCACGGCCTGGAGGGTTCTGTGGATTCCCCCTATGTCCAGGGGCTGATGTCAGCCCTGCTGGAGCGGCACTATCAGGTGGCGGTGATGCATTTCCGCGGCTGTGGTGGCGTCCCCAACCAGCTGGTGCGGGCTTACCACAGTGGTGACAGCGACGATCCCCGCTGGCTGGCGGGAGAGCTGAAAAAGCAGTTACCCAATACCCCGCTGATGGCTGTGGGCTACTCCCTGGGCGGCAACGTCCTGTTGAAGTGGCTGGCCGAGGACGGCGAGGGCAGTCCACTGACCGCCGCGGTGGCAGTATCCGCGCCCATGGACCTGAGTGCCTGCAGCCGACGTATAGACTCCGGACTATCGCGCCTCTATCAGCGGCATCTGCTGGCCAGCCTGAAAGCCACCCTGCAGCGGAAGGCAACCAATCCGCAACTGGCCGCGACCCTGCCGAACCTGGAGGACCCGCGCAATTTCCGCAACTTCCGGCAGTTCGACAACGCCTTTACCGCACCCCTGCATGGGTTCCGGGACGCGGACGATTACTACACCCGAGCCTCAAGCAAGCCGCTACTCAAGCATATCGCCAAGCCAACGCTGATTATTCATGCGATCGACGATCCTTTTATCTGTCCATCGGCGATTCCGGGCAAAAGGGAAGTCAGTCCTCAAGTACAGCTTGATATTAGCGAGCAGGGCGGGCATGTTGGCTTTGTCAGCGGCAGCCTGTGGCGACCACACTACTGGCTGGAGTCGCGGATTCCCGATTTTCTGGCCGATTACAAAGATATACACTCATCTGGTAAAAGCTCAGCAGTATGAACGACCCAATCAAACGCCCCCTCTATATTCCCCACGCCGGCCCCTCCTTACTGGAAATGCCCCTGTTGAATAAGGGCAGCGCATTTACCCTGGAGGAGCGCCTGGAGTTCAACCTGATCGGCCTGCTGCCGAACAACGTCGAGAACATTAAAGAGCAGGCCCATCGGGCCTATCACCAGTACCTCAAATGCAAGAACGACCTGGATCGCCATATCTACCTGCGCGCAATCCAGGACGATAACGAGACGCTGTTTTTCCGCCTGATCGAAGCCCACATCGAAGAGATGCTGCCGATCATCTACACCCCGACGGTGGGCGAGGCCTGCGAGGAGTTTTCCAAGATCTATCGCAACCACCGCGGCCTGTTTATCTCCTATCCCGACCGGGAACACATGGACGATATCCTGCGCAGCGCCACCAAGGACAACGTAAAAGTCATCGTGGTCACTGACGGGGAGCGCATTCTCGGGCTCGGCGACCAGGGCATCGGCGGCATGGGAATCCCCATCGGCAAGCTCTCCCTGTACAGCGCCTGTGGCGGTATCAGCCCGGCCAACACCCTGCCGATCATGCTCGACGTAGGCACCAATAACAAAGAACTGCTGAAAGACCCCATGTACATGGGATGGCGTCACGAGCGAATTTCCCAGGCGGAGTACGACGACTTTATCGCCCAGTTTATCGATGCGGTGAAGCGACGATGGCCCAACGTACTGCTGCAGTTCGAGGACTTCGCCCAGAAGAACGCCATGCCTCTGCTGGAAAAGTATCGCGACCAGCTCTGCTGTTTCAACGACGATATCCAGGGCACCGCGGCGGTTTGCGTGGGCACCATACTGTCGGCGTGCCAGGCGAAAGGTGAAAAAATCGGAGATCAAAAGGTTGTTTTGGTGGGCGCCGGCTCCGCCGGCTGCGGTATTGCAGAGCAGATTATCAAAGCAATGATAGACCAGGGGTTAACGGATACCGAGGCCAGAGCCCGTCTTTTCATGGTGGATCGCAACGGCCTTCTCACTACGGATATGGACGGCCTCTACGATTTCCAAGCCAGGCTGGCCCGGGACCCGAAAGACCAGGAGGGCGTAAGTGTCTGGAGTCTCCAACAAATCATCGGGCAGGTCAAACCCACTGTACTGATCGGTGTTTCAGGGCAGGGCGGCCTGTTTACCCAGGGTATTATCGAGACCATGCAGGCGGGTTGTGCAAGGCCGGTGGTGCTGCCGCTGTCCAACCCAACATCCCGGGCCGAAGCCACTCCGGAACAAATCCTGACATGGACAAACGGTCAGGCGCTCGTCGCCACCGGAAGCCCTTTCAAACCGGTAACAGTGAACGGAGAAACCTATCCGGCCGCCCAGTGTAACAATGTCTATATTTTTCCCGGTGTCGGCCTCGGAGTGATCGCCGCGGGCGCCACAAGGGTGACGGAATCCATGCTGATGGCCGCCTCCAAAGCTCTCGCCAGCCAGGCGCCGATCAATACCACCGGTGAGAATATCCTGCTTCCCCGGCTGTCGGAGATTCGCGAGCTGAGCAAGAAAATTGCCTTTGACGTGGCCCGCCAGGCTCAGAGTGACGGCGTCGCCCTGGTCAGCGAGGCCGAGGATCTGGTGTCCGCGATCGAGCAGAACTTCTGGTATCCCCGCTATCGGCAATACCGGCGGCGGTCCTTCTAGAAGCTTTTTCAGAACTACCTTGCGAGCGCCGGCAACGACCGGCGTTCGCCGGGGCTGCTTTCGAGATAGCGAGACGCCACGCAGAGGTGGAGCCTCTGCTGTCGCTTTAAATCAGCGCTGCCATTTTTTCCATCAGGATGATGGTGGCATTGTCGGTAAGACGCTGCCCCTCTTCGATATATTCCCACACCGTGGCATCGCTTTTCCATCCACCCTGCTTCTTGATCAGTTCAAAGTCCACCTTCTCTCGGGCAGCCGATGTCGATAGTCCGCGGCGAAAACTGTGGCTGCTTAAACTGGCAACAAAATCAAAGCCACAGGAAGTGCCAAGGCTTTTCAGTAGATCATTGACTGCACCCGGGCTCAGCTGTTTTGGCCGGACCTGGTCCCAGCGGTTGACCGAACGAAATACCGGGCCCTCAGTAATAGCCGCCCCATCCAGCCAACGCCTGAGGGCAGTGGCAGGACAGATTTGCTTGTCTCCAAAGGGCAGCGCGCGGGTCAACCCTTCCCCGTCTTGATCGGTCTTGGACTTTGGCAATCGGATAACAAGCCCTTCATCCTCCCACACCAGGTCAGAAACCTGTATCGCCACGAGTTCACTGCGCCGGAAGGCCCCGAAAAAGCCCGTGAGCAATAGAGCGAGATCCCGCAACTTCTTCTTTGTCTCCGGAAGCCCCCGTAAATGGCTGGTCATTGCCGCGATATGCTGAAGACGCAGCGCTTTAGCCTTCTGTTTTGGCGTGCCATGTATACGCCGAATGCCTTCCATCGTTTTCTGTACCAGGGGGTCGTTAACCGGATTGGCAAAGCCTTGGTACTGATGCCATTGACCAATGGCCGTGAGGTGTAGATCCAGTGTGCGCGAGTTGACCTCCTTGATACGGCTGAGCAAATAACGAATAACCACCTGGCTATCGGCAGGAAGTCTTCCTCCCCACTTCTCGAACTGCCGGACCGCTGATCGGTAGGCTTTGCGGGTGTTATCTGACGTTGCCGCGCGCAGGTACTTCTGTACTTCTTCTCCAGATTGCAATTCCCGCGCACTTGTCGACGTACTTATGAAGAGGGATGGCGATTGTGAGAGTGGGTGTTCTTTGTTCATTTGGGAAATGTGTCACCGAAAGGCCGCATTTGTACTGACAGTGGATGCCCAAGTGCAGATGGACACAAAGTTGGCAGTAAGTCTTTGATCTATAAGCAAATGCAATTGTGAATTTTCAAGAAAATAAGGAAAAAAAGCCTGATACACGCGGTTTGGCTGGTGGTCATGGAATTTCAAGTAAAACTGGAAAATTGGAATCCACCCTGGAAGGGTTTGGCGCCACTAATAGCGTGATTCGCTATTCCACGTGCTAGATCGGGCCTTCGAGCAAAGGCTAAGCGGGGCTATATTGGATAGTTAATATTGATTAGAGGTGGGTGGTAAATAGAAATTGACATTTAATGCTGCCTGGAGCTGATACAGCCAAAGGTAAATAGCCAGTGCCGTTTGACAGTCAGTTAGCGTAGAAGTCTCAATGCGGAAGTTAGTTTGGATAATTATTTGACTGTATACAGCTCAATGTCGTCAAAGGAAATTTTTCCGATATTTTCCGGGATTATGCATACTCCTTCATTCTGTGATAGCTGAAGGAAAGCGTAAGAATTTCTATTCCATGAATATGGAGTGGAGTCTTGTGGAATATATCTGAATATTTCACAGGTATTTCCATGTTTCTGTAAAACATAATTCAATGAGTCTAAATAAAATAGTAGCGTTCGAAATATCTTCCAAAGATCGGATTCGTAAAGCCATTTTTGAATGCTTTCTGGTGTTGCATATATTACCATTTCATTAATGTTTCCAGGAATTTTATATTCTTTGTATTCAAAAAAATATATTCCGTCCATTATACAAGGCGTTAACGGCATATTTTCGACATTGGCACAGTAAAAATACTCACTACCATAGTGTTGTGCTTTTCCATTATTACTTTTCCGACATTCGCAAACTATGCTTAACCATATTTTATAAGTCGTTTTTAAAAGATTTTCCAATGATGATATTCTTTCGCCTAAATCCAAAAATCTATTTATTGGTTTACTTGGATTAATGCCAAACTTCAGCTCGGCGGCCTGGCATATTCTTTCATGGACACTTATTCTAATTTCTAACTTTGACGCATTGCTGTACGTAAATGGGGTTCTTTTTATTTTCACCTTTTGGAGTATTTCAAATCGTTTCATTATTGTTTTTGGCAGGGCCACATCTAAAGATTGGAACCCATCTTTATATTCTCTTCCTAGTTCAGACATTATAGCAGGAAAGTACGGGTCGAATATGCCTATTGAGGAATGGGAATCTAAATAATTAACTGCTGCCTCAGATGATAATGTTGTTCCGTTATCCATGCCTGTATAATCATGAATTGCCCGTTCGATAAATTTGAAGGAGGATGTATCTCTTAGTTTTTCAAGTGACCCTGATTCCCTCAGGTTCTTCAAGTAAAGGTGGGTGCCACAGGTAAGACATCGCGTGCGTTTAAGCTCGCCCAGCTTCGGCCATGATTGATTACAGTCCGGACATTTTTCAATGAGATCTACTTTGTGCAGAGGACACTTGGAAAGCCAAGGCAATTCATATAGGTAGCAATGATAGCAGCGTCTGGCGCACTCTGGGCAGTTTCGGAACTTATGTGACCTCCCAAGTTGCTTAGGTTCTACGTATGGGATATTTGCTTTATCGCAAACTTCCCGCTCGAGCAGTTCCGCTAATGGGGCGCAAGATCTTAGATTAGGTGTAGGAACTATTCTGTTTAGAAATTTATATGCTTGCTGCTGAGGTATGTGGGAGAACCGTCTTTTTAATTCGCTTGTTAAGGTTTTTTGGTTCTGGAATCTATTTGCGATCAGAAATCGGCGATAAGCGTTGTAATGGCTTTCGTAAGGTTTTCTTAGGTTTAGCCCAGTATTTAAATTAATCATGCTCAACTTACATACTTTACCAAGTCTGGGGTTATAGCTGCCGCCTCCAAGCTTTTGACAATTGCAGCCTCAATATAAGAATGGTCATTTGAATTTTTGCACCTGGGCAAATAGTCCATCAATAGAACATTGGTTGATCTAATAAATTGATTCATTCTCCACGACTTATGTTGCAACGGAATCTTGTATCCTTCGCAGTAGTGCTGCCAGTATGGTTTAGCTAAATCTATAAGTCTCCACCCCTGATCATATAGGTGAGGGCAGAATGCTTGCGTGGCGGAAATATTGTTTTCAATATCTACTATATATTGGTCAAATTCTTTTAGGCATAACTTTAGTTCCTGTGAATTTCTAATGCCGTATTGATGGTGTGTGTGAGTAAAGAATCGCTCCATAATATAACTATTTTCCTTTTCATGTAGTTTTTTCACAAGGGGTGAGAAGGTGTCTTCATTGGCAACAAAAAATATAACGCAGTTTGCCTTTACCTCCTCTAGGGTATTATAGATTTCTGCGAAGACGGTTAGTTGATCTATAGTTAAGTATTGCGTCTCATCTATAATTAAAATCACCTTTTTTGTATCATTTGATTCTGCTGCTTCAGCTAATTTGGTGCAAATCATTTCTGATAGTTCTTCGGAGGTGTCACGCAGTTTAACCTTGTAGCCCAGAGCCTTTGCCGTCTTGCTGTAGACTTCTCGAATCGTTTTTTTGTCTCGTTTTCCATATGAAATTCTAAAAATTGGAATTCTCTGTCCGGTTCGAGATAAAATGTGATCTGACAAGGCACGGATCGCGAATGACTTGCCACAGCGAGCTTCTCCAACGATTACTCCGCCGGTCATTCCACACCAGGTCCATTGGGTGATACACTGGTGTAGGTCCCTGAGCATCGGCGTGGAGATATAGAAACTGCTGGCATTCGCCAGCACCGATGAGTAGTCAATTGATTCGCTCATTTTCTCTTCCTAACCATATCAGGGTTCCAGTCCGGAATTTCTTTCAGTGCCTTCTCAAGTTCAGTGTTCGATAATTCCTGGCGGGAGCGGTCTTCGGGTTGCGGCGCTGGGTCAGGCGGTGATATCGCTGCTGTAGCACCGAACTCACGGCCGACACGCAACATTTCCATCGCATCTTTCGGGTTATGCCGTCTATCCAATAGATAATCGAAGTATTTTCCCAACGGGTCTTGCCGCTCGATTGTCTCCTTACGAATCAGCTCGTTGATGTATTTTCGGGTGGTCAAGCTGTGTGGGAAACGCTGCCAGGTCTTCGGGGCTATGACTTCTCCTAGGTATTCTCCGTCCAGGGTTGTCACGCGAAGTACGCGTATATCGCGCCGGTCGAACTCTACATTGACCTCCCGGTTAATCAGATCTGCTCTATTAATCGCCTCACCCTGGTATTGGACCTTTTCGAAATTGATGTGCGGTGCGTGCGGATCATTTTTCACCTTTCGGATGATGACCCGGCGGGAACTCCAGTAAGGTCGCAAAGCGGTGTCTGGCAGAGTGGGCCGTAGTGGTAGCAGGTGATTGGCCATTTGATAGCGAGCCTGACCCAGTGGACTCTTCGCGCCCATATTCGCTAGTACCCTCAAGTTGTTATTGACCAAAATTACGCTGATGACTTCTTCCAATGACTGCAGTGACAGAACTGGTGGCTTGCGACGGTTCTTGCGGTCCTCCCGTATCGAATCCTGAACGTGACTACCCGTGGTGGAGGCAAAGCGATGTACTGGGTGATTCAACAGGTCGAACGCCTGTTCGATCACATTGCGTCCCTTCGGTTGTGCAGGTGGCCCATAATTCAGTGTTGCATGCAGACGGCGGCAGACGATATCGCGAACACTATGCGCCAGGTGTTCCAGGGCGTTGTCCATGCGCACAATACCAAAGGCGGGACGTCGGAAGTCGGCATGCAGGGACGAAGGAAGACAGGCGCCGGGCTCATAGGCTAGGCCGGGCGTCTTTAACGTGGGGGGTTCCCAAGGCTGCGTCATCAGCTCGAACAGTGTGAGGATATCGTCGGCCCTCACTTTTTTCGTTAAGGCGATCGTGAAGGCTAATGTACAACCTGTTCCGGCGTCGCGCGCCTGTAGCAGGGTAATACGTGAGAGGCGCAGAGACTCGAGTTGCTCGTTGAGGATCAGTACGACTGAGCCATTACAGTCCACCGTCTGTTCATCGATTTGTATTTGGGAAAATATGCGATTCGAGGCGCGGCTCGTCAAGATCACCCGACTCGGTGACTTGGGTAAACTGATTTCCGTGCATTTCCGATTGAGATACTGGCGCAGGGACTCGTAGCCGCGTGAGGTTTCGGTAAAGGGATAGGTATCGCGCGGCCAACCCCGCTCTTCCAGATAGCGGATAAAGGCCGCGTGAAAGGGTGCGGGTTTTAGGTTTTGCCCGTAGGCCGCACGTTTCACCGACGCTCTGATCATTTTGTCCAGGTAATGTTGGAGCCCTGGGACTGTCTGTAGGAGATGGGTGAAGGAGCAGCGGCTACCTCTACACGCGGTGAGCCGGCTGAGCGGCGACTGGCGCTGACTTTTCTGCAGACGCTTGTGGGGAATCAGCGCGCGGCTGAGCTGAGGTGGTTCCTCGGCGGGGCCGGCGAGGCAGCGGGTCATCAGCTTGGTGACCAAGCTTGGGGAAACCCCGTTGGCGGCGGCGATTGCCGACAGGTTTATGGTGCCGTCTAGTGCCTGGGCCACAATGGATAGATTGCGCTGATAAGCCTTCCGATGACAGGGTGCCAGTCTCTGAGTATCCACCAGTGGCCAGCGGCGGATATCGGCCAGTTCGGGCTCTTGAATCAGTCGCTCGCGCCAAGTGAGTGCCATGGTGTCACTACCGTGTCGAAGTCCAGTGGTGCGCGGCTGAGATCCACCGCGACACGCCGTTGGTGGATCAGCCGATAAAGGGCGACTTCCTCGAGAAATTGTTCTTCGCGGCGGCCCGGCTGTAGTAGATCGCCCACCTCACTCGCCGATCCAGCCACAATCTCATGCAGTAGCCGGCATTCCAGTTCCGTGGTCTCTAGGCCGAGCTGCCTGGCTGCGACGAGAACCTGAATCAGCGGCAGCCAGTTGAGGGCCAAAGTCTCCTGTTCCAGAAGGCTTTCCTCGCTGACTACTGAGAAGGTCAGGTCGTGCCAGTCGAAGTAGGCTGCCAGTGGTCGTTGCAGCGCCTCCGCCATCTCGCCGTGCGGACTGATGTCGATCACGTCACGTCCACCGGTGCGAGCCACGTAGCAGGCGGGGACATAATCGCGACGCCCGACACGCAGTCGGTAGGGGCGGGGGACGAAGCTGATGACGTCTGGATCGCTCTCGAGCAGTAGGGTATGCAGATACATCGGATAGGAATGTAGCACTGCCACGTCATCGAATTTTAGGCAGTATTGCTGGTAGCAGTCGGCGCGTTTGAGTATGTCTACCTTCGTTGGCTGCTGATTGGGGATTAGACTAGTCCCCTTGACCTTGGTGACGTCGGCTAGGATTTCCGGTGTGCCTTGTAGGCCATTCGGTACCATGTTGACTGCCTATTGATCGTACAACTCTGAATATCATAGTACATTCACATAGACTCACTTATCGACACGGCGATATACCGTTTCCCGGTGTTTTGGCGCATAGTCCGAGTAGGGAGATACTCTAACGCAACCGTATTTTTCACCGCCGAACCGACTAAATCGACTGAGTATTTTGCTGCCATTGCGATCCCAGTCTAGGAGGCAAATGGCGCAATACTCTGAATCTCAAAGCGGAATTTCCATTCCACCAAGTCTGACCTGTCAACCTCCCATGCGAGGCGGCGGCATCTCCGATCGCTCCGGTGTTGGATCGAGTTCATCATCAGAGGAGCAGGGGAGGGATTGGTCAATACCAACCCAGCGATCAATATCAGTACCGATTCTAGTGGAGAAAGCGTCTCCGGAGAGCTGGTCGATACGCAATCGGCGCTAGCGCAATCCTATGAAGCCTGTATCAATATTTCAGGATACTTCGTACAGAAACTGCTGGAGATAAGTGGAACCGATCTAGCTGGTCGCGGCACTGCATCTGGTAGATTACAGGCTCCCCTTTAAATTTGCGATCGCAAGATTTCAGGTTGAGAGCAGGGGAGTTAGGTGCATTTGAGCCGAAAGGCGTTGATGCCCCCTTTGTCCTGGGAGATTGTGACCACCGCATTATCAGAGGTAATATAGTGCCCAAACGACACTATGTGAGCTCTGGATGAACGAGGAAGCGTACCTGCAAGATTATGACAAGGGGGCGTTCGAGGCCCCTTTGCTCACGGTAGACGCCGTGCTGTTCACCTACCATCTGGACGAGTTGAAGGTGCTCCTGGTGGAGCGCTCCAACCACCCCGAGAAGGGGAAGTGGGCCCTGCCGGGCGGTTTCGTTGCGGAGGACACCGATAAGACGCTGGAAGACACCGTCGTTCGCAAGCTCAAGGAAAAGACCGGCGTAGCCCCTCCCTATATCGAGCAGCTGTACACCTTCGGCGGCGCTGGCAGGGATAAGCGCGGCTGGTCGGTTACCGTCTGCTATACCGCCCTGATCGCCCATCAGGCCTGCCAGAGCCATATCGATACAGTCTCCGACGTAGCCTGGGTGAATGTCGCCCGCGCGGAGAAGATGGATCTGGCGTTCGACCACGAAAAGATCCTCCGCTACGCCCGCGAGCGCCTACGCCAGAAAGCCCTGTACAGCATCGTGCCCGCCTATGCGCTGCCCAAGAAATTCACCCTGCCGGAGCTGCAGCGAGTACACGAGGCGATCATCGGCAAGCCGCTGCAAAAGAAGTCCTTCCGACGCCGGATCGAGCAGGCCGACCTGCTAATCGACACCGGGGAGAAGCGCTCGGAGGGCGGACGGCCGGCAACGCTCTACCGGATGCGGGCGAAGTCTGGGGACTACACCTTCGTGCGCAATCTTGAACAGTAATCGCAGCCAATCGGTGGTCCGGCGGTAAGAGGTACATGATGTCCTGGAAGAACAAGACCGTTATCTACGTGGATATGGATCGCACCCTGTGCGATTTCGATGGTGCCTACCGGCATTACCAGCGCGAGCGGCCGGACGTCGCCTTCCCGCAGAGCATCCCCGGCTTCTACGCCGGGCTGCAGCCGCTGCCCCACGCGGTGGAGACCTATCGCTGGCTCCACGAACAGGAAAGGTTCGTAGTGTTCATTCTGACCGCGCCCTCCATCATGAATCCTCACTGCTACACCGAGAAACGGCTTTGGGTGGAGGAACACCTGGGTTTCGATGTAGTCGACCGCCTGATCATTAGTGCGCACAAGGGCCTCAGCCGGGGCCACTACCTGATTGACGACAATGCCGAAGGGCGAGGGCAGGAGTATTTCGAGGGGGAGCTGATCCACTTTGGGCAGCCTTCTTTCCCGGGTTGGCCGGAGGTGAGGCGCTTTTTTGAACTCCTGTCGGCCGGTGCCGAGATGGGGGCTTAGATCGCGAGTGAGTCATAGAAAGGGCTTCTATGACTCATCCTACAGGCAGATTGTGAGTCATAGAAATTGCTCGGTGGACCTCGAACAACGTTTGCGCCGTGAAAAACCGTACTGCCTTGGTTTTCACGGCGCCGCGAGACGTAATCAAGAGGCAGCGGCCATTGTCATCTCTCCGTGAAGGATGGCCGCGCGCTCGCGGATTTCTTCCAGGACCTGCTCAACCAGCAACTCCCCGTTGCGGAATACCGGCCGCAGCAGGTTAGAGCGATCCCCCAGGTCCTGTTCGCGAATAGTCCCCAGCGCGCCGTCGCCGCGGCGGACCAGCGCCAAGCGGCCTTTCTTTGAGCGTTTGCCGATATCGGTCACCGGGTCCTTGTAGACGTCCCGCCACAGGCCGTTCACCCTGACCGCGCTGGCTTTCATGGCGAACTTCATGGTATCCCGGTTCACCTTCTGCAGCAGCTCGGCGCCCATGCCGAAGGCGATGTTGTCGGCGCTCTGTTTGCGGGCCTTCATCGCCGCCAGGATGCCCTCGATGGTATGCAGGGAGATGCCGTCCCCCTGGATCACCCGGATATAGTCCGGCAGCACCCGGTAGCCCTTATCGTTGATCCGGGCCCCAAAGATGCGCATCAGGCGCTCGATGGTTTGGGTGACCACGTCCACCGGGTCGCCGCTGTCAGGGCGGATCACCAGGGTGCCACCGTTGTTCTCCACCCGCTCCTTTAGCTCGCCGCCCCAGATGTTGTCGATGGCATTCCACAGGTCGTAGCTGTCGCTGACCACCGCCACCAGGCGCCCGCTGCCAGCGAACTGGGTCAGCATGTTGGCGTAGGCCTCGGTCTCCTGTTCCCGGCCCCAACTGGTCATGGTGCTGTGCTCCGCAGCCGGAATAGAGAAGCCGGCCATGGGTGCGTTGTAGAAACGACGGCCGGCGACCAGGGCCGCGATGGTGTCGGTGCCCTGGAAGTTCACCAGGTGGGCCAGGCCGCCCAGCGCCGCGGTTTCCTGGCTGCTGGTGCCACGGGCGCCGAAGTCGTGCAGCTTGAAGGGTAGTCCATCCAGGTTGTCCGCGGTTTCCTCCAGGTAGCGCTGGATAATCTGTTTTGCCTCTCGGCTCTGGGTGGCCACGGTGGTGGGGTACCAGACCGCCCGTAACAAGGCAGTCTCCACGTAGCTCGTGAGCCAGAAGCATTTGGGGTCGGTATTGATCACCTGGGCCAGTACGTTCCGTACCGGTACCACCATACCTTCCGACACCGCCTGGATTTCGATAGGCAGATAGCCCCGGTGTTCTTCAAGAATGTACTCCCAACCCTCGCGGTTGAAGGGCACACCGTGGGCCAGGCAGAGTTCCTCGGCCTCGTCGACGTCGGCTCGGGTGATCGGCCGTGTCAGGTACTGCTTGATAAAGGCCTGCAGGCCGAAGAAGACCGCCTCCTTGAACTGCCCGCCGCGGCTCTCGATATAGCTGCTGACGTACTGGGTTCCCTCCGGGTATTGGAGGTAGTGGCTGGTCTTGTAGCTGTCTACGTTCAGGATCGGGTTGTAGTCTTGCATCGCGGAAATCCTCCGTCGAAGTGATATTGGTGCCGGTCTATCCGGCACGTTGGGCAGTGGCTGCCAGATCATTAGTGACGTTTCGTCTCTAATGACACAATAGTGTCTAATAGGCACTATTGTGTCAAGACCCTATCGAAATTTATTCAGCCGGCATCGGGGTGAAAGAATGGGATGGAATCTGGGGGTTAAGGGTGCCGGCAAGCAGAAGGGGATGATGAGGGGGCTGCTGGCCTGGGAAGACAACAGAGTCGCGATTTGAGTCTGGCTTTGATCGGCCCTCGAAGTTGTGTTTCCCAGTGCCAATAACCCGTGCACGGGTTATTGGCACTCAGTGAGAGGTGTCCGACGACTCGCCGCTGAAATTGGCAAGGTCGGGCTGAAAATAGACACCGGTCAGTCCTGTCTCTTCGATGGTATTTTTGAGCGTATCCCTGCAAAACACACCATTGAAATGGTCGATCTTCGCTTTGAACGTAGCGACACTTTCCAGTTTGTTCTCGATAAAATCGAAGTGTTCCAGGTTCCCATGCTCGTCATAGCCGGTGCGCGCCTCATCAAGTGCATCCATGTCTTCCGCAATGACCAAGGGGTTGAAGAGATAGCCTTTTTCGGATTTGTGATACTCGACGGGCAAGAACTCTCCATCTGTTTCTAAAAGGCTTTTCAATGCGCCATAGGCTTTTTCGCTGAGGAACAGCTTACCACCCGACACACTGAGATCGGGGACAATATGCGCATCGCTATCGACCTCGGGGAGGAATTCGATTCGAAACCCTGCCGGCCAGACGGAGGCATATTGAATCGGTGAGTGGTCGATATGGATGGGGTAGGCGCGCCCGAGCTTCTCGACCACTTCATCCGAGGGTATGTGGAAGATCAGGTATTCGTCATCCTGGTGGATGCGGTTGATACTCATGCTTCCCTGCCCGCCGGCAGCATTACCCGTTGTGGGAAAGTCGAGGTTTGCAGCTTCAGCTCAATCATTTTCAACGTCTGTACCAGCATCTCGTTTGTCTTGATCAGGGGGATATTAATCAGCGTCTCCAACCACTGATAGTAATGCTTTCTGTGGATACGGCTATGGGGCACGGCATTGCGAAGCCTTCCCCGCATATGGGCCTTGGCGGCCGTGTTTCGCGGCAGCCAGCAGCCATTGATGGGATCGTCAATGCGCCTAGCAAACCACGAGAGCACAGCGCGCAACTTCGCCGCACTGGCATGACGCCCGGATATAATCGCATGTGCATCACAAAGCTTGTGAGGTCGGGGATCGCCGGCAGCGGTCAAAAAGGCCGCCAGTCGCCTGGAACAGTGTTCTTCGCTCTCCAGCGCCTTAACCGACATCTTCCTGCCTTCAGCCCGATATGCCTCGATGCCCTCCTGAACCTGCCCGATCACGCCGACCTTGTGCAGGTCACTGATGGTCGGTTTTTCAAGAGCGGCAAATTCATCAATGGCCAGATCCAGCCGGTCTTTCTGGTGAATTTTCTTATCTATCCTTGGCGGGGCCATAAGCAAAGTTCCGTTTTGTTTGAGCGGTAGCTAAAGATGCCCGTATGCCACGGGCTTGGTCATGTACTTTAACCTAAATTGGTTATCTGTGTCGTATACCTCTATGGCCTCAGAGCCGGTAAGGGACGGCTTTAATGCCTCAGTGCTGTGTTTGGGGCTTAGGGTTTCCCGCTTCCCGGTTGAATGTGCGAAGCCAGGCTGGGCAGGATTCTGGCGATATTGCGCGCATCGTCCTCGCCGCGGTGCAGCCGCCCTTCGAAGGTCAACCCGAGGGATTGCAGAACGCTGCCGAGGCCTGAGTGGCGCTTCTTGCCGGTCTTCTCCTGCCACAATGCCTTGAGGTTGATATGGGGCTTGGAAAAAAATGCCGGTGCGCAGTTGTGGCGCGCTTGCTCGACGCGGATCTGGTTGGAGTCGTACTGTCCCCAACTGGCCCAGGCCTGATACTCAAGTCCTTGCAGCCAGTCGTCTAGCAGCGACGTTGCCTCCGCAAAGCCCGGCGCAGCCGCCACTTGGTCACGATCTATGCCAGTGAGTTGGCAGCAGAAGTCGCTGAGTTCCGGGTTGATGGTGGGCCTCACCAGTTGGCTGTGGCTGGCCAGGATTTCTCCTTCCAGGGTTGCCAGAGCCAGCCCGAATTCGATCACTTCCATGACCTCGACGGACTGGGGGCGATCGTCCCAGCAGGTGGCTTCGAGGTCGACGATCAATAATTGGCGGATGGAAGTATTCGGCAGAGTCATGAAAGGGGCTCCGTTGTTCTTGGGGATTCACTGACGCACATCAGGGCCAGACGCTCGCCTTCCTCTCCGCGATAGGTATCCAGGAAGTGGCAGTTGCCCACGACGACCGGCTTGGGTACGAAGTTGTGGCCGAGGTAGAGGGCCTCGATGCCCTCGATCCGGAAGGGGGCGAGGGCATCCGGTTTGGCATGGGTAATTGTGCTCATGCGCTCCAGAAATAGTCGTTTGTATTCGGCCAGGGTGCGTTTCGCATCGCCCAACCCTAACAGGCGCCTGTATAGCTGGCTAGCCAGGAAACGATCCCACAGGAACTGCTCCGCGGTACTCGCCACTCGCTCGTTATCTTCCAGCGATGCACCAGCGGACCAGGCCTCTTCGATTGCGGTCAGAGCACGCAGCGTTCGCGGCCAGCTGCCGCCGAGGATGTTGGCGTGGATCAGACCGATGCGCCGCCCGTCGGCGTCCAGTTCGATGGCCCATGGCCAGCGCCTGACCTGGCTCACCAAGTGTTGCCGCTGCGCCCGCGGCAACCTGTAGAACCATTCGCCGCCGTTGGCGCGGTGCCGATCGGCGGTTTCCGGATTCTCGAAGCCGGCGATCATCATCGCCTCGTGGTTGCCGAGAATGCCGAAATAGCTCTTTTGATCGACCATTGCGAGCAGGAGTTCGCTGTCCGGGCCTCGGTCGACCAGGTCGCCCAGACAGAACAGGCGGTCGCGGGCCGGATCGAAGGCGACCTCCTGCAATTGCTCATGCAGTTGCTGCAAGTGGCCATGCACGTCTCCGACGACAAAGTCCCGTCCGGCAAGATTCCTGTCGACTTTAAGGAACATACTCATGAAAAATTCGAGCGATTGGTTGGAGGTTGAGCATTTCCGCCGTTGATAGCCTCCATGTGAACGACAGTGAGGCGGATGAAGCAAGTTTATCGCACCAACATAAACTCGCTAAACCCGCTCTAAAAGCACATTGGTGGGGCGCGGCACCCCGAAAGGGCCGCTCTACGCTGTCCCCACCAGGGACTGGATGATGTAGTAGTGATCCTCGAACATCTCCTGGGGATCCAGTGCACCCAGTGGCACCCACCTAGCATGGCGGGCGTCGTCGCCGCCCTTTACCTTGGGTAACTGGCTGCTGGGTTCCAGTTCAATATAAAAGGCGTGGGTAATGGTTCTGCCGCGGGCGGAGCGATAAGGCTCGTCGAAGACGTCCTGGCGGCGGATCGAGCCCTTGAGCACTGGGGCCGGCACCTTGAGCCGGGTCTCTTCGCGCAGTTCCCGCAGGCAGGCATCCACCAGCTTCTCCTGTGGATCGACAAAGCCGCCGGGCAGCGCCCAGAGGCCTCGACCGGGCAAGGCCCGCCGCTCCACCAACAGCACGTGCCCTGACTGAATTACAACTGCATCCACCGTGACGTGTGTGGGCGGGTAGGGCGCTGCAGCCCAAGAGGCCTTGTATTTGGCGACGAACTCGGCTTCCTCGCGCATCGCCTGGTAGGTTGGATCCGAGTCCACGAAGCCTCGCAGGGCCTGGGCCACCGGTGACGGAAGCACGCAGGAGCCCTCTAGGTCCCGCAACTGGCCGGCGGGATTATCGTCGAACACCCGTTCCCGGATGGGTGTCGCGCTGATGCTCTCGAAATTGTCGACGCCCAGCGCATCCCACTGAGGGAACAGGTTCAGGTAGAAGCCGGTGTGATCTTTCCGGTGGCCTATCAGCGCGATCTTCGGCGGCTTGTGCGGCACTGGGTGATGCGCGGTCACTATCCCCGATACCGAGGTCTGCACATTGCGCACCCACAACTCGTCGTTGTAGGGCACGTCCATCAGCGGCAGGCAGATGAGGCGGGCCTTCTCCTCATCGGAAAGGCAGGCCCGGATATGGGTTTCCCGTTCCTGATGAGTCCAGGGGTTTCGGGGATTGCGAGGTTGAAAGGCCGAGCCGATCAGGACGATCAGGCGCTCTGCCCGGGACAGCCCTTCCTCGACCACCTTGAGGTGCCCCACATGAAATGGCTGAAAGCGGCCGATAAAGATCGCGAAATCGTAGTCTCTGGACATGGCAGCAAGCTCCTTGCTGGGGTGAATGGCTCTGGTCTATCCAGTGCCATGATTATTCGGCTCCATATTATTGACTTTTAGACACTAATAGTCAAGAAACAGATGCCTTGTTAGCCAGCGTGCTATGCACGAGACTACATTATTATATGATTTGCTAGACGAGGATCTTGGCATTGAACTCTGAAAAGAATCTGCGACGCTTGGACTTTTTTCTATCCATCGTTCCGATATATATTTCCTATTTCTCTGCTGCCTTATTAGCTATTTCTTTTTCGCGGCATTGTAGTATTCGGCTTTAGTAGAGCAATACAGATTGGGCCGCTACTCTATAGGGTCAAGCACAGAACCGCGCCCTGAACTTGGTACCAATTCTACATATAGAGATTTTCGTCCGACGATGGCAGCAAGCATTAGCCGCTTGTCCTGACGCTTCGCCGATAAACGGTTCCACTCTGACCTATCGAGAACAGAAGGATGAGGATGGTCTTCCGGATGGGTGTGCCATTCACCCAGATAGCGGACGGTTCCCTGACTCATCACCCATCGTGACATGGCGATGGCTTCGTGGCCAAATAGCATCCGCTCGAAAAGATAAGGAAACCGCTTATCCAATGCCGTGGGAGCCGTCGCTTGCTCAATGAGCATATGGGTTCCATGGACAGAACCGAGTAGAAGCCCACCAGCTTCGCAGTCGGTATCATTGTTCTGAATATGCTGACAAAAAGTTTCCAGCGTCGCCGTCGAAAAATGCAGCAGCGTTCTTTTGTCGTTGGTCGTCCAAGAGCTCATGAACTGCATAGGGGACACTCCCGATCCAGCAGTGGATCGCAATCGGGAGTGGCAAGCTGCTGGACGCGATCGATCAGTCTGGTTCGCAACGCAGGGGAATAGATACCATTGACCCAGTCAAGTGTCATCTCAACGCCTAGACTGGCGGCATGCACCGACACCGAAGCGGGAAATGGCACGTACAAGCCTTCACATCCATGCCCCGCCAAGATGGCAGGAAGAGGATCGAAGGTGGAACGGAGCTCGCCTCTTCTGTTGCTATGCCATAGACATCGGTAGCACGCACCAGATGCGTTCGTTCTGAGAAGCGCACGGACAGCCGTTCCCGGCCCCTCGATCCAGACCGAAAGCATTGGTGTAGGTGGTGGATAATGGCCACACAGCCAATGCCCGAGGGATTCTTCCCCGGTGGCATCTATGAGAAGGTCCAGTTCTCCAAGTTGGGCCTGCCTGACATCCACGGGGAGAGCACGAATCTCGGCCCCTGGCGCCAAGCGTTTGAGCTCCTTCGCCATGGCCTCGGCTTTGTTCGACAGCAGATCCGGAAATCCCAGGCGATGACGCCCGATGTTTTGCGGGAGAAGGCAATCGAAGTCCACTAACGTGAGCTTTCCACCGCAGGTACCCGCCCCAGCTTTGACCAGCATGTCCGACAGATATCCGCCGATCGTGCCGCATCCCACAACGGCTACGTTTTTACTCGCAAGTGTCTTTGACTTTGGCATGTTCCGCTGGGCAAGGTACCGATCGTCAATTCTGACCACCGAGATGGGCATCACCTTCAATCCATAGCTCAAATCTTTGCGATCTGCGACCTTGCTCTTTTGGACCGGAAGTTGGCGGTCATAGAGAACCGCAAAGCCATACGCCATCAACGGAGACTCGATAATGATCAGAACGCCATTGACCTTTTTCCTTTCTCCCTCCTTGATTCGCTCGTGAATCTTGCGCCGGCATCGAGGGTCAAGGGTGCTTTGCCACGCCAAGATATCTCCAACTGTTTCGGGGGGCCAATGGCTGGTCAGAGGACGAGGTTGGGTACCAGTCTTTATCCGATAAGTCAGCACCGTTCTATCGGTTACTTGGTAGCCGAGCGATGCCAGCTTCTCAGTTGTTCGATCTTCGTTGTCGGTGATGAACCACAAAGGACTTCCATTAGCCTGCGTGACTATGCAGTTCTGTCGCCCTAGGTCTGCGCCCTGTATGTCCACGAAGCAAAGCCAGCCATGCCAATAGGCGAAGAACTCTTCCGCGAGGTCTTCAATCATCTCCCCCTGCATGATCTGCCCGAACACGACGGCCGCGCGTTGCAGGCACGCCAGCGACTGTCCGACAGGATCGTAGATGTCCAGAACGACGGTACCCTTGACGAGATAGCAAAGCCCGCCATCTGCGCCAAGATGAGGAACCGCTGCGGGCAGCTCAGGAGGGATTTCCAGCAGCCGGATGCGAGGCAAGTCGAAGAACGTGGGGTCAAGCTGGACTTCGCACGGACAACCCTTGTCCGCTTGGGGCGGGGTCAACCGCCCGTGCAGTCGGAACCAGCCATCATCCGTCTTGCCAACAAACTCGAAGCCTCGCTGCTTGAAGGCCTCGATTACGTCTGCGACTGCTGCAACGTAGCTCATCCAGCCTTCGTTCGTCCGACAAGTTCGCTCGGACCAGCAGTGGCGGGCGCTGCGACAATGGTGGCGGCAACGGATACCACCTTGACCCGATCCGGCTCGTTCGGAAAGCGTGGGCCGAACTCACCCTGCATCCAAATGCAGGCCTGTGAAGGGCTACCGGCGTCGGTGGCCCCGCGCAGCACTTTCTCAAGTTCTTCGAATGCCTTTGCCGCTTCTTCGACACCCGTTTTACCAAGTCGCTCTGTGAGCGACTCAGACTCATCCACGGGGTTATCCACTCCCGCCCGCAACCTGGCCGGTAGTACCGCGACGACATCCAGCAACGCGAGGTCGTCGCGCCGATCACGCTTCTCAAAGAGAGGGGACGCAGCGGCCATCAACAGGATCGAAGCGGGTCCACCGCTAGACCACCTCCAATCGCGGAACGCCTTCAAATAACGAACCACGCGGCGGAGCTGCTCTCCTTTGGCCTCCACTTCGCTCAGGAACCACTCCTTCACAGGCCTGGGGTCAGAGGGCTTCCAGTTGCATTCACGATGGGCCAGGAGCACCTTGTCAGCCGGCAATGCTGTCCAGGCATCTCGCTCCGCCATGTTCACCGCTTCCGTCAGCGAGTCGTAGCCATATCGCTCCATCGAAGCCTTTGCGAGCGTGACAAATTCCTCGTCGGGAATGGCGTACAGAGGGACATCAATGTGTGCATACGTGGCAATGACAATGCGGATGCACGTCGGCTTGTCGGTGACAAGCTTCCACCCCTTTTCCTCGACCAGCGACTTCAATGCTTCTTCCGCAGCTGCAAAGAACACCGTCGCCGCAGTGCTGGGACGCCTCGTCTGCGAGACGAAACTCATTGGCAGATAACAGCCATCATCAACATCCGCCTGCTGAGGGCGTTGTGCCGGGGAGTTCAGCGTCTTGTATGCCCACGACCCTTGCGTGAAGAAGCGCGGCTGCGGCACGCCTTCCGTGTACCCGCTTGCCCTCAGCACGCGAGGGATGCCTGAGCGCAGGCAGTCCCTGACATCAGTGCGTGCGCTGCCGATCCATGCGCGTTGCTCAGACGTCAGATCCAGCTCGTCATGCATGCAGGATTCGTCATCGATGGTGGTGAAGAAAAGCGGGCTCAAGTTCAGCATGCGGCCTCCGGAACATTTTTGTTGGGGCCGTGATAGAAGATGGGTGCGCCGGCCTGGTGCGCTCGAAACGGCTGGAAAAGAGGATCGCCGAGCGCACGCTGCGCTGCGTGGTTGCCGCGATCCTTGAGCGTATTCGTGGCACCAATGGAAACCCGATCCAGCGCCTTCACGTCCTTGCTTTGATCCGGCGTTGCCTTGTCGTCGATCTGGAAGTAGTTGTTCCCCAGCGCCTGCCGAAGCATGTAGTCCACTGACGACTCCTGGGAGGAGATCACGAGATCAAAGAGCCCCCCGCGCCACTTGCCGAATCCGCGGTCAAGGCTGGCGCCGCCGCGAACGGTCGCACCGATGGTCATCGTGCCGATGGCGAGGACCCGAACCAGCGCATCCTGTTTCGGCGCCAGGAACGTCTTGATTTCGTGCAACCCGAACAGGCCGGGGGCATTGCCCACCAGCCCTCCGTCCGCGAAGACACCGCGGTCGTTGCGCGCCAGAGGAAAGTAGACGGGCGCGGCGGCTGTCGCTAACGCAACATCGACGATCTTCATGCGGTGATCCAACTCAAAGGAAGGATGGTGAGGTGTTTTGAAGAACTGCCCGCGCCCTGTTGAGTAGTTGACTGCCGGCACGAGAACACGATGCTTCAAGTCGCCAATCGTGGTCCCTTGGAAGCGCTCGGTCAGCACTTCTCTCAATCCCGCGGAGTCATGCTTTGCGGTCAACCAGAATCCCAGGAGCCGCCGTGGAAGGCTGCGACAACCAAAGATGCGGCTGCCTTGGTCTTCAAACAGTGCTTTGAGTTCATGGGCCGGAATTTCCGCAGCCAGTCCCAAAGCCAGCATCCCGCCTGCCGATGTGCCGCAAATCAGATCAAAGTGCGAAGCGATAGGACGACCCAGCACGGCTTCAAGTTCGGCAAGAACCGTAGCCGTATAGAGGCCGCGATAGCCTCCGCCCGACAGGGCGAGCACATGGTAGGTAGGGATATCAGCCATGGCACCTTAACCTCTCGGGGGAAAGGAGTCGTCGCCATGGCTATCCTTGTCACGGATACGGCCATCTGGACGATGGATAACGAGTTCGGACTTCTGGTTGCGTGCAATATCCCGCGCAGCATCTATTGCCTGTTGCTGCGTGTCACGCACGGAGGTAGCTCGCTGGTTGCCAGCGCCTTTGACAGCCCAACCGTCTTGATGAGGAACAACATGCTGATTTTTTCCGGCCATGATGGCTCTCCTATAGTGGATCTATGGAAGTCCCAGCCCGTCGGCTGGGTTGTCAATGGCCGCCCTCTGTAGCACAATATGTTGCTCAGTCAGACAACAGGAAGGCCGAGCCAATCCAAGCCGAAGCGTTCGTAAAACCTGCCTCTGTTGTCTGGCTAGACAACAATGTATCAGAGCATGTGCGCCGGTGCAACTCCCGTGCAACATGCGCCTTTAAACTCGACTGGATGCGGATTGGTGCAACCGAGGGCTATGGTCTTCTTCCCGCAACCGCAAGGATCAGAACTCATGCCGCAAACAGGCTTGGGCGTCGCTATCAAGACGCTACGCGAACGCAGAACCCTTTCCCTACGTGAAATTGGCCAACTATCGACAGTGGACCATGCGTATATCCACCGCCTCGAAACGGGCGAAAAAACAAACCCCTCCCCAGACCTGGTTGAAAAGCTATTGAAGGTTCTTAAGCCGTCGGAGAGAGATGCTGTACTCGTAACTTGGCTGGTTGACCATGCAGACGCTGACCCGAGCCTCGTCGAATTTGTGCTACAAGATCCTTCAATTAGTATCGACGTATTTACGGCTGCGGCTGGAGTCAGGCATAGGGGTAATGCAAGGCCTGATCCCGCAACATTGATTGCCCGAATTAAAAGGGCTTTCGAGGATGACGACGAGGACGATTGAGCATGGATGAGGTAGATGTCAGGCAGAAAGCACGTGCGTTTGTCGCGAAAGTCGATATTTCTAACATCCAAGAAGATCTTTCCCCCTACGTGGCCGCAGCTAACGCCAAGGTCAAGAAAGATGAACTTGGCGAGGGGGAGTCTGGATACACAGTTACCAAGCCAAACGGGAAGCACATCATCACGGTGAACTCGCTGGAAACTGACGAACGCCAGCGTTTCACCATCTGCCACGAAATAGCTCATATCGTGCTCGACTTGAAGTCGAGTCACGAGGAGGTGCCGTCCTGGTCCTATGTCAAGCGACATCCGAACGAGATCGCCTGCGACACATTTGCCGCTGAACTGCTGATGCCTTATCAGCAATGGCTCCCTGCCGTTCCCAAGGAGGAGCCTTCCTTGGAGCTTATCCAGCACATGGCCGACTTGTTCGGCGCCTCGTTCCCCGCCGCTGCCTCAAGGTTTGCCAGTCTCAGCGATACGCCGTGTGCCTTCGTCACCATGGAGCGCGGCGCAGTACGGTATGCCGCACGCTCCACGTCATTGAGACAAGCTGGAGCGTGGATATCCCCCAAGTCAGTGATCCCGGCTGGCTCAGTGGCGCATCGAATCCGATCCTCCGGGAGCAGTACGACTGATACCGGGGAGGTTTCTCAGGACGTTTGGTTCGACAACTGGGAAAAAGGTTTAGATCTCTGGGAGCTTTCAAGGCACTACGCACGCACTGACACCACCATCTCGCTGCTATGGCTTGACGGTGAAGATTTGCCGGAGTTTGAAGTGGACCGCTTCGGCGCACGAATCGAAGACGACGGTGGCTTGCCCGAACTTACGGGCGAGCTTCCTTGGCCAGGACGAAGCCGGCGTCGCTAGCGAAGTCTGATAGCTTACGCCGGAAGGAAGCCGGCTCTGAACCGCTTTATGATCGAGTTCGGCGACCGTCTCGCCGATTACCAGTAAGCAACTGGCAGGGGGCAGTTACACAGAATTATTTATACCCTCCCGGCTTCCGAACATAAACTAAGTTTTTCTTTTGCTATCAGTCTCGTTGGTCTTGAGGGGATTCTGCCAAGCTTTGCTCAATGAGTCGCCGGGAAAAGTGGTCCGGAACATCAATGTAGCGTATTGCAGATTGGATATCCTTCCAGCCAACATTCTCCATCAAAGCCTTGGCATCCCACCCATTTCTGTTTGCCCAGCTGGCAAATCCGCGACGCAAGGAATGACTGCTTATGCTCGCATGCATTGAGATCCCGGATTCCTCGAATACGCGCCGGAGTAGGGCAGAGACACTGTTGGGCTTTAGGCTCTGGTCAGAAAGCTGACCCCAGCGGTTGATACCACGAAAGACTGGGCCTTCACCGATGCCGGCCAAGCGAATCCACTCCTCATAAGCAGAAACGGGGCATAGCCGGCTTTCTCTCCCCGCGCTCTGTCGGTCGCCCTGGCCGGACACCGCTGCAAACGCTCGAAGATGGCAAGAAGATCTGGATGGAAAAGTTCGAAAACTGAACTTGGCCTGACCGAACACCTTCGGAAAAACCGGTACCTGTCAGATCAAGTCTGAACTACTACAACTTATTGTAAAAATTGTAGTGGCTAAGTGTTTCCTGCTCGCCACAGCTGGCTTGTCTACCTCTCAGAATGATAAGACTTCGGCCGTCGTCATCTGCCGTAGCCAATTCATTGCCTCATTGAGGTCTAAATAATTGCTCGCATAGCCTCTAGCCAGAAGGTTTTCTGGAAGCACCCAATCCCATTTCTCGCGGGCTAAGTTCTTCGCTCCTTTGAGCAGTTCCTCAGCCTCAAGCGGTCCATCCAGTGCGACATCATAAAGCGCATTCGCGATATCCTCAGCCGTCATATCGTTCTCTTTGCGCACCTCGACGCCGAGTTCGCCGTGCAAAGCTTGAAAACCGCGGTTGGTGAGTAGACAGGCGAGGGCTTCATTGCCTGCATCCCCAAGCCACGTGAATAGCCTTACAGATCTGCCCTCGTTGTGCAGCGTTTTCATTGCCATCTGGTGTCGTGCGTAGTTTTCTCGTCCTTCGTCGAGGAACCGGTGCGCTTCCTTGTCTAGAAATACAAGCCGTTCACCAGAGGCCAAGAGTTCGCGCATGCGTTGGCGAACTTGAGTGTGGGTTCGGCCGCCTTCCCCCTTGAACAACGGTGGCTGGTTGGCGCTGGCACGCTTGACATAAATTGTCTTTTTCTCTTCATCGATCTCTTCGATGAGCCAAGTCTTTCCAGCAAAGAGGATGCGCTGACCGTCAATTAGCATCTGATCGACAGGCAGTGTTCCTAGCGCTTTGCCGCCAGTGACGATACGGTATTCCTCTTCATCCGGAAAGGCGGCATAAAAGGTGTAATGGTTAACAAACTTTTCCCCGAGCTGGCCGTGGAGAAGCACACCAGAGGAATCTTGCATCAGCAACTCCTCCTTGCCCATGGCGCGCACCAATGCTACGAAGTCATTCTTCGAGACAGCAGGGAAGGGCGCCTTCTCTGAAGATAACAGATTGTAAAGTTGTCCTACGGCCAGTCCCCCGTACTGGGCGATGGCTGATAGGATCTGTTGAACGAGTGTGGAGAAGTGGGCCCCAGCAGTCCGCGGTGGTTCGAACCAACCCTCCAGAAGCAGTGAAATCATGGCTGCCATCTTCACTGTCCCCAGCCGCAGTGCACTCTCGATCGTGGGTCTTGAAGAAAGCGCTTCCTCGATGCAATAAGCACGCAAAATTGCTGGTTCGCCTCTACGTCGTCCGGAACGACCAAGGCGCTGTCGGAGACTCGCCACCGATGGAGACGTTCCGATCTGGACAATGCTCTTCACTGCACCAATATCAATGCCGAGTTCAAGAGTATTGGTGCAGATTGCCGTTGCCGGATGCTCATTCTGTTTGAGCGCCATCTCGGTTTCTTCTCGGATCTCCTTGGAAAGACTTCCGTGATGGGGGTAGAACTCGTTGGGCACACGCAGACGAGTACTCTGTTCAGCGAGTAGATGTGTATAGCGTTCTACTTCACGCCGTGAATTGGGAAATATCAGGTTGTTGGAACCGCGCAGCACATTGAAGAGGTGCAAGCTGATCAGCCGTGGCGCCGAGAGTTCGTCGTCTTCCGATTCTTCCGGTTCTTCCGAATACACTTTATCTTCTGGCATCAATCGAGTTTCCACGAGATTCTCGTAGCCTTTTACTAGAATACGCAGTTCCGTCTCCGTGTCTTCTGAATGAACTATCGCCACCTGGGTACCTTCGCCAGGTCGTAAGTACTCCGCGGCTAGCCCCATATCACCAAGTGTGGCGGACAGGCCGATGCGTGGTACTCTCCGGCGGATTGCCACTTCGATCCGATGCAGCAGCGACTGAACCTGCTTGCCGCGCTCTTCGCCGATGAGAGCGTGCAGCTCATCGATAACGACATAGTGCAAATGCGCGAAGATGGCGGCAACCGCCGTGCCGCGGTTACAGAACATCGCCTCGAGTGACTCCGGCGTGATTAGAAGTACCCCTTCGGGTTTAGTGAGAAATCGTGCCTTGCGAGAGCTGGAGATGTCACCATGCCATGGCCACACCGGGATTTCGAGTCGCTCACACAGACGTTCCAGCCGGCCGAATTGGTCATTGATAAGCGCTTTCAAGGGGCTCACGTAGACAATGAGACCACCTCGATCCGCTTGGAGCAGGTGAGTGAGTGCCGGCAGAAAGGCAGCTTCGGTCTTTCCTGATGCAGTGGCAGCGGCCACGATAACATCGTGCTCGGCTTGAAGTACGAGCGGAATTGCAGCCTCTTGGGCATCTCGCAGAGACTCCCAGCCCTCCGCCCAGATGAATCGCTGGATGCGCTCATCAAGCAGAAAGAAAGATGAACTGGTATCGGTCACGATGAACTATTCGCGCGCGGCTTACAACCGGAAGGAAGCGAGTTCCTCATCCGTCTCCACTTCGACATCCAAGTCGGCAGAGCCACCCTCATCAGCCTTAATGTCGACACCGCCAACTAAGCTACGCCAGTCTGCATCCTGGTTCTGTTCTAGTACAGCCAGTAGGTTGATAAAGGCAGTAATGGTTGTGCGCGGTGTGCGGAAATAGGCATCGCCTATACGTGATGAGCAGTGTTTCATAAAACTCTCGATACCCTGGTCCGGCAGTAGGTACTTGGCTTCATCGCCGGTGGCATACACATGCCGGACCTTTTGCAGAAGCACAAAGAAGTCTTCAGGGGTCAGGCTGGATAGTCGAACCACCGGCCCACTGAAATCCACGAGCTCGCCGGTGGCGAAGGTATTCTGTGCCAGCCTGCTTTGTAGGGCAGGGTAGCTGTAGAGGCCGCGACGGGTGTCGAGCAGGAACTCGGGCGTGCCACCTAATGCGAATCCTAGTCCCACAGCCGTACCCTGCAGGGAGTCATTTAGGATACGCAATATCTGCTCGTAGTTGGCGTTGCGCGCCTGGGTGTTGGCGAGCTTGTAGAGGTTCACTAGTTCGTCAAGGCTAACCATGAGTCCGGAGTAACCGGCGAGGCGCACGAAGCGGGCCATGAGTTTCAATTGATCGTACATGGAGGCGTCGTCGACGATACTGCGTACACCCAAGGCCTTGCGGGCATCCGTTCTGGTCGAGAACTCGCCGCGCAACCAACGGATCGCGTCAGTTTTGAGCTTCTCATCGCCTTCTTCGAACCCCTTCCAATAGGCCGCTACGACATCAGCGAAGTCATAGCCGTTAACCAGCTCGGTCAGGTTTGCGAGCTTCTCGCGAATCACGGTTTCGGTTTGTTTACCTGCGCTCTTAGCCTCGTTTTTGGCAGTGGCAATGAACTTCTCGACCACGCCGGCCAATGCACCGCCGTCGGGCTTGGTACGCGTCGAGAGATTACGCATCAATTCCGCGTAGAGCGAACGCGCCTGGCCGCCACTGGCATGAAGCCGTCGATCTGGATTGAGATCGGCACTGACCACTACCAGCTTTTTCTCCATGGCGATTGCGCGGATAAGATTCAGGAAGAAGGTCTTGCCGGCGCCGTACTCGCCGATGACGACACGAAAAGCAGAACCGCCATCAGTAACGCGCTCAATGTCGCTTACCAGCGTTTCGATTTCACGAGTGCGGCCAACTTGTATCAGATGCTGGCCCATGCGCGGCACGACGCCGGCACGCAAGGATTGAATCACCGCGTCGCGTTCTCTGGGACGAATTCGGGTAGTCATGCTGCAATCATCTCCACAATCTCGGCGCCCACTTCGATTGGGTCATCGCCTTCGGTAAATGGAATATCGTGTGTGTCGTAAGCGACCTCGTTCAATTGCTCGAGTGCACCGTCGAGCATCAGTTCGAGGTCTGCCGCCGCGTCCTCAAGATCTTCTCGGCTCCACTGCGGGCGAGAGATCAGGAGCCGAGCGAAGGCCGAGTGAGCCTCGTCCAGGCCAAGGATACCTTCAGCCACTGATTCCATATTCTCTGTCGAACCACTCTCTTCCTCGCCGTCTTCGACCGGCGATGTATCATCAGTTTCCGTGAATATCGAGGAGAGTAGGGCGGAAACTTTCTGAGTGTCCTGCTGGAGCGCTGCGATACGTGTCGGATCGAGGGTAAATCCGTTTTGTTCGCTTTCGTCGGTCGCCGGGGTTTCTCCTGCGGAAACCGCGTGTAAATCGCTGAAAACTTTCTTCGACTGGATGCCGAGTGCCTTGTACAGCTTCTCTAATAGCTTGACCTCTTCCGGAGAGACTACGCCATCCGACTGCGCGACCACCGCCATAAAGCTGGCTATCGACTCCTTTTCGGACTGCCTCAACGGATCGAGCTTTTTCTTGAGCGCTCCAATCGCCATCGGCTCGGCGATCAATAGCCGCAAGTGGGCGATGAGCCGGCGATGGTGGCTGTGTGTCAAATGCGACCAACTCTCCACCTGTGTTCGCAGATGATTGATTTCCTTGGCACTGAACTCGCCGTCGGCAGCAGCCACTGCAGATGCCAGTTGAAGCGTCAGCAGTGCAGCCTGATACTCAGTCGTGACCTGTGATTGCGTTTCTTCCGGCGGCAAGTCAAAGAGCACTATCTTGCTTTCGGGCTTGGGCGTTCTGGCGCCAGAGAGAACATCTGGTTCAAAGCCGATATTGATCGACGCCAATATACGGGCAAGCTCCTGGGTCTTGGCGCGGGTCAGCGTTGACTGCGCACAGAGTTCAGTGAGTAGGGTTTCATAGGTAAATAGAAGCATGCCGCCACCCATGCGGGTCTTCAGTGTCTCGATCGGCGCCCTGACTGCCTCAGGCCAGAGTATCATCGGCAGCAATAAACAGCCCTCCAGCGTGTCGGCTGCCTCTGGAGTTTTGCCGACAAGCCGGCTATACGAGGCTAGCGTCTCGGTGGCCTCATCTACTATCTTCTGGAGTTTTTTCGTGGGCCCCGTCACTGCGGTCACGTCTGGCACTTCGCCAAACGTGCGTTTGATCTCGCGGCTAAAGAATCCGGCAGAGGCGGGGCGGTAAACGAATTTGAGCTTGGTACGGTTGCGGGGCAGTTTTAGCCCCGCGCCGAAAACGTCAATATATCGCTGGTGGAAGAGGATATCGAACTGCTCAGCGCAGCGAGCAGCAGGCGTCCGCAATGAGATAGCTGGGTCATGTTTTACCCACGTCAATGCCAATTCTGGCGGTATGGGGATGCCGGCGATTGCGGCCTGTCCCAAAGCCAGTCGCAGGTAGATTGACAGTTCAGATGTGTTCGGGAGCTCAGGAATCGGCTTCTCATAGAGGTCATTGCCATGATCTATCAGCTCGATCCAATTAAGTAGTTCGCCCGCATAGTGGCGGAGTGATCCAGAGCGTTCACTGTAAATGCCGAGTAGACGGCGCAACTCTGTGGCAATCAACGGCAGATCTGACTTTGCAGCCGGATCGGACTGCGCGTCTACCAGCACGCGTCGTTCCAGCCCATAAAAAAATAGAAAGATGTATCCAAGATCTGCTTCCGGATCGCGACGACCGCCTTCCAGCCAGCTCAAGTAGGCGCGACGCGCCCTGCTCGAGATTTCCGAGTAGTTCGGCCAATAGCCCATTTCTCGCTCGGTGTAGTCACCGTGAGCGGAGACTGAGCGTGACGGATCAATCAAGCAGGGATCTGTCTCTCCTGAGGGGGTCGTAAGTGACGTCCCAACATAGAGCATGCCACCTGGTACTGCCGTCCCTGCAACAGCGATCGACTCGCCGGCGGGAATCCATTTTGCAGCACCGAACCCCTTTGGTGCTTTCGGGATACCGAAGCCCGAAGTCGCGCGTGAGGGCGCAGGCTTTGTTATCGGGACGGGATCGGAGCCCGTGCCGTAACGTACCTCTACATTGACACGCGAACTTGCGGCCCTTCTCGTCGATGAGTTCGCGGTATTGGACGGGGGAGGATTGGTGCGCTCAGAAACGCTCGGGATGGTTTTGGATGATGAGAAGAGCAAGCCGAAGTAAATCACCAGCGCAATGCCAGCCAGCACTCCAATGGTTATCCAGCCTTCCTTGGGAACCGCACTCACTATTAAGACTAATAAGATTAGGCCACCCAGGAACTTGTTACTGCCACTGGATTTCTTCCTTCGTCTTGCCATTCGACCTCCTGTCTGACAGCCAAGGCTGTGTTTTTCTTATTGGGTACTGGACGATGCCACTAGGTCTCTACAAACCAGGAGAAAAGATCAATAAAATCAATCCGTTAGAGGTCTAGGCGTCATAAGATGTGTTAAAGACCAGTTGGGAAGTGACGTGAAAACACCTCAAAAGCTGGCCAATAAACGTAATCAAAGTATTGCTGGCGGTCAACTACTTCCGAATGACAAACTAAGCTTTTCACCTGTTTTCAGGTTCATTGGTCTTGAGAATTTTCTCCCAGGCTCTGCTCGATGTGTCGCTGGGCAAAGGGATCGGGTGTATCAATATACCGCAGTGCGGACTGAATATCTTTCCAGCCGACATACTCCATCAGGGTCTTGGCATCCCAGCCGCTACTGTTTGCCCAGTTGGCAAAGCCGCGACGTAAGGAATGACTACTTATGCCGTCAAGTATAGAGATCCCAGATTTCTCGAGCATGCTCCGGAGGAGGGCAGAGACACTGTTCGGCTTTAGGCTCTGCTCAGAAAGATGACCCCAGCGGTTGATATTGCGAAAGACCGGGCCTTCGCCGATGCCGGCCAAGCGAATCCACTCCTCATAAGCAGAAACGGGGCATAGCCGGCTTAGCGCCGGCACCCTGAACTCCCTCCCCGCGCTCTGTCGGTCGCCCTTGCTCCTGGGCAGGAAGATTGTCAGCCCCTTGCCGGGGCTCACCGTCACAAACTCCGATTGCAGGCGGCATAGCTCGTCGCTGCGGAACCCTCGCCAGAATCCGAGTAGCAGCAGTGCTTTGTTGCGGGCATGTGCGAGCGACGACTTGTGATTCTTCGTGGCTATTGCGGCTTCGGACTCATGCTCAAGCCAGGAGGTTAGGGCGGTCAACTCCTCAATCTGCAGTGGGCGCGCCCGCTTTTCTTGTGCCGGGTGCAGCTCGCGGATGCCCTTGAGAACCTTTTTAACAATTGGCGCCTTGGTTGGATCGGGAAAGCCCTGGTCGCTGTGCCACTGCGCCAAAGCAGCCAGGCGCAACCTGAGGGTGCTGACGGCCAAGGTCTTCGCATGGTCTGCCAGATATCGGGCGATGCTGTCGGCAGTGGCTGGCAGGAAGCCGCCCCAGCTCACCTCGAAGTGGTGGATCGCTGCCTGGTAGCTGCGTCGCGTGTTGTCGCGGGTAGCTGCATGGATGTACTGCTCGATATTACTCATGGCGATTCCTTTCCAGGACGCCGGAGTGAGACGGCTGGAGTCACTTGGAATTAACCCGGTGACGGGGCTTTCGTACTGAGAAATGGCCATTTTACGGCAAAGACAGCATCTAACAATGGATAAACTTCTATTATCTATTGTTAAATTCTCTATTGATTGCCGTGCCTGATTGAATCAATATAGTATGTATATACATATTACATACCACAGTACAAAATAATAGGAGCTCTCCAAATGGCACGTGCAGGCATCAACAAGGTCCAGGTCCAGCGGGCGCGCGATGCGGTGCTGGCACGCGGGGAGAACCCTTCCCTCGATACGATACGTATAGAGCTGGGCAATACCGGCTCCAAATCCACCATTCACCGCTATCTCAAGGAGATCGAGGAGGCCGAAAGCACCCGTTTTGACGACGAGCAGCTCCTCAGTAAAACACTCGGGGAAATGGTGGGGCGGCTGGCAGCCCGGCTTAAGGAAGAGGCCGGTGAGATAGTCTCCGAGGCCGAGAAGCGCCATAGAGAACGGGAAGCCCAATGGGAGAAAGAACGTGAAGGTCTGCAGGGCGCACTTAAGGAAAGCACAGAGAAGGTGGAAAGTCTGGATCAGCGCCTCGCGGAATCTCAGGCGTCATTGGGCGCTACTTCCGCAGAGCTGCAGTCCGAACGGCTCAAGTCCCAGCGGCTGACACAACAGGTCGAGGACCTGAAGGTCCGCCTGGCGGACAAGGACGCCCATCTTAAATCCCTGGAAGACAAGCACCAGCACGCGAGGGATGCCCTCAAGCACTACCGTCAAGCCAGCAAGGAGCAGCGGGACCAGGACATTCGCCGGCACGAACAGCAGGTACAGCAGCTTCAGGCGGAACTGCGCCAAGCCAACCAGTCCATCATCGTAAAGCAGGGTGAGCTCACTCAATTCAACAAAGACAATGCACGCTTGGCCAGCGAGTTGGGCGCGGCGCGTAAGCACGTCGGCAGCCAGGAAGATGTGCTTAGGAGATCAGAGCAACAATTGACCGCTTTACGCGAGCAGCTGAGTGAAACCAACGCCCAGTTGAGCTCAAAATCCCATGAGAGAGACCTCCTGCAGGAGCAGCTAGTGCGAACTCAACAAGAGCTCAAGGAAAATACGCATCGGCAGAGAGAGCTAGAGATTTCTCTCGCCGAGGTCCGAACCAGCTTGGGGCATTTTAAGGCGATTGCAGAGGTGAAAGGCGCTACCATAGTAAAAGAAGTGCTGAAACTATAGAAAAATCCAAGTAAGGAGCAGGCGTGCGATATTCTTTACGTAGCCCTCACCGCAGTGTTGAAGTCTTCAAATTTTAGTCCGGCAGACGACAGAGTGACTCCGAGGCCGTCATTTCCCACTTTTGGGTCGTCACCACAGGGTGGTGAGATTGATATGGATAGAAGCGCCAAAGACTTAAGATTACTTCTGATCTTACCTTCAAGTGGCGAGCGCAGTACAGGCCTGCTCATTTCAACTGTATGCTGTTAGTCCGGTAACGAAATG
Organism: Microbulbifer rhizosphaerae; assembly: GCF_014191725.1. Classification (GTDB taxonomy): domain Bacteria; phylum Pseudomonadota; class Gammaproteobacteria; order Pseudomonadales; family Cellvibrionaceae; genus Microbulbifer; species Microbulbifer rhizosphaerae. The sequence continues at coordinate 205,651 of NZ_JACHWZ010000003.1, forward strand.
AACTCCTTTTCGTCACCGGGTACCAGCGGGAAGTTGCCATTCTCCCAGTCGGCCCTGGCGCGATCGATACGCTCCTTGCGACTGGAGACAAAATTCCAATCCACGTAACGCTCTCCAAGTGACTCTCCGCCGATTAGTGCCAGCAGGCAGTCCTCGCGGGCTTCGACTTCGATGCCGGGCTCCGGTCGCAGGCTTGCCATGGTGCGGTGGGACAATAGAGTGTCCCGCGCCTGAAGGCTACCCTCAACCAGGTAGAGTGCCCGTTCATTAGCCTCAGGTAGCACCAGGGTTTGGCCGGCCTTGAGTCGTGCTTCGATATAGAGGGTTTCCGCATGGGTTTTTACTGGTGAATGAACGCCGTAGGCCTGCCCCATGATGACCCGCACGGAAACGCCGTTGACCTCCACCTTCGGGATTTCGGCAGAAGGGTAGTGATAAAAGGCCGGGTCGATTTCTTCACAGGCTTCCGGCAGAGCCAGCCATAGTTGCAAACCGTGCAGCCGGTGCCGGCTGGCAGTGACTTCCGGGCTTTCCCGCTCGGAGTGCACAATGCCCTTGCCGGCCACCATCAGGTTGACGTCGCCAGGGCGGATGGGTTGTAGGCTGCCGAGGGAATCACGGTGCAGGATTTCCCCTTCAAAGAGGTAGGTTACAGTGGCCAGGTTGATATGGGGATGGGGGCGGACATTGATGCCGTGGCCCGGTTCGAATTCGGCTGGGCCCATATGGTCAAAGAAGATCCATGGGCCGACCATCTGCAGGCGGCTGGTGGGAAGGGCGCGACGCACCGAGAATCCTCCCAGGTCTTTGTCGCGAGGACTGATAACGAGATTAATAGCTCCACAGCCACTGCCGAAACTGCAGTCCTGTTCAAGTTTACGCTCTTGGATGCTCATGGCTTGCTTCCCGGGGCCTATTGGATGGCGAAATTCTGAGGATTTTACTGGAAAAACGTCAGCTAGAACACTTCAAATATAAGTGCTTTCGTTTAATAAAATAGAACATCACCGTGGCAATAATAGCTTTGCCGAAAAGCGGCACCTGCTGGTCAAAAGCGAAACTGCACTGTCAATTCAGTAAAGCTGAGATCTTCCGAAGGGCCGGTTTCGCGCATGAATTTCTCCGGCTTGCCAAAAGTTTGTATCGCGGTGAATACCAGACCGCGGCAGAACGTGTACTCAGCAGTTAAAGACAGCGCGGTTGCGGCGAAGTGAGCGTCGCTATCGTCTGGCTCTCGAATTATCTGGCCATTAGGGCTGTAGAGTCCATCCTCAGTCTCTAAGCGCCAGAAAAAATTCAAATCCGCAGTGAGTGCCAATGCATCTGTCGGCTGCAAGTAGAGAAACGTGTGGAAGTTGTAAAAGTTGCGAGGGCCAAAAACTGCTGCCTCGGAAAAATAATTTCCACGAGGGTAGAGTGGATTGAATGTACCCAGCTCGCTATCGTCAGGATCATCGTCTCCGCTGGCAATATTGATGCTCAGTTTCATGGTGGGTTGCCAGTGCATGTCTGCCCACTGATAAGCTGTCTCTGTCGCCAGGGTCCAGGCGTTGATATCGCCGCTGCCGAAATGGCCGTACTGGTATAACGCCTCCCAGTTCCAGGACCAGTTGCCTGCGTCGCCCCAGTAGCGGACTCCGAAGGAATAGCGGTCTTCATGCGCGGTGCCCTGGACGTAAGTCGAGTTCTCGTTTTCGTAACCCAGGTAATAGAGGTCAAGATTGCCGGGATACGGTAGCGGTTTCTGGAAAACACTGTAAATGCCCCAGAGCGCCTGGGTGTCGTTGGTCTTGTCGTCGAAGACGCCGGGTCGGTCCAGCCGCGGCCGCGCAGCGACGACATCGACCCGCCAGCGGTTGTCAATAACAAACCCCCGACCCCCATCGAAGGTCCGCCGTACATTGGGCCCCTCGCGGACGTCCACGATACGGCCTGAGCCGAATACTATCTCCTGGCGTCCCAGGCGAAGCGTGGCTTCACGATCATCCCATTTGTCCGGACTCAGGTCGATGAATGCGTTCTGCCACTCAAGCTTGTCTTCGTCCACTGGGCTGGGGCCTTCGGCGCGTCCGGCTTCCAGCGCACTGGTGAGTTGACCAAAAAACCGCAAGTGACGGTTCCAGTGCAGATCGCCAAACAGGGAGTAACGCTGCAGCCAGACGCCTCGTTTGTCTTGCGGGTCCTGGCCATAGGTCGGATTGTTGGTGTATTCATAGCGCTGTCGCACCTCGCCGCCGATGGTGAGGTAGCCGTCGGAGTCATTATTCAAAGGGATGTACTTCCAGTATTCCGGCCAGTGGTATGTGCGCGGCATGCCCTGCAAGTATGAATAGTCCTCGTTAAAGCGCAGCTTCTTAATGGGTGGAGGCTCTCCGTCTTGCGCAATCCCCGGCCCACTGAGCAAGAGTGGAATGACTGCTAACGCCCCAGACTCATGTCGCATGATGTCAGGCGAGATCGAATAGCATCAACTCGGCGCCACGATCGCTGTGGAGTTCCAGCTTATGCTCGCCGCTGACTGCGACACCATCACCCGATTCAAGACGATGACCGAAGAGGGTAACATCGCCGCAAAGGACCTGTATCCAAGCGTATCGATTGTCGGTGAGCTGCTGTTCGAGATCCTGTTCGGGGAGCATCTTCCCGAGATAGAAGCGCACATCCTGATGTATGGTTACGGCGCCCTCGCTGCCGAACTGATCTCCTACCAGTTGGAAGCAGCCCAGGCGATCCTCTGCAGCAAATACTTTTTGCTCGTAACCAGGATTCAGGCCTGCACATCCGGGTTCAATCCAGATTTGTAAAAAGTGCACCCCTTCGCTCTTGCTGTGGTTGAACTCACTGTGGCTAATACCCGTACCGGCACTCATGCGCTGAACTTCGCCGGGCCGGACCACTGATCCATTCCCGAGATTGTCTTTATGTTCGAGGGCTCCCGAAAGTACGTAGGAGATGATTTCCATATCCCGGTGACTGTGGGCTTCAAAACCGCCGCCGGGGATCACACGGTCTTCATTGATTACACGGAGAGTCCGGAATCCCATATATTGCGGATCGTAATAGTGACCGAAAGAAAAAGTGTGTCGACTGTTGAGCCAGTCAACCTTGGTACTGCCGCGCTCATTGGCTTTACGAATTTGGATCATGATTCTTCCTTCCTTATCGAACATTGTTACTGGATGGAGCCCCGGGCAGGAATAGGCTCCACCGGCGGTGCGCGCCCAGGCTCGGGGGCGAGTAGATGAGTTACCACCGGATCGACACCGCCACGATGAAAATCCCGAGCCCGCTGCTGGATCCCACTATCTAGCACTGAAATGCGTTGATGATGCCGCAGATGGGCAACCCAGGACTCCTCGATAAAGTATTCGATCATTCGGCCCGGCTCTGCAACGTCTTCAAACAGCCCCCAGGCGAAAGCACCGTGGCGTTCGCGGGAGGCTTTGAGCTCCCGCATTGCGGTCACAAATTCTGCGGTGTCAGAGATGTCAATGCGGTACTCTACGGTGACCATGACGGGACCGTGGTCCAGGCCCACATCTTTGGCTACCAGGGGCTGTGGCCAGTAACCGCTCGGCGTGTGATCCAGTCCTTCATCCTGCAGGAGCCTGAAATGCCAGCTGAGTGCGCCGGCCAACACTGAGCCGCCGGCGGCAATCAACTGTGTATAGGAAATACCGACATGGCTGGCCACTTGCCCCCAGAGGATGCTGCCGAAGGTCATGGCACCGAAGAAGAAGGTGATAAAAATGGACAGGCCGCGCGCTCGCACCCAGTCCGGCAGGGCCAACTGTGCGGAGATATTTAGGCGCGACAGCACCGTGATCCAGCAGGCTCCGGCCAGGAGGCATGCAGCAATAGCGACATCTGCGCGTTTTATCAGGGCTAGAGTTACCAGCACCAGTCCCGTTCCCAGCGTGCCCATCAACACCAGCTGATCGGAACTGAACTTGCGCACGAGCCGTGGCAGGAAGGCCGCGCCGGCTACGGCGCCGATACCGACGGCGGTGAGGATAGCACCGTAGAGTTGTGGTCCTCCCTGTAGCTCTTCCCGCGCCACCAGCGGCAGCAGCGCCCAGAAAGCACTAACAAACAGGAAGAACGCCACCGCGCGAATCAGGGTTGCCCGCATTGCGCCACTGGCCCGTACGTAGCGCATGCCCGCTCGCATTGCGCTCCAGAAACGTTCTGCGGGCAGGTCGCTTTCTTCCGGCGGCGACGGTTTCCACCAGAGCAAGGCGGCGATCACGACCAGAAAGCTCAGGGCATTGACCAGGTAGGGCCAGCCGATACCAAAAGCGGCAATGATCGCGCCGGCGAGCGCGGGTCCAATGGCCCGGCTGACATTGATACCCACCCCGTTCAACGCTATGGCCGATTGCAGGTCCGGCCGAGGTACCAGTTGCGGCACTATCGACTGCCAAGCCGGGGCGATGAAGGCCGCGCCGGTACCTGATAAGAAGGTGAACAGCAACAGTCCGCCGGGCGTGATTTTCTCCGTAAAGACGAGACTGGCGAGTATCAGCGTGGTGACCGACAGCGCCGCCATCACAACGATCAATAGTTTGCGCCGGCTGACCAGATCGGCTAGGGCACCGGCGGCGAGCGCGAACAGGAATATCGGTGCACTGGTGGCGGCCTGTACCAGCGCCACCATCAATGGCGAGGGGGTCAGCGAAGTCATCAGCCAGCCGGATGCGACATCGTGCATCCAGGTACCGACGTTGGAAATGACCGTGGCGGTCCAAAGGACTGCGAAGACAGTGTGGGTAAAAGGCGCCCAGGCCGAGCCGGTAGCCCGGTGTTGCTCGCGCTCTTCGTGATCGCTCAAACTCAAAGCCTCAGTATGACATTCGCTGGTATGGCAAAGGACTAACCAACTTCCAATGCAGCGAAGTGTTCAGCCAGGAAATCAACCAGTGTGCGTACTGTGGATAGTAGCCCCCGCCTTGTGGGGAAAATGGCATAAATTGCCTCAGGCTGTGGGCTCCACTCCGGTAGGACTCGAACGAGAGAGCCGTCGGCCAACTCGTCCAGCACCATCGTCAATGGAAATTGACCCACACCAACGCCGCAAATGACAGCCTGATGCAAGGCTGATGTATCTGAAGCCGTATATCGTGGCGAATGCTTGACGCGCACACTGGCACCATCATCCGCAAAGAGTTCCCACTGGCAATGTTGACGCCGCCCTCCTAATGCCAGAGTCGGATACACCTCGAGATCCGTTGGCTGGGTTGGCCAGCCCATACGTTCGAGTAGATCCGGACTTGCTACAAGGCATTGGCCACGATCGCTTAACGAGCATGAGGACAAACTGCTATCGTCGGGTGAGGGCGGGTGGCGACTGACCGCGATGTCGAAGCCCTCTTCCAGCGGATCCACCTGTCGGTTGGTAGTCTCCATCTCAAGATGCAGGTTGACCCGCGGGTACAACGCGAGGAAATCTGCCAGGATTTTCTCCACATGTATGCTCAGCAGCGCCTGAGGGCAATTCACGCGCAATAGTCCCTGGGGCTCGGCCCGGGTCATTTCAATCGCCGCCTGCGCAGCCTCCGCCTCAACCAGCATCGCCTTGCAGTGTTCGTAATAGGTTTGCCCAATATCCGTGACCGAGAAACGGCGAGATGATCGCTGAATCAGACGGACACCCAGCCTTTCCTCAAGGGCAGCAAATCGGCAACTGAGCTTGGATTTTGGTGTGTTCAAGGCGCGACCCGCTGGGGCAAATCCACCGTGCTCGACTATCTGCACGAAGTAGTAAAGATCATTAAGGTCTTGCATAGATAATTCATTATTCAGGGTGCAGGGGTGGTTGTTTACAATTTTTGAAAACGAATCCCACCGCCTGGCAGTCCAGAACCGTCTGGGTTCATCCCAGCCGGCTCGGATCATGCAACATTTCCTCACTGCATTTTAGCTAAGTATATGAGGCGTAATTTTTTCATCAAAGTAATCTCAGAGAGTTGACTACTTCGCGGGAGCCGGCTCAAGTATTTCACCGTGCTTCACGCGTTCCGGAGCCTTATGTACCATGGTATAAGCGTAATCAACTCCCATTCCATAGGCTCCGGAATGCTCCTTAACCAAGTCCATCACAGCATCGTAGGTGTCGCGATGTGCCCAATCGCGTTGCCATTCAAGTAATACTTGCTGCCAGGTAACAGGTACTACGCCGGCCTGTATCATGCGATCCATGGCATAGTCGTGCGCGGCCAGCGATGTTCCCCCTGAGGCGTCGGCAACCATGTAAATCTCGTAATCTGCATCATGCATAGCACTAAGCGCGAAAGTGCAGTTGCACACCTCAGTCCATAGGCCGGAAACAACAACCTTTTTCTTCCCATTCTTGGCCAGCGCATCACGAACCTTTTGGTCATCCCAAGAGTTCATGGATGTTCTTTCCAGGAGAGGGTTATCCGGAAATACACTCAATAACTCTGGATAGGTATGACCAGAAAAGCTCTCGGTCTCAACCGTCGTGATTGTGGTGGGGATATTAAAAATTTTTGCAGCCTTACCCAAAGCGACCACATTGTTCTTTAGCGTCTGCCGATCAATGCTCTGGACTCCAAAAGCCATTTGTGGTTGTTGATCGATAAAAATCAACTGGCAGTTATCGGGTGTAAGTACTTCGAGCTTCTGTTTGTTCATAAAATACTCCTGGAATATTTAGTTTGTTGAGAGAGCCGGTGCCGACAAAGCCTAATGACATTGCCACCACCAATATCGCACCAACCAGTTTCGGTGGTGCAGGGAGAGGTAAGTCGAACCAGCGACAGGCTCCGCCAATGATGAGCCCTAAGACGATTCCTGAAATAGAACTGATCACGGTTTGCCCCCTGGTGATTTTGAGGATTTTGTCGACCCAGTTGGTCCGCCGCACAGCTCCTTGTTCTTGGATGGGCGGTGTGAAGCCAAATAGTCCACGATCAAATATCCGGATGTCATCGCCACAACAAGCAGAGCACCGAGGATCACTGGCGGTGCAGGGACAGGAATACCTGTTAGCCTGCAGACCACGCCAATTCCGAAAGCCAACAAAATGCCTAAAACCACTTTCATGATGAACTCCTCACAGTACTGCCTTGCGATGCATCACTTTCGGTAGGGTATTACTGACCGAAAACGTCATCCACCAAAGAATCTCTAGAAGGCGAAGCAGCCACATCCCAGGGGGCCCCAGAAAGGCTCCGACGACGATTTTGAAACACAAAAATGATGATGATGGCCATGCTTGAGAGAGGAATGTGACGCTATATTCCTCGGGATATCAACATCGTGTCGAAGTGTCGAGTAACTTCGAACAGGTGACCAGTCGGGGCTTGCCGGTGGCAGAGGAGGAGCCAGTGTCTTAAAGTCCCTATTGCCATGCACAATATTGCCGTCTACAACAGTCAACACCGACGTGATGGCCTTAATGTCTTCATCGGGGACTGAGAAGTAATCAGCGGATAGCACGGCGAGGTCCGCGTACTCGCCTACCGCAATAGCGCCTTTTGCTTCATGCTCACCGGAGAACCAGGCACTGCCTTTGGTGTACAAATAGAGCGCCTTTTCTCGGTCGAGTCGACGACTCTCCGGGTAGAGGGTTAACCCGCCCAATGTCTTTCCTGTGGACATCCAGTACAGAGAGACCCAAGGGTTAAAACTCGCAACGCGCGTGGCATCAGTTCCGGCGCCGACGGGGAGGCCAGTGGCAAGCATTTCAGTGATCGGAGGGGTCAACTCTGCTTCTGTTGCTCCGTAACGCTCGACAAAATATTCGCCCTGAAATGCCATCCGGTGCTGGATGGCAATTCCACCACCGAGTGCTCTGATGCGCTCAATGTTATGTGGCCGAATAGTTTCAGCGTGATCTATAATGAAACGCAGGCCATCAAAAGGTATATCCTTGTTTACCTTCTCAAATACGTTGAGAAATCGAGATATCGACTCGTCATAGGTTGCATGAAGCCGGAAGGGCCAGCGATGTTCAACAAGTAGGCGAGTGACTTTCTCAAGCTCGCTGTCCATATCTTCGGCGAGACGAGGGCGGGGTTGCAGGAAATTTTCAAAGTCGGCAGCCGACCATACAAGGTTTTCTCCCGCACCATTCATGCGCAGCATCGCATCGCCGTCGCCAGGCTTAACCATCTTTGTCCAACGTTTAAAGTCGTCAAACTCCGATCCCGGTTTTTGTGCAAATAGATTATAGGCAATGCGCATGGTCATCTCGCCGCGCTTGTGAAGCTCCTCGATGACCTTGTAATCATCTGGATAATTCTGGCCGCCACCCCCCGCATCAATGGCGCTTGTTACTCCGAGCCGATTAAGCTCGCGTTGAAAGTGTCGGGATGAGTTAATCTGGTCCTCGAATGATAAGGTTGGCCCTTTAGCCAAGGTGGAGTACAGGATAAGGGCGCTTGGTTCCGCAATCAGCATTCCGGAAGGATTCCCGCGGCGATCCCGATAAACCACACCGCCGGGAGGGTCTCGTGTTTCCTTAGTTATACCCGCTGCTTTAAGCGCAGCACCATTCAGCAAGGCGCGGTCATAAAGATGAAGAATGAATACCGGGGTGTCGGGCGCCGCGGCGTTGATCTCGTCCAGTGTCGGCATGCGTCGTTCGGCAAACTGAAACTCGGACCAACCGCCGACCACGCGCACCCACTGGGGTGCGGGGGTGCGCAGGGCCTGTTCTTTCAGCATCCGTAGGGCGTCGGCGAGGGAAGGCACGCCCTCCCACCGGAGCTCCATGTTGTAATGCAGGCCTCCCCTGATCACATGAAGGTGGGAATCGTTCAGGCCCGGAATCACTGTGTGTTTTTTCAAATCGATGACCTGAGAATCATTGTCCTTCAGCTTCATGATTTCGCTATCGGTCCCCACAGCTTCAAAGACTCCGTCTTTAATCGCGACAGCGGATGCCGTGGGTTGGCAAGGATTGAGCGTTCGAATCTTACCGTTGGTTAAGAGCGTGCGTGTCATGGTTGCTGTTCTTCTCGATCGTTTTCATTTGAAATTATGGAAAACTAAGCGCTTCGACCTCAGAATTCCTGTCGTTCAGCGCGCTTTAAGGAGCGCGCCTGGTCAGGAAGGCTGTCCGCCCCAGTTCTCTTAATCATCCCGAGTTCACGGCGTTAAATTATTCTAGCACCAAGATTTATTGCCAAGTAATGAGATTGCATGAGTTTGTCAAAATCTTGCACGATAAGGCCAGAAAATAACGAATAGGACAGCCGCCGTTCAATTATTTGAACAATGCGCCAAGAAGAGGCGTCTCTACTCTTCAACTTGGACGTCTCGTTCATCAGCAGTGATCACTGCGCAAAACCACAACCGTTTCCCAGCAGGCCACGATGACCAAAATGGCGGTGCTCAGGACGGCGAGGACTGCCGGGCTGACCAGAGTGTGTACGGGAACCAGAAACGCGAGAAGTATCAGGCCCAGGTAGTGGGAGCGGGGATGGCTGTTGAAGATCAATGTCTTGAACAGGATATTGCCAACCAGATAGAGGGCGGGACCGCCGATGACTGCCACCAGGGTGGGAAGACTGACGTGGCCACTGGCGTGGGCGAGGATGAATTCGTCAGCCGCGGCGGTGAGCACGATGCCGGCGATGATCAGAAAGTGGATATAGGTGTACACCAGCCGTGCCATGGCGCCGGTGTGTTCACTCTTGTTCATGCGCTCACTGGCGCGCTCGGCGCTCAAGCTGAAGTAGATCCACCACATGGCCACGGTGGCCACGAAGGCGCTCAGGAAGCTGGTGATGGTAGCGATCCCCCAGTGTCGTTCAGCAAAGCTGTTGCCGGTGACGAGCAGTGATTCACCCAGCGCGATGATCACCAGCAGCCCACAGCGCTCGGCCATGTGCGCGCCGGAAATTTTCCACTCGCCGCTGTCGGAACGACCCAGGCCGGGTACCCGGAAGGACAGGGAGGCGGAGAGGTATTCAAGCACCAGTGCCGCGGTCCACAAGATCGTACGGGTTTTCTCTATCTGCAATGCGCCTGCAATCCAGAATACCGCCGCCAGGGCAAACCACAGGCTCATGCGCAGAAAGTCATTGTGCAATACCGGGTCGTGCTTGCGGCTGTGCAGGCAAAAAAAGAGGGTACGCCCCAGCTGCATGGTGACGTAGGCGAGCGCAAACAGCATGCCGTGCTTGCCGAAGGCCTCCGGGATGGAGATAGACAGTATCATCCCCAACAGCATCAGCGCGAATAACACCAGTCGCACGGGAATGCGCTCCGGATCCAGCCAGTTGGTCACCCAGGCGGTGAACACCCATACCCACCAGACCGCCAGCAGAAGCAGCATCGCCTGAAAGGCGCCGTAGGGTGTAAAGTGGTGAATCAGAAGATGGGTGGTCTGGGTGATGGCGTAGACAAAAACCAGATCGAAAAACAGTTCGGAAAACGACACCTTGTGTTCGTTGTGGCTTCCCTTTACCCGGAAGAGTCCTGCGCTCATGGTGCCTCTGCGATTGGTATTTTTATGTTGGGGCAAATATACCGGACTCGACCCTTTAAATCCCGCCAGGGAGGTCGGGGACAGAGCCCGGCGAATGCTCAGTGTCTGACGGCGCTGTTTACCGGCGACCAATCGGGCAGTGCCGGCAGTGTCGGCTTACGATAGGCTGGAAAGGCCTCGGAGGCATACTGGATCTCGCCGTTCACCGCGGTGAGCTCCGCCCGGGTGTCCAGTAATTCGCGCTGTTTCACCTTGAAGATATCGCGGTCGAGGATGGCGAAGTCCGCCACCATACCTGAGGCTATGTCGCCCTTGCTGTTTTCCTCGCCGGAGAACCAGGCGGAGCCCTGGGTGAACAGCTTCAGTGCGGTGAGGCGATCCAGGCGGTTATCCGCACCGTAGAGTTCGGTTCCTCCAACGGTGCGACCGGACACGGCCCAGTAGTAGGTGACCCAGGGATTGAAGCTGGCCACACGGGTGCCGTCGGTGCCGAAACCCACAGGGATGCCCATATCCAGCATCTTGCGAATCGGCGGGGAGCGGCGCGCAGCTTTTTTGCCGTAGCGGTCGATAAAGTATTCACCGGCGAAAGCCATGCGTCCCTGTACCGCGATGCCGCCACCCAGCGCCTTGATCCGCTTCAGGTTTTTGTCGGATACGGTTTCCGCGTGGTCGAAGGCCCAGCGTACCTTGTTCAGAGGCTGGGTACTGTTGACCTTCTCCAGCACGTTGAGCATGCGTTCGATGGATTCGTCGTATGTGGCGTGGATGCGGAAGGGCCAGCCGTTCTTCACATGTAGGCGCACCACCTGCTCCAGCTCCTTTTCCGCCTGCGCTTTGAGATCCGGTCGGTGGGAGGTGAAGTTCTCGTAGTCGGAGGCGGACCACACAAGCAGTTCGCCACCGCCTTCGATCACATAGCCGTTGTCGTGATCGCTGTGAAAGTTCTGGTCGTGGTGGTAATCGGCCATCCACTCTTCAAACTGCCCGAGTTCCTCTCCCGGCTTCTGTGGAAAGAGGAAGGCGGACACGCGCATGGGCAGCTCGCCGTCGGCGGCCAGTTTGGTCGAGGCCTTGTAATCCTTCGGGAACTGGTGGCCGCCACCACCGGCGTCCACGGCGCTGGTTTCACCCAGGCTCAGCAGGTGGCGGTAGAACTGAATGGAGGAGTTGTATTGCTGCTTCGCGTCCAACGGCGGCAGGGCGGCGATGGTGCGGTACAGAATCATCGGGTTGGGGTCGGCGATCAGCCGTCCGGTGGGGTTGCCTTCGGCGTCGCGCTCATAGCGGCTACCCTCCGGTGCTACGCTGTCGCGGTTTATGCCCAGCGTCTCCATGCCTGCCTTGTTAAGCAGGCCGCCAGAATAGAGGAAGAGTACGAAAACCGGCGTATTGGGAGCAGCCTTGTTGAGCTCCTCAACCGTGGGCATGCGCTTTTCCCTGAACTGGTAGGGAGACCAGCCGCCGATCACGCGTACCCATTGGCCTTTGGGGGTACGCTTGGCCTGCTCGCTGACGAGCGTCAGAGCTTCCTCCAGGGTGTCGATGCCCTCCCAGCGGGTTTCGCTGTTGTAAAAGCGACCGCCGCGCACTACGTGAAGGTGGGAGTCGTTGAGGCCGGGAATTACGCGCCGGCCGCCGGCGTCGATGACTTTGGTATCTTTATCCTTGCCCGCCAGCAGGCTGGCGGCGTCTTTGCTCACCGCGGTAAAAACACCGTCTTCCACCGCGAAGGCGGTGATGTTTTCGCCGCTCTTGAAGCTGGTGACCTTGGCATTGGTGACGATCAGATCCGGGGCTGCCAGCGCCGGGGTGGCACAGCTGATGCCGAAGGCCAGAAGGAGGCGGGGTAGGGCTTTCATGGCTGTTTTATCCTCTTCGATAACGAAAAACGCCCCGGATCGGGCCGGGGCGTCGCTGGCGATTCAGTGTCCTTCTTTGGCGCTGAACATCTCTTTGGCATAGATGATGCCCAGGCCGTAGCCGCCGGCGTGCTCCTTGGCGATGTCGGTTACGGCCGCGTAGGTTTCACCACGGGCCCAGTCGCGCTGCAGCTCCAGCAGGTACTGTACCCAGGTGACGGGGTGGGCGCCGGCCTGGATCATGCGCTGTACCGCCATGTCGTGGGCTTCCTTGCTCACGCCACCGGAAGCGTCGGTCACAAAGTAAACGTCGTAGCCGTCTTCGATGGCGGACAGTACCGGGCCGATACCGCAGACTTCAGTCCACAGGGCGGCGATCACCAACTTCTTGTTGCGGTGCTTCTTAACCACGTCGGTCACGCGGTCGTCTTCCCAGGTGTTCATGGTAGTACGGTCGATGGGGGTCTGCTCCGGGAACACCGCCTGCAGTTCCGGGAAGAGGGGGCCGCTGAAGGACTTAGAGGCCACGGTAGTCAGTATGGTGGGCACATTGAACACCTTGGCGGACTTGGCCAGTCCGGTGACGTTGTTGCGAATGGACTGCACGCCGTGGGAGCGGGTGGCGAAGGCCATCTGTGGCTGGTGGTCGATCAGGATCAGGGTGTGGTTGTCGGGGGTCAGCAGACTCTTGGCCGGCTCACCGGCCTGTACCTGGATAGAAGCGGAAGCTGCGGCGAGCAGGCCGACAGCCGCGATTGCCGCTTTGAATTTTTTGCCAATGATACCCATAGTCATTTCCTCAAAGTGTGTTCGCTAATAAGCGTCTTGCGTGGCCATCACTGACCGTCGGGGCGCAGATTACTGCCGCCGTGGCGGGGTGAAAATTTGATAGTTTCGAGGGTGTGTTTCGAAAATTTAGAAAAAGCCCGAAGGCAGGGGGCTTCCGCCTCTGTTTGCGCCTTCGACAGCGGAAGAGAATGATGAGGGTGGGTCGAGCGAGGAAAGCGCGAAGCGGCAGTATGGCGCTATAGCAACGAAGCGATTGCTCTTCTCCGGAGTTCTTGTTGCCGAACTGCGGTAGCCCGGTAGCCGTAGCCGTAGCCGTAGCCGTAGCCGTAGCCGTAGCCGTAGCCGTAGCCGTAGCCGTAGCCGTAGCCGTAGCCAAAGAACTTTCTACTTTATAGAATATATTGTCGCCTTTTATCTTATTTTCTTCTAAAAAATAGAGGGTAAGCTGCCGCCATCTGGTTGGAGATGGTTATGCAGTCCCTTAGAACTCTAAGTATTTTAAACAAATGGTCATTGGCCGCCGCAGTTCCCCTTCTCTGGGCGGCGCAAAGCCCTGCCTGGGCAGAGCCCGAGGGGTTGCCTCTGGGGGAGGATGGGCTTGAAAAGCCCTTCTCAGGCTGGAGCTTCTATTTCGACAACGACCTGCTGATCCCCGGCGCCAGCCGGGACCAGGACTATACCGCTGGGGTAGGCGTGACTTTCAGCGGGCGGAAAGCGGCTGAGGGTTGGTGGTCCCTGGATCCGCTGCTGGGTGCCGCGGACAGCCTGCTGCCGCTGGAAACCGACGATTTCTATCGCCTGCACGCGATGCAGTTTGGGGTACTTATGTTTTCCCCAACGGATATCGCCAGCAGCGAGGCGATTTACGATGACCGCCCCTTTGCCAACCTGGCCTATCTGTCCAACAGCCGCCTCTACGTCCGCGACGCCGATGAACCCGTGTACCAAACGGCCTTCACCCTGGGGGTAATGGGTAGCCAACTGGGCGCTACGTTGCAGGACAGGGTGCACAGAGTGGTGGGTTCGGACCTGCCGAACGGCTGGGACCACCAGGTCAGCGACGGGGGCGAGCTCACTTTCCAGTACACTGCCGGCCGTCAGGCCCTACTGGCTTCCAACTTCCAGAGCGAGCGCACTGAGTACGAGATCAAATACACTTCTTCTGCCAGCATCGGCTACATCAGCGAGACCAGCCTTTCCCTGACCGGCCGCTGGGGGCTGATCAACACCCCCTGGTGGAGTTTTACTCCGGAGAATGGCGATTACAGCTCGCGGCCTGCGCCGGTGATCGGTGAGTCGGTGCGACGGGGAGTAGGGGAGCTCTATCTCTGGGGCGGGGTCAAGGTTCGCGCGCGCGCATACAACGCGTTCCTGCAGGGGCAGTTCAGGGAGAGCGATGTCACTTTCAGCAGTGGTGAACTGAATCACCTGCTGGGAGAGGCATGGCTGGGCGTCACTGCGCAGTTGCAGCGCTATCGCCTGAGTTACGTCCTCCGCTACCAGAACAGAGAAATCAAGAGCGGCGCCGGCGCACGCAGCCCTTTGTGGGCGGGAATCATCATTTCTTACGATCTGTAGGAAACCTCTAGAAAGTCCTGAAGGAATTTTCATGCAAAAAACAACCTTGGAACAATGGCGTATGTTCAAGGCCGTAGTGGAATACGGTGGATTCAGCCAGGCCGCCCAGGCGGTTCACAAGAGCCAGTCCACGGTGCACCATGCTGTAGGTAAACTGGAGGAGAGCCTTGGCACGCCCTTGTTCAAACTCGAGGGGCGCAAGGCCATCCTCACCGACAATGGCGAACTGTTACTGCGTCGGGGCAGGTTTCTGCTTGAAGAGGTCGCGCGCATAGAGACAGTTGCCAAGGCATTGAGCACCGGTATAGAGGCCAGCCTGAGTGTCGCCGTGGACAGCGCCTTTCCCCAGGAGCTTATCTTCCGTGTTCTACAAAGAATTTCCATAAAATTTCCCCAGCTCAAGGTAGAGGTGGTGGAGACGGTTCTATCCGGTGCCAACGAAGCCGTCGCTGAAAGGCGTGCCACATTGGGTATATCCCCTCTAATGATGGATAGCGGTTTAAACGAAGAAATCTGCCAAGTAGCATTTGTTGCGGTAGCGAAAGAAGGGCACCCGCTGCATCAGCTGGAGCGACTGCTCACGTATGAAGATCTAAAGGCACACCGTCAGATCGTGGTGCGAGACTCCAGTGCCAAGGCCCCGGCGAGCGCTGGCTGGCTTGGTTCGGAGCAGCGATGGACGGTAAGTCATATGCGAACCTCCATTGATTTGGTATGTAAGGGCATTGGTTATGCCTGGCTACCACTGCCCTCTATTCAACAGTATTTAGATGAGGGCTTGTTGCTGCCGCTGAACTTGGAGCGTGGGTCTCGTCGCACTGTGTCCTTTTATCTTAATTACGCCGACAGCGACAGTTTAGGGCCGGCCGCCAGAGAGTTGCTAGGTGAGTTGCGCTACCGGACCATGAACATGCCTTCATAGGACTGACTATTGTAAAACTCGTGTGAATAATTCGAACCATTCATCTAATATAAGCTGATTTTTATTTTCCGCAATCCTTTATAAAGTGCGTGTCGTACAACTAATTGCGGAGATGCAAGAATGCTTTACATGCGGCGTGCTAGAGAGCGGGGCAGGGCAGAATTTGGATGGTTAGACTCTCGCCATAGCTTCTCTTTCGGACACTATTACAACCCAAATCATATGGGTATATCTGTCTTGAGAGTCATCAACGATGATACAGTGGCACCGGGTGCAGGTTTTAATGCCCACGGCCATCAGGACATGGAAATCATTTCCTATGTGCTGAAGGGAGCAATCGAACACAAAGACAGTTTAGGTAACCAATTTGTGGTTCCCGCTGGCGAGGTGCAACGCATGACAGCGGGAACTGGCATTACCCATTCGGAGTACAACCATTTCAGCAGTGAATCACTGCGTTTTCTGCAGATCTGGATTAGGCCCAATCGGCTGGGCCTAGAACCAAGTTACGAGCAAAAAGCCATAGCGCAAAGTGGTCACCTCACATCTCTGATAACACCCGATGGCCAAGAGGGCTCCCTGACTATCCACCAGGACGTGAGTATCTTTCGCCTGAAGCTTGCAAGTGACGAAGGAGAGCTATTGGAGGCCAGCCGTGGTATTGGTTACCTGCACTTAATCGAAGGTGGCGCTCAGGTGAATGGGCGGGAGCTCGGTCCTGGCGACGCCCTGGGTTCCTTTGGTGAGTTGCTGGAAGTGCGGGCACGAGAGGATGGGTTAATTGCACTCTGGTTTGACCTTCCTCCGGAGGAAGGCTAACCGAGGACTCTCACAAATTTCCGATGCAAACTGGGAGCATCACGAAAGCAATCCGACAACTAGTTCAGTAGACTCGTTGTGGTGCCTGAATGTAACTGAAAATTGATGAACGTGACCAAGCTTGGTATAGAGCCAGTCATCATCATATTAGATACACTTCAATGTTGGATGCAAGTTGTAGGCAATGCCTCAAAAATTTTTCCACTTAGGTGTGCCGCTGCATCTATTGTCATTTCTCCTAGGTGTCCAGTGCGCATAATCTGAAATATTAGGAAGTTTTTCTTGCGGTGCAGTTTAACTGCATGGCAGGCGTCTTACATTGCAAACTAACAAGAAGCCACTCGTGTACTGTGCCAGCTGATGGATTTCATCACGACCAAGCTTGGTTATGGAGCCAGTCATCCAGAGAATCCACAGTGATAAAGATCGTCGGAATGGGGTAAGGGGGGTGGACCATCCACCAATGCATTTCACGGCCCTATATACATTTCTACATCGCTCCTATCGCCGGTTGCCGCAGTAGGCCATTTTAGAAGTTCAAGCATGCGAGGACGGTGCCGTACAAAACGCGACGACGAGCGATCCGACTGAACTGACCCGCCCTATCAGTCTCGTCTTTACCGAAAATGCGATCCCTAAGGCACCTGGAATCTTTAATGCTGAACGATGGCTGGTTGTATTTGTACTCCACCATCAGCGTGTTTGTGGCCGGCCAATAGGCTAATCAGAATTGGCGAAACCACCAAATCGTTTCGAACACCGAAAAGGCTGCATATTGCAGTGGTTCTGGGTGAACTTTGCCGGCAGTTTAAGCGTTTTCGTGCCATCCTCCCATTCCAGCAGTTTTGCTTTGAACGTGACGTAGGGACGGCGGTTGCTGTATTGGCAGCGAGGGAACACTGGCACATGGATGTCTCCTTACCAATTCCGATTCGAGGCCCTCAGAATACCCCGCGCCCTCATGTCGACAAAAAGGGCAGGCTCCACTATTAAGGGAAAATAGTCGGTGCTAGCATCCGGGCAGCCGCAACATAACAACTAATTCCGCGGCACCGTCCTCGCAACCATGCCCCCGGGATGCGGTAGGTGATGGCATGCCCCAGCAGCTGTTCTCGGCGTCTGCCGGCATTCGGAGGCGGCATCCACTCACTCGCTGGCCTGATCGCTGATCAGGCCTGTACGGGCATCGAAGCGCATGCCACGCAGTTGCATGATAAACCAGGCCAGCCCTTTGCCCCGATTGCTGCTGTGCCAGGCGGCGCAGATCGGTTGCGCCGGTCGACTCTCTGCCAGTTGCATGATCTGCAACGTGCCGTTGTGCAACTCTTTCTGCATCAGGTTCAGCGGCAGATAGCCGACGCCAAGTCCGCGCGCCTGAACGTCGATCTTGCGCTGAATCGAGTCGACCACGATGCGGTTGCGCCCATCCAGCAGCCCGGAGGAGCGTGCCGGCAGGTAGCGTGAACTGTCGGCGACCACCACGGTGGGGTACTGGCGGATCAGCTCCATCGACAATGGCTGCGGCATCTGTGTCAGCGGGTGGTCCATGGCAACGGCGAATTCGAACTCCAGCGCGCCCAGCGGCAGGGTGGAAAACCCCTGGCCCGGAGGCTCGCCCGCCGCGCCGATCACCAGATCGCAGCGCTGGGCGTTGAGTGCGTCCCAGCTGCCGGCCAACACCTCCTCGATCAGACGCACTTCGGTCCGTGGCTGGAACTCCTGAAAGGCTCCAATCAAGGAGTACACGGTATCGAAGCCAATCGCCGAGTCCACGCAGATGCGCAGCTCTGCTTCCCAGCCGGTGGCCGCCTGACGTGCGAGCACCGCGAGCTCTTCACTGGCGGTCAGAATCTGACGGCCCTGTTCCAGAACCAGCCGACCCACCGCGGTCAGCTCAGCCTTGCGTCGGCTGCGATCGAATAGCTTCACCCCAAGGTCTTCCTCCAGCTTGTTGATAGTGTAAGAGATGGCCGAGGGTACCCGGTACAGCTCCTCAGCCGCGGCAGCGAAACTCTTGCGTCGATCGATTGCATCGAGGATGCGCAGAGCATCCAAGGTCAGGGGTGAGCTCATAGTTCAAATTATCTGATGATAAAATTCAAATATATCCGTTATTTTTTCTTAATGATAGGAATTATAGTGGCCTTACTGATCAAATACATTGAATTAAACAAGGTGACTCGACATGAATAACTCAACGATTTCGAAACTGCTTGCAACCGACTCCAGCCTGGCGGCCCTGGCGCTGCGTATCCCGGCCGGCATCATCTTCGCCGCCCACGGCGCACAGAAACTGTTCGGCACGTTCGGCGGCTACGGACTGGAGGGGACCGGGCAGTGGATGGCCTCCATCGGCCTGGAACCTGGCTATCTGATGGCGCTGGCCGCCGGTAGTGCCGAATTCTTCGGCGGTATCGCACTACTGCTTGGTCTGCTGGTGCGCCCGGCGGCCGCCGTGCTAGCGATCACCATGCTGGTGGCGATCCTCGCGGTACATGTCGGTAACGGCCTGTTTATGGCGAACAACGGCTATGAGTTCGGGCTGGCACTTCTGACGGTGTCCGTGGCACTGGCAATTCAGGGTGGCGGCGCGCTGTCGATCGACCGCAAGCTGACCAACGCGGGCGCCTGAATGGCGTCCCACACCACAGGAGAGATGACATGATCAAGCTCAGACCGGCAGAGGAGAGGGGGCGGTTCCGCATCAAGTGGCTCGATAGCCGTCATACCTTCTCTTTTGGCCACTATTACGACCCTCGCCATATGGGTGTATCCAGCCTGCGGGTGATCAACGACGACCGGGTGGTGCCAGGTGCGGGTTTCGAAACCCATCCTCACCGGGATATGGAGATCATCAGTTATATCCTCGAGGGCAGTATCGAGCACCGGGATACGATGGGCAACCGGACCCGCTTGCGCGCCGGGGAGGTACAGGTGATTAGCGCGGGTACCGGCATCATGCACAGCGAATTCAACCCGGACCGGGAAAAGCCTCTGCACTTCCTGCAGGTGTGGATTCGCCCCGAGAGGCAGGGCTTGCGGCCCGGTTACGTGCAGAGGGATTTCAGTGCTGCGAGGGGGGTGACCTTGATCGTCTCTCGGGATGGCGAGAACGGATCGCTGAAGGCGCATCAGGATGTGCGGATCTATCAACTCAGGCTGTCGGCAGAGCGTGTCGAGTTACCGCTTCAAGCCGATCGAGTGTATTACCTGCATGTGGCGCGGGGCGGTCTGGAGCTGAACGGCACGCGTTTGCAAGAGGGGGATGGTGGGATCATCGAGGCAGAGTCATTGCTCGCGATCGATGTTGGCGACGGCGTCGAAGCGCTGCTGTTTGATCTGGCCGCCTGATCAGTCCTGGTTATCTTCAGGTGCCAGTTCAGTGCAGGACGCGTTGAGCAGCAGCACCTCGATCTCCTCGGTAATCTCCTCCTGGCGCAGCTGATTCTCCCGCTCGGGGCCTGGGTACCAGTGCCGCCAATCTTGCAATGAAATCCCGTCGCGGTATGGGGTCTTCAACTGATAGCGCACGTTGCCGTTGGGCGTGAGCGACATACGCTTTTCCGAGACCGCCGGGCGGCTGATGTAGCGGCACAGCCGCACCAGCTTCTTGCGTTCATTCGCTCTTGCCGCCACCCCGGCGTGCAACGAGAAGCCAGCCACGTTGCCCACCCTGTCATCGAACGGCTCATTGCTGCCCGGCAGCGTCTGCAAGGTGAACACCTTGCGCCCTGCCTGCGGCCCACGGCGATGCGGTAGGTGATGGCATGCCCCAGCAGTGGCGTCATCGGGTCGTCGTCCACCGCCTCCCCAACGAGATAGCTGTTCTCGGCGTCTCGTTCCAACAGGCCTTACCATTCGAGCGAACGCCCTACGCGGCACAGCTCCTCAGCCGTGGCAGCGAAACTCTTGCGTCGATCGATGGCATCGAGGGTCAGGGGTGAGCCAATAGTTCAAATTATTTGATGATAAAGTTCAAATATACCCGTTATTTTTTCTTAATGATAGGAATTATAGTGGCCTTACTGATCAAATACATTGAATTAAACAAGGTGACCCGACATGAATAACTCAACGATTTCGAAACTGCTTGCAACCGACTCCAGCCTGGCGGCCCTGGCGCTGCGTATCCCGGCCGGCATCATCTTTGCCGCCCACGGCGCACAGAAACTGTTCGGCGCGTTCGGCGGCTACGGACTGGAGGGGACCGGACAGTGGATGGCCTCCATCGGCCTGGAACCCGGCTACCTGATGGCGTTGGCCGCCGGTAGTGCCGAATTCTTCGGCGGTATCGCCTTGCTGCTTGGTCTGCTGGTGCGCCCGGCGGCGGCGGTGCTGGCGATCACCATGCTGGTGGCGATCCTCGCGGTGCATGCCGGTAACGGCCTGTTCATGGCAAACAACGGCTATGAGTTCGGTCTGGCATTACTGGCGATGAGCGTCACTCTTGCGATCCGCGGTGCAGGGAGCATAAGTGCCGATCAGCTGATTAGCACAAAACTGAGCCAATAAAACCTACTCAAATCTACAGGAGATACCTTATGACCGTATTGAGAATTGATTCGAGTGCCCGGGTGGAAGGCGGTAACTCCCGCATCATCACCGATTATCTGGTGCAACAACTGGGGCAGCCGGTCATCGAGCGAGACCTGGTTAAGAACCCTCTGCCACCGATCAGTCCGCGAGATCTGGTGGGTGTGCATGGTTCCCACGAAGATGACCGTGCCAGCTTGCAGCAGCATCTGGCGGTATCCAACGAATTGATCGCCGAGTTGCAGCAGGCCGATACCCTGGTGCTGGGGGTTGCGATGTACAACTTTAGCGTGCCCGCCTACCTGAAGCAGTGGATCGATTATGTCTGTCGCGCCGGGGTTTCATTCCGCTACACGGAGAACGGCCCGGAGGGATTGATCGGAGTAGAGCGGGCCTTCATTGTGACAGCGTCCGGCGGCACGCCAATTGGCGGTGACTGGGATTTTGCCAGTCGCTATCTTGAACATATCTGTCGCTTTCTGGGTGTAACAGAAGTGGTTCATATCGATGCCAGCGGTTCCAAGGGAGCCCCAGGGGTGGTGATAGAAGCGGCCAGGCAGCAAATTGATACGTTGCTGGCGCAGCGTGAAGTCGGGGAGGCGTAGCTATGGGTTTATTACAGAACGGACAATGGGTAGATCAGTGGTATGACACTAGCTCAAGCGGCGGTAAATTCCGCCGCCAGGACAGTCGCTTTCGCAGTTGGGTAACCGCTGATGGCACCGCCGGCCCGACGGGTAGCGCGGGATTTAAAGCAGAGCCGGGACGTTATCATTTATACGTGTCGCTGGCTTGCCCCTGGGCCCACCGCACCCTGATTTTTCGCCAGCTCAAAGACCTGCAGGATCTGATTGATGTCACTGTGGTTGAGCCATTGATGTTGAGCAACGGCTGGGAGTTGAAAAACGATCAATATAACCTGGATTATCTGTATCAGTTGTACTTAAAGGCAGACCCAAATTACGAAGGTCGGGTCACCGTGCCGGTATTGTGGGACAAGCAGACCCAATCCATTGTCAGCAATGAATCGGCGGAGATTATCCGCATGCTCAACAGTGCTTTTAACGGGCTTACCGGTAACGGCAAGGACTATTACCCTAGCGCTTTACGGACGCAGATAGACACCATTAACGAGCGGGTTTACGACTCGATCAACAATGGCGTATACCGGGCTGGCTTCGCAACGTCTCAACAGGCCTACGAAGAGGCCTATTACAAGCTGTTTGATGCGCTGGACTGTGTCGAGGCGACACTGACCCGGCAGCGCTACCTGGCGGGAACCGTACTGACGGAAGCGGACTGGCGCCTATTTACCACCCTGATTCGCTTCGATGCTGTTTATTACGGACATTTTAAGACCAACCGCCAGCGCATCGCCGATTATCCGGCAATCAGCAATTATCTTCGCGAGTTGTACCAGCAGCCGGGAGTGGCACAGACAGTTAACTTTGAACACATCAAGCAACACTATTACGGCAGCCACGTCACTATCAACCCGACCCAGGTGGTGCCGCTGGGGCCCGAGCAGGATTTTACGTTACCCCATAACCGGGACCAGTTTGAGTGAAAACAACAGGTTTCAGAATCCAGAAGGTTCAATATGAACAGAAAATTTTGGTGTTGCGTGCATCCAAGGGATGATTTGCCAATGGGAGAATATTTGTGAACGTATCGTCATTTTCTGGCCGTACCGGTTTCGCCGGTTGGGTGAAGGCAGCTGTGTGCGCACTGCTGGTATCTGTATGGGTGCCTTTTGCCAGTGCCGCCCAGAACCCCTACACCATGAGCGAGGGTGTGTCGCAGAACCTCCTGGAGGTGATTCGCACAAACGGCCAGTACCTGAACTCCGATCCCCAGCGCTATTACAGTGCGGTAGAGAGCGTGCTGACGCCGGTCGTGGACTTCGACTTCATCGCCCGCGGCGTTATGGGGCGCTACGCCAAACGGGCCACAGCCGAACAGCGCTCGCGTTTTTCCAATACCTTCCGTCGCAACCTGGTGGCGATTTTCGCCCACGGGGTGGCCTCGTTCGGCGATATGCACGTCAGGGTCGTCAATCCAGGTTCCGCACCGAGCGGCAACCGGGTGAATGTCCTGCAGGAAGTGCGTAGTAAGGAGGGGATTACCAAGGTCTCTTATACACTGTTGCGCAACCGCGCCGGACAGTGGAAGCTGATCAATGTGATCCTGAATGGGGTCAACCTCGGCAAGACCTTCCGCAGCCAGTTCGCGCAATCCATGCAGACACACGGCGATATCGACAAAGTGATCGCCAACTGGTCCGCGGATGAGGCCCCTGACAAAGTCAGCTGAACCACTGCGCCGGTCGCGCCTTTCTGCTGCGCGACCGGCGGGTTTCCAGTCTTGCGCCACCCAACGCTGGAATTCTTCTTCGGAAGTCGCTGTAGCAATGAAGTTCACTTGCAAAAACCCACCTAATTACCATCTAAGCTAAGTCAAGTTTAAGTAGTCTTTCCGGCATCGATGGCGTCCGGGGGGAGACAAAGGCAAGCCGAGGAATGAGCGCTGACAAGTCGAATCTGCGATTAAACGGATACTGAAATTCGGCAAGGTAGCGTTGCGCATATTTTGGACGTATCGAATGGTAAGTGCTGCGTAGCGCACTCTTGAGATTGCCGAGAACGGTGTTCACCCTGAAGGTGGCCAAGAAGATTGCAGGCCATGTAAGTCCGTCTACGACGATTCTTTATGAAGAACCACTAAAGGAAGAGATTTCGGACGCACTGAGCGGAATTAGCGGCGGGAAACAATAAGGTGATCTCATGTTGGGTGAATGCCCATTTTAGTGGTGTTGGCCAAAATTAGCCAGTAGCCCCGTATGGGAAGTTAGAGATCCGCTTGCAGCATGTCTGTCCAGGTCAGCTGACCCTTGGTAAGCGACGACCAGCGGGGCTGGCTCTGACCGCCATGTGCTATCTGGGGAAGAGGGAGGTAACGCCCGAGTTGATTGGGAAGATTCGTCAAAAATTTGGGGGATAGTGAATAAGAAGTGCTAAAAGTGAGGTCATCACAAGTACGAAGAGGAGGTACTGGGCCCCTAGCTCAAGCCCTGGTTATATGATTTGGCGTGATAATTTGGCCAGAATTACTCAGTACCCCTATGTGGCTTTTCATACTAAATGCGTAGACGCTCAACAGCACGGCCCACAACTGCCAAGCGTCCTGCCTAATATTTTTATCTATGTGGCTGCAACCACCGGTACGCGCTCGGAAGTCAATATGACTAGCAGCGAGGCGGTGCTGGCTCTTAAATCCCTCTAAATATCCAATATCGTATTCGACATACGGTAGTCTGATTTAAGATTTTGAGTCAATCGGGTGAAATCCAACTTCTTTTCAGAAGTCTCTCGTAAATTACATTTAGTTCCATAGCAATTTTTCGGTTAGAGAAAGGCTCCATGTGCTTTGCTGCGTGAACTCGATTACGCGTTGCTCTTACTTCTTGGAAAAGTGCTGCTTCTTGGTTATCTATAAGATTCCTATCAATTGCATCTCTAATTAACACTGCAAATGATTTATCCCCAAACTGATTAAACAGCAGCCCTTCCAGAACAGCTCCCACCATTAAGACGTAAGACATCCAGGACTGACTACTTAGTGCGCTCTCCGCTTCCTGAGCGAACTGACCCAATCGTTGACGAAGTGATTCTGACTTAATATGAGGAAATAGCAGAGAGTAGTCTTTAATTCCAGCATGATAAATCGTCAAAAATCCGGAGGCTGGACTGTAAAGATCATAGTACCCTCGAACAGTGACCATGCAATTTTGTATTTCATGACTAATTTTCTGGGTGACCTCGGACGCGGTAAAAATACATGGATCCATTTCGATATTAGAATGATGAATTGCATACGCAGGCAAGGTTGGTATTTTAAATATCGTTTCGCTACCGCCATCAAAAATATCGTTTTGCGGTATGCGTTCGGGGTCTTCCAAGCGAAAAGTCGCGACTTTCATACGATCTCTGGCTTAATGACGTGAAAGTAGAGGGCTAGGTCAATAGTTTGCCTTAGGCGGCATCTTGTCAGCAAGCTCCAGAGCGTTGTCTTACATCAAGAATGTAGTTGCGCACACCCGGTTGAATTAACTCTCGTGGCAGATGGCAACATTGACAGCGATCAGGAACTTAGTGCCATTAGCATGAAAAAGCGGCAGGAGCAGCGGAGCAACCAAAAATCCGTTTAAATATCATTAATACGGATTATAATAGGCCTCCCCTCACAAGACAGCGGAGGCCCCTAGATGCCGAAATCTGGACAGGCTCGAGTACCTACACCAGCACAGCAGCGCCACCTTTTCGAAGCCATTCAACAACATCGGTATCCTGAGAAAAACACCGCCATCATGCAGATCAGCTTTAAGCTGGGACTCCGTGTACAGGAAATCGCCTTGCTACAAATCAAGGAGGTCGCAAGACTCGGGGCGTATCGAAGTGGTCAGCCGAGAGACTTTCAATTGTACGAGGTGATGACATTACCGGCAGCCTATACAAAAGGTGCCGATGCGATGGGGCGCTCAAAAGCCAAATACCAACGCAAAACCATTAGTTTTGAAAAAGAGGCTTTTGACCAGGTTGTGGCACAAATCGTGGCACTGGCTAAAGCTGATGCCGAGGTCGACCCTGAAGCCTTTTATCCGCCTGTAAAGACGCACCGCGGTAAATCACGAGACTTGCCCCTAGTAGATAACGATTTGAGGGATTCCCTAACTCAATATCTGACTATGCGCCTCGAAAAGAATCCTGCAGCTAAACCCACTGATCCGCTGTTTGTGAGCCAAAAGGGTGGAGCTTACTCGCCAAATACGCTCCAAGAACATATGGCGCTGATGCTGCGCGACTGGGCGGGGATTGAGAAGGCAAGTTCTCATAGCGGTAGACGGGCTCTGATTACCAATGTGATTCACAGACAGAAGAAATCCGTAAAGGTGGCACAGAAGATTGCAGGCCATGTAAGTCCGTCTACGACGATTATCTATGAAGAACCACCAGAGGAAGAGATTTCAGATGCACTGAGTCGAATTGGCGGCCCGAAGGTGCGAGAAACGTAAAGTAATCTCAAATTATGTGAATGCCCATTTTACCGATTTACTTGGATTTTTACCGATTTACTTGAAAAACTTTCCATCTATAGTTGGGCATCCAGACAGAGGGGAGAACAGATTCATACCGCAGATTCTAACCGACGATAAGTGTCATTATCGAGGGTTAAATAAAGTGCTTCAAGAAGTTATTCCAAAGAGTTAAATAATGCTATATTACATACTACGTAATACAATACGAAAAACAAGGAGACCGGATCATGGCGCGCACAGGGGTCACTTATCTGGATATCGCTCAAGCTGCAGAAGCGGTGAAAAATCGCGGTGAGGAGCCAACAGTGGACAGGGTGAGAGCTGCGCTGGGTACGGGGAGCAAAAGCACAATTACTCCCCTGCTGAAGCGCTGGCGCTCTGAAACGGGCAGCCAGGCCGATACGGGTGGGCTGCCCAGGGACCTGGTTGAAGCACTGAAAGCATTACACAATCGGGTACAACAAGAAGCCGACCGGAAAGTGGAGGAGGCCAGGGAAGGCTTCGAGGCCGCCGCCGATAAGCACAGGCGGGAGAAGGAGGAGGCTCGGGCTGCCTCCACCGGCTTGGCGGAAGAGCTGCGCTGCCTGAAGCACAAGTTGGAGATATCCGAGACGCGGAACCGGAAATTGAAGTTGGCTCAGGAGGAATCGCAGGCGGCGCTGGCCAAAAGCGAGTTTCAACGGGAAGAGGGCAGCGTCCGTATTGCCGAACTTAAGGCGGCCGTAGAAGAGCTAAAGCAGGAAAATCGCGATATACGCGACCATTTTGAGCACTTTCAGCAGCGGACAGCTGATGATCGCCAGCAGGAGCGCGATCAGTTCAGATCGACAAACGAACAGCTCAAGGAGCAGATAGCCGGCCTCACGGAACAGCTTGCTGAAGCTGGCCGCAGGCTCAGGGAGCGTGAAGAGTCCGATGATCGGCAGCGGGAGATCACAGCGACACTGGAAACTGAAAATCAGCAGTTGCAGCAGCAGGTCTCAGGATACCGCACTGAAGTTGAGGCCCTAAAGGAAAGGCGTATCGACCACCTAGAGGAGATTGCGACAAAGGTGGCCGAAATCAACGTGCTGCGGGATAAAGTTACCTCTCTATCGAGCCGCAACGCATCTGTCAGCAAAGAAGCCGAACTGCTGCGACAATCGCTGGGAAAAGTAGAGCTGGAGCTGAACTCAACCAAAGATAGAGTGATCCTGTTAACTGACGAGAATCGGGCAATCTTACAGGAAAAGGCTGTTATCCAGGGCCAATTCAAACAGCTCGAAAATTCTTTACGAGAATCACTCCCGGGTGAGAGTTGAACTTGGCATACTCAGCGGCCAGCCCCCGATAATGATTCCGCCCAGCAGGCATCGGCTATCGATATGGGTTCCTACATACCGCCTTCACTATGTCGTATACTGTTTAGTGTTCGACATTGTTGCTCAGAGCCTGTAGAATGGATTCCTACTGAAAACCCAGACCTCAGGTTTACCCATGACAATCCCGAAACCTGTCCCACTGTATCCCACCTATACCGAGCTGAAAGACTTCAGCTTTGATGACTATCCGGATCTCAAGGAGTTTCTCGAAACTGGCGAACCCTGGTGGATGTCCCATTGGCACTGGGGCCAGGAGTTCCTGAGCTATACAGGCCGCAACAAGTCCGAGCATACCTTTACGCGCTTCCGCAATGAAACCGAACGCTTCCTGTTGTGGATATTCCTGGTCAAATCCATACCTATGGAGCGATTACGCAAGGCTGATATTCTCGAGTACGCGGACTTCTGCTGGCAGCCGCCAGCATCGTGGATCTGCTTGGCCAACCACGAAAAATTCCTGCTCAACAATGGCCGATATATACAGAACTCATCCTGGGCGCCGTACAAGCTCAAGTTGCCCAAAAACAGTGAGGCCCGCGGTTCAACGCCTGACAAGAGAAAGTACAAGCCTTCACAGCAAACTCTGACCTCCACGTTCACCGGGATCATAGCTTTCTATAAGTACTTGATGAACGAGGAGTATCTGTACGGCAATCCTGCCCAGATTGCCAAGTCCGACTGCCGTCATTTCATTAGGGATGCACAGGTCAAGGAGATTCGGCGGTTAACCGAAGTCCAGTGGCAGTATGTCTTTAATACGGCGTTAAACCTTGCCGATGAGGATCCAATCTACGAGCGCAGCCTCTTCGTCATTTGTGCACTAAAGACCCTGTTTTTGCGTATCTCCGAGCTGTCAGAACGTAGGAATTGGACCCCTGTGATGAGCCATTTCTGGCAGGACTCGGATGGAAACTGGTGGCTTAAAATCTTCGGGAAAGGCCGAAAACTGAGGGATATCACAGTTCCAACCAGTTTTATCGATTACCTCAAACGCTATCGAATCTACCGAGGCCTGAGCCCGCTGCCGTCATTGGGAGAAAACCATCCCATAGTCGAGAAAATCCGTGGCCAAGGCGGCATGACGTCGCGACAGCTCACCCGCATTGTTCAGCAGGTTTTTGAAAAAGCCTATGAAACAATGCGGCTGGCTGAGGGTGAGGACAACGCCCGCAAGCTAAAAGAGGCATCTACACATTGGTTAAGGCATACGGGAGCCAGCATGGAGATTGAGCGCGGCCGCGCGCTCAAGGATCTATCCGAAGACTTGGGCCACTCAAGTATGGCAACTACAGATACAGTGTACGTACAGACCGAGAACCGCGTCCGTGCGCAAAGTGGAAAAAGCCGTGGCGTCAAATAGCTGATTTAATCAAATCCCTTTTTTGTACACTACTGGTCTGATCATGTGGACTCTTCAAGTGCGCGATAGTTGAAATAAACCGGATACCCCCCTTACCTTGCGGCCAATAACCTACTGATTTCGTCAGCCTACAGAACTCACTAGTCTGTAACCGGCTGTGCTCGCTACGCTCCCCACCCCTGTCAACCCCGATGTCCTATTGCGGACGAGCCTGGGGAGCCATCGTCGGCAGCCTGATAAATGAGTACATCATCGAAAGGGAAAGCTTTGAACATTCGTCGCCCTGATAGCGCGAAGGTGTAGTGGTCAGAGTCTTTTTTGCATGACTGCTTGACTAACACATATCTCAAGGGTTATGGTTTCAAACCAATAACCATAGAGTTATAGATTAAAAATGCCAAACGCCCATGATGTGCTCTTCAGAACGCTCGCCGATCCGACCCGGCGGGCTCTTTTTGAACGATTGTGTCGCGAGGGAGAACAGACGGTCGGGGCCCTGACGGCTCAGGCTGGAGTCTCCCAACCAGCCGTCTCAAAGCATCTCGGCGTTTTGAAGCAGGCCGGGCTGGTGCGCGACCGTCACGAAGGTCGCCAGACGCACTATAGCGCGCAGCTCGGTGCCTTGGCCCCGCTGATCGACTGGACGAGCGAAATGACCGGATTTTGGCAAAGCCGGTTTGACGATCTCGAAGATCTACTGAAAAGGATGGACCAGTGAACGAAACATCGAGCGAAACACTCTCCGTTGTTGTGGAACGTGAGATTCCTTATCCGCCGGAAAAAATCTGGCGCGCGCTCACGCAACCACACCTGATGGAGGAATGGTTGATGAAAAACAATTTCAAGCCAGTCCTCGGTCACCGCTTTAACCTTCACGGAGACTGGGGCGGCGTATTGGATTGCGAGGTCCTCACCGTCGAGCCGAACAAAACGCTATCCTACACTTGGAATTTTTCCCACGATGATGCGGCCTACAATCTTCAGAGTGTGGTGACCTTTACCCTTACCCCAACGAGCACCGGGACCCACTTGCGTATGGAGCAGTCGGGCTTCCGGCCGGATCAGAAGCAGGCCTACCAGGGTGCCAAGTTCGGGTGGCGGGGGTTCCTTACCTCTCTGGAGGAAGTCTTGGCGCGAGTGGAACGACCCACTTTTACAGATTCTGCCAACGCTCCAAACGAATAATAGTGAATTTTAAATAAAGGAAGGATTTGGTCCAGCCCTGACCAGCCGATTTAGATCTTTAAGGAGACAAACATGAACATTCTCTTATGGGTTCTTCAAATTGCCCTGGCCCTGCATACCGCCGTCGGCGCGGTGTGGAAGCTTTCCAACTCCGAGGAAACCGTGCCTTCCCTGAACGCGATTCCCCATGGAGTTTGGCTGGCAATGAGCGTGGTTGAGCTGTTTTTCAGTCTGTGTCTGATCCTGCCGGCATTTTATAAGCCGCTGGCCATCCTGGCCCCTATCGCGGCGGTCTGCATAGCCGTGGAAATGCTGCTCTTTTCCGCGTTGCATGTTCTATCCGGGGACGCGAATTACGGCCCTATTATTTATTGGCTTGTCGTGGCCGCCATATGCGCATTTGTTGCCTACGGAAGATTTGTATTAAAGCCTTTTTAACCGGCTGCCCGACACCACTGCGAGGGGGCTGTCGGGCGCCCGGGAAACAATTTAATCAGGTAACAATCAATGTTCCGCTCTGAGGAGCGGCGCTATCGTCAGCTCATGCAGTATGGAATTTCCCACTGCTACGTCACCGATAGTGAAACAGGCACTGGCGGCGACTGTATCCAGATCATCCGCTCGGCGGGCCAGGTCGTCAAAATGACGCATAATGGACGGTTCGCGCGGGTCCGGCAGTGAAGTCCCGGTGAGAAAGCCGGACAGAATAGCCTCCTGGCCAGGCTGTGTGTTGTAGTGCATATGCGCAAAACCGGTACCAGTTTCCAGGGTGTGGCAGCCGCTGCAGGTGTTCACAGCGAGCCCGAACAATGCTTCATCGGTATTGGTAGCCCCCGGTGTAGCCGGCGGTGGTGAGTTGGGTATCGACAGCATTGCTGCAGGCACATTCCAGAGCAAGGGAGCCGGTGCGCGCCCGGCGAGGAAGTCATTTCCGTTAAAGAGTTCCGGCACCACATGGGTTTGCGCAACCAAGTGCCCCCATTCCTGATTGACATAATCGGCCAGCAACGGGCTGTTGTTGTGAATCTCCTGAGGTTCCTGTTTGACGGTCGTCTGCTCGAGGTGGCCTCCCCCCGCGGGCAGTATGAACTCACGCAGCTCCCACTCGGGAGAGATCGGCAGGAACTCGTTAGTGCGCACCTGGCTGATCGCGCTGCCATTGGGCGCGGAGGGATTGGCTCCCGCGGCGCTGAATACCTCGGTCAGTGCCGCCAAGTCGCTGTTGTAGTTTGACGATCCCTCCAGGGCCTTCCACTGCTGCGCCCAGTCCCGGACATTGGCGCAACCGGAAATGGGAACTTTGTATTCCAGGATCAGGGTCTTGCCGAGGCTATTGCAATTGCCGTCGTGAAGCGAGAAAACAAAACGCCCTTCCCCGGCATCCCCGCCGCCGTAGATGGTACTTCCGCCCCGAAGGTCCAGGCGCAGGACAATTCCCAGCAGCTTGAAGGGACTGTGCTGAGGCAATAGCGTGGCACCGGGCCCGCCACTGCGGATCTCCCATTCCCCGATCACCTCGTCGAAGACATGGCTTCTGGCCGGGACCGTCTGACCGTTGATGGTCTGGGTTCCATTCCAGTGATCGAAAAGCGCTTTTATGTAATCGGATGTGGACGCGGTACCGTTGTTGATATTTCCCATCAATTGCCAGAAGGTCCATTCCCCGACGGGATTGCCAACAGGCTGCTGGTTTGTGGATGAACAGGACCAGGTGCGGTCCGGGTCGGTGACCACATCCAGCTTGGTGATCATCAGTGAATCCGGAATACTGGCTGCAGCTGCGAAGTCAGGGTTCTCCGGCAAGCCCAAGGGGAAACCCTTTACCGGCAGCTGTATCGGCACATCGAACTTGATACCATCCGGACTGAACGGCAAGCTAAACCTGCGCTCTTTGCCACCAACATGCTCCATTACGGTCGCTGTTTCGTTTTCGACGAAGGTGCTCTGGGTTCCGATTTGATGGCGGCCACCGGGAGCAAACAATATGCGTTCTTTACCCCTATGGAGTTCCGCGTACAGGCGATTGGCCTCGGCAAAAGTCTGGAAGTCGAACTCCGTCTTGATCGAGAACCAACCATCCCCTGCTCTTTCATCTCCGCCCTCACCGTTGTCGCTGAGTGTGAAAGGCTTTCCCTCAATGGTGATCTCCAGGGTCTTACCGGGTTCTTGTAGCGGGAAGTACCCGGAAATCAACGCGGTACTATCGTCCAACCGGTGCAAGCTGAGATCGGCGGGCTTGGGGTTTTCCAGGGTTGTATCTTCGATTTTCTCCTGTGCTTGTGAAAGACTACTTCCCGCTAGAACAAATCCGAGTAGCAGCGACAAGAATGGATGTGAGTGGCATCTCATAGTTATTTTCTCCCAACATGGTTAACCAAAGGAATTGGTGTCAGGGAAGTGCCGTTTATTATTACTGGTTACACCTTCGGCAACCTCTTCTGGCCCGGATACCTTGCGGCACCACAGGAGGTAAGGCAAGTGTATTTTAATTTCTGATTGTAATTCTTCTCGCAAAAACGAAGGGGATTGCCGGCCTGATCAAGATGCCGTCTCAAACCTGGTCTGGTTTGTACGATTGTTCTGTTTTTAACTCAGTGACAATATATTCAGCTACCATATCCGCCGAAATTCTTACCGCGGGGGAGAGATCCCCGCCGGTGGAGAATTTCTCGCCGCAGATCGCGTAGATATCCAGTGCATGGGGAAGCATACCCATCAGCTTCCCCAGTTCAATTGCCTCGGAAAGATTCAGGCCGTGACTGGAGGTAATGGAAAGGCTGGCCGGCAGCTCCTCTTCCAAGCCATTGAGGTGAATAACTTCTCCTGGGGCCCGGCTATCTGTACAGGCTGCGTCCACCAGGTAGACCCGCCTGTTCATCCAATCCTCCAGTAACCGGGTAACGTCACCGCCATTTCCGATACAAACAGCGTCGTTTCCCAGCCCCTGGCGCACTCGATCCAGAATATAGGGGCCGACGCCGTCATCGCTGCGAAAACGGTGCCCGAGGCTGATGACTACGGTGTTAATCACGGGAGCCTTCTGTCTCCCCGTTCCAGATGCAACTTCAGGAAATGCGTGGAACAGGAGATACATGGATCGTAGTTGCGAATGGCCTGTTCGCACTGCCACCTGAGCTTTTCCTCCGGAAGATGCAGATACTGAGGAATCATGCTGTGCAGGTCCTCTTCGATGGTTTTCTGGTTCTGGGAGGTGGGTGGCACTATCTTGGCGTCGGTAATCTTTCCGTCCCGGTCCAGGCTGTAGCGGTGATAGAGCAGTCCCCGGGGAGCCTCTGTGGCGGCATAGCCGGCGGCTTCGCGGGGTTGGCATTGAAGGTATGGCTCCTCCGGCCGCCGGTAGTTTTCCAGTATCCGCAGAGCCTCATCGAAGGCATAGAGTACCTCCAGGCTCCGCACAACAATGCTCTGAAAAGGGTTTGCGCAGAAGGGAGGAAAACCAATTTCGCCCGCAACCTGCTGGACCAGCGGCGACAGGCGGTCGAAATTCAGGTTGAAGCGCGCCATTGGGCCAACCATATAGGCCCCGCGCTGGTTGAGTACGCTGTGCAACGCGTTGGTATATTCGACATGTCGCTCAGTGAAATGTTGATCGTAGTCCGCCACAGAGATGTTCAGGCCTCGCGTGGATGCAATTCGGCCTTCGTTCATCGGGTATTCGTCCGGGTGCGAAAGAGCGACGAATTCATAGGGATTCTGTGTCGAGCGCTCGAATTTCGGAAACGGCAGCGAGGCCGCCCAGCGCGCATTCTCCACCGCCATATCGCGTGCCCGCTGCAGCTCGTCCACCAGCGGGCGCAGTTCTCCCGCCCGGGGCACACGGTAGAACCCGCCCACACGGACATTGATCGGGTGTATTTCCCGTCCGCCCAGCAGGCGAACTATGGCGTTGCCGGCTTTTTTCAGCTGCAGCCCCCGTTGCACGATCTGAGGATGATCCTTGGCCATGGCCACGGCACTGGGGTAACCGAGAAAATCCGGTGCATGCAGCATGGCGATATGCAATACGTGGCTTTCGATCCACTCTCCACAGTAAATCAGCCGGCGCAGGGCGCGCAGTTCCAGCGTCGGCACCAGGCCAAGCGCATCCTCCATGGCGTGCAGTGCGCTCATCTGGTAGGCCACCGGGCAGATGCCGCAGATCCGCGCCGTGATATCCGGTGCTTCCAGGTAATCGCGCCCGCGTAGAAAAGCCTCGAAAAAACGCGGAGGCTCGAATATTTTCAGCTGCACATCCTGTACGCCGCCGTCGTCATAGCGGATATACAAGGCCCCCTCCCCCTCCACACGGGCCAGATAGTCCACCTTGATGATCTTACTCTTTGTCATGGCGGCGGCTTTCTTCGGCAAAGGCCGGTGCAGCGGCATTGAAATTGCGCAGGTTCTCGACAATGGTGACCGGTTGCACCTCCATTTCCTCTTTCCACCAGTGACTCAGGGACGCGGTGTTGGGGTTTTCCTTGGGGCCATAGCAAGCATAACAGCCGCGGTTGTAGGAAGGACAAAGTGCGCCGCACCCGGCGTGGGTAACCGGGCCCATGCAGGGCGTACCGTGGGCAACCATGACACACACATTGCCTTTCAGTTTGCACTCGATGCACACGGAGTGCGGGGGCACCTGTGGCGGGCGCCGGTGCAGGAAAGCGCTGATCACCTCTAACAGCTGTCGTTTGTTGATCGGACAGCCCTGCAGTTCAAAATCCACCGGTACATGAGCGCTGATCGGTGTCGAGGTTTTCAGCGTTGCAATATATTCCGGGTGGGCGTAAACAATGGAAGTGAAGTCTTTCACATCGGAAAAATTGCGCAGAGCCTGGATGCCACCGGCGGTGGCGCAGGCGCCGATAGTGATCAGTGTGTGCGACTGTGCACGCACTTCGCGGATGCGCTCTTCATCTTCTGCAGTAGTAATGGAACCCTCTACCAGGGAGAGGTCGTAGGGCCCTTCCAGTTGTCGGCTGGAGGCCTCCATAAAATAGGCAATATCGATCTTATCCGCCAACTGCAACAGCTCGTCTTCGCAGTCTAACAGGCTCAGCTGGCAGCCGTCACAGGAGGCGAATTTCCACACGGCAAGCTTGGGAACCGGGGTAGCATTACCCATTGCAAATCTCTCGGTGGAATCTTACAGCGCGCGAATATGAAACCATTGCCGGATATCCTCATAACGAAAGACGGGGCCATCCTTGCAGATAAAACTGGGGCCCCACTGGCAGTGGCCGCAGTGGCCGGTAGCGCATTTCATATTGCGCTCCATGGAAAGGTAAATGGCCGATGGTGGCATACCTTTTTCCAGCAGCACCCGGATACAAAAGCGCATCATGACTTCCGGACCGCAGAGAAATGCGATTGATTTCCCGGCGTCGAAGGACGTCGCCGCGAGCGGATCGGTGACCGCGCCGATGCGTCCCGTCCAGCCCCGCTCCGCCTGGTCGACCGAAACCTGCACATCCATACTCCGGGACCACTCAACCAGCTCGTCGCGATAGAGCATTTCCCTAGGACTTCTGGCTCCGTAAAAGAGGCGCACTGCCGAACCTCCCCCCCGCGATAGCAGGGTGTAAATAACCGGGCGCAACGGGGCCAGCCCCAGGCCACCGGCGACCAGCAGAATCTCCCTTCCGGCGAGAGAACTTATCGGCCAGTCGCTGCCAAAGGGGCCCCGTACACCCAACTGCCCGCCCTCGCGAAGGTTTTCCAGTGCGCGGGTAACCATTCCGTGGGTCCTGATGGTATACACATAACCGCTGCCCTGGTCGGAAGGACCACTGATGGAAATCGGCACCTCGCCGGTCCCGAATGCGTAGAGCATACTGAATTGCCCCGGCTGGAATCCCGCTACCCTGCCCATCCCGATCGGCGAAAGATGCAAGGTGAAGGTGCCGGGGAATTCCTCCGCTCTCCGCTCGACGCGGAACACTTCGGGAACCACTACTGCCCTCCCGCCGGCCGCGAGGGGTGGCCGTAGATATCCAGCAACTGCATCCGGGTAGCCTGCAGCCGCTCGGTCATAATACGTGCGAAGCGCCTCATCAACTCGTAGCCGAGCTCGGTGTCCCGACTGCATTTTTCACGCAGGCATTTGCCACCCAGGCGAATCGCGCGAACTCTGTCCACAGCGCGCGCATCAAAAGTCCACTGATGGGGAGGGAACAACCAGGACCAACCGAAAATATCGCCGTGCTGCAGGGTCTGCAGGCACACCTTTCCGTGCCCCGGCACATAGGTCTCGATAGCGACCCTACCCTGGCGAATCAGGAAAAAATGCTCTGCCGGGGCGTGTTCCTCCGCGAGAGCATCGCCGGCACTGTATCCGACGATCTCGCCACAACCACCGATAAATTCAAGATATTCCTCCTCGATACCATCGAAGAACGGGTGCTCGCGCAACAGGTCCACGATTTTCTTCACGGCTTCTCCGCCTCCCGGATACGCTGCACCTCCTCGGTGATGTCGATGCCCACCGGACACCAGGCAATGCAGCGACCGCAGCCGACACAACCGGAGGTACCGAACTGGTCGTACCATGTGGCCAGTTTGTGGGTCATCCACTGGCGGTAGCGGGAGCGGGTATCCGGCCGTACCGGACCGCCGGTGATATAACTGAAGTCAGCCGTGAAACAGGAATCCCAGCGCTCCCAACGCTGTGCGTGTTCACCGCTGAGGTCGGTGGTGTCCTCCACCGTGGAACAGAAGCAGGTGGGACAGGCCATGGTACAGTTGGCGCAGGACAGGCAGCGGTCTGCGACCTGGTCCCAAGCGGGACTTTCGTAGTTGCGGTACAGCAGTTCCTTCAGGTCCGAACTGTCGAAACTCCGCGGCCCCTCCAGCATCTGTTTCACCGCCTGCTGAATCGAATCGCGCTCGGCCTCGCGATGTCTCTTACCGGCACGCTTTAGCGGCAGTTGTCGTAGAATCCTCTCGCCCTTTCCCGAGCCGCTGCAAAGCAGGAAATAGTGGTTTTCCCCATCGATCACTTCAGTCATTTCCAGGTCGTTTGGCAGTGTTACCTTCGGCCCGGTATTCATCGATGTGCAGAAACAGGTGGCCGCGGCGGAAGTACAGTTAACCGCCACGATAAAGAGTTTCCCGCGCCTTTCTGCATAGCTGTCGTTTTGATATCGGCCGTCTACAAACACACGATCCTGAGTGGCGATGGCATGCAGCTCGCAACTGCGCACGCCGAGAAAGGCCATGGCGGGCGCCTCCTCCACAACGGCGGTTATTTGCATCGGGTGAATGCTTTTCTGTGCCCGCCACACCGGACGGCGCGGCAACTGCAGGAACTTTTTCCACGAGTGGGGGCCGGCGGCGTAGCCGAAATAGGCGTCGTCTTCACGGCGCTTTACCCGGTAGTAGCCCTTTTCCTGCTCGTCGGTCCACCCTCGCGGCAGGTCGTCGGCGGAACGGATTTCATCGTAGACAATGGCTCTCTCCGCCAGCGTCGGGCCAAGCACCTGGTAGCCATCCGCACGAATTGCCTGAATTAGTCTATCCAGATATTCCGCCTGCAAAATGAACGTTTGCATTATTCTTGGGCCATGGCTGGCTCATTCCTGCACATAAATGAATCTGTTTAGTTGGCGGGGAGCAAAGGCAAAAGATCTATTATTGAGTCAGATTGTAGAATCCCGCGGCCATTTTTGAGAGGAGATAGGTGACAATATCCAATGACCAAAAGTAATCTGCAGGCATCAATGACCACTTTATTGAGAAGGCTGCCATGCGCCAACTAGATGGTGAGCTTTTACTGGACGAACTCGGCGTCGACCATTTAAAAAATGCCTCAACACTCGGCGCCCTGTCCGACCAGACGATCGATTACCTGATGAAGAAGGGACGTGTTTACGCGCTGCGAAAAGGCGAGACACTATTCGAAGACGGCGCACCGGGAGACACCTTTTTTATCATTCTCAAGGGTTCTTTTTCTTATTATCTACCATCGAATAATCGTAGCGAATATATACGCGAATTCAATTTTGGGATGGAGATAGGCTTCGTCAGTATGATCGCGCTAATACCGCGGCCAGGAACTGCGATAGCCTCCAGTGACAGTTATGTTTTGGAGGTCACAACAGATCTATTCTACGCCCTGCATTATGAAAGACCTTTGGACTTCGGCGTGCTGCTGATAAACCTGTGCCGAGAGTTGGCGCGGAGAATCTTGGAAAGGCAAAAAAGAGACAACCGCTGAAGGACTTGGTCTGGTCCGATTCAAACGGCATTAGAAGTCTTCCGGATTCAACCTTTGACACATACGTGTGGTTCCAGCCGCGCCACCTTGCGCGCCAGGCCCGCTTTCTCCGCCGCATCAACCACTGCACGCACATCCTTGTAGGCACCCGGCGCCTCCTCCGCTACACCGCGCATGGACGGGCTTCGGATTTGGATGCCCCGCTCCGCCAGTTCGTCCACCAGTGAGCGCCCGCGCCACTGTTTGCTGGCCTGGTGCCGGCTCATGGCGCGGCCGGCGCCGTGGCAGGCGGAGTGGAAAGAGAGATCCGCACCCTGCTCGGTGCCGACGAGAACGTGTGATTCAGTGCCCATGGAGCCGCCGATCAGCACCGGCTGGCCCACCGCGCGCAGTGTTTCGGGAATCTCCGGGTGCCCGGGGCCGAAGGCGCGGGTGGCGCCCTTGCGGTGCACATAGAGTTTGCGCTCTCCGCCCTGCACCCGGTGTGCCTCCACCTTGCAGGTGTTGTGAGAAACGTCGAACAGCAGGGTCAGGTCCGCCTTCGGCAGCACGTCCGCAAATACTTCCCGTGTCAGGTGAGTGATGATCTGGCGATTGGCCAGGGCACAGTTGATGCCTGCGCGCATGGCACCCAGGTAAGCCTGTCCCAGTTCGGAATTGATCGGCGCGCAGGCCAGCTCGCGGTCCGGCAACTCGATCTTGTGCTGGCTCGCGGCGAGCACCATGTACTTGAGAAACTCGGTACCTATCTGGTGGCCCAGGCCGCGGGAGCCGCAGTGGATAAAAATCACCACGTCGTCCACCTGCAGGCCGAATGCCGCGGCTGTGTTCCGGTCGTAAATTTCCGCTACCCGCTGGACTTCCAGGTAGTGATTGCCGGAACCCAGCGTGCCCATTTCGTCCTGTTGCCGTTTGCGTGCCCTATCCGAAACCTCCGCCGGGTCGGCGCCGGCCATGCAGCCGCGTTCTTCGATATGTTCCAGGTCCTCGGGATTGCCGAATCCCTGCTCCACCGCCCAGCGCGCGCCGCCGCGCAACATCCCCTGCATACCCTTGTCATTCAGGTGAATGCGCCCGGTACTGCCGACGCCCACTGGAATATGTTTGTAGAGCTGGTCGGCCAATTTCTTTTTGTGGGGCTCGATGTCGTCCACGGTAAGGCCGGTGCGCAGGCAGCGCACCCCGCAGGAAATATCGAAGCCGACACCGCCGGCGGAGACCACGCCGCCTTCATCGGGATCGAAGGCCGCCACGCCGCCGATGGGAAATCCGTAACCCCAGTGGGCATCGGGCATCGCGTAGGCCGCCTGTACGATGCCCGGCAGGCTGGCCACGTTGGCCAGCTGCTCGAACACCTTGTCGTCCATGCCCTCGATTAGCGATTCATCGGCGTAGACCACTCCGGGCACACGCATTTTTCCGGTGGGGTCGATGCGCCAGGCGAATTCGGATTCACGCTGAAGGGTGTATTCGCCTTTGTTCATATCGCCACCTCAGAAGGGCCCACCCTGAAATCAATCAGATGTCAGCTTTTTGTAGGATGAGCCCGCTTCACACATCGATTACGCACTGCGCCATCCAACCGCCGTTCTCTTGCTCACAGACTTTTAATGCAGTGTAGGTCGCCCCCTTGGCTTCCACCGCCGGCATATGCTTCTGCCGCTGCACCGGTTCGCCCCAGGCACTGCCGCTCAAGCGGTTCCCGTCCAGCTTTACCGCGAAACGGGAAAAGAGCATATTGCGCGTGGCCATTTCGTAGACCAGCGCATTGATCCAATCCACCAGCAACAGCTCGAGATCGGGGGCTTCGCATTCGACGTCCACGCGCTCATCCGGCGACACACTGTCCAGTTCGGTAACGGTCGCGGTCAGCGCCAGGCCGGTCTGCTCGAAAGCTTCCTTCGGCGTCACGCCATAACCGCGAAGACCCATATCGGCCTCATGGCTGAAATGCTCCCAGCCGGTGGTCAACGGTCAATCCCCACTACCCTGCGCTTCGAAGACGATGCGCACCCGGTGGCGCTCGCCATCGTCCCTGAACGGAATCTGCGGCCCGTCGATCTTCTCTCCATCCAGGTTCAACTCGTGGATTTCCTCCGGGCAGCCGCCGCAGTTTTCCACTTCGATGTCATAGCTGCTGTTGCCGCGACGCAGTGTCGCGCGGTAGCGCTCCCAGGAAGGGGGCAGACAGGGTTTTATCTCCAGGTTGTCTCCGCGGACCCGCAGGCCGAGCAGGACTTCGAGCGCCCCGCGGTAGAGCCAGGCGGAAGCTCCGGAATACCAGGTCCAGCCGCCCCGGCCCACGTGCGGCGCCACCCCGTAGACGTCCCCGGCCAGCACATAGGGTTCGGTGCGGTAGCGCTGCACGCCTTCGGCGTCGGAGGTGTGGGTGATCGGGTTAAGCAGGTCGAACAGGTGCCAGGCGCGCCCGCTGTCGCGGAGGCCGGCGGCGGCCCAGACGGCCCAGGTGGCGGCGTGGGTATACTGGCCGCCGTTTTCGCGGATGCCCGGCGGATAGCCCTTGATGTAGCCGGGATCTTTTTTCGTGCGGTTGAAGGGTGGCGCCAACAGCAGTATCTGCCGCGCCTCCTCGCGCACCAGGTGCCGGTAGGCGGACTGCATTGCCATGGGCGCCCTCTCCACTGGCTTTTCCGGGGCCAGGACCGACCAGGTCTGTGCAATCAGGTCGATCTTGCATTCGTCGCTCTTCTCCGAACCCACCGGGGTGCCGTCGTCGTAGTAGGCGCGCCGGTACCAGGCGCCGTCCCAACCGTTTTCCTCAACCTGCTGCTTGAGATTCTCGCCCAGTTCGCGGTAGTGGTTCGCCAGGGCGCCGTCGCCCATATGCTCGCACAGGGGCGCCATATCCCGGCAGACCCGCACCAGGAACCAGCCCAGCCAAACACTCTCCCCGCGCCCGGTGGTACTGATGCGGTTGAAGCCGTCGTTCCAGTCGCCGTTGCCGATCACCGGCAGGCCGTGGGGGCCCACCGCGCCGGCGCGCTCTATGGCCCGGCAGCAGTGTTCGTAAAGAGAACCGGTTTCCGCGCTGGTTTCGTATTCCGTGTAGCGTTCGTTTTCGTCCTTTTCCAGGGGAGGCCCCTGCAGGTAGCTGACCCATTCCTCCAGGATCGAGTAATCCCCGGTTGTGCGGATGTACTCCGCGGTGACAAACGGCAGCCACAGCAGGTCGTCGGAACATCGGGTACGCACGCCCCGTAAGGGGTTCTCGTGCCACCAGTGCAGTACGTCACCGTCCTGGAACTGCCGGGAAGCGGCGCGCAGAATATGCTCCCGAGTCCACTCCGGGTGCGTCCACAGCAGCGCCTGCACATCCTGCAGTTGGTCGCGGAAACCGAAAGCACCGCTGGACTGGTAGTAGCCGCTGCGGCCCCAGAGCCGGCAGGCCAGGGTCTGGTAAGGCAGCCAGCGGTTCACCAGCAGGTCCGTGGCCTTGTCCGGCGTCTCGATCTGTACGCTGCCCAGGTATTCCTCCCAGAATTCTTCGGCTTCCTCGCGGGTCGATTCCGCCCGCTGCGGATCGCTGAACTTCTCAGCCAGCTCCAGGGCCCGCTTGCGGTCGGCGCCCTCTCCCAGCACGAAATAGATCTGCTCCGTGGCGCCGGGCTCCAGGTCGATATGCACCTGATAGGCAGCGCAGGGATCGCCGCCGTGGTCCACCTCGCCGGAAAGGCCGATGCAGAACATGGCTGCCGGAGCGTGGAGCCCGCCGGATTTCCCCAGGAATTCCGTGCGGTCGGTGGTCAGGCCGTGGACCGGCAGGCTTGCGGCGAGAAATGCCACGCCGGCGTCGGCATCGCGGGTGAAGGTGTTGCGTGCCAACAGCACTTCACTGTGGGATTCAAATTCGCTGACGATATAGGGCCAGGTGCCCGCCCGGGTCAGCCCCAGGACCCACTCCACGTAATAGGTGGCGGTGATACGCCGCGGCCGGTCCCAGCTGTTGGTCAGGGTCAGGCGGCCGATCTTGACCGGCGCCTCCCGATGCACAAAGACCCGCCAGGCCTGTTCCATGCCGTGGCTGTTGTGCCGGTATTCGGTGTAGCCGGCACCGTGGCGCACCTGGTAGGGAGCATCTGCGGGGCGCGGCGCCGGTGTCGGCGACCACACCTCGGCGGTCTCCTCGTCCCGCAGGTAGAGGACCTCGCCACTGGGATCGCGCACCGGATCGTTTTGCCAGGCGGTCAGGCGGTGCTCGCCGCTGTTGCCGGACCAGGTGCAGCAAGAGCCCGCTTCTGTCACCAGGCAGCCGAAAGAGGGATTGGCGATTACGTTGACCCAGGGCGCCGGCGGACGCTGTCCCCTCTCCAGGTGCAGCACGTATTCCCTGCCGTCGGCGCTGAAGCCGCCGATGCCGTTGTCGAACAGCAGGTCCTCCGGCCGCTCCAGTTCCGGCGTGGGCTGCGGCTCGTAGTCCGCAGGGCGCACCGGCACGAAGGGGGGCAAGTGCTGGGGCACACCGGGGGCTGCGATCTGTGCCGAGACCGGGCCGGCAGCGGAATCCAGCACAACCCGCGCCGCGGCCATCAGCCGCTCCCGCTCCTCCCCGGGCAGCTCCCGCCCGGGGACAATAAATACCGAGCCGTTCAGTTTGCGCAGGGTCCTGCCGCGGACATCGGTACTGATATATTGCAGCCGGTCCCGGGTGTTCTGTTCGTAGCCGGCGGAATCCTCGTCGATGATCACCAGGTCGATGGCTATCCCCCGGCCGCACCAGTAGGTGTGCGCCTGCAGGATGGGCTCGGCAAAGGCGACCTCCCCGGAACTCTGGACCTGCAGCAGCAGGATCGGATTATCGCCAGAGATGCCCCGGCTCCACAGGCTGGATTGCAATTGCCGACCGCGGCCGAGTATCCGCGAGGGCGCGCGCACACTGCTGTCCGGCGAGAACAGCGCCGACAGCAACTCCATCATCCAGCGCAGGTTCCCCGACGCCATGCGCAGGTTCTGCAGTTCGTGCTCTGATTGCATGCGCGCCAGGTCGAAAATCCAATGCACCTGAGGCAGTGAGCGGCGGGAGCGCAGTACCGCCATGAGTTCCTGTCGAGATTTGCTGACCCCGGTCAGGTACGCGACTTCAACTTCCGACTGCGCCGGCACGGTCAGCTCGACACCGGTGGCGATCACCGGATCGAGGACCGCGCCGGTGGTGCCACTGAAGCCCGCCAGCCCCTTCTGCAGTGCCTGGGGGCGTGCCGGGGAGCCGCCGCGCCCGAGGAAACGCCAGCGGTCCGTTTCCCAGGCGAGCCTGTGTTTCACCCCCGGCTGTACCAGCACGCTGTGACCCAGATAGATGGGCTTCTCCTCACTGCTGCGCGGCCGACGCCGGTAGAGCATGGTCTGCTCCTCGGGCAGGTGGTGGCTCTCCACGAAAAGTTTGGCGAAAGCCGGATGGCGGCGGTCCTCCTGTTCCGGGGCCAGCACCACTTCCGCATAGGTGCCCAGCAACAGGCGGCGCGGGCGCGCGCTCTCATTCTTGATGATCAGCCGGCGAACCTCCAGGTCGTGCTGGGAGCTGATGGCGATGCGCAGGCGGCAGAACAACTCGGACTCCCGCCGCTGGTACTCGATGCTGTGGGGCGCGAAGCTGGCGGCGCACAGGCTGGGGTCGGCGCCACAGGGGTCCAGGCCGATGGAAAAGAGAGTTCCCTTGTCCAGGTCGCGCACATAGCACCAGTGCCCGAACTGTTCCCTGGTGGGGTCCGGCTGCCAGCGGGTCAGGGCGATGTTGTGCCAATAGCTGCCGCCGCCGCCTTCAGCGCTGTTGATCAGGGTGTAGTGGCCGTTGGACAACAGGTTGTACTGCGGACGCACTCCGTGCAGGGTGGCCCACCAACTCTCCAGGGGCACGGCCGGGTGGAAACCGCGGACAGCACCGGGGCGGCTCCAGGGTACCGGTGCGGCGGGTGCGGAAGGGATGCGTTCGTGCAGCAGCGGCGTCAAACCGGCGATGCGCGGCTCCCGGTGAAAGCGCCGCAGCATGATGTCGGCGTGAAAGAAATTGTTCAGGGCCAGCATGATCATGCCCTGGTGGTGGCTCATATAGGAGCGCACGGTGCGGGCCCTGCGCGGCGCGGCCTTCGCGGTGCGGCCGAAGTCGATCGCCTCGTACAGACCGTACTGACCGTAGCCGCCGTGGGTGCGCAATCCGCGCAGGTTGTCCACCACAGCGGCGGCGTCGAAAGGCAGCGCCATCATCGACGAATAGGGGGA
Organism: Microbulbifer rhizosphaerae; assembly: GCF_014191725.1. GTDB lineage: Bacteria > Pseudomonadota > Gammaproteobacteria > Pseudomonadales > Cellvibrionaceae > Microbulbifer > Microbulbifer rhizosphaerae. Next base: position 250,060 of record NZ_JACHWZ010000003.1, read on the forward strand.
TATCACCAGGCGGTCGCCCAGGTCCCGTCGAAAACCGATGCCCGGCACCCCAAAGGCCCGGTACTGGTAGTGCAGGTGGGTATCGAGCTGGTAGTAGCCGGATTCGGAAATCCCCCAGGGCAAACCCAGCCGCCGGGTAAAATCGCGGTGGACCTCGATGGCGTTCCGGCAGGCCTTCGCTATCAGGCTGTGGTCCGGGGTCTCCATCAGCAGGCGGGGCATCAGGTATTCGAACAGGGTGGCACTCCAGGACATCAGCACCACCTTCCCCTTCAGTCGCCGGAAGGGACGCTCCAAGTGCAGCCAGTGCTGGCTGGGGACATCCCCCTTGGCCACGGCAATGAAACCGGCCAGACGCGATTCCGAGGCCAACAGGTCGTAGTAATTGGGATCGAGGCTGGCGTCGGTGACGTTGTAGCCGATACGAAACAGGTGGCGGTCCTGGTCGTAGAGAAAACCGAACTCCATTTCCTGCACCCAGTTTCGGGCCCGTGTAGCCAGCCCGCGCAGTTCCCGCGTGCGCTTGTCCGCGTGTTCGCGGGTGGATTGCAAGGCGGTCCGCAATTCGCTGTTCCAGTCTTCTGCCTGCCGGCGCTGTTCCTGCGAAATATCCGAGTCCGCCAGGGCGGCCTCGAGCCGCTCGAGAATCTCTTCCGCCTCCCAGCAGCGCTCGGCGAGTTTCCCCAGGGGAATCAGGGGGTCCAGAGCCACTGTCAGTACCCCATAGTTGTCGGCAAGGGGGGTATCCGCTTGCCGGTAAGCCGCGGGCGGCTCCTCAAGCAGCGGGTGGCAGGCCTCGATGCTTTCCCGGTGGCGGCGCAGGAATATCCGCTGGTGGTGCAGTTCGTCGAGCCAGTGCCGCAGGCGTCCCAGTGCCTCGGCACTGAAACTCTTGTCGTCGCTCTCGATCAGCGCCAGCATCCGCTCCTGCAGCTCCGGTATTTCCCGCTGGTAGGCCTCCTCTACCACAGACCACCAGTCGCCCTCCTCCACCCGTTCCTCCAGGCGGTCGCGCAGGTCGCGTATCTGCGCGATGATTTCCCGCAGCTCCTCCCCGGGTTTCGAGCCGTCGCTGGGCTGAAGGGTCTCCTCGATGATCCCGAGGGTGTCCACAACCCCGAGCACCAGTTGCCGCCCTGCGGGCGGGAGGTACAACATCTCCTCCAGGCCGCCGGCCAGGGCCAGCAGCGACCCCGCGAGGTTGCCGCTGTCCACGGTGGAGACGTAGCGGGGCAACAGCGGGCGCAGTTCGCGGGTTTCAAACCAGTTCAGGAAATGCCCCCGGTAGCGCTCCAGGGAGCCCATGCGGTCGAAGCTATTGTTCAGGCTGGCCAGCAGTTGGGTCAGGTCGATATAGCCGAAATCGTAGGCGCTCAGGACACTCAGCAGCCCGAGGCCGATATTGGTGGGGGAAGTGCGGCGCGCGAGCACCGCCAGGGGCTCCTCCTGGTAGTTGTCCGGCGGCAGCCAGTGATCGTTCGGCCCCATGAACTGCTGGAAGAAAAACCAGGTGCGCCGCCCCAACAGGCGCAGTTCCCGCCGGTCTTCCTCGCCGACGGGCAATTGTTTGATCACCGGTGGCCGGTCTATCCAGCGGGTCAGTTGCGGCGCAATCAGCCAGGCCAGCAGAAGTGGCGCGGCGGCGAGCAGGCTCGCCGGCTCGCGGAAGATCAGGCCGAGTGCCACGATGGCGGCCAGCGCGGGGGAAATCCACATTTCCCGCCAGGCGCCGACCGCTCCCATGGCCCGGCCCAGCGCCCGGTTCACGTGGGCGCAGGACCGCCACTCCAGCAGGTGTCGCCGGGAAATACCCAGCCGGTAGAGGGTGCGCACTATCGCGTCCAGAGTACTGACCGCCTGGTAGGGCAGCAGCGCCAGCGACAACAGCCAGTGCAGCAACCGCTGGCGCAATAGCCCCGGCGTGCCCCGGAAATGCCGGTGCGCGCTCAGGGGGCTGGCCGCACTCCGCCACAACAGCGACAACAGCTCCACCCAGACCGGTGCCGCGGTCAGTGCGAGTAGCGCGAGGGTCCAGGCCCAGGCCGAGCCGGGCAACCATCCGCTCCAGGCGAGCAGGAACAGGAGCAATACGCCGGGGGCCTCCAGGCTGCGCCGCAGGTTGTCGGCGATTTTCCACTGGTGGATCAACGGCAGCGGGTTTTTCACCCGGGTGTCGCCGGTGGCCGGCACACGGCGGCGCAGCCAGGGCAGCAGCTGCCAGTCACCGCGTATCCAGCGGTGGGAGCGCCGCAACAGGGCGAAGACATTGGGGGGATACTGCTCGTAGACCACCGTATCGGACAGCAGCGCGGTGCCGCCGATGGCGCCCTCCAGCAGGTCGTGACTGAGCACGGCATTCTCCGGCAGGCGGCCCGCCAGGGTCTGCTCCAACACCTCCGGATCGTAGATCCCCTTGCCGGCGAAGATCCCCTCGCCGAACAGGTCCTGGTAGGCATCCGACACTGCGTGGGTATAGAGGTCCACGCTTCTGTCGCCGGAAAATATTTCCGTGAACATCGTGTCTGCGGTGTCGGCGGGGTCGATTTCCAGGCGGGGCTGCAGGAAGCCGTAGCCCGCCGCCACCCGCTGCCCGGCGGTGTCCATCTGCGCGCGGTTCAGGGGATGCGCGATGGTGCCTACAAGACGCCGGGCGGTGCCCGGCGGCATCTGGGTGTCCGCATCCAGGGTGATCACGTAGCGCAACCCGTGCAGCGCGGCGCGGTCGCCGAAGCAGGTCTCGAAGGTGGTGTCCTCGTCGCCGTGGATCAGGCGGTTGAACTCGACCAGCTTGCCGCGCTTGCGCTCCCAGCCCATCCAACAGCCCTCGGCGGCGTTCCAGCAGCGCCTGCGGTGCAGCAGCAGGAAGGTGCTGTCGAGGCCATAGCGCCGGTTCAGCGCGGACAGGGATTCCTCGGCTATTTTCAGCAGAATGCTGTCGCTATCGCAGTCCTGCTTACCGGCATCGGCGAAATCGCTCAGCACCACATAGACGAGGTTGTTGTCGGTGTTGTTCAGGTAATTGATTTCCACGCACTGCAGAATACGGTGCACGTCCTCGGTATCGGCAATCAGCACGGGCATGACCACCGCGGTGCGGTAATCCGCCGGAATCCCAGTCTCGAAATTGAGCTTGGGAAGCTTGCGCGGCGGCAGGCTGTGGGTGATCAGGCCATTCACCAGCGCCAGGGCAAAACCCAGCAGCGGTATCGTGGTAAGCAGCAGGGCCGATACCACCACCCAGGCGGATGTCCCTCCGGCAATCAGGTAAACGGCAAGGCCAACCAGCGGGGGCAGGAAAAATACGGCCAACCCTGCAAAGTAAACTGCAAGGGCGTGATCGGTGATCCAGCGGTACAGGCGGGTCCCCCAGGCGAGCCGACACTCCAGGGATTCCTCGAATTGGCGGCGCCCATCCCCCACCAGGTAAAAGCCCACATGCCGTTTGCGACTGTCGGATGCCTGAGCCCGGCTCAGCTCCAGGGCCCGCTCCGCCACCTCGTACTCCGGCCGCCCGCTGCCGCGCGCAATTTTTTCAACGGCGCCGCGGTAACTGTCGCGGGTTTTGAAATCCATGCGGGTGTAGGCCTCCGCCGGGTCCTGCCTGAGGACCATCTCCACGCGGCTGAGCCCTTCCACAAACTCACGCCAGTTGCATGTGCGGAGGTCGCGCAAGCTGATAATGGCGCTGGCCACGCCGACCCCGCCGAGTTCCGCCGCCTCGAAGTCCTGCTCGTCATCCTCGGAACCGAGCACGTCCTCGGCATAGCCGGCCAGGGATTCCAACAGGGCCAGGCGCAGGACGGCCGGGAGCGCCCACAATTCGCCGGTGGTCAGGACAGTGTCATCCTGATAACGCTCCACCAGCGGGCGGATACGCTCCATGTCCAGCGGCTTGTCGTCGGTGGACAAAAGGGCCACGGCCAGGACCCGAACCCGCAGATCGGGGCGCCCCTCCCCGCCGCGGATTTTTGGGAGTTGTTTCAGGAAAGACGGCGGCAGAGATTCCCGCACCAGCTCCAGTGCTTCCTGCACCACGTGGCGATTGTCCAGCAACCACTCCTCACCGCGGGTTCCCGTTTCGCCAGCCTCGATACGGGCGGCGATGCGCTTGTAAATATCCGGGAAATGCCGTTCAAGCGCCCTCAGCTTCGGCTTGAGATGGTATTTCCCCGGTCCGGAAAGGATATTCCGGTGCTCCTTCGCGAGGGCGGAAATCTCCTCTTCCGGACCGCCCTGCTCGTTTTCGTCCTCGACAATGCCCCGCTTCACGTTTTGCGGTTGCGCCCCACCGGATGCTACCGGGCGCGAAAAGAACTTACGCCCATACAGTTTCATTCGACATTCCTGTCACTGGGGTGATTGAAGTGCGATATCGGGCAGAACTCGCCGCCCGTGTGCAGGTGCTGGGGATGGGTGTCGGGCAGGTCCTGGAAGACCAGCAACGGCAGGGAGCAGCGGCACATTACCGCTTGGCAGAGGTTGCCCTTTTCCCAGTGTGTGCCGCCCTGGGTATCGTGGACATCCATGGCAATCAGGTCGACTTCTTCCTCCATTGCTACGCCGCAAACGTTCTCTACAACACTCTGCGTCACCTCCAGGCGAACGCGGACCTTGATACCGTTCTGCAGCTGCCGGGCAATATCCTCGAGGTAGGCTTTCGCCGCTCGCCGGTTGCATTCGACGAATTTCTCCCGCAGAGCGTACTCTTCCTGGGTAATGGGCATCCGGCGCGGCATTTCAGGCACCGAGATGACCTGCAGTAAAATCAGTTCCACCTCCTGGCCGCGCACCATGGCCGCGACCTGGCAGGCCACCCACTCGGAGCTGTGCGAGCCGTCCATCAGAATCAGGATGCGCTTGTAGGCTTTGTCCGCCCGCCCTGAAGGCAGCTCCCCGGGCCGAACGATCATAAAGGAAATCCCGGAGCCGCTGATGACCTTGTGCGCGGTACTGCCGAAGTGAAAGCGGCTGATGCCCCCCTTTCCATAGGCGGTAAAGATCAGCAGATCGATGTCATTCTCTTCCGAATACTCGACGATCTGTTCCGAAGGCCGGCCCTCGACGATATTCGAAGTCACTGGAATAGTTCGCTCTGACAAGCGCTTCTCCAACTGGTTGAGATAGCTGCGCATTTCGGCCCTGCGCAGCCGCCAGTCTACCGAATCGGGGCTGTGCTCATCGCCGTGAGAGGTTTGTACATGCAGCAGGTGAATCTGGGCACCACAGCTCTCGGCAATGAATATAGCGTGGGAGACGGCCTCCTCCGCTGTGGAGGAGCCATCGAGTGGCACGAGTATTTGTTTGAAGGGCACGTGTATTTCCTCTGCGAAGTCCGGCATTGCGTCGTCATCGCGGCTGGCAAATGGATGCCCGGCGATTCGACTGTCGCATTAGTCTTTCTCTGATGAATTTTTTGTACCTGGACCGGGCAAGGAAACCGACAGATATGGCGCTTATTGTCTCGGCGACAGTTGTGCTATAGGCAGCGCACTGCCCGCTGGCCTTTCTCGCAATGAATTCCTGTGAGGCCGTGGGGCACCGGGACCAGGCACCAGAAAACTATAGACCAGTAGACGGAATCTGCCTTGTCTGGGATCAAGAATACGAAAGAAAGACAGGCGCCCAGGTTGAAACAATGGCCAATGCGAGGAGTCCTCGCAGCGGGATGTCCGCCGATTAGACCAAACAGGCCTGCATGGTATCTCTTGGATAGGAAAAAGACCGGCCGCTGGCTGCCAACCCAAAGCACCGTATCTACCTTCGGGGAACTGAGAAGGTATTGACAGGAAGCAGCAAGGTCCCACTTGGTACTAACTCCCCAACTTTTGAAGTGCCTGCAACACGGGTTCGACTTCTGACATGGAATTGATAAGTCCCGGTGCGATCCGCGCGTATGAGGGGCTATAAGGCGTGGTACTGGCAACGATATTGCGCTCCATTAATCGATCCACCACCTGCTCGGGTGACATCCCATCGACTTCAAAGCAAATGGTTCCCGCAGAGAGATTTTCCTCCATGGGGGTATGCAGCTTCACATGAGACATCTCGGCCATCCCTTCCTTGAATTTCCGGTTCAAGGAATGAATGCGATTAGTGACATGAGCCCTGCCGATCTCCTGGTGGAACTCAAATGCTTGCGCCAGTGCCCAGAGATGTTCAAAAGGTTTGTATCCGCCTGGCGACATAGTCTCTCCCCACCCTTCACCATGCGAAAAAGTGGGAATGGTCGGTGACACGGCCGCCTGGGATTGGGGAGCCCCCCAGACAATCCCCGTCCCACGGGGACCAAACATCCACTTGTGCGTACCGGCGATAAAAAAATCACAGCCCAGAGCACTGATATCGATGTCTTCGACCCCCAGACCATGGACTCCGTCGACAAAGAGCAGTGCCCGGTCATCGTCATTGCGGTTTCTATTAATCTCTGCAAGAGCATCGGCCACACCCCGAATGGGAAACTTTAACCCGGTACTCGAGTGGACCCAGGTGAGTGCAATAACCCGCGTATTGGGGCGAACCTCCGAAATCAGTCTCTTCACAATTCTGCTTTCGGAGACAGGCTCGATTCCCTCGTAGAGAGGGATCTCCCGTACAGAAGCGCCCGAGCGGGCTGCCTTATAACGCAAGGACTCATGAGTAGAGTAATAGTCGTGATCCGTGGTGAGCATTTCCTGGTCTCCGCGGATCTTCACGCCATTGTATACAAGAGCCAACCCCATGGTAGTGCTGTCGGTCAGTGCAATATCGTCGCTTTCCACTCCCATGTACTTGGCCGCAGCCCGCCGCACTTCCCGTTGAAGCTCCACATTATTATCCAGCACATACACCGCCGGATTTTCATTGAGCGCTTTCCTATGCTCCTCGATGGTCTTGCGGACAGGATCGGGATTAGAGGCAATCAGCAGACCAGCAAGGTGGATGTAATCAGGAGACAGCGCAAAGCGCGCACGTATACTTTCCCATTCATCGGAACCTTTTCCCGCACCCTGGCCATTAGCCGTCGATTTTCCGCAAGCAACAACTCCTTGAAGGGTGCCGGCGGTTGCCCCCAGCCCTAACGAAAGCAAAAAATCCCTGCGGCTTAATGTCATCCTAATCACCTCCGTCGGGAGTAGCACCACGCGGGGCCCGCCAGGCTCCGGGAACTATAGACCAGCAGTTGGGGGGCCCCTCGGCTACGATCAAGGATACAAAATAAAGACGGGCGCTCAGGTTGAAAGAAAGGACAATCCCAGAGGTGCATTCGCATGCCAGGTGATCGCTATATCCGCTGGTTCGACCAAATAGGTTTGGACGACGTCCCCCAGGTAGGAGGCAAGACCGCCTCCCTCGGGGAAATGTACAGGGCCCTGGGTTCACAGGGGATTCACGTGCCAAACGGATTTGCAATTACCAGCGCCGCCTATCGCGAGATTCTCGATCGCGCCGACCTCTGGAAGCCCCTCCGCCGGCTGATGGATCAGGCGCAGAAAGACAACAGCCAGGCGGAAATTGCTGAGGAGGCACGTGCCCTGATATACGATGCCGGCCTGCCCGATGACCTGAACGAAGAGATAAGCCGGGCCTATCTCGACCTCTACGAGCAATACGGCCCGGGGTTGCGGGTGGCGGTGCGCAGCTCCGCCACTGCGGAGGACCTGCCAAACGCCAGCTTTGCGGGGCAGCACGACAGTTTCCTGAATATCGGCGACAACGACGGCCTGCTCGACGCCTGTCGCCACTGCTTCGCTTCCCTGTTTACCGAGCGCGCCATCAGCTATCGCGAGCGCAACGGCTTCGATCACTTCAAAGTCTTCCTGGCCATCGCGGTAATGAAGATGGTGCGCGCCGACCTGGCTGCCAGCGGGGTCATGTTTACCCTGGATACCGACAGCGGCTTCCGCGACGTTGTCTTTATCAACGGCGCCTACGGCCTGGGTGAAAATATCGTCCAGGGTACGGTGGACCCGGACGAATTCTATGTACACAAACCCACCTTCGAACTCCGCCACCGCTGCGTGCTGCGCCGGGAACTCGGCGGCAAGCAGCAGACCCTGGTGTGCGACGAAGATCTCAACAGCCAGGAAATGCACAATATTGACACGCCGGACGAACGGCGACGGCACTTTTGCCTCAGCGATGAGGAGGTGCTGACCCTGGCGGACTACGCCATAAAAACCGAAAAGCTCTACAGCGACCGGCGCGGCAAAGAATCCCCGATGGATATCGAATGGGCCAAGGACGGCGATGACGGCCAGCTCTACCTGGTGCAGGCGCGCCCGGAAACCGTCGCCTCGCAGAAGCCGCGCAACCAATTGAAACGCTATCACCTGGCTGAGAAACCCGACAGAAAATCCCTGCTGGCGCGCGGGCGCGCCGTCGGTGCCAATATCGCCAGCGGCACGTTGCGCAAAATAGACAACGCCAGGCAGCTGGTGGACTTTCACGAAGGCGAGGTGCTGTTTGCCGAGAGCACCAGCCCGGACTGGGGTCCCGCCATGCGCCGCGCCGCCGCAGTGATCACCGTACGCGGCGGGCGCACCTGCCACGCCGCCATTGTCGCCCGCGAGTTCGGTATTCCCGCCGTAGTGGGCATTGGCGACGACAGTGGAAATTTACGCGATGGAGAGACTGTCACCCTGTCCTGCGCCGAAGGGGATATCGGCAAGGTCTATGCCGGAAAAATTCCTTTCGAGGTAACCACCACTGAACTGGAAGGCCTGCGCAAGCCGCAGACCAAAATGATGATCAACCTGGGCAGCCCGGACCAGGCGTTCCGCCTCAGCGCCCTGCCCTGCGACGGGGTCGGCCTGGCGCGCATGGAATTTATCATCACCGAATATATCAAGGCGCACCCGATGGCACTGCGCTTCCCGAAGCGGGTGGAGGATGAGGAGGCGCGGCGGCGGATCACCAAACTGACCGCCCTGCACGAGAGCGGTGGTGATTTCTTTATCGAAAAACTTTCGGAAGGCATCGGCACCATCGCCGCGGCCTTCTACCCGCGTCCGGTGATTGTGCGCACCTCGGACTTCAAGAGCAACGAATACGCGCAACTGATCGGCGGCAGAGCCTTTGAGCCCAAGGAGGACAACCCCATGCTCGGCTTCCGCGGCGCCGCGCGCTATGCGCACAAAGCCTACGAGGCGGGTTTCGCCCTCGAGTGCGCCGCGATCAAGCGCGCGCGGGAGATGATGGGGCTGACAAACATTAAGGTGATGATCCCTTTCTGCCGCCGGATTCCGGAGGCCGAGCAGGTGCTCAAGGCCATGGCGAAGCACGGCCTGAGACAGGGCGAGGAGGGCCTGGAAGTCTATGTGATGTGCGAGATCCCCAACAACGTGGTGCAGATCGACGCCTTCAGCAAATTGTTCGATGGTATCTCCATCGGTTCCAACGACCTGACCCAACTGGTGCTGGGCGTGGACCGGGATTCGGATATCGTCGCCTTCGATTTTGACGAGCGCGATCCCGGCGTGCTGGAAATGATCCGCTGGGCCATCGAGGGCGCTCACCGCAACGGCATCCACGCCGGTATCTGCGGCCAGGCGCCCTCGGACTATCCGGAGGTGGCGGAATACCTGGTGCGCCACAACATCGACTCCATCAGCCTCACCCCCGATGCGCTGCTGAAAACCATCGAAAAAGTGGCGGCGATAGAGGAAAACAGGAACGCTTCTCCCAATACAGGCGACGACACGGCTGGTTGACCTGGATCAAGGGGCGCCCGCCCTCGACCGACTAACCTTTGCGCCATCCCCGCCGGCCGGGCGCCACAACCCCGCCGCCGAGAATAGAGCTCGTGAAACGTCATCATTTGGAGAAGCTGATGAACACGTTAGTAAAAAGCACTGCATTGGGCGCCGCCATCGCCCTTTCCACTCCGGCATTCGCCTATGAGCAGGGGACAACAATCTTGCGTTTGGGTGCCGCCGGGGTCAATCCAGACGTCAGTTCAAGCGCTCTGTCGCTCTCCGGAACCCAGTTGCCCGGAACTGCCGCCGATGTGGACAACGGCGCGGCACTCGGCATCACTGCTGCCTACCTGTTCCGGGATCACTGGGGAGTGGAGCTGCTGGCCGCCACCCCTTTCAAGCACGAGCTGAGTGCGAAGGGTCTGGGAGAGACCTTCGACCTGGGAGAGACCAAGCACCTCCCGCCCACACTAATGTTGCAGTGGTTCCCGCTGGACGCGGCTTCTTCGGTGCAGCCATACGTTGGCCTGGGAGTGAATTACACGAAATTCTTCGAGGAGAAAATCAGCGGTGAAGCCGATGCGGTTTTCGCCAGCCTCGGCGCCACCGGCGGCGCGGATCTCTCACTCGACAGCTCCTACGGAATCGCCGCGGAGGCCGGAGTGGATTTCGGCTTCGGCGCGCAAAAACAGTGGATGCTCAACCTCGCCGTCTGGTGGATCGATATAGATACCGAGGCGAAGGTGGATGTACCCGGTGTGGGCACCGTGACGGCCGATGTCGAGCTGGACCCGCTGGTCTATATGGCCGGCCTGGGCTACCGTTTCTGAGTTCTGTGGTTTTCCCAAAATGACACAAGACCCCAATCGCCTGCGCGCCGACCTCTCGCCGGAACTGCTGTCCCGCTACAGCGGTTCCTGTCCGCGCTATACCTCCTACCCCACTGCTGACCGGTTCGCGCCTCTGGAGGGGGCGAAGCCCTGGCTCGCCCTGGAGAATATCCGCAGGCTGTCACTGTACGTGCATATCCCCTTCTGCCACTCACTGTGTTACTTCTGCGCCTGCAACAAGGTAATCACCAACCAGTACGGGCTGGCCTCGGACTACCTCGATTGCCTGCTGAAGGAGGCGCGCTGGTACCGCGACCGGGTGGCCAGTGCGCCGGTGGTCCAACTGCATCTCGGTGGCGGTACGCCCACCTTCCTCAACGACAGCGACCTGCGGCGCCTGGTGGAGGGGCTGGGGGAGGTGTTCCAGCTCGGCTCCGGCGACGCTGTCGAGTACAGTATCGAGGCCGACCCGCGCACGCTGGAGCCCGATACCCTGGTCACCCTGCGCGAACTCGGTTTCAACCGCCTGAGTCTCGGCATCCAGGACTTCAATACCGACGTGCAGCTGGCGATCAACCGTATCTGCTCTCCGCAGCAGGTGGAGCAACTGACCACCGCCGCACGGGAGAACGGCTTCCGCTCCATCTCCTACGACCTGATTTACGGCCTGCCCCGGCAGACGGTCGCCGGCCTGCAATCCACCCTGGACAAAGTGATGGAGCTGGCGCCGGATCGCATCGCCCTCTACCACTACGCCCATCTGCCGCATCGTTTCAAGGCACAGCGGCTGATCGACACCGACACCACACCGGGGCCGATGGAGAAGATCGCCATGCAGCTGGCAGCGGTTTCGGCGCTGGAAAACGCCGGCTACGAATTCCTGGGCATGGACCACTTCGCCCTGCCCGGGGACGAGTTGGCGCAGGCCGCCCGCGCGGGCCAGCTCAAGCGCAATTTCCAGGGCTATACGGTGATGCCAGCGGACGCGCTGGTGGGCCTGGGAGCCTCCGCGATCAGCTACAGCGCCGACGGCTACTGGCAGAACCTGCACCGGCTGAAAGAGTACTCCGGGGCCATCCGCGAACAGGGCTTCGCGGCTTACCGCGGCTGGCAGCTGAGCGAAGACGATCGCCTGCGCCAATATGTGGTGATGGAGCTGATGTGCCGCCTGCAGCTGGACAAAGAGCAAGTATCCCGGATGGCCGGAGGGCCCTTCGATGAGTTTTTCCGCGGAGATCTCGCGCGCCTGCAGCCCCTGTTCGACGATGGGCTGGTGGAGCAGGACCGGGACTACCTGCGGATCACCCCCCGCGGCCGATGGTTCACCCGCAATATAGCCTCCGCGTTCGACGCCTATCTGCACGGCAGAAGTACGGAAACGGAATACTCGAGGGTTCTCTGAACAATCGATGCAGATCGAGGTAGGGGCCGGCATGCGGGCGCGAATGACCGACAAAAACAAACTCCCAGGACAACAAGCACGAGCAGCGTTACAATGCAGCGACACTTGAACCCGGTTCCCGATTCTTCGATGAGCGAACGCCCCATATCCGTACGCTGCAGCGACTGCGCAGTCAAACGTCTTTGCCTACCCGCCGGCCTGTCGGAAAGCGATATCGTCCGGCTGGAGCGGGTGACCAGGGCGAAAAAAATCGTCAAGGCCGGTGATTGCCTGTACCGGGCGGGAAACCCCTTCACCGCCCTCTACGCCATCCGCTCCGGCAGCTTCAAGTCCACCATTATCGCCGCCGACGGCGACACCCAGGTGACCCACTTTTCCCTGCCTGGTGAACTGCTCGGCCTGGACGCCTACAGCGGACACACCCATCCCAGCTACGCGGAAGCGCTGGAAGACAGCTGCGTGTGCGTACTGCCCTTTAACCAGTTGGAAATACTCGCACAGGACGTTCCGACACTACAGCGGCATATCTACGCGATTTTTTCCGAGGAACTGCGCGGCGAGAACGAAATCCTCCTGCTCCTCGGCAAGCGCTCCGCAGAAACCAGGCTGGCGGCGCTATTGATCAATATCTCCAGCCGGTACGCGCGCCGCGGCTACTCTTCCAGCCGCTTCCTACTGTCCATGCCGCGCACCGACATCGCCAACTACCTCGGGCTGACCGCGGAAACCGTCAGCCGGCTGTTTTCCCGTTTCCAGAAAGAGGGGCTGATTCAGGTGGAAGGCCGGGATGTGAAAATCCTCGATATGGTCGGGCTGAGCGAACTGGCGGGAACCCACTGCAGTTACGACGACAGCGAGTTGTCAGCCCGGCAATAGGGATTGCCCCACACTGAAACCGAATTTCTTGAAGTCTTCAAACAGGCTCTAAGCGGGACGGGATACCACCACCGGCCAGGACAGCCATTTCAACGCCGCATCCCGGTCTTCGAAATAACGCGCCTCCCCGGATGCAAACCAGGAGGCAATGCCGGACGTGATCAGCCGCCAGTTGGAACGGCCCAGAATGGCAATTCTGGAGAATTGATTTCGGTAGCCCAGTTCCAGCATAAAGTCCTCCCAGGCGGTGTACTGCTCCCACCCCAAAAAATCCGTTGCATCGAGAAGAACATTCACCTGCGGATGCGCCACCCCGCGCAGTGCGCCGTCAATCAGCGGAGCCAGCATTTCATAATCGGTATGGCTGAGATAACCGGAAGCCTTCAAACAGAGAAAGAAATCCCATTGGATTCTCTCGATGCCGATGGAAATGCCGTGGCTGATCGTGGATCTCATCCCTCCTCCCCCATTCCGTTTGCCGGTGCCGCAATTATTCCAGCGAGCGCAGCCGGACACTTGATTTGGATCAAGCCGCGGGCGGCTTTCAGCTGTCTGTGCCCTGTTCCTTGAGTAAAATCCGCGCCCGTCCAGACCTGTCCACCAACGGTATCCATCCATGAACACCGAACTCCTCTCCCCCGCCGGCACACTGAAGAGCATGCGCTACGCTTTTGCCTACGGCGCCGACGCCGTCTACGCCGGCCAGCCCCGCTACAGCCTGCGGGTGCGCAACAACGAGTTCAACCGGCTGGAAAATCTGGCCGCGGCCATCGATGAGGCCCACAGCCAGGGAAAACGATTTTACCTGGCCAGCAACATCGCTCCGCACAACGACAAGATTCGCTCCTACCTGCGGGATCTGGAACCGGTGATCACCATGGGCCCCGATGCCCTGATCATGTCCGATCCGGGCCTGATCATGCTGGTACGGGAACGCTGGCCGGAACAGGAGATACACCTGTCGGTGCAGGCAAATGCAGTGAACTGGGCCAGCGTAAAATTCTGGGGCCGTCAGGGTATCCGCCGCGCAATCCTTTCCCGTGAGCTGTCCCTCGATGAGATCGAGGAGATTCGTATGCAGTGCCCGGAAGTGGAGCTGGAGGTGTTCGTACACGGTGCCCTGTGCATCGCCTATTCCGGACGTTGCCTGTTGTCGGGTTATATGACCCACCGCGACTCCAACCAGGGCGCCTGCACCAATTCCTGCCGCTGGGAATACAACGCCCACGAAGCCCGGGAAAATGCCTGCGGCGACCTGGTCGCAGTGGAACCGAAGGCTTTCGATCCGAGTGCCGGCCGCGTACCGCCGCTACTGTTGCAGGAGCGCAGCCGGCCGGAGGAATACATGCCCGCCTACGAGGATGAGCACGGCACCTATATCATGAACTCAAAAGACCTGCGCGCGGTGCAGCATGTGGAACGCCTGGTAAAAATGGGCATCCACTCGCTGAAAATCGAGGGCCGCACCAAAAGTCATTACTATGTAGCGCGCACTGCCCAGATCTACCGCCGCGCCATCGACGATGCCCTCGCCGGCCGGACCTTCGACATGCGCCTGATGGACGAACTGGAACACCTGGCCAGCCGCGGCTACACCGAGGGTTTCTACCGCCGCCATATTCCCAGCGAGTACCAGAACTACGAACAGGGAAATTCGGGCAACACCGGCCGGCAATTCGTGGCCGAGGTCATTGACTGCGACGCCGGTTGGCTCACGCTTGAGGTGAAAAACCGTTTCGAGGTGGGCGACAAAATGGAGTTGATTACTCCCGAGGGCAATCTGCGCTTCAACCTGGAAGTGCTGGAGGACCTGCGGGGGCGGGCCGTAGGCTCAGCGCCCGGATCCGGCCACACCGTCAGGATACCCCTCCCCGCCGGCGTATCGCTGGCCGGGGACAGCGGTTTCGCCCTGCTGATGCGCTATCTGAAATAAGCGGCTTATTCCTTCATACTGTTCTCGTGATCCCGCCTTTTGGAAAAGAGCAACAGCAACTGCATCGTCGCCAGCTGCAACAACGCCACCGACAGCAGTGCCCCCCAGTGCGCAAGACTCACGGGGGAAACACCCAGTACGCTTTGCATCAACGGTGAATACATGGCGAGGATATGTATCGCCTGGGCGGCCAGTGTGCCGAGAAGCAGAACCGGGTTGTTGAACAGCGGCTGCCGGAATATCGAGCGGCTTTCCGAGCGGCTGTTGAACACCTGGACGTTCTCGAACAGCACCATCAACAACAGCACACTATTGCGCGCTGTCTCGATTTCCCAGCCCTGTCGCAGCAGCCAGCTGAAACAAAAAAAGCTGAGGCCGCCCATCACCACCCCCGA
This sequence comes from Microbulbifer rhizosphaerae, assembly GCF_014191725.1. Classification (GTDB taxonomy): domain Bacteria; phylum Pseudomonadota; class Gammaproteobacteria; order Pseudomonadales; family Cellvibrionaceae; genus Microbulbifer; species Microbulbifer rhizosphaerae. Next base: position 265,170 of record NZ_JACHWZ010000003.1, read on the forward strand.
AACCACTACCCGGCGCACCATCGACGGATTGAACAGCGATTCGCGGGGCGACCGCGGGGGTTTTTGCATCTCGTCGCCCTCACCGGGTTCCAGCGCCAGCCCGATGCTCTGCAGGCTGTTGGTCACCAGGTTGAGCCACAGTAACTGCACCGGCGTTAGTGGCAGGGGCAACGCAAATGCGGAAGCCAGCAGAAACAGCACGATTTCCGCCGCACCGGTGGAAACCAGGAAGAAAACCGTCTTGCGGATATTCTGGTAGGCGATCCGCCCCTCCTCCACCCCCGACACCACTGAGGCGAAGTTGTCGTCGGTGAGCAGCAGGTCCGCGGACTCCTTCGCCACATCGGTGCCCCGCCGCCCCATGGCCACACCGACGTGGGCGGCCTTGAGCGCTGGCGCATCATTCACCCCGTCGCCGGTTACCGCGACAAATTCCCCTTGGCGTTGCAACGACCGCACGATGGTGAGTTTCTGTTCCGGCGATACCCGGGCATAAACCCGGGTGCCACCGGTCAACGCATCCACCGCCTGACCTCCCCGGGCTTCAGCGTCCGCCAATTGCATACCGGTGACCGCGGTTTCCCCCTTGCCGGCCAGATCCAGTTCCCGCGCAATACTCAGGGCGGTGTGCGGATGATCTCCGGTCAGCATACAGACATTGATTCCCGCCACCCTGCACTGTGCAATCGCGTCGGGGGCCGAATCCCGCAGCGGGTCGAACATGGCCACCAGGCCCAGCAGGCACAGGTTTTCCAGATTGTCCGCGGCAAAGGAATGCCGGTTGTGCCAGCTTCCCTCAGCCATCGCCAGCACTCTGGCTCCCCTGCCCGCCAGTTCCTGCATGCGCGCCAGAGCCAGCTTCCGATCCAGCGGAATGTCGCCATCCGCACCGGCCATATGGCTGCACATCGGCAGCAGTTTTTCCAGCGCTCCCTTGACGCAGACCAGTTGGCGCCCGTCGTCGCGGTGCAGCGTGGCGGCAAAGCCGAGTGCCGGTTCGTAGTGAATCTGGGCCTGCAGCGGGTACCGGTCCAGCAGTTGGCCCGGCGCCTGGTGGTTTTTGTGCGCGAGCACCAGCAGCGCCTGATCCACCGCATCGCCACTGCCGTGCCACTGGCCGCCCTCCAACTGGCGCAGCTCGGCCTCGTTGCAGAGTGCCGCCACACGACTGAGGCGGGCCAGGCGTTCGGCGTCCCCGGGCTGTACCTCCCCCTCCAACGGCAGGCAATCCCCGATCGGTTCTGTGCCGCCGCCGGTCACATGGAATCCGCGCCCGTCGAAAAAAGCCACTTCGCGGGCCACCAGTTGGTTCAGGGTCAGGGTGCCGGTCTTGTCGGCGGCGATCACCGTGCAGGACCCGAGGCTCTCCACCGCCACCAGCTTGCGCACGATAACGTGGCGCTTGACCATCCTGCGCATGCTGACGGACAGCACTATGGTCAGCGCCATCGGCAGTCCTTCAGGTATCGCCGATACCGCCAGTGCCACCGCCGTCATAAAGATCACCAATACCGGCGTACCCCGCGCGAGCTCGATCATCGCCAGCAGCGCCACAGTAATCAACAGCGCGACCGTGAGCCTTTTACTGAAGCGCTCGATACGCTGGAACAGCGGAGGCCTGACGAGGTCCGCGCTTTCCAGGCTGAGGCTCAATCGTCCCATCTCGGTATTCAGACCAGTACCCACCACCAGGCCCCTGGCTCGCCCCGCGGTAACCAGGCTGCCAGCGAAGCACTGGTTGCAGCGCTCCGCCACAGGCGTATCGGGTTCGCAAATGGCCTGACTATCCTTATTCACTGGCAGTGATTCACCGGTTAGAAAGGATTCATCCACCTCCAAGCCGCGGGCTTCCAGCAAACGCAAGTCCGCGGGCACGCGATCTCCGGACGACAGCAGCACGAGATCCCCGGGCACCAGTTGCCCGGTAGCCAGCTCGACGATTTCCCCGTCGCGCAATACTCGTGTTTGGCTGACCAGGAGGTTGCGGAGAGCCTCGGCACTGCGTTGTGCGTGATATTCCTGCAGTGCACCGATAAGCGCGTTGAGCAGCAGGACCAGGCCGATAAATATTGCATCAATCAGCTCCCCCACGCCGAGTGAGACGACTGTCGCCGCCAGCAGTACATAGATCAGCGGGCTGACAAACTGGCGCAGGAACAACCGCCAGAAACCTGGCAGTTGTGGCACGGGTAGCGCATTGGTGCCATAACTGGCAAGGCGCCGGGCGGCTTCCGTGGTCGACAAGCCGTCTTCACTGCTGTTCAGTCGAGCGGTCGCTTCGGTCAGAGGTAAGCAATGCCATTGGCGCTGGCTGTCTGAATCGATCATATCGGCACTTGCGACATCCGGTTGTACACGGCTTGCGTAAACATGCGGGCCTGATTCTGCAACATTAGATGAAAAATTTTATACCCCCACTTTTAGACAGTATTGATCAAAATCAATCAGGTCGTCTCCTTCAGCTACGGCGAGCTGAGCGGTGTCGGGAAAGGTGATCGCGTGTCGCTCTCAGCAAACGCATTCCCGTACTCTGTAGACCACGAGGAATTCGACTCCGAGCATCGGGTCAGCGGTTGGATCGCGTAATAGCGCCGAAAGAAATCGAAGTCCAACCGCGCACCCCGCTCCGGCAAGATTATGCGCCGCCTGCTGAAAGCGCGCGAACCGGACCTGCCCTAGGCCGATACTTCCACCTGGAATAAAGGGAAGAAGACAAAGGGGATAAAGCGAGCTTATCCCTACACATAACGAGAAACGATTGGTCCCCTCTCCTATTGTTTGCTTAACTCCGTCATGCAGGTTATCCGCCTGCCTGGACTCTCACTTACGGGAAGTCGGAGTTCTTTGACACTAATGGAGGAGGATTACTGTCATGAAAGAGTTAGTATTCAAGTACGTGTTTTTATTCACTTTTTTACTCACATCGTCCGTTTCAGCATTTGCCGCCCAAACCGCAACCGGCCTGGTGTCCCTGTGGTCTATATCGCAGACCCCGGGATTTTCGCTGATTGCCGTCGACGGCACCGCAAATGGAGGCAATTCCGTGTTTTGCGCGGTTGATGCAACAGCCGAATTCGGAAGCACACTGATGAGTTCTGCCGCCACTGCTGCCGTACAAGGCGTAGATGTAACCTTAACGTGTAGTGATGCCGGCCAAGCTCAACAGCTTCAAATGCTTTCAGGCTCCGATTAACTGGCCGATGGCGCGGAGGCGCAGGGTTAATGGGCGCTTCCGTGCCGCTCATCAATGCTATTGATTTTGATTTGATATAGATCCGAAGTCAGGAAGACATTATGAAAGTACATACCCTGCTGATCGCCGCATTATTTTTGTTCGGCATTGTTATCGGTTACTGGACCGGAACTCCGGATAATCAGGATCTAATGGATAAACACTACAACATGATCCATGAAAACAATGCCTTGCTCGAAAAAGTACATAACCGGTTGAATCAACTTGAAACCGAGACAACGAGACAGGTCGTGGCAGGTAACTGCCAGACCTACGCCGGGTTGCTGTCCAGCATTCGCGAAACGATCAGTGAATCAATTCGAGATTTATCAGTCAGGTCTGTCGAAGCAACACTACCTGCCAGCCAGCATGCGGACCCAACGGAAAGACAGCTCGAACTCTACGACGCCATGAAAGCACGTATCTATGCTTACGCCACATCCGGGCAACCGCTTATGGAAGCCATGTCATCAGATCCCGAGTTTCAGCAGTTAACCAACGAGCAAAAGAAACAGCTGGCCATGGACGTTGTTTCCCGGCTTAACCGCGGTGAAATAACAATGGACCAGATACAGGGACGCTGATGCCGACATACCGAACGTGTTTGGCCTGCCAGCAACTACCGGGACCGCGGAGCTCCAGCTCCGCTTGCGGGCTCCAGGCCTGCCTGAAAAGACAGAAAGAACTCTCGGGGGAGAGCGTTGTAACCGCGCAAGCGCGGCCAAGACCACTCGCACCCGCCCGGCTCAGCAGTCACAGAGCCGGTGCGGGCCGCGACCCGGGATTATAAAGCTCCGGCTCTGCAAGCGGCACAGCGACCTCGCCGAAACAACTCGGCGGCCCTAAGGCGCCGCGGATACCCGGTGCGGCCGGGTCAGCCGATTTACCGCCAGAGGTCCCCGCCGTCTGTATTTTACCCAGGAGGGATAACTCTACTTAATTTAAGAAGCGGTGCCTCACTAGGCCCAGGAAGGTTTTAGTGTCAACAGGCGCAGGAATAAAGCGCGGTTATTCCTACACATAACGAAAAGTGATTGGCGCATGCATATTTCGTTTGCTTAACTCCGCCGTGCAGGTTATCCACCTGCCTGGGCTCCTACTCATGAGAAGTCGGAGTCATTTGACACTAACGAAGGAGGACTGCTGTCATGAAACAGTTAGTATTCAAGTACGTGTTTTTATTCACCTTTTTGCTCACATCGTCCATTTCAGCATTTGCGGCCCAAACCGCGACCGGCATGGTGAACCTGTGGTCTGTATCACAGACGCCGGGATTTTCGCTGATATCCGTCGGTGGTGGCGGTGACGGAGGCGGCGGTGGCTCCGTGTTCTGTGCCGTTGATGCGACGACCGCATTCGGAGGCACGCTGATGAGTTCAGCGGCCACTGCCGCCACGCAAAGCGCGGAAGTTACCTTGACATGCAGTGACACGGGCCAGGCTCAGCAGCTTCAACTGTCGTCAGGTTCAGACTAGCTGATTGATGGGCGCGGAAGCGCCGGACTAACAGGTGCTTCCGCACCTTTCAAGAACCTCATTGATTTTGATTTGAGACAGATACCCAAAGTCAGGAAGCCGTCATGAAGAGATATACTCTGTTGGTCAGCACATCCTTATTGTTTGGTATTGCTATCGGCTTCTGGATCGGAAACCCGGCACAGCAGAACCTCATGGATAAACACTATAATATGGTCCATGAGAACAACACCTTACTCGAAAAAGTGCATAACCGATTAAACCAACTCGAAACTAAGTCGATAAAAAGACTCGCAGTCGGGAATTGTCAGACCTACGCCGGACTGCTGTCCAGCATCAGGGAAACAATCAGCAAATCAATTCGAGATTCATCACCAGGCCCAATTGCGGCAGCAGCGACTACCGACCATCCGACAGGTCCGACGGAAGAACAGCAAAAACTCTACGACTCCATGGAACAGCGCATATATGCTTACGCTACTTCCGGCCAACCACTTATGGAAGTCATGTCGTCAGACCCCCAATTTGATCAGTTAACCACTGAGCAGAAGAAAGAACTCGCCTTGGAAGTTGTTGACCGGTTTAATCGCGGAGAAATAACAATGGAGCAGATACAGGGACGCTAGTACCAACGTAAGAACTCGCCTCTGGTCATGCACCATATAAGGTATATGCAAAACAATATTCCCGGATCAGTGCTTTGTAGAAAAATCTGATTCGTAACCGACAGGCATAGAAGGGACTCTCGGGGGAGAGCGTCGCGACCATGCAAGCGCGGCCAGCACCACCGCACCTGCCCGGCTCAGGCAGTAAACAGAGCCGAAGCAGGCTGCGGAAATATAGTCACTCACAGGAAGAGAGGTATTGAAAGCGGGCGCAAGTCCGCTTTTTTTTGCGCCAAATTTACCATACATCTCTATTACCTGGGGACCTCTGAACAAGTCCACAAACTCTCGACGGAGCGTGCTTCGGGCAGAACTTATACAAGTGCATAAGAATAAGTGATTTGATTTGTTTATCGTGAATCTTTTATATAAAAACACCTGTTTCATGCAGGCATACCACCAATAAATTATCTGGTTTTTTTCAGCGTCCCGGGTAGCGATTGCACCTATTTGGAAAGGCAACAGACATGCTCAAAGACATCCTTAGATCCAAAGGAGCCACGTTCAAGGCTTCCGACGATATACCCCTGAACCCCAATCCGAAGGTTACCTTCGATAAGGTGACAGAAAGCCGTTACGAGCAGCGCGCGATGCCGAAGGAGGCGATCTCAGCCAGGGCAGCGGCCGACAGACGTTACCTCTGGGAGGAGGTTTCCCACGGCGTTGACGAGACGCACCACGTGGCACCCGGCTACAGCGCCGAGATTCTGATCCGCTGGGGAGATCCGGTTTTCGCCGACTCGCCGCCCTTCGACCCGATGAACCAGAGCGCCGCCGCACAGCGGAAACAGTTCGGCTACAACAACGACTACCTCGGCTACATCGGCCTGCCGCTGGGCTCCGACAACCCGGACCACGGCCTGCTCTGCGTGAATCACGAATACACCAACGAGGAAATGATGTTCCCCGGTATCGGCCGGCAGGATAACAAGGGCTTTGCCGACATGACCGAGGAGCTGGTCGATATCGAGTTGGCCGCTCACGGCGGTACCGTCATCGAGTTGAAACGCGAAGGCGGCCGCTGGCGGGTGGTGACCGACGGGCAGTACAACCGGCGCATTACCGGAGGCGATACCGAGATGGAAATCGCCGGCCCCGCTGCCGGGCACTACCGCATGAAGACCTCAGCCGACCCGGCCGGCGTAGTCTGCATCGGCACTCTCAACAATTGCGCCGGGGGCATCACCCCTTGGGGCACCTACCTGATGGCGGAGGAGAACTTCCACCATTATTTTGGCGGCATCCTGAAAAACGGCCATCCGGAAGCACGCAATTACAGGCGCTGTGGCGTACCCTCTGACTGGTGCGCCTGGCCGAAGTTTCACAAGCGATTCGACATCAATGCCGAGCCCAACGAGGCCAACCGCTTCGGGTGGGTAGTTGAGGTCGACGTCTTCGATCCGAACTCCCGGCCGAAGAAGCGCACGGCCTTGGGCCGCTTCAAGCACGAGGGCGCCGAGCCGATCGTCAATTCCGACGGTCGCGTTGTGGTCTATATGGGCGACGACCAGCGCTTCGACTACCTCTACCGCTTCGTCTCCGAGGGGCGCTACAGCCCGGACGACCGCCCGGCCAACATGGACCTGTTGGATAGCGGCACTCTGTCTGTGGCGCGTTTCTACGAAGACGGCTCTCTGGAATGGCTGCCTCTGGTACACGGCGAGGGGCCACTGACGGCGGAGAACGGCTTCTACAGCCAGGCCGATGTGGTCATCGAGGCCCGTACCGCCGCCGACATGCTGGGGGCAACGCCGATGGACCGTCCGGAGGACGTGGAACCGAACCCGTGGGCCGATAAGGTCTACGTCATGTTGACCAATAACTCCGCGCGCACGGCCGACGCCGTAGACAGCCCCAACCCGCGCGGTCCCAACCACTTTGGCCAGATCGTCGAGCTCTCGCCACCGGAGGGGAACCATACGGCTGAACGCTTTACCTGGGAACTGCTGGTGGTCGCCGGTAATCCGAAGTATTCCGAGTCCGGCGCCATGTACCACGAGGCGACCTCGGAGAACGGTTGGTTCGGCTCGCCGGACAACTGCTGCGTGGATGCCAGGGGGCGTCTCTGGGTATCCACCGACCAGGGCCCCAACTGGATGAAGACCGGCAATGCCGACGGCCTTTTCGGCTTGGAGACCGAAGGCGACCTGCGCGGTTACAGCAAAATGTTCTTCCGTACTCCGATCGGGGCGGAGCTCTGCAGTCCCCGTTTTACCGCCGATAACGGGACGCTCTTTGTCGCTGTGCAGCATCCCGGCACCGACGGAACCGAGCACTTCCCCGGCTTCGAACGGAACTCGACTTTCGAGGATCCGGCCACACGCTGGCCCGATTTTACCGAGGATATGCCGCCGCGTCCTTCCGTAGTGGTAATCCAGAAGAATGACGGTGGCGAGATCGGCACTTGAATAAGGGCTCTTGTAATCTATTCCGCTATATCGGAATTCTATTTTTGAGTTTAATAAGCATTAAAATTCAAAACTGGTACCAAAATCTCATTATCCAAACGGATCACGGGAAATTATTTCGTCTCTTTTATCCCTTCTGTATATAAGGCGGATTTATACACGCGCATTAAAGAAACTAGTTGGATTTACTCTCTGTAAATTGTTTATATGATTCGGGTATTTTCCGCAATCAAAAAAGAAAATATGGCGACCACAACTGCCGGGAAATATCTGCAGGCGGAATTACTGGCGTATCGATTGACTTTAGTGCCTCAAGAATGAAGCAGCGTGTGAGCTTATGGACTGGATCACATAACTTCCGGGATTCATCGAAGCTTCACGTCTTCGAGACAAAAATGTCATGCCTGCATACGTATTTTTCCGATTCTCACCCGTCCAAACATTCCCCACCATAAGAAAAATGGAGGATCTATGGAAAATCACAACGATACAGCGCTCGACCGGCGCCGGTTTGTCAAATCCGGCCTGGCGGCCGGAGTTGCAGCCCTAGCCTTCAGTTCCCTGGCTGCGCGGGCATCCGGCATGCCGATGAGTAGGGGGCACCGAAGATCCCACGTGCCGGACTATGGACCGCTGCAGCCGACTAGGGACCTGGCAACAGGGCTGGAGCTTCTGGCCCTGCCAAAAGGTTTCGAATACATGTCCTTCGGCTGGACCGGCCAGATCATGGATGACGGGCGCCCTACTCCCACTGACCACGATGGCATGGCGGTTTCCGCCCGGCGCGGGCCCTTCATCTCCCTGGTACGCAACCACGAACTCTCCGCCGGCGAAAGCAATCAGTGTCTGGTGGGTGGCAGCATGTACAACCCCAATGAGTTCGGCGGTACCACCAACCTGATTTTCGATCTTTTCCGGGGCCGGTTTGTCTACTCCTACACCAGCCTCGGAGGCACCATACGCAACTGTGCCGGCGGCCCGACGCCCTGGGGCTCCTGGGTTTCCTGCGAGGAGACCTTCCACTCCTGGGGCAGCCGAACCGATGGCTTCAACCACGGCTATGTCTTTGACGTGCCCGGCTTCGGCACCAGCAACGGACTACCGATTCGCGCCGCCGGTCGCTTCAGTCACGAAGCGGTGGCCATAGATCCGCGTACCGGCGTCATGTACGAGACCGAGGACGCCAACCCCTGTGGTTTCTACAAATACGTACAGCCGGGCGCCGGGCACCGACACTGGCGCGGCAGACGCAACAGAAATGAAGGCCTTCGCGACGGCGGCGAACTCTATGTCCTGGCCGTCGAGGGCGAATCGGGCAAAGATCTGCGCGGCGGCTTCAATGCCGGGGACACCTTCCCGGTCACATGGGTGCGCGTTACCGATCCGGAGGGCGTCAACGGCCGCCCGTTCGACTCGGCCCCCGGCGCGGCCATCTTCTCCCGCGGCGAGGGCTGCTTTGAGGATGCCGGTAAAATCTATTTCGTCTCCACCGACGGTGGTGCAGAGGAGCTGGGTCAGGTGTGGGTCTACGACCCGCGTGCGGAAACCCTGACCATGCTGTACGAGTCCAGCGACTCCGCGGATGTGGACAGCCCGGACAACATCGCCATCAGTTCCCGCGGGGGCATCATTTTGTGCGAGGACGGCAGCTGGACCCCGAGCCGCCTAGTGGGGCTGACCACCGGCGGCACCACCTTCCCCTTTGCGGAAAATCGTATTGTGCTGAACGACGGAGATATCGACGTCATCGACGCGGTCTTTCCGGGAACCCGGGACAACTTCTGGGACGACCCCGTGGACGACTACCGCGGCCGCGAATGGGCCGGCGCCACCTTTTATGGCGACTGGTTGTTTGCCAATGTGCAATCGCCAGGGGTGACTTTTGCGATTCGCGGCCCTTGGAGAAACGGGTGCCTGTAATCAGCAAGCAGCTATCAATAACAAAACGGCAGAACAGTCGTTTTGCACAACCGAAGGCTGCCGCAGGGTGAGGACCAGCGATGGCCCGAATAAAAGCCCGGTCACCACCAGGAGACCGGGCTTTTCGAATCGGACTGCTAGCCCGCGTGGCGTATTTCCGGGATCATGCCCACTGCGCTTTCGTGCCATGAGCGCGGATGATATCGCCGCTGTCCACACCAATGAAATACTGGCGTACTCCCATCCCTGGACACAAGATGTCTTTCACGATTGCCTGACCAACGGCTGTAGTTGTCTGGTGGCGGAAACAGACAATAAGATTGTCGGCCACGGAATCATGTCGGCCCCCTTCGGCCAAGCGCGCATCTTCAATATCTGCATCGCGCCGCAGTGGCAGGGCCGCGGCTTCGGCCGTCTAATGGTGGAACATATGCTTGACGTGGGGCGGAAGTACGGCGCGCAGATAGCATTTCTCGAAGTGCGGCCATCAAATGTGAACGCCATCCGGCTCTACAAATCCATCGGTTTCAGTGAAGTTGGTCGCCGCCGCAATTACTACCCCGCCGAAGACAGCCGCGAGGATGCGATTGTCATGGCACTGCCCCTCACTTCAGGAACCGCCGGATTCTGCTCTGCTCTCCGTCCGCGCTGTTGAATTCCGTAAACTCCTCCGCAGATACATTTATCCAAATCAATCTACCCGAAAGCACAAAATCCTGGTAGAAAAATACTTTTATCCTCCCCCCTTCTCTTTCCTCCACAATCCGGATTTATACAAACACATAAAAAGAAACGATTGGTTTTCCCTGTTGTAAATTGTTTATATAGAACCCGTATTCATACAAACAGGAGACAAAACATGTCAACTACACCTAGCGAAGTATCTGTGAGCGATACTATTGATGCACTGATAAACTTTAACTCTTCAATGCTGGACCGATTCGTTAGCCTTATGGAAAAGATCGAGAATGATTTGATAACGGCTGGATCAGGACAGCTGCAGGGAGAAGTAGAAGAGCTATTGCGTTCAATCCTGCAAACCGCCGATAAGGCCATAGAGACTTTGCTGTCATTTCAGGAGAATCTCCAGACGCGCTTTATCGAAAGCTATTTCCCCGCACAGGATTAAAGGTCGTCGTTATGCCCATAAATATATCGGTGGCAGAGGCCTTGCTGATCCTTATTCAGCAGAATAAGGAGGTGCTCGGGAATGTGTTGGCCTTTCAGAATGTGCTGGAATCTGTGGTAATCAACTGGGGGGATGATCAGGTACCTCAGGTAGAACTGGAAAACGGACTGAACAACCTTATCCAGGAAATTGAGAAATCCCGTAACGTTGTACAATCCCTTCTGGAAGGGCTTGCCACACAGTCCATTTAACATGTTTTGCATAAGAGGTGATAATGATGCCCACGGCAAAGCAGCTTACCGTCGAGCAACTTATACAGTTTTTGATCGATACCGATACAGAGCTGATTGTACTCTTTAATGAGCTTCTGCAGGAACTGCCGCCGAATAGCACGACCCCCGGCGACTTTATCTCATGGCTGACAGATGCTGTCGGAACTACGCATGGTTCAGTTCAAATATTACTGTCAATCCAGGAGAAATTGCAGATGGCAGCCGTGGAGAATTTCTTCCCTCCTCCGGGATAATATCTCCAACAGCGGCTGATTCTATTAACCTGAACGACTAAACAGGTCATCGAAACCTGTTTAGTTGTCACCCGCAAATGCTGGCACATCCGGGCCAGATCATGACAGACGAATTAAAAATCGGAGAGGTTGCGGTTGCGCCCGGCGAGACCCGGCGCATCGACCTGCCGGTGGTTCGCCTCTACACGGACACCGAAATGGCAATTCCGGTCCACGTGCATCGAGGCAGGAAATCAGGCCCCTGCATGTTCGTCTGCGCAGCGATCCACGGGGACGAACTCAACGGCATAGAGATTATCAACCGCCTGATCAACAGCCGCGCCCTCAACTCCCTGCGCGGCACCCTGATCGCTGTACCAGTGGTCAACGTCTACGGCCTACTGGATCAGTCCCGCTACCTGCCAGACCGGCGAGACCTTAACCGCTCCTTCCCCGGTTCCCCCGAGGTTCCCTGGCATCGCGTATGGCACACGTATTTATCAACCAAATCCTTTCCAAGTGTGACTACGGCATCGACCTGCACACCGGTGCCCTGCACCGCAGTAACCTGCCCCAGATCCGCGCCAACCTGAACGACCGGAAGACCCGAGCCATGGCCTATGCCTTCGGCGTGCCGGTAGTGCTCAACTCCACCCTGCGTAACGGTTCCCTGAGCCAGGCGGCGGCGGACCTTGGAGTGCGTATTCTCCTCTATGAGGCGGGCGAGGCGTTGCGTTTCGACGAGCTGTGCATCCGCGCCGGGGTCAAGGGCATCCTCAACGTGCTGCGACACTTGGCCATGTTGCCCCGAGATCGCGCGTGCCACGCCATCGAGCCCTTCATTGCCCGCAGCAGCGGCTGGCTGCGTGCCAGCGACAGCGGCATCGTCAACCACAAAAAATCCCTCGGCGATCACGTGCATCGGGGCGAGCTGCTGGCCACCATCGTCGACCCCTACGGCTGTGAACTGGACCGGATGCTGTGTAACGCGGAGGGGATCATTATCGGCCGACTGAATATCCCGCTGGTACAAAAGGGCGAGGCCATGTACCACATCGCCTATTTCCACGAACCTCATGAGGTGGCAGAGAGCCTGGAGCTGCTGCAGGACAGCCTGTTACAAGAGGACAAAACGGCAGGGCCGAAGGCGCCGTGAATACCCTGGAGCGGCCGGACCAGCCGTTCTACACCGCCGAAGGCTGTCCGCAAAGTTATGCTGTAAAGTTACAGTCCACATGTTTGAGCAATGCATGAACGGACTCGTGGCGGCTGTAACGTGTATCTCGAATGAGGTGGTAACCCAGCATGATTGGGGGATCTATTCTGCGCACAGTCAGTTCCGGATTTTGTTGTAAGCCTTTTCCTTCTATCTCCGGGATAATTCCGATACCCATGCCAGCCTGCACCGCGGCAGTCACCGTTTCCAGACTTCCCAAGTTGTCAATGATGTCCAGGGCGTTCCGGTTAAAGTTCTCCTCCACATGAGATGCGATTATACTGAATGCATCCTCAGCGCTGCCACGGCAAACAATCGGATATCCAAGCAATTGGTCCACGGTGATGCATTCCCGTTTTTCCAGAGGATGATCCCGGGGAATAATAACTGACAGCGGGATTTGCCAACTGCGTTCCACCGAAATATTCCTGTTATTCTTAATCTTCATTGTCACCGCAAGATCTATACTTTGATCTCCCAACTTAAAAAAAATCTTTTCATCATCATATATATTCATCCGCACCTTAACATTTGGATTATTTGTAATGAAACCATTCAGGAACGCCTTCACAAAAAAAATGATCGTATCCGATGTAGCTCCCAAGCGTAGATGCCGATTATCATCATCAATCCTGCGGAGTTTGTAATCAAGTTCATTAAGCAGCCGAACTACACGTTCGGCATAACTATACGCCATCCGGCCAGTATCGGTAAGCACCACACCGTCATGATTACGATGAAACAGGCGCATACCGTAATACTCTTCGAATCGCTGGATTTGCGATGAAACCGCAGGCTGGGTCATATGCAATATTTTTGCCGCCCGGGTGAAACTGTTAGTATTGGCAACAGTATAGAATACATTTAATCGGCGATTTCCGGTATACATATATTGCTCCAACTGTTTATATAAAACATTGGCGCTTCCATAAACTATCTCCTGTGGATTGCTCGCCGAGGTCTTTTATGGGCAACGCTTCCTTTCGGCTCTGCGGACGATTTGTCTGGCGGAATGGCTTGGCGTACAAGTGCACGAATGAAGGCTGTTAACAGGCCAACGCCAGTAAGAATGTAAATAATCGTAAAAGCCTTTGATATAGGTCTGGTTGGTGTCAAATCTCCGAATCCGACAGTAGTCAGAGTGACGACACTGAAATAAAGTGCATCCAGCACAGACCAATTTTCCACCAGGCTGTAAAATGTCGTTCCCGTCATAAGCATCGCTAATACCATGATGGCAAGTTTGCGCTTGGCTGTATCGCGATATCTCATATTGTTACTAGGGTCGATACCGGGCTGTAATTGAACAACCATTCACAGCCCGGCTTATCGGTGCCTACTCAACTGACTGCTGTTGAATCATTAAGATGGTGAGTTCCCGTATATCGGTACGAATCGCCTCATGCTCCCGGGAAAGCTCATTCACCGCATCGCGCACGATTTCCAGTACATCGAACAGGCGATCTATTCTTCTATCGGATCTTATTTCTCCCAACAGGGATACGGCCCGATCCAGCGTACTCTGGATTTGCACCTCAATTGGTGTGGTTGACATAATTAATCTCCTTGTATGGTTGATATTGAGGGGTTGCGTTCTGGACCACGCAACTTTTTCATATACATCCTGTGTCAGGCATTGTTCGCGAGATTTTCTCCGGATTCATTCAGAGAGTTCCTCTCGACGTCCTGGTTTTCCTGACTGCTTTCTGGTTCGCTTGTCACCACAACTGTATCACTGACATTAGTCACATTGCTGGAATTGGCAGCATCGCTGGTCGCCGCAGCGCCGTCCGGTCCGACCGCAACAACTCCAACCTGGCTCGCCGCTGCGGCCGAATGCGGTCCAGCAACAGCGACACCATATTCACAAGCTGCTGCCGCATAATCAGTTCCGATGCAGGTTGATACTGAAGTGGTTTTGGCAACATTTACCCCAACCGCAGAACCACTGGCACTGGCAGCCGCCGGACCATCGCCCTGTTGGGCTTCGGCGCATGTTGTCGATGTGGCGCTAAACTGAGGTAACCTTCCATAATCCTGCTCACTGCCATCGGGAGTTTCGGCGTAATTATTCTCCCCGGAATTGCTACTGCTACTGCCCGCTGATGCGCTACTCATAATGTTTCCTCCAAAAATTTAGCTTCCCATGCATCCTTGGTGTCAGGTTAAAGTGACGAATTGCAGCATGACCAGAACTCCAATGACGTTAGTTGGACTGTCCAATGCATCAACTATGCATGCCCATTTTCACCATAAGCATGAAATGGACCTGATCAATACCAGGATTGCAAGTCTGTGATTTTTGTATCGCAATACTTCATTGATCTTCGGGCCGATACGGGCCGTGATAAAAAAATACTCACGACCCGGATCATCACCGATCAGTCAGCACCAGTTGTTGACTGTTGCTGCATAAGCAAATGGACGAGTTCCCGTACATCATCACGGATCGCATCGTGCTCCCGAGAAAGCCCATTCACTTCATCGCGCACAATTTTCATAACATCAAACAGCCGGTCCGTTCTCCTATCGGATCGAATCTCCTCCAATAGGGATACAGCCCTATCCAGCCTGCTCTGAAGTTGCATATCAATTGGCGTTGTTGACATAATAAATCTCCTGGTGGGTTAATATTGACGGGTCATATGACCCGCACAGTTGTCTCACATGTCTGCAGCACAGCAGACAGATTCGCGAGATTTGTACCTGGCAAGCGCGACCGTTTGAACTCTATATTTTCCATGGCCGCTGTCAGGTTTGCTTATCCGCAGTTTCCAGATTACTGCCAGTAGCGACACTGCTGGAATTAGCTGAATTACTGGTCGCGGCGGCCCCCCCTGGACTGACCGCAACAACCCCTACCTGGCTCGCTGCGGCGGCGGAGTGCGGTCCTACAACAGCAACTCCAAATTCGCAGGCCGCCGCGGCGTAGTCGGTTCCGATGGAGATTGATACGGGAGCCGTTTCGGAAACATTTTCATCCTCTGCCGAACCGCTGTTACCGCTAACCACCGGTTCGTCGCCCTGGGGTTCAGAGCCTGTCTCTGGTGCGGAATTCAAGTGCGACGGCTGTCCACTGTCCTGCTCATTGCCGCCAGAGCCTTGAGTTTGATTTTTTGCACTCGAATTATTGCTGCCATTTTCTCCTGATTTGTGTTTCATAACGATTCCTCCAAAGTTATTGACTTTCATAAACGCCCTATTTCCTCAATTTAAATTGACGAACTGCAACATAGTTAGGACCCCGACAACAATCATTACAATGCCGGATATATCAACGATTATTCCGGTTCTCACCATGCGCATAAAAGGAACCTGTCCCGAGCCGTAAACAATGGCATTAGCCGAAGTCGATATAGGCAGTGTGAAACCGTAAACGGCGGCAAATGTCGCAATCAGTGCGGCTTGGAGTGGATCTCCGCCTCCGGAGACGGCGACCGTAGGAATAATCGGCACGAGGATGCTGATGCTAACCAGGTTGGAGGTCAGTTCCGAAATCATGATGGCAACAGCCGCAGCGAACAGGTAAACGGTGATTGCGCCTACGCCATCAACCTTTTCTGCCAGCTCAGTTCCCATGATCTGGGCTAGCCCGGTGTCGGCCATCAGATGTCCCAGAGTCAGGCTTGAGCCCATTAGCAAAACAGGTCCCCAATCCATATTGGTGACATCCTGACGCCAGCTTAATGTAAATCCCTTGCGACGGCCGATCGGCAACACAAACAACAGGCAAGCAGCGAGTACTGCAACGACCGCGGGTTGTAGGCGCTCAATGAACAGATCGTGCAACGGTGAAGAAGGGCCACTTATTAAGCCAATGACCGGAGGTAACAGCCATAGCAGTATTGCTAATGTAAAAGCGATGGCGGTATTGATTTCTCCGCGCGACATCGGACCAAGTGCACGTCTGTGTTTAGCAATCAATACTTCTGCTCCTGGCAGACGGCTGACTTCGGGACGGTTAACCAACAGAACGGCTGCGGACAAAACGGCAAACAACATAATAACTATGGGAACGGACATGGCCATCCAGGTGGTCAGGGAAATACTGATACCAAAGTGACCCTGAATGAAATCCCAGCCGACCAAGTTGGAGGCATCACCAAAAGGCGTTAGCAAGGCACCAACCGTAGGTCCGTAAGCCGTCATTAACATCAGCGCGGTACCGAAGTTCAGGCGGCGCCTCTCATCCACAGAAATCGAACTTTGTTCACGGATATCACTAGACAGCGCATGGATCAGTCCTACCGCGATAGGCAATAACATGGCTGCGACAGCACCATTATCAATAACACCGGATAACAGTGCACCGAGTGCGCCAAAGGCGATGATGATACGATTCGTTGAGCCGGCAATTCCCGGAATAGACAATACGAATAAAGCAATGCGACGCCCCAGTCCGTATTTGACCATGGCTCGGGTAATGATAAATCCGCCAATAAGGAGGAATAGTATTGGTGAGGAAAAAGCACCAAATATCTTCTCCGCGGTGGCCACATTCAATACGACTGCCAGGGCCAAGGCCAGGATCGAGGTGATCGGAATCGGAAGTGCACGAAAAACCCAGTAAGTGATGGTCATCACGACTACCGCCAACAAATTATGCTGTGGTGTGGTTAACGGCATTGGCGTTATCAGAATAATGGCCAGCAGGATTGGTCCGGTTACCAAACCAACCAGGCGGCCGGTTGTAATAACACGGGCATCAGATGATCGTGTTCTCTGCTGATCGGGTTTGGCGACACGCCCTATCTTTTTTTTGGTTGCGATCAATATAGATCGCAACATATTTTCCATCATGCCCTTCGCCCCCGGTATCCATTAGATTAGCAACTACACTATCGATTACCGGAAAAGCTAACAATCCTACTTTTGGTCGGACTTTCATCCAGAAATAATAAGTAGGTAGTTTAATGTAGCAAGTTTTCCCGCATGGCGGTATAAACCGCGGCTGGAGCGTTAGCAACACCAAGCTTGGAAAAGATTACTTGCCTGTGGTGCTTGACCGTTGTTGCGCTCATGTGAAGTTCACGTGCCGTTTCGGCAATGGATATTCCACGAGCAATACAGCGCAGTACTTGCATCTCACGATCAGTGAGAAGGTGAGACAGTAGAGGGATGTCGGTAACAACGGAATTTTGCGATTTTTTCGCTTGGTATTTTTCCAGCTCAGCCTGAACATTTTCCGATAGAATCTGCAATCCGTTATAGGCGTTTCTAATAGCTTTGCAGACTTTTTCCAACGGGTCTCGTTTGCTTAACAATCCAGCAGCGCCTGCGGTGATAGCCTGCTGAATAGTGGAATTCTTGGCAGATCCCGTCAAAATTATGGTTCGGCTTGCAATTCCTTCACGAGCGATCGACGCAATAATATTCAAGCCATTGACTTTCGGTAGCTCCAGCTCGACCAGGCAGATATCCGGGCGTAGACGGCGAATCTCCCGAATAGCTTGAGTACCCTCTTCGGTCTTGCTGGCCAGAGTTAGATCAGGTTCCTGTTGCACGGCGGACTCGACCCCTCTTAAAAATGCCGGATGGGAGTCAGCAATCAGAACCCGTATTTTCATCCTTGACGTGTTCATAACTTTTTCGCCAGATTATTATTTACAATCAATAAACTGTCATTAACCGTCTTTCATATACTTCTTACCTAAAATAAAACACCATAACTTTCATTTTTTATGGATTATTTTATCGTTACAGATATTTTTCAACTCCAATATAATTAACTATTAGGCTATTCTTAATTAATCATGCATATAAAATATATGCTTATTTAAGTATTAAATCCCTCTGCTTATACCAAGTTATTGGCTACGCTATCGCCCATAGAATAAATTAACAATCCTACTTTTGGTCGGACTTTTAGCTTAAAATAGCAGATGGATAATCGCGGTATAAGGTAGGAGTATTAAGGAAGAAGGTTTCCCCGCATGGCGGTGTAAACCGCAGCTGGGGCATTAGCAACACCAAGCTTGGCGAAAATTACATGCCGATGATGCTTGACTGTTGTGGCACTCATATGAAGTTCACGCGCTGTTTCCACAATAGATATTCCTCGAGCAATGCATCGCAGAACTTCAAGTTCACGACCAGTGAGGAAATGCATCAGCGGAGGAATATCGGCAACAATACAGTTTTGTGATTGTTGATATTTTTTCAGTTCCATCTTAAGGCTTTCAGATAAAACCTGAGAGCCGTTATAGACGTTTCGAATAGCCTTATAGATTTTTCCCAGCGGTTCCCGTTTGCTTAAAAATCCAGCAGCGCCTTCGGTGAAAGCTCGATGAATAACAGAGCCTTTGGCAGATCCCGTCATAATTATGATTCGACTTGCAATTCCTTCACGGGAAATTGATGCAATAATATTCAAGCCGTTTATTTTTGGTAGTTCCAGTTCAACCAGACAGACATCCGGTTGCAAGCGGCGAATTTCCTGGACAGCCTGAACACCTTCTTGCGCCTTACTAACCAGAAGTAGATCTGGCTCATTTTGCACAGTGGATTCAACACCCATCACAAATGCTGGATAGGAATCGGCGATCAGAACCCGTGTTTTCATCCTTGACGTGTTCATAATTTTTATACCGATTATTGTTCATAGTAAGTTTCTATTTTTTAATTTTTCAGAATCGTGCTCTTGTCACACTTTATGGTATTTGTCGCAAAATTTTTTATTTACGGATATTTTTATAAAAAGACAAATCATCTATACAATTGATTAACAGCAACAATAGAGATATCAATTTACATTTAACTAGAATTTTCATAAGGATTATAAATACATCGCAAACCTAAACTCGGAAGGGAAAAACAGTCGTGTCGAGGCTCTCACCAGGTTGCGGAATGCCGGCAGCGACCCATTAGCGTTGCTCGTGAATGGGCCATGCCGTATCTTCATCAGTCCCGTGGATCGGGACCGGTGTTCACGATCAACTCTGGCTTGAATGCCTCGGCCACATCGCCCCACTTCACGAACTTCAAGTTGGCGTTGTCGCGCAACTCACCTTCGTCGTCGTAGATGTCGGGCGTGTTCGGTTCATCCTGCAACACAATCAAGCCATCTTCGAATTCGCCACCAACGTCGACATTCGTGACATCAAAACCATCCGTGCCATTGACGCCATCGATACCGTGATCGGCCACCACCCGGAATTCACCGATGGGAGAGTTACCCCATCCCCGGTCGTAAATCACGAAGGTATCGCTGCCCTGGCTTGACGCGATCAGGTAGCCGCGGCCATGACCTCCGTCATAGATCGCCAATCCCTCGACATCGGTGGTGAGCCATTTACCGCCATAACCGGGGTCCTGGTCGTAATGGATCACGCACTCCTCCTCGGCGTCAGCCTCATAGGTCCAGGGCACTCCGTATTCACCAACAGTGTCGACCAGCCGGGGATGCCCCTGATAAGGCCAGACCCGTACCTTCCAGATGCCCACCGCTTCCTGGGCGATGTAGAGGACTCCCCTGTCGTCGTCAACGACAAGCCCTTCAGCGAACGGCCGCTCATCCGGATCGGTACACGGTTCCCACGTTGTACCATCAGGCAGTAGAAACTGCGTCGGCAGCTCGATGGTACCGGCTTGTTCGTAGGTGACAGTGCCGTCGGCCTGGCTCAACAGGCGCAGGTGCGCGACGACCGCTTCGCCGTTCTGCGTGACGAATACTTCGGTATTGCCGAACCGCTGCCAGGCGGTCAGCCCATACGCAGTGAACTCCTCGTTCACCTCTTCCTGGCTGGCAGAGAATATCCACGGCAAGCTCGCCGCCGATACGTCAGTCAGCGGGCCATTCGGATCGTGGGGGTCGATCACATAGGTACGCACCTGGTCGAGCCCGCGATCGCTGACAACCGCGATATCGACCCAGCCGTACCCGAACAACGGGAAGTTGTAGGCGACATCGACGTTGTTGATACGACCCGGCTGGTCATTCGACCCCGGCGGAGGCGGCGCTGGGATATCTTGCTGCAGCTCACCATCCATGTTGTACACCGCCAGCCCGCCCTCTTTTTGGCTGGCCAGCACCAGGCTGTCTTCAGTGTCGTTCGGATCAATCCAGATCGCCGCATCATCGGTCGCCCGGTATCCGCCCGCCTCGTCGTCGAACGTGGGCCTGATCTCCAGCTCAGGCTCGACTTCAACTGACTGCCCCGATCCGTCGTGCGCCGCGGCCGTGCTCACACTTCCCGCCAGCATCACTGCGGCCATGCCCCCAGTTCCCGCCAGCATCGTCGTGCCCAGTATGGGCATCATGACGGAACGGACGCTCAGGCTGCGGTTGCTCGGTAATATGACTTTTCTCATTGCGAATCCCTCCTGATTCGTGTCGGTGGAACAGGAGTATAGGAATTATAAATGCCTATTTGCTCAAAAAAGTAAACATTGAGCGATGCGCTCGCCTACAGGTCCTTGGAATCTGTTCATAATCTCCTGACGAGTCTGGCAGACTGGTGCGATAGAAGGGATCCAGCCGCCGTTGTTGTGCTTGACCACAAACATAAAACCTTCTCTGGCACAGAGGTTGAAGTATTTCTTCAAGGTGGAAGTGTGACGTGTATAAGTTCCCCAATTATTCTGAATATAGCGTCACCGTCGATTTCTGGCGCTACTCAGTGGTAAAAGCAGCACGCGAGAATAAACATCAGGAGCAGGCCGGCGGCGAAGAATCCGAAATGTACCGCCGCCGTTCGCAGGCTGGCCTGCTGTTTTATTTCCGGTATCAGGTCCGACGCGGCGATATAGACAAAATTGCCAGCACCGAACAGCATTAGCCAGACCACGTCGAAATGGCGGGAAATCGCATAGGCGATCAGGGCTCCAAGTGGAAAGGTCAGCGCGGACAGCACATTCCACGTCAGTGCGCGCCGCCGCGACCAGCCCCCGTGTACCAGCACGCCGAAGTCGCCCAGTTCCTGCGGCACCTCGTGGGCGACGGCGGCGATCCAGGCGGAGATGCCCGCGCGGGGGTCGATCAAGAAGGTGCTGGCGATGGCGAGGCCACCGATAAAGTTGTGGATACCATTGCCGAGAAGGATCAGGTAGGTCACCGGCCGGTATCTCTCCTCTTGAGCGCTGTGCGAGTGGTGCCAGTGCAGCAACTGTTCCAGCAGTAGGAAGGCGCTGAAACCCGCCACCAGCCAGGCGGTTGCGGCCAGCGGCGCGAGGGATTCCAGGCCTCCAGGCAGCATATGGAAGAATGCGCCGCCGAGGAGTGTGGCGGCGGCCAGGGAAACCAGCGGCAGCAGTATTCGCTCCAGAGTGGCAGGCTTCATAAACGCGGTGACGCCGCCCACCATGGCGATGGCGCTCATCAGCAGGCCGCCGGCGATAATCCAAGCCAGAGTGTCAGGCATCAGTGATCGCCTTCCCCGGATTTTTTCCGCGGTGGCAGTTTTGCGCTGTCGGCGTTCAGCAGTATCACCTCGATTTCCTCGGTTATCTCCTCCTGGCGCAGTTGGTTGCTCCTGCGGCGCAGCGCTTCCAGTTTTTCGTCCAGGTAGCGCTGAGCGCCTTCCAGGTGTTGCATGCGCTGCTGGTTTTCCGCCATCAGGGAGACGTAGAGTATTTCGTGCAGGGCCGCGAACAGGTACTGCTCCACCAGCTCGCGCAGAAAGTCGCCGGGTGCCAGATTTAAACCGGGCGCAAAGGGGAATTTTTCCGGCGCACTGCGCAGCGATTCAAACGGGGGCAGCAGTTCGCGCACTGCCACGCCCTGCCGCTGCGGGTCGTGGTAGAGCACCACCAGCGCTATGGCGCCCCCGGCCTGCAGTTCCGAGAGCCGGTTCACCAGTTGCAGCAGTCGCGCGCCCACCTCGTCCAGCACCGCGGCGCCCTCGACGGCCGCCAGCAGCAGCGGGTGTTCTCCCAATTTGACGCACAGCTTCTGCCCCCAACCGATAATGCCCGCTTTTGTGCCGTCGCCTTCCACAGGCTCTTCCACCAGACACCGGTGCAAACGCTGTATCAGGCTTTCATTGAAGTTGCCGCAAAAACCCCGATCGGAACCGATCAGCAGGTAGATGCGCCGCAGTTGCCGCTCCTGCGGCGGGGGCAGTGCCTGCGGAAAAAAGCTGAGGAAGTCCGCGGCGGCGGTGCGCATGGTTTCCACCGTCCGCCGCTGGCTGTCGAGAAAACGCCCCAGGCGTCGCACCTCGATAAAAGCCATCGCCTTCATGGCGCTGACAATCTCGCGTGTCTCGCCGAGTTGCTGCCCGTGGCGCTGCAGCTCGTGGCGACGGCTCACCTCTCTCCCCTCACTTTTGGGCTCCCGCGGCACTCGACAGCCAGTCCTGCGCGAGCGCCACCCACCGCTCGCGCGGGTCGTCCAGCTGCAGGCCGCTGGCCTCCACCCTGCCCTGCAGCCCTGCCATCAGGTCCTGTACCTGTTGCGGCTCCACGCCGTCCAGCAGGCCGTCATTAAAGACGATCATCCACGCCAGTTGGAACTCGATCGACAGCGGCGCCAGCCGCTCCTGCTTGAGAATCTCCCGCAGCACGCGGCCGCGGCGGATGGCTTTTTCCATGCCCGCCTCCAGCCTGGCGCCGAAGCGGGTGAACATTTCCAGTTCGAGAAACTGCAGGTAGTCGAGCTTCATGCGTCCGGCCTCCCACTTGATGGCCGGGTGCTGGGCGCGACCGCCGATGCGGGATACCGATTTGCCGATATCGATGGCCGGGCGGAAACCACTGGTAAACAACTCGCGATCCAGGTAGATCTGGCCATCGGTAATGGAGATCAGGTTGGTGGGGATATAGGCCGCTATCTCCCCCTGCTTGGTCTCCACGACCGGCAGCGCGGTCATACTGCCGCCGCCCTGTTCCGCGTTGAGACATGTGGCCCGCTCCAGCAGGCGCGCGTGCACGGAAAATATATCGCCGGGATAGGCCTCGCGCCCCGGCGGCCGACGCAATAAGAGCGAGAGTTCGCGGTAGGTCTTGGCGTGGGTGGAGAGATCGTCGTACACCACCAGCGTGTGCAATCCCCTACGCATCCAGTATTCGGCGATACTGCAACCAGTGAATGGTGCCAAGTGTCGCAGTCCCGGCAGGGTGCTGGCCTCGGCCACCACCACGGTGGAAAAATCCAGTGCGCCGTAGTCGCGCAGCAGCTCGATAGTGGTGACCACTGCCGAGCGCTTCTGGCCGATCAGTACATAGACGCAATAGACTTGCTGATCCCGCTGGTTGATCACCGTGTCCAGTGCCAGAGAGCTGCGCCCGAGGCCCTCGTCACCGATCAGCAATTGCCGCTGGCCGCGGCCGATGGGAATCATGGTATCCAGCACCTTGCTGCCGGTATACAGCGGCCGGTGCACAAAATCGCGCTGTGTAATTGCCGGCGAGGGCATTTCCAGGCGCCGCCAGTCGGAACACTCGGGCGCGGCGCCGTCGTCGAGGGGATCGCCCAGCGGATCTATTACCCGCCCCAGCAGATCGTCGCCCACGGGGATACCCAGTTTTTTCTCATACAGGCGTACGGCAGTGCCGGCGGTGAGATCCCGGGTTTCCCTCAACAGTATCGCCCCCACCAATTCGCCTGTGAGATCGAAAACCTGGGCGCGGCTGCCGTCGGCAAAGTCCAGTACATCATCCATGGCCGCGGTGGGCAGCCCGCCGACCCAGGCGATACCGTCGCCTACCGACACCACGCGACCCTGTTCGCGAATGCGCAGTTGAGGGCGGTAGCTCCTCAGCCAGTCCTCCCGGCGCTGCAGCAATTCGTTATTCACGGTCTGTGCCCCGCGCTATCCGCGCAAACCCCCGCAGTTCATCGCGCACATTTGCACCCAGCACCCAGGGACCGATAACCAGGCGCAAACCCGCTATCAGGTCGCTGTCCTCTGAAAAATGGCAGTGCACAGTGTTCTGCAGTATTTGCTGCAATCCATTTCGGACTTGTTCGCGCCGGTCGGCGGACAGGGGAAAGGCACTGGATACTTCCACCGGCTCTCCAGCCGCGGGCAACTGCCGTCGCAGTTCCGCCAGTCGATCCTCCGGCAGTTCCGCCAGCGAGGCCAGCAGCAGTTGCTGAAGATTCGTTTCCAGTTCCGGGCCGGCGGCCTGTTCCAGCAGGCGCGCGGCGAAGTGGCTGCCCTGCTCCAGCGCCCGCTGTTGCAGCTGATGCCGCTGCTCCCGCTGGCGGCGCTGCTCAATCACTTCGGCCTTCTGCCGCTGCTGTTGCAGGGCCTCCTGCAATGCCTGCTCCAGCTGCGCGCGCTCGGCTTTCATCTCTTCCTGCAGATCTGCCCGGGCCCGCTGGCGTTCGCGCTCCCAATCATTCATGCGGCCCTCGTACTCCCGCTGCAACCGCTCGGCCTCCTCCCGCATTTTTTCCGCTTCCGCCAGGCGCTGTTCGATGTCCTGCCGGCGGCGTGTGATAACGGATTGCAACGGCTTGTAGAAAAACCGCTTGAGTATCCACACCAGCACCAGGAAATTGACGATTTCCAGCAGGAAGGTCGACCAGCTGAGTTCCATGCGGAAATATCCCTACGGTTTGATGAGATATTCCAACAGTGGATTGCGAAACAGCACGATCAGCGCGATCACCAGCACATAGATGGCCAGGGACTCGATCATCGCCAAGCCGATAAACAGGGTGCGCATGATCGAACGCTCCGCTTCCGGCTGCCGCGCCAGCGCGTCCAGCGCGCTGCTGATCGCCCGCCCCATGGCGTAGGCCGGCAGCAATACGCCGATCGCCATGCCGAGTATCGCGGCGATGGTCGAAAGCAGCGCAAACCAGGTCATATCACTCATGGCGCTCTCCTTGTGGTGGTTGCCTAAGCTGTTGTGATTGCAGGCCGCCGGCAACGTAAATCAGTGCCAGCATGCCGAAGATATAGGCCTGAACCAGGGCTTCGACAATGTGCAGCATCAGTATAGGAATTGGCGCCAGAAAACCGGCCACCAGCAGAATCAGCAGCGCAGCCATTTCCAGGCTCATGATGTTGCCGAACAGGCGCACCGCCAGGGCGACAGTGCGGGTGATTTCGCTGATCAGGTGGAACGGCAGCAGTATCGGGCTCGGGGTCAGGTAGTGGCGCAGATAGCGTTTCAGTCCCTGGCTGCGGATTCCGAACCAGTGCACCGACAGAAATACCAGTATTGCCAGCGCCGCGGTGGCGGAGAGATCCCGCGTGGGCGAATGTACGCCGGGAATCAATCCGCAGAGATTGGCCACCACCAGGAAGATCCACAGGCTGGCGATAAACGGCAGCAGCAGCTTGACGTGATCCGGCGCCACCGCGCGAATGGCGTCTTCCACCGCAATCACGACACCTTCCGCCAGGGTCTGCAGCGCACCCGGTTGCAGCCGGAGGCGGCGCGACAGCAGCCAGGCCGCAGATCCGATGGCGGCGACAATCGCCCAGGTGGTGATCACGGTGCCGGTGATCTGCAGCGGCCCTACGCGAAAAAGTACCGAGGGGAATAACTCGCTGCCGTTCACTCACTACTCCCGAATCAACAGATACACATTGAAGGCACCCACCACCAGGCCAACGAAGATCAGGCTGAGAGTCCAGCGAGTGGAATAGCCGGCGGTCAGGCTGTCCAGCCAATTGCCCAGATAGGCACCGCCCACCACCGGCAGCACAAATACCAGGCCCAGGGTGCCGATATAGATGGTCTGCGCGAATAGTGTCGGGCGCTCGCGCTCGGCCTGCTTCATTCGCTTGGCCTGGCGCTCGACTTTTTCACGCAGCTGTTTGTCCCTGTCCGTTGCCATAGAAACAGTAATGTAGGATGGGCAAAGCGCAGCGTGCCCACCACGGGCTGATTGATGGACACGCTGCGCTTTGCCCATCCTACATATTATTCAGCGCCCTGGTGACTGGCGCCCGACTTCCCAAAGCCGGCGCAAAATGGATTCCTCCATCCGGCGCAGGCTTTCTTTCATTTCGTGCAGATCCCGCTCCTCCGCCAGCAGCTGCTGTTGCAGAAGTCCCGAAATGCGCTCGTAGTCGCTGTCGATCAGGTAGCGGCGGGCACAAATCTGCAACTGGTCGTCGAGAAAATAGAGCAGTCCACCGGGCAGCGCCAGATACTGCCATCCCTCTTCGACGCGGCGAAAACGCGCCAGACCAAATACCAGCGCGGTCATTGTGCGCATATGTCCGGCGAGGATGCCGAAACTACCGGAGGCGTCCTCACCGACGAAGGAAGTGACGCCGTCAATCCGTCGCTGTTCGGTAGCGGACAGAAGTTGCAGGCTGAAGGTTTTCACCGCGCGCCTTTCCCCATACTGCCGCGCATATAGCAGTCCTCCTCCGGCAGCTCATCGTAATCGCCGCGCAAAAAAGCTTCGCAATCCTCCAGTGTTTCCCGCAATGGCACCGAGACGCCGGCGATACCTGTGTGGGAGGCGGTGACCATAAACGGCTGGGTCAGGTAGCGCTGGAGCTTGCGCGCCCGCAGTACGATGCGGCGGTCCTGCCGCGACAGCTCCTCGATGCCGAGCATGGCGATAATGTCCTCCAACTCGCGATAGCGCGCCAGGTGTTCGCGCACCTCCTGGGCCACCACGTAGTGGCGATCGCCCAGGGTATGCCGGTCCATTACCTGACTGCTGGACTGCAACGGATCGACCGCGGGGTATAAGCCCTTCCCCGCCTGCGCCCGCGACAGCACCACCGAGGAATCCAGGTGGCTGAAAATGGCACTCACCGCTGGATCAGTCATATCGTCCGCCGGCACATAGACCGCCTGCACCGCGGTAATTGCGCCCTCCCGGGTGGAGAGAATGCGCTCCTGGAGCTCCGCCACCTCGCTGATCAGCGTGGGCTGGTAGCCGACGGTGGCGGGCATGCGCCCGAGCAGACTGGAGATCTCGCTGCCCGCCTGCACAAAGCGGAAAATATTGTCCATCACGAACAGTACTTCCTTTTGCAGTGTGTCGCGCAGGTATTCCGCGTAGGTCAGCGCGGACAGGCCGACCCGAAAGCGGACCCCGGGCGATTCGTCCATCTGCCCGAAGGCCATCAGCGTCTGGTCCATTACCCCCGCCTCGCGCATCTCGTACCAGAGTTCGTGGGCCTCGCGAATGCGCTCGCCGACGCCAGCGAATACCGACACACCGCTGTGCAGCGCGGCCACCGCGTGCATGAACTCCATTATCAGAACCGTCTTGCCCACCCCGGCACCGCCGAACAGGCCGGTCTTGCCGCCCCTGACAAAGGGGCACAGCAGGTCGATGACTTTGATTCCGGTTTGCATAATAGCGCCGGTACCCACCGCGTCCCACAGTGCTGCCGGCGTGGCGTGAATATTTCGGTAGTCCTGTGCCGCAAGCGGCTCGCCGTCATCCAGCGGCTCGCCGAAGATATTCAGCAGCCGCCCCAGGCACTCCGGGGTGACCGGCACATGCAGTGGCGCACCGGTGTCGAATACCGGCATCCCGCGGCTCAGGCCGGCGGTACGGTGTAGAGTGATAGCGCGCGCATGTTTCTGGTCCAGGTGTTGGTGGACTTCGAACAGGTAGGTTTCGTGGTCGAGGGATGCGCGCAACGCCTGGCGCAGCGGCGGCAGCTGCGCACAGCGAATCACTACCACCGGGCCATGTACCTCGGCGATGGAGCCGATCTGCACTTGGGGGCTGTCTGCCGCTATTTCCGTTTCGAGCATATACTGCCTCTAAAACCAGAGAGGCACTTTGTAGAAGCCTGGTTGCAGGCGAAAATTACATTGCACCTTGTTAACGGCCTCGTTCGCCTGCAAGCAAGCTCTTACAACGGCGGACACCCCAACAAATCCAGGCGGAGGCAGGTTTAGCCGCATTCATATCTGTGTCCCATCTTCACTTTGACTAGGTTTTCCATAGGTACAGAGGGGTCAATCAATTCCCCATCGCTATAGGCGAGTATGCCGCAAGACTCTCCTTGAACCCTCACGACGCATTGATATGACGTACGCACACTATTTCTAATTAACCGTTAGTAGGACAATTTCCCGCCTGCTCACAAGTCTCTTTATCTACCTTCTTGATACACCATTGTACCGAGCCACTTCCAGTACAGTCTGAACCTGTGCAGAACTGCCAGTAGTTATTTACGCCTTTGTGCCATTTTCCGCACCATTCGGTGTAATTATCAAGAACTAATTCATTGATCCGTTGGTTTCCTGTATCAGTGCTCACGGCTTTAAGCCCTGGTTTCTCTATATCCAGGAAAAACCGCATCACTTTCTCTTTAGAATATAGATCTATAATTCCTATTTCCCCTTGAGTAGACGTATTCATCGTTAACTCGGACAGATAGTATTTATCCAGAAGCTCACTTCCCTGAGCTTCAAGAAACAGAATATCCATGGGAGTGGAAACTCCCTGCTTGAACATCTCAGAAGGCAACACTATATCTGCTGACAACTCTGCCTTATCCGCATGTCTATCACAGCCATTAATAACGCTCGAAATGAGAAGTAGATAAATAACCATAATTTTTCGAAAATTAAATTCATGCACAGCTTTCTCCTTATTTGACTGAATCCTGGATTGGTTAGAAACTATATCTATACTATGGTGGACTGAAATAGTATAAACACGCATACAGTTATTCCCATCCTACCTAAGATTTCCCTATCCATACCGTTAGCGCCGCAGCCTCGGGTCAAGCCAGACCCCCTCGCTCCATCGGCCATCGCTATATTTCCTAAAATCATCGATCCGTAGACAAAATATATCATCCTGGGAAATTCTGCTGATGTGCAAAATCTTTGGTAACAATTTTTACCAATTAAGAATGCTTAGGGGCATTCTCTCAGAAGAATTTTTCGGCGCTTTCCTATTAACTTTCTTGTTCGCCTGCAAGCAGGCTCCTACATCGGCAGGCGCTCCAGCAAATCCAGGCAGCGGCAGGCGTAGCCGTATTCGTTGTCGTACCAGGCCTGCACCTTGACCAGGTTGCCCTGGGCGCGGGTGGAGAGGCTGTGAATGATTGCGGAATGGGGATCGCCGATAATATCCGAGGAAACCAGATCCTCTTCACTGTAGGCGAGAATGCCTTTGAGGTCCCCCTCCGCCGCCGCCCTGAACGCCGCATTCACCTCCTTGGTGTCGGCGGCATTGCGCAGCTGCGCGCTGATATCGGTGAGGGAGCCATCCGCCACCGGCACCCGCACCGCCAGCGCGCTCAAGCGGCCCTTCAACTGGGGCAGCGCCAGGGCGGTGGCGGCATCGGCACCGGTGGCAGTGGGGATAATGTTGATCGCGCCGGCGCGGCCGCGAATTTTCTTGCCTGCTGCCGTATCCACCAGGCTCTGGGTGGCTGTATAGGCGTGTATCGTGGTGACCAGTGCCTGCTCGATGCCGAATGCATCATCGAGCACTTTCAGCGGCGGGGCCAGCGAGTTGGTGGTGCAGGAGGCGTTGGAGATCACCTTATGGTGTTCGGGATCGAAATCGGCGTCGTTCACCCCCAGAACCAGGGTGATATCCGCGTCCGGTGAAGGGGCGCTGATCACGACACGCCGGGCGCCGGCTTCGAGATGCTTGGCCGCACCCGCCCGCTTGGTAAAGTGACCGCTGCACTCGATTACCACGTCGACCCCCTCCTCGCTCCAGGGAAGCTTCGCGGGGTCCTTTTCTGCGAACAGTGGCAGCTCCAGTGCGCCGACCGCCAGCTTGCCCTGCTCGCCGGACACTTCGAAGTCCGCGCGGCCGTGTATTGAGTCGTAGCGCAGCAGGTACAGCAGGTTCTCCAGGGGCATGGGGTCATTGACGGCGACAAGGTTGAAACGCTTGAAACCGCCCTGCAGGTAGCGGCGCAGCAACAGCCTGCCGATGCGCCCCAGTCCATTGATTGCTACTTTTTTCATCATATCCGCGTTGTTTGAGGTGGATGGCACCCAGTCGTGTGCAGCTTCCTGTAGGGGCCGGCTTGCTGGCGAAATTAGATAGGCTCTGTGCCAGCCACCGTTCGCCTGCAAGCAGGCTCCTACAGGAAGTAACATTTCCCGGGGCAACCCCAGGCTTGACCAGGTGCGAGGCAAGTGAAAGATTCCGACCTCAGCATAGCCGCCCCCTCTCCCCCTCGCCAACGGAAGGAATTTTCTCGCGCCTGCGATGGGTTTATCCTGTGTGCCTCAAAACCCAATCACCCCCTGTGGAGCTGCAATGCTGGAATCCCTCCTGGAAAACAAACTGGTTCTCACCCTGGTCGCCGTTTCCATCATCCTACTGTTGCGCTGGTTGCTGTCGTTTTTCTTCACGCGCCGGAGCTGGCCGAAACAGGATGTGCGTCGGCGTATCAACACAGTCCACAACATTGGCAACCTGTTGCTGGTGGTGGGCGTTATCGCCATCTGGGTTTCCGAACTGCGGGACTTCGCGCTCTCCATCGCCGCCTTCTCTGTCGCGATCGTCCTGGCCCTGCGGGAGGTGGTGCACTGCTTTGTGGGTGGCGTCTACCAGGCGGGAATGCGTTCCTTCACCGTGGGGGACTGGGTCCAGATCGGCGACCAGATGGGCGAGGTGATCGACAGCGACTGGCTGAGCACCACCCTGCTGGAGGTAGATCCCAAGGGCCTGGGCAACGGCTATACCGGCACCACGCTGTTTATTCCCAATAGCGCGTTTTTCTCCGAACCGGTCAAGAACCTCAACTTCATGCGACGCTATATCGAGCACAGTTTCTCCATCGTGCGCGAAAACAAGGGCACCAATCCCCTCAAGGCCAAGGCGTTTCTCGTAGAGCGGGTACGGGAGCACTGCGAGGCCTTCCGGGAGGTGGCGGAGCGCTACTGTAAAATGATCGAACACCGCATGGGCGTCGAACTCGCGGGCCCGGATGCAAAAGTGAGTTTTACCACCAACGAACTGGGCCACGATGTGGTAACCGTCGCCCTCTTCTGCCCCCGGGAGGAAGCGACCGATATCGAGCAGCGGGTGATCGAAGATTTTTACAGTTTCTGGTATGGGGAACCCCGGGACGAGGAGGGCGCCGCGTCTGCTTAGAGTCCGTTTGGAATCAGAACCCGGCAGAATCGGGTGAGCCAGCAGAGATTGCGGGTCTGTATGGTGGCACCGTATTCACCCACACCACGGTACTGGTCGCGTTACTGACGGGTTTCACCTGAGTAGCCGTTCAGGTCACTCCTCCTGCAAATCCAGGTTGTAGACAAGCAGGGTGGGATCACCCGGGTAGGCTTCGCACCGGAACCTCAGGGTGTGGGCCACTTTGCGCACCTTGGCGTTTCCCGCCGATTCGATGGTGTACATGCGCTTTATACCCCGCTCGCGGGCGCTGTCGATCAGGAGGTTCATCAGCAGAGTCCCCAGGCCGCGGCGCTGCCACTCGTCGGCAACCACCGCAGCGCACTCGCAGGCGCTGCCGCCGGCGTCCACCGCGTAGCGGGCAACCCCGATCTGCTTCTGTTCCTCACCCTCTCCGGCTAGGGCAATATAGGCCTCACTCTGGGAATGATCGACGTCGAGCAACATATCGATCAGTTTCTGGGGAGGGTTCTTGGTGCTGATACCGCCGAGAAAGCGCTGGTTCCTGGATTCCGGCGACAGGTTGCGGAAAAAGTCCAGCTCCAGGTCCAGGTCCTCCTTGCGGAGGGGACGGATTTTCACCGTCTGCCCACCCCGTAGCTTCTTCTCGGTCACCATTTCCGCAGACTCCGCCTTTCGGTTCCATACCCGAAGTTTAGGTGCGCTCGGGGCGGCCCTAAGTGAAATAGGCGCCCATCGGGCTCAACGGTGATCGGGGCAACTGGCGGCCATCTGTTCCTGCAGGATTTCTGCCAGGCGCAGGGCTCCGGGCCCGGCGGCGTCGCGGTCGGCGAAGATCAGATACATCTGCACATAGCGCTCTCCCCCGCCCCGCAGGGACAGCGGTTTGAGGATACCCGCTTCCAGCTCGCTGCGGATCTTGTCCTCCGGCAACCAGGCGAATCCGTAGCCGCGACAGGCCGCACCAATGGAGGTGGCCATGCTGGAGAGGGCCCAGCGCTGCTCCACTTCCACAGTGAGGGCTTTTTTGTCCCGCTGGGACCCGGAGTCGCGCACGATCAGATGGCGATGCTTGCGCAGGTCGCGCAGGGTCAGTTCCCGTTTCAACTGGTGCAGGGGGTGGTCCGGATGCGCGACGGGAATGATCCGCGCCTGCCGCGGCAGGGGCTCGCCGCTGAAACCGGGGGGAATATAGGGTGAAATCGCCAGATCCACCCTGCCCTCCTGCAGGGATTCCGGCGCTCCGCCCAGCACAGTTTCATGCAGCTCGATACGCGTCTGCGGACTCTCGGCGCCGAACTGGTCCAGGCAGTCGAGCAACAGCCAGATGGGAAACAGCGTCTCCACGGCGATGGCGATTTCCGACTCCCAACCGGCGGAGGCCTTGTGCGCCGCGCGCTCCAGGCTGGCGGCCTCGTCCAGCAACACTTTCGCGCGCCGGTAGAGCATCTCTCCCGCGGGAGTCAGCACCGCCCGGCGCCCCGCTATGGAAAACGCTTTGATATTCAGTACCGACTCGAGCTTTTGCACCGCATAGCTGACGGAGGACTGGCTCTTGTGCAGCCGCTCCGAAGCCTGGGCGTAGCCGCCCGCATCCACCACAGCCACAAGGCAGCGCCACTGTTCCAGGCTGATATGCGGTGTTGCAGTGTGATTACCCTTCTCCATACATCTACTCATTCGATGAATAATCACACATTTTTATATTTTTTTATCTAAAAAATCAATGTTTCAATGCCGGCATCTCGAAAAACAACCCCTATTGGAGGTGTCAAATGGCAACGTTACTCAAAATCCAGACCAGCCTGTTCCAGGGCGATGGGCAGTCCTCCCAACTCGCCGAGCGGTTTGCCCGCAACTGGCAGGCACGCAACCCGGATGGCCGCGTGGTCACCCGCGACCTGGCGGCAGAGCCGACGCCTCACCTGGACGCACAGCGCTTCCAGGCCTTTATCACCCCGCCCGAAGAGCGCACCGTGGAACAGCGGGAGATGGTGAAACTCTCCGATAGCCTGGTGGAGGAGATCGCCGGGGCCGACGTGCTGGTACTGGGTGTCCCGATGTACAACTTCAGTATTCCATCGACCCTGCGCGCCTACTTCGACCATATCGCCCGCGCGGGGATCACCTTCCGCTACACCCCGGAAGGCCCGGAGGGACTGCTGAAGAACAAGAAAGCCTATGTGTTTATCACCCGTGGCGGTTTCTACGGCGAAGACCACTCGCAGACCGCGCTTTTGCGCCAGTTCCTGGGCTTTATCGGCATCGCCGATGTGGAATTCGTGCACGCCGAGGGCATGGCGGTAGAAGACGCCAGGGAGGGAAGCCTGGCTGCCGCGCGGGACAGGATCGCACAGCTGGCCTGACCCGTGGTCTCTCCGCGATTCATCGGCTACAGTTCGCAACGTAATAAATCCGCCCGGCGTGCGACTGAACGATAAACGGAGAGAAAAACCATGCGCGAAGCAGTACAGGACTACTACGGCCGCCAGCTGCAGAGTTCCGACGACCTGAAAACCACAGCCTGTTGCGATACCAGTGCGGTACCGGAGTGGCTGAAGCCGCTGCTCAGCAAGATTCACCCGGAGGTGCTCTCTCGCTACTACGGCTGTGGTCTGGTCTGCCCGCCGCTGCTCAAGGGCTGCCGGGTGCTGGACCTGGGCTGCGGCTCCGGCCGCGACGTCTACGCGCTCGCGCAACTGGTCGGCCCCGACGGCCTGGTGGTGGGGGTGGATATGACCCCGGAACAACTGGCAGTGGCGGAACGCCACCGCGGCCACCATGCGCGGGAGTTCGGCTTCGACAATGTGCGCTTCCTGCACGGCTATATCGAACAGCTGGAGCAACTGGACCTGGAGCCCGGCAGCTTCGATGTAATTGTCTCCAACTGCGTGGTCAACCTGTCGCCGGACAAGGACGCGGTGTTGCGCGGCGTGCACCGGCTGCTCAAGGAAGGCGGCGAATTCTATTTCTCCGACGTCTACGCCGATCGCCGGGTGCCGGAGGCAGTGCGGGAGGACCCGGTGCTCTACGGCGAGTGCCTGGGCGGCGCCCTCTACTGGAACGACTTCCTGCGCCTGGCCCAGGGTAGCGGCTTTATCGACCCGCGCCTGGCGGAAGACCGGCCGCTGGAAATCACCGACCCGGAACTGGCCGCGCGCACCGACAGCCTGCGTTTTTTCTCCGCCACCTACCGCCTGTTCAAACTGGACGCCCTGGAGAGCGACTGTGAGGACTACGGCCAGGCGGTGATCTACCGCGGTACAGTGCCCAACTTCCCCCACCGGTTCCCGCTGGACAAACACCACCTGATCGAAGCCGGACGGGTGTTCCCGGTATGCGGCAATACCTGGCGTATGCTGAGCGATACCCGCTTTGCCGATCACTTCGAATTTATCGGCGATTTCAGCAGGCACTATGGCCTGTTCGAGGGCTGCGGCGGCGGCCTGCCTTTCGATACCACTG
The DNA here is from genome assembly GCF_014191725.1 of Microbulbifer rhizosphaerae. Taxonomy (GTDB): domain Bacteria; phylum Pseudomonadota; class Gammaproteobacteria; order Pseudomonadales; family Cellvibrionaceae; genus Microbulbifer; species Microbulbifer rhizosphaerae. The sequence continues at coordinate 300,140 of NZ_JACHWZ010000003.1, forward strand.
CAAATAATTCCGGGGAAGCGCCCTGCTGCTGACCGATGTAGGAGGCTGGGCAGATCAATGAAGGGCAGTAGAGCGCGCCTGCAGATACCCCGACCGATTGCCGATGGAGTCCGTCAAGTTTTTAATCACTTCATAAAATTCTTCTTCCAGGGAATCCCAGCTTCCGGGAACTCTTTGTCGAACCAGATGCATCGAGGAATACCACGGGGTACTCAAGCCTTCAGCGCCGTACAACCAATAACTGGCGGAGTCCAGCAGATTGACGACGGGCTTACCCAGGCTCGCCGCCAGATGGGCGATGCTGCTGTCCGTCATTACGATAAAATCCATTGACTGCAAAGCGGCCGCGGTATCGGAAAAATCGTTGCACAGATCGCCAACATCAACAATCGCATGCCCAATATCAGCGCTCCGCAGTTCTCCCTGGGGCTGACCTTTTTGAAAACTGTATAACTTGATATCCAGCGGGCTCAGGAGCTTCAACACTCGGCTGAACCGCATAGAGCGGTTGTGATTGTTCTGAAAGGTGATACTGCCCGACCAGACGATACCGACATTCGGCCGCTCAGAAGACGGGCGCAAAATACGCTCGAAATACCCTGCCCTTTCACCGTCCACCGAAAACGGAAAAGGCTCGGGAGTGCATTGATTGTCCGGGTCCAGCAAGCCCGGCAGGCTCATGATCGGGACCAGGTAATCCACAACCGGAACTTCCAGGTGGTTTTCGACACAGGATATCTGCGAGTCACTGAAAAGACTGTGCAATTCCGGTTTGCATAACAAGGTTACTCGGCAGGAAGACGCAACCAGACGAGGAATATAGCGCGCCATCAGCAACGTATCCCCATAACCCTGTTCGGCTACTACCAGCAGGTGTTTCCCATCCAGCGGCTCGCCGCGCCAAACCGGCACATTCATCTCGGGCAGGGAAATTTTGCCCAGCTTCCAACGGGACTCGAAATAACGCCAGCCGTTGCGATAATCCCCCAGCCTCAGGAAATTCTGTGCCACCTCCCAACGGATGGAATGATCTGACGGATACCGCCTTTCCATAACGGACAAAACATCCAGCGCGCTTCGGTGATCACCACTGTCCCGAAGAGCGACAGCGAGATTGTATTGATAGTGGTAATTACCTGGCTCCTCCAACAACAATTGCTGGTAGGTTTCGATGGCTTCAGGGTAGCGATGCAAATCCTTGAGGGCATTGGCCAAATTGAACCGATACCCTCGGGTTTCCTTTAATTCAAGCGCCCTGCGGTAGAGAAGCACCGCGACTTCTGGCCGCTTGATCGACCGATAGGCGGATCCAAGGTTCGATAGGGTGTCCACATCGTCGGGGCAGTTCGCAAGGATTTCCCGGTAAAGTGCGATGGCTTCTTTATAAGCACCGCTCTTGTGCTGGGACAGAGCCTTGGCCTTTTGTTTTTGAATTCCCTGTAACTTCATCATTTCTCGATACGTCAAGAACACACCGTGTAGGAGCGGCCCATGGCCGCGATCGGCAGTGGTTCAACCCACAGATCGATCGCGGCCATCGACAGATTTTTGCTCCTGCAAAATCTGCATTTCCGCTGGGCGGCACCCCGCCATCCCTGGTGGTCGCCGCTCCTACAGGTCAGGCTGCCTGCCAGTTGGCGGCGATAACCGGCGCTATCTCGTCGCGAACTTCCTGCGGCAGCTGAGCATCACCGGCAGGCGGCGCGCCGAATGCCGCCATGGCATTGACGAGGTTGTCGACCATATCGGCCTGCAGCACGGCATCGTCGGTGCGGATTTCGTCCAGCTGCTGCCCGCTGCCCGTATACCAATCCTGAATCGTGACCTGCTCATCGGAACCGATCACATCGACTACCAGATTGTCGCCATCGCGGCTGAACCACAGGTTGTTTTCGTCGAATCCGGCCAGGAATTGCAGGACATCAGTATCCGATGCAGGGTTGTTGGACAGGTTGTTGATCGTGTCCTGTCCAGCACCGGCACCCACGCGATAGGTGTCGTTACCATCGCCGCCGATCAGGTAATCATTCCCCGCCCCGCCATCAATGACATCATCGCCGGCGCCGGCATCGATAAAGTCCGCATCCGAGGAACCGAGAATGGTATGCGCGGAAGCATTGGCCGCTACCAGGTTGGCGTAGCTGCGCTCGTCGGGCAGATTCTGGTAATCGGGAGAGCCGGCCGGACCGGGGTTGGAGAGGCCGAAGGCACCGAATATCTGCTCCGAGGTAATACTGCCGCCGGAGGTAAAGCTGATGGTGTCTACAACGTAATCTCCACCCAGGAACCAGTTTTTCAGGGTGACGGAATCGCTGCCGCCACTGACGTTCAGCACCAGGTCGTTGCCGCTCTTGGTGAGACCGCTGGAAATCTGGTTGAAGTCAATACCATCGAAGCGCAATTCGTCATGGCCGCCGCCAGTATTGTCGATAACGTCCTGCCCGTCTCCAGGACGGAAAATATAGATGTCGTCGCCCCGCCCCCCGGACAGGACATCCGCGCCCTCTCCGCCCTCCAGGGTATCGGCTCCGTTGCCACCCTCCAGGCGATCGCCGCCGGCTATACCCTGCAACAGGTCGTTGCCATTGCCTCCCCGGATCCGGTCCCGTCCCGCGGAGCCGGACAACCCGGAGTCGTCTCCCGTGGTGCCTTCCACAGTGCTGTCGAATGCCGGTTGCGGGTCCTGCATGGGAAGGCCGAACGCATCGAAAATCTGCTGGGCCGTCAGTGAGCCGCCCGTTTCGAATTCGATGTTTTCGACCAGGTGCTCGCCGCCGAGGAAGAAGTTCGTCAGGGTAACCTGATCCGGACCGCCGTTGACCCTGAGAAGCAGGTGATCCCCGGACTTGGTGAGATATGAGGCGACTTCGGAAAAGGTAATGCCTCCAATAAAGCGGAGGGTATCGGTACCGCCACCGCGGCTGTCGATGGTGTCCTGCCCGCCCGAATAGAGGTATACGTCATCGCCCGATCCACCGATCAGGGTATCGTTTCCGGAATCGCCATGGAGCGTGTCGCTGCCCTCCCCGCCGAGCAGGATATCGTCGCCGGCAGTGCCATTGACTACGTCATCACCGCCAGTTTCAGGGACCGGTGGTTCTCCACCCTCGCCGGGGTCCCCGCCACTGTCTCCGTCGCCGTCCGGCAGTGCTTGCAGCAAACCGGGAATATCGGTGGCCATTATCGAGGCTCCGCCATCGTCCGGCTGTACATAGCTGATTGCCTGCTCGCCGCCGAGAAAATGGCCGGTCACACGTATCTGCTGACCCAGGTCGGAATCCACCAGGATAACCAGATCGTCCCCATCCTGATGAAAACTCAGCCGATCGCGCCCTACCCCATCCAGGGTAAATATGCCGTCGAAGCCGCCACCGGTATTGTCTATCGTGTCCACACCGCCGTTGGCGGTGTAGTAGTAGCGATCATCGCCCAGGCCGCCGGCGAGCCAATCGTCGCCATCCTCTCCATTGAGGATATCGTTGCCATCTCCTCCCAGTAGAGTGTCATTGCCGGAACCGCTTCCGGAGCCATTGCCGCCGGAAAGGTAATCGTTGTCCGCTCCGCCTTGCAGCTCATCGTCGCCGGCCATGCCGAAGAGGGTATCATCGCCGGCAAGGCCCTGAATCAGATCCCTGCCGGAAGTGCCTACCAGTTGCTCGGAACTTGCCGTGCCTTCGATCACCGCGTCGTAGTCACTGCCGCCACCGGCAATTATCTGGTTGATTTCCTCGGTATCCAGCAGGAAACCACCGTCCGGCTGCACGAAGTCGATAGCGTGATCACCGCCGAGGAAGTGGTCTTGTACCCGTACGGATTGCGTAGGGTCTTCATCGACCAATACCAGCAGGTCATCGCCGTCGCGCTCGAAGCTGAGTCGCTCCCTATCGATACCGTCCAGGAAAAAGAGGCCGTCGTAGCCACCATCGCCGTTAATGATCAGGTCGCTGCCACTGCCAGCGGTATAGACATAGCTGTCATCGCCGATACCGCCAATCAGCGTATCCGAACCTGCCCGACCAACCAGCGTATCCGCCCCGGCGCCACCCTCGATCAGGTCGTCACCGGCATCGCCGTCCAGGTAGTCGTCACCGCCTTCGCCGTAAAGTGTGTCGTTTCCATCCCGCCCCCAAACCTGGTCGTTGCCATCGCCGGCACGAATTCTGTCGTCCAGGCTCCGGTAACCCAGCAGGGTATCGTCCCCGGCTGTTCCATAGGTGACCGCCAGATCCTCGATTTCCGATAACGCCAGACTGGAGCCATCGGCAAATTGAATGGTATTGATCTTGAAGTGGTCGGAACCGCCGCTGTACCAGTCGGTGATGCGGATCGAATCAGTACCGTTGCTATGCAGGATAAACAAATCGTTTCCATGACGCTCGAACTGCAAGTCCGCCTGGGAAATCCCCGCACCGAATACCAGCGTATCCGAAGAGGGGTCCACATTGCTGTAGTCCTCGCCCTGGCGGCGCTCGGTCAGGGTGTCGTGGCCATCGCCGAGGTTAAATCGGTATTCGTCATTGCCGAAGGAACCGAACAAAGTGTCGTTGCCGATTCCACCTTCCAGCGTGTTGCTGTTCTGAGTAAAGGGCTGGCTGTACGCGGAGATCACATCATCTCCGCTTCCGCCAATCAGCGTATCACTCCCTTCACCGGTAATAAGATCATTTCCGGCACCGCCATCCAGCAGGCCGCTGCCGGTCAGTGTATCTGCACCCTCGTCGCCATACAGGCTGCCATTGCCGGTCAACTGATCGTCACCAATGCCACCGCGAATCAGGTTTTCTCCGGAGTAATCCTCGATGACATCGTCGCCTTCATCGCCGTAGAGCCGATCATTGCCCGCGCCACCGAGAATGGTGTCGGCGCCGTCACCGCCGTGGATCTCATCGTCGCCGCTCTCGCCGTACAGGCTGTCCTGACCCAGTCCGCCATCGATGGTATCGTTGCCCACGCGACCGTACACGGTATCGTCTCCGGCACCGGCGGTTATGTTGTCCGCATCCGCATGGCCGTAGATTTCGTCGTTACCTTCCGCGCCGGCCAGTGCCTGCTGTTTGATTTCCTCGTAATTCCAGACAGTGGTATCGGCAAAGACGATACTGTCGATACCGGCAGCATTGATCACGCCAGCCTGAGTGGAGAATTGGTTCGCGACACGAATGCTGTCCCCGGACAGGGTGTTGGTGATCAACAGGTCATTGCCGTCGCGGCGCAACAGCACGTCTCCCGGATTGACATCGGTGAATTGCAGTTGATCCTGATCGCCACCACCATCATTGATCAGGTCCAGGCCATCCCCCGCGGTAAAGCGATACACATCATTACCCCAAGAGCCGGATAACGTATCGTTGCCGGCACCGCCGATCAACATGCTGTTCCCTTCGCCGCTGAGGACGTCATTGCCTTCGCCCCCATCCAACAAGCCATTGCCGACGAGCGTATCGTCACCCGCATCACCGTAGAGGTGGTTGTAGCCGGAACCGCCAGCAAGATAATCATTGCCGGCCCCGCCGTGGATTTCATCGTCGCCCTCTTCCCCGTAGAGGGTATCTGCACCGTCTTCACCGAAGAGGGTATCGGCACCGAGCGCACCGTACACGGTGTCGTTCCCGGCTCCCGCGTGCACGGTGTCTGCATCCGCATGGCCGTGGATCTCATCGGCATTGCCGGTTCCCGCCAACGCCTGTTGCTTGATCTGCTCATAATCCCAGACGGTGGCATCGGCAAAGGCAATGCTGTCGATGGCCGAAGTGCTGACTTGCCCGGGGAGTGTCGAGAACTGTTCCCGCACGCGGACGGTATCGCCACTGACGGTGTTGGTGATCAGCAGGTCGTCGCCGTCCCGGCGCAGCAGTACATCCGCCGGGTTCACGTCGGTAAACTCGATACGATCCTGGGTGCCGGCCTGGTCGTCGATCAGGTCCGCGCCATCCCCGGCAGAAAAACGATAGGTATCGTCACCGGCACCACCGATCAGGGTGTCGTTACCGCCATTGCCGATCAGCAGGTCGTCGGAGCTGTAGGCCTCGATAGTGTTAGCCTGGACGTCCCCGATCAGCACCTTGGCTTTCAGGTCCTCCGTCGTCCACACCGCCCCGCTGCTGAACACCACCCGATCTATCGCCGAAGTCGTTGCGCCCTCCGCAACGAAGAAGTCCCTTACGGTTACCGCGTCGCCGTCGCCATAATCCAGGATTACGTCGTTGCCATTGCGACGAACCGAGACTGATTCCTCGCTGACACTCTCGTCGAACAGAATGGTTTCCGTAGTAGCGGTATCCGTCTCGCCGGTAACGATCAGGTCCTGACCGTCCCCGGCAGAAAACAGATAAGTATCACTGCCGCCGTTGCCGGTAAGCAGGTCGTTTCCACCTTTGCCGACGAGTGTGTCATCAGAATCGTAACCGTTGATGGTATCCGCCGCATCGGTGCCGGTAAGCACAAGCTGTTTCACCTGTGCCAGATCCCAGGCTGTGCCGTCGTCGAAGTTGATAGAGGAAACCGTTTCCCCCGCGGCGCCGAAATAGTTGGAAACAGTTACCGAGCTGGCACCGCCCTCCAGGGAGAGCAACAGATCATTCCCGTCGCGTATGGCTTTGACATCCCCAACCTGTACGCCGGGCCCCAACTGCAGGATATTGTTCTCGCCCGCGAGATCGACAATCCGGTCATGCCCCTCGCCCAGGTCAACAATATAGGTATCGTCCCCGCTGTCGCCCTGCAAGGCGTCATCGCCCGTGCCGCCCTCCAGGGTATCCCCCCCGGCGCCACCGATCAGCAGGTCGTTGCCCTCCATGCCCATCAGCACATCATCGCTGTTGTTGTAGCCCCGCAAGGTGTTGTCGGCATCGTCGCCGATCAGGGCGAGGGCTTTAACATCATTAATAATCCATACAGTCTGGCCATTGTTGAACTCGATCTGGTCCACCGCGCGCGCCGTGGTTGCCTCGTTGGCGAAATAACCGGTAACGGTCACCGTATCGCCGCCGTCGCCCACTGCCAGCAGCAGGTCGTCGCCGTTTCTGGTGACCTTTACATCGTAGGGGCTGATCTCCTCGGCAAAGGCAATGGTACTGAAGCCGGTATCGCCCGTATTGTCCACCACGTCCTGGCCATACCCGAGACCAAAGAAATACTTGTCCGAGCCGGCGCCGCCGGTAAGCGTGTCGTTGCCCGCGCCGCCGATGAGCAGGTCGTTGCCGCCACCGCCCTGCAGGATATCGTCGCCGTCGCCACCGTCCAGGTAATCGTTGCCTGCACCGCCCTGCAACAGATCCGTGCCTTCATTGCCGTAGAGGAAATCGTCGCCAACGCCACCGATCACTGTATCGTTGCCCGCACCGCCAAATACAATATCGTTGCCGATGCCGCCGTCCAGGGTATCCCCGCCCTCCCCGCCGCGAATCAGATCCATGCCCTCACCGCCATCGATCGTGTCATCGCCGGTCGTGCCGTCGATCACCTCGTCGTTGGCGTCAATGCCGGAGGTATCACCCTCGGCACCCGAGGGCAACTCGATCTCCTCACCCGGAGTCGCTACCAGATCTTCCTCGGAAGCGAAGTTGGGCTTGCGGGACAGCAGAGTGCCATCCGGCAGCAGGGTATGCTCGGTTACCGCACCCGCCGGCGCCAGAAAGGTGCCGTCGCCGGCTGGAACGCCGGCCATTACATCGCCGGTGGCATTGGTGTAAAAGACGAGAGCGCCGGTCAGGGAAACGGCGCCGTTTTGCAGCCAGGTACTGGGGTCCTCCGGATCGATACCGACAGTGGTTGAGTCTATGGAAATCAGTTGACCGGCATACCAGGCAGTCAGGGTGGAACCCGGCTCTGACATAGCACCTATGTCCATAGTGACTGCCATAAGGCCCATTGTGGAGCTGGAGCCTGTTGTCTGTACGCCACCTAGTCCGCTGCCCAAACCAAGCAGCTGATGCAGAATGAGCGTCCAAAGCTCGGAAGAATTGTATTCAACACCATCGAAGAAGATGCGGGTGGAGGCCAGCGAATCTCTGGAAAGGTATACCGCGTCACCTTCACCGTAATGCAAAATAAGCGAATTCCCGGTGAGGTAGAGCCCTACATTCTCGGCAGAAGCCCCGTTGATCAGAATCCTGTTGCTGCCGGAATTATCCTGAACTGCGTCCAGTTCATCACCCAATCCGAACTGATAGGTGTCGTTGCCGGCACCGCCATACATAAAATCCGTGCCTGCGCCTCCTATCAAGATATCATTGCCGGCTTGCCCAATCAGGTAATCCGCTTCGCCGTTACCACCATACAGAATATCGTCGCCGGCCCCGGCAAAGATGGTGTCAGAACCCGCACCGCCGTACAGGCTGTCCATTGCGCCGCCGGCAAGCAGCATATCGTCACCCATGCCACCGATTAAAGTGTTGTGGTCGCCGCTCTCCCAGCCCCAGTAGTCCTGAATAAAGTCGTTGCCGTCGCCGCCGTCGAGATAGTCACTACCCGCTTCCCCTAACAGAAGGTCGTCACCGCCATCGCCAATGACAACGTCGTCTCCCTCCCTGCCTATCAACTCATCGTTACCCTCACCACCTGAGAGATAGTCATCGCCGTCCCGGCCATCCAAACGGTCCTGCCCGTCACCACCATGCAATACATCATTGCCATCGCCGCCATAAAGTTCGTCGTTACCCGCACCGCCATCAAGGTAATTCTCACCGGGCTCCAGATCCGGAAGCTGGTCATCGTCGGCGACGAGAATATCATCCCCCTCTCCACCAAAAATAATATCTGAGCCACCGCCGCCAAACACCGTGTCATTGCCAGCTCCGGCATGGATAACATCGTTGCCATGAAGCTCTCCGGGCAGCTCCCGTGAAAGAATCAGCCCCCCGCTATAAGCATCCACCGGACCCACATCACCCCAGATCAGGTCTTCTCCCGCGCCGGCGGTGATATTATCGTCGCCGGCGCCGCCGAGTATCTGATTGTCGCCATCTCCAGCATCGATTACATCATCATAAGAGAGAGAATCATCGATCACATCCTGGACCCGCAGGGTAATACTCCCGCCGCCGGAAAAGTCAAAATAGATATTACCGTCTCCCAGAATGACCTCCGCACCACCGCCACCGATGATCTGGTCTTCGCCACTACCGCCGGCGAGCCAACCAGTGGCGGTATCAGAGCCTTTAAGCAGATCGTTGCCCCCGCCACCATCCAACCTGGCTTCGGTGCTTCCACTATTGACGAGCACATCCTCACCGCTGCCGTCATTTTCTATCGGGCCTTCAAGGTCCCGATTCATATCGTCGCCAAGCAGGTAGCTACGGTTGATGCTTTCAAGGCGATCGTTACCATCTCCACCCACACCAATACTTGCCCCCGAGGAATCTATTGTGATGGAGTCATCACCGCCCATTCCGTAAAGGTATTCGCCGCTCCGAGTCGGGTCTGAAGTCAGAACGTCGTTATGGTCGCCGCCTTCAAAAATCTTCTCGCGCAAAGTGGGATTCTGGTACACCAGGCGGGTATCCAGGATCATCGCCGCATCATTGATATCCCCTTGGCCCTCCGCGATCCGCTCGTCGTAACGAAAGTACATCCAATCCGCGTCATCTGCGGTGCCCAAATTGCTGTCGCCAACCACCAGCGGATCGGGTCCGGCCGCCGGTTCCTCCCTTTCCTCTTCCTGGTAGTCGTTGAGTGTTATCCCAAAATCTTCCAGCTCACCGGTGACAGCTATGCTGCCAATTTCACCGGAATCATTCTCATAGGTGATAACAAAGCCATTGTCAGTCTCAGTCAGGTTGATATCGCCGCTGTCGTTTTCATAGATATTATTGGAGCTGGAAACGCCGGTTAGCAAACCAATCGTTACCCCTTCAATAACAATTGAATTCCCGGAGGATTGATCCATTACGAAATCATTGCCATCTCCATAAGAAAACCCAATCATTGCATAAATTTTGACACTTCCGCGACTAGGCCGCAGATTTCATGGCATCGAGATAATGCAACAACTCCGATTTGACAGCACTGTTC
>NZ_JACHWZ010000004.1:0-47071 GCF_014191725.1 Microbulbifer rhizosphaerae
GACCTCGCGGACAAGCCTACAGGGACGTATTCACGGCGTGTCCCGGAAAGGCGCACCCCGCTTCAGCTCCCGGAACTGAACCCCGAAACTTGAGTAACTATAGTACCGTCAGCAACATTTGGACTGGATAAAGGCCCTAATATATTTTGGATTTGAGCAGGGGAGGGGAGAAGAATGTATCGGCAGTTTACAGACAACCTGGTCGCGGGGCTGTCATCGCGAGCCAAGCTGGAGGAGGACCTCTATCTCCAAGTGGACAAGCTGGTGGCCCTGGTGTCGGGACAGACCGCCCTGGATAACGGCGACTACCAACCGAGCCGGGCAATTCGTAATCATTATTCGCTCGTTATTGAGGAGCACGCTCTTGCTGTTCGCAAGCTTTTGAATCAACTATTCAGATAGCCCGAATACCTTTATCGGAGAGCTGCATAAGGCAGAGTGGTATTAGAAGAGCAACTGGGGCTTTTATGGTGTTCCTGCCGGTCGAGCCCGTGGACATGTCGGCGACAGCCGACGCTACGAGTTGGTGGGCTGCGCGTCGTGGAAGCTGTGGACTTTGAGCGCACCTGCCCTACGAACTGATCGAGAAGGTCTCCAATCGCATCATCAACGAGATAGAGCATATCTCCCGCGGACCTACGACGTGTCCAGCAGCCGCCGGTGACTATTGAGTGGGAGTAGGTGGCTCGCGCTCTCCCGCCCCCCTTCTTCGTCGTCCTCTACCAGCCCTTCGAACTGCGGATTCGTCTCTCCATATTTGCCGAGCAGGCGTGTGTAAGGAGCAGCAGGTCACAATTTTCCGACGTCCTCCTTTTTGTCCGACGACGGAGTCGATATCTTTCGCGTTCGATGTAAACGATTACAGCCATTCGCCCACAGCGGCCAGATCATTGAGTGAGCAATATGAATATCGGCAGGGTCCACGGCCTGGTGCTGGCTTTATCCTTGGCCATAAGTGCCTGCGGAGGTAGCAGCGATTCCGAACATACCTTCAGCCTCTCGGCCAACCAGGCGCCGTCCATCAGCCTCAACGGCGATGCCAGTGTGCAGATAACCGTCGGCAGCAGCTACAGCGACCCGGGCGCGAGTGCCGCGGATGGGGAGGACGGCGATCTCAGCGGCAGCATTCGGGTGGACTCGACCCTGGACAGCGACAGGGCCGGCAGCTATCGCATCACCTATACCGTCACCGACTCCGCCGGCGCCAGCGTTTCGGTGACGCGCACTGTGGAAGTGGTGGCCGACTCCGAGTCGCCGCCCATTGTCACGGATCCGGGCGACCCTGAGGGCCCCGTTGTCACGGATCCAGGCGACCCTGAGGTCCGCGTTATCACGCATCCAGGCGCTCCGCTCACCCTCTCGGACCTCGAGACACTCAAAGCCTATGTCGATCAAGGCAAGCAGCCATGGAAGTCCGGCTTCGACCTATTGGCGGGGGATGGCAAAGCCCGGCTCACCTATAACATGCAGGGGCCTCGCGAGAAAGTGAGCCGCGCCCCCCACGAGAATCTGTGGCCGTGGCGCAACGACATGGTCGCGATCTGGAATCTCTCGCGGATGTGGTATTTCACCCAGGACGACAGATACGCGATGAAGGCGCGCGAGATACTACTTACCTGGGCCACCACCCAGACTGAGTTCTCGGGTCGCGAGTCGATGCTCGATCTGGGCGACTACGCCTACATGTTCGTGGGCGGCGCCGAGATCCTGCGAGGCACATGGCCGGGCTGGACGGAGGCCGACACGGCGACCGTTAAGAAGTATTTCAATGATGTCCTGATTCCCGCATCGGCCCCCTATGGCGAAATCCAGTACGGGGCCGCCAACAAAGGGGCGCTGTCCCTTGTCTCTCTTGGACTGATGGCTATTTACAATGACGACATCGAGCTACTGAACAAGGTCGTCTATCAGGTCCGCACGCTCGCCCATATCGGACTGCGCAGTTCCAACGACATTGGTATGCTCGGTGACTACCTTCGCGACCAAGGGCACGCCCACGGGCAGCTCCGGGCACTGGTTATGCTCGCCGAGGCGCTCTGGAAGCAGGGCATCGACGTCTATTCCGATTTTGACAACCGCCTGCTGGCGGCGGGTGAATACTACGCCAGGGTGAACGAACTCGTGCCCACGGAGGCTCTTCCTTTCGGCACTACCGATGCGTACTACCTAGCGGATTATACCAACCGCGGTTGGCGGGCTGCGGGGGGCGGGAACCTCCCGCTCAACCAGATATATGGCGCCTACGTCCTCCGTAAGGGGCTGCAAGCACCCTTTATCGCCCAGAGGCGCCTCTGGATGCCGGTCGACGGCAACAGTTTCATGTTCCTCAAGGACACCGACACCTCGAAGGCGGCGCCTGGGCCGGAGCTCCCCATCCCCTCCACCACCTCGATCACCTCGGGATTCAGCGGTATTGATCTTGGGGGGGCCACCCCGGCCGGCAAGGCTACTTACCATGCCGGCTTAGGAGTATGGATCGTAGAAGGAGCAGGCACCGGCACATGGTCCACAAACGACAGTTCTTACTTCGCTTACAAGGCCATCACTGGTGACAGCGCCATCGTCGCGAAAGTCGAGTCGGTTGAGTACACGCATCAGTCCGCCCAGGCGGGGGTGATGATGCGTACAAGCCTCGAAACAGGCGCCCCCCGCGCATTGATGACCGTCTCCGCCACCGGCGGCCGGGCCCAACAGAATATGCCAAAACTTCAAGTGTATGGCGGCACCAACTATGGGAACAAATCCTTCGAGGTCGCCAGCTCCACAGCCTCGTACTGGCTGAAGCTTGAACGCATCGGAAACGTCATTACCGGCTACGTTTCTCCCGATGGCACCAACTGGGCTGCCACCGATGTCGGCCGTATCAACGCCCCGGTCCCCGATACGATCTATGTCGGTTTGGTGGTCTCCTCCCTCAACAACGGTACGCTGAACAGCTCCACCTTCAGCAATGTCGAGATCACAGGCGGCGATGGTGATGCACTAATCGTCACCCCCGCTGCGCCCGCCGCCCTGCTGGCTTCGCCGGGAAATGGCGCCGTCCCGTTGCGCTGGCAGGCGTCTTTCGGAGCCACTGGCTATACGGTCAATCGTTCCACCTCAAGTGGCGGGCCCTACACAACCGTCGCGTCGGGCGTCAAGGACAGAAGCTACACGGACACGTCGGTAACCAATGGCACGACCTACTATTACACCGTCACAGCGAGCAACTCCGCCGGCACGAGCGATAGCTCTCCCGAGGACAGCGCCACACCGGTTCGCTCGCTGGTGAACGTCGCTGCCGGCGGCACTGCCAACGACAGTGCGGATGAGCCGACCAACGCCAGCAGAGCTTTCGACAAAAACTCGAGGACAGACTGGTTCTACTCGGGCGTGAGTGGCTGGCTGCAGTATGACCTCGGCCACACGGAGGTTGTCCAGCGCTATGCGCTCACCAGCTCCCGCCACCAGGACGCGCGCGATCCGAAGGAATGGCAGTTCCAGGGCTCAAACGACGGCTCCACCTGGACGACGCTTGACACGCAAAGCAATCAGGTATTCGCGGAACGCTTCGAGGTGAAGACCTACACCGTCGCAAGTCCGGCCTCCTATCGCTACTACCGGCTCAACATCACAGCCAATAATGGCGACAGCGCCTCCACGGCTCTCGGCGAATTCGGGCTGTTCGCTTCCAAGCCGCAGTGAACCCGATATTCGATTGACGTCAACAGGGGGCAAACTCTGGTCGAAAGCGGTCTTCTCCCTCGACGAGTGGCTTCTTCAAATCTGTGACGCTGGTATCCGTTTGGAGGGTGATTAAAAATTATACTTCTTCGTGGCGGCGTGTGATTGAGGCGTTTCCATATTCGCCTTTGCCTGGTTCACCAACCCCGTGATTCCTTTTGTGGACTGCATTGCTCACCCGGGTCACGACCTGCCTCCGGCGTCTTTGGACCGCAGAAAGAAGAAAAGTGTGTATGAGCAGTGAACAGGCCTTCGATCCCGAAAGTTATTCCATTTTTGTGAGCGAAGTACGGGAGCTGTTGCAGTGTATTTCCACCGGCGTGAAGCGGCCCCACAACCATATCGATTTGCACGATCTCTATCGTTTTGTCCACACCCTCAAAGGCGTGTTGGCGGTGTACGCCCTGGACGCGGCTGTGGTGGCGGCCCACAAGATGGAGGATCATCTGCACAAACTGCAAACCCTCCGGGAGCCCTTGACCAAAATGGAGCGGCTGCGGCTGCAAAAGTCGGCGCAGAAGGTGGGCAGGGAAGTTGTTGCCGGCTTGCGTAAGCTATCTGCGGCGAAGAACAGAAAATCGCCCAGGAGATCGCAGTCGAGCGAGCAATTGCGGGTGGATGCCCAGCGGTTGATTCCCATCCCTTCGCAACAGGGTCCGGCAGAAAAGCTGCAAAACCTGAAAATCCCTACCCTCTACGATAAGGTGCAGGCACCGCCTCACACCACCATGGCGCCGGTGTTAAAAAAGTATTTAGATACCGCCGATATGCTGGCGCGCAAGCTGGGCAAGAAAATCGACATCCATTTTAGCGGCGGTGAAGTGCCGTTGCCGCAAACCGGCATGACCTTGTTGTTCGCCAGTCTCCTGCATCTGATTCGCAACGCGGTGGACCACGGCATTGAACCCTCATCTAAGCGACTGGCGGGGGGCAAAGCGGAACGCGGCCGCCTGCACTTGATGGCGCGGCGGCACCGCGGCATGTTTATCCTATGCATCGCCGATGACGGCGCAGGTATCGATAGCCGCCAAGTGCGAAACATTGCCTTGCGCCGCGGCCTGATCAACAAGCGGGATGCGGCCCGCTCCAGCCAGGACGAACTGGTGAATTTAATTTTTCTGCCGGGTTTCAGTTTGAAGAAGAAGGTGACGGAAGTCAGCGGTCGGGGCATCGGCATGGACGCGGTGAAGTACGCGGTTGAAAAGCACGGGGGCCGTATCCTGGTCAAAACGGAAGTGGGCAAAGGCACCGCGATGAAGATTATGATTCCCTATGTTTGAGGTTCCAGCCTGTTGAATTTGGAGCTGCTCGACTGGCTGGTGTCGCGCGGGCAGGGACCGAGCAAGGAACGCCACCTCCACGACCCCGGCGCATTGCTCGACGCCTGGGGCCGAGGCAGGAATCGGCCTACCTTGTTGGCGGGCTTCCGGAAAAGGGCATTTATTCTTCCTATACTCCAAACATGACGTCTAGCGGGTGTGCCCCACCACACCGCGTGGGGTAGAAGTGTGCAACAGGACTTCGGCGACTTCGAGTTCCTCACCAGCATTCTTGACGCCCTCGCGGACCCTGTGTTCGTGAAGGATACGCAGCACAACTGGGTGGCTCTCAACGACGCCTTCTGCCGCTTCATGGGGCATCCCCGTGAGGATCTGCTGGGCCGCAGCGATTTCGACTACTTCCCGCACGACGAGGCCCGGGTCTTCTGGAAGAAGGACGACGTGGTGCTTTCCACCGGGCAGGAGAACGTCAACGAGGAGTGCTTCACCGGCGCGGATGGGGTAACGCGGATCATCTCGACCAAGAAGACGCGCATGAAGGTGCGTGACGAGGTCTACCTGGTCGGAGTAATTCGAGACATCACCGAGATGAAACGGGCCGAGAACGATCTCAGGGAGGCCCGGGATGCGGCCGAGGCGGCCAGCCGCGCCAAGAGCCTGTTCCTGGCCAGCATGAGCCACGACCTGCGCACGCCCATGTTCGGCGTGCTCGGATTCACCGATCTGCTCGGGGAAACCGACCTCGACCCGGTCCAGCGTGAGTACGTTCGGCTTGTCGACCAGTCCGCGAACTCCCTGCTGGGGTTGCTCAACGACGTCCTTGACTTCTCGAAGATCGAGGCCGGTGAGCTTGTCTTGGAGCAGGGCACCTTCCGCCTCGACAACGTGCTGGGGGAGTCCCTGCATTCCCACGCGGCGCCCGCGGCGGACAAGAGCCTGGAGCTCGCCTACCGCCTGCCTCCCGATCTGGCGGATCTGACGGTCGAGGGCGATCGGCTTCGCCTCCGCCAGGTCATCGACAACCTGGTGAGCAATGCGGTCAAGTACACGGACGAGGGGCACGTCGCGGTGGACGTCTCGGTCGTCTCCCGCACCGACCGGGAGCTGGTGCTCCGGTTCGAGGTGGAGGACACGGGCATCGGCATCCCGAAGGAGCGGCGGGCCGAAATCTTTGAGGCTTTCCAGCAGCTCAGGCCTCCTGCGCCCCGCCAGGGCGTGGGGCTGGGCCTGGCCATCGCAACGAGGCTGGTGGAGCGGATGGGGGGGGAGATCGGCGTTCAGAGCGAGCCGGGCCGTGGCAGCACCTTCTGGTTCACCGCCCGTCTGGGACTGGCCGGCGAGGCACCGCGCTTCAGGGCGTCGCGGGACCTCCTGCGAGGCCGCCGGGTCCTGGCGGTAGATGACTACCCCCTCAACCTGCGCATCCTCACCGAGGTCGTCGAGAACTGGGGGATGGAGCCCGTCGCAGTGGGCTCGGGCGCCATTGCCCTGGACGAGCTGCGGCGGGCAGCCAGGGCGGGCACGCCCTACGACCTGGTGCTGCTCGATCAGGTGATGCCCGAGATGTCGGGGTTGGAGGTTGCCGAGCAGATCCGCGGGGACGACACCCTGCGGGATCTGCCCATCGTCCTCCTCTCCTCGGCGGCGGTGGGACTGGCCGAGCCCGAGCGCTTCCGATCCGCCCGGATCTCGCATTCCTTGCTCAAGCCCGTCACGCAGCTTGAGCTGTGGACGGCCGTCGTCGAGGCGCTGGGGCCCCCCGCGGAGAAGGCCCCGTCCAAGGCCCGGCCCGGCGTCGTCAGCACCCGCCGGGTGCTGCTCGCGGAGGACTCGCCGGTGAACCAGGCGTTGGTCATCCGCCTCCTGGAGAAGCGCGGCCACGATGTCACTCTCGCGCGCAACGGCCGGGAGGCGGTCGAGGCCTTCGAGCCTGGCCGGTTCGACGTCTTGCTCATGGACGTCCAAATGCCCGAGCTGGACGGCTTCGACGCCACCCGAGCCATCCGAGCCGCCGAGCGGAAGTCAGGCACCCACGTTCCCATCATCGCCATGACCGCCAATGCCATGAAGGGCGATCGAGAGAAGTGTCTCGAGGCCGGCATGGACGGCTACCTCTCCAAGCCGGCCCGGGCCGAAGACCTCTACGCCGCGGTGGAGGGCGCCGGGCCAGAGCAAGCGTCGAGCGCATCCCGCCGTCGCTGAACACCCGTGCTCCGCGTGGTGCCACCCTCGGCGGCTTCCTGGGCCGCAAGCGCGACGGCGAGCCCGGCGCCAAGACCCTCTGGTGGACACTAACTTTAGAAAATATTTTCAATCAAGCTATGGAAGGATCAACATGAATCAAAAGCATCATTCCGGTGGCAAACGGTCTGCTGTAGACATTACGAAAAAGCTAAGTTTCATAATAGCGTTTTTCATATTGTGCTTGCTCTCTGATAAAGGGTTTTCAGAGAATGTAGTCGTCGGATTTGGCATCGACAAACCACCATTTGTGATTGGGTCCTCCAAGAAAGGATTAGAAATTGATATATTTCGTGAGGCGTTAGCATACAAAGGGCATACTTTGGAAGTCGTTCACTTGCCTAATAAACGACTTCAGAAAGCATTGCTCACTATACAAGGTATTGACGCGGTAGCCACAGTTCGGCAGGTACCTGGAGATGGATTATATTATGTCGATGATTTTGTATATTTTGATAATTACGCCATTTCCAGAAAAAAAGACAACTTGAAAATCAATAAAGTTTCGGATCTTGTGGGGAATTCAATTGTAGCTTGGGAGAATGCATATCGGGATC
The DNA here is from genome assembly GCF_014191725.1 of Microbulbifer rhizosphaerae. Lineage (GTDB taxonomy): Bacteria > Pseudomonadota > Gammaproteobacteria > Pseudomonadales > Cellvibrionaceae > Microbulbifer > Microbulbifer rhizosphaerae. The sequence goes on from NZ_JACHWZ010000004.1 coordinate 7,802, forward strand.
TCGGCGCTACTTTTGAAGAACTTTTCCAACCCGTTCCCCCCAAACCTTACAAGAAATATTATATCGAACATAGTAGTCAAAAGGGCCAAAATGAAATGTTCTGGAGAGGTCGATCCCAAATCATAATAGTTGATAAAGCTGTTTTTGAATGGCATCGAAAACAATTGGGTAAAAAGTATGATACAACTGCTGAGATTGTTTATCATTCTATCTTTTCAGGGAAAACCTATTTTCAAGCTGCTTTCAAGAGCAAGGAATTAGCAAAAGACTTTGAAGAGGGTTTGAAACATATAAAAAGGACTAGTATGTACGATCATCTCTATAAAAAATACACAAAATAAGCACGTGACTTCGCCGGAGCGCAAGGAGGCCCGGACTTCTTCCGTGCCCGACTGGATCAGATGATCGATCTGTGCCATCCGTTGGCAGTGCTGGCCACGCGGATGTTGTGGGTGAGGCCGCCGTGGCCATGTGATGCGACTAGATCGGGCGTTTCCGCCGCGCGCTCGGCGAGGCTGGGGAGGAATGAGGGGCTCAAGGTCACGATCAATGCGGCGGTGCGGCCGGCCGAGTTCGAGCGGGTGATCGTCAGCACCACGGTGCAGGAGAAGGCTATCGCCTGTCCGACGGACAGCCGGCTGCTGGTGATTGCGCGCCACCGGGTGGCCAAGGCGGCACGGAGTTACACTACGTTATACTACTTGAAGGGACGCTACCCGCTTGCCTTACGCTCTTGCGAGTCACGGGCTACCTCTCAACCTCTTTCCACCTGCCCCCTACTGCCAGGAACTCAGAAGAGGTGACGACTATCCTGACACAGGAGGGACGGCGGGAACCAAGCCGATGGACAGCCCGTCGGAAGTCGGAGGACATATTAAAGATATGCGGGTTGGGGAGGCACTGCGGGCATTCTACACGCGGGTGCGTAGCCAGGTCGGCCTGCGCATATTCGCCAGCGTCCTGCTGTTCAGTTTCGCGGTCACCCTGACGCTCACTGCTATCCAGCTCTACCTCGAGTATCGGCGCGGCGTCGATGCAATCGACAGCCAGCTCGTGCAGATCGAATACGGCTATCTCGGCAGCCTGCGCGAAGGCCTGTGGCGACTCGACGAGGGGTACCTGCAGGCCCAAGTGGATGGCATCGTCCGGCTGCCGCACATCCGTGCCGTCGAAATCCGCGAAAATGCAGACAGCGCTCCTCTGGTCGTGACCGCGGGCCAGCGGGCGAGCCAGCGGGCCGTGGCGAGGGAATACCCCATCTTCTATTCCGTCCGGGGCACCGAGCAGCGGATCGGCACCCTCTATGTCGAGGCGACCCTGACCGAGCTTTACCGGGAATTGCGCCGCAGCGCCCTGGTCATCCTGCTCAGCGAGGGCCTGCAGACCTTCCTGGTCTCCGCCTTCATCCTCTACATCGTCCACCGCCTCGTCACCCGCCGCCTGACGACGCTGGCGAGGTTCGTCCAAGGCTACGACCTCCGTAACCCACCGCCGCCGCTGCGGCTGTCGCGCGATCCCCAGGCGGAGGTGAAGGACGAGCTCGGCCAGGTGGCCGCCGCGTTCAATACCATGTGCGCGAACCTGCAGCGGGCCTATACCGATCTGCGAGAGCGGGAAGCGCGCATCCAGCGCCTGGTGGACTCCAACATCATCGGGGTGTTCTTCTGGACCCTGGCCGGTGAGGTCACCGCCGCCAACGACGCCATGCTCCGTATGATCGGCTACGACCGCCAGGCGCTGCGCTCGGGCCGGATCCACTGGGCCGAGCTGACGCCGCCGGAGTACGAGGCGGTCGATGCCCGGGCCGCGGAAGAGCTCCGGGCCGAGGGGGCCTGTCGGCCGTACGAGAAGGAGTTCCTCCGCCGGGACGGCAGCCGGGTGCCGGTCCTCCTCGGCGCCGCGCTGTTCGAGGGCTCCCGGCACGAGGGCGTCGCCTTCGTGCTCGATCTGACCGAGCGCCGGCGGGCCGAGGCCGAACGCGCCGCGCGCCAGAGCGCCGAGGCTGCGAACGTCGCCAAGAGCGCGTTCCTGGCCAGCATGAGCCACGACCTGCGCACGCCCATGTTCGGCGTGCTCGGGTTCACCGATCTGCTCAGGGAAACCGACCTCGACCCGATCCAGCGTGAGTACGTTCGGCTTGTCGACCAGTCCGCGAGTTCCCTGCTGGGGTTGCTCAACGACGTCCTTGACTTCTCGAAGATCGAAGCTGGTGAGCTGGTCTTGGAGAAAAGCACCTTCCGCGTCGACGACGTGCTGGGGGAGTCCCTGCATTCCCACGCGGTGCCCGCGGCGGACAAGAATCTGGAGCTCGCCTACCACTTGTCTCCCGATCTGGCGGATCTGACGGTCGAGGGCGACCGGCTTCGCCTCCGCCAGGTCATCGACAACCTGGTGAGCAATGCGGTCAAGTTCACGGACGAGGGGCACGTCGCGGTGGACGTCTCGGTGGTCTCCCGCGCCGACCCGGAGCTGGTGCTCCGGTTCGAGGTAGAAGACACGGGCATCGGCATCCCGAAGGAGCAGCGGGCCGCAATCTTCGAGGCTTTCCAGCAGGTCAGGCCTCCCGCGCCCCGCCAGGGCGTGGGGCTGGGCCTGGCCATCGCAACGAGGCTGGTGGAGCAGATGGGGGGTGAGATCGGCGTTCAGAGCGAGCCGGGCCGTGGCAGTACCTTCTGGTTCACCGCCCGTCTGGGGGTGGCCGGCGAGGTACCGCGCTTCAGGTCGTCGCGGGACCTGCTGCGAGGCCGCCGGGTCCTGGTGGTAGATGACTACCCCCTCAACCTGCGTATCCTCACCGAGGTCGTCGAGAACTGGGAGATGGAGCCCGCCGGAGTGGGCTCGGGCCCCATGGCCCTGGACGAGCTGCGGCGGGCTGCCAGGGCGGGCGCACCCTACGACCTGGTGCTGCTCGATCAGGTGATGCCCGAGATGTCGGGGTTGGAGGTTGCCGAGCAGATCCGCGGGGACGACGCCCTGCGGGATCTGCCCATCGTCCTCCTCTCCTCGGCGGCGGTGGGGCTGGTTGAGCCCGGGCGCCTCCGGTCCGCCCGGATCTCGCATTCCTTGCCCAAGCCCGTCACGCAGCTTGAGCTGTGGACGGCCGTCGTCGAGGCGCTGGGCGCCCCCGCGGAGAAGGCCCCGTCCAAGGCCCGGCCCGGCGTCGTCAGCACCCGCCGGGTGCTGTTCGCGGAGGACTCGCCGGTGAACCAGGCGCTGGTCATCCGCCTCCTGGAGAAGCGCGGCCACGATGTCACTCTCGCGCGCAATGGCCGGGAGGCAGTTGAGGCCTTCGAGCCCGGCCGGTTTGACATCTTGCTCATGGATGTCGAGATGCCCGAGCTGGACGGCTTAGACGCCACCCGAGCCATTCGAGACGCCGAGCGGGAGTCAGGCACCCACGTTCCCATCATCGCCATGACCGCCCATGCCATGAAGGGCGATCGAGAGAAGTGTCTCGAGGCCGGCATGGACGGCTACCTCACCAAGCCGGCCCGGGCCGAAGACCTCTACGCCGCGGTGGAGGGCGCCGGGACAGGGCAAACGTCGAGCCCATCCACCCGGCGGAGGTAGACGTGGATATACTGCGCGAGGCAGACGCCACCTTTACCAAAGAGCTGCACAAGGCGACTGGTACCACAAGACCAGCCAGCGATTGAATCAGCTTTCTTGTTGCGCCGTGCGCTGCAGGCGGCTGAACGACCAACCGAGTGCTGGCACGATGCATGCCCCGTGATTCTGCGATCGCCGGTATCAACCGGACGCGCTCGCCAGCCTGGGGCGAGCAGGTTAGGGATCTGACGAATGGGCAGGGGGCCCACTTGATGATCGACGTTGGCGGAGCGGAAACATTGACGCACGCGGCTGATGCACTGCATATGGGGGGGCACGTAGCTGTGGTCGGATATGTATCCGGCCCCGAGATACGATTGGACCTGCGCCCCCTCTTCATCGGCAGACGCGCCCGCGTGCACGGGCATACTGTCGGTTCCCGCAAGCAGTTCGAAGCCATGAACCGGGCAATAGAGGCTCACGGGTTGAATCCGGTCATCGATAGCCGCTTCGGGCTGGAAGACCTTGCCAGTGCCTATGTGCGGGTCCGCTCCGGCGAGGCTTTCGGCAAGGTGTTAGTGACGCTGTAGAGGACAGCTACGCCGCCGAGAACGGCGAGCGCATAGGCTTCTACGCCCAACTGGCCTGGGTCAGCCCTCGTTGATAATTGAGCTGGAGTAGGGCCTAAAATTCGGCGGTGGGCGATGCCGACAGGGCCCGCAGGTTTTGCAGTACTTTTTCGGCCCGGGCGATGCTGGCCAGCAATTCGACGTTGTCCGGGTCCAGGGTTTTGGCTTCCCGCCAGACGTCCAGAGCCCGGTCGATATCGCCCTGGCTGTACAAATCATTGCCCCGCTTGATCGCGGTTTTGATCCGGACGTTTAACTGCGTCCGGAACTGCGATTGCAGGGGCAACAGTTGCGGATGTCGCGGCGAGCGTTGCCGTAGCCGGTTCAGATGTTGTCGCGCGCTGAGCAGATCGCCGGCGTCCAGCGCCTGCTGCAATGCCACGACAGCCCCATTGTCAAAGGAAGCCTTGGCAGGTTGGCGTTTCGCCTGGCGAAGCTGGCGGTCGGCCAGGGCCAGGTCGCGTTCGATGTCGTCCTGCTTATCGTCGTCGCCGTACAAACGCTGTGCAATCTGCAAACCGCGGCGGGCCAGCGCATAGTCCCGCCGTTCCAATGCCCGCTGCGCATAAAGCTGCAGCTCTTTTGCCGATTTACGGCATTTGCGGTGATAACTGTTCAGTTCCAGCCAGGTCAGCGGGCCGGGGCCTTTGACCTGCCGCAGGCGCTGGTAGGCCTCGGCGTCTTTCAGCAATCGCTCGCCGCGATGGATCGCCAGTTCCGTGCGCACCAGCTCTTCGCGCAACTGGCGCCGCTCGGCCAATTTCTGCCGCGCCGAGCTCAGTATCCGGCTGTCCGGCAACGCGTGGGAGGCATGACGAAAAATCCCGTCGGCGCCGCGCCAGTCGTCCTGTTGCTCCAGCCGGCTCGCGGCGCGGATTACGTCACGCTCGAACTGCCGGAGGCTGCTGTGCAATTGTTTGATTTGTTGTTGCTGAACCGAGGTCGCAATATCCAGTTTCTGCAGCCGGTCGAGTTCGGTCGACTGACGGCGGACCTGTTGCAGCGCGTTGGGCGGAAAACCTTCCAGCGCCTGCTGCTGCGTCGGTATAAGGCTGCAGGCCGGCAGCAGCGGCAATAGCAGCAGCCATAGCAGCAGCGCTGACCGGCTAGGCATGGCCGACAGCCCGCCGGTTCTGCTGATCGGACCGATAGTTCAGCACTTCCTGCAGATTGGCCTGCAGCAACGGCTGAAATTTGCGATGGATATCCTGCACCGTGTAAATCCTCACCGGCGCCGACTTGCCGCGGATCGGCAGTGTCTGCCCGGCCTGGGCGATGACGCGGGACTGCAGAGTGTGAAACAGTTCTTCTCGCATAATGATTTGATCCGGTCTGGCCACGGAGCATAACCTGGAAGCGAGGTTGACCGCATCCCCGACCACGGTGTATTCCATCCGGTCGTCGGAGCCCAGGTTGCCGGCCAGCATCGCGCCGTAGTTGATGCCGATGCGAAAATGCACCTCGGGCCGGCCGTCGGCGCGGCGCTGCTCGTTTAACTGCGCCGCCAGCCGCTGAATCAATATCGCGCAGCTGACCGCGTTGAATGTGTGCTCGGTATCGTCCTCCAGCACGCCGAACGCCAGCATCGCACAGTCGCCGATAAATTTGTCGACCACGCCTCCATACAACGAACAGGCGCTTGAAATATAAGAGAAATATTCGTTTAACAATTCGGAGACCTGACTCGGCTGCAGCTTTTCCGACATCGCAGTAAAACCGACGATATCGGCGAACAGCACAGTCGCCTCGACCGGCCGGCTGACGAGGCGGATCTCGTCCAGGTTGGCCAGTACCTTGTCGGCGACGTTTTTCGACACATAGCGTGAAAAAACCTGCTCCACTTGCGATTTTTTCAACAGCCCGGCCGCCATATTGTTGAAACCCTCGATTAAAAAGCCGATTTCGTCGTTGCGCCGGTCGTCGAGCCGGACCCCCAGGTCGCCGCGGTCGATGGCCCGGGTGGCTTCCATCAGATGGTGGATCGGCAGCGACAGTCGCCGGCTCAGCCAATAGGCCAGCAGGGACGCCAGTAGGGTCATGGCCAGCGTAGCGTAGATAATCGCGTCGCGGGCCCTGGCCGCGGCCTGATCCATCAGCGACGCCGACAAGGTCACCACCGCCGACCCGACCCGGATGTCCTGGTAGGTGGCCGGTGCGATAAAGCTGATCAGCCGTTCCGGCGGCCTGTCCGCCGTCTGCAGGAACCAGGGCCGGGATATGACCCCGGTTGAATCGAAAACGGTATCGGCCCGGTCCGGCTGGATACCGGCCGCCGACAGCAATTCGCCGTTATGGGTATAAATACCGGCGCCGAGGACTTTTTCATCCTGACCCAGGTTGGCGGTGAGCATGCGCAGGTTCAGGCCGTCCTCCGACAAAATCGGCTCACTGGCCAGTTTCGCCAGTTGCAGCGCCATGGTATGGCCGAAATCTTCCAGTTGCGCGTGCATCAGGCGATTCTGGTTATTGCTGATGAACAAGCCCAGGCTCGCCATCCCCAGCACCAGCAACAGGGTCATGACCAGCGCCAGTTTGAACGCAATCGGGATATGGCCGGGTAACAATCGATACAGGCCCGATTGTGACACGCTGATGATGGGCCGCAGGGCGACTTTGATCTTAGTTTTCAACTGGCGTGTTCTCCATTATTCGTCATGCATTAGCCCGGCGAGCGAGAATAGGACTATAACAGCTCTTGGGCGGCGGCAAGACTGCGATACTCTAGGCCCGCCGCCGACACCGGCCGGCGCCCGAAGTCCGGGCCCGGTGAGCGTGTGAGATAGCCCAATCTATTGATCTGGCAATAGTTCGGATATCCTGCAATGGGTGGGTGTCACAGAGGTTTTTGATCGCCTCTGGCCGGTGAGGCATGATGCGAAGCCTCGCCAGGTGTTTGACAGCGGTGTTTCGGATAGCGCGGTTGTCAGTCGCGCTGGGTCGAGAAATCGTGAAGCAATTCGATAAACCTCGCCTGCACAGCGGTGGGTTTCCAGTCGTTGCGCGTGGTAATGCCAATGGCGCGAGTGGTGCCCGCCAGGGGGGTCGGCATCACCGCCAGCAGCCCGGCTTTCACATCCACTTCCACCTGTCGCGCGGGTAACAGCGCGGCCCGATCGGTATCCCGTAACAAGCTCCGGATAGCGACCAGCGAGCTGCACTCGATCACGTGCTCCGGTGGTGTCAGCTTCTCGCGCTGGAAAAAGTGGCTGAAAGCTTTCCGGGCGGGGGTCCGCTCACGCGGGGCAATCCAGTCCAGTTGACTCAGTACCCTGGCACTGGCCCGCCGTTTCGCCAGCAGGGGGTGGCCCGGCCGCACCACGATGTACAGAGGGTCGTCGAACAGAACCTCCTGCCGGATATCCGGGCTGGGCAGGGGGTGGCGCAAGGCGCCCACGATCATGTGGATCTGGGCATGTAGTAATGCGTGGAGTTGTTCATCGTAGGGGCCGTCAACAATTTTCACCCGCGTTTCGGGGTAAACCTGCAATAAGCGGGAGACTGCCTGGGGCACCATGCGTGTCCGGGCCAGGGGCAGGCTGCCCACTGCCAGACTGGCGACCAACTTGCCCCCGGTGAGTGAGCGCACCTCGTCAAAACCCTGCCGTATTTCATCGAAGGCCAGGTTGGCGTAACGCGCCATCTGCCGCGCCCGCCAGGTGGGCTCGACACCGAAGGGTGAGCGGCGAAACAGCTCCTGGCCGCTGACGGTTTCCAGCTCCCGCGCCGCGCGCTGTACGGTGGGCTGGCTCAGGCCCAACTGGTTGGCGGCGTGACTAAAGCTGCCGGTGTTCACCACGGTGATCAGTGCGCGCAGTTGCGCTACGGTCAGCAAGCGCCGTAATCCCTGTTGGCCGCCGCGCCCGGTAGCCTCGCGCTCCAATTGTTTCAGCCAGGCCAGGCCGCGCTCGACGCGTTCCAGGTAGACCCTGCCCGCCGCCGTTGGGAATACGCCGGAAGTTGTGCGATTAAATAGTTCGGTCCCCAGCATCCGTTCAATGCCGGAAAGGCCCTGGGTAACGGCGGATTGGGACAGGTGCACGGAGCGAGCCGCCGAGCTGATACTGCCGCTGTGACCCGCCTCGGCGAGGGCAGCCAGATGCCGCAGGTTGGGAACAGTGTCCATGGTCACTCCTTGTCGAGAGCACCATTATAGAAAAATCTAATGGGGTATGACAGTAATCGAACAAAGCATTTCAAGCGCTTTGGATAATAATGAGCAGCATCCGATTTGCAGTTTTTAGTAACTGTTCATAACAAACAGGAGGAGGCTGGATGGGCGTCTGCGTAACCAATATTGAGCGCGTCCCCGAGGATATCGCGGCGCAATATGCCGGCGCCGAAACCGCAACCGTACACGAGGCGCAGGGTCGCAAGGGGCTGATGGCTTCATATATGCGCCCTATCTACCGCCCCGCGAAAATCGCCGGCCCCGCGGTGACCTGTGAGGTGGCTCCGGGAGACAACTGGATGATCCATGTGGCGGTGGAACAGTGCCGGCCGGGGGATGTGCTGGTGGTTTCGCCCTCCAGCCCCTGCGAGGACGGTTACTTCGGCGACCTGTTGGCGACATCCCTGAAGGCGCGGGGTGTACTGGGTCTGGTGATCGACGCCGGCGTACGGGACATTGCCACCCTGACCGAAATGGGTTTTCCTGTCTGGTCGCGGGCGGTGTTCTGCCAGGGCACCGTCAAGGAGACCGTGGGTAACGTCAACATCCCCGTGGTTTGCGCCGGCGCGCTGGTCAATCCCGGCGATCTGGTGGTGGCGGATGACGACGGCGTGGTGGTGGTGCCCCGGCAGGGCGCCGCGGAAGCGGCGGAGAAAATACGCAAGCGCCTGATCAACGAGGAAGAGAAGCGCAAGCGGCTCGCCGCCGGCGAGTTGGGCCTGGACATCTACAACATGCGCGAACGCCTGGCCGAGAAGGGGCTGCGTTACGTGGACTCCCTGGAGGACCTGTAAGTTGCAAGCCGCGATTCCCTGTTCGGTGATGCGGGGGGGCACTTCCAAGGGGCTCTATTTCCGCGCTTCCGATTTACCTGCCGAGCCCTCCGCCCGCGACCGCCTGTTGCTGGCGGTCATGGGCTCCCCCGATGCGCGCCAGATCGACGGCATGGGTGGGGCGCATCCGCTGACCAGTAAAGTGGCCGTGGTCGGTCCCTCCCAGCGTGACGATGCCGACGTGGATTACCTGTTCCTGCAGGTGGTGGTGGAGCGCGCCGAGGTCAGTGATGGACAGAACTGCGGCAATATTCTGGCAGGCGTCGGTCCCTTTGCCATAGAGCAGGGCATGGTGCCGGCGGGAGACGAATTTACCGACGTTCGCATCCATATGGTCAATACCGGCGCCCTGGCCATCGCGCGGGTGGAAACCCCCGGTGGAGGGGTCCGGTACGAGGGTGATGCCCGCATCGACGGCGTTCCCGGCAGCGCGGCGCCGGTACTGCTCGATTTTCTCGATATCGCGGGCTCCAGTTGCGGCGCCATGCTGCCGACCGGCAACGCGGTGGACAGCGTCGAAGGCGTGGCGGTGACCTGCATCGACAACGGTATGCCGGTAGTACTGATGCGGGCGGCGGACTTCGGTATCAGCGGTGCGGAATCTCCCGCGGAACTCGAGGCCAACTCGGATTTGAAGCGGCGCCTGGAGACCATACGGCTTGCCCTGGGGGAGCCTATGCAGCTCGGCGATGTATCGGACAAAACCGTACCCAAGATGTGCCTGGTTTCGCCGGCCCGGAACGGTGGTGCCGTCTCCACCCGGACCTTCATCCCCCACCGGGTGCACGAGGCCATTGGCGTGCTCGGCTCGGTCAGCGTGGCCACCGGCTGCCTGCTGCCCGGATCGGTGGCGCAACAGGTCAGTGGACTCACGCCACAGGATGGCGCCACGCGGATGGATATCGAACACCCCACCGGGTTCTTTACGGTGGAAATGGACGTGGCCGGCAGCGGCACGGTATCTGGTTTTCAGGTGCGACGAGCCGCCCTGTTGCGCACTGCCCGCCTGCTGATGCGCGGCGAGGTCATGGTGCCTGGGGCGGTGGTGGATGCGGGGATAAAAACGGTATGAGTGCGATTCGACAGGTGGCCCTGCTGGGGCTGGGTGAAGTGGGAAGCATCCTGGCGCGGGATCTGTTGGTCCAGGGTGGTATCGCCCTGCGGCTCTGGGATCGGCAGTTTGATGACCCCGGGTCGGCGCCCAGCCGTACACGGGATGCACTGCTGGCGCTGGACGGGGTGGGCGCGGCAGACAGCGCGGGGGAAGCGGCGGCCGGCTGCGAGCTGGTTATCTCCGCCGTGACCGCCGACCAGGACCTGGCCGCCGCAGCGTCGGTGCTGCCGGGCTTGCCTCAGGGCTGCTGGTTTCTCGATCTCAATTCGGTGGCGCCCTCGACCAAGCGCAGCGCGGCCGACCTGATCGATGCCGCCGGTGGCCGCTACGTGGAAGCGTCCGTCATGTCCCCCATCGGCCCGCGCCGCATTCGTTCACCCATTCTCCTGGCTGGGCCGCACGCGGAAGCCTTCGAGCCGCTGGCCCGGCAGTTGGGTTTTGCCGGCGCCAGCTTCTATTCCGCCGAGCCGGGGCGGGCCGCGGCCACCAAAATGTGCCGCAGTGTCATCGTCAAGGGAATGGAAGCGCTGGTTTCCGAGTCTCTGCTCGCGGCCCGGCACTACGGCGTGGAGGAGGAGGTTCTCACCTCCCTCAACGATCTGTTCCCGCACCCCGACTGGGCGCAACACGCCCGCTACCTGATTTCCCGCACGCTGGAGCATGGTGTTCGCCGGTCGGAAGAAATGCGCGAGGTGGCTCGGACCGTTGCTGACGCGGGGCTCGATCCCTGGATGAGCCGCGCCTGCGTCGAGCGCCAGGCCTGGGCGCCGGGGTTTGCCGATGCGCTGTCGGAGGAGGAGCTTGTCCCCATGCTGGATCGCATTCGCACCGATTTCACGTCCTCTACGACCAAGGGAGAATAAGGGACCATGATTATCGATTGTCACGGCCACTACACCACCGCCCCCGCGCCCCATCAGGCGTTTCGCGAAGCACAGCTGGCCGCTTTCGAAGCCGGCAAGCCACTGCCGGAACTGCCGCGGATCAGCGACGACGAGATCCGCGAGAGTATCGAACAGAATCAGCTGCGCCTGCTGCGCGAGCGCGGCGCGGATATGACCATCTTCTCGCCGCGCGCTTCGGCCATGGCCCACCACCTGGGGGACGACGCGGTGTCCCAGCAGTGGACCCGCGCCTGCAACGACCTGATCAAGCGGGTGGTGGATCTCTATCCCGAGACTTTTATCGGCGTCTGCCAGTTACCCCAGTCGCCGGGCGTGTCCATCACTCACTCCATCGCCGAGCTTGAGCGCTGCGTGAACGAACTGGGTTTCGTGGGCTGTAACCTGAACCCCGATCCCTCCGGCGGACACTGGACCTCGGCGCCGCTCACCGACAGGAGCTGGTATCCGTTCTTCGAAAAAATGGTGGAACTGGACGTGCCGGCGATGATCCACGTGTCCGGCTCCTGCAACCATAATTTCCACGCCACCGGCGCCCACTATATCAATGCGGACACCACCGCCTTTATGCAGTTTATCCAGGGGGACCTGTTCAGGGATTTCCCGGACCTGCGTTTTGTCATTCCCCATGGCGGCGGCGCCGTGCCTTACCACTGGGGACGCTACCGCGGCCTGGCGGACATGCTGAAACAACCCCCACTGGATGAGCACGTGATGAAAAACGTGTTCTTTGATACCTGCGTGTACCACCAGCCGGGCATCAATCTGTTGTTCGAGGTGATCGATATCGACAACATCCTGTTCGGTTCGGAAATGGTGGGTGCCGTGCGCGGTATCGACCCGCAGACGGGCAATTATTTCGATGATACGAAGCGCTACCTGGACAACTTGAATCTCAGTGAAGAGCAGCGCTACCAGGTCTTCGAAGGTAACGCGCGCAGGGTTTACCCGCGGCTGGACAAGATGCTGAAAGCGCGGGGGGTGTAAACGTGAGCGAAACAAACACAGCGCCTTCGCCTTTTACCATGGACGCCGACTGGCTGCCGTTCCACCCGTCGCCGAGCAAGCCGCGGTTTGTACCGCCCCCGGGCGCGGTGGATGCGCACTGCCATGTATTCGGCCCGGGCGCCCGGTTTCCGTTTGCGCCGGAGCGCAAGTACACACCCTGTGACGCCTCGAAGGAGCAGCTCTGGGCACTGCGGGACCACCTGGGCTTCAGCCGCAACGTTATCGTACAGGCTACCTGTCACGGCACCGATAACCGCGCCCTGGTGGACGCCCTCGAGCACTCGAACGGTCTGGCGCGGGGCGTGGCGACGGTGAAGAACGATATCACTGACGACGAGCTGGCCGAACTCCATGCGGCCGGTGTGCGCGGTGTGCGTTTCAACTTCGTCAAACGCCTGGTGAACGCCTTGCCTTTCGATGTGCTGGAGAATATCGCGCAGAAGATCAAACCGCTGGGCTGGCACATTGTTATCTATTTCGAGGCCCGGGAGCTTCCGGAGTTGTACGATTTTTTCACCGCGCTGCCGACGACCGTGGTGGTGGACCATATGGGCCGGCCGGATGTCAGCAAGCCCGTGGACGGCCCCGAGTTTGAACTGTTTGTCAAACTGCTGCGGGAAAACCCGAACTTCTGGTCCAAGGTCAGTTGCCCGGAACGGCTGTCGCAGCAGGGACCGCCGGCTTATGCCGATGTGGTGCCCTTTGCGCGGCGCATCGTTGAAACCTTCCCGGACCGGGTACTGTGGGGCACCGACTGGCCCCACCCGAACATGAAAAGCCATATGCCGGACGACGGCCATCTGGTGGATGTAATTCCCCGAATCGCGCCCACTGAAGCGCTGCAGCACAAACTGCTGGTGGATAACCCCATGCGCCTCTACTGGAATTGAGAACCGACGACTGAGAGAACCCTATGTCCCTGGACAAACCCTACGCCGATATACCGGGCACCACTGTCTTCGATGCGGACATGGCGCGTGTCGGTTATCACCTGAACCAGTTTTGCATGTCGCTGATGAAGGCGGACAACCGGGAGCGATTCAAGGCGGATGAGCGCGCCTACCTGGACGAGTGGTCTATGACGGAAGCGCAGAAGCAGGCGGTGCTGGACCGCGACTACAACCGCATGATCGACCTCGGCGGCAACATCTATTTTCTCGCCAAGATTTTTTCCACTGACGGTCTCAGTTTCCAGCACGCCGCGGCCACCATGACCGGTATGAGCCAGGAGGAATACGCACAGATGATGTTGTCCGGCGGCCGCTCGCCGGAAGGCAACCGCTACCTGAACGAAACCTCCGGGGGAGACTAAAACCATGGCCAGAATAACCGCGGGCGTTACCACCTCCCATGTACCGGCGATCGGCGCCGCCATCGATCTCGGCAAAACACAGCAGGAATACTGGGCGCCGCTGTTCAAGGGCTACGAGTATTCCAAGCGGTGGATCGGGGAGCAGAAGCCGGACGTGATCCTGCTGGTCTACAACGACCACGCCTCCGCCTTCAGCATGGAGCTGATGCCCACCTTCGCCATTGGCACCGGGGAGAAATTCCAGCCCGCGGACGAGGGTTGGGGCCCTCGTCCGGTGCCGGAAGTTGTGGGGCATCCGGAACTGGCCGCACATATTGCCCAGTCCGTGATCCAGCAGGACTTCGACCTGACCCTGGTCAACAGGATGGACGTGGATCACGGGCTGACCGTGCCCCTGTCGTTGATGTTCGGCCAGCCCGGGGCCTGGCCCTGCAAGGTGATCCCCATCGCCGTCAATGTGGTGCTCTATCCGCCGCCCTCGGGGCGCCGCTGTTACGAACTGGGCAAGGCGCTGCGCCGCGCCGTGGACAGTTTCGACGGCGATCTCAATGTGCAGGTCTGGGGCACCGGCGGCATGAGCCACCAATTACAGGGGCCGCGCGCGGGCCTGATCAACCGCGAGTTCGACAACGATTTCCTCGAGCGCCTGGTAAACGACCCGGAGGGGCTGTCACAAATGCCCCATGTGGAATACATGCGGGAGGCCGGCTCCGAGGGCATCGAACTGGTGATGTGGCTGGTCATGCGCGGCGCACTCGACGACAAGGTCACCGAGAAACATCGCTTTTACCATGTGCCCGCCTCCAACACCGCGGTGGGGCACTTGATTCTGGAAAATTCTTAAATCTCAAGTTTCGGGGTTCAGTTCTGGGAGCTGGAGCGGAGTGCGCCTTTCTGGGACACGCCGTGAATACGTCCCTGTAGGCTTGTCCGCGAGGTCCCTCTCGCAGACAGTCCCAGAAAGGCGCACTCCGCTCCAGCTTGTGCCGCCGGCAGGCATCTCGAACTCCGAAGCTTGAGTTAAATCTGGATACCGATTTCAGCAGGAGTCACAGTTATGAAAATTGCACTGGCCGGTCCCGGCGCCTTTGGCATCAAGCACTTGGATGGCATACGGAAAATCGACGGTGTGGAGGTGGTCTCCATCATCGGGCGAGATGAGGAAAAGAACCGCCAGGTGGCGGAAAAATACGGTGTGGCTCACACCACTACGGAGCTGGAAGAGAGCCTGGCCCTGCCGGAAGTGGACGCAGTCATCCTGTGTACGCCGACGCAAATGCACGCCGCGCAGGCCATCCAGTGCATGCGCGCCGGCAAGCACGTGGAGGTTGAAATTCCCCTGGCGGACAGCTGGGCGGATGCGGAAGAGGTACTCAAGGTACAGCGGGAGACCGGCAAGGTCTGCATGGTGGGTCACACCCGCCGCTTCAATCCCTCCCATCAATGGCTGAACAAAAAGCTGCGCGCCGGCGAGCTGCACATCCAGCAGATGGATGTGCAGACCTACTTCTTCCGCCGCAGTAACCTCAATGCCCTGGGCGAAGCGCGTTCCTGGACCGACCACCTGCTGTGGCACCACGCCGCCCACACGGTGGACCTGTTCCAGTACCAGACCGGCGATGAGGTGATCGCGGCCAATGCCGTCGAGGGTCCCATCCACCCCGAACTGGGCATTGCCATGGACATGTCCATCCAGTTGAAGACCCGTGCGGGTTCGATCTGTACGCTGTCGCTGTCGTTCAACAACGACGGCCCCCTCGGCACTTTCTTCCGCTACATCTGCGACAAGGGTACCTACATCGCGCGTTACGACGATCTGGTCAACGGTAGGGAAGAGCCCATCGACGTGTCCCGGGTGGACGTGTCCATGAACGGCATCGAGCTGCAGGACCGCGAATTCTTTGCCGCGATCAGGGAAGGGCGCGAGCCCAACGCCAGCGTTGCCAGTGTGCTGCCGTGTTACAAGGTACTCTACGACCTGGAACAGCAGTTGGAAGATGCCAAATAACGAGCCGAAAAGGGGAGGGAGTGATGCAGCGCCGTATCGCGGACTGGCAGGGGCTCGCCATAGGCCTGGGCTGTATGAACCTGAGCCACGCCTACGGCACGCCGCCGGATCCGGCGGATGCCGGGGAGCTGCTGTTGCGGGCCCATGAATTGGGCGTGCGTCATTTCGATACCGCGGCCCTGTACGGTTTTGGCAGGAACGAAGAACTGGTCGGCAAGGTGCTCAAACCGCTGCGCGGCGAGATATTCCTCGCCAGCAAATGCGGTATGACCGGGGTGGACGGCAAGCGGGTGATCGACGGCCGGCCCGAGACACTCACGGCCACGCTTGAGGAAGCCCTGCGGCGCCTGCAGACGGACCATATCGATCTCTACTACCTGCACCGCTGGGACAAATCCGTGCCCATCGAGGACAGCGTCGGCACCATGGCGCGGATGGTGGAGCAGGGCAAAATAGGCGCGATTGGCCTGTCGGAAGTCTCCGCCGATACCCTGCGCAAAGCGCATTCAGTGCACCCCGTCGCGGCGGTGCAAACCGAGTACTCCCTGTGGACCCGCAATCCGGAAATCGCTTTGCTCGATACCTGCCGGGAACTGGGTACGGCGCTGGTGGCTTTCAGTCCTCTGGCCCGCGGTTTCCTCGCCGGTTCAGTCACTGATCCGGAGGCGCTGGAGCCCCGGGATATCCGCCGCAATATGCCGCGCTTTCAGTCACCGCACTTCGCGGTCAACTGCCGTTTGCGCGACGGCTTCCGGGAACTGGCCGCGGAGGCGGGCTGCACCATGAGCCAGTTGGCGCTGCGTTGGCTATTGGAGCGGGACCCCTGCGTTATCCCCATTCCCGGTACGAGGTCGCTTGCCCACCTGGAAGAGAATCTCGCCACTGCCTCCGTCGGGGTCAGCGAGGACATTCTGATGACGGCCTCGCGACTGATCGGGCCCAATACGGTCAGTGGCCCGCGGTATGGGGCGGCTACCCAGGCGGAAATTGATACCGAGGATTACGTTTGATCCGAATGGTACTAAGTTAAGGCTTTGGGGCGGACCTGCTGCCGGGGCTTCTTTGCGGGACACGGGCTGGGAGCCCCCCCCCGTGAATACGTCCCTGTAGGCTTGTCCGCGAGGTCCCTCTCGCAGACAGTCCCGCAAAGAAGCCCCGGCATCAGGCCCTTCGCATCAAGCTTATTGGCTTAACTTAGTGCCATTCACGTCTCTGATCCGAAGCACGGAGACGTCGGGTAGCAGCCCCTTTTCCCCAGCTATTTTGGGGGTGCAATATCTCCGAAATTATTGTAATGTTTCATAGCAATATATGAGGCGGGCGTCGTTATCGGCGCCCGGTGCGATGAGACAGAGGTAATAACAATAAGAGAGGCCGCTCATGAATTTCCAACGTATCAATCCCCTGACCGGGGAGGTCGCCAGCTCTGCCCGGGCGATGTCCATCGAGGAAGCACAGGCTGTTTGTGATACGGCAGGCGCCGCCAGCGCGGAGTGGGCCGCAATGGGCCCCAACGCCCGCCGGGCCGTGCTGGTCAAGGCCGCGGATGCCCTGGAGGCGCGTCGCGGTGACTTTGTCGAGGCCATGATGCAGGAGGTCGGTGCCACCGAGGGCTGGGCCGTGTTCAACCTGATGCTGGCCGCGGGGATGGTCCGCGAGGCGGCGGGCCTGACCACGCAGATTGCCGGCGAAGTGATTCCTTCCGACAAGCCCGGCTGCGTCGCCATGGCTGCCCGTGAACCGGTGGGGGTGATCCTCGGTATCGCCCCCTGGAATGCGCCCATCATCCTCGGCGTGCGCGCGATTGCCGTGCCCCTGGCCTGCGGCAACAGTGTCATTCTCAAGGCATCGGAGATCTGCCCTCGCACCCATGAACTGGTGGTGGAGGCGTTTGCCGAAGCGGGCTTCCCCGAAGGGGTGGTCAATGTGGTCACCAATGCTCCGGAAGATGCCGGTGGTGTGGTCGGTGCCCTGATCGATCACCCGGCGGTGAAGCGCATCAATTTCACCGGCTCCACCCGGGTCGGCAGGATCGTTGCCAAACGCGCGGCGGAACATCTCAAGCCCTGTTTGTTGGAGCTGGGAGGCAAGGCGCCGCTACTGGTACTGGAGGACGCGGATCTCGATGAGGCGGTGAAAGCTGGTGCTTTCGGCGCCTTTATGAACCAGGGACAGATCTGTATGTCCACCGAGCGCCTGGTGGTCGTGGATGCCGTGGCGGACGAGTTTGTCGGTAAATTTGCGGAAAAGGCCTGCTCCATGCCGGCGGGGGATCCCGCCAAGGGTGAAACGCCCCTGGGTGCGGTGGTGGACAGGGAAACCGTCAACCGCGTCAACGCTTTGATCGACGACGCCGTGGCGAAAGGGGCCCGCTTGGTAGCCGGTGGCAAAGCGGAGGGGGTGGTGATGCCGGCGACTGTGCTGGATGGCGTGACCGCCGACATGGACATTTACCGCGACGAGAGCTTTGGCCCCATCGTGGCGATAATCCGCGCCGCGGATGAGGAGGATGCCATTCGCATTGCCAACGACAGTGAGTACGGGCTATCCGCGGCGGTGTTTACCCGCGACAGCGCAAGGGGCTTGCGGGTCGCGCGCCGTATCCGCTCGGGGATTTGCCATGTGAACGGGCCGACGGTGCACGACGAGGCGCAAATGCCTTTTGGCGGTGTGGGGGCGTCGGGCTACGGGCGCTTCGGTGGCAGGGCGGGTATCGACCAGTTCACTGAACTGCGCTGGATTACCCTGGAAACCGAGCCGGGGCACTATCCCATCTGAGCCGCCCGGTTCAGCCTGTCACCTGCGGAGTAATTTGATGAAAACCCAAGTCGCGATTATTGGAGCGGGCCCCGCGGGGCTGATGTTGGGGCACCTGTTGCGCCGGGCCGGTGTCGCCTGCGTTGTCGTGGAGCGCAGGTCGCGGGAGTACGTGGAGGGGCGCATTCGGGCTGGGGTATTGGAGCGCACCACGACGGATATCCTCGATCGCCTGGAAATCAATCAGCGCATGCACGGCGAAGGCCTGCCACACGACGGCTTTTATCTCGCCGATGGGGAGCGCCTGATCCATATCGATGTTGCCCGACTCACGGGCAAGCAGGTGATGGTCTACGGCCAGACAGAGCTGACCAAGGACCTGATCGCGGCGGCACCGGGGCGGGATCTCGAGATCATCTGGGAAGCCGGGGATGTGGCCCTGCACGATGTCGAAAGTGACGCTCCCTCCGTCACTTTTCTCCGGGACGGTGTACAGCAACGGTTGCAGGCGCGGGTTATAGCCGGTTGCGACGGCTTCCACGGCCCCTCGCGCAAGGCGATCCCCGGTAGCCGGAGGAGGGAGTACGAACGGCTCTATCCCTTTGGCTGGTTGGGTATTCTCGCCGAGGTGCCGCCTTGCAACGATGAACTGATCTACGCCAATCACGAGCGCGGCTTCGCCCTGGCTTCCATGCGCTCGAACACCCGCAGCCGTTATTACATCCAGGTGCCGATCGATGAGCCGCTGGAGGCGTGGCCGGACGATCGCTTGTGGGATGAGCTGGCTTTACGCCTGGGGCCGGAGGCTGCCGCGCGTTTGACCCGCGGCCCGTCGCTGGAAAAGTCCATTGCGCCCCTGCGCTCCTACGTATTCGAGCCGATGCGCCACGGCAACCTGTTCCTCGCCGGTGACGCCGCCCATATTGTGCCCCCCACGGGGGCCAAGGGTTTGAACCTGGCCGCTTCCGACGTGGCCTACTTGTCCGACGCACTGATCGGCTGGTTTACCCGCGATGACGAAGAGGGGCTGAGACATTACGCCAGCCGCGCATTGGCGCGTGTATGGAAAGCCGAGCGCTTCTCCTGGTCGCTGACCCGCCTGATGCACCGGTTCCCCGATGAGGGCGCCTTCGAGCGGCGCATGCAGTTGGCGGAACTGGATTACATCGCCTCGTCCACCGCGGCGCAGACGGCGATTGCGGAAAACTACGTCGGGCTGCCCCTTTGATAAACGGTGGCCGTTGATGTCAACAGGAGACCAGCGTATGCAATCGCATTTGACATCCACCCGCGGCATTTCGGATTCGCTACCCCGCTACGATTCCCTGGTGGCCATGCTGTACGCTTCGGTCGAACGCACACCGGACCGCACCGCGTTGATCTGCGAAGGGAGAAGTCTGTCCTACGCTGAACTGGGCCGGGCAGTGACCGGTCTGGCCCTGCGGCTGCGGGAGGCGGGCCACACCGGGGAACGGCTTGCCGTGATGTTGCCCAACAGTATCGAAACCGTGGTGGCGAGTTTCGCTGTTATGGCCGCGGGGGCGCAGTTGGCTCCGCTGAACCCTTTCTTTACACACCGGGAACTGCTGCCCATCGTATCGGCGGCGGAGTTTGCGGCCATCATCTGTAGTGAAGAGATGCGGGAGAAGGCCGGGGCGCTGGCCTCGGAAGCCGGGGTGAAATCTGTCCTGCCCCTGGTCCAGGGCGATGTCGATCGACTGTCATCCGGCGCGCAAGCCGGGGCGTGCGAGCCCTTGCCGGCGCCCGGTTCCCCGGCCCTGCTCATTCACACCGGGGGAACCACCGGCGCGCCGAAAGGGGTTGATCACACTCACCGGTCGCTGCTGTTTTCCATTTACCAGCACGCCACCATGTGGCCCATGGAGTTCGGTGGCGAGCGCTTTCTCAGCGTCGCCCCGATGTTCCATATCTGGGGCCTGGGTTACGCCACTTTTGTTCCCGTATATGCCAGTGGCACCAACATCATCGTGCCGCGCTATGACCCCGAGCGGGTACTGAGGGCACTGGCGGACCACAAGGTAACGGTGTTTGGCGGTGGTCCCGCGCCTATCTATGCCGGATTGGCCAGTCACCCGCTGACCAATACGCTGGCGTTTTCATCGTTGAAGTACAGTCTCACGGGAGGCGCCCCCAGTTCCGCCGAATTGCATCGCAAGTGGCGCGAGTTGACCGGTTGCGATCTCTATGAGGGCTGGGGCATGTCGGAAGGGGCACCGCTGTGCGTCAACCCGGGCGACAGGGAGCCCCGCCCCATGTCGGTGGGCCATCCCGTGCCGGAGACGGAACTGCAGATCGTGGACCTGGAGCGGGGCGATCGGGTGCTGCCCCTCGGCGAACGCGGCGAAGTGCGCGTGCGCGGCCCCCAGGTGATGCGGGGCTACCGCAATCGTTCCGGGGAGACTGCCGCCACACTGCGGGATGGCTGGCTGTACACCGGCGATATCGGCTACGTGGATAGTGAAGGCTATGTCTACCTGGCGGACCGGAAAAAAGACATGATCATCTCCGGGGGTTACAACGTATACCCGCGGGAGGTGGATGAGTGCCTGGTGACCAAACCCGGTATCGCCGAGGCGGCGGCGGTCGGGAAACCGGAGGAGCGCCTGGGTGAAGTGCTGGTTGCCTTCGTGGCGCTTGAAACAGGTGTTTCCATGTCCGAGGAGGATGTACTGACTTATTGCGCGGAACGTCTGGTCAAGTACAAGCGGCCGGTAGAAGTACATTTTGTAGACAGCCTGCCGCGCACCGGTGTCAACAAGATCGACAGGCTGGCTCTGCGAGAGATGGCGATTTCGATAATGACATGATCAACCCCCGGAGGAGGAAGCTATGTATCCCCAGAACCAATGGTATGCGGCGGCCTGGAGCCAGGACGTCACCAACGAACCGTTGGCCCGGACCATCTGCGGAGAGGACATCGTCCTGTACCGGCAACCGGATGGCAGGGCCGTGGCACTGGCCGACCGCTGCTGGCATCGCCAGGCTCCGCTATCCATGGGAAGGGTGCTGGACAACGGCGACCTCCAATGCCCCTATCACGGTCTGGAGTTCAATGGCGAGGGTGTCTGTACGCGCGTGCCCAGCCAGGAGTGTCCACCCAGGAAGGCGCGAGTCCGCGCTTACCCGTTGAGCGAGCGACACCGGTTTGTCTGGGTCTGGATTGGCGACGCCGACGAGGTGGATGAACGCCTGATCCCCGGCCTGCACTGGAACGATCACCTGGACTGGGTGGGAGAAGGCGGCACATTGACTATCGCGTGTAATTTCAAATTACTGGTCGACAATCTGATGGATCTGACGCACGAAACCTACGTGCATTCCACCACCATCGGTGACGAGAAACTGCCGGGGGCACCGGTCGACACCTCGGTGGAAAACGGCGAGGTCAGTGTCCGCCGCGTTATTCCCGATCACGACCCGGCGCCTTTCTGGAAGGCGGAAATCGCTAACGCGCTGGAATATCAGGGTCACTGTGACCGCTGGCAGATTATCCGCTTTATTCCGCCTTCCTGTATCGCCATCGACGTCGGGGTTGCCGTGGCCGGAACCGGTGGCCCGGAGGGACATCGCGAGCAGGGGGTCAACGCTTACGTGATCAATGCCATCACGCCGATAGACGAGCGCAATACGCTCTACCTGTGGAATTTCGTGCGTAATTTTGATCGCGGCAACGCACAGCGGACTGCCGATATTCAGAAACGGATTGAGGGCGTGTTTCTGGAGGATGTGGCAATGCTGGAGGGGCAGCAGAGAGCGATGGACAGAGGCGGCGAAACTCGCATGGTTACTCTCAAAATCGACTCGGGCATCGCTGCTGCGCGCCGTATGATTGACACCTTGATCTAGGGCCTGTTTACACTAAATTCGATGGCCGCGTTGTGTCCTGTACAGGGCACAACCCGGGGGGACGGGGCCGTTTTTCCACAATGCTGCGTTGCAGTTCGCTTATGTGGAATGACCACACGGCGCTCACTGCGCCTTGCCTTGCGAAAAAACGGCCTCCGTCTCAGCTATCGAATTTAGTGACGCCCTAAAATAACCACTCATTCCTGGCTGTCGGTAAGAGAGTATCGGTGGAAGTTTGCGGGACATGCCGTGAACAGATCCCTATTCCGACTCAATCGTGTCCAGGTGCTGCCACAGCTCCCGGATGCGCTCGGTCAGCTCCCGCCTTTCCCGTTTGCCCAACAGGGCAAAACAGCGCTCCTCATGCTCCGCGATAGCCGAAATCACCTTTTTGTAGACGCGTTTGCCCCTGGCGCTGAGTGTCAGTGCCAGCGAGCGCCCGTCCTTGCGCGCGGTTTCCACCAAGCCCTGTTCGACCAGGCCCGCGATAAGTGGGGCCATGTTGGCGCGTTTGATGGACAGAATTTTGCCAATCCGGCTTTGGGTAATGCCGGGATTGGTGGATATCTCCATCAACACCGTGGCTTCGGTAGGGCGCAGGTCCAGGCTGTCCAGTGATCGGGACAGGTCGGCCATGATCAGAACAGATAGCCGGCGCAGATGGTAGCCCAGCAGGTTGTCGGTGGGGTCGCTCAGGGGAGGGCGCTTTGTCGTCATGTCAGTCAGTTCTATCAGTTGCGGTTGCGATTATTAAATGCTATGTTTTATAGCATAACTGGCAGGCGCATGGTGCACCTTCCCATTATCACCGTATCGACCCCTGCGGGTCACTATCCGCCTTTATGAATGGAGAGCAATATGACTGATACAGTAGCCTGCGACGTGCGTAACCGTATCGCGTGGGTGCGATTCAACCGCCCTGAAAAGCGCAATTGCATGAGCCCGACCCTGAATCGCCGTATGCGTGAGGTGCTGGACGAGCTGGAATTCCGCGACGACGTGGGGGTACTGGTGTTGACCGGGGAGGGTTCGGCCTGGAGCGCGGGCATGGATCTCAAGGAATACTTCCGCGAAACTGAAGCGAAAGGTCTGGGCGCCGTGCGCCAGTCCCAGCGTGAGGCCTACGGCTGGTGGCAGCGCCTGCGCTGGTATCAGAAGCCAACCATTGCCATGGTGAACGGCTGGTGTTTTGGCGGCGGCTACGGGCCGCTGTTCGCCTGCGACCTCGCTTTTGCCGCCGAGGAGGCGACCTTCGGTCTCAGTGAGATAAACTGGGGCATCCTGCCCGGCGGTGGTGCAACGAAGGTGGCGGTGGAACTGATGGGCTTCCGCAATGCCATGTATCACGCCATGATGGGGGAGAATATCGATGGGGCCAAGGCCGCCGAGTGGGGCCTGGTGAACGAGGCCTTGCCCCTGGCCAGGCTGAAAGACCGGGTCATCGAGGTGGCTACCGTGCTGCTGGAGAAAAACCCGGTGGCCCTCAAGGCGACCAAGGACGCCGTGCGCCGGGTGGGTGAGATGACCTACGACAACGCGGAGGATTACCTGGTGCGGGCCCAGGAGGCCGCCAACAGTTTCGACAACGAGGGGCGCAAGGAGGGCATTCGCCAGTTTATCGACGACAAGACCTACAAACCCGGCCTGGGGGCCTACGAACTCAATATGCAGGGTGATTGAAAGCTCACTCACTGACACGGGAAATAATAATGACACCATCCCCACAGCAATTGCTCGACAATGCGCCGATGAGCCGCCTGCAGGTCATCGCGGTAATCCTTTGTGTCCTACTCAACGCACTGGACGGCTTCGACGTATTGGCCATCAGCTTTGCCGCGCCGGGCATTGCCGACGAGTGGGGTATTTCCCGGGGAATGCTGGGTGTCGTATTGTCGATGGAACTGATCGGCATGGCGGTCGGTTCGGTGGTTCTCGGCGGCGTCGCTGACCGGGCGGGGCGCAGGCCGACTATCCTCGGCTGTCTACTGATCATGAGCAGCGGTATGTTTCTCGCCTCCCTGGCCCGCGACGTATACATGCTCTCGGTCATCCGCCTGGTCACGGGCCTGGGTATCGGCGGTATGCTGGCGGCGACCAACGCCATGACCGCGGAGTGTTCCAACAACCGTTGGCGCAATGCCAATGTGGCGATCATGGCAACCGGCTATCCCCTGGGGGTGATCGCGGGTGGTTCGATCGCCTCGGTGCTGTTGGCGAGCTTCGACTGGCGGGCCGTGTTCCAATTCGGCGCGGCTGTCACCGCGCTGATGATTCCCCTGGTTTGGCTGTTCCTGTCCGAGTCCGTCTCCTATCTGTTGCAGCGCCGCCCGGCGGGAGCCTTGCCGCGAATCAATGGCATACTGGCGCGCATGGGACATCCGCCGCTCGCCTCGCTGCCGGAAGCGCCCGCGCAGGTGCGTCGCGCTTCCTGGTCAGAGTTGTTTTCTCCCGGCTTGGCATCTACCACGATATTGCTGACCGTGGCCTATTTCACCCACATCATGACGTTTTACTTCATCCTGAAGTGGATTCCGAAAATCGTGGTGGACATGGGTTTCTCCGCGTCCCTGGCCGGCGGCGTGCTGGTCTGGGCGAATGTGGGGGGCGCCACGGGCTCCATCCTGCTCGGCCTGTTGACGCGCAAATTCAATGTGCGGGTCCTGGTGCTGGGGGCCCTGTTGGGGGCAGCGGTCATGGTCTGCGTGTTCGGTCGGGGGCAGGCGGATCTCACGCAGTTGGCCCTGGTGGCCGCGGCGGCGGGCTTTTTCACCAACTCAGCCATCGTCGGTATGTACGCTATCTTCGCCCAGTCCTTTCCCACGGAAGTGCGTGCCGGGGGCACGGGCTTTGTTATCGGCCTGGGGCGGGGCGGCGCAGCCCTCGGGCCCATCGTCGCCGGCCTGCTGTTTGAAAGTGGCCAGGGTCTGTCCAGCGTCGCCTTTGTCATGGCCATGGGGTCACTGGTCGCGGCGATGATGATGTTGTTGTTGTTGCTCCGGCGCCGCAAGGCTGGTGTCCTGTCACACGTCTAATGACGCATTAGTGCCTGAATCTGTTGCGGCCGCGACTCCGCGCAACCCTATATCTGCATTTCATAATCCGGTGACTTTTACTGACAGAATATCCTATAAATTGAAGTGCTATGAGTTATTGCAATATATTTATTGATAGCTACACTGTATAGCAGTCGTATGACGAGCTGAAGTTCCGTTGCTCATAAAGATAATAAAGACGCGGAGGGAAGTTCATGAAACAGTGTGTACCGGTATCGGTGTTGTTCAACCGTAATTTCCTTGCCACGAGCCTGGCCCTGGCTTCCCAGGCGGGCCCTGGATCGCACGCCCTGGCGCAGGAGGCCTCTGTGGTGCCCCTGGAGGAAGTGGTTGTGACTGCCCGGCGGCGGGCGGAGAACCTCCAGGACGTGCCGATTTCGGTGACCGCCATGTCTGCCGAGGCACTGGAGCGGCGCCAGATCTTTTCCACCGTGGACCTCGACCGGGCCACCCCGAGCATGCAGTTCACCAGCTACGGGCAGCTCTCCGGGAACAATGCCGCGGCGGTCGTATTCATTCGCGGTGTTGGCCAGCTTGACCCCACACCCGCGGTGGATCCGGGGGTAGGCTTCTATATCGACGATGTTTATATGGGGCGCTCGGTGGGTGCGGCCATGGATTTTTTCGATATCGCCGATGTTCAGGTGCTGCGGGGTCCCCAGGGAACCCTGTTCGGCCGCAACACCATTGGCGGCGCGGTTATCGTCAACTCCCGCCTGCCGGGTACGGAGTTTGGTGGAACTATCAGCGGGGAACTCGGTGACGACAACCTGTACCAGGTTTATGGCGTCGTGGATCTGCCGGTCAATGGGGACTTGGGGTTGCGCCTGTCGGCGGGCACGCGCAAGCGAGATGGTTACGTTACGCGGGAATTCGACGGGCAGGACCTGGGCAACGAGAACGGTTACACCCTGAAGGGAACATTGCGCTGGACGCCTTCGGATTCCCTGGACGTGATTCTGCGGGCCGACTATACGGAAAAGGATGAGCACGGCTCACCGTTTGTCTTCAAGGGTATCAACACCAATGCGCCGGTGCCGGCTATTGTCAGTGTGGCCGCCGGCTGCCCCGGGGCGACCATGCCATTTGCGCCGCTGGAGCCCGGTGACCCGCGCTTCGGCGCCCCCTTTGTTCCCGATACGGATGACCCCCGCTGCGCCAACAATCACTACGATAAAGGCCCTTATACCAACGGTGGCACTGCGCCGGTGGAAAGCACTTTTGAAGGTTATGGTTCCTCGGGTACCCTGGCCTGGCAACTGAACAACGCCCTGGAATTGCGTTCGATCACGGCCTATCGGGAAACCGACTGGACGGGCATTCGCGATGCGGACAATACACCTTTCACCCTGATCACTACGGATTACACCAGCGCATCGGAGCAGTTCAGCCAGGAACTGCGCCTGAGTTTTACCTCGGACCGGGTGCACGGCATAACGGGGTTGTACTATTTCGACGAGGACACTTCTGATCGGGTGACGGTGCCCTTGGCCTTTCCGCCGGCTCCCCCTTTTATTGCATCGCTGCTGAACGGCGGCCCCGGTACCCGCGACCTCCAGTTTGTCGACCTGAGCACCGAGTCGACGGCGGTATTCACGGAGTGGACCTACGACGTGACGGATGCCCTCAGCCTGACCGGCGGCCTGCGCTACACCGATGAGGATAAATTCATGCAGGGGGTGGTATTCAATCTGTTCCCGGCCACCGATCCCGATCCGGACCCGCTGCCGAATGCGGCCATCCCCGACGGTGGGCCGTTATTTATCCGCCCGGACGAATATACCGAGAACTTTCAGAAAATGACGGGCTCGGCCAGCCTGACGTACAACTGGGCGCCGGAGATCATGACCTATCTCAGCTACGCCGACAGTTTCAAATCCGGCGGTTTCAACCAGCGCTACAACAGCCCCACGCCGGACTTTAACCCGGTGACATTTGATGAGGAAACGGTGGAGTCCTATGAGTTGGGCATCAAGGCCAATATTGGTGACAGCCTGCGATTCAACGCCGCCATTTTTTCCTCTTCCTACAGCGACATACAACTCATCTATCGTCAGGGCGTGGTGCCGCTGTTGTTCAATGCCGGCAGTGCTTCCATCGACGGGTTTGAACTGGAATTCACCTATGCGCCCAACCTCAGCCTGATTGTCGATGGCGGGTTCAGTTACCTCGACGACTCGATTGAGGACATCATTGAGATCCCTGGGGCGGACGCCACAGTGGGGCCGGACAACAGCCTGCCCTTTACACCGGAGTGGCAGGGGAACCTGGGCATTGGCTACAGCTTCACCTATGGCGATGGTCTGGAATTGACCCCGCGAGTTGATGTGGCCTACACCGATTCACAGTTCTTTGATGCTGCCAACACCGAACTCACCGCCCAGAACGACAGCGTCACCACCGTTAACGCCTCTATGACGCTGAGCGCACCCGGCACCGGTTGGCGGGTCACACTGCGCGGGGATAACTTGACCGATGAGCTGTATCCGGTACAGGGCAACGCATCGCTGGCTACTCTGGGTTATGGGGAAATCGTCTACGCCCGGCAGCGCAACTGGACGCTGTCTGCGGCCTACGATTTCTAGTGCGAATCTTCGGCAAGCCTCACAGGACTTGGCTTGAGCCGGGCGACCGCTCGGCTTTTTTTTACCGGGGCAGGGCATGCGGTTGAGAGCCTGCGAATGGGAGTGACCGGAACTGGCTGAGATGTCCGGCACCAGTTGATATCAGGAAAACACTGAACCCGAATGGGACTAAGTTAAGCGATGAGCTTGATGCGAAGGGCCTGATACCGGGAGCTGTTTGCGGGACTGTCTGCGAGAGGGACCTCGCGGACAAGCCTACAGGGATGTATTCACGGCGTGTCCCGCAAACAGCTCCCGGTAGCAGGCCCGCCCGAAAGCCTCTTAGTGCCATTCACACTGAACCCTAATTAATTACATAAAAACTAGCTCCCGTAAACCAGTGGAGGATTCGATGAGTCCTATCCTGCGCGTCAATACTGCAACCGTCGCCCCGCAGCGGCGGCTGGACTACTGGAATGACCACGTGGCCAGCCTCTATGCCGGCATGTCAGTGGACAGTACAGCCAGTAATTTCTCTGCCCGCCTTTTGCACGTCAACGTCGGGCGCATCGGCGTTATGCGCGCGTTCTCTGATCAGGCGATTGTCCGCCGTAATACCAGCAGTACCCACGTCCCCGGTGACCAGGATATCCTGAAGATACATTTGCAGAACCGGGGCACCAGCATCAATCGCCAGGGGCGGCGGGAGGCGTGGTTACAAGTGGGGGATTTGACCGTCTGTGAAAACCGCTCTTCCTATATGATCGAGCCTTCCTCCGAAAGCGACATGTTTGCTCTCGAGCTACCTCAGAATCTGGCACAGCAGTACTTTCCGGATATTTCCGCGCGTATCATGCAGCGTGTCACGGCCTTCTCGCTGCACGGCCGCCTGCTGTTCAATCTGTTGAACACCATTTACCAGGAATGCGATCCCGGTTACCGCGAGGATATCAACCTCGATGACCTGGAACCCGTACTGCTGGAGCTGCTGAAGCCGGTGTTGAGCAATCCCTGCGATGGCAACGTCGATATGGGGTCAAGCAAGACCAGAGACTCGCTACAGCGACTGAAAACACTGGTGCAACAACATCTGCTGAATCCCGAACTGGGTACCGAGATGCTGGCCAATGAGGCGGGCATGTCGGAGCGACGGGTACAGGCACTGTTTGCCGAACTGGGTACGACGCCCACCTTCTATATCCGTGATCAACGCCTCGACTGGGCCGCGGAACGTTTGCGGTACGACCTCGACCATCCGGTAACCCGCATCGCCCACAGTGCCGGATTTAACGATTCGGCCTATTTCAGCCGCTGTTTTCGTCTCCGCTATGGCGAGACACCCAAGCGCTACCGTGCGAGGCCAGCAGTGTTTCGTTAAATACGGATCAGTCCTGAATGGTACTAACTCAAGTTTCGGAGCTCAGACCGAGGGCTCCGGTCCGTATGGCCCTTTGCGGGACACGAGCTGGGCGCCCCCCTATGAATACTTCCCTGTACGCTCTCCACGGCCATCCATGGCCGCAGAAGGTCCCGCAAAGGGCCATACGGACCGGAGCTGTGCAACCCCCAACCTTCTGAACTCCGAAACTTGAGATACTAAGTTAAGTGGAATCCCCCTGTAGGAGCCTGCTTGCAGGCGAATTGAGGTCGCGGCAAGGCACCGGGAATGTTCGCCTGCAAGCAGGCTCCTACAGCGCAATCTTCAGGGGCAGGAGCAGCTCGGGGCTTAACTTGGTGCCATTCGGATCAGTCCTCTTTTTTTTCGCCACAGTACAAGTTTGCTGCCGCCCACCCTCCTATCATCACACCATAAATATAAATACGATAATGGGAGAAGGCAGCATATGACAGTGAACAACTATCGGGTTGGCAGGTTACTCCTGCTGGGCGCGGCGTCGACACTGACACTGAATGGCTATGTCTCGGCACAGCAACTGGAAGAGGTAACGGTCACCGCGCAAAAGCGCACCGAGAATATACAGGACGTTCCCATTGCCATCAGTGCCTTCAGCGCCGACAAGCTGGAGGAAAAAGGCGTGACCAATGTGTCCCAGGTCTCGGATTTCACCCCCAATATCCAGATCGACCGGGCCTCGCCATTCGCCGGCTCTTCAACCATTATCAGCGCCTTTATCCGCGGTATCGGCCAGAACGATTTCGCCTTCAACATGGAGCCCGGTGTCGGCCTGTATGTGGATGGTGTCTACTATGCGCGCACCGTGGGTGCCGCCATCGACCTGCTGGACGTGGAGCGGGTGGAAGTACTCAAGGGGCCCCAGGGCACCCTGTTTGGGCGCAATACCATTGGCGGGGCTCTGCATGTGATTACCCGCCGCCCCGGCGATGAGCTGATGGCCAAAATGGAGGTCACCGCCGGCAGCTATGACCGACTGGATGTCCGCGGCACTTTAGATGTCCCGCTGGTGGACGACACCTTGTACTCCTCGGTGTCATTTTCCTCCACCGAGCGGGACGGCTATCAAAAGCGCATTCCCTTTGACCCCTCCGCGGTGAACGTGGTCAATCCGGTGACCGGGTCCACCTACAGCGGGGACAGCTTTGTCACGGACTCCGATCTCTATGTCCGCGCCCGCGACAACGCCGGCGGCGGCCGGCAGGGAGGCGAGGACAGCACCAGCCTGCGGGGCAAATTACTGTTCACACCCTCTGACGATCTGGAGGTGAGTCTCAGTGGCGATATCACCCGGGCCCGCGAGGAAGCCAACGCCACCACACTGGTCGGTACCAATGGCCTGGGTTTCCCTTTTGCACTGGCCTACAACAGCTGTGTCGACGGTGTTGACCCCTCGACCATTGCCCTGGGCCCCGCACCGACCTTTGCCCTCGCCGGCATTTGCACTATCGACCGCGGCCCGGTCAACCAGCCGCTGTCAGATACCAGCAATCGCTTGCCCTGGGGTGATCATTTCATCACCGGCGACAAGGACAGGAGCTATTCCACCGGCAGCAACTATTCGGACGTCGACACCTGGGGGCTGAACACCACGATTGACTGGTCTATCAATGACACGCTGGCGCTCAAGTCCATCACCTCGTATCGGGAGCTGGAGTCCGTATTCGGCGTGGATATGGATGGCTCGCCGCTGGGCTTCCTGGATACTTCGTTCACCATGAACCAGGAACAGTTCTCCCAGGAG
Organism: Microbulbifer rhizosphaerae; assembly: GCF_014191725.1. Taxonomy (GTDB): domain Bacteria; phylum Pseudomonadota; class Gammaproteobacteria; order Pseudomonadales; family Cellvibrionaceae; genus Microbulbifer; species Microbulbifer rhizosphaerae. The sequence continues at coordinate 38,724 of NZ_JACHWZ010000004.1, forward strand.
TTCCAGCTCAACATCGATGCCTTTGACAGCAGGTTGCATTCGGTGCTTGGAGCCTACTACTTCCAGGAAGAGGGCGATCTGCTCGACACCGTGACTTTTGGCTCCGGTCTGGTGCAGGTATTCGGCCCCAACGAGCTGGAAAACAAGGCCTACGCCCTGTTCACCCACAACAACTATCAATTGACGGACAATCTGGGCCTGACTTTCGGGATTCGCTATACCGAGGAGGAAAAATCCTTTACCGGCGGCCAGAGAGAAGTCAGTGGCTTTACCTCGCTGTTTGTCAGCAACTTTGGCTTCCCGCCGCAGATCTTCCCCGGCTTCGCAGAGGGGGACCTGGAGTTGCTGTTCCCGCCGGGCGAGAACGAAAAGGATTTCAATGACACCTCGGTGCGCGTAGGGGCGGAATACCTTATCGGCGAGGATACCCTCACCTATGCTTCCTTTGCCCAGGGCTACAAGACCGGTGGCTGGACCACTCGCCTGGGGGTACCGATGGCGGTATCAGCGGCCCTGGCACCGCCCGGCGTGGTGGACCCGGTAAACCCGCCCGAACACGATTCTGAAACGGCGGAAACCTGGGAAGTGGGCATCAAATCGGAATTGTTTGACCGCCGTCTGCGCCTCAACCTGGCCCTGTTTACCACCGACTACGAGGATATCCAGGTAGTGGCGGCACCAGCCTTCACCTTCGGCGTCCCCTGGTTCTTCAATGCCGGCAACGCCCGCATCCGCGGTGCGGAGCTGGAGATGGATGCCAGCCTGACGGACAATTTTATAGTCAACGGCAGCTTCGGCTACCTGGACGCGGAATACCGCTCTCTCGATGATATAGCGCTGGCCGGGGGCATCACCCTGGATCACCAGTTGATGAACGTTCCCGAGCAATCGGCCAATATCGGGGGCACATATACCCTGGGCCTCGCCGGGGGCAGCCGCCTGCTGTTGCACGCGGATGTGATCCACAAAGGCAAGATGGCCCGCGACCTGGTCAACACGCCGGCGTTGATCCAGGACGGTTTTACCACGGCCAACGCCTCCATCACTTTTGAACCGCCCGCTGCCAACTGGCAACTGGTGCTGGGTGGCCAGAACCTCACCGACGAGCGCTACATCGTCACCGGCAACGCCAATAATGCGGTGGGAGCGACCACCGTCACCTATAGCCGTCCCCGGACCTGGCACATGACGTTAAGACTTAACTACTAGCACTCGTAACACTGGAGCCGCACGCCGCGGCTCCTTTTTGCCATTATTCCAGGAGTATCGACAACATGTCCCTATCTGCATCCGACAAACTGTTGAGTGACTTGCGCTGGCGGGACCGGCTGTTCAACGGCAACTGGTTGCCCTCCCAGGGCGGAGTCTGTGAGGTAGTTGAACCGGGTACCGGCGAGCCCCTGTCCAGCGTCGGGTTCGCCAATGCCACCGACGTCACCACCGCCTGCGCCGACGCGGCCAAAGCCCAGGCCGAGTGGGCCGGCCTGGGAGCGCGCGAACGCGCCGACCTGTTTCGCAGGGCGGCCAATATCCTGCAACAGAACTTCGACGAGCTGTCTGTGTATGTCGCCCGCGAGACCGGCGGGATCATCCCCAAAGGCCAGCATGAAGTCCGCGAAGCCATTGCCATTCTGCACCATGCCGCCGCGCTGGCGCAGCAGTCTTGCGGCGAGATACTGCAGAGCCCGCCGGGGCGCCTGAGCCTCGCGCGGCGGGTGCCGCGGGGTGTGGTGGGGATTATCTCGCCATTCAATTTTCCCCTGGTGTTATCCATGCGCGCGGTGGCCCCGGCGCTCGCCTGTGGCAATACCGTGGTGCTCAAACCCGATCCGCAAACGCCGGTATCCGGCGGCTTCATGATCGCCCGCGCCTTCGAGGAGGCGGGCCTGCCCGAGGGTGTGTTACACGTCCTGCCGGGTGCCGCGGAGGCCGGGGAGGCGCTGTGCACGGATCGCCACGTGCAGATGATCCAGTTCACCGGTTCTACCGCCGTGGGCCGCCGGGTGGGTGAACTGGCGGGCAAACACCTGAAGAAAGTCTCCCTGGAACTCGGCGGCAACAACGCGCTGATTATTCTCGACGACGCCGATCTCGATGTCGCCGTCAACAACGCCGCCTGGGGGGCCTTCCTGCACCAGGGACAGATCTGCATGGCCGCCAGCCGTATCTTCGTGCAGGAACCGATTCGCGAGGCCTTTACCCGCAAGCTGGCGGAAAAAGCCGAGCAGCTGCCGGTGGGCAATCCCGCCGCCGGCCAGGTGGCACTGGGCCCGCTGATCAATGAAAAGCAGTTGCAGCGGATCAAATCGATTATTGCCGATTCCGTTGCCGCCGGCGCCAGGATCGAGGCTGGCGGGGAGCATGAAGGCCTGTTCCATCAAGCCACAGTGTTGTCGGGCGTCAAACCCGGTATGCGCGCGTTTGACGAGGAGTGTTTCGGCCCGGTCACCAACATCATCGGGTTCAACACCGACGAGGAGGCACTGCAGCTGGCCAACCAGCATGAAGGCTCCCTGGCCGCGGCGGTGATCTCGCCGTCGGTGGGGCGAGCCATGCGTATCGTCGATCAGCTCAAATCCGGCCTGGTGCATGTCAATGACCAAACCGTCAACGACGACGCCAACAACCCCTTCGGTGCCCCCGGCGTGGCCGGTGCCGGCTCATCGGTGGGCGGCCCCGCCGATATCGATGAATATACCCGCTGGCAGTGGCTCACAATCAAGGATACGCCGCCGCAATACCCGTTTTGATCCCGTGACTACTCTCCCCTCTCCCGCTTGCGGGGGAGGGGCCGGTTGGGGTGAGTAGTTATCCCGTTTTTATCGGAGACCAATATGAAAATAAAAGCTGCTGTCTGCCGGGCACCGAACACGCAACTGGACATAGAAACCCTGGATTTGGAAGAACCGCGCGACACCGAGATCCTGGTGCGCGTGGTGGCAACGGGCATCTGTCATACCGACATTGTGGTTCGGGACGGCCTGTTGCCGACCCCGCAGCCGGTGGTCCTCGGCCACGAAGGTGCCGGCGTGGTGGAAAAGATTGGCAAGGCCGTCAGCAAGGTGGCGGTCGGCGATCATGTGGTCATGACCTTCAACTCCTGCGGCCATTGCCCGAGTTGCCTGGAACAGGCATCCAGCTACTGTTACGAGTTCTTTCCCCGCAATTTTTTCGCCACCCGCGCCGACGGCAGCAGTGCCCTGTCACGCAATGGTGAACCGGTCCACGGTAATTTTTTCGGGCAGTCGTCGTTTGCCAGCCACGCTCTGTGTCACGAGCGCAATATCGTCAAGGTATCGCAAGAGGTGCCCCTGGAATTGCTTGGACCCCTCGCCTGCGGCGTACAGACCGGCGCCGGTGCCGTGATCAACGCGCTCAAAGTCACCGCCGGTAAATCCTTTGCCGTGTTTGGCACGGGTTCCGTGGGTTTATCGGCCATCATGGCCGCGCGCGTAGTCGGTGCCACCACCATTGTCGCCGTCGATGTAAACCCCGATCGCCTGGATTTTGCCCGCACGATCGGTGCCACCCATGTCATCAACTCCCGCGACGGCGGCGCCAGTGAGCAGCTTGTCGAACTCACCGGCGGCGGTCTGCATTATGCGCTGGATACGACCGGGCTCGCCCCGGTCATTCGCGAGGCGGCGCTCAGTCTCGCCCCCAGGGGAACCTGTGGCGTGCTCGGCGCCTCCCCTCCGGGCAGTGAAATCGTGCTCGACGAAGTGCATTTCATGAGCGGCGGTCGCCGTTTGGTCGGCATCGTCGAAGGGGAATCCAATCCCGATGTGTTTATTCCCAAACTGGTGGAATTGTACCGCCAGGGCCGTTTCCCCTTTGACAAAATGGTGAAGTTCTACGCCTTTGACGACATCAACGAGGCCATCCACGATTCGGAAATCGGCAAAACCATCAAACCCATTTTGAGAATAGGCTGAGGGCCTGTCAAAAAAAGGAATCAGTTATGCCTTTGCACCCCATCGCCCAGGCCATTATCGAGCAACTGGAAGCCCAACCCCCATTGCACACGCTCACCGTGGAGGCCGCCCGCGAACACTTGAGGCAATTCGCCCGGTCCCAACCACAGGGTGAAGCTGTCGCCGCGGTGGAGGACCGGTTGGTCCCCGTGGGCGATGGCGAAATCCCCATTCGTATCTACATCCCTCACGGGACAGGCCCCTTCCCGATAGTGGTATATTTCCACGGTGGTGGCTGGACGATCGGCGATTTGGACACTGACGATACAACCTGCCGGGCAATCACCAACGCAGCGGCGAGCCTCGTGGTCTCGGTGAACTATCGTCATGCGCCGGAATACAAGTTCCCCACAGCCGTGGAGGACGCCTATGCATCGGTGTGCTGGGTCGTCGACCACGCCACCGGGTTCAACGGGGACCCGGCCAGGCTGGCCGTGGCCGGCACCAGCGCCGGCGCTAACCTTGCAACGGTCACCACACTGATCGCACGGGACCGGGAGTATCCAGCCATAGCCGGCCAAGTACTACAGGTACCCGTCACCAATCACGCATTCGACACCCCTTCCTATCAGGATTGCGCCACTGGCTATGGGCTGGAACGTGCCACCGGTGAGTGGTTTTGGCACAACTACCTGCGCACCCCGGAAGACGGCGCACACGAGTACGCGTCGCCGCTGCGCGCGGCCAGTCTTGCCAGGTTGCCGGCAGCACTGATTATCACCGCCGAGTTCGATCCGTTACGCAGTGAGGGCGAAGCCTATGCCAGGCGTCTGGAGTCGGCGGGCGTGCCGGTAAGCTATCATTGCAAAAAAGGTATGACGCATTTGTTCCTCGGCCCCGAACCCATGGACGATATCGCAGGATTTCTTGGTTCTTTGTTCTTACTGATCTAATCGCCAGAGGAACACGCTGCGATACGGTTTACCTTGATTTGGCCATCGGTACCGGAGTGGGCCCAGACTACATCACCATTTGCAGCGGTTTTCATATCCTGGAAATTATCAATGCTCAAAGAAGTAGTGACAGGACCTTCGATAATTTCTCCGCTGATTGCATCTGCAACGGCAATAATTAGATTGCCGCCCGCGCGCCATCCCAACAGCAATTTGTCTTGAGCGTAGGCTGCCATATACGCGCGGAATGGATAGGTTGCATCAAGGTTCTCCGCTTCGTTCACCGTAAGCGTTTGTGCCATGCTGGATTGTGCATCTTCAAATTTCCCCAGCTTCAGCACGAGGTCCTCGCCCTCAGTTTGTATATAGTTAAACCAGAAACCATACTCGCTGGGCACCAGACCGCCCAATGCGCGTCCGGTTGGGTCGGAATCGTCCAGCCAGCTTGTATATGCTGGGGACGTCAGATTGCTAAAACGGGCCAAACGCATTGCGTTGGGGTAGGCATCTCCATGACAACTGGCTGCCCATGTGAAACCATTGTGCGCCAAACGCACCGACCAACTATGACTACAACCCCAATCCCAACCGCCATTGACCGGGGCTCCTGACTCCGCATCCACAAATTTCAGGGTATCGCCTGCATGAATATCAACTTCGCCGGCTTCTCCTGGTCGTTCTGTGGACATCGCGGAGCGGTAGTAAACACCTACTTCATAGCCATTGGTTGCGAGACGGGCTGTGTGGCCGTACCACCAAATAAACTGCGCTCCAACTGAATCGACATTGGCCTTTTTGGTGAGTGTCGTTCGAGCCCTTAGATCTCCTGTGGCATTCAGGAGCACGACATCCATTTTTCCGCACACGTTCTCGTCCGGAGTCTCCTCACCACGACAGTACTTGGGTGAATAGATGTCCGGATCATTTTCCATGATCGCCAGAGCAAAACCATTCTCGATTGCGATTGCATCGTGAACTTCAAGACCGGCTAACGAAGGCAGGTTCGCAATAACCTGATCAGCAGCGTCAAGTTTTCTTAACTGAATGTCCCCTGTACTGCGCTCTGTCCAAGCCAGTAAACTTTCATCTTCGGGAAGCGGGGCGAGAATGGCTGGGGTGTATTCATTGTTTACAGCGGGGTTATAACCTTCGCCCAGGTTGACCACTGTTTGCCGCCAACGATCATCAAGCGGAGCACATGATGTTTCTCCACCAGAAGAACTGCTCGAGCTCGAGGAACTACCAGAGGAAGTACCGTTTGAACCTGATGAGCTTGTGGAACTACTTGAGCTTGAGGAACTCGAGTCGGAGGAACTGCTCCCACCTCCACCGCAACCGACGAGGAGAACCAATACAGACGCACTCAAAGTGTGGTACGCAGGCTTGAAGAAATTTTCCATCTATTTGGGCCAGATTGCTAAAAACGTGGAATTTAGTCACTGGGCGCAAAAAAATCGACCCATTAGTCGACATTAGAATGGATAATTTACTCACAAGCGGGGAATGCAAAACGATTAATTCGCAGTTTGAGAAGTACAACACAATTTAACCTCCGCTGTAGCAGGGCTTAATGGCCAGTGTGCCGGTTCCGGATATCTGCTGCGGCATTCGGACAATACACCGGCTGGGCGGCAAGGTGCCGGGGCTTTTCCGGATGTGAGGACGGCTCGGTGTAACGCGCTATGGAAACCGTCGTCTTTATAATCGCTGGGTGTACCTGCCCTAGGAGCTGAGCGAGAAAGTGTCCAACCATATCGTCAAAGGGGTGGTTTACAACGTCTTCAGCAAGCCGCCGGCCACCATTGAGCAGAGTAGGGCCATTGCCGGGTTGCGGCGGGTTTTTGGCACTAATCGTGGAATGCAAGACCTGATTCAGGGCTGCCGGCTATATATAGCGGCATTCGGGTATGGCTGTGAATGACTGACCGAATCGGGGAAGGAGGCGTTTTTTCTTCCTATACTCCCATCATGAAAAAGATCGCTATTTGTTCTTCTTTCGCCTCTTTCTTTGCCGTTTCGCCGCTTTTTGCTTCCGATGACGTGTCGACCCCCTACTTTGATCGCCTCACGGGGTTCTGGGATGGCCGGCGCACCGAGCTTTCCGAACAAGGTTTTGAATTCTTCGCCTATTACAACGCGATTATCGCCTCCAACGTTGCCGGCGGCATCCGCTCCGAGACCAACTATGCGGGCGATATCTTCACCGGCATAAATCTCGACCTGGAAAAGTACTTCGGCTGGAAGGACACCGTCTTCACCCTGTCCGCGGTCAACAAACACGGCAGCGACATCACCCCGTCGGTCGGCAGCCAGTACAGTGTCATGCAGGTCGTGGGCGGGCAGACGACTTTCCTCTACAACGTCACATTGGAAAAAGGCTTCGCCGATGACGACATCCTGGTGAAATTCGGTCGGATGACCGCTGGGGACGATTTCGTCGGCTCGCCGTTCTACACTTATTCGCTCAACAATGCGGTTAACGGGCAGATCCGCGCCGTCGGTTTCGACGGTGTGATGACCGCCTATCCCTTCGCCGTGTGGGGCGGGAGGGTAAAGGCGAAGCTCGCCGAGGAGCACACCCTGCAGGTGGGTCTCTTTCAATTGACGGACGACATGTTCGATCCCGATAAGCACGGCCTCGACTTCGGTTTTTCCAGTGACGACGGCGTATCGATCTTCCTGCAATACGACTGGACGCCGAAGCTCAAGGGCCGTCCGGCACGCTTCTTCGGCGGCTTGAATCAAAACATCGGCTTCGACATGGATAAGTTCAACAGCCCGGATACCCTTGACCGGTTCACTCGTTTCTACGGCGGCGCGGACTACCAATTCTGCAGTGAGGCGCCCGGTTCGGAGGAGGGGCTGTACCTCTTCGCGACACTGGCCTACACCTCCAAGGAGGAAGTGGCGATCATCCCGGTGCAGTCCAGCCTCGGCGTCCACTACAAGGGCCTGTTCGCCGAGCGCCCGGATGACCGCACGGTCTTCTTCGTGACCTACGGTCAGTTCAGCGACGACTATTCCGACGAGCAGGTCGCCGCTGGGGGCAGTGCAGTCGACTACGAAATGGTCTTCGAACTCGGACACCGCGTCCAGGTGGCCCCCTACGCCTACATCCAGCCCGATATCCAGTTCATCAAGAATCCCGGCGGCACCGGAAAGATCGCCGACGCCACCGTGCTCGGTGTGCAATTCGGCGTAAATTTCTAAAAAGTGCCGAGGTGCGCCTGTATCTGACAAGCTTTCCACAGTGTCAACTTTCCACCGCAAGCCCATCAGTTAGCAAAATTTCTTGCCAAGTCCGATCTATTACGGTTTGTAACCCATTGATTTTTAAGTACTTCTAGCTTTGGTTAAATTTTCTTCACAAAAGGGTTACAACGAAGTCACGGGCGCTGGCGGGATTTTCCCGGAGTTTGCTCACAGAGATATCCACAGATTCTGTGGGCAAAACTGCGCGTATGGCGAGCCCTGCTCGCCG
>NZ_JACHWZ010000004.1:47169-155189 GCF_014191725.1 Microbulbifer rhizosphaerae
CGCGCAGTTTTGCGAAGCACGTCCCTGTGCTTCGCCCTGCGGGTCAGCTAAAGCTGACCAAAAGCGCTCCCGGCGCTTTTGTGCGACCGGCCAAGGATGGCCGGGCCGGCCTGCGCCCCATGGAAGGCTGCTTGCGAGTACCGCGCGTGTGACCACAGCTCGCCGCGCAGTTTTGCGAAGCACGTCCCTGTGCTTCGCCCTGCGGGTCAGCTAAAGCTGACCAAAAGCGCTCCCGGCGCTTTTGTGCGACCGGCCAAGGCAGATTTTTGCTCCTGCAAAATCTGCATTCCCGTTGGGCGGCACCCCGCCGTCCCTGGCGGTCAGATAGCCGGACCGGCCTGCGCCCCGGGGAAGGCTGCTTGCGAGTACCTTGCGCGTGGCCACTACTCGCCGCGCGGTTTCGCGAAGCACGTCCCTGTGCTTCGCCCTGCGGGCCGGCCTGCGCCCCAGGGACGGTTGCTTGCGAGTATCTTGCGCGTGGCCACAGCTCGTTACAGCTGGTGCCGAAAGCTGATCAGCGCTGCGGTAACCGCGACGTTGAGGCTTTCGACACCGTTGCGCATGGGGATGCGCAGACTGTGGGTGCAGGTTTTGGCGGCGGCGTCGCTGACACCGCGGGTTTCGTTGCCGAGTACGAAAATCGTGGCTTCGCCGCCGTTCAGTTCCCCCAGGGTATCTTTGGCATGGGAACTGAGGGCGCAGATGCGGGCGCCGGTGTTGGCGAACTCCGCCAGGGTGGGAGCGAGATCGTCACAGCGCAGCAGGCGCATTTTGAACAGAGTGCCGACGCTGGCTTTGATGACCAGTGGATCTATCTGCGCGCAGCCCTTGCTCGGCAGGATGATGCCGTCGATGCCGCCGGCACAGGCGGAGCGGATAATCATGCCGAGATTTTGCGGGTTGGTAATGCCGTCCAGGGCGAGCAGTTCATAGGGTTTATCGGCGGTGCGCAAAAATTCCTCTGCCTTGCCGTAGTGCGGCAGGGCCAGGTCCAGGGCCACGCCCTGGTCCTGACGCGCGTTCTTGGAAATCCGGGAGAGCCCCTTGCGGTCCCAGTAGGCGATTTCGATGCGCCGCTCATGCGCCAGTTGTTCGATACGAGTGATCAACTGGTCGCGGCGGTTGCTTTCCGCCAGGTGCAGCTTGTGTGCAGCCAGGGTTGGGTCTTCCAGAGCCTCCAGCACTGGCTTGCGTCCGTAGATGGTGAGCAGGCTGTCGTAGAAAGCGCGCTTTTTGAGGTACTGTCTTCTTCGCTCTTGGGGAGAATCTTTCACCGGGGTGGCTCACTCAGTAAATCGATCAATTGTTCGGCCAGGGGCCCGGGCAGTTGATTGTGCCGGGCCAATTCCACACAGGTGAGGCCCAGTTGGCGGTAGCACTGGGCCAGTTGTGTATCGGTTTGCGCCAGCGCAGCCAGCTGTCTGCGCACCGTATCCACGTCGCCTCGCGCAATGGGGCCGGTGAGGGATTGCTCCGGGCCCATTGCCATATTGTTCCCGGCGGTCTGCAGTACTATGGGCTTGAGCAGTTCCAGTGCCCGTTCCCGCTCGATACCGGCGGCGGAGAATGTGCGCAGACTCAGATCCATCAGCGCAGTGAGGTAATTGCAGGCGAATACCGAGCCGGCGTGATAAAGAGCTTTTTTGCTGCTGTCGATGGTGAGCAGTTCGCAGTCGAGGGCGGTGAAGGCGCGCTGCAACAATTCGATTGCGGACCGGTCCCCCTCCAACGCCACGGTACTGCCGGCGAGGTTGCACAGGGATTTTTCCGGATCGGCAAAGCTGTGCACCGGATGGGCGCTGGCGGTTGCCGCTGGCCGGCAGGGGGACAGGATTTCCGAGCCGAGGGCGCCGCTGCAGTGAAAAACCACGGCGTTGTCCCTGTCGTTCAATCGGGGACCCAGCTGCTCGGCAATCCCGGCGATCTGCCGGTCGCCGGTGGCGATCAGCCAGCAGTCTGCATTTTCCATCGTTCCGATGGAATCGCAAACGCTGCCGGCGCCGATAAAATTCCGCGCCGTTTCGGCGCTCTGTGGCGAGTGATTGCAGATGGACTGAATCCGGAAAAATCCCCGCTGCTGCCACAGGCGGCCGAGAGTCCGGCCCAGTCTGCCGGCGCCGATAATATTGAGAGTCAAGGACATCAGCTAACGCGCACCTGAAAAATGGTTTGATATTGGCAATGGGTCGTTGTGGGATGGGCAAGGAGCGAAACGACGCGCTCACCACAAAGTGCCGTAAAAAACGATGGGCACACTCGCTTTGCCCATGCTACAGCCACGCTTATAAAAATTAATTAATTGCCGCTCAGGCAATTGAGATAGGCGGTTACCGCATTGTCCAGCCCCATACTGATGGCGTCCACGGTCAGCGCATGACCGATGGAAACTTCCTGCAGGCCGGGCAGGGTGCGGTAACGCGGCAGGTTGATCAGGTTGAGGTCGTGGCCGGCGTTGACTCCCAGCCCCAGCTGGCGTGCGTGTTCCGCGGCGGCACTGTGGGCGGTGAAAATAGCGTCGATATCGCCGGACTGGCGGGCCACTGCTTCAGCGTAGGGGCCGGTATAGAGTTCGATCCGGTCGGCGCCCACGTCCCCTGCCAGTGTTATCTGCTCCAGATCCGAGTCCATAAACAGACTTACGCGGACCTTGGCCGCCTTCAGTTCGGCGATTATCGGCTTCAGGCGGGCGCCGTCGCGTTTGAGGTCGAAACCGTGGTCCGACGTGAGTTGATCGTTGCTGTCCGGCACCAGGGTGCACTGGTCCGGCCGGGTTTCCAGCACCAGCGGGATCAGCCCCGGGTAGTCTTTCAAGGGCTCGGCAAAGGGGTTGCCCTCGACATTGAATTCGATTCCCTCGCGGCTCCGGCACAGTTCGGCCAGCTCGCGCACGTCGCCGGGGCGGATATGGCGCTGGTCCGGGCGCGGGTGCACGGTCAGGCCCTGGGCACCGGCGTCGAGGCACAGCCGGCCGTGGGCGACCACATCTGGGTAGCTACCCTCGCGGGAATTGCGGATCAGCGCGATTTTATTGAGATTGACACTGAGGGCTATCACCGTTATTCCCCTTTGTTGCCGTCCGCTTCCGGGCTTTGTTTCAGGCGTTTTGCCTTCAGTATGCGCACGGGGGTGTTGGGCGCGGCGGGGAAGGCCCGGTAGAGGCCGCGGGGTTCGGCGGCTATCTTGTCCACCACATCCATCCCCTTGACGACTTTGCCGAACACGGTGTAGCCGGGTTTGTCCTTTTGCGCATCCAGGTGGCCGTTGTTCACCAGGTTGATAAAGAACTGTGCGGTGGCGCTGTCCGGGTCGTTCAGGCGGGCCATGGCGACAGTGCCGCGCAGGTTCTGGAGGCCGTTGGCGGACTCGTTGGCCACCGGCTCGCGGGTTTCCTTTTTCTGGAAATCGAAAGTCAGTCCGCCGGTCTGGACCATAAAGCCCGGGATCACCCGGTGGAAAATCACTCCGTTGTAGAAGCCGCTGTCCACATAAGTGAGGAAGTTTTCCACGGTGGCCGGCGCCTTGTCTTTATAGAGTTCCAGCTGAATGCCGCCGAGGTCGGTTTGCAGTTCCACCTGAGGGTTTTCGGCAAGCACCGGCAGGGCGAGAAAGCCGGTTAAAAGTGCCGCGAAGAATACACGCATCGTCCATGCTCCCTGTTTTACGCTATTAACGGATGGCGGGTTTGAAGCCCGCTTGCGGAGCTGGAACTCCGCGGTGCCGGGATCAATTGGCCCATTCGGAGCGCCGCCGGCGCGGGCGCAGGTGCGGTGCTATCATGGCCAGGATAGCACCCAGGCCGACGGACAGGGCGCCGTACATATACCACTTCTGGGTATCGCTGCCGGAGAGGCGCTGGATTTCCGCCTCTGCCATCATCTGTTCCTGCTTCAGCAGTTCGTGTTGATGCAACAGTTTCTGGTGACGCTGGTTGAGCGCCACTGCGTCTGCAGAGAGGGCTTTCAGCTCCTTCAATTCTTTTTCCAGTTGCTGGGACTTTTCCTGCGCGGTCTGTAGCGCGCTGCCCAGCTTGTGGTTTTCCCCTTCCAGGCGGCGGACTTCCCCGCCCAGGTTGCCTTCCATTTTCTCGAAGCGCGCCAGGTTGGCCTCCGCTCGCTGCAGCTTGATTTCTGCCACCGGTTCCGCCACCAGGTACTGGCGGGGCACCCAGCCCTCTTCGCCGCCGGGGATGCGCACCCGCGACCAGCCGTCGTCCGGGGCGTCTTCCAGCAGGGTCAATTTGGTACCGCTGGGCAGGCCGCGGTGCAGGATACGAAATTCGTTGCCTTTGCCCGAGCGCATGGGAACGTGCAGTTCGTCGGTGATATAGCGAGTGCTGCCAGTCTGTGCGACGGTGAAAGTGCTGGCGGCGAGCAGTGCAGCCGCGGCCATGCCGGTCAGTTTGTTCATCATTTCTGATACAGCTTTTTTATCGGTTAAAAGTGTTTTCGGTTTATGGGAGTACGGCTTTGAATGGCTTGACCACCACGGAGGCGTAGACACCGGCGCTGACATAGGGGTCTGCATCGGCCCAGGCCCTGGCGTCTTCCAGCGAGGGAAATTCCGCTACCACCAGGCTGCCGCTAAAGCCGGCTTCGCCGGGGTCTTCGCTGTCCACCGCAGGGTGGGGGCCGGCGAGGAGCAGGCGCCCCTCGTCTTTCAGGCGGTTGAGGCGGGCCAGGTGGTCGGGCCGCGCGCCTTTGCGCAGCGGCAGACTGTTGTCGACGTCTTCACTGATAATGGCGTACCACATATTTATATCTTTCGCTTTTATTTTGTCGGTTTTTCGGTTTATTGCTGGGCCATGATCTCTTCGAGCTTCAGGCCGGTCAGCTTGACGATGCGATAAAGCAGGAAGAACAGTGCCAGGAGCAGGATGATCGCCGTGGGCACGAAGATCACTCCATAGCTCACCATGGTCATTTTGCCCAGCTCAATATTAAAGGCCTCTGTGCCGGGCGGGCTCTGCAGCATCAGTTTGGCCAGGATGTAGTTCAGCGTCGAGGACAGGAAGAAGGAGCCGGCGATCATCCAGGAGGCGTGCTGCAGGGTGCGCTCGAAGGCGCCCTGGTTGCCGTTGCCGGCCAGCACTCTGGCGATCTTGGCGGTATCCAGAACCATGTCGTTGTAGAGGAAGGTCTTCACCAGAGGCCAGCGGGTATAAAGGGATGCCACAGTGGCTATGCCCAGTAGGCCGGGAATGGCCGCCTCCTTGATAGCTATGTATTCAGCATCCAGTTTCAGCAGGCTGATGCCGCCGGTGAGCAGGACACTGATAGTGCCCAGGGCGGAAAAGAAGTTGACCTTGCCGGACCGGTACAGGTCGTGCAGGCCGTAGAGCAGCGGAAACGCCAGCGCCACCACGATGGCCCACTTGGTGCCCAGCCAGTTGTCGCCGGACAGTTTGGTGAGAATCAGCGTGGGGATGACGATATTGATCAGCAGATTGGCCAGAAGGCTCTCTTTTTTTGGCTGAGAACTCTCTTTCTTCGGCTGAAGGCTCTCTTTCTTCGGCTTCTGCTCAGTCGCTGCGGTGGTCGGGTTGGTTTCGGTCATGCTCTGTTCCGGTGATAATGCCCCGCTATCCCTTACGATAGACTTCGGCTGACGATACCGCTGCCAGCGGTGAATGGGTCTCCCCGGTCGCTGTTCGACAGCGCTGCCGGGTAAACGTTCAAAGCGGGTGTAACCACCCGGAGGTAGTTATCCTGACTGTGACCACGTATTCAGGTCTGGTGGACCTGCACTGCCACAGCACGGCATCCGACGGTATTTTAAGTCCTGCACAGCTGGTGTCGAGGGCGAAATCCTGCGGTGTGACACTGTTGGCGCTCACCGACCACGATACGGTCGCGGGAGTGGCCGAGGCCCGCGAAGCCGGTGACCGGCTGGGTGTATTGGTTTTGCCGGGCATCGAGTTTTCCTCCCGTTGGGGGCGGCGCCAGGTACACATTATCGGGCTCGATATCGATCCGGCGTCCACTGCGCTGCGGGACGCTATTGAGCTGCGCGACCGGCTGCGGGACGAGCGTGCGCGGAATATCGCCGCCAAGCTGGAAAAGCGGGGCTTCCCAGACGCTTTGGAAGGCGCCCGGGCACTGGCCAGCGGAGTGCTGGGCAGGCCCCACTTCGCCCGCTGGCTGGTGGCGGAGGGCCATGTGGCGGATATGGCGCAAGCCTTCAAACGCTATCTGGGGGCGGGAAAAGTGGGGGACGTGGCGGTGGACTGGCCAGAGCTCGCGGACACCATTGCCACTATCAAGGCAGCCGGTGGTGTCGCGGTGTTGGCCCATCCGCTCAAATACGGCCTGACGCGCACCCAGTTGCGGCGACTCCTTTCGGAGTTTCGGGACGCGGGGGGCGGCGCCGTGGAGCTGCTCTGTGGCCGCCAGAATCCGGTGCAGACCCGCGAACTCCGCCAGTTACTGGATTCGGTGGCAGGGGAGGGCGGTGAACCCCTGCGCTGCTCCCTCGGCAGCGACTTCCACCAGCCGGACCAGCCCTGGCGCGAACTGGGCTGTGTGAGACTGCCGGAGGGCGTCGAGCCGGTATGGGCCATGCTGCGCGTTTAACGAGCGCCGCTCGTTGCGCAGCATGGCGCCCGGCCAAGGACGGCCGGGCTGGTGGATTCTCCATGGATGGCTGCTTGGCACGGTGCATTTGTGGCAGACTAGCGCCTAGTTTCTTGAACAATATATTGGGGGCAATAGTGGCGCAGTTTTTCCAGATTCATCCGGACAATCCCCAGGGGCGGCTGATCAGTCAGGCGGCGGATATTGTCGCCAGTGGTGGGGTGATCGTCTTCCCCACGGACTCTGCCTACGCCATCGGCTGCCGGTTGGGGGAGAAGTTGGCTGTGGAGCGCATTCGCGCCATCCGCCAGTTGGACAAGCAGCATAATTTCACCCTGATGTGCCGCGATCTCTCGGAACTGGCCAGCTACGCCAAGGTGGACAACCAGATGTTCCGCCTGCTCAAGAACCACACCCCCGGCCCCTACACCTTTATCATGCCCGCCACGGCCGAGGTGCCGCGCCGGCTGTTGAACCCCAAGCGCAGGACCATCGGCCTGCGGGTGCCGGGCAACGCCATCGTGCAGGCGCTGATCGAAGCCCTGGGCGAGCCGCTGATGAGCTGCAGCCTGATCATGCCCGGCGACAGCCAGCCGCTCACCGATCCCTACGATATCCGCGACACCCTGGAGCACCAGGTGGAGCTGGTAATCGACGGCGGTTTCTGCGGCCTGGAGGCCACCACCGTAGTGGACCTCACCGGTGACGAACCGGAACTGGTGCGCGAGGGCTGCGGTGCCATCGATGAAATTATCGGTTGAAGCAGCGCACCTATGTATAATCGCGCGTTTGCATTTTTGAAGGTGGGGCAGCGTGTCCAGTGAAGAGTTACTAGCCGAGGCGGAAGCGCAGGTGCTCGCGGAAGTGGCCGCCGCCGGGGACGCCGGGCCGGAGACCGCCGAAAAGAGTGCGTCCGCCGAGCCTCCGCGCCAGGGGGAGATGCCCTTCGCTGTGGTGCAGGGCCAGGCGTTTACCGAACTGCCCGCCGATCTCTACATTCCGCCGGATGCGCTGGAGGTGATCCTGGAGGCCTTCGAGGGGCCGCTGGACCTGCTGCTCTACTTGATCCGCCGGCAGAACCTGGACATCCTCGAAATCAACGTGGCTGACATCACCCGCCAGTACATGGTCTATGTGGAGATGATGACCGCCATGCGCTTCGAACTGGCGGCGGAATACCTGGTGATGGCCGCCATGCTGGCGGAGATCAAGTCGCGTATGCTGCTGCCACGCCCGCCCCAGGAAGAGGAAGAGGAGGGTGAGGACCCGCGCGCCGCGTTGATTCGCCGCCTGCAGGAGTACGAGCGTTTCAAGACCGCGGCGGAGGACCTGGACGAGATACCGCGCATGGGTCGGGATATCCACCAGGCCGCAGCCCAGGGTCCGGACCGCAAATTCACCCGTCCCGACCCGGACGTCGACTTGAAAGAGGTGCTGGTGGCGTTGGCGGACGTGCTCCGCCGCGCGGACATGTTCGAGAGCCACCAGGTGGAGCGGGAAAAGCTCTCCACCCGCGAGCGTATGACCCAGGTACTGGACAGAATCCGCCACCGCCAGTTTGTACCCTTTGTGAGCCTGTTTACTGTGCAGGAGGGGCGTCTGGGTGTGGTGGTCACCTTCCTCGCGGTGATGGAACTGGTGAAAGAATCCCTGGTGGAGCTGGTACAGAACGAGGCCTTTGGCCCCATCCACGTGCGCGCCGCGGGCCAGGAGCCCGAAGCCGTGGAAGCGGAAGAAGAAACAGACGCCGAAATGGTTCCCTTGTAGGAGCGGCGGGGCGGCCATCCGCCGTTGGCCGCGATCGATCTCGCTTCGTAGCACCTATCGATCGCGGCCAACGGCCGCTCCTACAGAGACAATTGAGCCGAAAGAATTCCAAGGTTAGAAGTTAGAAGATGACAATCGCTCCGGAACTACTGCGCCGCATAGTGGAAGGCGCACTGCTGGCCGCAGGGCAACCGCTCTCCGAGGAGAAGCTGCTGTCCCTGATCGACGAGGGCGAGCGCCCGGAAAAGACGGTACTCCGCCAAGTGCTGGAGGAAATCGCCGGCAGTTGCGCCGAGCGGGGCTTCGAGCTGCGCCAGGTGGCCAGCGGCTGGCGTTATCAGGTGCCGGAAGACCTGGCCCCCTGGGTCAACCGCCTGTGGGAGGAGAAGCCGCAGAAATATTCCCGCGCGATTCTCGAGACCCTGGCGATCATCGCCTATCGCCAGCCCATTACCCGCGGTGATATCGAGGAGATCCGCGGCGTTGCGGTGAGTTCTCACATCGTCAGAAGTCTGTCCGAACGCGGCTGGATCAAGGTGGTGGGGCAGCGGGATGTGCCCGGCAAGCCGTCGCTCTACGCCACCACCCGGGAGTTTCTCGACTACTTCAATCTGAGCACCCTGGACGACCTGCCCACGCTGGCGGAGATCCGCGATATCGACAGCCTGAACCAGGTGCTGGATCTGGGCCAGTTGGACGGTGGCGAAGCGCAGCAGGCCAACAGTGACGCGGATTCCGAAGAGCCGGCGGCGGAATCGATAGAAGCCGAATCCGCCGGGTCGGGCGAAGACACAGGCGAAGATGCTCCCGTCGAAGTGGGCTCTCCGGAAGAAGTCGAAGGAGAACAGCTTGAGAGTGAGCTTTTGCAGGGCTCTGGTAGCGATTTGGAAACAGCCGCCGAGGCCGGGTTCACCGACAGCGAAAGCGAGGAGGTCGTCGAAGACGAATTCCCCGAAGCCGCCGACAGCAGTCAAGTGAGCGAAGGCTCTCTAACCGCGGAGCTCCCGCCGAGCAGCCTGTTTGTCGAAAGTGCCGAATCTGAAGAGCCCGCCGAAGCCGAAGACGAAGCCGGGAAAGAACCGCAATCGGAAAATGCCACCCTATGAGTGATAGCACTTCGCCTGCGGGCGAAAAACTGCAGAAAGTACTGGCCCGAACCGGCCTGGGCTCGCGGCGCGAGATGGAGCGCGCGATTGAGGCGGGCCGGGTGACCGTGAACGGTGTGGTGGCGGAGTTGGGCGAGCGGGTGACCGGTACAGATCATATCGAGTTCGACGGCCGCCGCCTGCCGGTGCAGGAGGAGAACCGCTGCCGGGTGATCCTGTACAACAAGCCGGTGGGGGAGATCTGTTCCCGCCACGATCCGGAGGGGCGGCCCACGGTCTACGACAGCCTGCCGCGCCTGCGCTCCGGGCGCTGGATTTCCGTGGGCCGGTTGGATTTCAACACCAGCGGCTTGCTGCTGTTTACCAACAGTGGCGAGTTGGCCAACAAGCTGATGCACCCCTCGTCGGTGATCGACCGCGAGTACCTGGTGCGCATCCAGGGCCAGGTGGACGACGAAATGAAAAAACGCCTGCTCACCGGTGTGTTGCTGGAAGATGGCGTGGCGCGGTTTACCGATATTGTCCCGAGCGGTGGCGAGGGAAACAACCGCTGGTTCTACTGCGTGGTGATGGAGGGGCGCAACCGCGAAGTCCGGCGCCTGTGGGAGTCCCAGGGAGTGCGTGTCAGCCGCCTGAAACGGGTGCGCTACGGCAGTGTATTTATTCCCTCCCATGTGCGCGTGGGTCAGTGGATTGAGATGGAGCCCAAGGAGATCGACGATCTGTGCATCACCGCCGGCCTGCCGAAACTGGGCCAGCGTCCGCTGACCCAGGCGGAACAACAGAACTTGCAGCGCCAGCGGCGCAAGCTGCGCAAATCACCGGGATCGGCACTGCGCCGCGGTAAGTCGCAGAAATGATAGGGGAGTAGATCGGGGGCGACGAGTAGGATGGGCACGCTGCGCTTTGCTCATCCTACCTACTGAAGTCCCGAGTCCGACTGATTTTCCTCGATCGGCTCCTCACCTTCCTCCTCAAGGGTTTCGCCCTCCATCCCGTCGCTATCCATATCGTCCGGGTCCGCGCCCATTACATCGTCGTCTGAGGGAAGTTCGGAATCGCTGCCGTTGTCCATCTGCGGTTCCGCCGGCGGCGCTTCGGCGGATTCCACCACCTCCTTGAGTTTGTTCAGTCCCCTCTCGTAGGACTTGCCCACCATCTGTTTCACGGCCAGCCCCGTCCAGCGGGCTATGGGACCCGCGCCCATGTCGGTATTGAACCACCAGGTGACGTTGCTACCACTGCCTTGGGGCCGCAGGCGAAATTCGGCGCTGGCTTTGCCCTGATCGCCGAAATCCAGCTCGGTGTGCACCAGTGAGTAAGGCTCGCTGGCGGTAATGGTCTGGCTGCCGCTACCTACACTGGGATTTTCACTGCGCCAGGACATCATTGCGCCCACCCCTTCCTCGGGGCCGCTGTAGCTGTATTTGGTGTCCGGGTCGATCTGGTACCAGGGTGACCAGCTGTTGAAGTTGCGGAAGTTGTTGACGTAGGGAAAGACTGCCTCGGGCGATTTGGATATGTACACACTGCGCTCGAGTGTGACCTCGCGGGGAAACAGGAAGCCGGCGAGTACCAGTAGTACCAGGAAAATCAGAATATAGAGTATCCAGCGCATAGCGGGGCCCTTTCATTATCCATTGTGGGCGGCTTAACCGCAGCCGGAGCTCGATTATCAATGATCAATTACCAATGAACAATTACCAATGAACGATGACCGGCCATCGATCACCGGCAATTGATCATTGTTCGTTGATCACCACCAGTGGCAAATTTATTTCCACACAGAGGCCGGCGCCGGGAACATTGCGGGCGGAGATGGTACCGCCATGGTGCAATACGGTGCGCTGGGCGATGGCCAGGCCCAGACCGAAACCTCCGCTCTCCCGGGTGCGTGCAGTGTCGGTGCGGTAGAAGGGGCGAAAGATGGCTTTGAGTTCGTCTTCTGAGACACCGTTGCCGGAGTCGATCACACGGATATGGCATCGCTCGTCGCGGCTCACTATTCCGACCGTTACCGTGCATCCGCTGGGGCTGTAGTTGATGGCGTTGTGCAGGATATTTTCCAGCGCGGCGGTCAGTGAACTGCCGCGGGTGGCCACCAGGGCTTCTTCACGGTCACTTTCGAGATTGAATTGCAGTTGTTTTTCATCCGCCTCGGCTTTCAGGTCTTCGGTCAGGGCGCCGACCAGGCTGTTGATTTCCACAACGTCGTCCAGCGGTCGCTGGTCGGTACCCGCCACCGGTAGGGAGAGCACGTCGGCGATAATATCCTCCAGGTAGTCCGCGGCCTTGCCGATCTTGTCCAGCTCCGCGTCCAGTCCGACGGTATCCTTTTGCCGCGCTATGCCGAGGGCCACCTGCAGGCGCGCGAGGGGCGAGCGCAGTTCGTGGGAGACATCCTTGATCAGCCGCCGCTGTTCGGCCATGGATTCCTGCAGTTGGGCGGTCATGGAGTCGAAATCCCGCGCCAGGTCGGCCAACTCGTCATTGCGGCTGGGCATCCCGGGGGAGACCCGATAGTCCAGTTCGCCCGCGGCCACGCGCCGGGTGGCGGTGCGCAGTTGGTCCAGGGGGCGGCTGAGGTAGCGGGCCAGCCAGTAGCAGGCGGCGCCGGAGGCGAGCATGGACAGCAGCAATATCGGCCAGAAATTGCGCCACAGGAAGCGCAACAGCAGCGTTTCCTTGCTCTGCCCGGCGATCAGCACCACGCGCAGGCTGTCCGGGCCGCGCAGGGCCACAAAAAAACCCACCGCAGGTTTTTTTTGCACCAGCATATGAGTTTCGCGGTTGCGGAAATTGAGGCGTTCGAACATGGGAGCCATGTCTTCGGGCAGCGGCCGGCCCAGCAGCTCGCGACCGTGTTGGTCGACGGCGAACACTTGGCGCTGCACTTTGGGTGGCTGGCGTTGCAGCCAGTGGCGAAAACTTTCCGGGCCGTGGCGTCGCGCCATGCGCATATTGCGTACCGTCTCGTGAAACAGCGCCGGCCCCTCCCAGCGTTCTTCCTGCCTGGGATCGCCGAATTCGCGGAAATGGGTGATGTAAACGGTCGCCACCACCATCCCCACCGCGGTGATCCAGGCGCCGAAAAACATCTTCCAGAAAAGGCTATGCATAGGACCTGGTCAGCATATAGCCGGCGCCGCGGATATTGATGATCAGCTCGCGGCTGGCGCCCTGCTCGACGAGTTTCTTGCGGATATTGCTCACGTGCACGTCGATGGAGCGGTCGTAGGGCATCAGTTTGCGGCCCAGTGCGGTCTCGGTCAGCATCTCCTTGCTCACCACGTCGCCCGCGTGCTGTACCAGTACCTTGAGCACGGCGAACTCCGCGCCGGTGAGGGAGAGCAACCGGCCGTTCCAGTAGCCCTGGTGCTCCGCCGGCAGCAGGCGCAGCGGTCCGCTCGCCACGGTGCCGGGCTCATCGGATTCGATGCGGCCGCGGCGCAGCACGGCGCGCAGGCGCGCGGCCAGTTCACGGGGATTACAGGGTTTGGGCAGGTAGTCGTCCGCGCCCATCTCCAGGCCGACGATGCGGTCGACGGTGTCTCCCTTGGCGGTCAGCATCAGTACCGGCAGCGAGCGGCTCGCCGGCGAAGTCTCTTCCCGCAGCTTGCGCAGCAGGTCGAAGCCATTGTGCACCGGCAGCATTACATCCAGTACCAGGGCATCGAAGGTGTGGCTTTTGGCCAGCTCCAGGCCGCGGCCGCCATCGTTGGCCACGGTGACCTCGAAGCCCTCGCCAATAAGAAATTCCTGTAACAGATCGGTCAGTTCGCTGTCGTCGTCGACCAGCAGAATACGGCTCATGGTGTTCTCTCTGTGTGTTCAGGCTCCATTATATGCAAAGCTCCGGCGCCGGATACGACACCGGGCGAGGCCTTTTACCGTTCTTAACAAATGTTTACCGGCGTTTGCCCCTATTTACATAGCGCTCTCCTAGTATGCGTATACACCTACTGAGACCAAACTAGAGGATGCGTCAATGAATAAATGGAAAGCGATGATGGGCAGCCTGGCGCTGGCGGGTGCCCTGGTGGTACCGGCAGTCACTCTGGCCCAGGACGATTTTGTCCATACTTCCATGTCCCGTCACCACGGTTCTCATTTCCTTGAGCACATGGAGGAAGAGCTGGGTCTGACCGAGGGCCAGGTGGCGCAACTGAAGGCCAACCGCGAAGCCAATCGCGACGTCCGTAAGGCGCAGCGCGATCAGATGCGTGAGTTGCGCAAGCAGCTGCACGAGGCCATCGACTCCGGCGCAGACCAGGGCACGCTGGACGAACTGGGTGCGCAGTTGGGCAAGCTGCACGTGGCCAAGATGCAGGAGATGCAGCAGATGCGCCAGCAGTTTGAAGTAATCCTGACCGAAGAACAGAAGGCCAGGCTCAAGCAGTTGAAAGAGGAGCGCGGAGGGCGCCGTCATTTCCGACGCTGGAAGGAGCGCGACGAAGAATAGTCTGAACATCTCCTGTGCGATCGATTGGGCAGTTTCTACCCCGGCCCGATAGACTCGTAACCCCCTTGCCCCCACGCGGGGGCTTTTTTATGCGCGGAAGCTGAGCTGAGTGTTTTTATGTTCAGAATTCCTGCTCTCATCTTTGTCGAGACGACCCGTAAGATAAGGTCGACATCAGCATGCGATGGGCCGGATGCCCGTGCTTGCTGTTGCCCACCATAGCTGGGAAAATAGCGCGCCGCCAAGCAGGTGGTGGCAGAGAAGGGGAGTGAATGTGAGCAGAATCGGCTTGTTTTACGGCAGCGACGAGGGCAACACCGAGGCGGTTGCCTTCCGGATCCGCGCCCGCCTGGGTGAGGAGCGGGTGGATATCCACGATATCGCCGACGTCACCCAGATGGAAATTGCCGATTACGATCAACTGATCTTCGGTATCCCCACCTGGGACTTCGGCCAGATCCAGTCGGACTGGGAGGATTTCTGGGAGGATGTGGAGCAGATCGACTTCACCGGCAAGACCGTGGCCCTGTTCGGCCTCGGCGACCAGTTCGGCTATGGCGACTATTTCCTGGATGCGATGGGCATGCTGCACGACGTGATCGTCGCCGGCGGCGGGTCCATTGTCGGTCACTGGCCCACCGAGGGCTACGAGTTCGAGGCCTCCAAGGCGGAGATCGAGGGGGAGGACTGTTTCGTCGGTCTCGCTATCGATGAGGATCAGCAGGAGGAGCTCACCGCCGAGCGACTCAATCGCTGGTGCCGCCAGATCGCGGAGGAGTTCGGCCTCGAGGGTGGCGCCGACGGCGTCTCGCAACTGGACGATTGAGTGCACCAATGAAAACTACCCTCGAATTCAGGCAGTTCTGGCCCTGGCTGGCGGAACATCCCAATTGTATCCTGCGCGCCGGCACCGCCGATTCGGTGTTCTACGATGACGACGACTACTACTGGCGCTTCGCCGAAGAGGATGCCCGTACCCTGCTGGTGCAGGTGCTGCGGGGCAAGCGGCCGGTGGCAGAGCTGTTTATCGAGCCGGAGTACGTGAGCTATGTGGAGATCAGCCCCGGGGAGAAGGGCGAATATAATTTCGACCTGATCTCGGAATTCGAAGGCCAGCGTCAGGTGCTCTATTACTTTGTACTGGCGCATCCGTTCGAAGAGGCAGAAGAGACAAACGAAGCGGAGAAAACCGGGCGTGGGCGGAGATTGCACTGACTTGCGTGTAGGAGCCTGCCCCGCAGACGAACAGGAACGGAACGCCGTAGTTGGTTTGCATGCAGGAACGGCCGCTGGCCGCGATCCGACGCCGATCGCGGCCAGCGGCCGCTTCTACAGGGTGCTACGCCAGTAACTGTGCCAGAATCTCCCGGTACATATCCTTGAGCTTGTCCAGGTCTTCCGCTTTCACGCATTCGTCCACCTTGTGAATGGTCGCATTGACCGGCCCCAATTCCACTACCTGTGCGCCGGTCGGAGCGATAAAGCGACCGTCTGAAGTGCCTCCGGCGGTGGAGAGCTGAGTGGCTTCGCCGGTTACCGACAGGATCGCGGACTGTGCGGCTTCCACCAGCGGGCCTTCGGCGGTGAGAAACGGCTGGCCGGAGAGATTGAAGTTTGCTTCGTATTTCAGCCCGTGCTTGTCGAGGGTGGCCCGCGCGCGCTGCTCCAGTTTCTCTGCAGTGGTCTCGGTGGAGAAGCGCCAGTTGCACACGAGTTTCACTTCGCCGGGAATAACGTTGGTGGCGCCGGTGCCGCCATTGATATTGGAAACCTGGAAGCTGGTTGCCGGGAAAAAGTCGTTGCCCTTGTCCCACTCTTCAGCGGCGAGTTCCGCCAGCGCCGGGGCGAGGGTGTGAATGGGATTTTCCGCCAGATGTGGATAAGCCACATGGCCCTGCACGCCGAGTACCCTGAGTTCCAGGCCCAGTGAGCCGCGGCGGCCGTTCTTGATTACGTCGCCGACCCGCTCGGTGCTGGAGGGCTCACCCACCAGGCACCAGTCGATTTTTTCCCGCCGCTCTTCCAGCCACTGGACCACTTTTACCGTGCCGTCGGTGGCCGGGCCTTCTTCGTCGCTGGTGATCAGGAAGGCGATACGGCCACTGTGATCCGGATGCGCGGCGACAAACTCCTCGCAGGCCACCACCATCGCCGCCAGTGAGCCCTTCATATCTGCCGCGCCGCGGCCGTAGAGATAACCGTTGTCGACAGTGGGTTCAAAAGGCGGGCGCTGCCAGTTTTCCTCCGGCCCCGTGGGTACCACATCGGTATGGCCGGCAAAGGTGAACAGCGGGCCGGCTTCGCCGCGCACCGCCCAGAAGTTGTCGGTATCGCCCCAGCGCAGGCGGGTGGTTTTGAAGCCGATTTTTTCCAGGCGCTGGATCATCAGGTCCATACAGCCGGCGTCTTCGGGGGTGACGGATCTGAGGCGGATCAGGTCGCTGGCGAGTTTTACTGTGGGGGTCATTTATTTTTCCGTAGTCGGTTCACATTTTGCTCCAGAGTTCTTCCAACCTTTCAGTCGGAGGCGGTAGGAGCACGAACGCCTGATGCGAAGGCCCTGCTACCGGGAGCTTGTTACGAGGTTCCTGTTTCGGATCGATGAGCGGGCCTGCGGCCCGCAAGCGGAGCTGGAGCTCCGCGGTCCCGGGTCTCGGAATCAATTGCTGTGCAACGCCGCGTTCAATTCAATAGCACTCTTGTTGGTCAGGCACTCCACCGCGCCGTTGGTGGAATTGCGCCGGAACAGCAGGTCGGATTTGCCGGCCAGGTCGCGGGCTTTCACGTGTTCCACCAGCTTGCCGCTGTCGTCCAGCAACGCCACTTTGGTTCCGGAGGTGATATACAGGCCGGCCTCCACGGTGCAGCGGTCGCCCAGGGGGATGCCGATACCGGAGTTGGCGCCGAGCAGGCAGTTTTCGCCGACTGAAATGACCATGTTGCCACCGCCGGAGAGGGTGCCCATGGTGGAGCTACCCCCGCCCAGGTCGGAGCCTGCGCCAACGAAGACGCCGGCGGAGATGCGCCCCTCGATCATACCCGGCCCCTCTGTACCGGCGTTAAAGTTGACGAAGCCCTCGTGCATGATGGTGGTGCCTTCACCCAGGTAGGCGCCCAGGCGCACCCGTGCGGTGTGGGCAATGCGCACGCCCTTGGGTACCACGTAGTTAGTCATTTTGGGAAATTTGTCGACGCAGGACACTTCCAGCAGTTCGCCTTTCAGGCGGGCTTCGAGCTGGCGCTGGGGCAGTTCTTCCAGGTCGATGGCACCGCGGTTGGTCCAGGCCACGTTGACCAGCTTGCCGAAGATGCCGTCCAGGCTGGTCTGGTGGGGCTTGACCAGGCGGTGGGATAACAGATGCAGTTTCAGGTAGGCTTCCGGCACCGTTTGTGGGGGCTCGTCGCTGTACAGGACCACTGCCACCAGAGGGCTCTGGCTGCCGGCAAACTGCTCCAGAATCTCCGCCTGTTCTGTGGCGCCGGCAGCGTTCAGTTTTTCCGCCAGTGGCTGCAGCTGCGACGGGTCCAGGGCGATGGTGTGGTTGCCATCGTCCACCTTCAGTACTTCCGCCACCGCCGCTGCGGTTTCCGCCTCCGGTTTGAACAGCGGCTGCGGGTAGTAGACTTCCAGCCAGTCACCTTTGCTGTTGCAGGTGCCGACACCGAATCCGATGCTGTAACTTTCACTCATCAGGCCATCTCCTTCCCGCTCAGGGCTGTTACTTTTTCAATCATTGCTGCTAATGTCTCCTCTTTGAAGCCGAACAGGATTTCGCTGCCGGCGACGGTGACCGGGCGCTTTATCAGGGTGGGGATTTCCAGGGTGATGGCCAGGGCCGAGTCGTTGTCCATCGCGCTTTTTTGCTCTTCGCCGAGCGCGCGCCAGCTGGTGGAGCGGCGGTTGAGCACTTCCTGCCAGCCGAATTCCTTCAACCACTCCCGCAGCGGTACGCTCTGCATACCGTCTTCCCGGAAGTCGTGGAAGCGGTATTCCACATCGTTCTTTTCCAGCCACTTGCGGGCCTTTTTTACCGTGTCGCAGTTCTTGATGCCGTATAGAGTAATCATGCCTTCTTCGTCTTCTTGGGGTTTTTGCGCGCGGGGTAGCAGGTGGTGCATATCTCGCACACGGTGCCGTCGCAGCCGCGGGCGGAGCAGTATTCACGCCCGTAAAAAATAATCTGCAAGTGCAGTTTGTTCCAGTTTTCACGGGGAAACAGGCGTTTCAAATCTTTTTCTGTCTGCACCACGTTCTTGCCGCTGGTGAGACCCCAGCGCTGGGCAAGGCGGTGGATATGGGTGTCCACCGGAAAGGCCGGGTGGCCGAAGGCCTGGGACATCACCACGCTGGCGGTCTTGTGGCCCACGCCGGGGAGGGTTTCCAGCGCGGCCATGTTCTCGGGCACTTTGCCGTGGTACTCGTTGACCAGTATCTTCGAGAGTTTGCTGATCGCCTTGGATTTCTGCGGCGACAGGCCGCAGGGGCGGATCACTTCCTGGATCTTTTCCACCGGGACCTGTGCCATATCCTCCGGGTTGTCCGCCAGTTTCCACAGGGCCGGTGTGACCTGGTTGACGCGCTCATCGGTGCACTGGGCGGAAAGCAGTACCGCCACCAGCAGGGTGTAAGGGTCGCGGTGGTGCAGGGGAACCGGGGTCTCCGGGTAGAGTTCGTCCAGGCGCTTCTGGATAAATTCCACCCGTTCCTTTTTTAACAAGTTTTTTACTGCCATTTACTGTGTGTGTAGTAGCGGCCGTTGGCCGCGATAGCCTTTTCTATTGGCAAAATGCTTTGATGCGTTTCGCCGCCTCGATGCACTCCTCAAGGGTGGCCACCAGGGCCATGCGTACATACTCGGCGCCCGGGTTGATTCCTTCTGCCTTCCGGGCGAGGAACCCCCCGGGCAGCACGGTGATGTTCTGTTGCCGGAAGAGTTCGCGGGCGAAGTTTTCGCCATCTCCCACCCGTGGCCAGAGATAAAAGCCCGCCTGCGGTGGTGCCACTTCCAGGCAGCCGTCGAGTATGTCCAGCACCGCGGAAAATTTTTCCCGATAGAGCGCGCGATTATGCCGCACATGTTGTTCGTCCTGCCAGGCGGCGATGGAGGCGAACTGGGTGTACAGCGGCATGGCGCATCCGTGATATGTGCGGTAGAGCAGGAATTTTTCCAGTATCCGCGCATCGCCGGCGACGAAGCCGGAGCGCAGCCCCGGCAGGTTGGAGCGTTTGGAAAGGCTGTGGAATACCAGGCAGCGGTGAAAGTCCGAGCGGCCGATTTCCTCGCAGACCTGCAGCAGGCCGAGCGGCGGCTGTGCTTCGTCGAAGTAGAGTTCGGAGTAGCACTCGTCGGAGGCGATGATGAAATCGTAGCGATCGGCGAGGTCGATCAGTTGTTTCAGGTCTTCCGCATCCAGCAGGGCGCC
Source organism: Microbulbifer rhizosphaerae (assembly GCF_014191725.1). Lineage (GTDB taxonomy): Bacteria > Pseudomonadota > Gammaproteobacteria > Pseudomonadales > Cellvibrionaceae > Microbulbifer > Microbulbifer rhizosphaerae. The sequence goes on from NZ_JACHWZ010000004.1 coordinate 66,498, forward strand.
GGTGGGGTTGCCGGGGGTGCAGATGTACAGCAGTTCGCACGCTTTCCAGGCACTCTCCGGCACCGAGGCGAAGTCCGGCTTGAAGTCGGTTGAAGCCGTACAGTTGATAAAGTGCGGACTGGCGCCGGCGAGCAGGGCGGCCCCTTCGTAGATCTGGTAGAAGGGGTTGGGCATCAGTACTTTCGAGCCGGGGGACACCGCGGCCTGGGCGAAGGCGAACAGTGCCTCGCGGGTGCCGTTGACGGGCAATACCTGGGTGTCTGCACAGACCTCATTTAATTGAAAGCGCTGGCACAGCCAACTGGCGATGGCCTGGCGCAGTGGGTCTATACCCTTGGTGGCGGGGTAGGCGGCCAGTTTGTCCAGGTTGTCGATCAGTTCGTCGCGCACGAACTCCGGCGGTTCATGTTTGGGCTCGCCAATGGAGAGCGCAATATGGGGCAGGTGCGCCGGTGTCTGCAGGTCTTTTTTCAGCGCCGCCAGCTTTGTGAAAGGGTAGGGCTGTAGTTTTTCGATATTTGAATTCATTTTGTGTTTCCAGTCCCCAGTTCTTAACTGGCGCCGTGGCGGCCCTGCTGCCGGTGGCCTTTTGCGGGACAGGGGCTGGGCGCCCCCCTTAATACTTCCATGTAGGCTCTAATCGGCATCCCTGCCTCATACAAAACGGCAGGATTGCCGTTTTGAACGCCGAAGGTGCCCGAAGGGCGAGGGCCATGGACGGCCCGAGTTAACGTCCCGCAAAAGGCCACCGGTATCAGGGCCTTCGCGGTGAAGGCCGTTGTTCTTTCGCAGCCTATTTATAGGATGGCGCTGTGCTCAATCTGTTTTCTGATCTCTGTTCCCCGACTTCTGAATCGCATCCAGTTCCCGGCAGATATCCTCTTCCAGTTTCCGGGTGGCGGCCTCGTCCAGCAGTGGGTGGCCGGCGGCATCGGTGAAATGGAAGGTGTCCTCCACCCGCTCCCCCAGGGTGGAAATCCTGGCGTTGTGCAGGCGCAGATCGTGGGTGATAAAGATTCGCGCGATGCGCGCCAGAAGCCCGGGCCGGTCGGCGCTGGTGATTTCCAGGGTGCTGTACTGGTCACCGGGCTCGGTGGTAATACTGGCGCGGGTGGCCAGTTCGAACATCTTCAGGCGCCGGGGTGTGCGCCGCTGGATCACTTTGGAGTAGTCCTCCACCAGGGCCAGCTCTTCCTGCAGGGTTTTGCGGATCTGTTCCAGTTGGTGGGGCTCGTCCAGCAGCGGCTGGCCGGATTCGTCGAGCACGTAGAAGGTGTCGACGGTGTAGCCGGAAGCGGAGCTGTACAGGCGCGCGTCGTGGATGTCCAGGTTGAGCATGTCCAGGCCGGTAACCACCGCGGCGAAGACGTTGGCTCGGTCCGGGGTGTAGACAAATACCTCCGTCGCACCGTCGTGTTCGCCGGGACCGGAATTGCGCGTGAGCACCAGGGTGTCCCTGCGCTCGCCTTTCTTGCTGGCGCTGTGCAGTTGATGGATGGCGGCGGTGTGCCAGGCAATATTATCGGCACTTTCGCGCACGAAATAGTCTTCGCCCATCTGTGCCCAGATATTTTCCACCGAGGTCATGGGCAGCCCCATGGCGCGCAGCATGCTGCGCGCCTGGCCCCGGGTTTCCTCGATGATTTCCTCCCGGTCGATGGGATTCTCCAGGCCGCGGCGCAGAGCGCGCCGGGTGGCCTGGTAGAGCTGGCGCATCAGGCTGGCGCGCCAACTGTTCCAGAGTTCCGGGTTGGTGGCATTGATGTCCGCCACGGTGAGGGCGTAGAGGTAGTCGAGGTGTTCGCGGTCGCCCACGGTGCGGGCGAAATCGTGCACCACTTCCGGGTCGGTGATGTCCTGCTTCTGGGATACGGCGCTCATCAGCAGGTGTTTTTCCACCAGCCAGCACACCAGGCGGCTATCGCGGCCGGACAGCTGGTGGCGGCGGCAGAAGGCGTCGGCGTCCGCCACACCCAGTTTGGAGTGGTCGCCGCCGCGGCCCTTGGCGATATCGTGGTAGAGGCCGGCGATGTACAGCAGTTCGGGCTTGCGCATACGCGCGAGAATTTCCGCGGCGATGGGGAATTTCTGCCAGGCCTCGGGGCTGCGGAAGCTGCGCATATTGCGCACCACCTGCAGGGTGTGGGCATCCACCGTATAAATATGGAAGAGGTCGTGCTGCATCTGCCCGGTGACGCGGCCGAATTCCGGCAGGTAGCGGCCCAGCACGCCGTAGCGGGTCATGCGTGAGAGTTGGGTGGACAGACCGCGGGGGGAACGCAGCAGCTGCATGAACAGCTCGGCGTTGGCCGAATCCGAACGGAATTTTTCGTCGATCAGGTGGCGGTGTTCGCGGATCAGGCGGATGGTGGAGGCGCGCACGCCCTGGATATCGGGGTTTTCCGCCATCAGCACGAATATTTCCAGCAGCGCCGAGGGCTGTTCCTCGAATACCCGGGTCTGGGTCACTTCGATGGTGCTGTCGCGCAGTTGGAAGCGCTCATTGATCGGGGTCACGCTCTGCCGCTGGCCGCGCTGCAGTATGGCCTCGTCGAGAAACTGCAGCAGCACGTCGTTCAGTTCGCGCAGCGCCATTACGACGCGGTAGTAGTTGTGCATGAACTGCTCCACCGCCAACTGGGTACCGCTGTCCACATAGCCGAACTGTTTCGCCAGCTCCCGTTGGTAGTCGAACAGCAGCCGCTCCTCGGCGCGCCCGGCGAGCAGGTGCAGGCCATAGCGCACCCGCCAGAGAAAGTCCTCGCCGGATTGGAGGATGGCGAACTCTTCCTCGGTAAAGAAGCCTTTGCCCTGTAGTTGCTTGAGGGTGCGCACGCGGAAGTAGCGCTTGGCCACCCAGCCGATGGTCTGGATGTCCCGCAGGCCGCCGGGGGCGTTTTTGATATTGGGCTCCAGGTTGTACTCGGAGGCCTGCTGCCGATTGTGGCGCTCGCGCTGTTCCGTGTATTTGGCGCTGAAGAATTTCTCCGCCGGCCAGAGCTTGTCCGGGGTCATGTGATTCGCCAGGCGTTCGCGCATGGCGTCGTTGCCGACCACGGTGCGGCACTCCATCAGGTTGGTGGCCACGGTGATGTCTTCCGCGGCCAGTTCCAGGCAGTGCTCCACGGAGCGCACCGAGTGGCCGATATCCAGGCCCAGGTCCCAGAGGAAGGCAACCAGCCGCTCGATATTGTCCACGGTGACGCGATCCGGCTTACCATGGGTGAGGATCAGCAGGTCGATGTCCGAGTGGGGGTGCAGGTCGCCGCGGCCGTAGCCGCCCACCGCCAGCAGGCTGATGTTGTCCGGCCACTGGTACTGGTGCCAGGCGTAGTGCAGCAGGCAATCCACGAACAGCGCTCGCTCGTGCACCAGAGTGCGCACGTCCTCGCCCTCGCGGAAGCGCTCGGCCATCTGGGTGTCGGCGGCGCCGGCGGCGTCCTTGAAGATTTCCAGCGCCGGCTTGGCGCCCTCAGCCAGGGCCTTGCGGAAGCGGGCCTGGTCGAAGAAGAACAGGGGGCGCTCGAAGTAGGGGGTGTTGGCCAACTGCATTGGGTTTATCCGTCTGGAAGTGCCTAACCGGATGATGCTAAATCAGGTGTGGTGGCGACCCTGCAGCCGGGGGCCTTTTGCGGGACACGCTGTGAATACTTCCCTGTACGCTCGTAATCGGCATCCATGCCTCATACGGTCCCGCAAAAGGCCCCCGGCTGCAGGGTCTTCGCATCGCGGTCATTGCCCTGTTCAATTCTAATAGTCCCGAGTCCTAAAAACTCTCTTCTCCGCGAGCTGTCAGCACTTCCACCCCGTCGGCGGTCACCACCATGGTGTGCTCCCACTGGGCGGACAGGCGGCGGTCCACGGTGATCGCAGTCCAGCCGTCGCGCAGCACGCGGGTGCCGGGCTTGCCGGCGTTGATCATCGGCTCGATGGTAAAGGTCATGCCTTCCTCCAGCGCCAGGCCGGTGCCGGGCTTACCGTAGTGCAGTATCTGCGGGTCCTCGTGAAACACGTCGCCGATGCCGTGGCCGCAGAAGTCGCGCACCACCGAGTAGTAGTTCTTCTCCGCGTGTTGCTGGATCACGTGGCCGATATCGCCGAGAGTAGTGCCCGGGCGGACTATCTCGATGGCCCTGTACAGGCATTCCTGCGTCACCTTAACCAGCCGCTCCGCGTGGGGCGCCGGTTTACCCACGAAATACATCTTGCTGGTGTCGCCGTACCAGCCGTCCTTGATCACGGTGACATCGATATTGATGATGTCGCCTTTCTTCAGCACCTTGTTGTCCGAGGGGATGCCGTGGCAGACCACTTCGTTCACAGAGGTGCAGATGGATTTGGGGAAGCCGCGGTATCCCAGGCAGGCGGGGATGGCATCCTGTGCATTAACTATATGGTTGTGACAGCGCTGGTCCAGTTCTTCGGTAGTGACGCCGGGGACCACGTACTCGCCGATCATCTCCAGCACTTCGGCGGCCAGTCGGCCCGCGGTGCGCATTTTGGCGATCTGTTCCGGTGTCTTGGCGCTTGAGGTCATGAGAATCCCAGGTTGCTGTTCAGCGAGGCGCGGTATTGTAGCGGATTGGTTGCCGCGGCGCACAGCCCGGTATCCCTGCTCCCGGGGGTCCCGGGCCCCCGATTGTTGTGGGCGCGCCGGCACTACCCACTACCCCCGCTTCCGGGAATATGGTATAAAGCGCGCCGCTCCGGGGTCGTCCCGGGGCTAAATCAACGCCGCACACGCACCGGCACATGTGTCTGGGTGCCTCGCTTGGCTACGCCGGGTGGGGTTGATACATGGGGCGCGTGGAGGACTAACCCGTAAAACTGAGGTTTACTATTATGCCGCAAGTCAGCATGCGCGATATGCTGCAGGCTGGTGTGCACTTTGGCCACCAGACCCGCTATTGGAACCCGAAGATGGGCGAATTCATCTTTGGAGCCCGCAACAAGATTCACATCATCAACCTGGAGCACACTGTTCCGGCTTTCAACGAAGCCCTGCAGGTGATCAAGGGGATGGCCGCGCAGAAGAAGAAAATTCTGTTTGTCGGCACCAAGCGCGCCGCGCAGAAATCCATCAAAGAGCAGGCCGAGCGTTCCGGGCAGCCTTATGTCAGCAACCGCTGGCTCGGCGGCATGCTCACCAACTACAAGACCATCCGTGCCTCCATCAAGCGCTACCGCGAGCTGGAAACCCAGTCCCAGGACGGTACCTTCGATAAACTGACCAAGAAAGAGGCGCTGATGCGCGCCCGTATGATGGAGAAGCTGGAGCGCTCCATCGGTGGTATCAAGGATATGGCCGGTCTGCCCGACGCCCTGTTCGTGATCGACGTGGAGCACGAGCGCATTGCCATCCAGGAAGCCAACAAGCTGGGCATCCCGGTGATCGGTGTTGTGGACACCAACAGCAGCCCGGAAGGTGTGGACTACGTGATCCCGGGCAACGACGACGCCATCCGCGCGATCAAGCTGTACACCACTGCGGTGGCGGATGCGGTACTGGCAGGCGCGGGCGAAGCCGGCGGCAGTGTCGCGAAGGACGAGTACATCGAGGCGAGCGACGACGAGGCCGCGGCAGGGTAATAATCGCCCTGGCGAACTCACTTAAAAAAGGGGCCGTGAAACGGCCCCTTTTTCCAACTATCGAATTAGTGAATGAACCCCGAGGAATAGAATCATGGCGATTACCGCGTCTATGGTAAAAGAACTGCGCGAGCGCACCGGACTGCCGATGATGGAGTGCAAAAAGGCACTGACCGAGGCGGACGGCGATATCGAAAAGGCGATTGAAGACCTGCGCAAAGCCTCCGGCCTGAAGGCTGCCAAGAAAGCCGGCCGCACCGCCGCCGACGGCGTGGTCGCGGCGAAAGTGGCCGAAGACGGCAGCTTCGGTGTACTGGTGGAAGTCAACTCCGAAACCGATTTCGTGGCCCGCGACGACAATTTCAAGGCATTCGTGGAGAAGGTGGTGGACAAGGCATTTGCCGACCGCCAGCAGGACGTCGCCGCACTGATGGAAGGCGAGCTGGAACAGGCCCGCGAAGCGCTGGTACAGAAGATCGGTGAGAACATCGGTGTGCGCCGCATCCAGGTGGTGGAAGGAGCCCGGGTGGGCGCCTATGTGCACTCCAACAGCCGTATCGCGGCGATTGTCGCCCTGAGCGGCGGCGATGAAGAGACCGCTCGCGATGTGGCCATGCACGTGACTGCGGTCAATCCGCAGGTTGTCAAACCGGAGGATATGCCGGAGGACGTGCTGGAGAAGGAAAAGGAAATCATCAAGGCTCAGCCGGATATGGCAGGCAAGCCCGCTGAGATCGTCGAGAAGATGATGGGCGGCCGTATCAAGAAATTCCTCAAGGAGAACAGCCTGGTGGAGCAGCCTTTCGTCAAGAACCCGGATGTGACCATCGGCAAGCTGGTCAAGGACCAGGGCGCGGAAGTGGTTTCCTTCGTCCGCTTTGAAGTGGGTGAGGGAATCGAGAAGGAAGAGGTGGACTTCGCTGCGGAAGTTGCCGCGCAAGTTAAATCCTCTTCTTAATCGTCTACATCACCGGGTGCCTGAGGGTGCCCGGTCGCAGTGGGGGTGCTTTCGATGGGCTCTTCGGGGCTACATCGGGGCACCCCTCTGTGTAAATGACCAAAATTGTTGTAATGTTCCGCAGCAATAACTGCCTGTGCCAGTAGAGGACCAACGGATGCCCGGTGTCAAAGATCGCAAGTACAAGCGAATCCTGTTAAAGCTCAGCGGCGAGGAGCTGATGGGCGAGCAGGGGTTTGGAATCAGCCCAAAGGTACTGGATAAGATGGCCCTAGAGATAGGCCAACTGGTGGGTATCGGCGTCCAGGTGGGGCTGGTGGTCGGCGGCGGTAACCTGTTTCGCGGCGCCGCGCTGCACGCCGCGGGTCTCGACCGGGTGACCGGCGACCATATGGGAATGCTGGCCACTGTGATGAATGCCCTGGCCCTGCGAGACGCCCTGGAGCGCTCCAATATTTCTTCCCGTGTTATGTCCGCGATCCAGATGAGCGGTATCGTCGACCACTACGACCGCCGCGCTGCCATCCGCAACCTGGAGCGGGGCGAAGTGCTGATCTTCGCCGCCGGCACCGGCAACCCCTTCTTCACCACGGATTCCGCCGCCTGCCTGCGGGGCATCGAAATTGATGCGGAGCTGGTGCTGAAGGCCACCAAGGTGGACGGCGTCTACTCCGCCGACCCGGTACTGGAACCCACCGCGACCCGTTACGACCAGCTGACTTACGACGAGGTGCTGGACAAAAAGCTCGGGGTGATGGACTTAACCGCAATCTGCCTGTGCCGCGAACACAACATGCCCGTGCGGGTGTTCCGCATGGATAAGGCCGGCGCGCTGCTCAATATCGTTGTGGGTGGCGAAGAGGGCACCTTAATCGAAGAGGAAGTGAAACCGTGATTGAAGATATCAAGAAAGACGCGAAGGCGCGCATGAGCAAAGCGCTCGACGCCTTGGCCGGCAACTTCAACAAAATTCGCACCGGCCGCGCGCACCCGAGCATTCTCGATGGCATCCAGGTCTCCTACTACGGCTCCGACACCCCCCTTTCCCAGGTGGCCAATGTCGTGGTGGAAGATGCCCGGACCCTTTCCGTGACGCCCTGGGAAAAGAACCTGGTGCCGGAAATCGAAAAGGCCATCATGAAATCCGACCTGGGCCTGAACCCCAGTTCCGCCGGTACCGTGATCCGCATTCCCATGCCGATGCTCACCGAGGAAACCCGCAAGAACTTTATCCGCCAGGCCAGGGGAGAAGCGGAGAACGCACGGGTGTCCATTCGCAATATCCGCCGCGATGCGCTGGCGGAGGTGAAGGCGCTGGTCAAGGAGAAGGAGATCTCCGAGGATGACGAGCGCCGCGCCGGTGATGAGATCCAGAAAATCACCGACCAGTTTGTGGCGGAAGTCGACAAGGCTCTGGCGGCTAAAGAAAAAGACCTGATGGAAATTTGATGGATTCCGCCGAAGTGCTGCCGCCGGGCGAGGGCCCGCGCCATATCGCCATTATCATGGATGGCAACGGCCGCTGGGCCGCACGCCGCGGCCTGCTGCCGTCGGCGGGTCACAAGGCGGGAGTTGAGCGTATCCGCGACTTGGTTTCCGCCTGCGGGGACCGCGGAGTGGAGGCGCTGACCCTGTTCGCCTTCTCCAGTGAAAACTGGCAGCGCCCGCCCAAGGAAGTGGAGCTGTTGATGAGCCTGTTTCACTCCTACCTGCGCAAAGAGGCTGCGCGCATGTGTGAGGAGGGCATCCGCCTGCGGGTGGTCGGCCGGCGCGATCGCTTTTCGGCGCGGCTGCAGCGGGCCATCGCGGAGGCGGAAGGGATCACCCGCGAGTGCTCCCGCGGCAACCTGGTGATCGCAGCCGATTACGGCGGCCGCTGGGATATCGCCAACGCCGCGCGCGCTCTGGCGGAGGAGGTGGCCGCCGGGGTGAGGGCGCCGGACTCGATTACCGAAGGGGTGCTGACGGACTACCTGCAGCTGGCGGACCTGCCCCCGGTGGATCTGCTGATCCGATCCAGCGGCGAGCAGCGCATCAGCAACTTTATCCTGTGGCAGGCGGCCTACAGCGAGTTCTATTTCACAGACGCGCTGTGGCCGGATTTTGACGAGCGCGAACTGGACGCCGCTATCACCGCTTACCGCCGGCGGGATCGCCGCTACGGCGGCCGCAGCAGCGATGGTTTGGCCGCACAGGCCTGAGTTCCAAGCGATGAAAATCGGACTGAGAGCTTATTCATGAATAATACGTCGCTGCGACAGCGGCCATTTTCGCCCAGTGCAGGGAACGGGGAGCGCGGTGTGCTTATTGCATATAGCCGACGAGTGACGTCGAGATGGGCGGAAATGGCTCCGTCCCTTCGGGTTGCGCCCCAAAACGCAGTGATGTTTTATTCATGGACAAGCTTCTAAGGGTGTAACGGTGCTAAAACAAAGAATAATGACCGCGCTGGTGTTGGTGGCTCTGTTTCTCGGGGTGTTGTTCTTCCTTCCCATCCAGTGGTTCTCTCTGGCAACGGTGGCAGTGATTCTGCTCGGCGGCTGGGAGTGGGCCAACCTTTCCAATCTCAATCGCGCGCTGCGCTTTGTCTTTCTCGCCGCCTTGGGCTTCTGCTTGGTGGGCACTGCCCAGTACGTCTTCGCCATGGACTTCGCCCGTCCGGATACCGGGCGGGCGCGCCAGATACTGGCGGTGGCCTGCGGTTGGTGGGCGCTGGCATTCCTGTGGGTGCAGAGCTATCCCGCTAGCGCCATGCTGTGGGGTAACCGCTGGGCGCGCGGCCTGATCGGCCTGGTGGTGCTGGCACCGGCCTGGTTGTCGATGGTGATCCTGCGGGGTCAGGAGCACGGCGCCTGGCTGGTGCTGTTCGTGGTGGCAGTGGTGGTGGCCGCCGACGTGGGGGCCTACTTCGTGGGTCGCCGCTACGGCAAGCACAAGCTGGCCCGCGAAGTGAGCCCGGGCAAATCCTGGGAGGGCTTCTTCGGCGGCCTGGTCGCTTGCCTGATCCTGGCAGTCGGCGTCTCCCTGCTGCTGGAGTTGCCGCTGAAAAACAGTGTACTGTTTTCCTTTGGAGTGCTGGTCACCGCGCTGGCCTCGGTGATCGGGGATCTGGTGGAGAGCATGTTCAAACGCCATCGGGGTATCAAGGACAGCAGCCGTATACTGCCCGGTCACGGCGGCATCCTGGATCGCCTGGACAGTCTCTCCGCGGCGCTGCCGGTGTTCACCATGGCCGCGCTCGCCAGTGAACTGCCGAAATATTTGTAAGATGGGTGCATTGCGCCTGTCTGTTACCGTGGGGGCGTCCGCTCCAGCGGATACAATCCCCGGTTCTGCCCGACTCGCAGTGAGGTAGGTAATTCTCGATGCAATCCGTTACGGTCCTCGGCTCAACCGGCTCCATCGGCGTCAGCACCCTGGATGTGCTGGCGCGCCATCCGCAGCGCTATTCGGTGTTTGCGCTAACCGCCCGCGAGCGTGTGACCGAGCTGGCACAACAGTGTCGCCGCTTCGCCCCGCGTTATGCCGTGGTGGCGGACGAGAAAGGTGCCCGGGCACTCCGCGAGCAACTGGCCGGAGAGGCGCCGGGTACCGAGATACTCTGGGGAGTGGAAGGGCTCTGCCGGGTGGCATCGGACCCGCAGGTGGATGCTGTGATGGCGGCGATTGTCGGCGCCGCCGGCCTGCGCCCGACGCTGGCGGCGGTAGAGGCGGGCAAAAAGGTCCTGCTGGCGAACAAGGAATCCCTGGTGATGGCGGGGCCGGTGTTTATGCAGGCCCTGGAGAAAAGTGGCGCCCAGTTGCTGCCCATCGACAGCGAGCACAACGCCATCTTCCAGTGCCTGCCTCAGCCCTGCGCCGACCTCGATCAGGCGGGGGTTGAAAAAATCCTTCTCACCGGCTCCGGCGGTCCCTTCCGCACCCGCCCTGAGAATGAACTGCACCGGGTCACCCCGGATGAGGCCTGCGCCCACCCCAACTGGTCCATGGGGCGCAAGATATCCGTGGATTCCGCCACCATGATGAACAAGGGCCTGGAGTTCATCGAGGCGTGCCTGCTGTTCGGCGCGCGGCCCGATCAGGTGGAGGTGGTGGTGCACCCGCAAAGCATCGTCCACTCCATGGTGCAGTACCGCGACGGCTCGCTGCTGGCGCAGATGGGCGAGCCGGATATGCGCACGCCCATCGCCCATGCGCTGGCTTTTCCCGAGCGTATCGGCAGCGGCGTGGCGGCGTTGGATCTGATTGCCCGGGGCCGCCTGGACTTCGAGGCGCCGGATGCGCGTCGCTTCCCCTGCCTGCGGCTGGCCCGCGAGGCCATGGATGCCGGCGGGAGCGCTCCCACGGTGCTGAACGCCGCCAACGAGGTGGCGGTGGAGGCCTTCCTGCAGGGCGGGCTGGCATTTACTAGTATTCCGGCTGTGATCGAGCGGGTGATGAAATCCGCGGAACCGGTTGAACTGACTGGCCTGGACGCAGTCGAAACAGCGGATCGCAGTGCGCGGGCACTGGCGCAGCGGGCGCTGGAAGAATTGAGCTGAAAGAATTGAATAGCCGCGCAACGAGTTAGACAGGTTTTATGGATTTTATTCAAACAGTCATCTGGGCCCTGATCGCTTTGGGCGTACTGGTCACCTTCCACGAAATGGGCCATTTCTGGGTGGCGCGCCTGTGTGGGGTCAAGGTACTGCGCTTTTCCGTGGGGTTCGGCCGCCGCTTGGTGTCCCGTTACGACCGCCACGGCACTGAATTCACCCTGTCGGCGATTCCGCTGGGCGGCTATGTAAAGATGCTCGACGAGCGCGAGGGCACCGTGCCCCGGGACCAACTGGACCAGGCGTTCAACCGCAAGAGCGTATGGGCGCGCATCGCCATCGCCGCGGCCGGGCCGGCGGCCAACTTTGTGCTGGCCGTGGTGCTCTTCTGGGCGGTGTTTATGGGCGGTACCGCGGGTCCTGTGCCCATCGTCGAATCCGTGCAGCCCGGCAGTATTGCCGCGCGCGCCGGCCTCGAGCGGGGGCAGGAGATCATCGCCGTCGACGGCGAGCCGACTCCCACCTGGCAGGCGCTCAACTGGCGCCTGGCGAATCGCCTTGGGGACACCGGAAGCATCGAATTCTCCGTGCGCTACCCGGACTCCGATCTGGAATACCACACACTGGCGGACATAGACCGCTGGCTGGCGGGGCAGGAAGTACCGGACCCGCTGGGGGAAGCGGGGCTGGAGCTCTGGACACCTCCGGCCAGTATGAATCTGGCCCAGGTGACTCCTGACAGCCCTGCGGAGCGGGCCGGCCTGCGAGCCGGGGACAAAATTCTCTCCACCGACGGCAAGGCCTTCGGTGATTGGGACAGCTGGAGCCAGTACCTGCGGAGCCATGGCGGTGAGACGGTGCGCGTGGAAGTGGAACGGGATGGCGAGCGCCGGTTACTGGAAGTTACTCCGGAAATGGTGACCCTGGACAGCGGTGAGCGAGTCGGCCGCATCGGTGTGCTGCCGGTGGTGGAATCCTGGCCGAAGGAGCGGGTGCGCACCTACCACTATGGTTTGGGCGGGGCCCTGGCCAAGGGGTTGCAGGAGACCTGGGAAAAAACCCTGTTCACCCTCAACAGCCTCAAAAAACTGATTGTGGGCCAGCTTTCGACCCGGAACTTGAGCGGCCCTATCACCATTGCTAAAGTGGCCGGCACTTCGGCGGACGCCGGCTGGCAGTCATTTCTGTCGCTGCTGGCGCTGCTTAGTATCAGCCTCGGCGTGCTCAACCTGCTGCCTATCCCGGTGCTCGACGGCGGTCATCTTCTCTACTACGGTATTGAAGCCATCAAGGGTTCGCCGGTGTCCGAGCGGGTGCAGATGATCGGCCTGCAGGTGGGTATGGCACTGGTGCTGTGTATTATGGGCTTGGCGCTGTACAACGATATTTTGCGCTTATAAGGCGGCCGAAGGCCGCCATCAAACTCCTCTCTCCGTTTGTGGGGTAAATCGGCAGGATAGCCGATTGAACACCCCGGGAGGGGCGCCCGTAAAGCGGGCGAGCGCCAGGGATGATGTGAATTAATGGATGGTCCGGAGGGCCGGTAGAGGGCAGCCGCAAGGTACCCTTCTCATTGGTTGGAATTGCGAATAAAGAACTCGGAAATTAGTAGATGAATCACTTTCTGAAAGCGGCCTCGCTGGGCCTGGCCCTGCCATTGACTGCCATTGCCCAGTCGTTCGTGGTCAACGATATTCGCGTCGAAGGTTTGCAGCGGGTTTCCGCCGGTACCGTGTTCGCGTCGCTGCCGGTTCGGGTCGGCGACCAGATCGAGAGCCTGGATATCCAGACGGCCACCCGCGCGCTCTTCCGCACCGGCTACTTTCAGGACATCCAGATAGGCCGGGAAAACGGCGTGCTGGTGGTAACCGTGCGCGAGCGGCCGGCAATTTCCAAGATTGAAATCACCGGCAACAAGGCCATCAAGACCGAAGACCTGCTCAAGGGTATGGAGGAGAATGGTCTCGCGGAAGGTCAGATTTTCAAGCGCGCCACCCTCGAGGGCCTGGCGCAGGAGCTGGAGCGCCAGTATGTGGCCCAGGGCCGCTACGGTGCCAGCGTAGAAACCGAGGTCAAGGAGCTGCCGCGCAACCAAGTGGAGTTGAAAGTCGTGGTGGACGAGGGCTCGGTGGCTGCCATCAAGCACATCAATATTGTCGGCAATCAGGCTTTTTCCGACGAGGAGCTGGCGGAAATCTTCGAACTGCAGACCACCGGCTGGCTTTCCTGGCTGCGCAGCGACGACAAATACTCCCGCGAAAAACTCACAGGCGACCTGGAGCGCCTGGAGTCCTATTACCTGGACCGGGGTTACCTGGAATTCCGCATTGATTCCACCCAGGTGTCCCTGAGCCCGGACAAAAGCAGTGTCTTTATCACCATCAATATCTCCGAGGGCGATGTCTACAAGGTCAGCGAGGTGGAGCTGGCCGGCGATCCGGTGGTGCCGGAAGAGGAGATCCGTCGCCTCCTGCTGGTGCGTGAGGGTCAGACCTTTTCCCAGGTGCTGATGACTACCACCTCCGACTATATTACCAAGCGCCTGGGTAACGAGGGTTATACCTTTGCCGAGGTGAACGGCATCCCGGAACCCAATGAGGAAGATAAAACGGTAAAAATCACCTTCTTTATCGACCCTGGCAAGCGCGCCTATGTGCGTCGCATCGAATTTCGTGGCAACACCCGCACCGCCGACGAAGTGCTGCGCCGGGAAATGCGCCAGATGGAATCCGCCTCAGCATCCTCCGCACGCATCGAGCAGTCCAAGGTGCGGCTGGAGCGGCTGGGTTACTTCAAAGAGGTGCAGGTGGAAACCACGGAGGTGCCGGGTACTTCCGACCAGATCGATGTGGAGTACACGGTGGAGGAGCAGCCCTCCGGCACCATAGGTGGCACGGTCGGCTACGCCCAGGGCAGCGGCGTAGTGCTCGGTGCTAATGTGCAGGAAAACAACTGGCTGGGTACCGGCAAGTCGGTGGGTTTTGCGGTGAACACCTCCCGCTATCAGACGGTGCTTAATTTCTCCTACACCGATCCCTATTTCACTCCGGACGGCGTCAGTCGCGGCTTCAATATATTTTATCAAGAGCGCGATTATTCCGAGATCAACCTGTCGAGTTATAACACCACAACCTATGGTGCAGGTCTGAGTTTTGGTTATCCGATATCCGAGATTTCCCGGGTCGGCCTGAATTTGGGTGTCAGCCACATGGAACTCGGTGTCGGCAGCAGCCCCGTCAAGGAAATCAAGGACAGCCCAGTCCCCATTGAGGGGGTGGAGGACGCTACCATCCCGCTATCGGATCTCGAGCGAAATAGCACTGGTCAGTTATTCTCCCCTGAAGTTATTGAGGCGCGTGACGCTGGAGAAGCATTGGATCTCAGTGAGCCCCTTGATCCGGCACTCCTTAATACGGACCTTGACGGTTTTGTCGACCAGAACGGCGATGAGTTTGACTCTTTTACCGTTACTACCTCCTATGCGCGCTCTACCTTGAACCGGGGCATCCTCGCCACCCGGGGCACGTCGCAGCGGGCCTCTCTGGAAGTGGCGCTGCCCGGGGGCGACCTGGAGTACTACAAGCTGCTCTACACCGCTCAGTATTTCCGCCCCTTGACCAGGGACCTTACCCTGCGCCTGCGCACCAGGCTCGGGTATGCCGACAGTTATGGCGATACCAGCAAACTGCCATTCTTCGAGAATTTCTATGCAGGTGGTTTTGGCTCGGTGCGCGGTTTCGAGCGCAATACACTGGGTCCTCGCTCCACCCCACCGGAGGCCTATAGGGCGGCCGCCTGCGCAACAGCTGATGGCGAGATTACGAAGTCCTGTTATGTGTTCATTCCGGAAACCGGGCAGCTGCTGACGCAGCCGCTGACTTCCGGCGATCCGGACCCGTTCGGTGGCAACATCCTGATCGAAGGCAGTGCGGAAATTATCTTCCCGCTCCCCTTCGTCAAGGATCAGCGATCCATGCAGTCGGCCTTTTTCATCGATGCGGGCAACGTTTTTGATTCCAGCTGTGGTATTTCCCAGATCAACTGCTACGATGTGGACCTCGACCATATCAATGTCTCCGCCGGTGTTGGCCTGACCTGGATTACCGGCTTCGGCCCGCTGACCTTCAGCGTGGCCAAGGCATTGCAGGAGAACGAAGACGACGAGACAGAAGTCTTCCAGTTCTCACTTGGCAACAGTTTCTAAGGGTAGTGTTGTCAGTCACTATAAATAAGCAATACGGAGAATGTTCGACGTGCATAAAACAGTAAAAATGATCGCAGTCCTGATCGCTGGTATCGCAATTTCCGGTGCCGCTCTGGCGCAGAGCAAGGTGGCGGTGTTCAATCTGCAGGCGGCCATCATGAGCACTGACATCGCCAAGTCCAAAGTCAATGCGTTGAAGACCAGCTCCGAGTACTCCAAGTTGCAAAGCAGCGCGGAATCCATCCGTGCGGAAGTGCAGAAGCTGGCTGAAGATGCGCAGAAAAACGGCATGACCTGGTCTGAGGAGCAGAAAGCTGAACAGCAGCGCAAGATGAACTTCAAGCGCTCCGACTTCGAAACCACGGTGAAAAAGATGCGCGCCATGGAGGCCCAGGTGGGCCAGGAAATTCAGAAGATCATGGCGCCCAAGGCCAAGAACGCGCTGGAAGCGATTATCAAAGATCAGAAGCTGGATCTGGTTCTGGACGCCAGTTCCGCCTACTACGCCGGCCCGAATATCGACCTCACTGAGGCCGTGGTCAAGCGTATGAACGCCGATAAGTGATTTCCGGCAGTTCCGTTTGATGACAGACAAGCCAACGCTGGCCCAGTTGGCGGAACAGCTGGGCGCCCGCTTGCGCCTGGCTCCTGGAGCAGATGCCGGACTGGTACCCTCCGGCCTCAATACCCTGCAGGACGCCAGCGATTCCCAGGTCAGTTTCCTCGCCAGTGCCAATTACCGACGCTTCCTCGCCGGTACCCGCGCCTGCGCGGTGTTGTTGACTGAGGAACTGGCAGCGGAGTGCCCGGTCAGCGCACTGGTTGTCGACGATCCTTACTACGCCTTCGCCCGCGCCACTAGCTTCTATGACACAGCCCCCCATGCGCCCGGTATCCACCCGTCCGCCGCTATACACGCGGATGCCGAGGTGGACGCCTCTGCTTGTGTGGGAGCGGGAGCGGTAATCGAGGCCCGCGCCCGGGTGGGTGCCGGCGCGATTGTCGGCGCCAATTGTGTGGTGGGCGGGGGCAGTGAAATCGGCGCGGGTACCCGACTCCATGCCGGAGTGATCATCTATCACGGCTGCTCCATCGGCCGGGACTGTATTGTCCACAGCCATACGGTTATCGGCGCCGATGGTTTTGGCTTCGCACCCCACGGAGGGCAGTGGACCAAGATACATCAGCTGGGCGGAGTGGAAATTGGCGATGAGGTGGAGATAGGAGCCTGTACCTGCATAGATCGCGGTGCCCTGGGCAATACAGTGATCGGTCGCGGGGTCAAGATCGACAATCAGGTGCAAATCGCGCACAATGTTCGGATTGGTGACTACTCGGCCATCGCCGCTTGCTCCGCGATAGCGGGCAGCGCCACCATCGGTAACCGCTGCACCCTCGCCGGCGGCGCCGGCGTGGTGGGGCATGTAACGGTGGCGGACGGCAGTCATATTACCGCCAGGACCCTGGTGACCAAGTCCATCGACAGTGCCGGTTCCTATTCCAGCGGCACTCCCTTTTCCGACAGCCGCAACTGGCGCCGCAACGCAGTGCGCTTTGGGCAGCTGGATGAGATGGCCCGGCGGTTGAAGGATTTGGAAAGGAGGCTGGAAATACTCGTCGCCGAGGGAGGCCAGTCCAGGGAAAAAGAATGATTTGACCGGTACTCGCCGGTTACAATTTTGTTTGTTGTTTTCGGGGCAGGTGCACTGCTCGTGCTTAAGGCATGGGGAAGGGCACTTAGGCCCCGAAGTGGTTTCTGGGGATAATATACATGATGGACGTACGCGAAATTCGCGAATACCTGCCGCACCGCTATCCCTTCCTGCTGGTGGACCGGGTTCTGGAGCTGGAGGAAGGCAAATATATCAAGGGCTACAAGAACATCTCTATCAACGAGGAGGTATTCAATGGCCACTTTCCCGATGTACCGATTTTTCCGGGTGTGATGATTGTTGAGGCGCTCGCGCAGGTATCGGGAATCCTCGGTTTCAAAACCCTGGGGCAAAAGCCCGAGGATGGTTATCTCTACCTGTTTGGCGGCATTGATAATGTGCGCTTCAAGCGGCAGGTGGTGCCGGGCGATCGGCTGCAACTGGAATCCGAAGTGGTTTCCGAGCGCCGCGGTATCTGGAAATTCGCCTGCAAGGCGAGTGTAGAAGGCGAACTGGCGGCCTCTGCCAATGTATTGTGCGCGGTCAAGAAAGTTTGATTGTGACCGGTTCGATTCCATTACTTTCCCGCAGGGTTTAAATTGGCGGGACTTTCCAGCTTGCGAGGAGTAGGGCGCAGAATGCAGACGACTATCCACCCCACTGCGATTGTCGACGAGTCGGCAACTCTGGGTTCCGGGGTGAGCATCGGTCCCTACACAATTGTAGGTCCTCAAGTGGAAATCGGAGACGGCTGCGAGATCGCCTCCCATGTGGTATTGAGTGGCCCCACCACGCTCGGCAGCAATAATCGCATTTACCAGTTCGCCACCGTGGGCCAGGATACCCCGGACAAGAAATATAAGGGCGAGGACACCACCCTGGTCATCGGCGACAACAACGTGATTCGGGAGGGGGTCACCATCCACCGGGGCACGGTGCAGGACCGCGGAGAAACCACCATCGGCAACGATAACCTGATTATGGCTTACGCCCACGTGGGTCACGACAGTGTTATCGGCAACCACACCATCCTGGTCAACAATGTCGCTCTGGCCGGACATGTGCAGGTGCGGGACTGGGCGATCCTCGGCGGCTTCACCATGGTGCATCAGTACTGTTCGATCGGTGAACACGCCTTTACCGGCATGGGCGCGGCCATCGGCAAGGATGTGCCGGCCTATGTGATGGTGGCCGGCCACCCGGCGGAGGCGAAGACCATCAACGCCGAGGGGCTGCGTCGCCGCGGTTTTACCCGGGAGGAAATCTCCCTGATCAGCAGGGCCTACAAAATGGTCTACCGTCGCGGTCTCACCCTGCAGGAAGCGCTGGAAGCGCTAATCGAATTGCGTGAGGAGTCGCCGGTAATCCAGCCGTGGATCGATTCTCTCAAATCCTCCAGCCGCGGTATCGTCCGCTGATCGGAAGACTTTAGAACAGACAGCCTGTAGGAGCGGCCGCTGGCCGCGATCGGTCTCACTTCGTAGCGCCATAGGTCGCGGCCAGCGGCGGATGGCCGCCCCGCCACTCCTACAAGACAGGATTGCGTCGAGTGACAACCAACAACAACCCCCTGCGCATTGGTATCGTGGCCGGCGAGGCCTCCGGCGATATTCTCGGAGCCGGCCTGATTGCCGCTTTGCAGAAACGCTTTTTATCATTGGAAGTGGAGGGCGTCGCCGGCCCGCGCATGCAGGCAGCGGGTGCAAAGTCTCTGTTTCCCATGGAGCGGTTGTCGGTAATGGGTTTAGTGGAGCCCCTGAAACGCCTGCCAGAACTGCTCAAAATCCGCCGCACCCTGCGCCGGCACTTCGTCGATAATCCCCCGGATCTTTTTATCGGCATCGATTCCCCGGATTTCAATCTGTCACTGGAGGAGTCGCTGAAGTCCGCCGGCATTCCTACCGTGCATTATGTCAGCCCTTCGGTATGGGCCTGGCGCCAGGGGCGCATCAAAAAAATTGCCCGCGCCGTTGACCATATGCTCACCCTGCTGCCCTTTGAGGCGAGCTTTTATCGGGAGCATCAGGTGCCGGTCACTTTTGTCGGCCATCCCCTGGCGGATGAGATTCCCCTGCAGGTGGATACCGTGGCGGCGCGCCGGGAACTGGGCTTCGATGAGGGGGGGCAGGTTATTGCGTTGCTTCCGGGTAGTCGCGGTGGCGAGGTGCGACTGCTGGGGCCGCTGTTCTTACAGGCCGCGCGCTGGTGCCATCGGCGCCGGTCCGATTTGAAATTTGTCCTGCCGGCGGCCAACGAGCAGCGGCTGACAGAACTGAAGTCGCTGCTGGCGGACTATAGCGATTTACCCGTGATTCTGTTGGAGGGGAATTCGCAGCGGGCAATGGCGGCGGCGGATGCCGTGTTGATCGCCTCCGGCACCGCCACCCTGGAAACACTGCTGCTGAAAAAACCCATGGTGGTGGCCTATAAAATGGGGGGCGTGTCCTACGCGATTTTTTCCCGTATGCTGCACACCCCCTGGGTCTCCCTGCCGAATTTGCTCGCCCAGCGCGATCTGGTGCCGGAGATTTTGCAGGACGAAGCCACTCCGGAGAGCCTGGGCGCGGCATTGCTGCAGTTTTTCGATGATCCGGTATTGACGGATCAACTGGTGCGGGAATTTGACGATATGCACCAGCAACTGCGGCGCCATGCTTCAGAGCGGGCAGCGGATGCGGTGTGCAAACTGCTCGATTCCAGAACCGAAAACCAGAACAATACCACTTTGTAGGAACGGCCCATGGTCGCGATCGATCTATCTTCATAGTGCAAATCGATCGCGGCCAACGGCCGCTCCTACAGAGGGCGAAAGAAAAGCCATGGAACAAAAAGAACCACTACCACCCTATGTCTGTGCCTATAGTGGCGATCTGCTTGCCGGAGTCGACGAAGTGGGTCGCGGTCCACTGGCGGGCGATGTGGTGGCCGCGGCGGTGATCCTCGATCCCCAAAGGCCCATCGAAGGCCTTGCGGATTCGAAAGCACTGAGTGAGAAAAAGCGCGAAGAACTGTTCGGACAGATTCGCGAACGGGCGCTATGCTTTGCCGTCGCCCGCGCGACGGTGGGAGAGATCGACAGACTGAATATCCTGCACGCCAGCCTGCTGGCCATGCGCCGCGCGGTGGAACAGTTGCAGCCACAACCGGAATTTGTACTGGTGGACGGGAATAGAAAACCGGACTGGCGCTATGACTGCGATACTGTAGTAAAGGGAGACAGCCGGATAGAGGTCATCGCTGCCGCCTCGATCCTGGCCAAGGTCACCCGTGACCGGGAGATGGTGGCGCTGGATCGGAAATACCCGGGTTACGGCCTTGCTCAACACAAGGGCTACCCGACCAAGACACACCTGCAGGCACTGAAGCGTTTGGGCTCCAGCCCGATACACCGACAGAGTTTTGCCCCGGTGCGCCAGTTGGTGATGGAGCTCGGTTGAGGCCGAGCTATTTTTTCATTTTCCTCACCCGCGCTCGCGCAATCATCTTCTCCGACATCTCCACAATCTCCACCCGGTAATTTCCCAGGTAAAAGCTGATATTGCCGTCGGGAATGCTCTCCAGATGTTCCAAGGCCAAACCGTTGAAGGTCTTGGGGCCGTCGGTGGGCAGCTCCCAGTGCAGGGTGCGGTTGATATCGCGAATGGAGGTGCCGCCCTCGATCAGGTACCAGCCGTCGCTTTGGGCGACGATTTCCTCGTCTTCGCTGGGCACCGGGCTGGCAGTGAAGTCGCCGACGATTTCCTCCAGTAGGTCCTCCAGGGTGACAATGCCCATCACTTCGCCGTACTCGTCCACCACCAGGCCCATGCGGCGCTTCTGCTTCTGGAAGTTCATCAGCAGGGTGGGCAAGGGAGTGGCCTCGGGAACGAAATAGGGTTCATCCGTGTAGGACTTGAGCTGGTCTGCACTGAATGTTTCGGGCCCGTCGCGCAGTATTTGCGCAGCGCGGCGCAGGTGCAGTATGCCCACCACGCGGTTGATGTCGCCCTCGTACACCGGCAGGCGGGTGTAGCTGCTCTCCGTCAGCTGTTGCAGTATTTCCTCTGTGGAGTTTTCTATATCCAGCCCCACCACTTCATTGCGCGGAATCATGATGTCCTCCACCGTGGCCTGGTCCAGGTCCAGCACGTTGAGCAGCATGCCCTTGTGCTTGCTGGGCAGCAGGGCGCCGGACTCGAACACCACGGTGCGCAGTTCCTCCGGCGCCAGGTGTTCGGCCTCGGTGCCTGCGGTGGCCTCTACACCGACCAGACGCGCCAGACTGTTGGAGATGCTGCCCACGAGCCAGACGAACGGCGTCAGCAGCCACAGCAGCGGGCGTAGTACCAGGGATGCGGGAAAGGCGATTTTCTCCGGGCGCAGGGCGGCGATGGTCTTTGGGGTGACCTCGGCGAAAATCAGGATCACGAAGGTCAGCACGGCGGTGGCGTAGATGACACCGGCATCGCCGTACAGCTGGGTGAACACCGCGCCGGCGATCACCGAGGCGAGAATATTGACCAGATTGTTGCCGATCAGGATGACGCCGATCAGTTTGTCCGGGCGCGACAGCAGCTCCATCGCGCGCCTGGCGCCGCGGTGGCCACTCTTGGCCTGGTGGCGCAGGCGATAGCGGTTCAGCGACATCATGCTGGTTTCGGAGCTGGAGAAGAAAGCGGAAATGACAATCAGCAGAGCCAGCAGGCCGAACATCAGGCCGAGGGGTATCTCGTTCAAGGGTGAACTCTTGTTATTCGTGAACGGAAATATTGGAACAGAATTCCACTTGGCTCAAGCCCTTTGCAAAATGACCTCCAGCACCAGCTTGCTGCCAAAGTAGGCCAGCATCAGCGCGGCGAAGGCGGCGAGGGTCCAGCGCACCGCGGTATTGCCGCGCCAGCCCAGCTTCCAGTGCCCCCAGAGCAGGATGCTGTAGAGCACCCAGGCCAGGATCGACAGCGCGGTTTTATGCACCAGATGCTGGGCGAAGAAGTCGTCCACAAACAGGAAGCCGGTGATCAGCGATGCGGTGAGCAGCAGCTGGCCGAAGGCGATCAGCCCGAACAGCAGGGATTCCATGGTCTGTAGCGGCGGCAGGAAGCGGCTGATGCCGCCGGGTTTGTGGTTGTGCAATTGCTGGTTCAGGTAGTAGAGGTAGATCGCCTGCAGGGTGGCCAGGGCGAGCAGGGAATAGGCGGCGATGGATAGCAATGCGTGCACTGCGATGCCGGCAGACAGCTGCTGGCGCGGCGCCACGCCGCCCCAGGAGTGGACCGCCGCCAGTTCCGCCAGGGCTCCCAGTGGGGCCATGATCAGGATCAGCAGGTTGAGCGGGCGGCGGATCGCCAAGGTCAGAAGCAGCAAGTTTACCGCCCAGGCCACCAGCGAGAGCATGGCCAGCAGGTCGAAGCGGTAGCCCCCGGGCGCCCGCAGGGTGTACGCCAGCGAGATGCCGTGGGCCAACAATGCGGCGGCGAGCAGGCCGAGCAACAGGGCGTTTGCGGGTTGGCGCCGCCGCGCAAAGGCGAGGGCGGCCACTGCGGTGGTGGCCAGATAAAGTGCGATTGCCGTCCAGTGGGCGAATGTCGCCATCGATAAATCCGTGTCTCCGATTCGATAGGCGGGCAGTGTGTCACAGCGCGCCTGTGCTGGAAAGGCCGCCTGCGCTATACTCCCGCGTTTTCGGTTTTCACCTTTTTCTGTAGGAGCGGCCGCTCCTACAGACAAGGGCAGAGTGAGGCACTGGACGTTTATATGTTCGACAACCTGAGCGACCGCCTGTCGGGGGCGTTGAAGAAAGTCACAGGCAAAGCGCGCCTGACGGATGACAATATCCGCGACACCCTGCGCGAGGTGCGCAAGGCGCTGCTGGAGGCGGATGTTGCGCTGCCGGTGGTGAAGGCTTTTGTGCAGCAAGTGCGCACTGCGGCGGTGGGACAGAAGGTGAGCAAGGCGCTCAACCCGGGTCAGCAGTTCGTGAAGATAGTGCAGGACGAACTGGTCCAGGTAATGGGCGAGGCTGCCGCGCCGCTGAACCTGGCGGTGCAGCCGCCGGCGGTGATCCTGATGGCGGGCCTGCAGGGCGCCGGCAAGACCACCAGCGTGGCCAAGCTGGCCAAGTACCTGCAGGCGCGGGAGAAGAAAAAGGTGATGGTGGTGAGTGCGGACGTCTACCGTCCCGCGGCCATCAAGCAGTTGGAGACCTTGGCTGGCGAAGTGGACGCGCTCTTCTATCCCTCGAGCGCGGACCAGAAGCCGCTGGATATTGCCAAGGGCGCGGTGGATGCGGCGCGCAAGCAGTTTGCCGACGTGCTGATCGTGGACACCGCCGGCCGCCTGCATATCGACGAGCAGCTGATGGGCGAGATCCGCGAGCTGCAAACCGAACTGAATCCGGCCGAGACCCTGTTCGTGATTGACGCCATGATCGGCCAGGATGCGGTGAACACCGCGAGTGCTTTCAATGACGCCCTGCCGCTCACTGGTGTGATTCTCACCAAGGCGGACGGCGACGCCCGCGGCGGTGCCGCGCTGTCGGTGCGCCAGGTGACCGGCAAGCCGATCAAGTTTATCGGTGTTGGCGAGAAGACCGACGCCCTGGAGACCTTCCACCCGGACCGCATCGCCTCGCGTATCCTCGGTATGGGCGACATCCTGTCGCTGATCGAGGAGGCGGAGCAGAAGATCGACAAGGCCAAGGCCGAAAAGCTGGTCAAGAAGGTGCAGAAAGGCCGGGGTTTTGACCTGGAAGACCTGCGCGATCAGCTGCAGCAGATGCAGAATATGGGCGGTTTCGGTTCCCTGCTGGAGAAAATGCCGGGCATGGGCGGCATGGCCCAGATGGCGCAGCAGGCGGATATGGGTGGGGAATTCAAGCGCATGGATGCCATTATCGGCTCCATGACCCCTGCGGAACGCCGCAATCCGGATATCCTCAACGGCTCCCGCAAGCGCCGTGTCACCGCCGGTTCCGGCACCCAAATCCAGGACCTGAATCGCCTGCTCAAGCAGCACAAGCAGATGGGCAAGATGATGAAAAAGCTCAAAGGCAACGGCATGAGCAAGCTGATGCGCGGTATGGGCGGAATGCCGGGAATGGGCGGTGGTGGCATGGGCGGGATGCCCGGTGGTCTTCCCCCTGGCTTTCGCAAGAAGTAGCTGGGAGCGCGGAGCTGTCACCTTGAGCGCTGAAGGCTACCTTGAGTGCTGAAGGCTCCAGCTCCGCAAGGGGCTGCAGGCTCGCCGTTACGCCCGGTTCTTGACAGGCGCTGTGGCGGCTCTGCTGCCGGTGGCCGTTCGCTTCACAACCTGATCGGTAAATGTTCCGCGAACGGCCCCCGGCATCAGAGCCTTCGCTTCGAAGTCCGATATTCTTATCCGAGTCCCGAGTCCCGAGTCCCGAGTCCCGAGTCCCGAGTCCCGTCCTGGCGCTATACAAACCCGAAGCGGTACATTAGAATACGCCGCCTTTCAGCCGGCCCGACTGCTGGCATCGGATTTTCTTTCGGCCGCCCCTGGCGACCGAAGTGTGTTGAAACTACAGGAAAGCTACATGGTAACCATTCGTTTGGCTCGCGGCGGCGCGAAGAAGCGTCCGTTCTATCACCTGGCAGTCACCGACAGCCGCAAATCCCGCGACGGCCGCTTTATTGAGCGCGTCGGCTTCTTCAACCCGGTTGCCCGCGGTCAGGAAGAGCGTCTGCGCATCGACCGCGAGCGCGTCGAGTACTGGGTTGGCCAGGGCGCTCAGGTTTCCGACCGGGTCAGCAAGCTGCTGAAAGAATCCGCCTGATCAAGCGTTTGCGCCCGTGACGCCTATTAACCTTGACAGCAGCGGATCCAAATCCGCTGACTTGGTCACTGCAGGGCGCATCACCGCGGTTTACGGTGTTCGTGGCTGGGTCAAGGTGCATTCCTATACCGAGCCGATGGACAACATCCTGCAGTTTCCCGAGTGGTGGCTGCAGGGAGACGACGGTTGGGAGCCCCTGCAGATTGACGGGGGCAGGCGCCACGGCAAGGGCCTGATTGCCCATATCAAAGACGTGGACGACCGGGACCGGGCTGCCCACTACTGCCAGCGGGACATCGCCATTCGCAGCGACGCCATGCCGCCTCTGGCGGAGGGTGAGTACTATTGGCACCAACTCGAAGGCCTGCGGGTAGTCAGTGAGTTCGAGGGCCGCAGCTACGATTTCGGCCGTGTCGAACGACTGATGGAAACCGGGGCCAACGATGTGCTGGTAGTGCGCGGTAAGGAGGGCGAGAGTGAGCGCCTGATTCCCTACCTCCCCGGTGAGTACATTACCGATATCGACCTGGACTCCGGTGTGATCACCGTAGTCTGGGACCCGGAATTTTAGCGATGCGCGCCAAGCGCATCGCTCTGGTAAGCATCTTTCCGGAGATGTTTGCCGCTTTGACCGATTACGGGATCACCGGTCGCGCGGTCAAAGAGGGATTGCTGGAGGTGCGTTGCTGGAATCCGCGGGATTTCACCAGCGACAGGCATCGCACCGTGGACGACCGCCCCTACGGTGGCGGGCCGGGCATGGTGATGCTGCCGGAGCCACTTTATCAGGCGCTGGGCGAAGCACGAGCCTGGGCCGGGGAAATGGGGCTGGCGCGCACCATCTACCTGTCGCCCCAGGGGCGGCCGCTGGACCAGGCCGGCGTGGAGCAACTGAGCGAAGCGGGCAATCTGGTGCTGTTGGCAGGGCGTTACGAAGGTGTCGACGAGCGCATTGTCGATATGCTCGTCGACGAAGAGTGGTCCATCGGCGACTATGTCTTGAGCGGCGGCGAACTGGCCGCGATGGTGGTGGTGGATGCCATCACCCGGCTCATCCCCGGTGCGCTGGGGCACGACCAGTCGGCGGTGGAGGATTCCTTCGCCCGGGGGCTGCTGGACTGCCCCCACTACACCCGCCCGGAAGAGTACCGGGGCAGGGCGGTGCCGGATGTTTTACTCTCCGGCAACCACGAGAGAATACGCCGCTGGCGCCTCAAGCAGGCACTGACGCGCACGCAACAGCGACGGCCCGACCTGCTGGAACGGCTGGAGCTGGACAGGGAGCAGAAGCAACTGTTGGAGGAAATCCAGCAGGAGTGGAAATCCAAAGAAACTTGATGTCGGATTCGCCGTGAGGCGGGAGTAATCCGGTGAACTAGCTGAGAAGCTACACAAATCTGTATTTGGGAGTATTCCAAATGACTAACAAAATTATTCAGCAACTGGAACAGGAACAGCTGAAAAGCGAAGTTCCCGCCTTTGCTCCGGGCGACACCGTGGTCGTTCAGGTAAAGGTAAAAGAAGGTAACCGCGAGCGTCTGCAGGCGTTCGAGGGTGTGGTGATTGGCAAGCGCAACCGCGGCTTGAACTCCTCCTTCACCGTGCGCAAGATCTCCCACGGCGTGGGCGTGGAGCGCACCTTCCAGACCCACAGCCCGCTGGTGGACAGCGTCCAGGTCAAGCGCCGGGGCGACGTGCGCCAGGCCAAGCTGTACTACCTGCGCAACCTCACAGGCAAGGCTGCTCGTATCAAGGAAAAGCTCAACTGAGTCTTTCCCGCGACATGCGCAAAAGCCGGAGCAGCGATGCTCCGGCTTTTTTTTATGATGCACGAATCACCCGGCTCCCCTCTCCCGCTTACGGGAGAGGGGTTGGAGAGGGTTCAAGGGTGCAGGCGTTGCGGAGCATTTCATGGTGCCGAGAGGTGGGATATGTTAAAACACGCCAAGCGAGGCATTTGTTGCCAACCGGTGCCATACTGGCGGGAACCGGCAGCTGCCGCACAAGTCGAAGCCTACAAGCAGACCAAGGAGCTATCGAGAATGATCCTTTTCAATAAGCCGCTGATGATGATCGGCGCGCTGCTCGCCCTGTTGGGACAGGGGGCCTACGGAGCAGTGGACGCGGAAGTGGCCAAAAACATCAAGGCGCGCCTTCACGCTGCCAATCCCAAGGCCAGTTACGGCGAGGTGCGTGAGAGCCCGATCAGTGGCCTGTATGAAGTGGAAGTGGACGGGAGCAGCACACTCTTCGTCTCCAAAGATGGCGGCCACTTCGTATTCGGCGACCTGTACCAGGTTGGAAGCGGTTCCCTGGTCAATCTCTCCGAAGAACGCCGCACCAAGCAGCGAGTCGAGGTGATGGAAGAGCAGGATCTGGGCGAAATGATCGTCTTCTCCCCGAAGGGCGAGACAAAGGCCCATATCTACGTGTTTACCGATGTGGACTGCGGCTATTGCCGCAAGCTGCACCAGGACGTGCCGGAGCTGAACAGGCGCGGTATCGAAGTGCGCTACCTGGCCTTCCCCCGGGCCGGCCTGAACTCCCTGGGGTATCGCAAGATCGCCACTGCCTGGTGTGCCGAAGACCGCAACAAAACCCTGACCGCGCTGAAAAACCGCGAGAACGTGTCGCTGGATGTCTGTAAGAACAACCCCGTGGCTAAACAGTACAAGCTGGGCAATGAAGTGTTCGATGTGCGCGGCACCCCCACCATCGTAATGCAGGACGGCACCGTTGTGCCCGGCTACCTGCCTCCGGACACCATGGTGAAAGCGCTCGGTATCTGAGTGAAGGGTTGGTCAGCGGCTGCTTTCCTGTCCGCTGGCCACCTGCCGCCAAGCACTATCGCTGTGCAATTTTATTGACATTTCTCCCCATCCCTCAGTATGGTTGTCGTCCTTTTATCGTCTTTCACACCATTTATTGCGCTGTAACCCGCGCGGAGGGAAGTTGTGAGCGCACCCGTCCAAGAGACCACCGAACAGGCAGCCCAGCGGCAGAAACCCCAGTCCCCCCGGCGCGCGGTGCGCATCGGTATTTGTGGCCTGGGCACCGTCGGCAGCGGCACCGTTAATGTCCTGGCGCGCAACGCCGAACAGATTGCCGCGCGCTGCGGCCGCGCGGTGGAAATAGTGCAGATCGGCGCCCGCCGTGACAACCCGGCCTGTGACACCAGCGCACTGAACGTCACCAGGGAAATTTTCGATGTCGCCGCCAATCCCGAAGTGGATATCCTGGTGGAACTGGTCGGTGGCACCACCGTGGCCCGGGAGCTGGTGCTCGCGGCGATCGCCAACGGCAAGCACATCGTCACCGCCAACAAGGCGCTGATCGCCGAGCACGGCAACGAACTGTTTGCCGCCGCCACAGAGATGGGCGTGACCATTGCCTATGAAGCCGCGGTGGCCGGCGGTATCCCAATTATCAAATCCCTGCGCGAGGGCCTGGTGGGCAACCGTATCCAGTGGCTGGCGGGGATTATCAACGGTACAGGCAACTACATCCTCACCGAGATGCGCGACAAGGGCCGCAGCTTTGCCGAGGCCTTGGCCCAGGCGCAGCAACTGGGCTACGCAGAGGCGGACCCCACCTTCGATGTGGAGGGCATAGACGCGGCCCACAAGCTGGTGATCATGGCCTCCCTAGCCTTCGGCATACCGCTGGCCTTCGACAAGGTCTATACGGAAGGCATCAGCGGCATCTCCAGCGAGGATATCCGCTACGCGGACGAACTGGGTTACCGGATCAAGCACCTGGGTATCGCCCGGCGCACCGAGCAGGGGGTGGAGCTGCGCGTGCACCCCACACTGATCCCCCAGCGGCGCCTGATCGCCAATGTAAACGGGGTGATGAATGCGGTGCTGGTCAACGGCGACGCCGTGGGCCCGACCCTCTATTACGGCGCCGGCGCCGGCGCCGAGGCCACCGCCTCCGCGGTGATCGCCGATATCGTGGATGTGGCGCGCACCCTGGAGGCCTTCCCGGACCAGCGGGTGCCCGCGGCGGGAGTGGCTCCGGGCAATCAGAATGGTGCCAGTGTCCTGCCCATGGACGAAGTGGTCACCAGCTACTACCTGCGCATCTCCGCCCAGGACAAGCCTGGGGTCATGTCCCAGGTGGCGAAAATCTGCAGCGATCAGGGCATCAGCATCGAGGCCCTGATCCAGCACGAGCCTGCCGAGGGCAAGGCCCTGGTGCCGGTGGTGATTCTCACCAGCCGCGCCAAGGAAGCCCGTTTGCGCGAGGCGGTGGCACAGATAGAGACCCTGGATACCGTCGAGGGCGAGGTGGTGCGCATTCGTGTGGAGCCGCTGGGTTAGCCCGGAAGCGCCGAGCTCCAGCTCGGCTTGCGGGCCCCAGGCCCGCTTGGTGACCCCTGCGGATTAAGAAATCTTTCCTGTAGGAGCGGCTGTTAGCCGCGATCGAGCTCGCAGAATTCCAACAGCCCGATCGCGGCCAGCGGCCGCTCCTACAAATAAATTTTCAGCTTTTTCAGAATCAAAATACCGTGAAATACATCAGTACCCGCGGCCGCGCGCCGTCCCTTTCCTTTGCCGATACCGTACTCACCGGCCTCGCCAGCGACGGCGGCCTCTATGTGCCGGAATCCCTGCCGAAATTTTCCGTAGAGGAAATCCGCGGGATGGCGGGGCTCGACTACCGCGAGCTGGCCTTTCGGATTATTCAGCCGTTTGTCGGCGAAGACCTCAGTGACGAAGAGCTGCGTGAAATCATCCAGCGTTCCTATAAAAATTTCCGCCACAGCGCCGTGGCGCCGCTGGTACAGACGGATACCAACGAGTGGATCCTGGAGCTGTTCCACGGCCCCACTCTGGCGTTCAAGGACTTCGCACTGCAGTTTCTCGGCCAGCTGTTCGACCACCTGTTGAAAAAACGCGGCGAGCGGGTGGTGGTGATGGGGGCCACCTCCGGCGATACCGGCTCTGCGGCCATCGAGGGCTGTCGCCACTGCGACAACATCGATATTTTTATCCTGCACCCGCACAACCGGGTATCGGAGGTTCAGCGCCGGCAGATGACCACGGTACTGTCGGACAATGTGTTCAATATCGCCCTGGAAGGCAACTTCGACGACTGCCAGAACATGGTTAAAGCCAGCTTCGCCGACCAGTCCTTCCTGCCGGACGGACGGCGCCTGGTGGCGGTCAACTCCATCAACTGGGCGCGCATCATGGCGCAGATCGTCTATTATTTCTACGCCGCGGTGAACCTGGGCGCGCCGGAAAAGACGGTGAACTTCTCCGTGCCCACCGGAAACTTCGGCGATATTTTTGCCGGCTACCTGGCGCGGCAGATGGGCCTTCCCATCGACCAACTGGTGATCGCCACCAACGCCAACGATATTCTGCATCGCTGCATCAGCGACAACGACCACTCTCCAAAACCGCTGGTGCACAGCCTGTCACCGAGCATGGATATTATGGTGTCGAGCAATTTCGAGCGCCTGCTGTTCGATCTCTACGACCGCGACGGCGAAGCGGTGGCGGCATTGCTTGCCGATCGCAGTGCGCCCATGCACCTGAAAGAGGGGGCGCTGAAAAAGGCGCGGGAGGTCTTTTCCTCCCACCGGCAGGACGACCTGCGCACCGTGGAGGTGATTCGCGAGATGTTCGAGTCCAGTGAATACCTGCTGGACCCGCACACCGCCATCGGTGTGGAGGCCGCACGGCGGCAGCGCAAGTCGAGCCAGCAGCCCATGGTTTGCCTCTCCACCGCCCATCCGGCAAAATTCCCGGAAGCAGTGGCCCGCGCACTGCCAACGCAAAAGATCCCCCTGCCGACGCACATGCAGGGCCTGTTCGAACGCGAGGAACGGATGCGGGTACTGCCCAACGACTTGGCGAAGGTCCACGAATTTATCGCGACCGCGCTGGCGTAACCGGACCGCGGAGCTATTTACCTGAGGGCCGCAGGCCCGCCATTTGCGGGACGAGCCGGTGCGGAGCCCATCGCGACAAGCATTTGCTGTTGCTTCCGAACCAATAACAAGCTCTAAAACATGAATAAAAAAATTCAGCGACGGCCAGTGGACTTCTCCACTGGCCGTTTTGCTTCTGATACCCCGAAAATTCTCCAGCGGGTCCTACTCGGTCGCGGTGTTGCCAGTGAGGCACAGTTGGACCACCGTCTGGCGAAGCTGTACCCGCCCGAGTCCATGCGGGGCGTGGAAAGGGCGGTGGCGCTGCTGGTGGAGGCGGTGCGCGCGCAGAGGAAAATCCTGATCGTCGGCGATTTCGATGCCGACGGCGCCACCAGCAGCACCCTGGCGGTGCTGGCGCTCGGCGCCATGGGCGCGCAGTCGGTGGAATTCCTGGTGCCCAACCGCTTCGATTACGGCTACGGCCTGACACCGGAAATCGTCGAAGTGGCAGTGGACTACCGGCCCGATCTGCTGATTACGGTGGACAACGGCATCAGCAGCATTGAAGGCGTGGCCGCGGCCAGGGCCGCGGGCATGACGGTGATCGTCACCGACCACCATTTGCCCGGGTCGCAATTGCCGGACGCGGATGCCATCGTCAATCCGAACCAGCCCGGCTGTGATTTTCCGAGCAAGAACCTGGCCGGCGTCGGGGTGATTTTCTACCTGTTGAGCCGTTTGCGCAGTGCGCTGGACAAGTGCGGCTGGTTTGCTGAAAGTGGCATTGCCGCGCCGAATATGGCCGAGTACCTGGACCTGGTGGCCCTGGGTACGGTGGCGGACCTGGTGCCCCTGGATCACAACAACCGCATCCTGGTGCACCAGGGTATAGCGCGCATCCGCGCCGGTCGCTGCCGCCCGGGTATCAGTGCCCTTCTGGAAGTGGCCGGTCGCGACCAGCGCAAACTGTCCACCACCGATATCGGCTTTATCCTCGGTCCGCGCATCAATGCCGCCGGGCGCCTGGACGATATAGGCACCGGCATTCGCTGCCTGCTGAGCCGGGACCCGGTTGAGGCCCGCGATCTGGCGGCGGAACTGGACGGATTGAACCGGGACCGCAAGGCGATAGAGCAGGGCATGCAGCGGGAGGCCATGGCGGCGCTGGAAAAGTTGCAGCTCGAGGGCGAAATCCCCTGGAGCCTGTGTCTCTACGACGAGAACTGGCACCAGGGCGTGGTGGGGATTCTCGCCAGCCGGATCAAGGAAAAATTCCACCGCCCTGTCATCGCCTTTGCCGAAGGGGACAATGGTTTGATCAAGGGTTCGGCGCGCTCCATTCCCGGTCTGCACATTCGCGACGCGCTGAGTGATGTGGCGGCCGCGGATCCGGACCTGATCGACAAGTTCGGCGGCCACGCCATGGCCGCGGGTTTGAGCCTGCCCGCAGAAAACTTAGCGGCCTTTACCGACGCCTTCGAAATGGCGGTGCGCAACCGCCTGAGCGAATCGCAACTGGAAGCGGTGATCGATACCGACGGCGAACTGGAAGCGGTGGAATTCAGTCTGCACACCGCCGCGCTGCTGCGCAACTGCGCACCCTGGGGGCAGGCGTTTCCGGAGCCGGTGTTCGACGGTGAATTCCTGCTGCTGCAACAGCGCATCGTCGGCGATCGCCACCTGAAAATGGTGGTGGCCCCGGTCGCCGAGCCCCAGCGGGCCCTGGACGCCATCGCCTTCAATGTGGACACGGACCAGTGGCCGCAGCCGGCGGAAAAAATTCTCCTGGCCTACAAGCTGGATATCAACGAATATCGCGGGCGCGAATCACTTCAGTTGCTGGTAAGCCATCTGCAGCCCGCTTGATACACGTTTCGTCGTTCCGGCGCCCACGCTGATCATGAGTTTGGAGTCTGTATTTGCCCTGTTCGCGGGCTGGCTGTTCCTGAACGAATTGCTGAGTGTGGAAAAACTGATAGGCTGCGAGCTGATGCTCGCCGGTATGCCGGCGAGCCACTACGGTAACCACACGGGGAGCCACCATTGATTGACTTGTCCGCCCTGGCGTTGTTTGTGC
This sequence comes from Microbulbifer rhizosphaerae, assembly GCF_014191725.1. Taxonomy (GTDB): domain Bacteria; phylum Pseudomonadota; class Gammaproteobacteria; order Pseudomonadales; family Cellvibrionaceae; genus Microbulbifer; species Microbulbifer rhizosphaerae. The sequence continues at coordinate 99,168 of NZ_JACHWZ010000004.1, forward strand.
CCACGTTCTTTTTTGTCTCCGTCACCCCGGGGATGTGCATGACCCTGGCGCTGACCATGGGCATGACCTTCGGCGTGCGCCGCACCCTGTGGATGATGGTCGGCGAGCTGGCGGGCGTGGCGCTGGTGGCGGTTTCCGCGGTGGCGGGCATCGCCGCGGTGATGCTGCAGTATCCGGCGGCCTTCCAACTGTTCAAATACCTCGGCGGCGCCTATCTGGCCTGGCTGGGAATCCAGATGTGGCGCGCGCGAGGCGGTATGGCGATGGTTCCGGCGGAAGAGAGTGAAACGCCCGCTCCGCCGCGCCGCGCGCTGGCGGCCCAGGGATTCGTGACCGCGGTGGCCAACCCCAAGGGGTGGGCGTTCTTTATCGCACTGTTGCCCCCCTTTCTCAACGACAGTTCCCCGCTGGCACCGCAGTTGGCAGTACTGGTTGCTATTATTCTGCTGTTGGAGACACTGTGCCTGCTGATTTACGCCAGTGGCGGGAGCACCCTCAGCCGCCTGTTACACCGCGGTGAAAATGTGCGCCTGGTAAACCGTATCGTCGGCACCCTGATGCTGGTGGTCGGAGGCTGGCTGGCTTTTGGCTAAACGGAGGAAGCCCGATCGATGAAAAAATACCTTTTACCGCTGCTGTTGATCCTGGCGATAACCGCCTGCGACCAGGGAGAACGCAAGAAAACCGCAGCCGGCGCCACCGCCGGACAGCCAACCGTCGATGACGAGAAACCGGCGGTGCGGCCGGAGGAGTTGATCTGGGTATTCGAGGCGCGCGGCAGCCGTCAGTGCGAGGGCGGCGGTACCACCCTCGACGAAAGCAGCGGAAAACTGACCGGCAACGGTGTGGAGGTGCAGGAATCCCACTGCGCCGCCCGCACCGACCGCATGTATCCCAGTGTGTGCGGGGGGGCCACCGGGGACATCCTCCTGCACCTGGTCAGCAAGAAATCCCTGGACGCGGCCCTGGAGCTGGGTTTCGACCCGGCAGACCAGATCCAGTACGAGCGCGGGAGCTGTCCGGACAACAGGGCCTGACTTCTCAAGCCGATTGTGCCGGAGTCTCTATCGGGGCTTGGCGGCGGAGATTCACCGGAAAATTGCCGCCCGATGCCCGCCGGCGAGCAGCGGATCCCGATTGCTTCCGGGACGCTTGACCTTCCTCTTGCGGTAATCTTTATCCTCCTGCATCGTAAGTGACACTGATGTGGGAGGTTTTATGAATATTTCCCAGGCGGCGCGGAAGTCAGGGCTGACCGCCAAGGCCCTGCGCTACTACGAGTCCATCGATCTCCTGGCCCCCGGGCGCTCGGAAAACGGCTACCGCGACTACAGCGAGCGGGACCTGGAGACGCTACGCTTTATCCAGCGCGCCCGCGCGGTGGGATTTGCTATCGGCGAGGTACGCGATTTGCTGGAGCTGCACCGCAACCCGGCACGCCGCAGCCACGACGCCAAGCTGCTGGTGCGGGAGAAACTGCAGCACGTCGAGGAGCAGCTGCGCAACCTGCGCGAAATGCGCGCGACGCTTCGGGTCCTGGCGGACAGCTGCGCCGGCGACGAATCCCCGGAGTGCGCCATCCTGGACAACCTGGCCGGAGGTGATCATGGCTGATCCGTGTTGTTCCTCCAAAAAGGAGGCGGCCGAACCACAGATGGTGGAGCCGCACGCTTCCGCCTGCTGTGCCGACGAGCCCCACGGCCGTATCGACTGGTTGCTGTGGATCAGCCTGTCCCTGGTGACATTGCTCTATGCTAGCTACTGGGTGCTGGATTTCGCCGGGCTGCCGGAATGGCTTCACCATATGAGCGGGGGTGTGGTGGAGTTGGTGCACACCATGTGGTGGGGCGTGGCGGCGGGGGCGCTGTTTGTGGGCCTGCTGGCGCGGATTCCCCAGGGGTTGGTGATTTCGGTATTGGGGCGCGGCGGCAGCAAGCGGGGCCTGGTGCGCGCCACTCTGGCGGGTCTCTTTTTCGACCTCTGCTCCCACGGCATATTGATGGTGGGGATGCAGCTGTACAAACGGGGCGCCAGCCTGGGGCAGGTGATGGCTTTCCTGATTGCCAGCCCGTGGAATTCCCTGTCTCTCACAGTGATCCTGATTGCGCTGATCGGCCTGCACTGGACTCTGCTGTTTATCCTCTGCTCAGCGCTGATCGCGCTGCTGGCGGGCTACCTGGCAGACCGACTGGTGGCGGGGGGCAGGCTGCCGGCCAATCCCAATGAGGTGCACCTGCCGGACGACTACGACTGGCGCGGGGAGGTGGCGGAACTCTGGGAACGGAGTGAATTGACCCCCAACAGTGTCGTGGGCCTGCTCTGGGAGGGCATCCGCGGTTCGCAGATGGTGGTGCGCTGGCTGCTGGTGGGCATCGTGCTGGCAGTGTTGGTGCGCGCCTTTGTGGACCCGGCGCTGTTCCAGCAGTGGTTCGGGCCCTCGCTGCTGGGGCTGGGGGCCACCCTGGTCGCCGCCACGGTGCTGGAGGTCTGCTCCGAGGGGGCCACGCCGCTGGCGGCGGATATCTTCAGCCGCGCGGCGGCGCCGGGCAACGCCTTCGCCTTCCTGATGGCCGGCGTATCCACCGACTACACGGAGCTGATGTCGATCAAGGACACCAGCGGCTCCTGGCGTATCGCCCTGGCGCTGCCCCTGCTGACCCTGCCGCAGATTATCGTTGCGGGGCTGTTGATGAACCACTTTGGCTGATGGTTTGCGCCCCTCTCCCCTTCGGGGAGAGGGGCGGCCCGGAGCTGGCCCAGTGGCGGCCCTGGTGCCGGTGGCCGTTCGCTCAACAGCCTCATCGGCAAACCTTTCCCGAACGGCCCCCGGCACCCGGGCCTTCGCATCGGGCTGCGGCATACTTTCCAGAGTTCGGAGGGCGGATAATCGCCGCACATCCGCCAACACGGCTGGAAGCACCCCATCGCGCTGCGGTAGAATGCGCGCCGCTTTAAACACAGTCCGGAATCCGAGAGTTCATGGAAATCAATCCCCTCCTCAACCAACTGAAAGACCTCGAAGAGCGCACCGACGTTCTTAGGGGGTATCTTTGACTACGCCAGCAAGAAGGAGCGCCTGACCGAGGTCGAACTGGAGCTGGCCGAGCCCAGTGTCTGGGACAATCCCGACCGCGCCCAGGAGCTCGGCCGCGAGCGCTCCTCCCTGGAGACTGTGGTAAAGACCATTGAGAACCTCGATTCGGGCATTTCCGATTGCCGCGAATTGCTGGAAATGGCGGTGGAGGAGGGGGACGAGGACTCGGTGGTCGAGGTCTCCTCGGAGATCGAGGGCCTGCAGCAGCAGTTGGGCATTCTCGAATTCCGCCGCATGTTTTCCGGCGAGACGGACGCCAATAACGCCTACCTGGATATCCAGGCCGGCTCCGGCGGCACCGAGGCCCAGGACTGGGCGGAGATGCTGTTGCGCATGTACCTGCGCTGGGGCGAGGCCCACGGCTTCAAGACCACCCTGGAAGAAGTTTCCGCGGGGGAGGTGGCGGGTATCAAGAGTGCCACCGTTCATTTCGTGGGCGACCACGCCTTCGGCTGGTTGCGCACCGAGACCGGTGTGCACCGCCTGGTGCGCAAATCGCCGTTCGATTCCGGCAACCGCCGCCACACATCCTTCTCCTCCGTATTCGTATCGCCGGAGATCGACGACAATATTGAGATCGAGGTGGACAAGTCCCAGGTGCGTGAGGATACCTACCGCGCTTCCGGCGCCGGCGGCCAGCACGTGAACAAGACCGACTCCGCGGTGCGCCTGACCCATATTGAATCCGGCATCGTGGTTGCCTGCCAGAGCGAGCGCTCCCAGCACCAGAACCGCGACAAGGCCTGGAAAATGCTACGGGCCAAACTGTACGAGCAGGAAATGCTCAAGCGCAACGCGGAAAAGCAGGCGATGGAGGAGAGCAAGGCGGATATCGGCTGGGGCAGCCAGATACGCTCCTACGTGCTGGACGACCAGCGTATCAAGGATCTGCGTACCGGAGTGCAGACCAGTAACTGCCAGACAGTGCTGGACGGCGACCTGGATCAGTTTATCGAGGCGAGTTTAAAAGCGGGCCTTTAGTCTCGGGAGCCTCCCTGTAGGAGCGGCCGTTGGCCGCGATCGCTGTTTCACGTTTGTCGATAGTCCGATCGCGGCCAACGGCCGCTCCTACAGAGCAAAAACCTATTTTCGCATCAAATATACAGTCGACGGATCACCATGACAGATACCCAGCAAGACGAAAACAAACTGATCGCCGAACGCCGCGCCAAGCTGTCCTCGCTGCGCGAAAAGGGCAATGCTTTTCCGAACGCTTTTCGCCGCGAAAACCTGGCGGCGGATCTGCAGAATGAGTTCGGCGAAAAAACCAAGGAAGAGCTGGAAGAGCTGGGCAAGAGCGCCTGTGTGGCCGGACGTATTCTCGCCAAGCGCGGGCCCTTTATGGTGATCCAGGACGTATCCGGGCGCATCCAGTTATATGCGGACAAGACTGCGCAGAAGGATATCAAGGAGCGCTTCGGCGCCTGGGATATCGGCGATATCGTCGGTGTACAGGGCGCACTCCACAAGTCCGGCAAAGGCGATCTCTACGTGACCTGCGAGGAGTTCACCCTGCTCACCAAGGCACTGCGCCCGCTGCCGGAGAAATTCCACGGCATCGCCGACCAGGAGCTTCGCTACCGCCAGCGCTATGTGGACCTGATCGCGACACCGGAGTCCCGCGAGGTTTTCCGCATCCGCTCGCGGGTGATCGAATATATCCGCCGCTTCCTGAACGGCCACGATTTTATGGAAGTGGAGACGCCGATGCTGCAGGTGATCCCCGGCGGCGCCACCGCGCGTCCGTTTATCACCCACCACAATGCGCTGGATATCGACATGTACCTGCGCGTGGCGCCGGAGCTATACCTGAAGCGTCTGGTGGTGGGCGGCTTCGAGCGGGTCTACGAGATCAACCGCAATTTCCGCAATGAGGGCCTGTCCACCCGACACAACCCCGAGTTCACCATGCTCGAGTTCTACCAGGCCTACGCGGACTACAACGACCTGATGGACCTGACCGAGGAGATGCTGCGCGGCATCTGTTCCGAAGTGTTGGGCTCGACGACGATCGAGTACCAGGGCAGCAGCTACGACTTTGCCAAGCCGTTTACGCGCCTGTCGGTGTTCGATTCCATCCTCCGCTACAACCCCGGCCTCAGCCACTCCGATATCGACAATCTGGAAAACGCCCGCGCGGTGGCGGAAAAACTGGAAATCCCGCTGAAAAACAGCTGGGGCCTGGGCAAGGTGCAGATAGAGATTTTCGAGAAGACCGTCGAGCACCGCCTGGACCAGCCGACCTTTATCACCGAGTATCCCACCGAGGTGTCGCCGTTGGCGCGGCGTAACGATGAAAACCCCTTCGTTACCGACCGCTTCGAGTTCTTCGTCGGAGGCCGCGAGATCGCCAACGGCTTCTCAGAGTTGAACGATGCCGAGGACCAGGCCGAACGCTTCCGCGCCCAGGTGGCGGAGAAGGACGCGGGCGACGACGAGGCTATGCACTACGACGCCGACTATATCCGCGCCCTGGAATACGGTATGCCGCCCACCGCCGGAGAGGGCATCGGTATCGACCGCTTGGTGATGCTGCTGACCAACTCGCCGTCCATCCGCGATGTGTTGCTGTTTCCGCATATGCGCCCGGAAACCACTGCGGAATAATTGTATCGTCTATTACCAGGCCCCAGTAATTGGGGCCGACCCGAATGGCACTAAGTGCTGTCGATTACACTCCGCAACAGCGTCGAAGCGGAATAAGCATCTCTTATTCTGGGTATCAGAATTTCACTCTGACCCGAATTTATTTTTTTCGTATGGGTGGGCGATTTAGGTATTATTGGACGCAAATCATTGGGGTTGTTATCGGCATTTGTGGGAGCTTTTATTTTCCGCCTGCTATATCCGATCAGTTTCCAAAACCAATATTCCGCTGCCGGAAAAATTTTTGTAACAATGAGAAGAGGGATGTTCCATGTTTGTCAACAGCGAGGAATTCAATGAGCCGACCAGCCGCCAGTGGGCCATGGGGGCGGATACGCGCCCTAAAAACGCACTGGTGGACGGGCGCGGCAGAGTTTTGGCCTATTCCCAGACCGGTGGCATGATTTCCCCCGCCCGGCACGAGCTGCACAGGGGCACAATTCTGTACCGTTTTGCCAGTGGCAGTGCCGAGCTTTCCAAGGCGGTGACCGGGGGCTGGTGGGTGGCCAAAGCTGAATTCGAGCAGCTCACCCGCTTTGCCCAGGCTCACGGCGTACACGTGGCCATGGCTGCGCGACACCTGTGCTGTGTGCCGCCGGAGTGGAGCGATATGGGCTTGCTGATGCGCGTCCAGGTACAGGATCCCCTGCTTGCATATCGTGGCCTGGGCAACCGGGTCGTAGTGCCGAAAGATGATGGCTATGGCGCTGTGCGCATGGAGCCGCACAACAATCTCGCTTCGCGGCGGCTGCACCAATTGTTTATTCCCGGTTTGCAGGAGCGCGCCGATAGGACGCCGGAGCGGGTATTGCCGGGGGCGCTACTGGTGGAGCGCACCTGGAAACTGGATTCGGCGGATACCAATCGCGGTTGGATCTACGTACCGGGGCTCTTTGACAAACAGGACTAGTGGAGCTGGCGGCCGGTGGAGTTTATCGTATCGCCAGCGGCCTCCTACCCCTGAATCCCCAGCGGCCCGCTGGGCACATAGATGGTTTCAGTACTACTGCTTCCCTCGCGCTGTATTTCCACCGGTACCGTTTTTCCGGGGTCCACACGGTATATCTGTGAACGCAGATCACCGGAGTGGAAGACGCGCTCGCCGTTGTAGGAAACTATCTTGTCCCCCGGCTTCAGGCCGATATCCGCGGCCGGCGTGCCCGGTACGATATTGTCTACCTGTAGCTCCTGACGCCCGCCGTTGACCTCCAGGTAGAGCTCGAACTCCTGCGGGCTCAGCTCGTGTTCGAACATTTTGCGCGGGTTGCTGTAGGTCTCCAGCTTGTCGCGCAGGGCGTTTGCCTCCGCGGTGGACTTGTCGTCCAGGTGGCGGTATTTGTAGGTCAACTGCATGTGTTCGTACTGGAACCGCTCCTGCTTGTCGAGAATGAATTCAGCCCTGTCGGGGTTGAGGCCCGCGTCGATCAGGCGCTGGCGCTGCATCTCGCGATACTTGCGGTAGCGCTCCTGACGGGAATCCTGGGGAGTGTGGGGTGGTTCCTCATGTCCCACTGTGGCGGCGGTACGGGTCTCCATGCCTTCCGGTTCTCCCTGTTCCATCTGCCTTCTCAGGTCCTCCACCAGGTCGAACAGGCGGGACTGGATCTGAATGGAGTCCCGCAGGGAATCCTCCAGTTTTTTCACCCGGTCTTCCAGGTTGTTGTCGGAGCTGAACAGCTGTGACAGGCGACCGTTGCCGCCGTTGCTCTCTCCCCGATTCCAGCCAATGGAGTAGGCGCCGAAGGCCAGTAGGGTACCGAGGATGAACAACGTAACAGGTTTTCCCAGTTTCATAGCGCTAGTCCAGGATAATCAGGTGATTGGGCAGTTCGTTTTTGATCTCGCTGACCGGAGTGGTCTCCTGCAACAGCTCTCCGCACTTTTCCACGCAGTGCACAAAAGCCTCTCCGGTTTTGCCGCGCTTGATCTCGCGAATGAAGTTTTCCACGATTTCACTCCAGCTTTCATTGGTGATCCGCTCGGCCAGCCCGCGGTCGGCGAGAATCTCCACATAGTGCTCCGCCTCGGCGACGAAGATCAACAGCCCCAGGCGCCCGCGGGTGCTGTGCAGTTCCTGCTCCAGGAACTGGCGCCGCGCCAGGTTGGCGGCCCGCCAGTATTTCACTTTTTTCGGCACCAGGCGCATGGTCAGCGGGCGCCAGCGGAACAGCACCGCCAGGGCGATAAACAGTAGCCACTGCAGGGTGAAGGCCTCGCGGTAATCCAGCCACCAGGGCAGGAATTGCGCCAGCGGCGCCAGCAACAGTGAGAGGAAGGCGGCCCAGAGGGTGGAGATATACAGGTAGCTGTCCGCCTCCCGCGCGAGTACCGTGACCACTTCCGCGTCGGTGCGCGACTCCACTTCTTTGATCGCTTCAGCGACTTTGCGCCGCTGTTGGCCTTCCAGCATCACCATCCTCCCGAGGCCCCTCCGCCGCCGAAACCACCTCCACCGCCGCTGAAGCCGCCGCCTCCGCCAATGCCACCACCGCCAAATCCGCCGCCGCCATAGTAGCCGCCGTAGCGGCCCCGGCGATATCCCCGGCTGGCAGCGGATGCTCCCAGTACCGAGGTGGCGAACAGCTGCAGCATCACCAGCAGCAGGAAGAGACCCACCAACACCGCCAGGCGCCGGTGGCCGTCGGTCTCGGTGGGTTCGGGCACGTACTCATTCTGGATCGCAGAGATAATGGACTCCACGCCCGCGGTGACACCGCCGTCGAAATCGCCGCTTTTGAATTTCGGCAATATCTTGGTGTGAATGATATTCGCGGAGAGAGCGTCCGTCAGCGCCCCTTCCAACCCGTAGCCCACCTCTATACGCACTGCGCGCTCGTCGGGTGCGACGATCAGCAGAACCCCGTTGTCCCGGCCCTTCTCGCCGATCTTCCAGTGGCGCCCCAACTGGTAGCCGTACTCCTCGATAGTGAGCCCCTGGAGGTCGGGCACTGTGACCACCACCAGCTGGTTGCCGGTCTTCTTTTCGTGCAGCTGCATCAATTCGGTGAGCTGGAAGACGGTGTCCCGGCTGAGGATACCAGCCTTGTCTACCACCCGACCGGAGAGCAGTGGGAATTGGGTCTCCGCCAATGCCCCGACTGCACAGAGCAGCGCGAGCAGGATGAGGGCGACCTGGGTGCGGCGCTCGATCATCGCGCTACCGGAAGTCCACTTCCGGGACTTTTTCAGCGTCTTCGCTGGTGGTTCGGAAGGTCTCGCGCAGGGGCATGTCCCGGTAGAGGATCGCGTGCCAGATACGCCCGGGGAAGGTACGTATCTCCCGGTTGTAGCGCTCCACGGCGGCGATATAATCCCGCCGGGCCACACTGATGCGGTTTTCCGTGCCTTCGAGCTGGGATTGCAGGGCCAGGAAATTCTGGTCCGCCTTGAGGTTGGGGTAGCGTTCCACCACCACCATCAGCCGGGCCAGGGCGCTGGACAGCTGCGCCTGGGCTGCCTCGAACTGTTGCAGTTTGGCCGGGTCGTCGAGCATATTCGGGTCCAGCTGTATGGAACTGACCTTGGCCCGGGCCTCGGTCACCGCCTGCAGCGTCTCGCGCTCGTGGGCGGCGTAGGCCTTGACGGTTTTCACCAGGTTGGGAATCAGGTCGGCGCGGCGCTGGTACTGGTTCTCCACCTGGGCCCAGGTGGCTTTGACCTGCTCGTCGTAGGTGGGGATATTGTTGATGCCACAGCCGCTAAGCCCCAGGGCCAGGAGGCCGAACAGGGCGCCCAGCAAGGCCCGGCGGCCGGCGGTGAACACTGAACGCATACCGGATACCCGTATTTTGTCCCGAGACCCCAAGAATAGCTGGCTCCTGGATACAGCGGCGCCAGCCTATAGGAAGCTGTAATGGCATTAAAAGCGACTATCTTCAAAGCCCGGCTGCAGGTTGCCGATATGGATCGGGACTACTACGGCGAACATCAGCTGACCCTGGCACGCCACCCCTCGGAGACCGACGAGCGGATGATGGTGCGCCTGCTGGCCTTCGCCCACAACGCCGCGGACGGCCTGGAATTCACCCGCGGCTTGTCCTCCGACGACGAGGCGGACCTGTGGCTGAAGAACCTCAGCGGTGAAATCGACCTGTGGATCGAGGTGGGTCTGCCGGCGGAAGAGCGCCTGCGCAAGGCCAGTGGCCGCGCCGCGGAGGTGTTGGTGTACAGTTACGGGCGACGCACCGCACCGATTTGGTGGCAAAAACAGCGGGATGCGCTGGCGCGTTTCGACAATTTGCGTGTCTACCACCTGCCTGCGGATGCCTGCGAGCAGATGGCGGCGATGGCGGCGCGCAATATGGAACTGAATGTGACTATCCAGGATGGCCAGCTCTGGCTCAGCTCTGATACACAGAGCGTGGAAGTTACCCCGGAAATTTGGAAATAGGAAACGGAGAAACATATGCCTTCCTTCGACATAGTGTCCGAAGTGGACAAGCACCAGCTCACCAACGCCGTGGATCAGGTGAACCGCACCGTGACCAACCGCTTCGACTTCAAGGGGGTGGACGCCGAGGTGGAGATGAACGATTTTTCCCTGGTGGTGCGCGCCGAGGCGGATATCCAGGTGGACCAGATGGTGGACATGCTGCGCGGAGCACTGATCAAGTGTGATATCGATCCACTGGCCATGGAGGTGGGCGAGAAGGAGCAATCCGGCAAACAGGTGAAGGTGCCGGTCACCTTGAAAAACGGTCTGGACAAGGAACTGTCAAAAAAGATCATTAAAATGATTAAGGACGAAAAACTCAAGGTGCAGGCGGCGATCCAGGGCGACCAGGTGCGTGTCACCGGCAAGAAGCGCGACGATCTGCAGCAGGTGATCGCCATGCTGCGGGGCAAGGAACTGGATCAGCCCCTGCAATTCGATAACTTCCGCGACTGATCACTGGAATCCTTTTGCTTAGAAATCTTCTGCTGGGCGGCCTGCTGACATTGCTGCCGCCCTTCGTATCGGCGACCCCCGTACACCCTGCGCAATTACTGGCAAGCTATTGGCTGAATGACAGCGCCGGCCTGGATATTTCCGGGCTGAGCTTCTGCAGCGGCGAACTGCTGGCGGTATCCGACAAGAACTCCGCGGAAATCTATGCCCTGGACCTGGCAGGGCAGGGCGCTGTGCTGGCTTCCCGCATCGGCCTGCAAGGCCTGAATGTGCCGGACGGAGAATCGGCAGGCCCGATGGCGGCGCTACTGGATCTGGTCCGCGACGGCCAGGCGATGGATTTCGAGGGTATCAGCTGCGACGGCGATACCGCCTACCTGCTGAGCGAGCGTTACAACCGCCTGGCCAGGCTGGAGGCTAATGGGTCGGTTGCCTGGCTGCCGTACCGCTGGGCCGCGGATGCGCGCGAGCGCGGTTACCTGCGGAAGGTCAACGCCGCCAGCGAGGGAGTGGTAAAGGCTGGCGATGATTTCTGGATCGCCATGGAGCGGGAACCCCGGGGCTTGTTGCGGCTGCGCGCCGACACCGAGCCGGAAATATTTTCCATTCCCCCGGTGGCCGGCCTGGATTTCCGGAGTCGCTCTGAAGACGTCACCGGCCTCGCCTACCACGACGGTGCGCTCTTCACCCTGGAGCGTAACGCCTTCGCCGTATGCCGGCGCTCCCCGGAAACCCTGCGCGCGCAGTGGTGCATCGACTACCGGGCGATCGAAGAGGCCCCGCAATTCGTCTACCGGGAAACCCGCTATGGCAAGGGCGAGGGACTGGCGGTGGACGCCAGCGGCATCCACGTGGTATTGGATAACAACAACGTTGCCCGCGCCGCCGATCCGGACGACCGCCGCGCGCTCCTGCTGCACTTGGCATTCCCTCCCGGGACCGCGGAGCTGTTTTGGGTGCGCTGAAGGCTCCAGCTCCGCAAGCGGGCCGAAGGCCCGCCTTTATGAGGTAAAACTTTGGCTAGCCGACGACTGATCACCCTCCTCGAAGAAGTCCGCAACTGCCGCCTCTGCGAAGACCAGCTCCCCCTCGGCCCAAACCCGGTAGTGCGCGCCGCAAAATCCGCGCGCCTGCTGATCATCGGCCAGGCCCCGGGCACCCGCGTGCACGCCACCGGCACCCCCTGGAACGACCCCTCCGGCGATCGCCTGCGGAAATGGCTGGCGATGGACCGGGACACCTTCTACGACGAATCCCACATAGCCATTATTCCCATGGGCTTCTGCTACCCCGGCCGCGGCAAGGGCGGCGACCTGCCGCCGCGCCCGGAATGCGCGCCCGCCTGGCACCGGAAACTGCTGGAACAGCTGCCGAATTTGCAACTCACTTTGCTGATAGGGCAGTATGCACAGCGTTACTATCTGCCCCACTGGTATGGGAGCATTACGGAAAACGTGCGCCACTTCCGCGACGCCCTGCCCGAGAGTTATTTTCCGCTGCCGCACCCCAGCCCCAGAAATACCCTATGGCTGCGCCAGCGCCCCTGGTTCGAGGAGGAAGTGGTGCCCGAATTGCGCAGGAAGGTAAAAAAGGTACTGGGTTAACTCCCCTCTCCCGCTTGCGGGAGAGGGGTTGGGGGAGAGGGCCCTGCGAGCTCCCCCTCTCCCTAACCCTCTCCCCAAAGGGGAGAGGGGACAGATCGAGCATTAAGGAATCCCCATGCAAGTCCCCAACAATATAAAAATCCATCCCTCCTGGTACGCCGTCCTGCAAGACGAATTCGAAAAGCCCTATATGGAGCAGCTGCGCCAGTTCCTGCGAAAGGAAAAGGCCGCGGGCAAGGTCATCTATCCGCCGGGCCCACAGGTTTTCAACGCCTTCAACTCCACCCCATTCGAAGAGGTCAAAGTGGTGATACTGGGCCAGGACCCCTACCACGGCCCAGGCCAGGCCCACGGCCTCTGTTTCTCGGTAAAACCCGGCGTACCCGTACCGCCCTCGCTGCAAAATATCTTCAAGGAATTGCAATCCGACCTGGGGATTGATCCCCCAAACCACGGCTGCCTGCAACCCTGGGCGGAGCAGGGCGTGCTGCTGCTGAACGCAACACTCACGGTGGAGCGGGGCAGGGCGGGTTCACACCAGGGGCGCGGCTGGGAGCAATTCACCGATGCAGCCATTCACAAACTGGCTGAGAAACGAGAGGACCTGGTGTTTATCCTCTGGGGCAGTTACGCGCAGAAGAAGGGCGCTTTTATCGATAGCAACAAACACCGGGTGATGCGCGCTCCTCACCCGTCGCCGCTGTCCGCCCACCGCGGTTTCTTCGGCACCCGACCTTTCTCTCAGGCCAATGACTATCTGCTGAGCAATAGCAGGGAGCCCATCGACTGGGCGCTGCCGGTGGCGGCGGAGTTGGATCATGTGGCGGTGGAGGTATAGGGGAAGGGGGAAAAGGCCGTCCGAAGACACTGTGCCATTGTAGGAGCCGTCCGGCCGGGAGCGGCCCATGGCAATGGCCGCGATTGAAAGTTGGAGGCGGCTGGTGGTTTGATCGCGGCCAACGGCCGCTCCCGGCCGGACCGCTCCTACAAGGTTTTGATCGAATCAGGTAGGAGCGGCCGTTGGCCGCGATCAGACTACCGATAACCTTCAGCCGTCCAGCAAGCTGCGCACGTAGTCTTGCAACGCCTGATCCTGCGCGTACTCAAAAAAACAGGCCTGGAAGCGCTCGCCGGTAACGGCGGTTTTGACCAGCTCCTGATCCAGCGCCTTGAGGCCTTCCATGTAGTCCTTGCACATGGCGGCCTTGACGCCGTTCAGGATGCCGGCGTTCTGCACCTGGCTCTCTTTGCGCTCCGGCGGGTAGCCCTGGCCCTTCTCGCCGGTGAAGGCTTTTTCGAAGATGTAGCGGCAGTTCAGTTCAGCGCCCCAGCCGAAACCCTTGGCGAAGGCCAGTGACAGGGCATTGCCGTTGTTGATCTGGGCGAACAGGTAGGCGTCGGAGGGGTCGATGCAGTAGCCGCAGACGACTCCCGGGTGGGCGTTCAGGGACATGAGCGCGCCCTGGCCGGTGCCGCAGCCGCTGATGACAAAATCCACGGCCTTGGAGTTGAGTAGCAGGCCCGCCATGATGCCCAGGTGGATGTAAGTGAGGCGGTGGTCGTTGTCGCCGTCCATACCCACATTGAAAACCTGGTGGCCCTGTTCCGCGGCCACATCGTTCAGTTGTTCCAGCACAATCGGGTTCTTCGCCGCCTGGCTGAACTCGTTCATCAGTGCGATTTTCATAATTCTCCTCATTCCCCAAAAAAAGAAATTGGCTTGGCTCAAGTGTGAGGACGAGAAGGTATCAGGAGTGAGGTGGTCAGTCCAATAGTGATGGCATAGGAGTCAGCCGTCGTTCTACGCCAACGGGTCTGCCTCGGCATCATAAGGCAATTCCAGGATCTCCAGCGCGCGCCCATCCGCGAGTCGCAATTTCTCGCCGGTGGCGACCTTGCCGATGGTGAGTACCGCCAGCAGCTCGGTGCCGTGTTCGCCGCGGCAGGCCACTACCAGGTTGCCGATGCTCTGTTCGCCTTCGCCGTAGATTTCCAGTCCCGGGGCGGGGATTTCCCCGGAGGTGCAGCGGGCGCGATAGAGGCGTCGCTTGGCGGCGCCGCGGTATTGCATTCGCGCTACCACTTCCTGGCCGGTGTAGCAGCCCTTCTTGAAGCTTACGCCGCCGAGCAGGTGCAGGTTGGTCATCTGCGGGATAAACATTTCGCTGGTTTCGGCGTGCAGTTGGGGAATACCCGTGGCTATCTGCTGTTGCAGCCAGTGGCAGTAGCCCGCCGGATCGGCCGACGCCGTCAGGCGTTGCCAGAGATTTTTGGATTCCTGTGCCGGTACCAGCAGGGCGACCTGTTGATCGCTTACCACCTGGGCGACGGCGCGCTCACCGCCGCAGTCGAATACCCGCAGTTCGCCCTCCGCCAGGTCGTCCAGGCCCAGCAGCTCCGACGCGCGGGCGGGCGCATTCCGCCCCTGCAGTCCCAGCCAGCGGACCCGGTCGCCGATATCCTGCAGTTCGGTTTTGAAGAAGACGGCGTATTTGCCCAGGGTGTCGCGGGCGATAGGCGCCAGATCCCGGGGCAGGCGGAGGAAAAATTCGCTGTGGGACAGTTTCAGTGCGCTGAAGGCGCTGATCATGCGGCCCTTGGGGTTGCAGTGGGCGCCGAGAGTGCTGTGGTTGTCCGGCAGGGTGACCAGATCGCAGGTGAGCTGGCCCTGGAGAAATTTCTGGCTGTCCGGGCCTTCGACGGAGACGGTGCCGAGGGGGCTCAGATCCACCAGGTGGAGGTCGGCCTCGGTGGCCGGGAAGTGGGCAGCGGGGCTGGGGGTATCTACGTCCTCCCAGATGGCGCCTTCCGAGCTGAGAAAATCCTGCCACTGACGTTGATCCATAGTTGCCACCTGCCATCGGGGGTTGTCTGAGGGTGGATTAATTTTGGGGTGGTGGGCGCTTTTTCAAGCCGCTTTTTCAGGTTCTTGGGGCCAGCAGGTATACTGCGCGGCATTCACTGTTGGTTGGAAGAGAAGTATGGATCGCAACCGCCTGTTTTGGGCTAGCCGTCGCGGTATGCTGGAGTTGGATCTGGTGCTGCTGCCGTTTCTGGAAAATGTCTACGATACCCTGGACGAGACCGACCAGCGGCGCTATCAGCAGTTGCTGGAGTGCGAGGACCAGGACCTGTTCTCCTGGTTCCTGCGCCGCGAGGACCCGGATGATCCGGAGCTGCAGCGCATCGTACAGGTGATCCGTGACAACACCGGATTACAGCAGTAGTTATCCCGCTTATTTCGAAAGAAGCGCCCGGCTCACCTGCGCCGTGGCGCCCTCCCGCTTCCTTTTTGCCCTCCTGCTGCTGATTGCCGCACAGGCGTTGCTGCTGTTGTGGTGGTGTCGCTTGCCCTGGTTTCTGCTGCTGCCGGCGACTCTGCTGGTGCTGGTCTATTCCGCGTATGAGTGGCGGCGACTGCGGCGTGTGCGAGGGCTGCTGAGCACACGCGAGCGGCGCTGGTTCTGGCGGCAGGAAGACGATGTCGAGCGGGAATTCGAATTTTCCGGCGAGCTGGTGCTCTGGTCCTGGCTGATCGTGATCAACGGATGCGACCCGCGCGGGCGGCGGCTGCGGCTGGTGCTGGCGTGGGACTCTCTGGATACCGACGACTGGAGGCGGTTGCTGGTGGCGCTGCGCTATTCGCGGTGAGAGGAGACTAACTATATGGGATATGGGCAAAGCCCGTGCAGCGGGCGTGCCCATCAATCTCAGCCCCCGGTCAGACAAACTGCCGCTGGTCGGCAAAATTCTCCGGCACAAGGATGGTGTCCATCGCCAGCTCGCGCAGCTGCGGGTAGTCGAGGGAGTAGTGCAGTCCGCGGCTTTCGCGGCGCTCCAGCGCCGAGCGGATGATCAGCTCGGAGACCAGGGCCAGGTTGCGCAGTTCGATCAGGTCGCTGGTGATCCGGTAGTTGGCATAGAACTCGCGGATCTCCTGCTGCAGCAGCCTCACCCGGTGCTCGGCGCGCAGCAGGCGCTTGCGGGTGCGCACAATACCCACGTAGTCCCACATAAAGCGGCGCAGTTCGTCCCAGTTGTGGGAGATCACCACATCCTCATCCGAGTCGGTGACCCGCGAGGCGTCCCAGGCCGGCGCCGAGCGGGGCGGCTGTACAGAGTCGAGTACGCCGTCGATATGCAGCGCCGCGGAGCGGGCGTACACCAGGCATTCCAGCAGTGAGTTGCTGGCCAGGCGGTTGGCGCCGTGCAGGCCGGTGAATGTGGTCTCGCCGATGGCGTAGAGCTGGTCCAGGTCGGTGCGCCCGAACTGGTCGACCATCACCCCGCCGCAGGTGTAGTGGGCGGCGGGTACCACCGGAATCGGCTCCCGGGTGATGTCGATGCCATACTGCAGACAGTTGTTGTACACCGTGGGGAAGTGTTCGCGCACGAAGCTCCCGTCCTTGTGCGAGATATCCAGGTAGAGGCAGTCGGCCCCCAGGCGCTTCATCTCATGGTCGATGGCGCGCGCGACGATATCCCGCGGCGCCAGCTCGCCGCGGGGATCGAAGTGGTGCATAAAGCGGTTGCCATCGGGCAGCTTGAGCTGTGCACCCTCGCCGCGGAGGGCTTCGGTCACCAGCATCGCCTTGGCTTTGGGGTGGTAGAGGCAGGTGGGGTGGAACTGGTTGAACTCCATGTTCGACACCCGGCAGCCGGCGCGCCAGGCCATGGCGATGCCGTCGCCGCTGGCGCCGTCCGGATTGCTGGTATAGAGGTAGGCCTTGCTGGCACCGCCGGTGGCCAGCACCACGGCTCGGCCCTGTAACAGTTCCACCTCTTCGCTCTGCTTGTTGTACACGTAGCAACCGGCGCAGCGGAAGCGGCCCTTCTGCGGGTCCGGCTGGCGGATCAGGTCGAGGGCGATATGGTGTTCGAAGCAGTCGATATTCTCCGCTGCGCGCACTCTTTCGATCAGGGTGCTGTGTACCGCGCGGCCGGTGGCGTCGGCGCTGTGGATGATGCGCCGGTGGCTGTGCCCGCCCTCCTTGGTGAGGTGGTAGTCGCCGCGCTCGCGGGTGAAGTCGACTCCCTGGTCGATCAGCCACTGGATCGCCGCCGCGCTGTTTTCCACCGTGAGACGCACTGCGTCCGGGTGGCAGAGTCCGGCGCCTGCGTCTAAGGTGTCAGCGATATGTGATTCCACCGAGTCCATCTCGTCCAGTACTGCGGCGATGCCACCCTGGGCGAACCAGGTGGAGCCGTCCCGCAGACGCTGTTTGGACAGCAGGGCCACGCGGTGGCGCGCCGCCAGGTGCAGAGCCAGGGTGAGACCCGCGGCGCCGCTGCCAATCACCAGTACGTCGTAGTTTGCTTGTGCGCTCATAGAGTTTTATTAGTACTTGAGGGTCGCGTAGTATAGCGCCAATGTTACATTCGTCGATTTGGCCCGGAACTTATGCCCTATCACCAGTGTCTTGAACTGCACAGAATAAATGCTTGCGCCGTGGCGGCCGGTGGGTGCCGCAGCGTTTTGGCCGGGAGTAGGGGATGACAGCGCAACAGGCGTCGCCGAGTGACCGCCAGTTGGTGGAGCGGGTACAGAAAGGGGATAAGCGCGCCTTCGACCTGCTGGTGCTGAAATATCAGCACAAGATACTCGCGGTAGTGAGCCGCTTTATCAAGGATCACAGCGAAGTGCAGGACGTAACCCAGGAGGCCTTTATCAAGGCCTACCGCGCCCTGGCCAATTTCCGTGGCGAGAGTGCCTTCTACACCTGGATGTACCGCATCGCCATCAATACCGCGAAGAACCACCTGGTGTCCCGCAGCCGCCGTCCCCCGTCCTCCGATGTGGACCTGGAAGACGCCGAATACTACTCCGGCGCCGACCTGCTGCGGGACAACGACACCCCGGAGAGCCAGCTGTTTCGCGACGAGCTGGAAGCCGCGGTGCACGGGGCCATCCGCGCGCTGCCGGAGGACCTGCGCTCGGCGGTGACCCTGCGCGAGATGGAGGGGCTCAGTTACGAGGAGATCGCGGAGGTGATGAACTGCCCGGTGGGCACCGTGCGCTCGCGTATTTTCCGCGCCCGGGAGGCCATAGACCGCACGGTACAGGCGGTGCTGGCGGGGGAGCCGGAGACCCTGGGCGACCGCGGATGAACACCTTGTTGGGGGTTTGTAAGAGGGTGGGATCTGTCGGCGGATTTTCCAGCCTCACGGAACGAAATATTTTCCGGATATAGAGAAACAATCGGCCGGGTATCCGGTCATAACTAACAACGGGTCCCGGCGCTCCCTGCACCGGATTGTAAAAAGAGGCTCAACCCCTATGTCCCACGGGAATCATCAGGATCGTCTGAACGAATCGCTATCGGCACTGATGGATGGCGAGGCCGGTGAACTGGAGCTGCAGCGTCTGCTGAAAGCCAGTGCGGCATCCAAAGAGGTGGGCGAACGCTGGTCCCGCTACCAGTTGGCCGCCAATGTGCTGCGCGGCGAGCGGGTGGCGTCGGTCGACCGCAGTTTGGCGGCGAATATCTCCGCGGCCATCGCACAGGAGGAGCCCCTCTCCCAATCGCACGGTGAGGGGAGCGCGGCGAATGCCCACGCGGCGCGGGGCCGCTGGCGGCGCTCCCTGTCCCGCGGCGCAGTAGCCGCAACCGTGGCCTTTGCCGCTATCCTCGGCGTGCAACAGCTTTCCCAACCCCAGCCCGGCGGTGACCTGGTTGCCAGCGGGGCCGAACGCCCCGAACAGCAGCCGGTGCAGTCCCTGCCGCAGCCCAGTGGCTTCTATGTTCCGACACCCAATACCCGTACGGTGAGCACCGCGGCTCCGCGCCTGGTGCCCGACAACCCGGTCGCCGGCCAGGCCCAGTTCCACCAGGCACCCCCTCCCGAGCTGATGCGCCACCTGAACCGGGTAATGATCCAACACTCCGAGCAGGCCGCGCACATCGGCAGCCAGGGCATGGTGCCTTTTGCCCGTGCCACCTACGGCGAACAGAGCGGACAGTAGCGGCGATGCATTCTGTGGGATACATGCGAAAAGCCAACAGCGTGCTGTTGGCTTTGTTGTTACTGGTACCGGTCGCCCGCGCCAGCGAGGAACAGAGGCAACCGGAGGAATCGGAGCAACTGGAGCACTGGCTGGGCAAACTCTCGCGAGCAGTGACCGAATTGGAGTACCGCGGCCTGGTGACTTTCGAACACGCGGGAATGCTGGAGACCCTGCAGGTTGTGCACGCGGTGCGTAACGGCGAACAGATTGAGCGGGTGCGCTACCTGAGCGGCGAACCGCGCGAACTGGTCAGCCGCGGCTTCAGTGCAAACTGCCGGCGCGGGGACAATCCGATGGCGCGGGCCGCACTCTGGAGCAAAGCCGGGCAGGCAGATGTTCAAAACGCCTATCAATTCTTTTTGCACGGTGAAGAGCGTATTGCCGACCGCGACGCAGTAGTGATTGAAGCGCGGCCCCGCGACAAACACCGCCTTGGTATGGTGGTCAGTCTGGACCGGGAGACGGGCCTGCCGCTGAAGTCCATGCTGGTAGGCGAGCGGGGCCGGGTGCTGGAGCGCTACCAGTTTGTACGGCTGGATCTCTCCCCCCTTCCTGACAGCGCGCTGAAACCTCAGTCCGCCAGCGCTCGCCGGATCGACAACAGCGGCGCTTGCGCCACGGCGCAGAGCCGCTGGCAACTGCGATGGATACCCGATGGCTTCAAGTCCGTGGCCATCCACACGCTGCCGGACGGCGACATGCTGGTGTTCAGCGATGGTCTCAGCGTCTTTAGCGTCTTCGTGCAGCAGTTGGGCCGGGAGCTGGAGTTCAAGGGGCGCGCTATCCGCGGTGCTACCGTAGCCTATATGGATCGCTTCGAAGTGGACGACACCCAGTATACCGTGACCGTGGTGGGCGAGATTCCCGACGACACCGCGCGATTGCTGGCGCGCGCGGTGTCGTCCAAATGATCGAAGAGCGCGGTCGCATCGTGGCCGTTGAGGCTGACGCTGTGTGGGTGGAAACCATTCAGCGCAGCGGCTGCCACGGCTGTGCCGCGAAGCCTGGGTGTGGCACCGGCCTGCTGGAGGACTACTGGGCCAGGGCGTCGCGTATTCGCGTGGCGCTCGACGGCCGCGATCCCGGGCGCATCTCCCTCGATGATTCCGCCGTGATCGGCATTGCCGAAAAGACGCTGGCTGGCGGTGCGTTGCTGGTGTATCTCCTGCCTTTGATTTCGTTATTGCTGGCTGCACTGGCCGGAGAGAGGCTGGCCGGAGAAACCGGTGCCATTGCCGGTGCCGTGCTGGGTTTGATCGCCAGCGCTGTGCTGGTGCGCCTGTACAGTCGCCGCCACGCCGCCAATCCCGCCTTTGCCCCGCAGCTGCTGCATATCGAACCCGCCTCTCGCCACTGACTTCTCTCCTGTTCACCGCATGGTGGATGCCGTTGTCGCTCCATGTGTGGACGCTCTGCTGATTCCTGCTATTTGAGGAACTCAGCGCCAAAATAACTGACACCATGCTTTTTTCGGGGCAACTTGCTTGACGGGCGTAACATATCGGTTCAATTTAAATGATAGCGCTACCAACTCGTTGCGTCAGATTTATCCCCTGTTGTTTTCCACGCTATTCCTATGCTTTTTGTACACAAAGTTCGGAGAATCGGTTGGTGGTAGCGTTACCATATTAACTGACTAATAATATAAATAGGCAAGGTGGCCCAATGAAAATCCTATTCAGATTCATACTGCTGCTGTCCGGTATTCTATCGGCTGCGCAGGCGTTTGCTTCGTTTAGTTGTAGCGTGGTCCCGAATGTCTGGGGCAGTGGTTACCAGTTGGATGTGACGGTGACCAACGACGGCCCGGATACCATCGACGGCTGGACCGTGCAGCTCGACTTCGGCGAGCCGGCCAATGTCACCAGCAGTTGGAACGTCATCAAAAACGGGGGCGACACGGCGACGCCGTCGTTCAGCAACTGCTGTGCCTGGAACGGCAACCTGGCGGCGGGGGAGAGTACCACTTTCGGTTTCCAGGGCATCCACGACGGCAGCTTCGAACTGCCCAGCTGTGCCGGCGATGGCGATCCAGGCGGCAGTTCGTCTTCCAGCTCTTCGAGCAGTTCCAGCAGCTCTTCAAGTTCGAGCAGTTCGTCCGGTTCCGGCGGCAATATGATTGTGGTGCGGGCGCGCGGAACCACTGGCACGGAGTCCATCACCCTGGCGGTGGGCGGCAGTCCGGTGCAAACCTGGACGCTTTCCACTGCTATGGAGGACTATTCGGCGGCCACGGCTCTGGACGGTGACATCACAGTGGAATTCACCAACGACGACGGCGCCGATCGGGATGTGCAGCTGGATTTCATCCAGGTCAACGGCGATATCCGCCAAGCCGAGAACCAGAGTGTAAATACCGGTGTCTGGGGCAACAACCAGTGCGGCGGCGGTTCGAACAGCGAGTGGCTGCACTGCAACGGCCTCATCAATTTTGGTCTGGTTTCCGGATCGGGTTCATCGTCATCATCGAGCAGCAGCTCAGGTGGTGGCTTGCCCGACTTCTTCGTGGGCAACATCACCACCTTTGGGCAGGTCCGGTCCGACTTTGTCCAGTTCTGGGACCAGATTACGCCTGAAAATGAAGGCAAGTGGGGTTCAGTGGAGGGAACCAGAGATGTCTACAACTGGAGCGGCCTGGACGCGGTATATAACTATGCCCAGGAACACAACATACCGTTCAAGCAACACACGATGGTGTGGGGAAGCCAAGCCCCGGGCTGGATCAATAATCTGAGCCCCGCGGAGCAGCGGCAGGAAATCGAGGAGTGGATTCGCGATTTCTGTGCGCGCTACCCGGATACGGCCATGATTGACGTGGTGAACGAGTCCACGCCGGGGCATGCGCCGGCCGCGTATGCGCAAAGTGCCTTCGGCAACGACTGGATTATCGAGTCGTTCCGGTTGGCCCGGCGGTACTGCCCGAACGCCACGCTGATCCTTAACGATTACAATGTTCTGAGCTGGAACACCACAGAGTTTATCGAGATGGCGAGGCCCGCTGTCAACGCCGGCGTGGTGGACGCTATCGGTGTGCAGGCGCACGGTCTCGAGGGCTGGTCCTTATCGGATCTGGAGAACAACCTGAACCGGGTGGCGGCGCTGGGATTGCCGATTTACGTCTCCGAGTACGACGTCGCGGAAACCAACGATCAAACACAGCTCCAGATCATGCAGACACAGTTCCCTATGTTCTACAACCATCCGTCGGTGGCGGGGATCACTCTGTGGGGTTACGTGGTCAACGGAACCTGGGTCACCGGCAGTGGCCTTATTCATGAAAATGGGACTCCGCGTCCGGCCATGACCTGGCTGATGGATTTCCTGAATAGATAAGTTTTTATCGGAACGCAGGTGGTACTCTACCGATAGATAAAATCGCCTCTCAAAAAAGAAGCAGCGCCCTTATTACAAAGGGCGCTGCTTTTGCCGCGCAGTGGATTCTCAATAAGAAGGGGGGCTGCGCCGCCCACCACGAACTCCGTGCCAGACTACGGATTTCCTCCCGCCACTGACTCCCTCTCCTAAACTGTTATTTCCAGGGAATTTGGAGGTGAGTCTATGCGCGCCCGCTGCTACGCGGAGAGTTGGCCCCTGCGCACGGCATTCGTGATTTCCCGCGGCGCGCGCACCGAGGCCCGGGTGGTCGTGGTGGAAGTGACCGGGGAAGGAGTGACCGGCGTCGGCGAGTGCACCCCTTACGCGCGCTACGGTGAGAGCGCCGACTCGGTGATTGCCCAATTAGAGAAAGTGCTGCCGGAAGTATCCCGCGGGCTGGGCCGCCGTCAATTGCAACCTCGCATGCCTGCCGGAGCCGCACGCAATGCGCTGGACTGTGCGCTGGCGGACTGGGAGGCGAAGCGCAACGGTGCCGCACACCCAGGGCCCGATTCCCTACCCACGGTGCAGACCCTGACGATCGACACCCCCGCGGCCATGGCCGCGGCGGCGGGGATTGCCGTGGGGCAGGGCGCCGGTGCTTTGAAACTGAAACTGGACGACCGCCAAGTGCTGGAGCGGGTCGCAGCGGTGCGCGGCGCCGCGCCGCGCGCGCAATTAGTGATCGACGCCAATGAGGCCTGGCGTACGGAAACCCTGGAGGAGCGCTGCCAGCAGCTACTGGGTTTGGGAGTGACCATGCTGGAACAGCCCCTGCCCGCGGACGACGACGCCTTTCTTGCCAGTTTCTCCCACCCGCTGCCGATCTGTGCCGACGAGAGCTGTCACACCCGCGCCGACCTGCCGCGCCTGCGCGGCCGCTACGAAATGGTCAACATCAAATTGGACAAGACCGGCGGTATCACCGAGGCGCTGGCCCTGGCGGAAGAGGCCGGGCATCAGGGCTTCCAACTGATGCTCGGATGCATGCTGTGCACCTCGCGGGCTATCCGCGCGGCCTGGCCGCTGGGGGAGAAAGTGCGCTTTCTCGACCTGGACGGTCCCACCTGGCTGGCAAAGGATGTACAACCGTCATTGCGCTTTGCCGGTGGCCGGGTTTACTGGGTTTGACTCTCCGTCGACATCCGTTGAGGAGCGGATGTCATGCTCGTGGATGACACTGGTGATCAATCAGTTCTCCTGAAAAATTCCCCATTTCCGAAAAGATGGCGCGCTAATAAACCTGTGTAAGGTGGGTTTGATTGCGAGTTTAATCAAATGATTATATGTTCGCTTAATCATTTGATTAAGAGATTGAACGATGAGTGACTGCAGAGCGCGTTACAGCCACTTCCCACCTGCATGGCCGGGGGTTTTTGCACTGGCGAGTATCATATTTCTGTTGGTGGCCTGCTCCCGCTCCGCCGAGGAAACCGCGGTCGCGCCGCCGCTGCGGGTGGTGGACACGGCGCTGGTACAGAATGTCGGCGCGGAGCGGGTGGTGACCCTGTCCGGACGCGTGCGGGCGGCCGAACAATCGGCGCTGAGCTTCGAGGTAAATGGCGAGATCGAGAACCTGTCGGTGGATGTGGGGGATCCGGTCGAGGTCGGCCAAGTTCTGGCGCAGTTGGACGACACGCGTTATCAGCTGGCCCATGCGCTGACGGTTTCCAATGAGGCCGAGGCCCTCGCTACTTTCCACGAGCGCAAGCTGGATTATGAGCGCCAGCGCAAGCTGATCGATCGTGGAGTGGTGAGCCAGGCGAGGCTGGACAGCGCCAAGGCCGCGATGGACACGGCCCGCTCCCGGTACGAATCGGCCAGGGTGTCCCGCAGGATGGCGGAGCGCGATCTCCGGCTGACCAAATTGAAGTCCCCGTTTGCCGGCTCGATCAGCCGGCGGTATGTGGAGCCCTCTGAGCGGGTCAATTCCAACCAGGTCATCCTGGAGGTGATCTCCGATCGCCAGGGATTTGAGATAGAGACCAGTGTGCCGGAGAACCTGATTGGCGAGCTGGATGTGCAAGTGCTCCAGTCCATTGCTCTCCCGGCAGTCGGGGTCGCCAATATCCCCGCCCGTGTCCGGCATATCGGCACCCAACCGGAGTCCTCCAACAATTACCCGGTGGTGCTGCTGGTGGAACAGTCGGTGGGGGGGATCAGGTCCGGTATGACTGCGGAAGTCCGCCTCACGTTTGCCGACCGATCCGCTGCGAACGCCGTCAGGGCAGGGCAGCTGGCGGTTCCATTGACGGCCCTGGTTTACGGTGCCGGCGAGAGTGCCCACG
Organism: Microbulbifer rhizosphaerae; assembly: GCF_014191725.1. Taxonomy (GTDB): domain Bacteria; phylum Pseudomonadota; class Gammaproteobacteria; order Pseudomonadales; family Cellvibrionaceae; genus Microbulbifer; species Microbulbifer rhizosphaerae. Next base: position 124,069 of record NZ_JACHWZ010000004.1, read on the forward strand.
TGTTGCGGGTATCAAAGGAGGGGCAGTTGGAGCGCATAGAGGTGCGGGTCGTTTCACTGGGGGAACAGAGTGCAACAGTTAGCGGAGAGCTTTCCGCCGGCGACCGTGTGGTTGCCCGGGGAGTGGAGTTTGTCTCCGCCGGAGATCTGGTGGCGGTGCTGGGGCAGGGCCCCGAGCGGTTTAATTGAGGGCGACCCATGAATCTGTCCCAGTTGGCTTTTCGCTACCGCCCGGTTGTTCTTCTGGCCACGGTATTGATGGTGGTCTACGGCGCATTCAATTACTTTTCCCTGCCTGCGCGGGAAGATCCAAAGATCACTATTCGGGAGGCGGTGATCAGCACCATGCACCCGGGGCTTCCGGCGGAGCAGGTGGAAGAATATATAACCAAACCACTGGAAGAGCGGGTGCGGGCCCTGGGAGAGGTGAAAAGAGTCCGTTCCACCTCCATGCATGGCCGTTCACTGATTCATGTCGAGATTCACTACAACTATTTCGATCTCGACCAGATCTGGGAGAAGGTGCGCAAGCAGATAGGCTTCGCCGAAGCGGAGTTGCCGGAGGGGACCCAAACCCCGGTGCTGAACGATGAGTTTGGTGATGTGGCGGTGGTGACTGCTGCTCTGACCGCTGAGGATTTTTCCCAGGCAGAGCAGTTGGAGATGGCCGAGCATATCCGTACCCGGCTATACGCCATCGAAGGCACCAAACGGGTGGAGCTATTGGGAGTCCAACCTCAACGAATTTATATCGATCTGCCGAAGGCCCGATTCGCGGAATTGGGCCTGTCGCCCACCGAACTCGCTTCCCAATTGCAGGCACGCAACGTACTGCCGCCGGCCGGTACTATCGAGACTGGTGAACAGCGCTTTGTTTTGCAGGTATCCGGCGAATACCGCAGCCTGAGTGAGCTGGAGCGGGCCGAGATCGAACTCTCCGGTGGCCGTGGAACCGTTCGCCTGGGAGATATAGGGGCTGTGAAACGGGGTTACATGGAGCCGGTGGAGCAATCGGCTTATTTCAATGGGCGACGGGCTATCGTATTTGCGGTCTCGATGCTCGACGATTACAGCGTACTGGATTATGGGCAGCTAGTAGCGGAGACACTGGAAGGTATCCGCACCACCCTGCCTGCGGGCTACAGGCTGGAGATCATGACTTTCCAGGCCGATCAGGTGGCAAGTGCCGTTTACGGCGTCAGTGCCAGTGTCATCCAGACTCTGGTGATTGTACTTGGGGTCGTGGTGTTATTCCTCGGTGTGCGCACTGGGCTCATTGTCGGCTCCATTATTCCTGTAGTTATGTTGATCACCCTGGCGGTCATGGGCTTTATGGACCTGACCCTGGAACGTATGAGTCTGGCTACCTTGGTTATTTCCCTCGGTTTGCTGGTGGACAATGCCATAGTAATCGCTGAGGATTTCAAAACCCGCGTTGCGGGTGGCTGTTCCAGAGATGAGGCTCTCCGGCAGACCGGTGGAGAATTAGCGGTTCCCCTGCTTTCATCTTCCCTCACCACTATTCTGGTGTTTCTTCCGTTGATGCTGGCGAAGCACGAAGCCGGTGAATATGCGCGTTCGATTTCCATCGTCATCGCAATCACTCTGCTGGCCTCCTGGTTGTTGTCACTGACGGTGACACCGGTGCTTTGTCACCGTTTTCTGAAAATATCCGATAACAAGATAGATGGGCAAAAATCAGCGGAAAGTATTTCCGATCGCCTGTTCCGCGCGATGTCGAGCCGCTACGAACGAAGACTCAGATGGGTGATGCGCCACCGTCCAGCGTTTCTGCTATTCATGCTGTTGATGCTGATCTGCGGTGTCAGCCTGATGATGCTGGTTCCCAAGAAATTCTTCCCCGATTCCGACCGGAGTCAAGTTCTGGTCTATATAGATTTCCCATCGGCGATCTCGGCAACAGAAGCGGATCGCAAGGTCCAGGCTATCAGCGCCAGATTGCGCGACGATCCCGAGCTGGTTCCGAAAATCACCGGAATTGCGGCCTACGCCGGCTTTGGTGGCCCGAGGTTTGTGCTGTCCCTGACACCGATAGATCCTGCAACTAACAAAGGTTTTATGGTACTCAATGTGCGGGAACGTCAGCAGGTGGACGAAGTTATCTGGTCTGTACGCAGTATTTTGCAGCAGGAATTTCCGGGAATTGCATCGCAAGTCACCAAGATGTTTCTCGGTCCTTCGGACAGCACTGTATTGGAAGTGCAGGTCAAGGGACCCGATCGGGAAGTACTTTTCTCCACTGCAAAGAGTGTCGAGACTATTTTTAATGCTGTACCCGGAGCATTGGACGTAAAGCAGAGCTGGGAAGCGCGTATTCCTTCACTGAAGGTGGAGGTGGATCAGGCGCAGGCCCGAAATGCCGGCCTGACTTCCAGCGATATAGCACGTTCCCTGCGCGGTGCCATTAACGGTTATCAGCTCAGTCAATACCGTGAAGGCGAACGCATTATTCCCATTGTGTTGCGATACGAGGATGAGGAGCGTGCAAGCCTGCAGCGGCTCAGATCTCTTATCGTCTATCCTCTGGAGCGGCCGGGGGAAGGCGTCCCTCTTAATCAGGTGGCCAATGTAAAACTAGGAAACAGTTACTCTCGTATCGACAGGGATAATCTTGTACGCAGTATCACTATTCAAGGGCGAAATGGCCGCATGACGGCGGAAGACGTGGTGCCGGAAGTCCAACCAAAACTGGACGCGCTGCAGGCAGAGCTACCGCCGGGACACTGGATTGAATTCGAAGGTGTTGTGGCTGAGTCTGCCGAGGGAAAAGCCGCTATGTCCGCAAACATGCCTGTCTGCTTGGGTTTGATCTTTATTCTGTTGGTGGCCCAGTTCAACTCCTTTAGGCGGCCGTTGTTGATCCTGTCCACCATTCCATTGATTGTCATCGGGGTAGCTCTGGGCCTGCTTTGCATGCGTGCGAATTTCGGCTTTATGGTGCTGTTGGGAATTTACAGTTTGGCCGGAATAATCATCAACAACGCTATAGTGCTGATTGATCGTATCGATATCGATCGGCAGGATACGGCACTCACAATGTTCGAAGCAGTGATTCGAGCATCGGTACGCCGCTTGCGTCCCATCGTAATGTCAACAGTCACTACCATCTTGGGTTTTCTTCCCCTGATCATAGGTCGGGATCCTTTATTTTACGGTATGGCCAGTGCCATGGCATTCGGATTGGCTATCGGAACACTGATGAGCTTGGCGGTTGTACCAGTGTTATACAGTTATTTCGTCGGGGTGGAAAATGCTGGACAAAGAAACCCGGGTGATTCCTTTGACAACCAAATAGAAGAATATGGGTGATAGTCTTATGATTCAAAAAAGACAGTTCGAAGATGAGACCGCAGGAAAATTGATTGCAGCCGGCATGCAACTGTTTGGTGAATTTGGGTTTAAGGGAACCACTACACGTATGATCGCCAGTGAGGCACACTCAAATATTGGGTCGATTGCCTATTACTTCGGGAACAAGCGAAATCTATATCTGGCGATTATAAGGCATATAGCAGATCGTATGAGGGAGCAGTTTGACTTGGATATGATGAAAAAAGGACAGCTGCCTGAGGGGTTAACACAAGAGGAGGCTCGCCTGGCGTTAAGAAGGATTGTAAAGGATATGATACGGACTTTTATAGCAGATGATGAGGCAAGTTGCTGGTTGTTGTTGGTAATGCGGGAGCAGGCCCATCCGACAGAGGCGTTCGATATCCTCTACGAGGAGGTTTTCGATATGGTGTATAAGTTTTTAGGAAGCCTGATAGCCATCCTGATAGATATAGATGAAAGAGATACCCGGGTCACGTTGGAGGCCCATACCCTGGTAGGTCAAATAGTTTTCTTTTTGGTGGGTCGTATTCCTCTGCTCAGACGGCTGGAAAACAAGAATGGATACGATGCGGAGCTTATAGATCTGGTGGAAAAAACGATACTTTCTCATATTGATTTCTATGTCAATAACAGTTTTCAGAGTGATACGAAAGTTGAGTAGTGGTGATGATGGATTCCTAAAGAATAGGAATTTTTTATGAAAAAGGAGTGCATAATGTAAACATGAAGCAAGGGGCTGTTAATTTAAAGGAGTCATATTGGTATATTTTGGAAATTCATGACTGCCAGCAGAGTGATGAGATGTGTATTGTACCTCTGTCGCCAAATTAATAATATAAGGAAAATTGGTTGCTTAGGTATTAATAAATTAGGGATTTCTAGTTGTTGTTACTTTGGAGAAAAAAATGGACGTAGGCTACATTCAGGATTGCAAACAACATAGAAAACATTTGCCGGGAAAGATACTATCTCCTTATGTCAATTGTTACCAGATAATATCTGGTACCTTTGAACGGACAAAACTTATTGATCTTTATCCGGATGGTGGGGTTGGTGTCATAATAAATCTCGGGGGGGCGATTACACTTAATGACAAGATATTTGGAAAGGGGGTTTATTTTGATGGGGCAAACTCTAGAAATGTGCTTCTGAGAGTTAGTGGGGACGTTAATCTTATAAGGGTGCGTTTTAATCCAGGTATGTTTTGTCTTTTCTTCAATGCTGACTTGGAGAACTACCATAATGCTTTTAATAATCTCTACTCTATAAATTGTATATTGCCAAAAAATTTCTTTAGATTCCTGGAATTATGCTCGTTTGATGAACAGAAGGTAACCTCGATTGAAGCATGGCTTACTTATAATCTATCAGACCCGGATGGTAATATGTCTTTGGTTCTGTCAACTCTTGAGTATATTTCATCCAGTCACTACGATGTAAGACTGCAGGCTCTGGCAGAAGAAATGGGTATAGAGATAAGAAAACTTCAACGTCTTTTTAAGAAAAGAGTGGGGATGAGTCCGAAAAAATTGATCAAACTGCTGCGTGCAGATTTTGCCAGGAAAATGTTGGACACATGTGGATCGTTGAGTTGTCTGGATATTACTTACCGCTGCGGTTACTACGATCAAGCGCACTTTAATCGCGAGTTTAAGGATATTTATGAAATCACACCAAATGAATACAGAAAACGCTTGTTTTCTGAGAAGAGTGAGTGTATAGCATAGATGGTATGAATAGTTAGCTATCAGGGTGGTTAACTTAAAACAAGGGTATCCCCTCTTTCAGTGTGTTAATAGCAGCGGCCTCTGCTTTGCAGTGGCCGCTGTTTTTCTATTTGGTTACAAGGACCAATATTTGCAATATCGTAAGGCTGGCAGTAGTTGCCAGGCCAATATGGTGCAGTGCCGCAAGTTCTCCCAGGCCAATGCGTATTTTATGGATATCGTCTGTATCTGAGCGTGTATCTGCAACAGCACGGATACGCTTCTCAAGGTGTGAAATTATATAGACTATACATAAGATAAAGACTGCGAGAACCAGATTCGATGGCCAATCAAATCCACGCTGCCATCCCTGGATAGTTAGGAATATGGCGCCTCCACCCATGGTTGCTTTCATAGTGGGAGGGAGCAGATGGATAAGTCGATTGAGTTGAGCATGGACCAAACGAACAATATTATCATCTGCATTTTTGCTGGATGGATTATGTATCAACGACCATACAGGCTTCTCAATCAGAGATAGAACGGTAAATATGCCAGTTGCAAAGGCAAAGCAGATGGTGGCAAGTGTGGTTGAAATTTCTGTCATGCTTTAGTCTCCTTATAAAAATATAACAAACAGATTTACTCTTGGATAAATTTCTGACTGATCTCCAGGTTATTTTCTCTTGCTTATGGGTGGAACGTAGAAAGTTCTTCCATTTTTCTCTAGTTGTGTACTTCTGTCCTAAATTGTTGCGCTGATAGGTGCACCAATATTGGGATAAAGTAACAAGATTTTATGGTGAATAAGCGTAAATTGTACCTAACATGTGCATCTTCATAAATCTGAAATAATACTCATAAATTGTTGCACAGTCTTTGTGCGTTCTCATTAAATCTTAACAATTTGTGCTCTATATGGGCTCAAAAATTTGACTCTATTAAAGCGTAATAATGTAGTAAAAATAAATAGGCAACTTTCAATATTTGCTGCTTGAGTTGTCGTAATTTTACTATTCTGATCCGTTGTACTTCTCCTAATCTTAAATCTCAAACAGGAAATCCAGTTGAAAGGTAAGTTTTAAGTTCCAGTAAATAACCAGCATTGAATGAGGCTCAGAAATGTCAGTTTCACTGAAGGCTAGAAATGGTGCTAATGTGTTCCGAGAAGACAGAATAGTCAGTCCTGCACAGCTCCGAGCCATATACCCGGCAGGTCGAGAGGCCGGGGAATTTCTTGCAAGGTCACGGGATACTGTCAGGCGTATCATTCAGAGAAAGGATCCCAGGCTTCTGGTTATATCTGGGCCTTGTTCTATTCATGACATGAAATCTGCGCAGGAGTACGCCTGCAGACTTAAAGAATTGCATGAAAAACACAAGGACAGTCTATTTATCTTGATGCGTACCTATTTTGAAAAACCTAGAACGACGGTTGGTTGGAAAGGGTTCATTAACGATCCAGGACTTGATAACTCATTTGAAATTGAAAAAGGATTGTGTAGGGCCCGGGAGCTGCTGTTATTTTTCGCAGAACTGGAGCTTCCTTGTGCGACCGAGGCTCTGGACCCGATAGTTTCACAGTACCTGGGTGATTTAATCAGTTGGGTTGCAGTTGGTGCACGAACTACTGAGTCGCAGATTCATCGGGAAATGGCCAGTGGCCTCTCTGTACCGGTGGGCTTCAAAAACGGAACGGATGGCAATATCCAAATAGCCGCCAATGCAATGAAGTCTGCTTCAAGTCCTCATAAATTCCTGAGAGCTGATGAAAATGGACACATATCCGTTACCAGCAGCCGGGGTAATGTCGATGCCCATCTGATACTGCGAGGTGGGAGACAACCTAATTATACAGATCACTATATTCGAGAGGCTGAGAGAATACTTGCAGTTTCCGGGGTGAATCGAAGTATCGTCGTAGATTGTAGCCACGGCAATGCCGGGGGCAATTACAAATGTCAGTTGGATGTTGCTGAAAATATTGGGAAACAGGTTAGGGAAGGGGGCAGGTCCTTGGCAGGAATTATGCTTGAAAGTCACTTGTCCGAGGGTCGACAGTCAATAGATGGATTAAAAAATGGAGGACTAAGGTACGGCGTATCCATCACGGATGCCTGTATAAGTTGGGAGGATACCCAGTTGGCTATCCACAGTTTCAGCGAGGACGTATCAGCCGTTCTTGAGTCCCAATACGCACCTGCGGAACTGGCCGAAGTGGTCTGACATATAGAAGTACTAAATATACTTTTTAACTATGTTTCATATAGGAAGGAGACGGTTTTGGGAAAGTTATTTCACAAAGGGGTGTCAAAGGTATTGTGTTGCACCATGGTTATTGTAATAGGATGCTTCACAAAAAGTTTTGCATCAGAAAGCGAGACCAGTTATGACTTTAAAAATGGTAATGCGGTAATAGAAGTTGCGGTTCCGGCATTACTGCCGGTGATTCTGAGCGATGTTTCATCGACTGCGGGTGATGCAACCCTGATCCTCAGGATGTCGACATTGATGTCAAATGCCTGGTTCGATGCCAGTGCACCGTATCATCCGACGGCGGTTGGTGTTTATAGCCGTTTGGGCAGGCGCCCCCTATCAGAATCTGAAACCAATACCAATATCAATATTGCGATTTTGTATGCCTCCTATCGGGTATTGAGTAGCCTGTTGCCTCAGCGGACTCCGGTCTGGCGCAAAATGCTTACCGATATAGGTTTGGATCCGGATGATGACAGCGTTGACCTGGCGACCCCGGTGGGGATTGGCAATGCCGCGGGCTTAGGTGTTGTCCGGGGGCGTGCACGCGATGGTATGAACCAGCTGGGAGACGAGAGTGAGCGGGCATTCAATCCGATGCCATACATGGATTATACCAACTATAGGCCGATCAATAGCGCCTACAGGCTGTTCGACCCCTCGCGCTGGCAACCTGATCTGCAGCGCAAGGGAATGGGGTTGTACAAAATACAGCAGTTTGTGACACCACAGTATGCCCTTACTGAGCCCTATTCTTACCAGGCCCCCCAGCGATTCAATATGCCACCGCCGTATGCGAGCAATCACTGGAATTATCCAGCCTATAAGCAGCAGGCTGATGAAGTATTGGCTGCATCTGCTGACCTAAACGACGAGAGAAAGCTAAAAGCGGAGCTTTTTGACAATAAAATTGAATCTTTAGGGTTCTCGGCACTATCCACTGCCATATCACGGGGTTTATCCCTCCAGGAAACGATAGAGCTGGATTTTCTCATCAGTATGGCGGCCCACGACGCAGGTATCGTTATATGGCAGGAAAAGCGGCGCTATGACGCTGTGCGTCCATTCAGTGCAATTCGTTACCTCTATGGCGATGAATGGGTTAGCGCATGGGGCGGACCGGGAAGAGGCACTATTCGGTTGCCGGCAAACCAGTGGAAGTCCTATTTGGAGGAAGCGGATCATCCGGAGTATCCATCGGCATCCACTTGCTTCTGTGCTGCACATGCCCAGGCGGCTCGCCGTTACTTGGGAACAGATGTACTTAATTGGGAATTTTCAAAAGCAGCGGGATCTTCTCATGTTGAGCCGGGTATCACTCCTGCCGAAGACACTATCTTACGTTTTGACACCTGGACGGATTTTGTGTCCGATTGCGGTCAGAGCCGGGTTTGGGCTGGTGTGCATTTTCAGGCAGCTGTAGACGTGAGCACACAAATGTGTGACGTTTTTGGTGATATGGCTCACGAATACCTTTCATCCCTGATTGATGGGTCTGCGCCTGTCCGACGTCCTGCCAAGGGTAAAAGGTACAAATAATAATACGATAGGAATGAGTGATTATATACGGTTGTGATTTTTATGGTCTGACATTTGATTCTTCAGGTAGGCTGGTCCTGTCGTAATTGTACAATCATCGTGTCTGCAAGTTGCATTAGTATTTTGGTGTATGAATTTTTAGTGAACAGGTTTATATCGAGATCACCAAGTTTGCTAGGCAGTAGTATATTTAATGTGATCGCTTTCTGTTCAAAGGATATTTAATTTTAGGAGATATGCCATGAAAAAGCATGTGGCTGTTATAGGTGCAGGGCTGTCTGGGATTGCAGCCATTAAGCAGCTGACGGATGAAGGACATAAAGTGATTTGCTTTGAGCGCCTGGATAACCTCGGAGGAGTATTTTCAAGGAATGAGATCTATGATGATCTGCACCTTACCATATCAAATTATTTTATGGCTTATTCAGATGATGTTCCGAGTAACGAACGCCTGAAATTCTGGTCAAAGGCGGAGTATCGAAAATACCTGATGTCCTATGTGGAGAAGTTCAATCTTGAGGAGAAAATAAAATATAGTACAGAGGTAGTTTCGGTTAATAAATCGCCAGATGCTAATTCCTGGGAGGTTGAGGTATCTTGTGGCGGAGATATGGAAAGACTCAAGTTCGATGCTGTAGTCGTATGTTCCGGGCATTTTCAAAGTCCAAAAATACCGGAAATTGAAGGTCTGGATGATTTCAAGGGCACTGTTGTCCATTCCAAGTACTATCGCGATAAGAACCTTTATGAAGGGAAGCGGGTTCTTTGCGTGGGAATGGGCGAAAGTTCTGCAGATATCACTTCGGAAATATCCAGTGTTGCAAAAAAATGTATTCTTTCTTTGCGACGGTATCACGCTGTGGCACCACGATATATGGCCTTTCAGGAAGACACCTATTTCACGATAGATACTTCCTGGCTGACTTCAAGGATTGTGAACCGGCTTCCGCACAGGTTTCATGCTGGCATCACCAAAGGAATTTTCAAGCGTTATGTTAACAGTCGAAACCCGGATCTAAGGATTCGTGGCCAGTGGTTGATGAAGTCAGGCCCTTCTTTTCATCAAGCCGTGACTAAAAACGAAAGGCTTTTCAAGCCTATTGCCGATGGCAAGGTGATTCCCAATATCGGTGGAATCAAGAGGTTCGACGAAGGTGGTGTAATCTTCAAGGATGGAACCAGAGAGGAAATCGATGCGGTGGTATTTTGCTCTGGATATAAACTTGAATTTCCTTTTCTGAACAAACAGATCTCGGACATGCGAGATCTTTTCAAGCAGATGTTTATCCCTGAAATTGGGGAATCCCTGGCATTTATTGGCTTTGTCCGTCCCCAGCAAGGTGGAATTCCAGCGATTGCGGAAATGCAATCCCGCTATCTGGCTCAGTTGTATAGTAATAGAACTAATCTGCCATCTTTACAGGAGCAGAGACAGGTTATTCGACAAGATGCCGAACATTGGCGCTCCGAGTACAGTATTACTCCAAAAGTCGCCTCATTGGTCAACTATTGTCACTATATGGATTCGATAGCTGAGCTAGTTGGCTGTATGCCAGAGATACCTTCTCTAATGGAAGATCCAAAGCTGAGAATCAAGCTTCTCCATGGCCCACAGTTTGCTGCCCAATACCGGCTTACCGGAGCCCATAGCATGCCAGAGAAGGCCAGGGAATTTCTTTTGGATTTCCCAAATATAAGTTCTTGGAGACGTATAGCCTATCTGGAGACCAGTGCACTCCTCTGCAGGATATTGCCTCGCATTCCGAGCTTTAAGGTCAGAGTTATGTCGAGCAGTAGCGTGGAGCCGGCAATATAGCTATAAGTCGGGAGTTTCCTTTTTGTATTATTTATCCGCCGTAGTGAGGTCGCCATGATCATACTGTCTGACAATGCTTTCCGTGGGAGAAGCGATCGCGCCGGTAACGAGAGCAGTCTGAGTGCTTTTCAACGTATTCTGCTTGGCTCCGACGGCACTATGACAAATCTCCTCGAAGGAATTCTTGGCGAGGATTTATGTGTAAACAAAATTTTCGAGGAAGTCAACAGGGCATCTTTCGATATTCCGGAACTGGAGCTTTGCTCAGGTCAGCGTCTTTGGCGGCGCACGGTAACCTTGCAAGGAAAAGCCTCCGGTATCAATTGTCTCTATGCGGATTCTCTCATCGCCTTAGATAACTTAGACGAGAAGTTTTCTGAAACTCTTCTAAATACCGAGGCTCCGATAGGAAAAATTTGGGATTTATTTCGAGTTGAAACCTATAAGAGTCTAATGGAGTGGGGTGAAGATATAGCCGGAGATTCAGCAAGGTACTTTGATATTAGTGAGGACGAAACGCTTTTGTACCGTACTTACAGGGTTTTTTCCCAGGGGAATCCGGTTATGAGAATAACGGAAAAGTTTCCCAGTAATTGGTTTGTAGACAGCGAGTTTTCACCGAGAATGATTTCTGGTGACGGGCTATCCATGGTCAACTAGACTGAAATCCCATAGGGAGCACTGTAAATGTACAATAAACTCAGAGAAGAGATCGCATTCGATGGGGTTTTGGGTGGCGGAACAGCTGGTTCCATAAAGGCTCCTCCTCCGGGGCCGCCTAGAATATCCTGGAAGAATTTGTCACCCTTCATGAATGAGAGCATGCATCTTGAGCTCAGTGAATTGGCGGATAGATATGGTGACGTTTTTCGACTGAGGATCAAGGGCGGGGATCTGGTTGTACTTAGTGGTCTGAAAACCGTCTGGGGGGCTCTGGTTGCCCAAGAAGGGGTTTTTGATGATCGAGCGGATTTTGAGATCCTAAAGCAAGCTCCTCAGTGTCATTTTGTGGAGTTGAAAAGCGGAAGTTTCTGGAAAAAGCACAGAGAGATCTTTGTAGAGGTTATGCATACCTACTTTTCCGGACGATGGAGTGAGGTGGAGGGCTGGTTGCAGGACGAGGCGGCTAGCCTTGTTCAGTCGATAACCCAAAAGAATGGAAATCCATTCGATCCCAACCGTTGCCTTGCTCTAGCCAACTTGAGCTTTATCCAGAGAACAATTTTTGGTCGTAGATGTAGCGAGGAAGATAAACAGGCATTCCATGAAAATGGTGTGACTCTGATCCCCAGTGGATTCATGAACGCAACCAGCCTGGGGCGTTTATCCAGGATGTGGAGGTTGATATTTTACTTTTTTCGCAAGAGCTCTCTGGAAGGCTTCAAGAATGGAATCAATGGCCTTAGTGGCTATATTGCCAAGAACGTCGATGAGCATCGCGAATCTTATACTCCCAATGTTATGCGGGATATGTGCGATCATTTGTTGCACGCGGGATCTGAGCTTTCCGCTGAGGAACGTGCGACTTTCCAGTTGTATGATCAGGATATCGTCAATGGATCCCTGACGCAGGTTGCAGGGGCGGGAACAGGAGTGCCCACTTTTGCTTTGCGCTGGGTACTGCTCTACTTGGTCAAGCATCCCGATATACAGGCCGAATTGCATCGGGAGGTGGACGCGGTGCTCTGTACTGCACCGATGATGTCTGATCGGAGCAAGATGCCCTATATGCAGGCTTTTCTGAACGAAGTGCTGCGACATGCTCCGATCACCCCATTGCCAGCGGTTTACTACCGAACCACGAGAGATACCAATGTCAATGGTTACTTTATCGAAAAAAATACTCCGGTGATGGTTAATTACTACAGTATTGCCAGAGATCCCTCAGTATGGGAAAACCCTCATGCCTTCGACCCCGGAAGATTTCTTGATGCCGAAGGCAAGTTGCGGAAAGACCTGCAAAACAAGTTTTTTCCTTTTGGCCTGGGTGCGCGACGTTGTATCGGTGAGCATCTGGGGCGTATGCAAATGTTCCTGCTGTGCGCTCACTTGGTATACCACTTCAAATTTTCCTCCCCTCCAGAGGGAAGTGGCCATACAAAGGCGATACACGGTGTATTTATGGTTCCGGAAAGTTATCGGGTTGTGGCGACACCGCGAAACTGAATATGGATAGTAAATGATGAAAGCTACGGATTTTCATGTAAATTTTTCGCGTCCGCCTGGTGACGATCGAACTCCCCTGCGCAGGTCCTCTCGAGTCCCGACAAGGGGAATCCTGCTATGGATGGTCTGGCTGGCAGCCTTCTACGCAGTCTGGGCATTCCTGGTATTTGGCCTCGACAACTGGCAGATGACAAAGGAGCACTGGCCGATGGCGCTGGCCATGGCGCTGGGCAGTTACGCCGCGGGGTCTACGCCTATGGGTGGCGGCACGGTGGGCTTCCCGGTGCTGGTGCTCCTGTTCGACACCCCGGCGAGCCTGGGGCGGGATTTCAGCTTTGCGGTGCAGGCGATCGGTATGGTGAGCGCGAGTTTTTTCCTGCTTGCCAGGCGCCAGCCATTGGCCGGCAATATGCTCAAAGGCGCCATGCTCGGATCCCTGCTGGGCACTCCCCTGGGGATTCAGTTGATCGCCCCGCTAGTACCGGAGCTGTGGATCAAGCTGGTCTTTGCGGTGGTCTGGGGTAGCTTTGGTATTTTGCACCTGTATCGCCTTCGCGAGATCACCGCCCACTCCGGCAGCGGTGGTTTGCAGCCGCGACGGGACTTCCGGATCGGCTTTGCCCTGGGGGCTGTGGCGGGAGCCACGGCGGTGTCGGTGACCGGGGTGGGGATCGATATGGTGATTTACGCCGCGCTGGTTCTGCTATGCCGAGTGGACCTGAAGATCGCTATTCCCACCTCGGTGGTGATTATGGCCTTTAACTCCGTTGTCGGCGTGGTAGTAAAGAGTGTTGGCGGTGGTTGGCACCCGGAGGTCTACGGTAACTGGCTGGCCGCCGCCCCGGTGGTGATACTGGGGGCGCCGCTGGGAGTGTTTATTGTGGCGTTGATCGACCGCAAGCTGACCCTGCTGATCGTGGCGCTGCTCTGTGTGGGCCAGTTGGTATGGACCTTTCACGCCGAGAGGGCGGCGTTGGGGTCACTGGGATTGCTGGCCTCCCTGAGCGCAGTGGCGCTTTGCCTGCTGGTTTTCGAGTGGTTGCGCAAGCTGGGAAGCCGGCTCGCGGGCGCCAGTGCGTCCCGGACCGCCGAACAGCATCAATCTCCCGACGAGGTGCTGGACGGCGGGCTACCGCTGGCCAGTTGAATGACACAGGCGAGCCTTTTACCGCCCTCACGGCGGCTTCCCCTCCTGGGGCCGCCGCGCCGAAGCTGCTCCGGCGTGACCGGCCTCGCCCTTCCCCGGAATCTGATCTACTCCTTCCTACTCAGCAGTTGAACGAGGACGTCGAGATAGTCCTCGCTGGCCGCATCGGCGGAAACCGGGGGGAATTCCAGGGTGATGCAGGGCAGTTTGCGTTCGTCGCACCAGTTGCTGAAGGAGCCGGGAGTCGGGTAGCCCACATTCTCCACCAGGGGCAGCTGCATCCGACTCGCCAGCCACTGCCCCAGGGCACTGCCCTCCGGATCCTCCACGCAGGCCAGCGGCTCGTGGATAGTCACTATCCAGGCCGGCTGCAACTGGTCGATCAACTGACACAGCGCCTGGGTCTCCGCTTCCGAACCCGCCTCGCTGCCGGTACTCAGGCGCACATCGCGCTCTTCCGCGACGCTGTTCCAGCGATAGACACTCTCCATTCCCTGCCAATTGCCGGTGGCAAAGTTGCGGTTCAGGTCCACCCCGCGGGCGTTGGCGCGAAGCCCCAGCTGGCAGCCGTCCGGGTTCACCGCCAATATCACGTGGTGGCGCAGTTGTCCCGATGGCAAGGCGCGGAGGGCGCAGGACAGAGCGACTACTGCCGCCACTTCGTCTCCGTGGGTGCCGGCCATTACCATGCCGTGGGGATTGCCGCTCTGGGCGGGAAAGTAGAGCAGTGGGGCGCCCAGTTCGGAGCGCCCGTACTGCAGTCGGGGGTGGCAGAAGTGGCCGCGTTCGGTGCGGGGGCGCAGTGGGGCCATGGCTTCCCTTAACATTGTTTTACACTGGGCAGAGAACTTTTGCGGCGAAATCGCCACTAACTGTTTGTTGAACGCCGCCCCATTGCCCATATAACTTCTGGGCGCAATCCTCGCGGGGCGGTATCCTGAACACACTCATTGCATATTAGAAGGGATAATTAGGGGTAACAAACTTATGGTTACACGCTGTACGCAGTTTTTGTTGACTCTCTGCCTCTTGATATCGGCGTCCGCCTGTGCCCGGGAGCTGCCGGAACTGACCAGTCTGATCGAACAGAACTCCCCGGCGGTGGTGAAGATAAACACCATGGAACGCAGCCGTGTGAATGGCGGCGGCCTGCCGCCCCAGTACCAGCAGGAGATTCCGGATATCTTCCGGCACCTGCTCGAACCTCGCCGCCGCGAGCAGCGCCCGGTGGCGAGCATGGGTTCCGGTTTCATTATCTCCAAAGACGGCTATGTGGTGACCAACAACCACGTCGTGGACGGCGCGGACGAAGTGGTCGTGACCCTGACTGACCGCCGGGAGTACGAAGCCAAAGTCATCGGTACTGACCAGCGCTCCGACCTGGCACTGCTGAAGATCGACGCCGAAGACCTGCCAACGGTCGGCTGGGGGGATTCGGACGACCTGAAAGTGGGTGAGTGGGTGGTTGCCATCGGCTCTCCCTTCGGTCTCGACTACTCCGCCAGTGCCGGTATTATCAGCGCCATGGGCCGCAGCATCCCCAATGAGAGCCGCGAGAACTACGTGCCCTTCATCCAGACCGACGTGGCCATCAACCCCGGCAATTCCGGTGGGCCGCTGTTTAACATGGACGGTCAGGTGGTGGGCATCAACTCCCAGATCTACACTCGCAGCGGCGGCTCCATCGGCCTGTCGTTTGCCATCCCCTCCAGCCTGGCTCGCGACGTAGTGGCGCAGCTCAGGGAGAAGGGCCGGGTGGACCGCGGCCGGCTGGGCGTGGGTATCCAGGATGTGGACCGCAACCTAGCCACGGCCATGGGGCTCGGCAAGCCGAGGGGCGCCCTGGTGGCGCAGGTGGAGGCCGGTTCGCCGGCGGCGGAGGCAGGCATTCGTGTGGGCGATATCATCACCCGCTTCGACGGCCAGAAGATCGTTGTGTTTGGCGACCTGCCCCACATCGTGGGACAGACTCCCCCCGGCAGAGAAGTGTCGGTGGAACTGATGCGCGAAGGCGAGCGCAAGAAAGTACGGGTCAAGGTGGGTGCGCTGGAAGGGGCCGAGGAAGTCCAGCAGACCTCCTCAGCCCCCTCCCCCGATGTGGGCGGTCGCCTCGGCCTTGTGACCAGCGAGATTCCCGATACTCTCAAGCAGCGCTGGGGCGTGGACACCGGCGTCCTGGTCAAGCAGGTGGTGCCGGGCAAGCCCGGCGCCAAGGCGGGGCTGCGCAGCGGCGACATTGTGGCCCAGTTGGGATTCGATGAGGTGGAGAACATGGAAGACTACGACAAGGTGGTCAAGGAGCTGCCCGGGGGCGAACTGCTGCCAATACGCTTCTTCCGCGCAGGTCAGCCGACCTTCCGCACCATCCAGATTGATGAGTGATCATTGATGAGTGGCCAGTGAGTGGTGATGAGCAGATGGACCTGCGTTATTTCATCCACCACTGGCCACCAACCACTCACCACTAACTACTACTTCTGATAGACTTGCGCCACGCTGCCGGCTCCGATGCTGGCTAACAAATTGATTTTGCAAGGATTTCTACTTTCCTGTGGCCTCAGATCTCTCCCGTATCCGCAATTTCTCCATCATTGCCCATATCGACCACGGCAAATCCACCCTGGCGGACCGCTTTATCCAGGTCTGCGGCGGCCTCACCGACCGCGAGATGGCCGAACAGGTCCTGGATTCCATGGATCTGGAGCGGGAGCGGGGCATCACGATCAAAGCCCAGAGCGTGACCCTGGACTACACCGCGCGGGACGGCAAAACCTACCAGCTGAACTTTATCGACACCCCGGGGCATGTGGACTTCTCCTACGAAGTGTCCCGCTCCCTGGCGGCCTGCGAGGGCGCACTGCTGGTGGTGGACGCCGCCCAGGGGGTGGAGGCGCAATCAGTAGCCAACTGCTACACCGCCATCGAGCAAGGCCTGGAGGTGATCCCAGTGCTGAACAAGACGGACCTGCCCCAGGCGGATCCGGACCGGGTGGCGGAGGAGATCGAGGACATCATTGGCCTCGACGCCACCGAGGCCACCCGCTGCAGCGCCAAGTCCGGCCTGGGAGTGGAGGACGTGCTGGAGGATCTGGTGCGCCTGGTGCCGCCGCCGCAGGGGGATGTGGACGCGCCACTGCAGGCGCTGATCATCGATTCCTGGTTCGACAGCTACCTGGGTGTGGTATCCCTGGTGCGGGTGATGCAGGGCACACTGCGCAGCAAGGATAAAATTGTCACCAAGTCCATCGGTCGCGCCCATGTGGTGGACAGCGTGGGCGTGTTTACCCCCAAACGCAAAGAGACCGGCGTGCTGCGCGCCGGCGAGGTGGGCTTTGTGGTGGCCGGGATCAAGGATATTCACGGCGCGCCGGTGGGCGATACCCTGACCCACGCCAAGGGTGCCGAGGAAGTATCCATGCTGCCGGGCTTCCAGAAGGTCAAGCCGCAGGTTTACGCGGGCCTCTTCCCGGTCAGCTCCGACGACTACGAGGCGTTCCGCGATGCGCTGGACAAGCTGTCCCTGAACGACGCCTCGCTGTTCTACGAACCGGAGACTTCCGATGCCCTGGGCTTCGGTTTCCGTTGTGGTTTCCTCGGCATGCTGCACATGGAAATCATCCAGGAGCGCCTGGAGCGGGAATACGACCTGGACCTGATTACAACCGCGCCCACGGTGGTGTACGAGGTGGAAATGACCGACGGTGAGGTCATCTCGGTGGACAACCCCTCGCGACTGCCGGACCCGGGCAATATCGCCGAGATGCGCGAGCCCATCGTCGAGGCCAATATCCTGGTGCCCCAGGAGCATCTGGGCAACGTGATCACCCTGTGTGTGGAGAAGCGCGGGCTGCAGAAGGACATGCAGTATGCGGGCAGCCAGGTGTCGCTGCGCTACGAGCTGCCCATGAGCGAGGTGGTAATGGACTTTTTCGACCGCCTCAAATCCGTGAGCCGTGGCTTCGCGTCGCTGGATTACAATTTTGTGCGCTTCGACCCGGCAAAACTGGTGCGACTGGATATCCTGATCAACGGCGACCGGGTGGATGCCCTGGCGCTGATCGTGCACCGGGAGCACGCCCAGCAGAAGGGCCGCGCCATGGCGGAGAAGATGAAAGAGCTGATCCCGCGACAGATGTTCGACGTGGCCATCCAGGCGGCGATCGGCGGCCAGGTGGTCGCCCGCACCACGGTCAAGGCGCTGCGCAAGAACGTCACCGCCAAGTGTTATGGCGGCGACGTCACGCGCAAGAAAAAGCTGCTGGAAAAGCAGAAAGCGGGCAAGCGGCGCATGAAGCAATTGGGTCGCGTGGAGGTGCCGCAGGAGGCGTTCCTGGCGGTGCTGAAGGTGGATCAATGACCAGTAAACAATTAATCAATGATCAATTTTCTGGTCATGGATTCCTGTTTACTGTTAATTGATCGTTGTTAATTGATTATTTGAGACCGATATGGATATTAATTTTCCACTTATCCTGCTCTGGCTGGTGGTCATCACTGGTGCTATCTGGCTGTTTGACAGCCTGTTTCTGGCCCGTCGCCGCAAGCAGAAGCGGGGCGAGGGCAAGGGCCAGGCCGCCGCGGAACCGGTAGTGGTGGAGTATGCCAAGTCCTTCTTCCCGGTGCTGGCGATCGTCTTTGTGCTGCGCTCCTTCCTGGTGGAGCCCTTCCAGATCCCCTCGGCGTCCATGTGGCCCACCCTGGAGATCGGGGATTTTATCCTGGTGAACAAATACGCCTACGGCCTGCGCCTGCCGGTATCACGCACCAAGGTGGTGGATATCGGCGAGCCGGAGCGGGGCGATGTGATGGTATTCTTCCCGCCGCATATGAACGACACCTACTTTATCAAGCGGGTGATCGGGCTGCCGGGGGATAAAGTTCGTATCGAAAACAATGTGCTGTACATCAATGGCGAACGCGCACCCCAGGAATTGATTCAGGCGCTGCCACCGGGCGACCCGGAGCTGGAAGTGCTGTGGGAGGAGATCTATGGCCGCCGCCACCTGATGGCCAAGCGCATTCCCGCCAGCCCCTACAGCAACTATCACGGCGTGGTGCCGGAAGGGCACTACCTCATGATAGGCGACAACCGCGACAACAGCCTGGACGGCCGCGCCTGGGGTTTCGTGCCGGAGCGCGACGTGGTGGGCAAGGCCTTTGCCATCTGGATGCACTGGGACAAACTGCTGAGCCTGCCCAGCTTTAACCGGGTGGGCAGCATCGAGTAAAAACCGACAATAAAAATCGAGGGCAAATCCATGGGTGGGTATGACTTTTCTTCCCTTCGCAACCAGCGCGGTATGAGTTACTGGGGCTGGCTGCTTGTGGTGGCGGTATTCGGCTTTATCCTGACCTGTGTATCGAAAATGGGGCCGGCCTATATCGACGCCTACTACGTTGACGAGGGGCTCCGGAAGCTGGCGGAAAACGCTGAGCTCAGGGACATGAGCCGGGGGGAAATCAAAAAAGAGCTGGATCGCTTTTTCCTGATCAACAACGTGCGCGGTGAACCCACCAAGGCCGTAAAGATTGTTCGCGGCGCCGACAGTATGCTGGTGAGTATCGACTACGAATTGCGCCAGCCGTTGATCTACAACATCGATGTAGTGATGAGATTCGACAAGCAGCTCAACACAGCCAAGCCGGAACTCTGCTGCAAGCCGCTGGTAGACCTGGAGCAATTCAGTAAACGTGACTGACCTTTCACTCGAGCGCCTGTGCAAGCGGCTCGGCCATACCTTTGAGCGCCGGGACCTGCTGGAACTGGCGCTGACCCACCGCTCCCACGGCAGCCGCAATAACGAGCGGCTGGAATTCCTCGGCGACTCCATTCTCGGCTTCACCATCGGTGCCGCCCTGTTTGAACAGTTCCCCAAGGGTCGCGAAGGCCAGCTCAGCCGCCTGCGCGCGCAGTTGGTGAGCGGGGAGACCCTGGCGCAACTGGCGCGGGAGATGGAGCTGGGCGATTGCCTGCGCCTCGGGGAGGGAGAGATGAAAAGCGGCGGCCACCGCCGCGCCTCGATACTCGCCGACGCCGTGGAGGCGCTGATCGGTGCCATCTACCTGGACGCCGGCCTGGAAGCCGCGCGCGAGCGGGTACTGGCCTGGTTCGCCCCGCGGCTGCAGAGCCTGTCCCTGGAGACCGCCAAGGACCCCAAGACACAGCTGCAGGAATGGCTGCAGGCGCGCGGGCGCCCGCTGCCGGAGTACACTGTGGCGGATATTGCCGGCGCAGAGCACGCCCAGCGCTTTGTCGTGGAGTGCAAGGTGAGCGGCCTGAACAAACCGGTGCGCGGCGAGGCCGGCAGCCGCCGCGCGGCGGAAAAAGTCGCGGCCACCGAAGCCTATAACCGCCTGACCGGGCGAAACTGATCCTACAATTTTGTCGGGACCCGGGTAGAGCCTAAGCCTTTGATGCGAAGCCCCCCGGTAGCAGGGCCCCCGCAGGTTTCTAGAATCAGAGACCCAGGCAAAACCTTTCGGAGAATTTTTTTTGAGCGAACAACCCTCCCGCTGCGGCTATGTCGCCATCGTCGGCCGCCCCAACGTGGGCAAGTCCACCCTGCTGAACCACCTGCTGGGGCAGAAACTGGCGATCACCTCGCGCAAGCCGCAGACCACCCGGCACAATATGCTGGGGATCAAGACCGAGGGGCAGAACCAGATTATTTTTGTCGACACTCCGGGCCTGCACGCCGATGCGGACAAGGCCATCAACCGCTATATGAACCGCGCCGCGGCGAGCGCCGCGCGGGATGTGGACGTGGTGGTGTTCGTGGTGGAGCGCACCCGCTGGACCGAGGGGGACCAACTGGTGGCGGACAGGCTGCGGGGCCTCAAGACCCCGCTGGTGATCGCCGTCAACAAGGTGGACCAGTTGGAAGACAAGGGCGAACTGCTGCCGCAGCTGCTGGCCCTGGCGGAACAGCATCCGCGGGCGGAAATTGTGCCCATCTCCGCCCTGCGGGGCACCAACCTGGACGCGCTGGAGAAAGTGATCATGCAACACCTGCCGGAGGGCCGGCACTTCTTCCCCGAGGACCAGATCACCGACCGCAGTTCGCGCTTTCTCGCCGCGGAAATCGTGCGCGAGAAGATCATGCGCCAGCTGGGCGCCGAGGTGCCCTACCAGGTCACCGTGGAAGTGGAGGAGTTCGCCCAGGAGGGCAGTACCCTGCATATCAGCGCCGCGATACTGGTGGAGCGCGCGGGGCAGAAACGCATTATTATCGGCAACAAGGGCGAGCGCATAAAACAGATCGGCAGCCAGGCGCGCCAGGATATGGAGCGGCTGTTCGACAGCAAAGTGATGCTTAATCTCTGGGTGAAAGTTAAATCCGGCTGGTCCGACGACGAGCGCGCCCTGCGCAGCCTGGGATATTCAGATGACAGGTGAGGGAAGACAGAGGACAGAAAAATGCTGACTTTATTTCCTCGCACTGGCTATTTTATTTTAGAGCCTGTTTGGAATCTTGCACAAAGCTCTCAGGGCCGCGTGAGGGGAGAGTCTGTGAAGATCTCAAACAGACCCTTAAGTCCTCAGTCCTCTGTCTTCTGAATGCAACCCGCCTATATCCTCCACTCCCGACCCTACCGGGATTCCAGCCTGATTCTGGAGCTGCTCACACCGGAATTCGGCCGCATCGGTTGTGTGGCCCGCGGCGCGCGGCGGGACAAACAGCGCCGGCGGCAGTCGCTGCAGCCTTTTGCTCCGCTGCTCGTCTCCCTGCTGGGCCGCGGCGAACTGAAAACCCTGGGCCCGGTGGAGAGCGCCGGCAGCGCGCTCTGGCTCCAGGGGCGGGCAGTGTACGCGGGGCTCTATGCCAACGAGCTGCTGGTGCGCCTGCTGGCGGTGGGGGAGGCCCAGTATGGGGTTTTCGCCTGCTATCAGACCCTGTTGCAGGGGCTGGCGGGAGTGGCTGGGGAAAGCGCTGAGCCGCTGGAATCGCCTTTGCGGCGTTTCGAACTGCAGCTGTTATACGAACTCGGCAGCTGCCCCCAGCTGGATTACTGTGCCCACAGCCAGGAACCGGTTACTGCCGACGGCAATTACCGGCTGGAAAATGAAACCGGCTTTGTGCCGGTTTTCCGGCAGGGCGGCCGGCAGGCTGTGAGTGAATTTTCCGGCGCGGATCTACAGGCCCTGGAGTGGGCCCGGCACAGTGGTGAATTCGACCGGGCGCTGCTGGCCCCGGCGAAGCGGTTGACCCGGCTGTTGCTGGCGCCGCTGCTCGGGGAGAAGCCGCTGCAGAGCCGCGAATTGTTCAAACAGGTCTACAAAAACGATGATCGTTAGTATCGGCACGGATATCTGCAGTCTGACCCGCATCGAGGCCGCCTGGCGCCGCTTTGGCGACCGTTTCGTGGAACGGGTGCTGTCTCCGGGAGAGCGGGAGGCCTTTGCCGCACTGGCGATCCCCAACCGCGCCGCCTACCTGTGCAAGCGCTTCGCCGCCAAGGAGGCGCTGGGCAAGGCGCTGGGCACCGGGATTGGCGCGGGCATTTCCTGGCAGCATATTGAAGTGCGCCGCCGCCGGGGTGAGGCGCCGCAGGTGATCCTGAGCGGGGAGGCGCAGGCGCGCGCGCAGCGGATGGGAGTGACCAGGATTCACCTGACCCTGTCCGACGAAAAGGATTTTGCCCTGGCGTTTGTGGTTTTCGAGAACGGCTAGCCTGGGAGCGCCGAGCCCAGCTCGGCAAGCGGGCCGCAGGCCCGCCCTGGAGAACTCTTCGCAAGATTCTAAACAGAGTCTTACGCCTACGCTTCCCTCGCCACCAGGCCGAACAACGTGTCCAGGTCCTGCTCCTGGCCCCAGTCGTGCAGTGCACGGATTTCCCGCGCTGTGGCCTCCAGGCTCCGTCCGTCGACCTCCGCCTCTTCCTCCTCCTGCAGCGGGCGCAGCTGTTCCTGCAATTTCGCGGTGGCCTCGCGCAGCCGCGGCACACCGCAATAACAGCAGGCGCCGTGTAGACGGTGTACCAGCTCGAACAACCCCTTGTGATCCCCCTCAGCCTGCAGGCAGTTCAATTCCTGCTCGTCGGCCATCAACCCATCGAGCAGCATCTGCAGCATGTCGCGGGCCAGTTTGGCGTTGTTGTTGCTGAGGCCCAGGCTCTCGCTGATGTCCACCGGCCGCGGGCTCCGCTCGCGTCCCGGGGCGGGCATCGCCGGTGCCAGGATTTTCATCCAGCGCTTGATCATATTGCTTAGCTGCGCCTCGCTGACCGGCTTGCTGAGGTAGTCGTCCATTCCCGCGGAGAGCAGTCGGGCTTTTTCCTCGGCGCCGGCGTGGGCGGTAAGCGCGATGATCGGAATGCGCTTGTCGCTCTTCCCCTGGCTTTTTTCCTCTTCGCGAATCCGCCGGGTGGCGGCGATGCCGTCCATATCCGGCATCTGGATATCCATAAAGATCAGATTGAATTCCCGCTGTCGCCAGAGTTGTAATGCCTCTTCGCCGCTCGCTGCCACGGTGGCGTCCACGCCCTGGGCGCGCAGCAGCTCCCCTACCAGCAGTCGGTTGGCTCTGTGGTCGTCCACCGCCAGCACCCGCGGCGCGGCGGGCCAGGGCAGGGTGGGTTGGCTGCCGGTAATACGCGGCGCCTGGCCCGATTGCGGCGCGGCGCGGCGCAGGGCGCGCAGCAGGTTGTCGCGGGTCACCGGCTTGCGCAGGAAGGTCAGCACCCGGGTGCGCAACTGTTCGTAGCAGCGGCGCAGCTCCACCGGCGAACCCTGTAAAATGACCCGGCACTGGTAGGTATCCACCAGTTGCTGCACCGTGCCCACGAACCGTTCGAAATCGCCACCGGCGATGGCGGTGTCGATGATCACCGCATCCGGCTGCGAGTCGTGGCGCCACATCTGCTCCACTGCCGGCTGCAGGGTTTTGGTCTCCGCCAGTTCCACCGCTTCCACCTGCCAGTGCCTGAGCAGCTGCGCCACCTGCATGCGGGTCATATTGTTGGGGTCTGCGACCAGCAGGCGGGCGCCCGGAAACTGCTCGCGCATCGGCGCGGCGCGGTTGCGCTCCAACAGCAGGGGCAGGTGTACCCAGAAGGTCGAGCCCCTGCCGGCGACTTCGTCGATACCGATACTGCCGCGCATACGCTGGATCAGGCTGCGCGCGATCGCCAGGCCCAGGCCGCTGCTGCTGATCTGCTGGCTGTGCCGCTGGGTGTTGTGCTCCACCAGTTGGCGCAGTTCCCGGCGACCCTGCTCGTCGATGCGGTTGCCGAGGTCGGTGACGCTGATGCGCACCATCAGTTCCGATTCCCTGGCGCTCTGCACACTGATGCGCACCGGGATATCGCCGTTCTCGGAACTGCGCACCGCGCTGCCCACCAGGTTGGTGAGTATCTGCTTGATGCGCAGCGGGTCGCCGATCAGCGTAGTGGGCAGTTGGTTGTCGATCAGTGGTACCAGTTCCAACTGGTGTTCATAGGCGAAGGGCGCGAGTATCTGCAGGGTTTCCTCCAGCAGTTGCCCGAGGTCCATGGGGATATGGTCGAGTACCAGCTTGCCAGACTCGATGCGCGAGAAGTCCAGGATATCGTTGATCGTGGTGAGCAGGCTTTCCGACGAGCGCAGGATAGTCTGCAGGTAGTCCTGCTGCAATTCGTCCACATCGGTTTTCAAAAGCAGATTGGTAAATCCGATGATGCCGTTCAGCGGCGTGCGGATTTCGTGGCTGGTATTGGCGAGAAAAGCTGATTTTACCCGGCTGGCCTCCAGCGCTTTCTTGCGCGCCAGGTCCAGCTCGATGTTCTGTTCTTCCATGCTGTCCAGGGATTGCCGGAGGTCTTCCATGGACTGGTGCAGGCTGGATTTGTAATCCCGCTGGTGGTTGGCGAGGTTCGCCGCCATCTCGTTGACCTGCTCCGCCAGTTGGTGCAGCTCGCGGCTGTAGCTCTCGCCCGCGCGGGCGGCGAAACGGCCGTCACCGATGGCCGAGAGTGTTTCCCGCAACCGTGCCAGGGAGCGGGCGAAGCGTTCGGACAGGAACACCGACCACATCAGCGCCGCCAGGGTGCAAACGATCAGTCCCAGCAGCAGTACCACCACTACCTGGTAGGTGCCGACGATAAAGTAGGGGCGGTGCAATTCGATGCTCAGCCAGCAACTGAGCGGATCGCCCTCCAGGGGCTGCAGTACCTGAAGGCTGCCGGATTTCTCGTAGATAAAGGGCGCGCGGCCATGCAGCTCGGCGGCGCTGACGGTGGCGCGTGGTCGGGGGCCCACGCTGGCCAGCAGCCGCAGTCCGCTGTCGTCGTTCAGGGGGGCTCCCTTGACGGCATCGGTGGTGTAGATGTGCACCGAGCGCACCATGTCCTTTTCCAGCATCAGCGTCAGCAGGCTCTGGTGCAGCCATTCCTTACGCAGTTCCGACGGCTGGCTGCCGCTCAGCTGGATCAGCGATGCCAGTTGCTCCGCGCTGGCGCGGCCGTGGCTCAACAGCAACTGACGGCGCTCGTGAAGCTGCTGCAGGCTGAACAGTATGCCCAGTACCAAGGCCAGCAGCAGCGCCGGCGCCAGGGCAAAGCGGAACACGATCGCGCGCAGTGAGCGCAGGCGGGGGGGCGGATCCTGTACCATGTGGTCAGTTTCGGTTATTTGTTATCAGCCGCCATGATCAGTGATTGATCACCAATGATCAATGTCTCGCCCCTGTTCATTGATAACTGATCACCGATCACTGATCATTGTCTCCCGTTGAGGTTTGAATCTGGAACGCGCATCCCCATGGATTATCCCACAATCGCCGACTGCGTAGGCAACACGCCGCTGGTTCGGCTACAGCGCCTGCAGGGCGAAACCAGTAACACCATCCTGCTCAAATTGGAGGGGAACAATCCGGCCGGTTCGGTCAAGGATCGACCGGCCCTGTCGATGATCCAGCACGCCGAGGCCCGCGGCCGGATAAAGCCCGGGGACACATTGATTGAGGCCACCAGCGGCAACACCGGTATCGCCCTGGCCATGGCCGCGGCGATCAAGGGCTACCGCATGGTGCTGATCATGCCGGAGAGCGCCACCGACGAGCGCAAGGCGGCGATGGCCGCCTACGGGGCCGAACTGATCCTGGTGACCGCGGAGGAGGGCATGGAGGGCGCTCGCGACCTGGCACTGAAAATGCAGGCGGAAGGGCGCGGCCTGGTGCTGGATCAGTTCGCCAACCACGACAATCCGAGGGCGCATTTTGAGGGCACCGGTCCGGAGATCTGGCGCCAGACCAACGGTGATATCACCCACTTCGTCTCCTCCATGGGCACCACCGGCACTATCATGGGCTGTGGCCGCTATCTCAAGCAGCAGAATCCCGCTGTGCAGATTATCGGCCTGAGACCCACCGAAGGCTCCAGTATTCCCGGCATCCGCCGCTGGCCGACCGCTTACCTGCCCAGCATCTTCGCCGCCGAGGAGGTGGATCGGACCCTGGATATCAGCCAGCGGGAAGCGGAGGAAATGACCCGCAAACTGGCCCGGGTCGAGGGCATTTTCTGCGGTGTCTCCTCCGGCGGCGCCGTGGCCGGTGCCCTGCGGGTGTCTGCGGAAGTGGAGAACGCCACCATAGTGGCGATTATCTGTGACCGCGGGGACCGCTACCTGTCTTCCGGTTTGTTCGGCAACTGGTTCGGCAACTAGATGGTTCAAGTAAGAAAACACCACTCCCTGGGCGCTGACAGCGAGCTGGACCTGGAGTCCTGGCTGCGCCATGTGCAGACCCTGGCCAAGCTCGATGGCGGCGCGTTGGTCACCCTGCGCCGGGCCGCGGAATTGAGTGCCGAGGCCGAGAAGCGGGCGATCGCCGCGGAGAATATCTGGGCCGAAGGTGCCAGCAGCTTCCGCACCGGCCTGGAGATGGCCGAGATACTCGCCGACCTGCAGATTGACAGCGAAGCGCTGTGCGCCGCGGTGCTCTACCGCGCGGTGCGGGAAAAGCGCCTGCCTCTGAAAACCGTCGAGGAGGAGTTCGGCAAGACGGTGGCCAAGCTGATTCGCGGGGTCCTGCGCATGGCCGCAATTCGCAGCCGCAGCGCTGAAACCGGGGGCGAGGGCAAAAGCGCAGCGGTTGAGGAGCACTCGGAGAATATCCGCCGCATGCTGGTGGCGCTGGTAGACGATGTGCGCGTGGCGCTGATCAAACTGTCCGAACGCACCTGCGCGATTCGTGCGGCGAAGAATGCCGACCCGGTCAAGCGCCGGCGGGTCGCGAGGGAAGTGGCCGATGTCTACGCGCCGCTGGCCCACCGCCTGGGGATCGGCCATATCAAATGGGAGTTGGAAGATCTTTCGTTCCGCTACCTGGAACCGAGTGATTACAAGCAGATAGCGCGCCTGTTGGACGAAAAGCGCCTGGCGCGGCAGAAGTATATCGACCAGGTGTTGGAGCTCTTGCGCAACGAGCTGGCTCGGGCGGATATCCGCGGCGAGGTCTACGGCCGCGCAAAGCACATCTATAGTATCTGGCGCAAAATGCGCCGCAAGAATATTGGCTTCTCCCAGGTATACGATATCCGCGCGGTGCGTATCCTGGTGCCCACGGTGCGCGACTGCTACGCGGTGCTCGGCATAGCGCACAACCTGTGGCGCAACATCCCCAACGAGTTCGACGACTATATCGCCTCGCCCAAGGAAAACGGCTACCGCTCCCTGCACACCGCGGTGATCGGTCCGGATCGCAAGGTATTGGAAGTGCAGATCCGCACCTTCGCCATGCACGAGGAGGCGGAGTACGGCGTCTGTGCCCATTGGCGCTACAAGGGCACCGACAGGAAATCCGGCCAGTTGGAGGGACAGGACGGCTACGAGCAGAAAATCTCCTGGCTGCGCCAGGTCCTCGACTGGCACGAAGAGGTGGGCGGCAATCCGCTGCAGGACGACCTGCAGTCCAGCGAGATCGATACGCGCATCTACGTGTTCACGCCGGACGGCCACGTGGTGGACCTGCCCCGCGGCGCCACGCCGCTGGATTTTGCCTACAAAATCCACACCGAGATCGGCCACCGCTGCCGGGGCGCCAAGGTGGACGGGCGCATAGTGCCGCTCAACCACGAGCTGCAGACCGCCAACCAGGTGGAGATCCTCACCGGCAAGCGCGAGGCCCCCAGCCGCGACTGGCTTTCTTCCGGCATGGGCTACATCACGACTTCCCGCGCCCGCGCCAAGGTGATCCACTGGTTCAAGCAGCAGGCGCGGGACCAGAATATTGCCGATGGGCGCGGCATTCTCGACGGGGAATTCAAGCAGCTGGCATTGAACGATTTCGATTTCGACAAGCTCGCCGGCAAGCTCAATATGCACTCCCTGGACGACCTCTACGCCGCGGTGGGTGCGGGGGATATCGGTGTGGGCCAGGTGCTCAACACCGCCCAGCGCATGGTCAGGGTGGACCGGGTGGAGCAATTGCCCTCGCTCACCGCCTCGGTGGCCCGGGGCGAGGGCAAGGCGGATGTGTACATTGATGGCGTGGGCAACCTGATGACCCACATCGCGCGCTGCTGTAACCCGCTCCCCGGCGACGACATCATGGGCTACATCACCCAGGGCCGGGGCGTATCCATTCACCGCAAGGATTGCGCCAACATGCTGCGCATGCAGTCCGAGGAGTCCGAGCGGGTACTGCAGGTGGAATGGGCGGAAAAGCCGAAGGAAGTGTATTCGGTGGAAATCATGATCGAGGCCTATGATCGCCACGGCCTATTGCGGGATATCACCACCATGCTCGACAGCCAGCGTATCAATATCACCGCCATGCAGACGCGCTCCAATAAGCACAAGCACACGGTGGATATGGTGCTCACCGCGGAGATCCGCAACTTTGAGGAATTGAGCCGCGTGTTGCACCGCATCAACCAGTTGCCCAACGTGGCTTCTGCGCGGCGGCGGATACTGCACTAGTGATGAATGCGGAACGCGGAATGCGTTAGCGCTCCGGCTCCGAAAACTCCCCTCTCCCGCTTGCGGGAGAGGGGTTGGGGAGAGGGGATTCCGGCCGTTGGCCGCGATCGAAATTTATCGCAAGGGAAATATCGTGCAAGAAAAATACACCGTCGAAGACCTGCTGTATTTGATGAAACAACTGCGCAATCCCGAAGGCGGCTGCCCCTGGGACCTGAAGCAGGATTTTGCCAGCATAGTCCCCTCCACCATCGAGGAGGCCTACGAGGTGGCCGAGGCCATCGAGGCGCAGGATTTCGAACACCTGCACGAGGAGCTCGGCGACCTCCTGTTCCAGGTCATCTTCTACGCCCAGCTCGGCAGTGAAGCCGGTCATTTCGATTTTTTCCGTATCACTGACACCCTGGTGCGCAAACTGCTGCGTCGCCACCCGCATGTATTTCCCAGCGGGGAACTTTACAGCGATAACTGCGGCGTGGCGGTTGACGAGGCTCGGGTAAAGCAAAATTGGGAGGTTATCAAAGCGGAAGAGCGCCATGCCAAAGGAGAGGCGGGTGCGCTGGACGGAGTCGCCCTCGGCCTGCCGGCACTGACCCGTGCCGGCAAATTGCAAAAGCGCGCCGCGCGGGTGGGGTTCGACTGGCCGGATATCGACGGCGCGCTGGACAAGATCGAGGAGGAGATCGCTGAACTGCGCGAAGCGGTCCGCAGCGGTGACCGCGAGCACAGCCGGGAGGAGCTGGGGGATCTGTTGTTCTCCTGCGTCAATGCTGCGCGCCACCTGGAAGTTGATCCGGAAAGTGCGCTGCGCCACTGTAACCGCAAATTCGAGCGCCGCTTCGACGCCGTGGAAAGGGAACTGAAATCCCAAGGGCGCCGGCCGGCGGACGCATCCCTCGCTGAACTGGATCAACTCTGGAATCAGGCCAAGAACCGGGAGCGTTGAAGGGGATTTACCTGTAAGGTGGATAAGCACAGCGCATCCACCCTAAACAGGCCGTCACCACTAATTACTGTTCAAGGGGTGCAATCAGCTGATTTGAGCAACTGCCGGTCTCCTCGAATTCCGCCACATTGGCGAGGGTGGTTCTGGCGATATCAGTAATCGCCTCCCGGGTGAAATAACCCTGGTGGCCGGTGACCAACACGTTGTTGAAGGTGAGCAGCCGGGCGAATACGTCGTCGCTCAGCACTGTGTCCGAGTGATCCTCGAAGAACAGGCTCTCCTCCTCCTCGTACACATCCAGCCCCAGGTAGCCGATTTTTCCCGATTTCAGCCCGCCAATGACCGCAGGGGTATCGATCACTGCACCGCGGCAAGTATTGATCAGGCAAACGCCGCTTTTCATCATCGAGAGGGTGTGGTCATCGATCAGGTGACGGGTGTCCGGCAGCAGTGGGCAGTGCAGGGAGATGATATCCGAGTGGCGGCAGAGGGTTTCCAGTGACACATACTCCATGCCCAGGCCGAGGCATCTCTCGTTAACCACCGGATCGGTGCCCAGCAGCCCGCAGCCAAAGCCGCGCATTATGGTCGCGAATACACAGCCGATCCGGCCGGTGCCCACCACGCCTACGGTTTTGCCGTGCAGGTCGAATCCCATCAGGCCATTCAAAGAGAAATTACCTTCGTGCACCCGCGCGTGGGCCCGAAGCACCTTGCGAATCAAGCACAGGATCAGCGCTACCGCATGTTCCGCCACAGCGTATGGCGAGTAGCCGGGCACATTGGCCACCAGAATGCCCATTTCATTTGCGGCGCGGATATCCACATGGTTGAAGCCGGAACTGCGCAGCGCAATCATCCTGACGCCCTGGTCGCGCATTTGCTCCAGTAGCGGCCTTTGAATCTGGTCGTTGACAAACACGCAGATCACCGGGCTGGGATTGCACAGGGCCAGGGTTGTGGCATCGAGATGGGTGTCGACATAGAGAAGTTCGTGCCCGAGAGTGCGGTTGTAGCGGTCGAAATACTTTTTTTCGTAGGGCTGGGCGTTATAGATGGCAATCTTCATTGATCGGTGATCCCCTGGTCATCTCTTGTTCGGAGGTATCAGGGAAAGCATAGTTTGGCATTTGGGTATCCGTTCGTCGCCGGTCATCCCAGGGGACGGGTACAGGGCCGCATATCGGCTGGTACCCGCCACCTTGGCGGGTCGCAAGGTCGGGCACCGGGCAGTGCCCGGTAAACGCGCGCTGTCCGGTCGGCCGTTGCGGGTATTTGGATTTGTGCACGCCATCC